>NZ_JBRIOU010000003.1:230030-237929 GCF_053474865.1 Streptomyces sp. CO7
CGCCCCACCCTGCCCCGTCGTCCCGCTCCCGCGGTCTCCACTCGCTTCCATGGGGCCATCGTGCAGGACGGGAGGGCCGCGGCGCGGGAGTGACGCCGGAAACCGCTTTCCCGGGCCGGCGGATCCCGCCGTAGAGTGCGGTCATGTCAACCAGCGCTGACCGAGGTCCCCAGATCCGTCCCGCCCGCGCGGAGGACGACGAGGCGTTGTCCCGCCTGGACCGCGAGACCTGGTCCACCGTCCACGCCGTGACACCGCCGCCCCCGCCCGGCCGCCCCTTCTTCGGCGAGCGGCAGCCGGTGGGCGACATCCTGGTGGGCGAACTCCACGGCGAGGTCGTCGGTTACGTCCGGGTGAGCCCCTCCACCCCGCTGGAGGCGAACGCCCACGTGCAGCAGATCCAGGGCCTGGCCATTGCCGAGCGCGCCCGCGGTCTCGGACTCGGCAAGGCCCTGATGCGCGCAGCCGAGGACGAGGCCCGCCGCCGAGGAGCCCGCCGCCTCACCCTCCGCGTCCTCGGCCACAACGCCCGCGCCCGCGCCCTCTACTCCTCCCTCGGCTACACCGTCGAGGGCATCCTCCCCGAGGAGATGCTGCTCGACGGCAAGTACGTCGACGACGTCCTGATGGGCCGCTTCCTGTGACGGCCGGCGGCGACACCCCGGCCACGCTCGACCTGCTGCGGTTCCAGGACCGGGCGCAGAGCGTGGCCGTCGAGGTGGACCACCTCGCCCTCAGGGGCAGTGGCGACGAGCGGTACTACGAGGCCCGGATCGTCGTGCGGAGTGGCTTCGTGAACGGGCAGGTGGGCCTGACGGTCTCGCTCGAGGACCTGGACGAGTGGGAGCGCTGCCTCGACGCGCTCCAAGCGTTCGAGGCCGAGGACGAGGAGGAGTGGGGCGTCGAGTGGCCGGCCGGTGACCGCAGCGCCTGGCTGGAGGTGGTGCCGGAGGACCCGCTGGAGGTGACGGTGCACGACCTGCCGTCGACGCAGATCTCCGTGCGCGTGCCGATCGACGACCCGGACCAGCTGACGGAGAACCGCCTCCGCCTGGAGCGCCTGAGGAAGGCCCTGACGGAGCCCGTCTGACCGGGGCCGAGCCGGAGCCGGCCAGGGCCCGGCGCCCTCGCGTCCCCCGCCTTCGCGCCCGCGGGCTTCCCGCACGGACCGACCCGCCACCTCTCGTGTCGCGGGGGCGTTCCGGACCGCGCACCCCGGCCGCTCCCGTCACCCGCGCGGACCTCACCGATCGCGGGCGTCGTGGGCGGCGCGGAGAGTGGACGCATGCGCGCCTCCCGTATATCCGCCGAGGTCGTGGCCCGTGTCCGGGAGCTGTTCCGGAGGCCGGGCCAGGGCCGGGGGCCCCGTGGGCCCGGGCGCCGCGGGGGGCGTGGTGGCAGGCGCGGGCGGCCGAGCCTCGAGGTGGTGGCGCCGCCGCTGATCGCCGTGATGGTGCTGCTGTTCGTGCTGGCACTGCAGGGGCGGAGCGAGGACCGGGCGATGCCGCGCGGGCCGGCCGCACCCAGCGGGCACCGGTACGGCGCGCCCCAGCCGAAGATCGTGCCGCGGTCGGCCTGGCTGAAACCGGGCGACGAGCGGCACGCCCGGGAGGCCGGGCAGGACCGGGAACGGGAGCGGACCAAGCCCCCGCCGAAGTACGACGACAAGGTGGTCGCCGTCTTCGTGCACCACACCGACTCGCCCAACGGCTACGACTGCGCCGACAGCCCGGGCATCATCCGCACCATCAGCGCCGACCAGACGGCCGGCCGGCACTGGGACGACATCGGCTACAACTTCCTCGTCGACCGCTGCGGCACCATCTACGAGGGCCGGGCCGGCGGCTCCGGGCGGGCGGTGACCGGCGCGCACACGCAGGGGTTCAACCACCGCACCGTCGGCGTCGCCGCCATCGGCACCTTCACCCAGGGCGCCGAGGTGCCGGAGGCGATGACCGAGGCCATCGCGCGGCTCGCGGCCTGGAAGCTGGGGCTCTCCGACATCGACCCGCGGGGCGACGTGCGGCTGGTGTCCAGCAACGGCCAAAGCCGGTTCGAGAAGGGCGAGACGGCGGAGCTGCCGGCGATCGCCGGGCACGACGACGGGTACCGGACCACGTGCCCCGGCGCGGCGCTCAAGGCGCACCTGCCGCTGATCCGGGAGCGTGCCGCACAGCTCCAGGGACGGCAGACGTGAGCACCGGCGGCATGACCGCGCCGCGCGGCAGCACCGCAGGCGGGCGGGCCGCCCGGGCGCGGGCCGCCCTGCGCGCGCGGGGCACCTTCACGAGGCCGCCGGGACGGCCCGCGTGAGGACGGCGCTCGGGTTCAGTCCCCGTCCCCCTCGACGAAGCGTTCCCACAGGCGCGGGAACCGCTCCGCAAGGGCCTCGTCGTCCCCCAGGTCGAGCGGCTCGCCCTGCGGCCGCGGGGGCGGGGCGGACAGGCCGAGGTCGGGGGTGACCAGGCCGGTCAGCTGCTCGTACGCCTCGTCCGCGGCGTACCCCAGCTCCTCGCCGTCGCCGTCGATCTCCTCGTCGAAGTCGTCCAGGAGGTCCGCCAGCGCGTCCGGGTCGTGCAGCGCGCCCTCGAAGACCTCACGGCCCTGGCCGATGAGCCAGCAGCGGAACCGGTCGAAGGCGTCGTCGTCGGCGCCGTCCAGCAGGATCGCGGCGGCGCCCCACAGGTCCTGGCGGAAGGCCCGGTCGTAGCGCGACTCGAAGTGGCGGGCGAAGTCGAGCACCGACTCCGGGTCGAGCCGCACGAGCCGCTCCACCAGGAGGTCGGCCTGCTCCTCCGGATCGCCCTCGGCCTCCTCGCGGGCGCCGTCCACCAGTTGCCAGAACTCCGCTTCGTCCATCACGGAACCAAGCATCGTCCCTGGAGCGGCCGGTCGCACCCGGGCACGACGGAGGGGGACGGCGGAATCCCGCCGTCCCCCTCCGTCCTTGCTCGATCAACCCCTGATCGGCACGGGACCTTTACAGGCCGTACCGCTCGCGGGCCTCCTTGACGGCCGTGGCCTTGACCTCGCCGCGGCGGGCGAGCTGGGCCAGCGCGGCCACCACGATCGACTCGGCGTCGACGCCGAAGTGGCGGCGGGCCGCGTCACGGGTGTCGGAGAGGCCGAAGCCGTCAGCGCCCAGCGAGGACCAGTCCTGCTCCACCCACTGCGCGATCTGGTCCGGGACCTGGCGCATGTAGTCGGACACGGCGAGCACCGGGCCCTGGGCGCCGGCCAGCGCCTGACGGAGGAACGGCACCCGCTCCTCGCCGCGCAGCAGGGCCTCGTCGGCCTCCAGCGCGTCGCGGCGCAGCTCCGTCCAGGACGTCGCGGACCACACGTCGGCGGCCACCCCCCAGTCCTCGGAGAGCATCCGCTGGGCCTTGAGCGCCCAGTGGATCGCCGTGCCGGAGCCCAGCAGCTGGATGCGCGGGGCGTTGGCGACGGGGGAGAGGCCGGCCGTCTCCGCCGTGTTGAAGCGGTAGAGGCCCTTGACGATGCCCTCGTCGATCCCGCCGACGGCCGGCTTGGCCGGCTGCGGCAGCGGCTCGTTGTAGACGGTGAGGTAGTAGAAGACGTCCTGGTCCTCACCCGGCGCGGCCTCACCGTACATGCGGCGCAGGCCCTCCTTGACGATGGCCGCGACCTCGTAGGCGAAGGCCGGGTCGTAGGAGAGGGCGGCCGGGTTGGTGGCCGCGATGACCGGGGAGTGGCCGTCGGCGTGCTGCAGGCCCTCACCGGTCAGGGTGGTGCGGCCGGCGGTGGCGCCGACGAGGAAGCCGCGGCCGAGCTGGTCGCCGAGCTGCCACATCTGGTCGGCCGTGCGCTGCCAGCCGAACATCGAGTAGAAGATGTAGAACGGGATCATCGCCTCGCCGTGCGTGGAGTACGCGGTCGCGGCGGCGATGAAGTCGGCCATGGAGCCGGCCTCGGTGATCCCCTCGTTGAGGATCTGGCCGTTCTTGGCCTCCTTGTAGTACATCAGCTGGTCGCGGTCGACCGGCTCGTACGTCTGCCCCTTGGGGGAGTAGATGCCGAGCGACGGGAAGAGCGACTCCATGCCGAAGGTGCGCGCCTCGTCGGGGACGATCGGCACCCAGCGCTTCCCGGTCTCCTTGTCCCGGACCAGGTCCTTGACCAGCCGGACGAACGCCATCGTGGTGGCGACGTTCTGCGAGCCGGAGCCCTTGTCGAAGGAGGTGAACGCCTTCTCCGCGGGGGCCGGCAGCGGGGCCAGCGGGTGGACGCGGCGGGCCGGGGCCGGACCGCCGAGCGCCGCACGGCGCTCCTGCAGGTAGCGGACCTCGGCGGAGTTCTCGCCCGGGTGGCCGTAGGGGACGACGCCGTCGACGAAGTCGCTGTCCTTGATCGGCAGGTCCAGGCGGTCGCGCATCGCCTTGAACTCGTCGGTGGAGAGCTTCTTCATCTGGTGGTTGGCGTTCTTGGACGCGAAGCCCTCGCCGAGCGTGTGGCCCTTGACCGTCTGCGCCAGGATCACCGTGGGGGCGCCCTTGAACTCCACGGCGGCCTTGTACGCGGCGTACACCTTGCGGGGCTCGTGGCCGCCGCGGGAGAAGTGGAAGACGTCGAGGATCTTGTCGTCGCTCAGCAGCTTCGCCATCTCGGCGAGCGCCGGGTCCTTGCCGAAGAAGTCCTCGCGGATGTAGGCGGCGTCCCGGGTCTGGTACGTCTGGACCTGGGCGTCCGGGACCTCGCGCAGCCGGCGGACCAGCGCGCCCGTGGTGTCGAGCTGGAGCAGCTCGTCCCAGGCGGAGCCCCACAGCGTCTTCACGACGTTCCAGCCGGCGCCGCGGAACTGGGCCTCCAGCTCCTGCACGATCTTGAAGTTGGCGCGGACCGGGCCGTCCAGGCGCTGCAGGTTGCAGTTGATGACGAAGGTCAGGTTGTCCAGACCCTCGCGGGCCGCCAGCGCGAGTGCCGCCGTCGACTCCGGCTCGTCCATCTCGCCGTCACCGAGGAACGCCCACACGTGCGAGGCGGAGACGTCCTTGATGCCGCGGTTGGTCAGGTAGCGGTTGAACCGCGCCTGGTAGATCGCGGACAGCGGGCCCAGACCCATGGAGACCGTGGGGAACTCCCACAGCCAGGGCAGACGGCGCGGGTGCGGGTAGGAGGGCAGGCCCTCGCCGCCGGACTCACGGCGGAAGTTGTCCAGGTGCGCCTCGGTGAGGCGGCCGTCCAGGAAGGCGCGGGCGTAGACGCCGGGGGAGGCGTGGCCCTGTACGTAGATCTGGTCGCCGGAGCCGGGAGCCTCGGGGGACTCCTTGCCCTTGAAGAAGTGGTTGAAGCCGGTCTCGTAGAGCCAGGCCGCCGAGGCGAAGGTGGCGATGTGGCCGCCGACGCCGTACTTGCTGCCGCGGGTCACCATGGCGGCCGCGTTCCAGCGGTTCCAGGCCGTGATCCGGCCCTCCATCGCCGCGTCACCGGGAACCTCGGGCTCCGCGGCGGTGGGGATGGTGTTGATGTAGTCGGTCTCGAGGAGCTTGGGCAGCGAGACCCCGGCCCCCTCTGCACGCTCCAGGGTGCGGCGCATCAGGTACGCGGCACGGTGCGGGCCGGCCGCCTCGGTGACCGCGTCCAGGGAGGCCTGCCATTCGGCGGTCTCCTCGCGGTCACGGTCGGGGAGCTGGTCCAGCGCGCTAGGGGCGATGGCGTGGGGGTCGGTCATGTCGCCGCCTTCCTCAGTCGAAGGGGTGCGGTGCGCGCGGGTGCGCGCGGATGCGGGTGCCCTTGGGTCTTTGGCAGGACAGGGCAGGGTGGAACCTCGGGTAAGAGGCCCGCGGCGACTGTAACCCCCTGATCGATGATCGATCAAAGGGGTGAGCGGTAAAACTTGCCCAACCGGCGAAAGTCGGCACGCAGTGCCACAAGATTGGCCGGGTCCACGACACCGGGTGCCGTGGAATCGCAGGTCAGGCGGGGTGGAGAACCGCTCGAATGGCGAGTGGGGCGCTCAGGCGGCGGCGTCCGGACGCGGTGCGCAGCCCAGGACGTGGGCCTTCACGAGGTCGGCGATCCGGGGGTCGCGGCGGCGGAAGGCGGCCACCAGTTCCTCGTGCTCCTCCGCGAAGGACTGCTGCACGGTCCCCAGCCAGCGGATCGACAGGGCCGTGAACACCTCGATGCCCAGCCCCTCCCAGGTGTGCAGCAGGACCGAGTTGCCGGCCGCCCGCACCATCTCCCGGTGGAAGGCCACCGTGTGCCGCACCTGGCCCGCCGCGTCGGCCAGCCGGTCGGCCTCGTGCAGGGCCGCCACGTGCGGGTCCAGGACCGAGCAGTCGTCCCCGAGGCGCTCGGCCGCCAGCTCGGCCGCGATCGCCTCCAGGCCGGCCCGCACCGGGTAGCTCTCCTCCAGGTCGGCGGCCGTCAGGCTGCGCACCCGCACGCCCTTGTTGGGGGCGGACTCGATCAGCCGCAGCGACTCCAGCTCCCGCAGGGCCTCGCGGACCGGGGTCTGGCTGACCTCCAGCTCGGTGGCGATCCGCCGCTCCACGATGCGCTCGCCCGGCTTCCAGCGACCGCTGACGATTCCCTCCACGATGTGCTCGCGGATCTGTTCGCGCAGCGAGTGGATGACGGGCGCGGTCATGGAAGCTCCTTCGGGCAGGGGCGACCTGCGGCCAGGGCCCCCGGGGGCGTTAGACGCTTAGACAATACGGCTGCGGAGCGTGTCTGCCGAGGCACATCCGGGCGCTGAGACGCAGGTGAGACGAGGCTTACACCAGGCGACGGGCATTTCGCCGGGCAGCCTCCCGCGGCTCGGGAGCCTTCTTGACCTGCGTTTGACGTGCGCTTCACCCGGCCTTCACGCGACGGCGCCCCCGCCCGGGATCCGGGCGGGGGCGCCGTCGCGCAGGCGGCGGAGTTACAGGCCGAGCTCGACCTCGAACTCGCCGGCCTCCAGGATCGCCTTGACCGCGGTCAGGTAGCGGGCGGCGTCGGCGCCGTCCACCAGACGGTGGTCGTAGGAGAGCGTCAGGTAGGTCATGTCGCGGACCGCGATGACCGGGCCGTCCTCGGTCTCGATGACGGCCGGACGCTTCACCGTGGCGCCGATGCCCAGGATCGCGACCTGGTTCGGCGGAACGATGATGGTGTCGAACAGCGCACCGCGCGAACCGGTGTTGCTGATCGAGAAGGTGCCGCCGGCCAGCTCGTCCGGGGTGATCTTGTTGGCGCGGACCTTGCCCGCGAGCTCCGCCGTGGCCTTGGCGATGCCGGCCAGGTTGAGGCCGCCGGCGTTCTTGATGACCGGGGTCATCAGGCCCTTCTCGGCGTCCACCGCGATACCGATGTTCTCGGTGTCGAAGTAGGTGATCGTGCCCTCGGCCTCGTTGATCCGGGCGTTGATGACCGGGTGGGCCTTCAGCGCCTGGGCCGCAGCCTTCACGAAGAAGGGCATCGGGGAGAGCTTGACGCCCTCACGGGCCAGGAAGCCGTCCTTGGCCTGGTTGCGCAGGCGCATCAGGCGGGTGACGTCGACCTCGACCACCGAGGAGAGCTGGGCCTGCTCGCGCAGGGCCTTGACCATGTTGTCGCCGATGACCTTGCGGATCCGCGGCATCTTCACGGTCTGACCGCGCAGCGGGGACGCCTCGAGGGCCGGAGCCTTCTTGGCGGCCGGCGCGGCCGGGGCGGCGGCCGGAGCCTGCGCCGCGGCCTTGGCGGCCTCGGCGGCGGCCAGCACGTCCTGCTTGCGGATGCGGCCGCCGACGCCGGTGCCCTTGACGGAGCCCAGGTCGACGCCGTTCTCCGAGGCGAGCTTGCGCACCAGCGGGGTCACGTAGGCGTCGCTCGCACCGGCGCCGGAGGGCGCGGCGGGAGCGGCCGGAGCCTGCGCGGCGGGAGCCGGGGCCGGAGCGGCCGGAGCCGGAG
>NZ_JBRIOU010000003.1:238029-242510 GCF_053474865.1 Streptomyces sp. CO7
TCTCGGGGGCCTGGACCGGCTCGGCGGCCGGGGCGGCCTCCTGGGCCGGAGCGGCCTGCTCGGCCGGGGCGCCGGAGCCGTCGTCGATCAGGGCCAGCTCGGCGCCGACCTCGACCGTCTCGTCCTCGGCCACCTTGATGGAGGACAGGATGCCGGACGCGGGCGAGGGGATCTCGGTGTCGACCTTGTCGGTCGAGACCTCGAGCAGCGGCTCGTCGGCCTCGACCTTCTCACCCTCGGCCTTGAGCCAACGGGTGACGGTGCCCTCGGTGACGCTCTCGCCGAGCGCCGGAAGGGTTACGGAAACCGCCATGGTTTCGGTTGCTCCTTAACGGAAGTACGGAAGTCTGTTCGGTCGCCCGGCGGTGATCAGTCGTGCGCGTGCAGCGGCTTGCCGGCCAGCGCGAGGTGGGCCTCGCCCAGCGCCTCGTTCTGCGTCGGGTGCGCGTGGATCAGCTGCGCGACCTCGGCCGGCAGCGCCTCCCAGTTGTAGATCAGCTGGGCCTCGCCGACCTGCTCGCCCATGCGGTCGCCCACCATGTGGACGCCGACCACGGCGCCGTCCTTCACCTGGACGAGCTTGATCTCGCCCGCGGTCTTGAGGATCTTGCTCTTGCCGTTGCCCGCCAGGTTGTACTTCAGAGCGACGACCTTGTCCGCACCGTAGATCTCCTTGGCCTTGGCCTCGGTGATGCCGACGGAGGCGACCTCCGGGTGGCAGTACGTCACGCGCGGCACACCGTCGTAGTCGACCGGGACGGCCTTGAGGCCGGCCAGACGCTCCGCCACCAGGATGCCCTCGGCGAAGCCGACGTGCGCGAGCTGGAGGGTGGGCACCAGGTCGCCGACCGCGGAGATGGTCGGGACGTTGGTGCGCATGTACTCGTCGACCAGGACGTAGCCGCGGTCCATCGCGACGCCCTGCTCCTCGTAGCCCAGGCCCTGCGAGACCGGGCCACGGCCGACGGCGACGAGGAGGACCTCGGCCTCGAACTCCTTGCCGTCCGCCAGGGTGACCTTGACGCCGTTCTGGGTGTACTCCGCCTTCTGGAAGAAGGTGCCCAGGTTGAACTTGATGCCGCGCTTGCGGAAGGCGCGCTCGAGCAGCTTGGAGCTGTTCTCGTCCTCGACCGGCACGAGGTGCTTCATGCCCTCGATGATCGTGACCTCGGAGCCGAACGACTTCCACGCCGAGGCGAACTCGACGCCGATGACGCCGCCGCCCAGGATGATCGCGGACTGCGGGACGCGGTCCAGGACCAGCGCGTGGTCGGAGGAGATGATCCGGTTGCCGTCGATCTCCAGGCCCGGCAGCGACTTCGGCACGGAGCCGGTCGCCAGCAGGACGTGGCGGCCCTGGATCCGCTGTCCGTTCACGTCGACCGAGGTCGGGGAGGAGAGACGGCCCTCCCCCTCGATGTAGGTCACCTTGCGGGAGGCGACCAGGCCCTGCAGACCCTTGTACAGGCCCGAGATGACCTCGTCCTTGTACTTCATGACGGCCGGGACGTCGATGCCCTCGAAGGTCGCCTTGACACCGAACTGCTCGCTCTCACGCGCCTGGTCGGCGATCTCGCCGGCGTGGAGGAGAGCCTTGGTCGGGATGCAGCCCTTGTGCAGGCAGGTGCCGCCGACCTTGTCCTTCTCGATCAGGGCGACGTCAAGGCCCAGCTGAGCCCCGCGCAGCGCCGCGGCGTACCCGCCGCTACCGCCGCCGAGGATCACTAGGTCGAAAACGGTGCTGGCGTCGTTCGCCACGTCACGTCCTCCATGCATGTGCGCCACGCCGGTCTCGTCCGACCGGTCGGCGGCTGGTCACGGCCGCTCTAAGTGCTTCGGCCCGGTTGGGGCCCTGTCCTGCCAAGGGTCCATCTTTGCACTTGTCGGAGCACAACCGGACGCGGGGCCGTGTTGTGAGACACGGCACAGTCCTCGGCGGGCCGGGTTCCGTACACCCCGGACCTACCCCGGAACCGGACGCGCAAGGGGGTGGGGAGGGGTCCCGCGCCGCGGAACCCCTCCCCACCCCCGGTGGGCCGGGTGACTCAGAGCACGTCGCCCTCGGCGGCGCGCTCGGCCAGGCGCACCAGCGTGCGCACCCCGGAGCCCGTGCCGCCCTTCGGCGTGTAGCCGAACGGCTTGCCCTCGTTGAAGGCCGGACCGGCGAGGTCCACGTGCGCCCAGGTGATGCCCTCGCCCACGAACTCGCGCAGGAACAGACCGGCCACCAGGCCGCCGCCCATCCGCTCGCCCATGTTGGCGATGTCGGCCGTGGCGGAGTCCATGCCGGCGCGCAGGTGCTCCGGCAGCGGCATCTGCCAGGCGTCCTCGCCGCTCTCCTCGGCAGCGTCGTGCACCAGGGCGCGGAAGCCGTCGTCGTTGGCCATGATGCCGAAGGTCCGCGAACCCAGGGCGACCATCATCGCGCCGGTCAGCGTCGCCACGTCGACGATCGCGTCCGGCTTCTCCTGCGAGGCCGCCCACAGACCGTCGGCCAGGACCAGGCGGCCCTCGGCGTCGGTGTTCAGGACCTCGACGGTCTTGCCGCTGTACATCCGCAGCACGTCACCCGGACGGGTGGCGGAGCCGGACGGCATGTTCTCCGCCAGGCAGAGCCAGCCGGTGACGTTCACCTCGAGACCGAGCCGTGCGGCCGTCACCACCGCGGACAGGACCGCGGCGGCGCCGGACATGTCGCACTTCATGGTCTCGTTGTGGCCGGCCGGCTTCAGGGAGATGCCGCCCGAGTCGTAGGTGATGCCCTTGCCGACGAAGGCCAGGTGCTTCTTCGCCTTCGACGAGGTGTACGACAGCTTCACCAGCCGCGGCGGACGGGTGGAGCCGTTGCCGACGCCGAGGATGCCGCCGTAGCCGCCCTTGGTGAGCGCCTTCTCGTCCAGCACGGTCACCTTGAGGCCGTGCTCCTTGGCGGCCTTCTGCGCGATCTCCGCGAAGGTCGCCGGGAACAGGTCGTTCGGCGGCATGTTGATCAGGTCGCGGGCGTGGTTCATCTCCTCGGCCAGGGCGACCCCGCGCTCCACGGCCGCCTTGAAGGCGCGGTCGCGCGGCTTGCCGCCGAGCAGCACCGCCTCGCCCAGCGGGCCCTTCTTCGCGGCCTTGGCACCCTTGGCGCCCTTGGCGTCCTTGCCGGACTCCTTGTAGGCGTCGTAGGAGTACGCGCCCAGCAGCACGCCCTCGGCGACCGCGCCGGCCGCCTCCGCGTCCTCCAGCGGCAGCGCGAACGCGGCCTTGGCGACGCCGGTCAGCGCGCGGGCGGCGACGCCGGCGGCGCGGCGCAGCGCCTCGGCGTCCCAGACCTCGTCCTTCTCCGGCTGCGCGCCCAGGCCGACGGCGACCACGAGCGGGGCCTTGAAGCCGGACGGGGCCGGCAGCTTGGTCACCTCGCCCTCGGCGCCCGAGGCGCCCAGGGTCTCCAGCAGGCCGGCCAGGGAACCGTCGTACGCCTCGGCGACGGCCTCGGCGCCCGCGGCCACGACAGGACCGCCGTCCGGCTGCGCGCCCTTGGCGACACCGACGACGATCGCGTCGGCGCGCAGGCCGGCGACTGCGGCGGTGCTGAGGGAAAGATCAGTCACGGTGGTGATGTCTCGCTTCCGTTGAGAGTGGGGTGTGCGTCCGCAGGGCCGAGAGGATGGGCTCGGCCGGGCCCTGGGCTTCTGGGAGGAGCCTACGCGCGGCCCCGCGCCCGGGGCAGCCCAGGCACGGTCACCCCACGCACAGCACCAGCAGCGAGACACTCGCCGCGGTCTCCGCCAGCGCGCCCAGCACGTCCCCCGTTACCCCTGAGAAGCGGCGTACACAGCGGCGCAGCAGCATCTCCGCCGCCAGACACCCCAGCAGCACCGCCGCCGCGGCGCGCAGCGCTTCGCTCCGGCCGTCGAGCAACAGCCCTGCGCCGGCCGCGACGAGCGTGACGGCGACGGCCAGCGCGACGGCGGCCACCCGCGGCACCGTCCCGGCGACCGCCGCGCCCAGCCCTTCCGGCCGCGCCGCGGGCACCCCCGCCCGGGCGCCCAGGGTCAGCGCCAGGCGCGCGGTCACGGCGGAGAGCAGCGCCGCGAGGGCGCCCTGGGCGGGGGAGCGGGCGAAGGCCTCGGCCAGCGCCGCGACCTGCGCGCCCAGCGCCAGCAGCAGGGTGACCACGCCGAACGGGCCGATGTCGGAGCGCTTCATGATCCGCAGCGCCTCGTCGGCGGGCTTGGCACTGCCCAGGCCGTCGGCGGTGTCGGCGAGGCCGTCCAAGTGCAGCGCCCGGGTCAGGAGCGCGGGAACGGCCACGGTGACGACGGCGGCGAGCGCGGGGGAGAGACCGACGGCGGTTCCGGCCACCCCGGCCAGCGCGGCCGCGCCGCCGACGGCCAGTCCGGCCGAGGGGGCCCAGAGCATGCCGTGCCGCGCCGCCGCCCGGTCCCAGCGGCGCACCCGCACCGGCAGTGTGGTGAGGGTGCCGAGGGCGAACC
>NZ_JBRIOU010000003.1:242610-245612 GCF_053474865.1 Streptomyces sp. CO7
GCTCGCGTCGTATCCCGAGCAGGCATGGCTGGTCCGCGTCACTCCGGAGCAGGCCCGGCCGCTCCGGTTCAGCCCGGGATGAGGCCCTCGTCGGTGAGCAGGGCGCGGACCTCGTCCAGGGTGGCGTCCGGGGCCGGGAGGATCAGCTCGGAGGGCTCCAGGGAGTCGTCCGGCAGCGGTTCCCCCAGCTCGCGGACCTTGTCCAGCAGGGCCCGCAGCGTCCGGCGGAAGCCGGGGCCGTCGCCCTGCTCCATCTCGGACGACAGTTCGTCGTCCAGCGCGGAGAGTTCGGCCAGATGGCTGTCGGACAGCCGGACCTGACCCTCACCCATGATCCGAACGATCATCCCGGGCCTCCCTGAAAGCGGTCGGGGCTACTGCGGGGGTACTGCCGGGCTACTGCTCCTTGTGGAACCGGGGGGAGTCCTGCGGCTGCTGCTGCGCCTGCGGGCCGCCCTCGATGGCCTGCTGCTGCTCGGCGGGGCCCGACAGCTCGGCCTTCATCCGCTGGAGCTCCAGCTCCACATCCGTACCACCGGAGAGCCGGTCCAGCTCGGCCTGGATGTCGTCCTTGGCCATGCCGGACGGGTCCTCGAGCGCGCCCGAGGCGAGCAGCTCGTCGATCGCGCCGGCCCGCGCCTGCAGCTGCGCGGTCTTGTCCTCGGCACGCTGGATGGCCAGGCCGACGTCGCCCATCTCCTCGGAGATGCCGCTGAACGCCTCGCCGATCCGGGTCTGCGCCTGGGCCGCCGTGTAGGTGGCCTTGATGGTCTCCTTCTTGGTGCGGAAGGCGTCCACCTTCGCCTGCAGCCGCTGGGCCGCAAGAGTGAGCTTCTCCTCCTCGCCCTGCAGGGTGCTGTGCTGGGTCTCCAGGTCCGTCACCTGCTGCTGCAGCGCGGCACGCCGGGTCAGCGCCTCGCGGGCCAGGTCCTCACGGCCCAGCGCCAGCGCCTTGCGGCCCTGCTCCTCCAGCTTCCCCGACTGCGACCGCAGCTGGTTCAGCTGGAGCTCCAGACGCTTGCGGGAGGTCGCCACGTCGGCGACCCCGCGCCGCACCTTCTGCAGCAGCTCGAGCTGCTTCTGGTACGAGTAGTCGAGGGTCTCGCGAGGGTCCTCGGCCCGGTCCAGGGCCTTGTTCGCCTTCGCGCGGAAGATCATCCCCATACGCTTCATGACACCGCTCATGGGCTTCGCGCGCCCCCTTCTGACGACTTCCAGCTCCAGCTACTGCCGACACAACCCACGGTACGGGCTGTGTCTCCATTACCGCACTGTCCGACGGGCGATGCGGTCCTCCGCGAGGACGACCGCGGACGCGTCCGGTCCGGCCCAGGGAGGAGATCATCCCCCCGGGTGCAGAGACGCGGGCCGTTGCGGGATCGTTCCCACCGGGGCGGTGGTCCATGCCTGGCGCCACCCCGTACCCTTGGGTTTTGTGTTCCGAAGCCGTGCCAACGCCGAGAAGGCCAAGGACGCCGCGCAGTCGCCGGTGAGCCAGGCCAAACAGCCCCGTGACCCGCAGGCCCCGAAGGGCAGGCCGACTCCCAAGCGGAGCGCGGCCCAGTCCCAGCGCCGCAGCGTCGCCCACACGCCGACCAACCGCAAGGAGGCGGCGAAGCGGCAGCGCGAGGAGCGCCGGTCCGCCATGGAGCGCCAGCGCCAGGCGCTCGCCTCCGGCGACGAGCGGTACCTGCCGGTGCGCGACAAGGGCCCGGGGCGCCGTTTCGCCCGGGACTACATCGACTCCCGCTGGTGCGTGGCCGAGTTCTTCCTGCCGATGGCCGTGATCATCCTGGTCCTGACGATCATCAGGAACGAGCAGATCCAGTTCATCGGCATGCTGCTCTGGCTGGCGATCATCGTGATGATCGTCCTGGACTCGCTGGTGACGGGCCTGCGCCTGCGCAAGCGGCTCGCCGAGAAGTTCCCGGACCACAACCGCCGCGGCGCCGTCGCCTACGCGCTGATGCGCTCGCTGCAGATGCGCCGGCTCCGGCTGCCCAAGCCCCAGGTCAAGCGCGGGGAGCGGCCCTGACCACCACCGGCTCCGCCGGGGTGCCGCGGCAGGCGACCCCCTTCGACTCCGACGCGGCCCGCGCCTGGCTGGGCAAGCTGGGCGGGCTGCGTGACGTCGTCCGCCAGGAACTGGTGGCGCGTCAGCTCGACGAGCAGATCATCGCCCACTTCCCGGTCGGCAAGCGGCTGCGGGTGCTGGACGTCGGCATGGGCCAGGGCACCCAGGCGCTGCGGCTCGCCCGCGCCGGGCACCAGGTCACCGGCGTCGAGCGCGACCCCGTCATGATCGAGGCCGCGCGCCGGGCCCTGGAGGGCGAGCCCGCCGGGATCCGCGAGCGGGTCCGCCTGGTGGAGGGCGACGGCCAGGAGACCGGCGTCCACTTCCTGCCGGGCGCCTTCGACGTCGTGCTCTGCCACGGCGTGCTGATGTACGTCGAGGATCCGGACGCGCTGCTCGCGGGCCTCGGCCGGATGCTGGCCCCCGGCGGGCTGCTCTCGCTGCTGGTGCGCAACGGCGACGCCCTCGCCATGCGGCCCGGTCTGGCCGGCGACTGGGCCGGCGCGGTCGACGCCTTCGACACCGTGGGCTACCGCAACCGGCTCGGGGTGAACGCCCGCGCCGACCGGCTCGACGCGCTCACCGAGTCGCTGGCCGGCATCGGCGCGCCGCTGCGGTCCTGGTACGGCGTCCGGGTCTTCACCGACCTCGCGCCCGACGGCGCCACCGCCCCCTCCGACCTCGAGGACCTCCTCGCCGCCGAGGAGCGCGCCGGCCGCACCGACCCGTACCGCCGGGTGGCGGCCCTGCTCCACCTCTGCGGCTCCCGAGGCGTCCCGACGGCCTGACACCCCCGCCCCCGTACGGGTGCGTCGTACAGGTGAGTCCCGGATGCGCTGCCGCGGCAGCGCATCCGGGACTCACCTGTAGAGGGCACGCACCGCCCGTCGTCCGGGGCTCGTGGCGGGCCCGTTCGGGCGTACAGGAC
>NZ_JBRIOU010000003.1:245712-248641 GCF_053474865.1 Streptomyces sp. CO7
GGCGTACAGGACGGGCCGCGGCAGGGCGGGGCGGCGAGACTCGCAGGCATGGACGCCTCCGCCACGCGCCGCGCCGGGACCGCACTCGCCTGCTGCCTCGCCCTCGCCGTCCTGCCCGCCTGCCAGGCGGCGGTCCCGCACGCGGCCCCGGGCCGGGGCCAGGAGGCGCGCGCCCCGCACGCGCCGGCCGCCCCGCGGGACCTGGAGGAGGGCTACATCCAGGTCGTCCGCGACGCCCTGCCCTCCGTCGTCCAGGTGCAGGCGTCCGGCGACCTCGGCTCCGGCATCGTCTACGACGACCAGGGGCACATCGTCACCAACGCCCACGTCGTCGGGGACGAGGAGCGGTTCCGGGTGACCACCGCCCAGGCCGGCGCGCCGCTGACCGCGCGGCTGGTGTCGTCCTTCCCCGAGCAGGACCTCGCGGTGATCAAGCTGGAACGGATGCCCGAGGGGCTGCGGCCCGCGGAGTTCGGCGACTCCTCCGAGGTGCAGGTCGGGCAGATCGTGCTGGCGATGGGCTCGCCGCTGGGGCTGTCCTCCAGCGTCACCCAGGGAATCGTCTCCGCCACCGGACGCACCGTCAGCGAGACCGCGGACGGGGGCGGCACCGGCGCGACCATCCCCAACATGATCCAGACCTCGGCCGCCATCAACCCCGGCAACAGCGGGGGAGCGCTGGTCGACCTGGACGGGAAGGTCATCGGCATCCCCACCCTCGCCGCCTCCGACCCGAGCCTGGGCGGCGGCGAGGCGGCCGCGGGCATCGGCTTCGCCATCCCGTCGTCCATGGTGCGCACGGTGGCCGACCAGATCATCGACCAGGGGCGGGTCACCCACACGGGGCGGGCCGCGCTCGGCATCACCGGCCGCACCGTGGTCGACCGGAACAACCGGGCCACCGGCGTGGCGATCGTCGAGGTGACGAGCGGCTGGGCCGCGGCCGACGCGGGGATGCGGGCCGGGGACGTCATCACCCGGCTGGGCAACCGTCAGATCACCACCATCACCTCGCTCACCGAGACGCTGGCCACCATGCGGCCGGGCGACGAGGTGACCGTCGCCTACCGGCGGGACGGCGACGACCGCACGGTGCGGGTGACGCTGGGCGAGCAGTGACGCGCGGGCGGCCGGGGGCCGACGGGCCGCCCCCGGCCGTCCTGCGGGGGTGTCAGGCCCCGGCGTTCTCGGTGCTCGCGGCGTCCTCGCCGTCCCCGGCGCCGTCGGTGTCCTCGGCGCGCAGGCTCATCGGGCCGTAGATCTCCGCCTCGTCCTCGAAGAGCCGCACCTGCTCGGCGCCGCCCTCCAGCAGGTCCCGCCAGTGCTCGCCCAGCCAGGACTCCGCGTCGCCCTGCGTGGTGAACTCCTCCGGCTCCACCGCGGGGTCGACCTCGGTGCCGTCGGCCTTCTCGAACCGCCAAATCCATGCCACCACGTGCGCCTCCAGGGTTGCGGGTCCGGCTTGTGATGCCGTCGTCAGGAGCTTAGGGGGTGCCCAGGTCCTGATCGTTCCCGGTCGCGCGGCTCCTGCAACATCGGCGGCCCCACCGGTCGCGCCCGCACCCCGAGGAGGACGCCGCGCCGCCGAACAGACGGTGGCGGGCGCGCGGTCCGCGCGGCGGACGGGACAATCGGTCCGTGGACGTCACTCTGCTCGGCACCGGAGCCCCCAGCGGGCTGCCCCGCCCCGGCTGCCCCTGCGCCGCCTGCGCCGTCGCCCTCGGCCCGGACGCCCGGGCCGCGACCTCGCTGCTCGTGGACGGCACGCTGCTGCTCGACCTGATCCCCGGGGCCGCCTTCGCCGCCGCCCGTTCGGGGCACTCGCTGAACGGCGTGCGGCAGGTGCTGCTCACCCACCCGCACGACGGTCCCGCCGTCGAGGTGCCGCCGGGGCTGCCGCAGCCCGGGCGGGTGCCGGACGGGCGGGAGCTCGCGCTGCTCACCGGGCACCGGGTGCGGGCGCTGGCCATGGACGCCCCGGGCACCGGCTACGCGGTGACCGGGCCCGACGGCCACCGGCTGCTGTACCTGCCGCCGGGGTGCGGGCCGGCCGGGCTCGAGGAGAGCGCCGAGCCGTACGAGATGGTGCTGGCCGACGTGACCCACCGTCCGGACGCGCTGGGCCGCCTGCGGGCGGCGGGCGCGGTCGGTCCCACCACGGACGTGATCGCGGTGCACGTCGACCACGACGTGCCGCCCGGCGCCGAACTGCGGCGCCGGCTGGCCGCGGCGGGGGCGAGGGCGGTGCCGGACGGGGCGACGCTGACGGTGGGGACGTACGAGAACGTGCCCGACCTGCCGAGGCGCACCCTGGTGCTGGGCGGCGCGCGGTCCGGCAAGTCGGTCGAGGCGGAACGGCGGCTGGAGGCGTTCCCCGAGGTGGTGTACGTGGCCACCGGCGGGGCGCGGGGCGGCGACTCCGAGTGGGCGGAACGGGTCCGGCTGCACCGGGACCGGCGGCCCGCCTCCTGGCGGACGCTGGAGACCTGCGACCTCGGCCCGCTGCTCGAGGACCACGACGGGCCGCCGCTGCTGATCGACTGTCTGGCGCTGTGGCTCACCGACGCGATGGACGCGGTCGGCGCGTGGGACGACGCGGAGTGGGCGGGCGGCGGCCAGCGGGAGCTGCGGGCGCGGGTGACCGGGCTGGCGGCGGCGTTGCGGGCGACGCGGCGGACGGTGGTGACGGTCTCCAACGAGGTCGGCTCCGGGATCGTGCCGGCGACGGCGTCGGGGCGGCGGTACCGGGACGAGCTGGGGCGGCTGAACGCGGCGGTCGCCGCGGAGTGCGAACACGTCCTCCTCGTGGTGGCCGGCCAGCCCCTCACCCTCCGCGGCTCCTTCTAGTCCGCCGGCCCTCCGAGCGCCGCGTGACGTTCCCCTGCCTCACCCCGGCAGGCGGGCGAGGAGGGGGTGCCAGGGGGTGGAG
>NZ_JBRIOU010000003.1:248741-256492 GCF_053474865.1 Streptomyces sp. CO7
GTACCGCAGCCGCTCGAGCCGCCCCGGCGGCCGGTCGTCCGGCGCCTGCCGGGGGCGCGGTCCGCCCCGGCCGCCCGGCTCCACCGGCTCCTGCGACTGCGGCACGGCGACCTCGGCCACGGCGGCTCCTCACCTCGGGCGACGACGGACGGAACGACGGAGAACACCACGGGAGATCCCCGGGAGCGAAAGCGGGCAAACCGGAACGTAGGGCGTCCCGCTCCCTGGTGCAACGACGCCGCCCCGAAGGGCCGGTACTGTTCCGCCAATGAGCTCGCTTAATCTCGACGACTTCACCGACCGGATCCAGCGTCCCCACGGCAGCGTGCGCCGTGACGCGGAGGCGCGCCGGGGGCGACTGGCCGTTCCGGCCGGGTCGCTGGGACGTCTGGACGAACTGGGGGAGTGGCTCGCGGCCGCCCAGCACGCGGTGCCGGTGCGCCCCCTGGACCGGCCCAAGGTCGTGCTGTTCGCCGCCGACCACGGCGTGGCCGCGCTCAACGTCTCCGGACGCCCGGCCGGCACCGCGTCCTGGCTGGTGCGCGACGTCCTGGAGGGCGTGAGCCCCGTCGCCGTCCTCGCCCGCCGCGAGGGCGTCCCGGTGCGGATCGTGGACGTGGGCCTGGACTGCGAACCGGAGGCGCTGCCCGCCGAGGTGACCGCCCGTCGGGTGCGCGCCGGCAGCGGCCGGATCGACATCGAGGACGCGCTCACCGCGGAGGAGGCCGAGACGGCGTTCCGCGCGGGCATGGAGATCGCCGACGAGGAGGCCGACGCCGGCACCGACCTGATCGTCCTGGGCGACCTCAGCGTCGGCGGCACGACGCCCGCCTCGGTCCTGGTCGCCGCCCTCTGCGGCACCGACGCCTCGGTGGTCACCGGCCGCGGCGGCGCGGGGATCGACGACCTGGCGTGGATGCGCAAGTGCGCCGCGATCCGCGACTCGCTGCGCCGGGCGCGCCCGGTCCTCGGCGACCAGCTGAAGCTGCTGGCCGCGGTGGGCGGGGCCGACCTGGCAGCGATGACCGGCTTCCTGCTGCAGTGCGCGGTGCGCCGGACCCCCGTGATCCTCGACGGGGTGGTCTCGGCCGCCGCCGCGCTGGTCGCGCAGCGGGCCGCCTTCCGTGCGCCCGACTGGTGGCTGGCCGGCCACAGCAGTGGCGAGCCCGCCCAGGCGAAGGCGCTGGACCGGATGGCCCTGGAGCCGCTGCTGGACCACGGGGTGACCGTCGGCGAGGGCGTGGGCGCCCTGCTGGCCCTCCCGCTGGTGCGGGCCGCCGCCGCGCTCGCCGCCGAACTGCCCGAGATCGGCGAGTCCCCCGCCCCGGAGAAGCCGGCGGCTCCCGGCGAGCCCGGCGAGCCCGCAGGGTCTGCGGAGGCCGCGGCGTCCGCCGCCGAAGCTCCCGAGACAGCGGCGCCCGCCGATCAGGTGACGCCCGACGACGCCGCCGCGCCCACGGAGCCGGTAGTACCGACCGACGCCGCGGCGTCCGCCGATCCGGTGACGCCGACCGACGCCGCGAAGCCCGCGGAGCGCAACGCCGACTGAGCCCGCAGGAGCCGCGGGACCGCCGACATCGGCATAGTTCTCAGGGCGCGCCGCGGCGGGGAATCCCTCGCGATCCACGGGGTGGGCAAGGTCTGCCGACCTGCCGTGGCCGACGAGTGCCCCACAAGGCAGGTGGACCCCGCCGAAGGGCAGGACCGGGCCGAGGCGGTGGCGCACACCCGGCGCGCCGGTGCGGCCGTCCGCCGACGCGGCAGGCACCCCCGTCCCTCGGGACGGCGAGGCACGCGCACGGCCCGGCCGGGTGAGCGACCCCTGGCGGCGCTGCCCCGCGAGCCGGCGCCACCCCGCCGAAGGGCAGGACCGGCCGAGGCGGCGGCGCGCCGGTCCCGTGGTGCTCGCCGGCGCGGCGGGACGCACCGGGGCGGTCGTGCCCGCCCCCGTGGAGGAATCCGCCCCGCCCGGCCGGGCGGTGACCTGGGTGCCAGGTCCTCCCCGCCGGCGGCGGTCGGGATGTCCGACCCTAGGAGGATGTGACGCTCGTCAAATAGGACCAGGGGGTTACCAGGTCTCGACGGGCCATGGGTCAGGATGTATGCGGCGGCGGTCCCGCCCCATGCCGGCGCCCCCACGCACCGTGCCCTCACCTCGTAGAGAGACCCTGACCCTTATGTCCTGGCTGTCGAAATTCAGCCTCGCGCAGCGGGCCCTGATAGGGCTGATGTCGCTCATCGCGCTCCTCTTCGGAGTGATCGCGATCCCGCAGCTCAAGCAGCAGCTGTTCCCCTCCATCGAACTGCCCATGGTCTCGGTCATCGCGCCGTACCAGGGCGCGTCCCCGGACGTGGTGGAGAAGCAGGTCGTCGAGCCCCTCGAGAACGGCATCAAGGCCGTCGACGGTGTCGAGAGCCTGACCTCCACGGCGAGCGAGGGCAGCGCCGTGATCATGGCCTCCTTCGACTACGGCCCGGACACCAAGCAGCTGGTCGCCGACATCCAGCAGGCCATCAACCGGTCGCGGAACATGCTGCCCGAGGGCGTCGACCCGCAGGTGATCGCCGGTTCCTCCGACGACATGCCCGCCGTGGTCCTGTCCGTCACCGCGGACATGGACCAGCAGGCGCTGGCCGACCGCCTCGACACCGCCGTGCTGCCCGAGCTGGAGAAGATCGAGGGCGTCTCCCAGGCTTCGGTCAACGGCGTGCGCGACATGCAGGTGACGATCACCCCGGACGACGCCAAGATGGCGCGCGCCGGGCTGAGTGCCGCCTCGCTGACCCAGGCGCTGCAGGCGGGCGGCGCGACCGTCCCGGCCGGCGCCTTCGACGAGGACGGCGCCAACCGCACCGTCCAGGTCGGCGGCGGCTACACCTCGCTGCAGCAGATCAAGGACCTGCGGATCGCGGGCCAGGCGCAGGGCGCGGGCGCGGCGGCCGGAGCCCCCGGCGCCGCCGGTCAGGGCGGCGGCAAGGCGGTCAAGCTCTCCTCGGTCGCCGAGGTCGAGGAGAAGCCGGCCGCGACCGACTCCATCACCCGGACCAACGGCAAGCCCAGCCTGTCCGTGATGGTCACCATGGACCGCGACGGCAGCGCCGTCACCATCTCCGATGCCGTCGAGGACAAGCTCGACGACCTGCGCGCGGCGGTCGGCAAGAACGCCGAGATCACCGTCGTCAGCGACCAGGGCCCGGCCGTCGCCCAGGCGATCTCCGGCCTCACCACCGAGGGCGCGCTCGGCCTGCTGTTCGCCGTCGTGATCATCCTGGTGTTCCTGACCTCGGTCCGCTCGACCCTGGTCACCGCGGTCTCCATCCCGCTGTCCGTGGTCCTCACGCTGATCTTCCTGTGGACCCGCGACATCTCGCTCAACATGCTGACGCTGGGCGGTCTCACCATCGCCATCGGCCGGGTCGTCGACGACTCGATCGTGGTGCTGGAGAACATCAAGCGGCACCTCGGCTACGGCGAGGAGCGCAAGCAGGCCATCCTCAAGGCGGTCCGTGAGGTCGCCGGCGCGGTCACCTCCTCCACGCTCACCACCGTCGCGGTCTTCCTGCCGATCGGCCTCGTCGGCGGCATGGTCGGCGAGATGTTCAGCGACTTCAGCATCACCGTCACGGTCGCCCTGCTGGCCTCGCTGCTGGTGTCGCTGACCGTGGTCCCGGTCCTGTCCTACTGGTTCCTGCGCCCGCCCAAGGGCAGCCCGGAGGACGCCGAGCAGGCCCGACTCAAGGCGGAGGAGGCCGAGCGCCGCAGCCGCCTGCAGCGCCTGTACGTGCCCGTGCTGAAGTTCGCCACCCGTCGCCGCCTCACCAGCGTGCTGATCGCGGTCGCCGTGTTCGTCGGCACCCTGGCCATGACCCCGCTGCTCAAGGTCAACCTGTTCGACCAGAGCGACCAGGACGTCATCTCCGTCACCCAGAAGCTCGAGCCGGGCACCAGCCTGGCCGCCACCGACAAGGCCGCGGCCAAGGTGGAGAAGGCCATCGAGGGTGTCGAAGGCGTCAAGAACCAGCAGGTCACCGTCGGCAGCTCCGGCTGGATGGCGGCCTTCGGCGGCGGCACCGGCTCCGACCAGGCCAGCTTCCAGGTGATGATCGAGGACGACGCCTCCTACGAGGACGTCCAGAAGAAGATCGAGAGGAGCCTGGCCGGCCTCGACGGCGTCGGCGAGACCGAGATCGGTGGGGCCCAGATGGGTCTCGGCAGCCAGAACCTCGCGGTGGTCGTCAAGGCCGCCGACCGAGACGTGCTGGCCGACGCGGCCGCCGAGGTCACCGACGCGGTCAAGGGCATGGACGACGTCACCGAGGTCACCAACGACCTCGCGCAGTCGGTGCCGCGGATCCAGGTCCGCGCCAACGAGAAGGCCGCGGCCGCCGGGTTCACCGACCAGGCCCTGGGCGATGTCGTCGCCCAGGCCGTCCGCGGCAAGACCGTCGGCAAGGCCACGCTGGACCAGGCCGAGCGCGACATCGTCATCAAGGCCGCCAAGCCGGCCGACACGGTGGCCGAGCTGAAGAACCTGCGCCTCGACAAGGTCAAGCTCTCCCAGGTCGCCGACATCAAGCTGGTCGACGGTCCGGTCTCGCTGACCCGCATCGACGGTCAGCGCGCCGTCAACGTCACCGCGCGCCCGACCACCGACGACACCGGCTCCGTCGGCATCGAGCTGGCCAAGGTGCTCGACGAGCTGGACCTGCCCGAGGGCGCCACCGCCGAGATCGGCGGCGTGGTCGACCAGCAGGAGGAGGCGCAGATGAACCTCTTCCTCGCCATGCTCGCGGCCATCGCGATCGTGTTCATCCTGCTGGTGGGCACCTTCCGGTCGCTGGCGCAGCCGCTGATCCTGCTGGTGTCCGTCCCGTTCGCCGCCACCGGCGCGCTGGGCCTGCTGATCGCCACCGGTACCCCGATGGGCGTCCCGGCGATGATCGGCATGCTGATGCTGATCGGCATCGTGGTCACCAACGCCATCGTGCTGATCGACCTGATCAACCAGTACCGGGCGCAGGGCTACGGAGTCGTCGAGGCGGTGATCGAGGGAGGCCGGCACCGTCTGCGGCCCATCCTGATGACCGCGCTGGCGACCATCTTCGCCCTGGTCCCGATGGCGCTGGGCGTCACCGGCCACGGCGGGTTCATCGCCCAGCCGCTGGCGGTCGTGGTGATCGGTGGTCTGATCACCTCGACGCTGCTCACGCTGCTGCTGGTGCCGACGCTGTACGCGATGCTGGAGCTCCGCAAGGAGCGCCGTGCGGCCAAGCGGGCCGCGAAGCGGGCGGAGCAGGCCCCCGGCGACGGCGGCGACGACACGCCCGCCCTCGCCGCGGAGCCCGAGCCCGTCCGGGCCTGACGCACCGCGACACGAAAGGCCCCCGGCGCCAATGGCGCCGGGGGCCTTCCCCGTGTGTCACGTGAGCGATCGGACCGAGGCGATCGGCCGGACCGCAGCGACCGCGGGTCAGCCGAGGTTCTTGCGGACCTCGGAGGCGGCCTCCTCGCCGTACGCCTCGGCGAAGCGCTCCATGAAGTGGGCGCGGTGCAGCTGGTACTCCTGGGTGCCCACGGTCTCGATGACCAGCGTCGCCAGCATGCAGCCGATCTGCGCCGCGCGCTCCAGCGAGACGCCCCAGGCCAGGCCGGAGAGGAAACCGGCGCGGAAGGCGTCGCCGACACCGGTCGGGTCGGCCTTGCGGGTCTCCCTCGGCACGGAGACCTCGATCGGGGACTCGCCGTGCCGCTCCACGCGCACGCCGCGCGAGCCCAACGTGGTCACCCGGTGGCCGACCTTGGCGAGGATCTCCTCGTCGGACCAGCCCGTCTTGGACTCGATGAGGCCCTTCTCGTACTCGTTGGAGAAGAGGTACGTCGCCCCGTCCAGCAGGATGCGGATCTCCTCGCCGTTCATCCGCGCGATCTGCTGCGAGAAGTCCGCGGCGAACGCGATGCCCCGGGCGCGGCACTCCTCCGTGTGGCGGAGCATCGCCTCCGGGTCGTCGGCGCCGATGAGGACCAGGTCGAGACCGCCCACCCGGTCGGCGACGGTCTTCAGCTCGATCAGACGGGCCTCGCTCATCGCGCCCGTGTAGAAGGAGCCGATCTGGTTGTGGTCGGCGTCCGTGGTGCACACGAAGCGCGCGGTGTGCAGCGTCTCGGAGATGCGCACGGAAGCCGTGTCGACGCCGTGCCGGTCGAGCCAGGCGCGGTACTCGTCGAAGTCGGAGCCGGCCGCGCCGACCAGGACCGGGCCGGTGCCCAGCTGGCCCATGCCGAACGCGATGTTGGCGCCGACGCCGCCGCGGCGGACGTCGAGCTGGTCGACCAGGAAGGAGAGCGAGACCGTGTGCAGCTGGTCCGCGACGAGCTGGTCGGCGAACCGGCCCGGGAAGGTCATGAGGTGGTCGGTGGCGATGGAGCCGGTGACTGCGATGCGCACGGCGGGTTCTCTCCTGGCTGGCGGCTTGGTGACCTACCGATGGTAGGCGGCTCGGGCGGCCGGTTCGTCCCGAGTGCCCCATCGGGGGGAACCGGGTCCCGGCCGCGCACGTCCCATCGGGGACTCCTGATGAGGGGCACGGCCTCCGAGGGCCTTTGAGGAAGAGGAGCAACGAGGTGAAGGACGACGCGCTGCCGGCCGGCGGCCCGGACGACGGCCGCGACCACGACCCGCACGACGGAACGGCCGCCCGCGACGGGGCTCCCCGCGATGGGGCTGCCCACGGTGGGGCTCCCCACGACGGGGCCTCCGAGCACGACGACGCCGCGCCCGGACCGCGGCACGACCCGCCGCGCCGGCGGCTCGCGGTGGCCGCGGTGGCGGCGGCGGTGCTGGCCGTGGCGGGCATCGGCACCTACGCCGCCTCCTCCACGGGCGGCCCGGCCGCCGCCTCGCCCGCCGGCCCGCCGGAACCCGAGCCCCTGGTGCTCGACGGGTACGGCGCCGTGCCGCAGGGCCTCACCTTCCGCGCCGCCGGCGAGCTGCCCGACGGCCCGGACACCGCCCCCGTGTACCTGCCCGAGGGCCAGGTCCCGCGGGAGCGGGTGGCCGCGCTCGCCGAGGCGCTCGGACTGGAGAGCACGCCGCGCCAGGAGGGCACGGTGTGGAAGGCGGGGGAGGAGCTGACCGTCGACCGGAAGGCCCCCGCCTCCTGGACGTTCCACCGCGACCCGTCGGGCGGGACGACTCCGGTGGACAGGGCGAAGGCGGAGAAGGCCGCCGCCGCCGTGCTGAAGGCCGCCGGCCAGAGCGACGCCCGGGTGACCGCGGGCGGCACCCTGGGCCCCGAGCGCACCGTCGACGCCGATCCCGTCATCGGCGGTCTGCCCACCCACGGCTGGACCACGGCCCTGCGGGTGGGGCCGGATTCCCGGGTGACCTCGGGCGCCGGCATGCTCGCCGACCCGGTCCGCGGCGACTCCTACCCGCTGGTGGACGCCGAGTCCGCGCTGAAGGACCTCGACCGGCTGAGCTCCGGGATCGGCCGGGCCCCGGAGCCCGGCTGCGCCAGCGCCGTGCCCGCGGAGCCCGGCGGGGACAAGGGGGAGGAAGCTCCCGCGGGCCGCCCCTCCGCCGTGCCGCCGGCCCACCCGTGCACCCCCGAGGCGCCTCTCAAGCGGCGCACCGCCACCGTCGAGAGCGCCGAGTTCGGCCTGGCCGCGCACTTCGTGGACGGCCGGCAGACGCTGGTGCCGTCCTGGATGTTCGAGGTGCGGCTCCCCGACCGGGGCGACCTGCTGCGCC
>NZ_JBRIOU010000003.1:256592-259203 GCF_053474865.1 Streptomyces sp. CO7
GCGCCGAAGAATCCGGGGCTGGTCTCCACCGGGGAGGGGCCGCCGGCCGAGCGTCCCAGCCCCCGCCCCACCGGACCGGACGACGGCACGGCCGCCGGCCAGGCCCGGGTCACCGGCTACCGCGCCGAGGACGGCCGCCTCACGGTGGCCTTCGAGGCCGGTGTCTGCTCCGACTTCACGGTCCGCACCGAGGAGAAGGAGGGCCGGGTCGAGGTCACCGTCCTCGACAAGCCGTGGCCGGACCGCGTCTGCATCATGATCGCGAAGACCCACCACCGGACCGTCGAGCTCGAACGGCCGCTGGGCGACCGCGCGGTGGTCGACTCCGAGGGGCATCCCGTGGCCCAGGAGAAGGACCCGCACCCGACGGCGCGCTGACGCACCCCACTCCGGAAACGCCCGAGGGCGGCGCCCCCGTCAGGGGAGCGCCGCCCTCGGTGCCGAGCCGGGGTGACCGGCTCAGTTGAACGAGTCGCCGCAGGCGCAGGAGCCCGTGGCGTTCGGGTTGTCGATCGTGAAGCCCTGCTTCTCGATGGTGTCGACGAAGTCGATGGACGCGCCGCCCAGGTACGGGGCGCTCATGCGGTCGGTGACGACCTTCACGCCGTCGAAGTCCTTGACCACGTCGCCGTCGAGCGAGCGCTCGTCGAAGAACAGCTGGTACCGCAGACCCGAGCAGCCACCGGGCTGGACGGCGACGCGCAGCGCGAGGTCGTCGCGGCCTTCCTGGTCGAGCAGGGCCTTGACCTTGGCCGCGGCGGCGTCGCTCAGGACGATGCCGTCGGTGACGGTGGTCTTCTCGTCCGATACGGACATCTATCTCTCCCGGGTTGTACGGAGACTGCTTGCCGACGATTCAACCCGCCCGGCCGCGGATTCATTCCGCGCGGCCCGGACGGACAGGCAACGCTCTCGTCCTTCCCTCATGCTCGCACACGCCCGGGGCGCATCACAGCGCCCACCGGGCCGCCGGGCCCGACCGGGATTCACGTCACATCGACGCAATCGGCCTGCCGGAAAGCGGGCGGCAGCGGTTATGATAGATAACGTCATTTCGACGAAAAGGTTCGACCTGTCTCCCCGTCCGGGGAAACCCGCAGAACAGAAAGGGTGCGTGTAGTGACCACCGCCCAGCCCCAGGAGCTCGACGTCCAGCCGACTCCGCTCGCGCTGCTCCTCCTCGGCCGCGAGGCCGACCCGCGGAGCGAGCGGGGCGTCGAGTGCCCCGGCGACCTGCCGTCGCCGTCCGACCCGGACCTGGTGGAGCGCGCCCGCGCGGCCAAGGAGAAGCTCGGGGACAAGGTCTTCGTCCTCGGCCACCACTACCAGCGTGACGAGGTCATCCAGTTCGCCGACGTCACCGGCGACTCCTTCAAGCTCGCCCGCGACGCCGCGGCGCGCCCGGAGGCCGAGTACATCGTCTTCTGCGGCGTGCACTTCATGGCCGAGTCGGCCGACATCCTGACCAACGACGACCAGAAGGTCGTGCTCCCCGACCTCGCCGCCGGCTGCTCGATGGCCGACATGGCGACGGCCGAGCAGGTCGCCGAGTGCTGGGACGTGCTGACCGAGGCGGGTGTGGCCGAGCAGGTCGTCCCCGTCTCGTACATGAACTCCTCCGCCGACATCAAGGCCTTCACCGGCCGGCACGGTGGTCTGATCTGCACCTCGTCCAACGCGAAGCGCGCGCTGGAGTGGGCGTTCGACCAGGGCGACAAGGTGCTGTTCCTCCCGGACCAGCACCTGGGGCGCAACACCGCGGTGCGGGACATGGGGATGTCGCTGGAGGACTGCGTCGTCTACAACCCGCACAAGCCGAACGGCGGGCTCACCGCCGAGGAGCTGCGCGCGGCGAAGATGATCCTGTGGCGCGGGCACTGCTCGGTGCACGGGCGGTTCAGCCTGGACTCGGTCAACGACGTGCGGGAGCGGATTCCGGGCGTCAACGTGCTGGTGCACCCGGAGTGCCGCCACGAGGTCGTCGCGGCGGCGGACCAGGTGGGGTCGACGGAGTACATCATCAAGGCGCTGGAGGCGGCGCCGGCCGGGTCCAAGTGGGCCATCGGCACGGAGCTGAACCTGGTGCGGCGGCTGGCGAACCGATTCGCCCCCGAGGGCAAGGAAGTCGTCTTCCTCGACCGCACGGTGTGCTTCTGCTCGACGATGAACCGGATCGACCTGCCGCACCTGGTGTGGGCGCTGGAGTCCCTCGCGGAGGGGAAGCTGGTCAACCGCATCCAGGTCGACCGGGAGACCGAGACCTACGCGAAGCTGGCCCTCGAGCGCATGCTGGCCCTTCCTTAACGGTTCGTTCCCCGGGGCGGTGCGGGCACGGTTCACCTGTACGGGGTGGGTGCGGCGCGGGTGCCCGCGCGGCGTCGACGTGAGGCCCGGTCACGTACGCCCTGGCCTGCGCCCACCCTCCCCCCGGACTTCGTCCGGGGGGACCCCCGTCGCCGAGCGGCACGATCGCCCGCAGGGGTGACCGGGCCGCACCACCCTGCGGGCGGCTGGGCCGCCCAGGGGGCGATGGGGGTCCCCCCGCGCGAGCGAAGCCGAGCGTGGGGGAGGGCGGGCGCAGGCGGTGCGATCGCACGCGACCTCACGTCAA
>NZ_JBRIOU010000003.1:259303-271871 GCF_053474865.1 Streptomyces sp. CO7
CGCACGTTCCCCTCGCTCAGCACCCCCATCGCCTTCAGCACATGGCTCGGCACCAGCGTGCTGCTCGTGCAGGAGGAACCGGAGGAGACGGAGAAGCCCGCCCGGTCCAGCTCGTGCAGCAGCGCCTCCCCGTCGACGTAGAGACAGGAGAAGGTCACGATCCCCGGCAGCCGCCGCACCGGGTCGCCCACCACCTCCACGTCCGCCACCACCTCCGGGACGCGCGCCCGGATCCGCTCCGTGAGCTCCCTCAGCCGCGCCGCCTCCGCGGCGGCCTCGGCCCGCACCGCCCGCAGCGAGGCCGCCGCGGCGACCACCGCCGGGATGTCCTCGAACCCCGGGGCCCGCCCCGACTCCCGGTCGTCCGAGGGCCCCGGAACCGAGAACCGCACCCCCTTGCGCACCGCCAGCAGCCCGACCCCGGCCGGCCCGCCCCACTTGTGCGCGCTCGCCGCCAGCAGCGACCAGGCCCCGTCCACCGGCCCCCAGGCCAACGACTGCGCCGCGTCCACCAGGAGCGGAACCCCGGCCTCCTGGCACGCCTCGGCCGCCTCGGCCACCGGCTGGAGGGTGCCGACCTCGTGGTTGGCGGACTGCAGACACGCCAGCGCGGTGTCCTTCCGCAGCGCCGCCCCGAACACCGACGCGTCGACGCGGCCGCCCCGGTCCACCCCCACACGGGTCACCTCGCCGCCGTCCGCCTCGTGCGACTCGGCGGCGTGCAACACGCAGGAGTGCTCGACGGCTGACACGATCAGGTGATGTCCGGTCCGCCGCCGCCCGGCCAGCGCGCCCGCCACGCCGGTGTGCACGGCCCGGGTCCCCGAGGAGGTGAAGGTCAGCTCGTCCGGGCGGCAGCCCACCGCGTCGGCGGCGGCCTCGCGCGCGGCGTCCAGCAGCAGCCGGGCCCGGCGGCCCTCCCGGTGGAGGCGCGCCGGATCGGCCCACCCCTCGTCGAGCGATGCGAGAAGCGCCTGGCGGGCGACGGGATGGAGGGGAACCGCGGAGGCGGCGTCGAAGTACGGCACGCCCGAACGCTACCGGGCCCATCGGCCCTGATTCGCGAGGCCGGACGGTCCCGCCGGACGGCCGCGGAGCCGCCCGCCACCTCTCGCCGCACCCGGGCGAGAGACCGTCAAACGGGTGAAAACGACGCGCCGTCACGGGCGCGGTGACACGACATCCGTCCACGTCGCCACCCCTTCGGGGTGTCGGGCGGCGCGTTGGGGGACCCTCCTCGCGCGACCCCAAAAAGCGTCCAGTAGGGTTTGGTCCGCATAAACATCCAAACCCCTGCCCGACGCAGGACGGCGACCGACCAGCGTTAAGGCCGCAGCCAACCAGCGCGGGCGAGACTCTCGGGAAGGCGCTACGTGAGTCCCAACGGCTCCGACCGCTCGCCGCGGCGCCCGATGCGGCGGAAGCTGCTGCAGGCACTGACTGCGGGCCTGGTCCTGGCGACCGCGACTGGTTGCACAACTTGGAGGGACTTCCCTCGCCTGGGCATGCCCACCCCGACCACCGAAGAGGCCGAGCGGACTCTCTTCCTGTGGCAGGGCACGTGGGCCTCGGCGCTCGCCGTCGGCGTGCTCGTGTGGGGACTGATCCTGTGGAGCGCGTTCTACCACCGGCGCAGCCGCACCAAGGTGGAAGTACCTCCGCAGACCCGGTACAACATGCCTCTCGAGGCGCTGTACACGGTCGTCCCGCTCATCATCGTCTCGGTGTTCTTCTACTTCACCGCCCGCGACGAGGCCAAGCTCCTCGAGACCGCGGACAAGCCCGACGTGACCATCAACGTCGTCGGCTACCAGTGGAGCTGGGGCTTCAACTACATCGAGGACGTCCCGGGTGTCACCGGTGACGCCAAGACCGACAAGGCCCTGGACGCCATTCCGGAGAAGTTCCGGAAGGCGTTCCCGGACAACGCCGGCGGCGTCAACGACTTCGGCATCCCGGCCACCCGGAACCCGCAGACCGGCAACCCCGGTCCGACGCTCTGGCTCCCCAAGGGCCAGAAGGTCCGCTTCGTTCTCACCTCGCGTGACGTCATCCACTCGTTCTGGACCCTCCCGTTCCTGATGAAGCAGGACGTGATCCCGGGACACACCAACGTCTTCGAGGTGACTCCGAACGAGGAGGGCACCTTCCGGGGCAAGTGCGCCGAGCTCTGCGGCGTCGACCACTCCCGCATGCTGTTCAACGTGAAGGTCGTCTCCCCCGAGCGCTACGAGCAGCACCTCAAGGACCTCGCTGAGAAGGGGCAGACCGGTTACGTTCCCGCTGGCATCGCTCAGACGAGCCACGAGAAGAACCGGGAGACGAACGTACTGTGAGCATCCTCAACCAACCCCAGGGTGCCGCGCCGGGCTCGCACTACGAGGACGAGCTGCCGGTCCGGACCAAGAAGCCGGGCAATGTCGTGGTCAAGTGGCTCACCACCACCGACCACAAGACCATCGGCACGATGTACCTGGTCACCTCGTTCGTGTTCTTCCTGATCGGCGGCCTGATGGCGCTGCTCATGCGCGCCGAGCTGGCGCGCCCGGGCACGCAGCTGATCTCGAACGAGCAGTTCAACCAGGCGTTCACGATGCACGGCACGATCATGCTGCTGATGTTCGCGACGCCGCTGTTCGCCGGTTTCGCGAACTGGATCATGCCGCTGCAGATCGGCGCGCCCGACGTGGCGTTCCCGCGGCTGAACATGTTCGCCTACTGGCTCTACCTGTTCGGCTCGTCGATCGCGGTCGGCGGCTTCCTCACGCCCAGGGCGCGGCGGACTTCGGCTGGTTCGCCTACAGCCCGCTGTCCGACGCCATCCACTCGCCGGGTCTCGGCGGTGACCTGTGGATCATGGGTCTGGCCTTCTCCGGCTTCGGCACCATCCTCGGCTCGGTCAACTTCATCACCACGATCATCTGCATGCGTGCGCCGGGCATGACCATGTTCCGCATGCCGATCTTCACGTGGAACGTGCTGCTGACCGGTGTCCTGGTCCTGCTCGCCTTCCCGGTCCTCGCCGCCGCGCTCTTCGCGCTGGAGGCCGACCGGAAGTTCGGCACCCACATCTTCGACGCCGCCAACGGCGGCGCCCTGTTGTGGCAGCACCTCTTCTGGTTCTTCGGCCATCCCGAGGTGTACATCATCGCGCTGCCGTTCTTCGGCATCGTCTCCGAGATCATTCCGGTCTTCTCCCGCAAGCCGATCTTCGGCTACATGGGTCTGGTCGGCGCGACCATCGCGATCGCTGGTCTCTCCGTGACGGTGTGGGCGCACCACATGTATGTGACCGGCGGCGTGTTGCTGCCGTTCTTCTCCTTCATGACCTTCCTGATCGCGGTCCCGACCGGTGTGAAGTTCTTCAACTGGGTCGGCACCATGTGGAAGGGCTCGCTGTCCTTCGAGACGCCGATGCTCTGGTCGGTGGGCTTCCTGGTCACCTTCCTCTTCGGTGGTCTCACCGGCGTGATCCTGGCCTCGCCGCCGCTGGACTTCCACATCTCCGACTCCTACTTCGTGGTGGCGCACTTCCACTACGTGGTGTTCGGCACCGTGGTGTTCGCGATGTTCGCCGGCTTCCACTTCTGGTGGCCGAAGTTCACCGGCAAGATGCTCGACGAGCGTCTGGGCAAGATCACCTTCTGGACGCTGTTCGTGGGCTTCCACGGCACCTTCCTGGTGCAGCACTGGCTGGGCGCCGAGGGCATGCCGCGCCGTTACGCGGACTACCTGGCCGCCGACGGCTTCACCGCCCTCAACACGGTGTCCACCATCGGCTCGTTCGTCCTCGGCCTCTCCTTCCTGCCGTTCATCTACAACGTCTGGAAGACCGCCAAGTACGGCAAGCCGGTCGGCGTGGACGACCCGTGGGGCTACGGCCGTTCGCTGGAGTGGGCGACCTCCTGCCCGCCGCCGCGGCACAACTTCCTCACCCTGCCGCGGATCCGCAGTGAATCCCCGGCGTTCGACCTGCACCACCCCGACCTCGCGGCCTACGACGAACTCGAGAACCGCGATGTCGAGTCCGGTGCTCTCGCTGGTGGAAAGGAGGCCGGCAAGTGAAGATCCAGGGCAAGATGTTCATCTGGCTGAGCGTCTTCATCCTGGCCGTGGCTGTCGTCTACGGTCTGTGGTCGATGGAGCCCGCGGGCACCACGGCGCTCTTCCTGGCCTTCGGCCTGTGCCTCATGGTCGGTTACTACCTGGCCTTCACGGCCCGGCGGATCGACACCCTGGCGCAGGACAACAAGGAGGCCGACGTCGCGGACGAGGCCGGCGAGCTCGGTTTCTTCTCCCCGCACAGCTGGCAGCCGCTGCTGCTGGGTCTCGGCGGCGCGTTCGCCTTCCTGTCGGTCGCGGTCGGCTGGTGGCTGATGTACTTCTCGGCCCCGTTCATCCTGGTCGGCCTCTTCGGCTGGGTGTTCGAGTACTACCGCGGTGAGAACCGCACCCAGTGAGCCCCGCCTCCTCGGAGGCGCACCTCGCTGAACACTCCCGGCGCCCCGGGTCTCCGCACGGAGACCCGGGGCGCCGTCGTGCCGCGCCACGCCCGGCCGTCGGCCGTCACCCGAAAGGCGCATCACGCGCTGCCCGTGACCGCGCCGCTCCCTAGCGTGGTGGCATGAACCACACGACCGCGCGCACCCGCCCCCGAACCGCAGCCGGCGCCCTGCTGGCCACCGCACTCTCGGTCACCAGCGCAGCATGCGGTTCCTCCGAACAACCCCTCGCCGCCCCGGAGGCCTACCAGGCGGCCAACGGCATCGTGCTCAAGGGACCCATAGGCAGCGGCCGGAAGGCGGACCCCGACAAACCCGTCGAGCTGACCGCCGACTCCTTCGAGGGCCGCATCACCGACGTCACCGCCGTCGACGCGACCGGCCGGTACCTGGCCGGTGAGCTCTCCGCGGACGGCCGCCGCTGGCACAGCACCACCCCGCTGGCCGGCAACGCCCGGTACACGGTGCGGGTGAGCACCGTGGACGAGGACGGCGCGCCCGGACGCAAGGTGCTGAACTTCTCCACCGGCAAGCCGACGGCCAAGCACCTGCTGGACGTGAAGTTCGGGCCCAAGACCGGCACCTACGGCGTCGGACAGCCCGTCACGGCCGAGCTGAACACCCCGGTGAAGAGCCCCGCCCAGCGGGCCGTGGTGGAGCGCGCCCTGCGGGTGGAGTCCACGCCCGCCGTGGCGGGCTCCTGGCACTGGGTGGACGACAAGGAGCTCCACTTCCGCCCCAGGGAGTACTGGCCCGCCCACGCCACCGTCCGGGTGCGCAGCAACCTGGAGGGCGTGAAGGTCGGCGACCGGCTGTGGGGCGGCCGCGGCGAGCCGCTGGAGCTCACCATCGGCGACAAGGTGGTGGCCCTCACCGACGCCGGCTCCCACCGGATGACCGTCTACAGGAACGGCGAGGAGATCAAGAGCCTCCCGGTGACCACCGGCAAGCCCGGCTTCGACACCCGCAACGGCGTCAAGGTGGTGCTCGCCAAGGAGCGCTTCGTACGCATGCGCGGCACCAGCGTCGGCATCGCCGAGGGCAGCGCCGAGTCGTACGACCTGCCGGTGCACTTCGCCACCCGGGTGACCTGGAGCGGCGAGTACGTGCACGCAGCGCCCTGGTCGGTCGGCTCGCAGGGCGTCGCCAACGTCAGCCACGGCTGCACCGGCATGAGCACCGAGAACGCCGAGTGGTTCTTCGACAACGTCAAGGAGGGCGACGTGGTCGAGGTGGCCAACTCCGACGGCGACATGATGGAGACGTTCGGCAACGGCTTCGGCGACTGGAACCTGGACTGGGACAAGTGGAAGTCCGGCTCCGCGCTCGGCGGTTCGGCCGGCGCCCCCACGCCCGCCGACCGGGCCCGGCTGTCCCCGCAGTCGCTCTGAGGAGGCGCGGGGGCCAAGGGGACCGGGAGACGCGGGAAGGGGCGGTCCGGCCGTACGGGCCGGACCGCCCCTTCCCCGCACGTCGTGAGGGCTCAGCCCGCCAGAGCCGCCCTGCGGCGCAGCAGACCGGCCAGCGCGTCCGCCAGCTCCACCGGGTCCACCGGCATGGTGACCGCCGCGTCCGCCCGGCTCCAGGTGGCCAGCCAGGCGTCCTGGGGGCGGGCCATCAGCAGCAGCACCGGCGGGCAGCGGAAGATCTCGTCCTTGATCTGGCGGCAGACGCCCATCCCGCCCATCGGGACGGCCTCGCCGTCCAGGACGCAGACGTCGATCCCGCCGCTGTCCAGCTCACGCACCACCGCCTCCGGGGTGGCGCACTCGACGAACTCCACGAGCGGCACGTCCGCGGCCGGCCGGCGTCCGGCGGCGAGCCGGACCTGCTCCCGGGTGTTGGCGTCGTCGCTGTAGAGCAGCACCGTCGCGGTCGCCTGCATCCGTGCCTCCGCAAGATTGGGAACGTCGGGTACCGATGCCGCGGATGCTACTCCTCACCACCCCCTCGCGGCACCGCTCTTCACACGTGTTCGCGACGGCTCCGGCGCGCCGCGCCGGGCCCCGCGACCGGGCCGTACGGTCCCCACAACCGGGCCGTACGGCCCAGTCCCGGGGCCCAGACACTCCGAACGGCACCCCCGGGAGTGAGGGCGGGATAAGCGACCGACATAATGTCGGTCGTGGCGACAGCAACGACAGTAGAAACCGGGCACGCGCACCCGTCGGTCAACCGGCCGAACCTCACCAGCGTCGGAACCATCATCTGGTTGAGTTCCGAGCTGATGTTCTTCGCGGCCCTCTTCGCGATGTACTTCACCCTGCGATCGGTTACGGGTACCGATCACTGGACGAAAATGGCCGACCTGCTGAACTTCCCGTTCTCGGCGGTCAACACCACGATCCTGGTGCTCTCCTCGCTCACCTGTCAGCTCGGCGTCTTCGCCGCCGAGCGGGGCGACGTGAAGAAGCTCCGTTCGTGGTTCATCGTCACCTTCATCATGGGTGCGATCTTCGTCGGCGGTCAGGTCTACGAGTACTCGGCCCTGGTGGCGCACGAGGGCCTGACGCTCTCGTCCGACCCGTACGGGTCCGTGTTCTACCTGACCACCGGCTTCCACGGACTTCACGTGACAGGCGGCCTCATCGCCTTCCTGTTCGTCCTGGGCCGTACCTACGCGGCCCGGCGGTTCACCCACGAGCAGGCGACGGCCGCGATCGTCGTGTCCTACTACTGGCACTTCGTCGATGTCGTCTGGATCGGCCTCTTCGCCACGATCTACATGATCAAGTAGTCGGGCGGGCCGTACCCGGCCGCTCCCATTCCAGAAGCATCGACGCAGAAGATCCTGACACCGGGGTAATCCGTGAAAAAGCTCTCCGCACGACGACGCCATCCGCTGGCGGCGATCGTCGTCCTCATCCTCGCGCTGGCGGCCACGGGGGGGCTGTACGCCGCGTTCGCGCCCGCGGGCGAGGCGCAGGCCGAAGAAACAGCCCAGTCCCTCGCCATCGACGAGGGCAAGAAGCTCTACACCGTGGGCTGCGCAAGCTGCCACGGCACCGGCGGTCAGGGCACCTCCGACGGTCCTAGCCTGGTCGGCGTCGGCGCCGCCGCCGTCGACTTCCAGGTCGGCACCGGCCGCATGCCCGCGCAGCAGCCGGGCGCGCAGGTCCCCGACAAGCCGGCCAAGTACAACCAGGCCGAGACCGACCAGCTCGCGGCGTACGTCGCGTCCCTGGGCGCCGGCCCGGCGAAGCCGGAACCCGAGCAGTACGACCCCGCGGGCGCGGACGTCGCCCGGGGCGGTCAGCTCTACCGCACCAACTGTGCCCAGTGCCACAACTTCACCGGTGAGGGCGGCGCCCTGACCCACGGCAAGTACGCGCCGGACCTCTCGGACGTGGCCCCCAAGCACATCTACCAGGCGATGCTGACCGGCCCGCAGAACATGCCCTCCTTCCCGGACACGACCATGCCCGAGCAGGAGAAGAAGGACATCATCGCGTACCTCCAGGCGGTCAACGGTGAGGACACCGTGAGCCCGGGCGGTCTCAAGATCGGTGGCTTCGGTCCCGTCGCCGAGGGCCTGTTCGGCTGGGTGTTCGGTCTCGGCGCCCTGGTCGCCGTCGCCATCTGGGTCGCCGCTCGGACCGCAAAGGCCAAGAAGTCATGAGTAGCCACGACATTTCCGAAGACAACCTGCCGCAGAAGCAGGCCCACGCACACGGTGCGCTGGGGGTGGCGGACAAGGACAACCCGTTCGCCGACCCGGGGCTCCCGCCCCACGAGCACCGCATCCAGGACGTCGACGAGAAGGCCGCGAAGCGCTCCGAGCGCATCGTCGCCGCCCTCTTCACCCTGTCGATGCTGGCGACCATCGGCTTCATCGCCGCCTTCGTCGCGCTGCCGGTGGACAAGACGATCTACGTCTTCCCGCTGGGTCACATCAGCGCGCTGAACTTCTCGCTGGGCATGACGCTGGGCGTCGCGCTCTTCGCGATCGGCGCGGGCGCGGTCCACTGGGCCCGCACCCTGATGTCCGACGTCGAGGTCGCCGCCGAGCGTCACCCGATCGAGGCCTCCCCGGAGGTCCGCGAGCAGGTGTTCTCCGACTTCCGTGACGGCGTCACCGAGTCGGGCATCGGCTTCGGCCGGCGCAAGCTCATGCGCAACACGCTGCTGGGCGCGCTGACCCTGGTCCCGCTCTCCGGCGTCGTGCTGCTGCGCGAGCTCGGCCCGCTGCCCGGCACCAAGCTGCGGCACACCATGTGGTCGAAGGGCAAGCTGCTCGTCAACGTGAACACCGAGGAGCCGCTGCGTCCCTCGGACATCGCGGTGGGCTCCCTGACCTTCGCCATGCCGGAGGGTCTGCACGAGCACGACCACGACTTCCAGAAGGAGATCGCCAAGGCGGCCCTGATGCTCGTCCGGCTCGAGCCGAACGACATCAAGGACAAGCGCGAGCTGGAGTGGTCGCACGAGGGCATCGTGGCGTACTCCAAGATCTGCACCCACGTGGGCTGCCCGATCTCGCTGTACGAGCAGCAGACGCACCACGTGCTGTGCCCCTGCCACCAGTCCACCTTCGACCTCGCCGACGGCGCCCGAGTCATCTTCGGTCCCGCCGGTCACGCCCTGCCGCAGCTCCGCATCGGCGTGAACGACGAGGGCTACCTCGAGGCGCTCGGCGACTTCGAGGAGCCCGTCGGTCCGGCCTTCTGGGAGCGCGGAGAATCATGAGTAATGCAGCCAGCAACGAGTCCTCCCGCTCCCGCGGGAAGGCCCCGGCCGGCGAGCGCGTAGCCGACTGGGCCGACGGCCGGCTGGGGATCTACTCCCTGGCCAAGGCCAACATGCGCAAGATCTTCCCCGACCACTGGTCGTTCATGCTCGGCGAAGTGTGCATGTACAGCTTCATCATCATCATCCTCACGGGTGTGTACCTGACGCTGTTCTTCCACCCGTCGATGGCCGAGGTCGAGTACCACGGCTCCTACGTGCCGCTGCAGGGACAGCTGATGTCCCAGGCGTTCGAGTCGACGGTGAACATCTCGTTCGAGGTGCGCGGCGGTCTGCTCATCCGGCAGATCCACCACTGGGCGGCGGTCGTCTTCATCGCCGGCATGCTCGTGCACATGATGCGCGTCTTCTTCACCGGCGCGTTCCGCAAGCCGCGTGAGGTCAACTGGCTGTTCGGCTTCCTGCTGCTCGTCCTGGGCATGTTCACCGGTTTCACCGGCTACTCGCTCCCGGACGACCTGCTCTCCGGCACCGGTATCCGCTTCATGCAGGGTGCGATCCTGTCGATGCCGATCGTCGGCACCTACCTGTCGATGTTCCTCTTCGGCGGCGAGTTCCCGGGCGGCGACATCATCGCCCGCTTCTACTCGATCCACATCCTGCTGCTGCCGGGCATCATGCTGGGCCTGATGGTGGCGCACCTGATCCTGGTCTTCTACCACAAGCACACCCAGTTCGCGGGTCCCGGCCGCACCGAGAAGAACGTCGTGGGCATGCCGCTCCTGCCGGTGTACATGGCGAAGGCCGGCGGCTTCTTCTTCCTGGTGTTCGGCGTGATCTCGGCCATGGCCGCCATCGCCACGATCAACCCGATCTGGGCGATCGGCCCCTACCGGCCGGACCAGGTGTCCACCAACGCGCAGCCCGACTGGTACATGGGCTTCTCCGAGGGCCTGATCCGCATCATGCCGGGCTGGGAGATCAACTTCTGGGGCCACACCCTGGTCCTGGGCGTGTTCATCCCGCTGATGGTCTTCGGTCTGGTCCTGGTCGCGATCGCGGTCTACCCGTTCATCGAGTCCTGGGTCACCGGCGACAAGCGCGAGCACCACATCCTGGACCGCCCGCGCAACGCCCCGACGCGTACCGCGTTCGGCGCCGCCTGGATCGCGCTGTACTTCGTGCTCCTCGTCGGCGGTGGCAACGACCTGTGGGCGACCCACTTCCACCTGTCGATCAACGCGATCACCTGGTTCGTCCGGATCGGCATGTTCGTGGTGCCGGTGCTGGTGTTCATCGCGACCAAGCGCATCTGCCTCGGCCTGCAGCGCCGGGACAAGGACAAGGTGCTGCACGGCCGCGAGACCGGCATCATCAAGCGCCTGCCGCACGGTGAGTTCATCGAGGTGCACGAGCCCCTCTCGCAGGAGCAGCTGCACACCCTCACCGCGCACGAGCAGTACAAGCCGGCCGAGATCGGCCCGGCGGTCGACGAGAACGGCGTCGAGCGCAAGGTGAAGGCGTCGGAGAAGGTGCGCGCCAAGCTGAGCCGCGCGTACTACGGCGAGGGCAACCAGATCGAGAAGCCCACGCTGGAGGAGTTCAAGGAGATCGAGGCCGGCCACGGTCACCACTGAGTGACCGGGTCCGCCACCCCGGTCGCCGACTGATCAACTGATCGCCACGGCAGGAGCCCCGTCCGTCACCCGGACGGGGCTCTTCGCCGTTCCCGGGATCGATAGGGTGGGAAGTGCCCCGTGGACCGGGGCGCCACCGTGAACCCGCGGCCCGGGCGGGCCGCCGGACCGAGACGATCAGGAGCGGCAGATGAGCGCTGTGACCCCCGCTGGAGGCGACAACGCGGCGGGCCGTTCCTGGCCGGCCGTCCTCAACGGTCTGCTGGAGGGCCGCGACCAGAGCGCCGAGGACACCTTCTGGGCCCTGGACCGCATCATGCGCGGCGAGGCCACCGACGCCCAGATCGCGGGCTTCGCGGTCGCGCTGCGGGCCAAGGGCGAGACGGTGGAGGAGATCACCGGCCTGGTGCGGGCGATGTACGCCCACGCCCGGGTGATCGACGTGGCCGGCCCGGCCGTGGACATCGTGGGCACCGGCGGCGACGGCGCCAAGACGGTCAACATCTCCACCATGTCCGCGATCGTGGTCGCGGGCGCCGGCGTGAAGGTCGTCAAGCACGGCAACCGGGCGGCCTCCTCGGCCAGTGGCGCCTCCGACGTGCTGGAGAAGCTCGGCGTCAACCTGGAGCTGACCCCGCAGCGGGTGGCCGAGGTCGCCGAGGAGGCCGGCATCACCTTCTGCTTCGCGGTGAAGTTCCACCCGGCGCTGCGCCACGTGGCCCCCGCGCGCGGGCAGTTGGGGATCCGCACCACCTTCAACTTCCTGGGCCCGCTCACCAACCCGGCCCGCGTCAAGGCGCAGGCCATCGGTGTGGCCGACCTGCGGATGGCGCCCATCATGGCGGGCGTCTTCGCCGAGGCGGGCAACTCCGCGCTGCTCTTCCGCGGCGAGGACGGCCTGGACGAGCTCACCGTGACCGGGCCCTCCCGGGTGTGGGTGGTGCGCGACGGGCAGGTCCGCGAGGAGCTGTTCGACCCCCGTGAGGTGGGCGTGGAGTACGCCCCGATCGAGGCGCTGCGCGGCGGCGACCCGTCGCACAACGCGGACGTCGCCCGCCGCCTGCTGGCCGGCGAGCAGGGCCCGGTGCGCGACGCCGTCCTGCTGAACTCCGCAGCCGCGCTGGTCGCCCTGGAGCCGGGGGAGGGCACGCTCGCCGAGCAGATCCGGGCCGGCATGGACCGGGCCGCGCACTCCCTGGACTCCGGCGCCGCCCGGCAGACCCTGGAGCGATGGGTCATGGCCAGCAACGCCTGAGCTTGGCAGGGCCGTTGGGCACATCTGTACGAGGCGCGGTCCGCATGCCGGACCGCGCCTCGCGTGCGTGCGCGCGCTGTGGCAGGATGCGGAGCAGGTCACGAGTGACAGCCATCAGGCCCCGGCCGGCTGTCCGGCAACCCTCCGTCCGTGGCGGGGTGCCCCGGGTGAGGACCAGGCCGTGGACAGCAAGGTTCATGGCAAGCGCGGACCTCTCGCGACATCAGGGGTCCTGGTCGCCGAGGAGTTTTCCATGAGCCGACGAATGCGACGGGCCTGACCGCCCGGGGCGCTCCCTTTTTCACGCGGTTTTCCGCGGTGCGCCCCGTCGGGCAGGCCTTCGAGTCGCGTCCTTCCCCCTTCTTCCCTTCCGTGTCCGCGCCCGTCGGCCCGTGCCGCCGCCGAGCCGGCCGGGACGCCGTCCACCGGCGACCCGGCTGCCGCTCGCGTGCCGCCGCCCGCCGGGACCGCGCACTGGCTCACAGGAG
>NZ_JBRIOU010000003.1:271971-272786 GCF_053474865.1 Streptomyces sp. CO7
GCCGGGGACCTCGCCGCCGGGCTCCCCGAGCCGCTGCCGGTGCTGGGCCTCGACGTCACCGTGCCGCTGGCCGACGGCCGGCGCGTGCCGTACGCCGCGCTGGACCAGGCCGCCAGCGCGCCGGTGCTGCGGCAGGTGTGGGACGAGGTGGCCGAGTACGTGCCGTTCTACGGCAGCGTCCACCGCGGCGCGGGACACCTGTCCCAGCTGTCCACCGGGCTCTTCGAGGACGCCCGCGAGAGCGTCGCCCGCTTCCTCGACTGCCGCGAGGACGACCAGGTCGTCTTCACCCGCGCCACCACCGACTCCCTCAACCTGCTGGCCTCCGCCCTGCCGGACGATTGCCGCGTCTACGTCTTCGAGACCGAGCACCACGCGGCGCTGCTGCCCTGGCGCGGCGCCCGGGTGACCTTCCTGGACGCCCCCGCGTCCCCCGCCGAGGCCGTGGCCCGGCTGGAGGAGGCGCTCACCGCGCGCGAGGACGACGGCCCGGCGCTGGTCTGCGTGACCGGCGCGTCCAACGTCACCGGCGAGCTGTGGCCGGTGCGCGAACTCGCCGCCGTCGCGCACGCCCACGGCGCGCGGATCGTGCTGGACGCGGCCCAGCTGGCGCCGCACCGGCCGGTGTCGGTGCGCGAGCTGGACGTCGACTGGGTGGCCTTCTCCGGGCACAAGCTGTACGCCCCGTTCGGCGCGGGCGTGCTGGCCGGGCGGACCGACTGGCTGGACGCCGCAGAGCCCTACCTGGCGGGCGGCGGGGCCAGCCGCCGGGTGCTGCGGCGGGAGGACGGCGGCCTGGACGTCGAGTGGCACAC
>NZ_JBRIOU010000003.1:272886-277743 GCF_053474865.1 Streptomyces sp. CO7
CGTCGAGTGGCACACCGGCCCGGCCCGCCACGAGGCCGGCTCGCCCAACGTGGTCGGCGTGCACGCCCTGGCCTCCGCCTGCCGGGCGCTCGCCGAGGCGGACCTCGCCGTGCTCGCGGCCCGCGAGGAGGCCCTGCTCGGACGGCTCCGTGAGGGCCTGGCCGCCCTGCCCCGGGTGCGGGTGCTCTCGCTGTTCGGCGACGACGCGGCCCGGGTGGGCGTGGTGTCCTTCGTGGTGGACGGCCTCGACGGCGCCGACCTCGCCGACCGGCTGGCCTCGTCCTACGGCATCGGGGTGCGGGCCGGGCTGTTCTGCGCCCACCCGCTGGTGCGCCGGCTCCTCGGGGAGGGTCCCGACACGGCCGCCGAGTGCGGGACGGGCGGCGCCTCGCCGCTGGACGCCGTCCGGGTGAGCTTCGGCGTCGGCACCCCGGTCGAGCACGTGGACCGGCTGCTCGGCGCGCTGGCCGAGCTGACCGGCGAGACCCTCTGACGGCGGCCCCGCGCGGCGCGCGGCCGGGGCGCCCACAGGGGGCGCCCTCGGGGGCGGGTCCGTCCCGCCCCCCGGCCGCCGGGGGGGCGTCCGTCAGGTCCCGGTCCCGGTTCCGGCTGCGGTCAGGAGTCGAGGCCGATGGCGAACGCGGCCTCCAGGTCGTGCTGCGAGTACGTGCGGAACGCGACGTGGGTGTCGGTGCCCAGGACGCCGGGGATCTTGCTGATCCGCCCGGGGATGACCTCCGCCAGGTCGTCGTGCTCGCGCACCCGCACCATGGCGATCAGGTCGTAGGTGCCGGTCACCGAGAAGACCTCGCTGACGGATTCCAGGGAGGCGATGTCCTGCGCGATCTCGGGGATCCGGTCCACGCTGGTCTTGATGAGCACGATCGCGGTGATCACGGTTGGTTCTCTCCCTGGGTGGCCGTCGCTGGTGGACTCACTGTAGTCGTCCCCCGGAACGCCGTCCGAGCGGCGGCGAACCCCAGCCCGAAGCCCACCAGGTGCGCCAGGTACGCCACCCCGGGCCCCTCCCCGGCGCGCTCCGCGCCCAGCCACTGCAGGCCCGCCCACAACGGCAGCACCACCCATGCGGGCAGCCGCACCGGCAGGAAGAAGAGGAACGGCAGCAGACTGGTGATCCGCGCGCGGGGGAAGAGCTGCAGGAACGCCCCGAGCACCGCGGACACCGCGCCGGACGCCCCCACCAGGGACTGCCCGGACGAGGGGTCGGCGAGCGCGTACCCGACCAGCGCCAGGCTGCCGCAGCCCAGGTAGAAGAGCGCGAACCGCACGCTGCCCATGCGCTGTTCGGTCATCACGCCGAAGACCTGAAGGAAGAGGAGGTTGCCCAGCAGATGCAGCCACCCGCCGTGCACGAACAGCGCCGTCAGCGGCGTCACCAGCGCGTCCGGGTCCCCGGAGAGTAGTTCGGCGGGCACCACCCCCCAGCGCCGGAAGCAGGCCCGCTGCGCCGCGACCAACTCCTCCCCGGTCCCGTACAAGGGGTTGAGGCCGGAGGCGGGTCCGATCAGGAAGAGCAGCACGCACAGCGCCGTCAGGCCATGGGTGACGGGCGCCGGCCGGCTCCGGACCGCCGCGGCGAACGCCGTGCTCCAGTCGCGGATCATGCACGAAGTGTGACGTACCGGATGCGGCGGGCAGGCGTCGCCTCGCCGCCGTGGACACGCGAGCGACCGGCCCGCGAATGGCCGTAGGGTTACCACGCACAGGATCCACCGGTACACACAGGTACCCGCACGGACTCCGGCGCCCGCCACGGGCGCCGCGAAGGCCCCGGACGAGAAAGAGGCGTAGCCCGCGATGACGGTTCCCCTCCCCACCGAGACGACCCGCTGGCGGTGCACGCTCTGCGGCAACCTCACCCGCTTCGACGTCACCCGCTCCTCCAAGGTCGTCGAGTACGTCCACCTCGACCTCGCGGGCGCGCCCACGGTGGAGGAACGCGAGGTGGTCAGTGAGACCATCGAGTCGGTCCGCTGCCGCTGGTGCAACGCGGTGGACAAGGTGGAACTGGTGGACAGGCCCGGCGCCGGCTCCTGACGGAGCGGCCCGGGCTCCTAGGACGACGGACGACAGGCGAGGTGTGACGGATGGCCGGTGACGGAGGCGGGAGGCCGGACGACGGCGCCGCTGAGGTGCTCGACCGTCCGCTGCCCGACGGCGTGCGGCGCCGGGTCGTCCAGATCGCCGCGGACGCGTTCGGCTCCCTGACCGTGGCCGAACTCCCCGCGCAGCTGCGGCAGTACGCCCGCTTCACGCCGAGCCGGCGCGCCAAGTTCGCGGGCAACGCGATGGCGGCCGCGCTGGAGGCCGAGAGCCAGTTCCGGCAGCGCGTGGGGGAGAAGTTCCGCGAAACCCAGCCGGAGCTGGCCGCCGCCCTGGAGACGGGCGCCCCGCCGCCGGCCGCGGACCCGCTCGACGTCGCCGCCGCCGCGTACGTGCTGCGCCCGTCCGGCTGGGTCAAGCTGGTGACCGCCGCCGGCGAGGAGGCTCAGCGCGTCGAGGCGGAGCGGGCCGACGAGGAGACCCGGGCCGAACTGGAGCGGCTGCGCGCCGAGGCGGCCGCCGCCAGGGAGCAGGTCCGCTCCGAGACCGAGCGGCTGCGCGCCGAGCTCGAGGCGGCGCGCAAGGAGGCCGAGTCGCTGCACCGCAAGCTGCGTTCGGCCCTCAGCGACGTCAAGCGCGGCGAGGCCGCACAGCGCAAACTCCGCGGCGAACTCGACGAGGTGCGCGCGCAGACCCAGGCCCAGCTGTCCGCGGCGGAGAGCGAGAGCCGGCGGCTCAAGGCACGGCTCGGCGAGACCGAGGCGGCCCTGGAGGCCGGCCGCAAGGCGGTCCGGGAGGGCCGCAGCATCGAGGACATGCGCGCCCGGCTGCTGCTGGACACCGTGCTGGAGGCCGCCCAGGGGCTGCGCCGCGAACTCGCCCTGCCGCCCGTGTCGGTGTGGCCCGCCGAGACGGTCGACGCCGTGGAGCCGGGCCGGATGACGCCCAAGGACATCGCCGCCCGCGCGCTCTCCGAGGACGACCCCGCCATCCTGGACCAGCTGCTCGCGCTGCCCCAGGCCCATCTGGTCGTGGACGGCTACAACGTCACCAAGACCGGCTATCCGCAGATGCCCCTGGAGCAGCAGCGCCTGCGGCTGCTGGGCCAGCTGTCCGCGCTGGCCGCGCAGACCAACTGCGAGGTCACCTGCGTCTTCGACGGCGCCGAACTGGTCGCGCCGGTGCTGCTGGCGCCCCCGCGCGGGGTGCGGGTGCTGTTCTCCAAACCGGGAGTCACCGCCGACGAGCTGATCCGCCAGCTGGTGCGCGCCGAGCCCTCGGGCCGGCCGGTGGTGGTCGTCTCCACCGACCGCGAGGTCGCCGACGGGGTGGCCCGCGCCGGTGCCCGGCCGGTCGCCTCCGCGGTGCTCCTCAAGCGTTTCAGCCGCGGCTGAATCCCACCCGCGGCACCCGCGTCCCTTCTGTCGCTTCCCGGCGCCTATGGGTCCGTTGACCGTTTTCGGCCGCGACGCACAGTTATCCGGGCATCACCGCAGGTGAGTTGCGGGGAAAGTTCACCGGTGGTGGCGAGATTTTACGTACGAGGATTTGAACTGATCACAAGAAGGTCACTAGGTTTAGCCATCGAACCTTCGCTCGGGTGATCGCTCAGAGGGAGTGACGGCGGAGGCTCACCGCCCGCCAGGTGTGCTCTCCGGCAGGCGGCTGATGGCAGAAGGAGACCGCCCACGTGGCGTCCCACCGTCGACCCAAGCAGCCGAGCCGCGCACGTGTCACTGTGCTGACCACCGCAGCGGCAGCCGCCGTCGTCCTCGGCGGCAACTCCGCCCAGGCCGCGCCCGCCAAGCCCAGCAAGGGCGAGGTGAAGGAGAAGGTCGACAAGCTCCACGAGCAGGCGGAGCAGGCCACCGAGAAGTACAACGGGGCCAAGGAGAAGCAGGAGAAGCTCGAGAAGGAGATCGACGCTCTCCAGGACAACGTGGCCCGCGGTCAGGACGACCTCAACGAACTCCGCGACGCGATCGGCATGGCCGCCGCCGCGCAGTACCGCAGCGGCACCATCGACTCCTCGATGCAGCTCTTCCTCTCCGCCGACCCGGACGACTACCTCGACAAGGCGTCCACCCTCGACCAGTTGAGCAACCAGCAGGTCGAGGCCCTGGCCGAGATCCAGGACAAGCAGCGCGAGCTCACCCAGCAGCGCCAGGAGGCCGCCACCAAGCTGGACGACCTCGCCGAGACGCGCGAGGAGCTGGGCAAGAAGCGCAAGGAGGTCCAGGCCAAGCTGGCCGAGGCCCAGAAGCTGCTCAACACCCTCACCGCAGCCGAGCGGGCCAAGATGGCTCAGGAGGAGGCCGCGGACGCCGCGAAGTCGGCCGGCCTCACCGGAGGAAAGGCCGCCTCGGGTCGCGCCTCGGCCGCCTTCGCCGCCGCGCAGACCAAGATCGGCTCGTCGTACGTCTACGGCGCCACCGGTCCGACCACCTTCGACTGCTCCGGCCTCACCATGTGGGCCTACGGCCAGGCCGGCGTCGGCCTGCCGCGGACCTCGCAGGCCCAGGCCAACTACGGCCCGCACCTGACGAGGGACCAGCTCCAGGTCGGCGACCTGGTGATCTTCTACGGCGACCAGCACCACGTCGGCCTCTACGCGGGCAACGGCCAGGTGCTGCACGCGCCGCGCACCGGCACCGTCGTGCGCTACGAGTCGATCAACAACATGCCGTTCCAGTTCGGCGTGCGGGTCTGATCGCCGCCCACCCTCCGAAACCCCCTCGCCGTCACCCGGTCGGATGAAACCGGGCGACTCGCGTCGACCGTGCGCCCCGCCGA
>NZ_JBRIOU010000003.1:277843-279109 GCF_053474865.1 Streptomyces sp. CO7
GTTCGGACCCGGCGGTCTTTGAAGGTGACCCGGTGACGGGGCTACTGTCTGGCGCGTTTCCCCCGACACCGTGGGGATCGGTCCCGTCACAGCCGGTGACGGTCCGTCAGCCGTGAGGCCCGCGCTCCGCCGGCCTCGAAGGGAGTGCGGTCCTCCGTGGGTTGTCACCGCCGCCTCGCACCGCGCCGCTCCGCCCCCGCGGGCCGCGCCTCCTCGGCGCCCGGCGCCGCCCGACTCACCGCCGCCGTCCTCTCGGTCGCCGCCGCCTTCGGGGTCGCCCCCCATGCCGCCGCCGCCCCCGGCACCCCGGACGGGCCTCGGGACGCCCGCTCCGAACTGGACCGGCTGTACACCGAGGCCGAGCAGGCCACCGAGGCCTTCAACCACGCCGACGAGCGCGCCGAGCGGCTGCGCGAGGAGATCGACCAGGCCCAGGACCGGATGGCCCGGCAGCAGGACCGGGTCAACGAGCTGCGCGAGCAGCTGGGTTCGCTGGCCGGCGCCGAGTACCGCTCCGGCGGCATGGACCCGTCGCTGGCCCTGCTGTTCTCCGCCGACCCCGACGACTACCTCGACAAGGCCGCGGTGCTGGACCGCATCGGCTCCCGCCAAGCCGGCAAGCTCACCCGGCTGCGCGGAGCGCTGCGCGAACTCGGCCAGCAGCGCTCGGAGGCCGTCGCGGACCTCGCCGAACTCGAGCGGGTGCGCAAGGACGTGACCGCCCGGAAACGGGTCGTGGAGGGGAAGCTGAGACGGGCCCGGCAGCTGCTGCAGACGCTGCCCGAGGACGAACGCGCCGCCTGGGACCGGGCCGCCCGCTCCGGGCGCGACCTGCCGCCGCTCGGCGAGGACACGGCGGTCTCCGGGCGGGCCGCCGCGGCGCTGGCGGCGGCCCGCACCGCGCTGGGGCGGCCCTACGTCTGGGGCGCGAACGGGCCGACCGCCTTCGACTGCAGCGGACTCACCCAGTGGGCCTGGGGCCGGGCCGGGGTCTCCCTGCCCCGGACCTCGCAGGCGCAGCGGACGGCGGGAGCGCAGGTGCCGCTCTCGCAGGCGCGGCCGGGGGACCTGGTGACGTACCGGTCCGACGCCAGCCATGTCGCCCTCTACGCGGGCAACGGCCAGGTCATCCACGCCCCGCGCCCGGGCGCCGCGGTCCGCTACGACCCGGTCGACATGCTGCCCATCGCCTCCGTCACCCGGCCCTGATCTGGGGCGCCGCCCCTGTGCCGGCGGGCCGGCCCCGATCGCCGGGGCGAGGGGGCG
>NZ_JBRIOU010000003.1:279209-281522 GCF_053474865.1 Streptomyces sp. CO7
GTGGAAACCCCAGCACGCCCTCCCGCTCGCCGCCTGGCGCTACCGGGTGACCGCGCGGCAGGGGGAGGACGGCGCCACCGTGGAGGCCGAGCTGCGGTACCGGCTGGAGCGGGACGCCCGGGCCGCCACCGCGCGCCGCGTCCTCACCCTCGCGCGGGACGCGGACGGCTCCTGGCGGGTCACCGCGGACCGGCCCGCACCGGGGGAGCCCGAACAGCTCTGGGACCAGGGCACCGCCCTGCGCACCGCCGTCACCGCGCGCACCCTGGTGGTCGCCTCCGGCTCTGCCGACCCCGGCGCCTGGACCGGACCCGGGGACACCGCCGCACGTGCCGTGAAGGCCGCCTGGCACACCGGGGTGCGGCCCGTGATCGTCGTCCCGGACTCCACCGACGCGATGGCCCGCCTGCTCGGCGCGCCCACCGGGACCTACCGCGACACCGCCGCCGTCACCACGCCGGGCGAGGCGCCGCGGGTCGTGGTCAACCCCGAGGCGTGGCAGGCGCTCGGCGAGGAGGCGCGGCAGGTCGTCCTCACCCACGAGACCGCGCACGTCGCGCTGCGCGCCCGCACCACCCCGCGCACCCCGATGTGGCTCTCGGAGGGCTGCGCCGACTGGACCGCCTACCGGACCTCCCGGCAGGACCCCGCCCGCACCGCGCCCGCCCTCGCCCGGGCGGTCCGCGAGGGCGACGTCCCGCAACGGCTGCCCGCCGACGGCGACTTCGCCTTCGGCGGCGACGCGGGGACGGTCGGCCGGGCCTACGAGGGTGCCTGGCTGGCCTGCCGCCTGGTCGCCGTCCGCTGGGGCGACGAGGCGGTCCGCGACCTCTACGAGGCCGCCGGGACCGACGGCGAGGAGGCCGCCCTCGGGCGCGTCCTGGGCGTCGACCGCGACGGCTTCACCGCCCTCTGGCGGGACGCGCTGCGCCGGGACCTGGGCGGCTGAGGCGCGCGGTGCGGGCGGTGGCCCGGGTACGCGGGCCATCGTCCGGCCGGGGTCAGCGGTGTGCCTGGGGCGACGGGCGGCGGGGAACACCCCCGACCCCCGCGCCCCTGCGGGCCATCGTGCCGCCGTCGGGGTGGGGTCAGAGCAGGTCGCGGAGGCGGTCGGCGAGGAGGTCCCAGCGCCACCGCTCCTCGACCCAGGCGCGGCCCCGCTCACCCATCCGGCGGCGCAACTCCGCGTCGCCGAGCAGCGTGACGATGCGTTCCGCGGCGTCCCCGGGCGAGCCGCCGGGGACCACCCAGCCGGTCTCCCCGTCGAGGACCGCGTCCGGGGCGCCGCCGGAGTCGCCGGCCACCACCGGCAGGCCCGTCGCGGACGCCTCCAGGTAGACGATGCCCAGGCCCTCGACGTCGAGCCCGCCCCGCCGGGTCCGGCACGGCATGGCGAACACGTCGCCCGCCCCGTAGTGGGCCGGAAGTTCCGACCACGGCACGGAGCCGGTGAAGACCACCGAGCGCTCCACCCCGGTCTCCCGGGCGAGCCCCCGCAGGTCCTTCTCGTAGGGGCCGCCGCCGACCACCAGCAGCACCGCGTCCGGCTCGGCGGCCAGGATCCGCGGCATCGCCCGGATCAGCGTGTCCTGCCCCTTGCGCGGCACCAGCCGCGACACGCAGACCACCACCGGCCGGTCGGTGAGCCCCAGCCGGGCACGCACCTTGTCGCCGCCGGAGCCCGGGTGGAAGGTCTTCTCGTCGACGCCCGGCGGCAGCTGGACCATCCGCGCGGCCGCCTCCGGGGTGAGCGCGTCCGCGATCCGCGAGCGCGTGTACTCGCCCAGGTAGGTGATGACGTCGGTGGACTCGCCGATCCGCCGCAGCAGCTGCCGGGCCGCGGGCAGCTGCGCCCAGCCCGCCTCGTGGCCGTGGGTGGTGGCCACCAGCCGGGTGGCGCCCGCCTTCCGCAGCGCCGGGGCCATCAGGCCCAGCGGGGCGGCGGCCCCGAACCACACCGAGGTGCAGCCGTGCTCGCGCAGCAGGCCGACGGCCCTGCGGGTGGCGCCCGGGGTCGGCAGCAGCATCGTGGTGCGGTCCCGCACCACCCGGAACGGCTGCTCCGCGTCGAAGGCGGCCGTCGCCTCGACGCCCTCCCGGCTGCGCTTCCAGGTGGACGCATACACCACGAACCGCTCCGGATCGAGGCGCAACGCGATGTTGTGCAGGAACGCCTGGATGCCGCCGGGGCGCGGCGGGAAATCATTGGTCACGATCAGCGTCTTGTGCATCGCGGACGACCCTATCCAACGGGCGCATGGGGAATCATGGCCGCATGCAGACCAAGGGCCCCACGCACCCCCCGTCCGCCAC
>NZ_JBRIOU010000003.1:281622-282645 GCF_053474865.1 Streptomyces sp. CO7
CCACAGCGCCCACAGGGCGCCCCGCCCTGCGGCCGCCCTGTGGGCGCTGTGGGCCCTGTGGCTCGCCTCGCGGGCGGTGCTGCTCCTGCTGGTGTTCAAGGTGTGGGTGATGCCCGGGCCGGACGTCACCTCCGACGTCCACGTGACGTACCAGAACTGGTACCGGGTGCTCAGCGAGGGAACGTTCCCCCAGACGGACATCACCTGGCAGTACCCGCCGGCCGCCGCGCTGGCGATCCTCTCCCCGGCCGTGCTGCCCTGGCTGGAGTACGCGCAGGCGTTCTTCGTCCTCGCCTTCCTGGCCGACGCGGTCGGCTTCGCGCTGCTGCTGCGGGCCGGGCGGGGGAGCGGACGGTCCCGGCACGGCGCCTGGGTGTGGACGGCCGGCGTGCCGCTGCTCGGCCCCACGGTGTACGCCCGCTACGACGTGATGGTCACCGTCGTCGCCGTCGGCGGCCTGCTCGCCCTGGCCCGCCGGCCCCGGCTGGCGGGGGCGCTGATCGGGTTCGGCGCGATGCTCAAGGTGTGGCCCGCGCTGCTGCTGGCCGGTGTGCTCCGCAGGACCACCTGGGTGTGGACGGTGGCCACCGCGGCGGTGGTGGCGGCCGGGTTCGCGCTGGCGATGCCCGGGGCGTTCGCCTTCCTCACCTTCCAGCGTGACCGCGGCACCGAGGTCGAGTCGCTGGGCGCGCTGGTCCTGCACGTCGCCCGGCAGTACGGGTGGCAGGGGCAGGTCCTGCTCAACTACGGCTCGATGGAGTTCATCGGCCCGCACGTGGAGACGGTGAGCCGCGGGGCCATGCTGCTCACCGTGGCCGTCTTCGGCTGGCTGCTCCTGTGGCGCTGGAGGGGCCGGCCCGGGGCGCTCGGGGCGTCCTCTGAGCGGATCGTGTGGGGACCGGCGGTCCCGGCGCTGGCCGGGCTGGTGGCGGTCCTGCTGTTCACCGTCACCAGCCGGGTGATCAGCCCCCAGTACCTGGTGTGGCTGGTGGGTGTCGCCGCGGTGTGCGTGACCTTCCGCGG
>NZ_JBRIOU010000003.1:282745-295821 GCF_053474865.1 Streptomyces sp. CO7
GTGCGTGACCTTCCGCGGCAGCGGGGTGGGGCCGGCCGCCTGGGTGCTGGTCGCGGCGAGCGGGGTGACGCTGGTGGAGTTCCCGCTCTACTTCGGCGACGTCGTCGGCAGCACGCCGCTCGGGCTCGTGCTGCTGTTCCTGCGCAACGGGCTGCTGGTCGCCGCGACCCTGATGGCCGCCGACCGCCTGTGGGAGGTCACCGTGGGCAGCGCGGACGTCCCCGAACGGGAGGCCGAGGGGCCCGCCGGCGAGGCGGAGCCCCCGCGGGAGTCCGTGCGGACCGGCTGAGCCCGCCCGTCAGGACGCGGGCACCCGCAGCGCCGCCAGGACCGGGAGGTGGTCGGTGGCGGCGCGGAGGTCGGACGGGGTGAGGCCGGGCAGGTCTGTGGGGACGCCGCAGCCGAGGACCTCGATGCCCGGGGTGGTGAAGAGGGCGTCGATGCGCTGGACCGGGTCGTGGGCGGGGGAGGTGAACTCGCCGCCCCACGGGGCCGCCGGACGGCAGTCCCGCAGCTCGGCCGCGACCCGGCGGAAGGTACGGCCACCGGGCCGCTCGTTGAGGTCGCCGCCCGCCAGGACGTGCGGGACCCCCAGCGAGCGGACCCGCTCCAGCAGCATGCCCCCCTGCTCGTACCGCTCGGCGGACCGCAGGGAGAGGTGGCAGCTGAGGACGCCGAGCCGGGCGGCGGGCCCGAACCGCACCACCGCCGTCGAGAACCCCCGCCGGTGCAGGCCGGGCGTCACCGGCAGCAGCACGTCCTCGGTGCGTTCGACCGTCGTCCGCAGGGAGCACAGCAGGGCCGGCCCGGCGGCGGGGGCACCACCGGAGAGGACGACCAGGCCCGACCCGCGGGCCAGCCGTGCCAGCCGCCCGCGCCAGCCCGCGAACCGCGGGGCCTCCTGCACCAGCACGAGGTCCGGTGCGCAGGCCCGGATCACCCGGGCCAGCGCCGCCGTGTCGTCGCGCATCGACCGCACGTTGTAGGACAACGCCCGGACCACGGCCGACCCGTCGGCCTCGGTCCCGGACGCCGGAAGCGGAACAGGCGCGTCGGCCGTCACCGTGCGCGGACCTACATCGGGGCCGCGGGCTGCCGGGCCAGGTCGGCCGCGCCCACCAGGCCCGCCTTGCCGCCCAGCGTGGCCGCGTTGACCTCGGCGACCGGACGCCAGCCGCCGCCGACCAGCCAGCGCCGGTAGGACTTGCGGACCGGCTCCAGCAGCAGCTCGCCCTCGTCGGAGAGGCCGCCGCCGATGATGAAGGCCTCCGGGTCGAAGAGCGAGGCCAGGTCGGCCAGGCCCGCGCCGACCCAGCGGGCCAGCTCCCGGTAGGAGTCCACCGAGACCCGGTCGCCCTGGCGGGCGGCGGTGGAGATGTGCTTGCCCTCGATGCCCTCGGGCGTGCCGTCGCCCAGGGAGAGCAGCAGCTCGGCGTTGCCCGGGGTGGCCGAGGCGCGCTGCTTGGCGTAGCGGACCAGGGCGCGCCCGGAGGCGTACTGCTCCCAGCAGCCCTGCTTGCCGCAGCCGCACAGCAGGCCGTCCGGCACCATCCGCATGTGGCCGAACTCGGCGGCCACACCGAAGTGACCGCGGCGCAGCTTGTCGCCGATGATGATGCCGCCGCCCAGGCCGGTGCCCAGGGTGATGCAGATGACGTTGCGGTTGTCCCGGCCGGCGCCGAACCGGTACTCGCCCCAGGCCGCCGCGTTCGCGTCGTTCTCGACGACGACGGGGAGGTCCACGCGGGCCTCCACCTTCGCCTTGAGCGGCTCCTGACGCCAGTCGATGTTGGGCGCGAAGTAGACGGTGGCCCGCTGCCGGTCGACGTAGCCGGCGGCGCCGATGCCCACGCCGACGATCTGGTGGCCGGCCCGGGCGCCGTCCACCGCGGACGCGATGGCGTCGACGATGGCCTCGGCCGTGTCGGGGGTCGGCACCTTGAAGGTCGAGAGGATGTTGCCATCCTCGTCGACGACTCCCGCCGCGATCTTGGTGCCGCCGATGTCGACGCCGATGGTGAGTCCCATGTGTCCCTCGGTAAATGGTCGTGCCCGCTGGGGCTTACCGTACCGGAGGGCGATCAGTCCACGTCGATCCGCTGTCCTCCGGCGGGCCCGCCGCCCTCGCCGTCGTCCTCGGGACGGTCGGCGGAAGGGGCCCGGGAGGAGCCGCCGGGACGGCCGGCGGGAGGCTCCTCACCTGCGGTCCAGCGGCGTTCCTGGGACTGCACGGCGCTGCGGTAGGCGGCCATCAGCTCGGAGCCGGCCGCCGACAGATGACGGAAGACGTCCGGGTTGCGCTCGACCACCGGCTCCACCGCCGCCCTGGCCTGCCGCACGACCTGCTCGGCGGCGCCCAGCAGCTGCGCCTGCCCCTGGAAGGAGGCCAGCCGGTCGGCGACCGCGGAGGCCAGCTTGCGCAGCTCCTCGGCGGCCGACCCCGTCGCCTCACCGGCGCCCCGGCGCTCGCGGTGGCGTTCCTGCTCGGCCCGCAGGTCCTCGGCGCAGGCGTCGGCCCAGGCGTCGGAGTCGCCGGTGCGTCCCTCTGGCTTCTCGCTCATCCCGGCCCCTTCTCCCGTTCTCCGTCGTGCCCCGCTCGACGGGGGCTCGGACACCTTCGACCGTACCGCCATCGCCCTGCCGCCGTTCAGCGCTCGGCGGAAGGGCGGGGCCACACCGCGGGGTCCGGGACGAACCGTACGGCGAGCACGCCCTCGCGCAGCGCCGCCCCGGTCACCGTGCAGCGGCGCAGCGCCGGGGGCAGGGCGAGGGCCCGGCGGAAGCGGCCCGCGGCGAGCAGCAGCTCGTCGCCCCGGCGCACCAGCTCCAGCTCCTCGCGGACCGCGCCGGGCAGCGGGATCCGCCAGACCAGGGAGCCGTCCTCGGCGGTCCGGTCCTCCACCGGCCGCTCGACGGCCCAGGACCCGGCCGCCCCGGCGGCGCAGACTCCGGGGAGTGCAGCGGCGACGCCGGCGCCCGGCACGCCCAGGGCGGCCAGGTCGTCGGCGCCCCGCGGCTCACGGCCCAGGTGCGGGACGGGGCGGACGGGCAAGCCCGCCGCGGCCCACTCGTCGAGGGCCTTGCGCTGCTGGGCGGCGAGCGTGGTCAGCCAGGTGCCGGGGCTCGCGTCGGGCACCACCCGGGTGGCCAGCAGCGCTCCGGGGCGCAGGCCGTGCAGGGCGAGGCCGAGCACCGCGGCGCGCACCGCCTCCAGGGCGGACGGCCCCGGCTCGGCGGTCAGCCGCACCTCGGCCCGCCCCAGCAGGTCCTCGACCTCGGCGAGCTGCTCCTCCCAGCGGGCGGCGGAGTCGTACAGGCGCTCCGAGGGCATCGGCACCCCGGCCAGCCGGCCCAGCAGCGGCCGCAGCGCGCGGGCCGCCTGCCGCTCTTGCGGGAGCAGCCGGCGCAGGTAGCGGCGCAGCTCGCCGGGCAGCGCGAGCAGCGCCAGGGCCTCGGGGGCGGCGGGGAGGTCGACGACCAGCAGGTCGTGGGCGCCGGAGCGCGCCGCCTCCCGCAGGGCCGCCAGGACGGCGAGCTCACGGGCGCCGGGCAGCGGGGTGATCTCGTCGCGCTCCAGCGGGCGCGCGCCGAGCAGGTCGAAGGCGGCCCCGGCCTGCCCCTGGAGGGCGGCGAGCACGTCGCGGAACCCCTCGGCGGGGTCGGTCCGGCGCACCGCGAGGCCGGGCACGCCGTCGGGGACGAGCCCGGCGGGCAGGGCGTCGTCGCAGGTCAGCAGAAGGGTGCGGGCGCCCTCGCGGGCCGCGCGCAGGGCGGTGGCGGCGGCCACCGTGGTCCGGCCGGATCCGCCGGGCCCGGTGATCAGCAGGATCCGCATGAGCGGGGGAGGCCCGGTCCTAGGCCGCCTTCGTCTCGACGCGCTTCTTCAGGCCGGCCAGCGCCCGGTCGATGATGACCTTCTCGGCCTTGCGCTTGATCATGCCCAGCATGGGGATCTTGACGTCCACGGTGAGGGTGTAGGTGACCTCGGTGGAGCCGTCGCCCAGGTCGCGCAGGGCGTAGGTGCCGTCGAGGGAGCGCAGCATCTGCGACTTCACCAGGGTCCAGGACACCTCGTCGACGCCCTTCCAGGTGTAGGCCAGGGTCTGGTCGTCCTTGATCGCACCGGCGTCCATCACCAGCCTGACCTGCTCCGCGCGGCCCTGGCCGTCGGTCGCGACGACCTCGGCCTCCTTCACCTCACCGGTCCACTCGGGGTAGCGGGCGAAGTCGGCGATCACCTCCATCACAGCGGCCGGTGCGGCCCCGATGGTGATGTTCGAGCTGGTGTGTTCCGCCATCGCCGTAGCTCCTCCAGATCCGGCCGGGCAGGTCTGCGGTTGCAGGCTACCGCGCGTGGGGAGACGGTCCGGAGCCGCGTCGGGGCGGGCGGCTCAGAACTCCAGGACCCACGGCCGGCCGGTGCTCGCGAAGTGGCCGACGTTCACGCACTCCGTGGACCCGACGCGCATCCGCTGCCGCAGCGGCTGGTGGACGTGGCCGAAGAGCGAGTAGCGGGGCCGTGTGCGGCGGATCACGTCCAGCAGGGCGCGGCTGCCGCGCTCGAAGCGGCGCGCCACCGTGTCGTAGACCAGGTCGGGGACCTCCGGCGGGATGTGCGTGCACAGCACGTCCACCTCGCCGAGCGCGGCCAGCTTGGCCTCGTACTCCTCGTCGTCGATCTCGAAGGGCGTGCGCATCGGGGTGCGCAGGCCGCCGCCGACGAAGCCGAAGGTCCAGCCGCCGATCTCCACCCGCTGCCCGTCCAGGACGGTGGTGCCCTCCTGGACGTACTCGGGCCACAGCCCAGGGACGTCGACGTTGCCGTACGTGGCGTACGTCGGGGCGGGCATGGCCGCGAACATCTCCGCGTACTGCCGGCGGACCGCCCGCTCGATCAGCACCGACCGGTCCTCGTCCTTGGTCGCCCACAGCGCCGCCTGGAACTCCCGCGCCTCCTCGAAGCGGCGGGCGGTGCGCAGCGCGACGATGCGATCGGCGTTCTCGCGGCCGAAGAGGTCACCGAAGATGCCGCGGGAGTGGTCGGCGTAGTCCAGGAAGAGGATCAGGTCGCCGAGGCAGACCAGCGCGTCGGCCCCGTCCTTCGCCCTCGCGAGATCGCGGGTGTTGCCGTGCACGTCGCTGACCACGTGGATCCGGGTGCTGCCGGCGCCGGGACGTGCGACCCGGTCACCGAGGGGTGTCACTGCCATGCCGACGAAGCCTAGGCGTGTGGTGCAACCGTGAACAGAGGCGGTCGGACCTGCGGTTACTCTGGCACCTCGAGAATGGCGTGGACTACTGTGCGCAATGGAACACCAGTCGTGTGACGCGGCGAACATCGGAGCCGGACGCTCTTTCGGAGCGAACCTACCCAGGAGTAACGTCCGGACAGTCCCGTAGTGCCAGGTCCAGGGGCGGACCATGTCCCCACCCCTCCCGGCACGCGCCCCAGCCATGGACCGCACCGTCGCACTCACACAACGTCGTGGCGTCGGCGCCAATGAGGAGCAGCAGTCTTGCGCGAGTTCAGCCTTCCGGCTCTCTACGAAGTCCCCGCGGACGGCAACCTGACCGACCTGGTCCGCAGAAACGCCGCGCAGCACCCGGACACCGCGGTGATCGCCCGCAAGGACGACGCCGGCGCCTGGCAGGACGTCACGGCCAAGAGGTTCCTCGACGAGGTGCACACCGCGGCCAAGGGCCTCATCGGCGCGGGCGTGCAGCCCGGCGACCGGGTGGCGCTGATCTCCCGCACCCGCTACGAGTGGACGCTGCTGGACTTCGCGATCTGGAGCGCGGGCGCGGTCACCGTGCCGGTCTACGAGACCAGCTCCCCCGAGCAGATCCAGTGGATACTCGGCGACTCCGGCGCCACCGCCGTGGTCGTGGAGACGCCGCTGCACGCGGCCGCCGTGGAGCAGGTCCGCGGGGCCCTCCCGGCGCTCAAGCACGTCTGGCAGCTCGACGACGGCGCCGTCGAGGAGCTCGGCCGGCTCGGCCAGGACGTCTCCGAGGACACCCTCGAGGAGCGCGGCCGCTTCGCCAAGGCCGACGACCCGGCCACCATCGTCTACACCTCCGGCACCACCGGCCGCCCCAAGGGCTGCGTGCTCACCCACCGCAACTGGTTCGCGGAGGCCGGCAACGCCGTCGAGCGCCTCGGCCCGCTGTTCGACACCGGCCGCTGCTCCGTGCTGCTGTTCCTCCCGCTCGCCCACGTCTTCGGCCGCCTGGTCGAGATCGCGGCGATGCTCGCGCCGATCCGCCTGGGCCTGGTCCCGGACATCAAGAACCTCACCGACGAGCTGGCCTCGTTCCGCCCGACGCTGATACTCGGCGTCCCGCGGGTCTTCGAGAAGGTCTACAACTCGGCCCGCGCGAAGGCGCAGGCCGACGGCAAGGGCAAGATCTTCGACAAGGCCGCCGCCACGGCCATCGCCTACAGCCGCGCCCTGGACGACCCGTCGGGCCCGTCCTTCGGGCTGCGCGTCAAGTACAAGGTCTTCGACAAGCTGGTCTACTCCAAGCTGCGCGCCGTCCTCGGCGGCCGCGGCGAGTACGCGGTCTCCGGCGGCGCGCCGCTGGGCGAGCGGCTCGGCCACTTCTTCCGCGGCATCGGCTTCACCATCCTCGAGGGCTACGGCCTCACCGAGTCCGCCGCGGCCACCGCCTTCAACCCGTGGGACAAGCAGAAGATCGGCACGGTCGGCCAGCCGCTGCCGGGGTCGGTCGTCCGCATCGCCGACGACGGCGAGGTGCTGCTGCACGGCGAGCACATCTTCAGCGGTTACTGGAACAACGAGGCCGCCACCGCGGAGGCCCTGGAGGACGGCTGGTTCCACACCGGCGACCTCGGCACCCTCGACGAGGACGGCTACCTGCGGATCACCGGCCGCAAGAAGGAGATCATCGTCACGGCCGGCGGCAAGAACGTCGCCCCCGCGGTGATCGAGGACCGGATCCGGGCGAACGCGCTGGTCGCCGAGTGCATGGTCGTCGGCGACGGCCGGCCGTTCGTCGCCGCGCTGGTCACGCTGGACGAGGAGTTCCTCGGCCGCTGGTGCGCGGAGCACGGCAAGCCGGAGGGGACCACCCCGGCCGAGCTGCGCGACGACGCGGACCTGCTGGCGGTGATCCAGTCGGCGGTCGACGACGGGAACGCGGCGGTCTCCAAGGCGGAGTCGGTCCGCAAGTTCCGCGTCCTGCCGGGGCAGTTCTCCGAGGAGTCGGGGCACCTCACGCCGTCCCTCAAGCTGAAGCGGAACGTCGTCGCGAAGGACTTCGCCGACGAGATCGAGGCCCTCTACCAGCGCTGACCGCAAGGGCGCACGGGCGCACGGGCGCATAGGCGCATGGCCGCATGGAAAAGGGGGCCCGGACCGTCATGGTCCGGGCCCCCTTTCCGTCGTTCTCCCGCCGCCCGCAGGGGCTCGGAGATGTCCCGGGGGGACGCCGTGGATCAGACGACGGCGCCGCGGCCGGGGTCGTCGTCGTCGGCGTCGGGGTCCATGCGCAGGACCAGGGCGGCCGCGCCACCGAGGAACCCGCCGACGCACACCGTCGTGAGCCACCACGACATGTGCCACCCCAGCAGCACCGCGAGCAGCAGCAGCACCGGCCCGCCGATCACCCCGAGCCAGGCGAACTTGGCCGTCGCGTCCGCCTCCGGCAGCGGCGGCGGCTCCGGCGGGACGAAGTGGTCCTCCTCCGCCGGCTCCGCGAGCTCGAAGTCCCGCGGACCGGCCGGCGGCGCCGTCGCCGTGGCCCCCGCGCCCACGCCGGGCGCGAACGTCACGGACCCGCCCAGCGGCCGCGCCTCGGGGTCCGGCTCCGGCTCGGCCGCCGCGTCGCCCTCCGCACCGGCGGGTGCGACGGCGAGCTCCGCGTCACCCCCGGTCCCGTCGGCGTCCGGCTCGGGCAGCGCCAGGTCCTGCACGGGGCGGTACGGTCTCACCCCCGGAGGGTCCGGCGGCTCCTCGCCGTAGGAGGCGACGATCGCCTCCCACGCGGCCTTCTCGTCGAACGCGGGAAGCTCGGGGTCCTGCTCCTGGTCCGGGTCCCGCCCGGCGCCGTCCTCAGCCAACGGGGGCCGTCCCTTCCCGGTCACCCGGATCGCCGGGCCCCTCGCCCGACGCCCCGGAAGCCAGCCGCTCCACGAACGCCGCGCTCTCCTCGTGGATCCGCTCGGCGTCGTTGTCCAGCGTGGCCACGTGGTAGCTGTCCTCCAGCACGATCTCCGTGGTGTCCACCGAGGAGACCCGCGCGAGGATCCGCGCGGAGTCCGCGGGGGAGACCACGTGGTCGACCGTGCTGTGCAGCACCAGGAGCGGCTGCGTCACCTGCGGCAGCTCGCCGTCCAGCATCCGCAGGAACACCGCCAGCGAGTACGCGGCGTGCAGCGGCACCTTGGCGTAGCCGGTCTCCAGCACGCCCTGCTTCTTGATGTCGCTGGTCAGCCCCTTGGTGGTGGGCACCAGGTGCCGCACCACCGGCAGCACCCGGGCGGCCGCCCCGTGGATCTTGTTCAGCGGGTTGACCAGCACCAGACCGCTGACCGCGTCGCCGTGCTTCGCGGCCAGCCGCAGGGCGAGCGCGCCGCCCATCGACAGGCCGAAGACGAAGACCTTCTCGCAGCGCGCGGTGAGCTCCCGCAGCGCGCGGTCGACCTCCGCGTACCAGTCCTGCCAGCCGGTGACCTGCATGTCCTCCCACCGCGTGCCGTGACCCGGCAGCAGCGGCAGGGACACCGTCAGGCCGCGCCCGGCGAGGTACTCCGCCCAGGGGCGCATCGACTGCGGCGAACCGGTGAAGCCGTGACAGAGCAGCACGCCGATCTCCCCGCCGTCGTGGCGGAACGGCTCGGCTCCGGGAAGGACCGGCACCTTCGGTCTCCTCGTGACTGAGTCGTGCCGCCGGGTAGCGGGTACCCGCACGGCACAGGGATGAAGTGGGTACTTCACCGTACGCGACCGTGCCTGCACCGGCCAGGGGCGTCGAGCGTTTGCCGCGGCCTCGGGATAAGGTTCGGACCCGATGCACAGGAGGGCAGTCGGGTGATCTACGAAATAATGAAGGCGATCATCGGGGCACCGGTGAAAGTCGCGTTCAGGCCTTGGGTCGAGGGCCTGGAGAACGTCCCGGCCGAGGGGCCCGCGATCCTCGCGAGCAACCACCTGTCCTTCTCGGACTCCATCTTCCTGCCCGTGATGCTCGACCGGAAGGTCACCTTCATCGCCAAGGCGGAGTACTTCACCACCCCCGGCGTCAAGGGACGTCTCACGGCCGCCTTCATGAAGGGCGTCGGCCAGCTCCCGGTGGACCGCGAGGGCGGCCGCGGCGCCGGCGAGGCCGCGATCCGCAGCGGCATCAAGGTGATCGAGAACGGCGGCCTCTTCGGCATCTACCCCGAGGGCACCCGCTCGCCCGACGGCCGCCTCTACCGCGGCAAGCCCGGCGGCCTGGCCCGGGTGGCGCTGGCCACCGGCGCCCCCGTCATCCCGGTCGCGATGATCGACACGGAGAAGATCCAGCCGCCCGGCCGGGCGATGCCCAAGCTGATGCGCCCGGGCATCCGGATCGGCAAGCCGCTGGACTTCAGCCGCTACCAGGGCATGGACAACGACCGCTTCGTGCTGCGCGCGGTGACCGACGAGGTCATGTACGAGCTGATGAAGCTGTCCGGCCAGGAGTACGTCGACATGTACGCCACCGCCGCCAAGCGGCAGCTGGCGGAGGCCGCCAAGGCCGCGAAGGCGGCCGAGCGCGCGGAGGCCACCGCCGGTTCCGCCAAGGCGTCGGACGCCGGCTGACCCGTACCCGGCGCCACCCGCGCCGGGAGCGGGGGGAGCCCGGTCACGGCCGGGCCGACGCGGGGGAGACCGGCCGAGGACGGCCGGACGGGGGAAACCGGCCGGGCACAGGCCGGTCGTCAGGGGAGACCGGCCGGGACGGGCCGGTCGTACGGGGGAGCCGGCCGGAGACGCGCCGGTCGTACGGGGGAGACGACGTGACGGGGGAACCCCGCGGCAGGATGTCGGTCGAGCAGCCGCTCTGGCAGGCGCTGACCGCCTACCGGGTGCTGACGATGCTGTACGCCGTCGGCCTGTTCGCCGCGGCCCACCAGCAATTCGTCCGGCCGGGCCTGGCCGTCGGCTACTACGTGGTGCTGGCGGTGTGGACCCTGGCCACCGTGCGCAAGGTCTCCGACGCCCGCAGCTGCACCCGCGCCTTCCTGGGCGTCGACCTGACGATCGCCGTCGTCGGCATCCTGCTCACCCCGCTCGCCGACTCCGCCGCCCGCATCCACGCCGGCGGGCCCACCCTGCCGTCGATATGGACCGCCGGATCGGTGCTCGCCTTCGCGGTCAAGGGCGGCTGGCGTTGGGCGGCCTTCGCCTCCACTCTGGTGGCCGCCGCCAACCTGGTGGAACGCGGCGCGCCCACCCGCGACACCCTGCACAACGTCGTCCTGGTCTGGGTCGCCGCCATCGCCATCGGCTACGTCGTCGAGGTGGCCCGCGCCTCCGAGCGGACGCTGGCCCGCGCCCTGGAGATCGAGGCCGCCACCCGCGAGCGGGAGCGGCTGGCCCGCGACATCCACGACGGCGTGCTGCAGGTGCTCGCCATGATCCGCAGGCGGGCGGCCGACGGCGTCGCCGGCGGCGGCGCGGACACCGTGGAACTGGTGCGCCTGGCCGGGGAGCAGGAGTCCGCGCTGCGCGCCCTGATCTCCCGGGGTCTGCCCGGCCCCCGCGACGCCGCCCCGCGCGCCCTGGCGTCCGGCTCCCCCGGTGACGCGGACGCGGACCACGGCGAGGAGGACCCGGACACCCCCGTCGACGTGCGCGCCCTGCTGGCCGGGCACGCCACCAGCTCCCGGATCGCCCTCGCCGAGCCGGGCACCCCGGTGGAGCTGCCGGCCGGCGTGGCCCGTGAACTGGCCGCCGCGGTCGGCGCCGCGCTGGACAACGTCCGGGCCCACGCCGGCGAGGAGGCGCGGGCCTGGATCCTGCTGGAGGACGAACCCGACCAGGTGATCGTCACCGTCCGCGACGACGGCCCCGGCATCCCGCCCGGCCGGCTGGACGCGGCCGAACGGGAGGGGAGACTGGGCGTCGCCCAGTCCATCCGCGGCCGGCTGCGCGATCTGGGCGGCACCGCGGAGCTGTTCTCGGTCCCCGGCCAGGGCGCCGAGGTCGAGTTGAGGGTCCCGAAGGCCTGAGGGCCTGCGAACAGGCGAGGAGAGCTGAACCGATGGGGGAGAGCCCGTTGAAGGTGATGGTGGTCGACGACCACCCGATGTGGCGCGACGCGGTCGCCCGGGACCTGGCGGGAGCCGGGCTCGAGGTGGTGGCCACCGCCGGCGACGGCGAGCAGGCGGTGCGGCGGGCCCGCGCGGTGCGGCCCGACGTGCTGGTGCTCGACCTCAACCTGCCGCTCAAGCCGGGCGTGGAGGTGTGCCGCGAACTCGTGGGCGCCGACCCCTCGCTGCGGGTGCTGGTGCTGTCGGCCAGCGGCGAGCACGCCGACGTGCTGGAGGCGGTGAAGTCCGGCGCCACCGGCTACCTGGTGAAGTCCGCGTCCACCGAGGAACTGCTCGACGCGGTCCGCCGCACCGCCGTCGGCGAGGCCGTCTTCACCCCCGGCCTGGCCGGACTGGTGCTCGGCGAGTTCCGGCGGCTGGCCGCGGGACCGCCCGAGCCGGCCCCCGCCACGCCCGCGCCCCGGCTCACCGACCGCGAGACCGAGGTGCTGCGCCTGGTCGCCAAGGGGCTGTCGTACAAGCAGATCGCCGAGCGGCTGGTGATCTCCCACCGGACGGTCCAGAACCACGTGCAGAACACCCTCGGCAAGCTCCAGCTGCACAACCGGGTGGAGCTGGTGCGCTACGCCATCGAGACGGGCCTGGACGAGGACTGACCGGCGCCTGCATCGGAACGGCGCCGGGGCCAGGGCCGGCCGGCCCTGGCCGAAAGGGCCCTTGGGCCGCTCGCGGGCGCGGCGGGGGGCTCGTAGGGTCGGCTGCATGGAGATCCTCGCATTCGGAGTCCAGTACGACGAGAAGCCGCTCCTGGAGGCGGCCTTCGCGAGGCGGTGGGCCCGCTCGGGCACGAACTGCGCTGCCTGGACGTCAATCTCGACGCGGACACCGCCGCCCTGGCCCTCGACCACGAGGTGGTGGTCAGCCCGGTCAACGCGGAGCTGGACCGCGAGGTGCTGGGGGCGCTCGCGGCAGGCGGCACCCGGCTGATCGCCCAGCGCTCCACCGGCTTCAACAACATCGACCTGCCCGCCGCCGAGCAGCTCGGCATGACCGTCGCGCGGGTCTCCTCGTACTCGCCGTACGCGGTCGCCGAGCACGCCTGGGCGCTGGCGCTCGCCTGCAACCGGCACATAGCGCGGGCCGCCCGCCGGACCCGCGACTTCGACTTCCGCATCAGCGGCCTGATGGGCCGCGACCTGCACGGCCGCACCGCCGGGGTGATCGGCACCGGGAAGATCGGCGCGGCCTTCGCCCGGATCGCCCACGGCTTCGGCATGCGGCTGCTGGGCTGGGACATCGGCGAGAACCCCGAGTGCCTGGAACTCGGCATGACCTACGTGCCGACCGCGGACCTGCTGGCCCGCTCCGACCTGATCACCCTGCACGTGCCGCTCCTCCCCGAGACCCAGCACCTCATCGACGCCGACTCCCTGCGGATCATGAAGGACGACGCGATCCTGGTGAACACCAGCCGCGGCGGCCTGGTGGACACCGCCGCGCTCGTCGCCGAACTGCGGGCGGGCCGCTTCACCGGAGTGGGCCTGGACGTCTACGAGGCGGAGGAGGGCCTGTTCTTCCACGACAAGTCGCTGGACTTCGTCGACGACGACACCCTGGCCCGCCTGGTCACCTTCCCCAACGTCCTGGTCACCGGCCACCAGGCCTACTACACGGCCGACGCGGTGGGGCAGATCGCGCACACCACCGCGTCGAACGTGTTGGACTACCTGGCCGGCCGCCGCTCGGAGAACGTGCTCGCGCCCAGGCCGTCCGCCTGAGCCACGGCGCCCCCCGCCGAGCCCCCGGTACCGCC
>NZ_JBRIOU010000003.1:295921-301927 GCF_053474865.1 Streptomyces sp. CO7
GTACGGCACCCGCTTGCGGACGATCTCCAGGCCCAGCTCGGCCGCGATCAGCTCGTGTCCCAGGCACACGCACCACGTCGATGCCGCGCACGGTGAGCACCGACTCCGGGTGGAACTGCACCCCGGCGAACCCGGGCCCGCGCAGCGCGTGCACCTCGCCGTCCGCGTCCCGGGACACCTCCACGCCGTGCGCGGCGAGCTCGGCGGCGGCCGCGTCGTCGCAGCGGGCGACGAAGCTGTTGTAGAAACCGACCGTCTCCGGCCGCCCGAACAGGTCGAGCGCGGTCTGCGCCCCCTGGTACGGCACCCGCTTGCGGACGATCTCCAGGCCCAGCTCGGCCGCGATCAGCTCGTGTCCCAGGCACACGCCCAGCACCCCGTGCGGACGGTCCCGCAGCACCTGGGCGGCCAGATCGCGCAGGAACCGCATCCGCGGGTCCGCGGCGTCCCCCGGGTCGCCCGGGCCGGGGCCCAGGACCACCGGACCCGGATGGGCGAGCACCGCCTCGCGCAGCCCCGGCCCGTCGAAGCGGCGCACGGTCACCTTCAGGCCGAGCGAGCGCAGCAGGTGGGCCAGCATCGCGGTGAACGTGTCCTCCGCGTCGACCACCAGCGCGTGGCCCGAGAGCGCCGCGGCGCCGTCCTCGGCCCGCTCCCGCATCCGCAGCCAGAACGGCGCCAGCTCCGTGCGCCGGGCGTCCAGCGCGGCCCGCACCCGCGGGTCCTCGCCCAGCCGGGGCGCCGTCCGCTCCTCCCGCGGCCGCCCCGGCCGCACGCCGAGGGCGGCCAGCACCCCGGCCGCCTTGGCGTGCGTCTCGGCCACCTCGCCGGCCGGGTCGGAGCCGCGTACCAGCGTCGCTCCGACGCCCACCCGCAGCGTGCCGTCGGCGGCGACGTCCGCGGTGCGGATCAGGATGGGGGAGTCCAGCGTCTGCGCGCCGCCCGCGTCCCGGCCCAGCAGGGCGAGCGCGCCCGCGTAGTAGCCCCGGCCGTCGGGCTCGTGCCGCTCGATGACCCGGCAGGCGTTCTGCACCGGCGAGCCGGTCACCGTGGCGGCGAACATGGTCTCCCGCAGCACCTCGCGGACGTCCAGCGTGGAGCGGCCGCGCAGCTCGTACTCGGTGTGCGCCAGGTGCGCCATCTCCCGCAGTCTCGGCCCGACCACCACCCCGCCCATGTCGCCGACCGTGCACATCATCTTGAGCTCCTCGTCCACCACCATGGACAGCTCCTCGGTCTCCTTGGCGTCGCCCAGGAACTCCAGCAGGTCCTCCGGGGTGGGCCCGCCGGCCGGGTAGCGGTAGGTGCCACTGATGGGGTTCATCACCACGGCCTGCCCGGACATCCGCACGTGCACCTCCGGGCTCGCCCCGACCAGCGTGCGGTCCCCGGTGTGGACCACGAACGTCCAGTACGCGCCGCGCTCGCCCTCCAGCAGCCGCCGGAACAGGGCCAGTGCGTCCACCGCCCCGAAGCCGTCGATCCGGCCGCGGTAGGTGCGCCGGATCACGAAGTTGGCGCCCTCGCCGCGTCCGATCTCCTCACGCAGCACGCGCTCCACGGTGCGCGCGTAGGAGGCGTCGTCCTGGTCGAAGCCGCCGTCCTCCACCCGCACCTCGTGAGCGGGCAGCTGCGCCAGCGCCTCGGCGAGCGGGATCTCGCAGGACTCCTCGGGGGTCAGCGCCAGCAGCGGCGTGCCGTCGTCGCGGACGTCGAAGCCGCGCTCGCGGATCTGCCGGAACGGCACCAGGGCCAGCGCCCGCTCCGGCAGGTCCGCCAGCTTCTCGTAGTCGGCCACCGGGCCGACCAGCAGCTCGACGAGGTCGTGGTCACGGCCGGGGGTGCGGCGGCGCAGCAGGGCGAACGGGCGGCCGTCGCCGGGCAGCAGCGAGAGGTCCATGTCGGGTGCTCCTCCGTGGTGGGAGTGGTGGGGGGAGGAGCGGCCCGGTCGCGAAAACGCCGAAGGCCGCCCCTCGGGCGGCCTTCGCGAAGTGTGGATACGCGCAGTCAGTGGGCCGCCGAAGGAGCGGTCCACCACCAGTTCAGGTGCTGCTGCAGATGCTGCTGCAGGTGCTGCGCGTGTGCTGACATGGCGGGAACCCTACCGGAGCGCGGAGGCGGATGTGCGAGGAATGGACGGAGCGTCCCACAGTGTGGGCTCCCGTCGGCGTGCCGCAGGCGAGCCCGTACCCTTGCTGACGTGACCGTGAACCTTGAGAGCCCTGCTACCTTCGTGCCCACCTGGCGAGACCTGCCCGCTGCCCAGCAGCCGGAGTATCCCGACCAGAAGGCCCTGAGCAAGGTCGTCACGGAGCTCGAGAGCTACCCGCCGCTGGTCTTCGCCGGCGAGTGCGACCAGCTGAAGGCCCGGATGGCGGCCGTCGCCAAGGGGGACGCGTTCCTGCTCCAGGGCGGCGACTGCGCGGAGTCCTTCGACGGCGTCGGCGCCGAGCAGATCCGCGCCAAGCTCAAGACGCTGCTCCAGATGGGCGCCGTCCTCACCTACGCGGCCTCCGTGCCGGTGGTGAAGGTCGGCCGGATCGCCGGCCAGTACTCCAAGCCGCGCTCCAAGCCGATGGAGACCCGCGACGGCGTGACACTGCCGGTGTACCGCGGCGACTCGGTGAACGGCTTCGACTTCACCGAGGACTCCCGGATCCCCGACCCCGAGCGCCTGAAGCGGATGTACAACGCCTCCGCCTCGACGCTCAACCTGGTGCGCGCCTTCACCACCGGCGGCTACGCCGACCTGCGGCAGGTGCACGCCTGGAACCAGGACTTCGTGAAGTCGTCCCCCTCCGGCCAGCGCTACGAGCAGCTCGCCCGGGAGATCGACAACGCGCTGAACTTCATGCGGGCCTGCGGGACGGACCCCGAGGAGTTCAAGACCGTCGAGTTCTACGCCTCGCACGAGGCGCTGCTGATGGACTACGAGACCGCCCTGACCCGGGTGGACTCGCGCACCGGCAAGCTCTACGACGTCTCCGGCCACATGGTCTGGATCGGCGAGCGGACCCGGCAGATGGACCACGCGCACATCGAGTTCGCGTCGAAGATCCAGAACCCGATCGGCATCAAGCTCGGCCCCACCACCACCGCGGAGGAGGCGCTGCAGTACATCGAGCGCCTCGACCCCGACCGTGAGCCGGGCCGGCTGACCTTCATCGTCCGGATGGGCGCGGACAAGATCCGCGACAAGCTCCCCGAGCTGGTCGAGAAGGTCACCGCCTCCGGCGCGACGGTCGCCTGGGTGACGGACCCGATGCACGGCAACACCTTCGAGGCCGCCTCCGGCCACAAGACCCGCCGCTTCGACGACGTGCTCGACGAGGTCAAGGGCTTCTTCGAGGTCCACAAGGAGCTCGGCACCCACCCCGGCGGCATCCACGTGGAGCTGACCGGCGACGACGTCACCGAGTGCGTGGGCGGCGGCGACGAGATCTTCGTCGACGACCTGCACCAGCGCTACGAGACGGCCTGCGACCCGCGGCTCAACCGCAGCCAGTCGCTGGACCTGGCGTTCCTGGTGGCGGAGATGTACCGCTCGCAGTGACCCGCTGAGCGGGTGGTCGAGGACGGCCTGACGATGGGGCGCGGATCACAGGGATCCGCGCCCCATCGGTCTTCCCGGGTGCGAAACCGTGGGTTAGGTTAGGTTTGCCTCACCAAACGGAACCGGAGCTTCCGGCTTCCGCCCGGCGAGGCCCTTTCGGCAGGCGATCCCAGGACGGGGGTGGAGCGACGTGTTCGTGTGCAGCTGCTTCGGCGTGACCGAGGAGCAGGTCAAGCGCCACGCGGAGGCCGGTGCGTGCACCCCCCGCCAGATCGCCTCCGCCAGCAAGGCCGGCACCGACTGCGGCGGCTGCGTCAAGCGGATCCAGGCCATCCTCGGCCGGGGCACCTGCCCCCGCCGTGAGCTCATCGAGCAGGGGCGCCCCTCCGAGGCGCTGGCCGCGCCCGGCGAGGTGCCCGCCGAGGGCCCCGGCCGCGTCGGCGGTCCGGGCGAGGGCGACGGCCTCCCCGACGAGGGCGTCGAGACGCTGCCCCGACCGGTCGTGCCGGTGCTCCCGCGCGCCTACCCCGAGGCGGCCTGAGGGCCGGCCCGCCCGTCCGCGGCGGCCCGAGGGTTCAGCCCGCCGAGGAGTCCGGCTGGACCTGCTCGATCACCGTCGAGATGTACAGCGGCTCGCCCAGCTTCTCGATCAGCTCCAGCTGGGTGTCCAGGTAGTCGATGTGATGCTCCTCGTCCGCGAGGATCGCCTCGAAGATGTTGGCCGAGGTGATGTCGTTCTTGGCCCGCATGACCTCGACGCCGCGCCGCAGCCGGTCGATCGCCTCGACCTCCACCTGCTTGTCCGCCTCGAACATCTCGGTGAGGGTCTGGCCGACGCGGACGTGGAAGAGCCGCTGGTAGTTCGGCAGCCCGTCCAGCATCAGGATGCGCTCGGTGAGCAGCTCCGCGTGCCGCATCTCGTCGAAGGACTCCGCGCGGGTGTACCGGGCCAGCTTCGTCCAGCCCTTGTGGTCCTGGAGCTTGGAGTGCAGGAAGTACTGGTTGATCGCCGTCAGCTCGGCGGTCAGCTGCTCGTTGAGGAACTCGATGACCTCGGGGTCGCCCTGCATGCGGCGGGTCCTTCCAGACGCGGATCGATGGGACGGGTGCAGCGAGACTGCTGCGCCCGCATGATGGCAACCCGCCGCCCTTACGTCCAGTAAGTGCACACTTACCCGTCTTTGTTCCTTTTTGCCCCCCGGTCGGCCGAGGCGGTTCCTCGGGCCCGTGAGGGGTCTGTCAGGATGGGTGACATGGGTCAGCCGGAGGAACACGCGTCCGGGGAAGCGGCACAGCCGGGACTTCCCCAGCCGGAACTTCCGCCCGGGCAGCGCCTGCAGCGCGGCTGGCCGGTGACCCACTACGGCCCGGTGCCCCGGTTCCGCCCGGAGCGGTGGGAGTTCCAGGTCTTCGGCGCCACCGCGGACGCGGCCAAGCACGCGTGGAACCACACCGAATTCGGCGCCCTCCCGCGCAGCACCGTCGTGGCCGACCTGCACTGCGTCACCCGCTTCAGCATGATCGGCGCCGAGTGGAGCGGGGTGCCCGCCCGGGTCGTCCTGGAGGCCGCGCCGCCCGCGCCCGACGTCACCCATGTGATGGTGTGGGCCGAGTACGGCTTCAGCTCCAACATGCGGCTGTCGGACTTCGCCGACGAGCGGAGCATCTTCGCCACCCACAAGGACGGCGAGCTCCTCACCGCCGAGCACGGCTTCCCGCTCCGCCTGATTGTCCCCCACCTGTACGCCTGGAAGGGCCCCAAATGGGTCCGCGCCGTCGAGTACATGACGGCCGACCGGCGCGGATTCTGGGAGGAACGCGGCTACCACAACGTCGGCGACCCCTGGAAGGAACAGCGGTACTCCTACCAGGAGGAACCCGGCGAGGGCCCGGACCTCTAGGCGGTTCTCAGTCCTGGAGCTGCTCCCGCAGCTTCTTCAGCCGCTCCACGTCGGCCGCGTGCCCCTCCTTGCCGCCGGGCGTCTCGATCACCAGCGGCACGCCCTCGGTGGCCGGGTGCCGCATCAGCTCCCGGAACGGGTCCTCGCCGATGTGCCCCTCGCCGATGTTCGCGTGGCGGTCCTTGTGCGCGCCGGCGACGTCCTTGGAGTCGTTGGCGTGGATCAGCTTCAGCCGCCCCGGGCCGACCGTCGCCACCAGCTCGTCCAGCGTCTGCCGCATGCCGTGCGGGCCGGTCAGGTCGTGCCCGGCGGCGAAGATGTGGCAGGTGTCCAGGCAGATCCCCAGCTTGGGGTGCGCGTCCAGGGCCTCGAAGTACGGCCCGAAGTCCTCCGCCCGGGAGCACAGCGACGACCCCTGCCCGGCCGTCGACTCGATCAGGAGGAACGGGTCGTCGTCGTGGGTCAGCTCCTCCAGCAGCGGCAGCATGTGCTCGCGCACCTGCTTCAGCGCAATGGAGCGCTCCCGCCCGCCGGTCGCGCTCCCGGTGTGCA
>NZ_JBRIOU010000003.1:302027-315324 GCF_053474865.1 Streptomyces sp. CO7
CCGCAGGGAGTGCCGCAGCGAGTCCACCGACCGCTCCACCGTCGCCTCGGTGTGCGACCCGAAGTTGATCAGGTACGGGGCGTGGACGTACGCCGGTATCGACTCCTGCGCGCACGCGGCGCGGAACGCCTCGTCCTGCGCCGGGTTGCCGGTGGGGGTGGCCCAGCCGCGAGGGTTCGCCACGAAGACCTGTACGGTCTCCGCGCCGAGGTCACGGGCGTAGGACAGGCCGACGGAGCTGAGGCCGCCGGCGACGGGAACGTGCCCGCCGACGGGGTTGCGGAACGCGTGCTTCACCCGTCCAGGGTGCCACGGCGCTCGCCCTGCCCTCGCGTCGCCCCGTTGGCGGCCCGGACCGTCACCGGCACCGCGGGACATCGTCATGGCCACCAGCCCGAGGTCGGTGTCGCCGATGCGCAGGCCGGTGTAGAAGGCCGGGCCTTTCGTCGGCGTTGATGGACGTTCGAGGACGGCGCACTCATCGGCGGACCCACCTCGCGGGAGAATCTGCAACCGGGCGTCATGGCCTTACTCGTCGCCTCCGCCACATGACCCGGCCGGGACGGTGTGCCGGCTGGGGCGAGGGGGAATGCCGACTCCCGTGTGGGGCAGGGTTGTTGCCCTGGTGTGTCGGCTGCAGCGATCCAGACGTTTCCGACGAGGAGAGGGCGACCACGTGACGGTCCGGCGAAAGCCACGGAGAGGCGTGGCCCTGCTGGCGGCGTTCGCCGGGGTGGTCACCCTGCTCGCCGCCTGTCAGGCGTCGGCGGAACCGAGCGGGAAACCCGCCTCCCTCACCGAGGTGACCGACTTCGGGAAGAACCCGGGCGACCTGCGCATGTACGCGTACGTGCCGCGCAGTGCCGGGGCGCATCCGCCGGTGCTGGTGGCGATCCACCCGTGCACCGGCTCGGGGCCCGATTTCCACGCGGGCACGGCGTTCGCCCAGCTGGCCGACCGGTACGGGTTCCTCGTCGTCTACCCGGACGCCAACTCCGAGGGGCAGTGTTTCGACACGGCCTCCTCGCAGGCGCTGAAGCGCGACGGCGACGGCGATCCGACGAGCATCGCCTCCATGGTGAAGTACGCCGAAGAGCGCCACGGGGCCGATCGCGGGCGGGTGTACGTCACCGGAGCCTCGTCCGGGGCGAACATGACCAACGTGCTCCTGGCCGACTACCCCGATCGCTTCCAGGCCGGGTCGGTCTTCATGGGCGTGCCGTTCGGCTGCTTCCCCATCGACGACCACGGGTCGGACGGGTGGGAGGAGTGCTCCAGCGGCCGGCACACCGAGACCCCGCAGAAGTGGGGTGATCTGGTGCGTGGCGCGTACCCGGGCTACCAGGGCGCCCGGCCGCGGGTGCAGCTGTGGCACGGCACCGAGGACGACATCCTGAACCACAAGAACCTCGGCGAAGAGATCAAACAGTGGACCGACGTGCTGGGGGTTAGCCCGAAGCCGGTGCTCACCGACCAGCCGAAGCCGGGCTGGACCCGCACCCGCTACGACGACGACGGCAAGCGGCCGCCCCTTGAGGTGATCAGCGTCGAAGGCGGGCGGCACGACTTCCCGAACTCCGGCATGGAGAGCATGGCCGTCTCATTCCTCGGTCTCGACCGGAGCGACACCCAGGGGTGACGCCGGGCCTCGCGGCGGCCCCGGGCTCGACGCGCCCTCGCGTCGGGATCCTCCGGGTCACCTCGACGGCAAGGTGCCCTGATGGTGCTGCGTTGCGGGAACCGGCCAGGGGCCGACTGTGGCCGCCGTGCCTTTGCGGCTGCCTCGTGCTGTCGGACCGCCGCCCCGCGGGCCGCAAGAGGCCGAATTGTTCGCGCCGGCCGAGGCCGGTGAGCCGGGTCTTAGTCGGCAGATCAGCGGCACTCTCAGCGTTCTCACCATCGTGGGCCTGCCGCTCGGCACGGCCTTGTGCGTCCTCCAGGTGCTCGTCGACAAGTCGCCGGCGCACCTGTTCCTCGCGCTCGGCGCGTTCGTCGCGGCGACTGCGGGGGCGCTGGCCACGCGGTACGGGCGGCTGGTGCCGGCGCCGCTGCGGGGAGGCGATGCCTCGGGCGCGGAACGCAGGTCCTGAACAGCACCAGCCGTCGGATGTGGTGGTTACTTCGAGACGCGGTGGTACTCGGTTGGCCAGCGCCACAGGGCTATGCCCAGAAAGAGGAACGCCGCGGTACCGGTCAGTGTCGACCAGGCCCAGGCCAGGGTGGCCTCGCCCGTGGTTTCGGCGATCTCTTCGACGCAGGAATCCATGAAGGGGCAGTCGGGCGCGGTGTTGCTCGCGACGATGGCCAGTACCACCGATATGGCGACGAAGATACCGAATAGGCCTAGCCAACCCCCCACATCTCCCCGGGACTTGGCGACGTCCCAGGGGGAGCGTATGGCGATGTAGGCGACATCTGATGGGACAGGAGCGGCGGGTGGTGGGGTGCCGGGAGGCGTGGTGCTGTCGGACATGGAGAGGTCCCCCCTCGAGTAGTGAAGGTCTGAACGGGAAGATCGGCAAAAGTTCAACCTTCGAGAAGACGCAATGCTATTGGGGCATCGTGATCTTGCGGAAGCGCTTCGCGTAGCGGCCGTCAGACGTTCAGGCCGACGGGGCCAAGGCCGGCGTCTGCGCCCTCCGGGGTCCGGCGTCGGCGGGTGGCGGGGCGGGGGTCGAGGTGGGGGTCGAGGTGGGTGATGACGTGCTGGTGGAAGCGGTCGACGGCCTCGTCGGCGCTGCGGATGAAGCCGGACTCGGCGCTGCCCCGGTACCTTCGAGTAGCTTGCGGATGTGCGGCCGTCGAATGACCGGAAGGCACGGTGACGGCGATGTCGTCGTCGCACCCCGAGTCGACCGGCACAGGGCCGGGAGCGCTTCAGAGGTCGTCGGGGAGGACGCGGAAGTGGGTGTACCGGCCGTCCAGCGGCCGGACCGTACGGAAATCGCGGATGTCGCGGGTGACGACGGCATCCGTGCCGTACTCGGCGGCCAGGGCGACGTTGACGGCGTCCACGAGGTCGAGGTCCAGTGCCGAGTACCGGGCACGGACCGCCAGCGCGGCGTCGAGCATGTCGGCGGTGGGCGGGACGAGGACGAGGCGTAGTTGACGTGTCCGGGCGATCAGTGAGCGGAGAATGCCGTCCGCCGCTCGTCGGCCCGCACGGCTGGTGGCCACCTGATGCACCTCGGTGAGGGCCAAGGGCGTGGCGACGAGCAGAGCGCATTCGTCGACGGCCTTCCTGGTCGCCAGGTGGGCCGGATCGGAGCGATTAAAGAGCGTCAGCAGGCCGGAGGTGTCGGCGACGGCGATCACGAGGGGTCCTTCGTGTTGCGCCGTTCCCTTGACTCGTGCCCGTGGACCACGGCGTCGCGGATGTCCTCGGCGGTGACGGGGCCGCCGAGATCGTAGGTCTCCTCGTCGGTGACGAACGGCTCTTCCCATACCCGGTAGGCGAGAGCGATGCGGTGGATGCCCTCACGGATTATTTCGGCCTCGGGCTTCCCGATCCGGGCGGCGGCCTCCTTGATCAGCTCCAGATCGCTGTCCTCGGCATAGACGTTTGTGCGCTTCAGTGCCATGCCTCAATGGTACATATCCTGTACCAACGTCGCCGGGGTATCACTCCAACGCCGTATGAGCGCGTTCGATCTCCTGGCGCTCGGTCTCGGCGGCTGCCAGTTCCTGTTCGGTGACGGGGCCGTACTCCGTCTCCAGCCAGTCAACGAGCTCGCCGAGCCGGTCCGGCCCCCGGTGTTGCTCCGTGGCACGGCTCACGCCGCCGGTACTGGCCTCGCTCGGCTCTTCCGGCGGCGTGACGGTCGCCATGCCGCCCGTCAGCGGATCTTGACGGTGACCGTGGAGCCCTTGGGGGCCTTGTCGCCGGCGGAGGGGGACTGGGAGTCGACCGTGTCGCCGAACAGGCCGAAGAGGCCGCGGTCCTTGTCGACCTCGAAGCCCGCGTCCTTCAGCTCGGCCGTGGCCTCGTCGGCGGACATGCCCGTGACGTCGGGGACCTCGATCATCTCGGGGCCCTTGGAGAGGGTGAGGGTGATCGTGTCGCCCTCGCCGGCGCGGCCGCCGGGCTCGGGGGACTGGCGGGCGACCTGGCCGCGCTCGTGGGGGGAGTGGATCTCCTCCGGATCGATGCGGACCTTCAGGCCGGCCGCCTCCAGCTCCGTCCGGGCCTCGTCGAGCTCGGACCCCGTGACGTCGGGGACGTCCACCGGGGCGCCCTTGCTGACGACCAGGGCGACCGCCGTGCCGGCGCGGCGTTCCGTGCCGGCCTCCGGCTCGGTGGAGATGACCGAGCCGCGCGGGATGCTCTCGCTGAACGCGCGGGTCACCATGCCCGGCTTGAGGCCCTGGTCCTTCAGCGCCTCGCGGGCCTGGTCGAGGGGGCGGCCCTCCACGGAGGGGACCTTCACCACCTCGGGGCCGGAGGAGATGACGAGGGAGACCGGGCCCCCGCCGCGGACCCGCTCGCCGACACCGGGGTCGGTGGAGATCACGGTGCCGCGCTCGACGGTGTCGCTGAACCGGCGGGAGACGTCGCCGACCTCCAGGCCGGCCTCGGAGAGCCGGTCACGGGCCTGCGCCTCGGTCTTGGCGAGGAGCGGGGGGACCTCGGTGAACTGACCCGAGTTGATGTACCAGACGCCGCCGCCCACGCCGACGAGCAGCAGGAGGCCCAGGATCAGGGCCAGCGGTCCCCGCCGGCTCGGCCCACGACCGCGACCCCGTCCGCGCGCGCCGGAGGGCGGCAGGCCCGCGGAGCCGAGCCGGGTGGTGCGCTCGACGACGGCGGTGGCCTCGTCGTCCTCGTTCACCGGGAGCGGGCGCGGCATCACCGGGCGGGACAGCACCGAGGTGCGGTCCGCGGAACGGTCGTGCTCCTCGGCGCGGGCGCCCGGCGGCACGGCGTCCAGCTGCGCCGCGGACAGCGTCGCGCGGGCCGCCAGCACCTGGGCCAGCAGCTCCGCCGCCGTGGACGGGCGGTCCGCGGCAGCGCGCGCGGCGGCTGTGACGACCAGCTCGTCCAGCGGGCCGGCCAGGCCCGGGACGAGGGCCGACGGCGGTGGGACGTCCTCGTTGAGGTGGCGGAAGAGCACCTGCGCGGGGGAGTCCCCGCGGTGCGGCTTGGCCCCGGTCAGCATCTCGTGGAGCACGATGCCGCAGGCGTAGACGTCGACCCGGGGGTCCACGGTGCCCTGCTCGATCTGCTCGGGAGCCAGGTAGGAGACGGTGCCCATCACCGAACCGGTGGTGTCGGTGACCGTGTCCACCGCCCTGACCAGGCCGAAGTCGGCGACCTTCACCCGGCCGTCGTCCCCTATCAGGACGTTCTCCGGCTTCATGTCACGGTGCACGAACCCCGCCCGGTGGGCGGCCCCGAGGGCGGCCAGCACCGGCTCCAGGATGTCCAGCGCTGCCCGCGGCTGCAGCGCGCCCCGCTCCCGCAGCACGTCGCGCAGGGTGCAGCCGGCGACGTACTCCATCGCCAGGTACACGTACCCCCCGTCGGTCCCCTGGTCGAAGACCTGCACCACGTTGGGGTGCGCGAGACGGGCCACCGACTTCGCCTCACGGATGAACCGGTCGACGAAGGCGGCGTCGTGCGCCAGCGCCGGGTGCATCACCTTGAGGGCGAGCACGCGGTCGAGGCGGGTGTCCAGCGCGCGGTAGACGGTCGCCATGCCGCCGACCGCGATCCGCGCGTCGACCCGGTAGCGGCCGTCGAGCACGCGGCCGAGGAGCGGGTCCTGAAGGGTCGTGTCCACGCAGGGAGTCTACGAGGGGCGCGCGGGGGCCGGAGCCGTCCGGCGGAAGCGGAACCCCGGCCGCGCGCCTCCTCAGAAGGCCGGGCGCTCCGGATCGAGCTCGGCCAGGCCCTCCGCCGGGGACGAGGCCCTGGCGAAACGTCGCTGCGGAATCCGTCCGGCCAGGCGGGCCAGCCGCCCCGCCTCCACCCCGAGCCGCATCGCCCGCGCCATCCGCTCCGGGTCCCGCGCCCTGGTCACCGCCGAGGCGAGCATCACACCGGCGCAGCCCAGCTCCATGGCGAAGGTCACGTCGGAGGCGGTGCCCGCGCCGGCGTCGAGGATCACCGGGACGCCGGCCGCCTCCACCATCAGTTCGAAGTTGTGCGGGTTGCGGATGCCGAGGCCGGAGCCGATCGGCGAGCCCAGCGGCATCACCGCGGCGCAGCCGACGTCCTCGAGACGCCGGGCCAGCACCGGGTCGTCGCTGGTGTAGGGGAGCACCGTGAACCCGTCGTCGACCAGGGTCTCGGCGGCCTCCAGCAGCTCCACCGGGTCCGGGAGGAGGGTGCGCTCGTCGGCGATCACCTCCAGCTTCACCAGCGAGGTGCCCAGCGCCTCCCGGGCGAGCCGGGCGGTGAGCACCGCCTCGCCCGCGGTGAAGCAGCCGGCCGTGTTCGGCAGCACGCGGACGCCGAGCCGCTGGAGGAGGGAGAGCACCGAACCGTGGCTCGCGGGATTCACCCGGCGCATCGCCACCGTGGTCAGCTCGGTGCCGGAGGCCACCAGGGCACGCTCCAGCGCGTCGAGACCGCTCGCGCCGCCGGTGCCCATGATCAGGCGGGATGTGAGCTTCAGGTCGCCCAGCAGCAGCGGGTCGTCGTCGTGCGGGGTGCGCGGGGTGTGCGGGTCCTGCGGGGCGGTGCCCCGCTCCGTCGGTGCGCGCACGTCAGCCTCCCTGCACGGCGGTGAGGACCTCGACCCGGTCGCCGTCGGCGAGCGGTGTGCCGGCCCACCGGTCGCGCGGCACCACCGTCTCGTTGACGGCCGCGGCCACACCGGACCGGGCCGGGGTCAGCAGTGCGACGACGGAGTCCAGCGCGGTCCCGGCGGCCAGCTGCCGGGGGCTGCCGTTGACCCGGACGGTGATCGGCGTGCTCATGCCGCGACCTCCTTGCCCGCCGCGGCCCTGTCGGACGACGCGGCGCTCTCGCGTGCCGGGGCCCCTTCGCGTGCCGCGGCCCCTCCGTCTGCCGCGGCCCCCTCGCCGGGGTCGGGCGGACACCACGCGCCCGCCCGTCCCGCGGCGGTGGCGAAACGATCCGCCGCGAAGGCGCGGGCCCGCTCCGGCAGCTCCCCGGTGGCGAGCGTCTGGGCCATGAGGTCCCCGGTGACCGGGGTGAGCAGCACCCCGTTGCGGTAGTGGCCGGTGGCCAGCAGCAGGCCCTCCAGCCCGGTGGGGCCCAGCAGCGGCGCGTTGTCGGGGGAACCCGGCCGCAGTCCCGCCAGGGTCTCGGTCAGCGGCAACTCGGTGATGCCGGGCAGCAGTTCGCGGGCGTCGCGCAGCAGCGTGTACACGCCGCCCGCGGTGACCGTCGTGTCGAAGCCCAGCTCCTCGCTGGTCGCCCCCACCACCAGCTCGCCGTTCTCCCGCGGCACCAGGTACACCGCGCTGCCGCGCACCACCGCGCGCACCGTCCGCGACAGGAACGGCGCGTACACCGGCGGCACCGCCAGCCGCAGCACCTGCCCCTTCACCGGCCGCACCGGCGGCCGGACCTCCTCGGGCACCCCGTCCAGCTCACCGCTGAGGCTCCCGGCGGCCAGCACCACCCGCCCGGCGGACAGGGCGGTTCCGTCCTCCAGGACCACGCCCTCGGCCCGGGCGCCCGAGACCCGCAGCCGGACCGCCCGCTGCCGGTGGAAGACCACCCCGGCCCGCTCGCAGGCCACCCGCAGCGCGGAGGCCAGCAGCCGCGGGTCGGCCTGGTGGTCGCCGTCCACCCGCAGCCCGCCGCGCACACCCGGCGCCAGCATCGGCTCCAGCCGGCGGCACTCCCGCCCGGACAGCCACTCCGAGGACAGCCCGTGCAGCCGGTGCAGGTCGTGCAGCTCCCGCAGCTCGGCCCGGTCGTCGGAGTCCAGGGCGACCGCGAGGGTGCCCGAGGGCCGGTAGCCCACGTCCGTCCCGGACGCCTCGGCGAGCTCCTCGGCGAACGCGGGCCAGCGGCGGGCCGACTCGAGGTTGAGGGCGAGCAACTCCTGCTCGCCGTGATGGTGTTCGGTGACCGCGGCCAGCATTCCGGCGGCCACCCTGGCCGCCCCGCCACCCGGCTCCGGATCCACCACCGCGACGGCGCCGCCGCGGCCCGCGGCCCGCCAGGCGGTCACCAGGCCGATGATGCCGCCGCCCACCACCAGTACGTCGGACGTCATGGCGTCCAGCTCCTCCCTTCGCCGGAATGACCCGGATCAGGTTCGTACGGTCGGAGGCCGTCAGCCTCCCTCTCAGCCCGGTGCGTCCGGGCTCCCGCGGGTGTCCTACCGTCGCCACCCTAGCCCCTGCCCCCGAGACGCTGAAAGAGAGTCACCCGTGCCCCGCTCCCTCGACGGCCTGCTGATGGCCCCCGTGCACGACCAGGACCCCGGCCAGGTCGGTTCCGCCACCCGCTTCCGCTACCACGAGAGCGAGGGCCAGGTGTGGGCCACCTATCAGGGTGGCGACATCGCCCGCGGGTACCTGGTCGGAACCCGCGAGGAGGACCGCGTCGACTTCCGGTACGTCCAGCTGACCGTGGACGGCGCCACCGCTTCCGGGCACTGCCTCTCGCGGATCGTCGAGCTGTCCGACGGACGCGTCCGCCTGGAGGAGACCTGGCAGTGGGAGTCCCGGCCGGGCAGCGGCACCAGTGTCGTGGAGGAGATCCGTCCGGAGTCCGGCCGGCCGATGTCTATGGTGAGGGAGTGAACGAGGGCGTGAACGATCAGAGGCGGGAACGGGCCGCACGACGGGTGGTCGTCGCCGGCGCCGGCATGGCCGGGGTCCGGACGGCGGAGGCGCTGCGCGAACAGGGCTTCACCGGCCCGGTGACGCTGATCGGCGCGGAACCGCACCCCCCGTACGACCGCCCCCCGCTCTCCAAGGGCGTCCTGCTCGGCGGGGCCGAGGGCGACGGCGCCGCGGCCTTCGACGTCGACTTCGCCGGACTCGACATCGACCTGCGGCTGGGCTGCGAGGTCACCGGGGTGCGCGTCGCCGACAAGGAGGTCGACACCGACCAGGGGCCCGTCGGCTACGACGTGCTGGTCGCCGCCACCGGCGCCCACCCGGTCCGGCTGCCCGGCACCGAGGGCGCCGAGGGCGTGCACGTCCTGCACAACCTCGACGACGCCCTGCGGCTGCGCCCGGTGCTGGAGCGCCACGACTCCGTGGTCGTGGTCGGCGCCGGATGGATCGGCGCCGAGTTCACCACCGCCGCCCGGGCGGCCGGCTGCGAGGTGACCGTGGTCGAGGCCGCCGGACGCCCGCTCTCCGGGGCGCTGCCCGCGGAGATCGCCCGGCCGATGGGCGAGTGGTACACCGAGAGCGGCGCCACCCTGCACACCGGCGCCCGGGTCGAGCGGGTGGAGCCCGGTGCGGTGCTCCTCGCCGACGGCCGGCGCCTCGAGGCGGACGCGGTGGTCGTCGGCATCGGCGCACGGCCCGCCACCGCCTGGCTGGCGGGCGCGGTGGAGCTGGGGCCGCAGGGCGAGGTGCTCGCCGACGCGCGGCTGCGGGCCTCCGCGCCCGACGTCTACGCGGTCGGGGACTGCGCCTCCTTCCCCTCCGCCCGCTACGGCGAGCGGCTGCTGATCCACCACTGGGACAACGCCCTGCAGGGCGCCCGCACGGTGGCCGAGGGCATCCTCGGCGAGACGCCCGCCGCTCCCTACGACCCGGTGCCGTACTTCTGGTCCGAGCAGTTCGGACGGTTCGTGCAGTACGCCGGCCACCACGAGTCGGCGGACACGACGCTGTGGCGCGGCGCGCCCGAGGACCCGGCGTGGAGCGTGTGCTGGCTGCGCGAGGGGCGGCTCGTCGCCCTGCTGGCCGTGGGCCGGCCCCGCGACCTCACCCAGGGCCGCAAGCTGATCGAGTCCGGCGCCACGGTCGACCCGGACCTGGTCCGCGACCCGGCCCGGCCGCTGAAGGCCGCCGCCCGCCGCTGACGGCGCCGCCCGCCGCCGAGGGGCGCGCGGGCATGCGGGTGCCACGGACGGACCACGCGGGAGGGGGCCCGACTTCCCCCTCCCGGTCCCGGATGGCACGCTTGGTCCTGTGACCGAGATTGACGCGAAGATCGAAGCTCTCGTTCCCGAGTGGCTCACCCTCCCCGACATCGCCGAGAAGCTGGACGTCGAGGTGACGCGGGTGCGGCAGCTGGTGAAGGAAGGCCAGCTGATCGCCGTACGCCGTGGTGAGAACCGCGCGCTGTACGTCCCCGCCGCCTTCATCGACGGGGACAAGGTGGTCAAGGGCCTCACCGGCCTGCTGACGCTGCTGCGGGACGACGGCTTCACCGACGAGGAGATGCTGGAGTGGCTCTTCACCCCTGACGAGTCCCTGCCGGGCACTCCCGCCCAGGCCCTCAGCGAGAACCGTGGCACGGAGGTGAAGCGCCGCGCCCAGGCGCTCGCCGTCTGACACCTACGCACCACCGACGGCCGCCCCCACCCGGGGGCGGCCGTTCCAGTGCCGCCCCCGGGTGGGGCGGCCGCACAGCACCGCGCCCCGTCCGCCGTTCCGCGGAACCGGGCGCCTCCACCACCACGATCCGGGGGGACCGCACCGTGCCCGAGACCGCCACCGACCTCAGCGCCACCGCCACGGAGGGCCGCGCCGCCGCCACCGCGGCGGACCGCGCCACCGCCACCGCCGCCGACGCCCGTGCCCGGCTGGCCGCCGCCCGCCTCTACCTGTGCACCGACGCCCGCCGCGACCGCGGCGACCTCGCCGAGTTCCTCGACGCCGTGCTGCCCGCAGGGGTGGACATCGTGCAGCTGCGCGACAAGGGCCTGGAGGCCGCCGAGGAGCTCGAGCACCTGCGCACCGTGGCCGAGGCCTGCGCCCGCCACGGCAAGCTGCTCGCCGTCAACGACCGCGCCGACGTCGCCCACGCCGCCGGCGCCGACGTGCTCCACCTGGGCCAGGGCGACCTCCCGGTGCCGGCCGCCCGCGCGATCCTCGGCCCGGCCGTCCTGATCGGCCGCTCCACGCACTCGGTGGCCGAGGCGGAGGCCGCCGCCGCCCAGGAGGGCGTCGACTACTTCTGCGTCGGCCCCTGCTGGCCCACCCCCACCAAGCCGGGGCGCCCGGCCGCCGGGCTCGACGCGGTCCGCAAGGTCGCCGCGCTGGGCGTGGAGCGGCCCTGGTTCGCCATCGGCGGCATCGACCTCACCACCCTCGACGAGGTGCTGGACGCCGGGGCCCGCCGCGTCGTCGTGGTCCGGGCGATCACCGAGGCCCCCGACCCGGCCGCCGCCACCGCGGAACTCGCCGCCCGCCTGCGCGACCGCTGACCTGCGCCGCCGGGGCGGCGCGGTGACCTGCACCACCGGGGCGGCGCGGCTGTCCGGGGAGCGGACAGACTTTGGGACAGGGGCCGCGGCCTGGCTAACCTGCGAAGTATGGCCCTAGGAACCGCGTCAACCCGGACGGACCGCGCGCGCACCGTGCGTGACATGCTCGCCTCCGGGCAGCAGACCGTCTCGTTCGAGTTCTCCGCGCCCCGGACGGAGAAGGGCGAGCGGAACCTGTGGAGCGCGCTCCGCCGGGTCGAGGCCGTCGCGCCCGACTTCGTGTCGGTGACCTACGGCGCCGGCGGGTCCACCCGCGCGGGGACGGTCAAGGAGACCGAGCAGATCGTCTCCGACACCACGCTCACCCCGGTCGCGCACCTGACCGCCGTCGACCACTCGGTCTCCGAACTGCGCAACATCATCGGCCAGTTCGCCGACGCGGGGATCCGCAACATGCTGGCGCTGCGCGGCGACCCGCCCGGCGACCCGATGGGCGAGTGGGTCGCGCACCCCAAGGGCCTGCACTACGCCGCCGAACTCGTCGAACTCATCAAGGAGTCGGGGGATTTCTGTGTAGGTGTGGCGGCCTTCCCCGAACTGCATCCGCGCTCTCCCGACTGGGAGACGGAGGTCCGGCACTTCACCGACAAGTGCCGTGCGGGGGCGGACTACGCCATCACCCAGATGTTCTTCCAGCCCGAGTCGTACCTGCGGTTCCGCGACAAGGTGGCGGAGGCCGGCTGCGAGACGCCCATCATCCCCGAGGTGCTTCCGGTCACCAGTGTCCGTATGCTGGAGAGGCTGCCGACTCTGAGCAACGCCGTGATTCCCGCCCGGCTGAAAGAGCGGATCCTCACAGCCAAAGACGATCCGGCCGCTGTACGCTCCCTGGGAATCGAGTTCGCCACGGAGTTCTGCGCGCGGCTGCTGTCCGAGGGTGTGCCCGGACTGCACTTCATCACGCTCAACAACTCCACGGCCACGCTGGAGATCTACGAAAACCTGGGCCTGCACCACCCGGTGCGGGGTTGGACCGGGAGCGTCTGAGTCCGTCAGACCGCCCCGTTCCTAGGGAGAGGGGCGTTACATGGGCTGGACGGTCCTCTACATCGCGTTCGGCATCGTCGCACTGTGGCTGCTGGGCGAGGTGTTGCTGCAGTACAAGGCCAAACTGCGGTGGCGCGTGCTGGCGTTCGCCGGCTTCCTCGGCGTCGTGATCGGTGTGCTGGCCGCGTCCGTCGCGCTGATCGGCCTGGGCGCGCTCGCCTTCGCGGTGGGGCAGACCTTCGTCACGCTGTCGTTCCGCAGCGGCTTCTCGCAGGGCTGGGCCCTGCCCGCCGCCCGCCGACGGGCCGGCCGGGACGACGAGGAGTGGGAGGAGTCCGAGGGCGCGGACCGCGACGAGCACGGTGACCGTGACGAACGCGGTGACCGTGGCGGACTCCGCGGCGGGCAGGACGACGAGCAGCCGGCCGCGCCCTCCGTGGACGACTACCAGGCCGCCGCCGGCGCCACCGCGTACCCGTCGCAGACGGCGCAGGAGGACACCGGCTCGTACGGCGTCTACGACAACTCCGGTTACGACACCGGGGCGTACCCCGCCGCCGCGTCCGCCGGAGCCGACGGGCAGGGGTACGGCGCCTACGACACCTACGCCGGTACCGGATACGACCAGCAGCAGTACCAGGCCTACGCGGACCCCTACGCCACGCAGGGCGGCCAGTACGGATACGACACCACGTACGGCGGCCAGCAGCAGGGCTACGAGCAGCAGCAGGGCGGGTACGACGCGACGTCGTACAGCGGCTACACCGACACCACGCCGCCCGGCGGAGTCTGGGTCCCGCAGCAGCGGGGCGCCGAGGACCCGTACGGGACCGAGCAGCCGCAGCAACCGCAGCAGCAGCCGTACCCGTACGGGTACGACGAGCAGTACCGGTACTGAGCAGGTCGTCCACGGCCGAGGGCCGGCCCCCGCC
>NZ_JBRIOU010000003.1:315424-317641 GCF_053474865.1 Streptomyces sp. CO7
GTGCCGGGCCTCGGCGCGAGCCGGGAGTGGTGGCGCGGTGAAGGGTGGCGCGGTGGGGTGCGGCCCGGTCAGACGGAGCCGCGGAAGGCGGGGCCCTCGACGACGAGGCCGGAGACCAGCGCCCCGGACATGCCGGCGTGCGGCAGCCCGCCGCCGGGGTGGGCCCAGCCGCCCGCCCGGTACAGGTTCGGCAGCCCGGTGGAGTTGCCGGGACGCAGCAGCGCGGCCCCGCCGCCGGCCAGGGCGGGGGCGGGAACGCCGTCCGCGCCGGTCTCCCGCCGGACGTCCGCCGGGGTGCGGACCTCGTGCCACAGCAGCCGCTCGCGCAACCCCGGCACGGCGCTGCCCGCGGCCGTCAGCATCAGCTCCGCCCGCCGCTCCGCCTCCGCCGCGTCCGTGTCGGCCGGCACCGTCGCGGTCAGCACCACGGACTCGTGGGCGTCGTCGGGCCGCAGCGCCGGGTCGTCGGGGCGCAGCACGGTGACCGTCGGGACCACGGAGGCCCGGCCGCCGGCCGGGGGAGCGCCGGTGAGGGCCTCCAGCTCGGCGTCCCGGTCGGGGGAGTGGACCACGGTGCGGTGCACCGCGTCCGCCTCGCGCGCGCCGCGCAGGGCCAGCAGCACGGTGAGCCGCCCCGGTACCGGTCCACCGGCCGGACGCGGCGCGACCTCGCCCTCGGCCGCCGCCGTGTGGGGCCCCGCCACCAGGTCCGGGCGCACGCCCACCACCACGTGGTCCGCCTCCTCGAGCGCGCCGTCGGCGAGCTCCACACCGGCTGCCCGGCCGTCCTTCTCCACCACCCGGACGGCCTCCGCGCCGAAGCGGAACTCGACCCGCCGGTCCAGGCAGCGCTCGTACACGGCGCGGGCCAGCTCACGCAGCCCTCCGCGGACGTACCAGACGCCGAAGGCGTGCTCCATGTACGGCAGCACCGCCGCGCTCGCCGGAGCGGTCCGCGGGTCCAGGCCGTAGGCGAGGGCGTGGCTCTCCAGCAGCCGCGCCAGCCGAGGATCGCCCAGCTCCCACTCGCCCACCTGGGCGAGGGTGGCGGCCCGCCGGGTCCGCAGCAGGCGTCGGTGCTGCACCGACGGGTAGGGCTCACGGTCGGCCAGCACGTCCCAGTTGGGCCACAGCGGCTCCTCCAGGAGCGGGCGGCGGGTGCGGTCCCACGCCTCCCGCCCACGGATCAGGAACTCGCCCCAGCGCTCCCCGGCGCCCCTGCCGACGCTCTGCTCCAGGGCGGCCACCACGCCGGCCCGGGAGGCGTTGGGCAGGTCCACCCGGGTGCCGTCGGGGAAGAGGTGCCGGGCTGAGGGGTCCGTCTGGACCAGCTCGACGCACTCCTCCAGCGGCTGTCTGCCGGTCTTGACGAACAGGTCGCGGTACACGGCCGGCAACGGGAGGAGGCCCGGCCCGGTGTCGAAGGCGAAACCGTCGCGTTCCCGGCGGCGCAGGGCGCCCCCGTAGGTGTCCGTCCGCTCGTACACCGTCGCGCGGTGGCCGGCCACGGCCAGACGCGCGGCGGCCGCCATGGCGCCCATGCCGGCGCCGATCACTGCTACCCGTCCCATGCGGGGGAGTCTAGGCCGCCCGGACCTGCGCATATCGGTGGGTACCGGCATGCCGAAGGGGCGCCCGCCTCGGCGGACGCCCCTGGAAGCTGTCGGTCAACGGTCCTGCTGGTCGTCCCGGCGGCGCTGCCAGCGCTGCTCGATGCGATCCATCACGGACCTCTTGCGCGCCGTCGTCGCGGCTCCGGGCGTGCCCGGGGCATCGACCGGCTGCTCGCCGGGCTTGGGGCCCTTGCGCCAGCCGGTGACGGCGAGAACGGCGCACCCCAGCATGACGAGGAAGCCCACCACGCCGATCCAGATCTGCTGGGCGACCATTCCGGTCATGAGGAGCGCGATACCTACGAGGAAGCCCGCGACCGCCTGGTAGACCCGTCGCCGGGTGTACGTGCGCAGCCCGCTTCCCTCAAGCGCTGTCGCGAACTTGGGATCTTCGGCGTACAGCGCTCGCTCCATCTGCTCGAGCATGCGCTGCTCGTGCTCCGAGAGCGGCACGGGAGTCCTCCTCATCGTGCAGTCGCCGGGGCGACCGGGGGTCCCCTCCAGGATAGGCAGGGAATCGCCCCCGTGAAACCCGCCCCTCTACGCCATTTGGCAACCGGTTCCGGTCATGGCGGGGCCGGCCCGTGGAACCTTCATTCCCCCC
>NZ_JBRIOU010000003.1:317741-320374 GCF_053474865.1 Streptomyces sp. CO7
TCCGCGGGGTGGCCAGGACCTGCCGCCACGCCCGGAGCGGCCGATACACGGCGGTCCGGCCGGGGCCGGGGACGGCTTCCGTGCGCAGCCGCCGGGAGCGGTGCCGAGCGCGGTCACCGGTGACCGGGCCGCGCCGAATCGTGCCGGGCAGGCCGGTGCCGGAGCCGGTCCGTGACGGGGCCGCGCCGCATCGCACCGGTCCGTTCCGGACCGCGCGCACAGGCCAGGCGGCGACGACCACGACGCCGCCCTGCACGCGAGGACACCGCGCCGCCCTGCACGCGAGGACGCCGCTGCGCGAGCCACGGCACGGCTGTGCCGGCCACGACGCCGCTGTGCGAGCCACGCGGCGCCGCTGTGACGGCATTGCGCGAGCCACGGCACGGCTGTGCCGGCCACGACACCGCTGTGCGAGCCACGCGGCGCCGCTGTGACGGCCGCGACGCCAGGGCAACGGCTAAGACGCCGGGGACGCCTCGGCCAGCACGTGGAGCTGCGTGGCGACCGAGTGGAAGGCCTCCATCGAGGCCACCGCGGCCTCCAGGCGCAGCAGCGCCTCCCGGGCACCCGGCTCGGTGTCGACCAGGACGCCGGGGACCAGGTCGGAGAAGACCCGCACCCCGTGCACCGCGCCCACCCGCAGACCGCTCGCCTCGACCAGCGAGGTCAGCCGGTCCACGGTGAAGCGGTGCGGGACCGGGTCCTGCTCGCCCCAGCGGCCGTCCGGGTCCTCCAGCGCCTGCCGTGCCTCGTTGAAGTGGCCGGCCAGGGTGCGCGAGAGCACCGCGCCGCCCAGGCCCGCCGCGAGCAGGCTCAGCAGCCCGCCGGGACGCAGGGCCGCGGCAACGTTGCGCAGCCCCTCGGCGGGGTCGTCGACGTACTCCAGCACGCCGTGGCAGAGCACCGCGTCGTAGGAGGAACGGTCCGCGACGTCGAACAGGCCGTGGACGTCCCCCTGAACCCCCCTCACCCGGTCGGCCACTCCCGCCTCGGCGGCACGGCGCTCCAAGGCGAACAGGGCGTCGGGGCTCGGGTCGACGACGGTCACCCGGTGGCCGAGCGCGGCGACGGGCACGGCGAAGTTGCCGCTGCCGCCGCCGGTGTCGAGGACGTCGAGCGACGGGTCGCCGCCCGACTTGACTCGGCGGTCCAGGGCGTCCTTCAGGACCTCCCAGACCACGGCGGTACGGAGAGAAGCGCGGGGGCGCATCGGGTCCGACACGGCGATTGACTCCTCGACGGGCGATCGGTGGCCGCCCGCCCACAGGAGCGTGGGAGGCAGGCGAATGCCCCCACCCTAATGGGCGTCCGGGCCGGTCAGCCCTGTCGCCCGCTCCACCAGACGCAGGAACACGGCGACGTCGCGTATCAGGTCGTCGGCCTCCCGCGCGGAGACGGCGTGCGGCAGGTCGGCCTCGGCCCGCGCGCGGCGTTCGGCGCCCGCGGCGAAGAAGGAGGCCCACTCGGCCAGCTCCGGCGCGGCCTCCGTGAGCACCTCCCAGGCGCTGCGTATCGGCGTCCGGCGGCCGCGGCGGGGCTCGGGCACCGGGCTGACGCGCACCGCGAGCACCGCGGCGGCCCCACGCAGGGCGGCCAGGTGGGCCGCGGCGTACCGCTCGTTGGGCGTGGTCAGGAGCAGAGCGCCGTCCAGGCCCCGGCGGGCGCGGTCGAGCAGATCGAGGCCGGCGGGCGGTGCGGACGCCCGGCGGGCCACCGGGTGGGTCATGACGAACCTCCTGTCGTCGTACGACAGCATCTGTCCTGTCTGGTCCCATCTTGGGCTCTGCCACTGACAATCGCTTTGACCTGCGGTTTTGCCCGGTGGGCCGGTTCGAGTTAGTTTTTGCACTGACCAGTCAGTGCAAAAAAGCCGAGGTGCATGCGAGTGAGCCGGCAGGGGGACGGGCAGCCGCCCGCCACGGGCGTCGCCGCCCGCAGGCTCGGGGTCAAGGGGCCCCGGGGATGGGCGTTCAGGGGGGTGACCTTCGAGGCCGGGCCGGGCGCGCTGGTGGCCGTCACCGGCCCCACGGGGTCGGGCCGTACGGCGCTGCTGCTGGCCCTCACCGGGCGGATGCGCACGGCCGAGGGCACGGCCCGGGTGGCCGGGCTGGAGCTGCCCCGGCGGACGGCGCGGGTCCGCCGGGTGTCCGGGGTGGCCCACATGCCCGGCGTGACGGACCTCGATCCCGCCCTGACCGTCGCGGAACACCTCCGCGAGCGGGCACTGGTCGGCCGCCGGTACGGGGGACCGGCGGCCGACCTGGTGCGCGGACTGCTGCGTTCGCCGCGGGCGCGGGCGGCCGAGGACGCGGCCCGCGCGGACGCGGCGCTCCGGACGGTGGGACTGGCGCCGGACGACCTGCCGAAGGGGGGCCGCACGGCGGTGCGGGACCTGTCCCGGGCGCAGGAGCTGCGGCTCTCGGTGGCGCTTGCGCTGCTCGGCCGGCCCGGTCGCCCCGAGGTCGTCGCGGTGGACGACGCGGACCTGGGCCTCTCCGGCCCCGAACGACAGGAGGCGGTCGCGCTGCTGTCCGCCCTGGCCGCCGGTGGCACGACCGTCCTGGCCGCGTTCCGCGAGGCCCCGCCCGAGGCGGACCTCGTGGTGCCGGTCGGCGAGCCGGCCGCCCCCGAGA
>NZ_JBRIOU010000003.1:320474-324413 GCF_053474865.1 Streptomyces sp. CO7
GGCGCCTGCGCCGACTGATCCGCCGCGGGGCACCTGCCCCCGCCGCTCCTGACGCCGCGGGCGGTACGGCCGAGGGCCCTGGCGGAGGGACCACCCCGAAGCCGGGCTCGCCCGACGCCGCGGACGCCCTCGTCCCCGCGAAGGCCCCAGCCGCGCCCGTGGCCGGGGCCAACGAAGCCCTCGTGTCCGGGAAGGCCGAGGACGCCCCCGCACCCGGGAAGGCCGAGGACGCCCCCGCACCCGGGAAGGCCGAGGACGCCCCCGTGTCCGGGAAGGCCGAGGACGCCTCCGCACCCGCGAAGGCGGCGGACGCCCCCGTGCCCGCGAAGGCCACGGACGAGACCCCCGGACAGGACCCGCAGGAGGCCGTCGAGGCCCCGATCGCCGAGGAGGACGCGGATGCGCACCCCGCGACTGGCCGCGCTTGAGCTGCGGCGGTTCGGCCGCAGCCGGCTGACCCGGGCCGCACTGGTCTCCATGATCCTGCTGCCGCTGCTGTACGGCGCGCTCTACCTGTGGTCCTTCTGGGACCCCTACGGCAACCTCGACCGCGTCCCCGTCGCGCTGGTCAACCAGGACCGGGGCGCCACCGCCGAGGGCGAACGGCTGACGGCCGGTGACGACATCGCCGACGGCCTGCGCGACAGCGGCGTCTTCGACTGGCGACAGGTCGGCCCCGAGGAGGCGCGCGAGGGCGTGGAGAGCGGCCGGTACTACCTGTCGCTGACCATCCCCGCGGACTTCAGCCGCCGCATCGCCTCCGGAGGCGGCGACGATCCCCGGGCCGGCGCGCTGAAGGTGCGCACCGACGACGCCAACAACTACATCGTCGGCCAGATCTCCCGCACCGTCTTCGCCGAGGTCCGCACCGCCGCCTCCACCAAGGCGACCCGCGGCTTCCTGGACCACATCTTCGTCTCCTTCTCCGACATCCACGACGCCACCGAGGAGGCCGCCACCGGCGCCGACGACCTGGCGGGCGGCATCGAGAAGGCGAAGAAGGGCTCCCAGGACCTGGCCGGCGGCCTCGGCGACGCGCGCACCGGCAGCGAGGACCTGCACAAGGGCCTGACCCGGCTGCACGGCGGCTCCGAGGACGTGGCCTCCGGCGCCCGCCGGGTGGCCGCGGGCACCGGGACCCTGGCCGGCAAGGTCAACGGCGTCGCGGACACCGTGCGTCCCTTCCTGGAGAAGAACGAGCAGACCATCGCCGACACCGCGCGCCTGGTGGCGGACTCCGCCGCCGAGATCCGCGCCAACCTCGGCTCCCTGGCGGACGCCGCGCCCGGGGCGGCCCGCGACGCCGCCACCGCCTCCGCGACCCTCACCGACGTCCACCACACCCGCTGCGAGGTCTCCCCGCTGCCCGACCCGGCCTGCCCCGAGCTGAAGAGGGCCAGGGACGCCGCCGTCGACGCGGCAGCCGTCGCCGCGGACGTCGACAAGCTGGTCACCGGACAGAAGGACCAGCTCGCCGCACTCGACAGGCACCTCGCCACCCTCGAGAAGCAGGCGGACGCCCTCGCCGACCGGGCCCCCCGGCTGACCGAGGACCTCGACGACGCCGTGAGCAGGATCAACGCGCTGGACCGCGGCGCGAAGGCGGTCGCGGCCGGGGCCGGGGACCTCCACAAGGGGATCGGCCGCGCCGAGAAGGGCGCCGCGAACCTCGACGAGGGCGTCGGCGCGCTGAAGAAGGGCGCCGACCGCCTCGACGGCGGCATCTACCGGCTGGTCGACGGCTCCGGCGAACTCGCCGGCGGCCTGCACGAGGGCGCCGGGAAGATCCCCGACCTCGACACGGCCGAACGCGACCGCCGCACCGAGGTGATGGCCGACCCCGTGCGCCTGGCCAACTCCAAGCTCCACCAGGCCGACAACTACGGCACCGCCTTCGCGCCCTACTTCATCCCGCTCGCCCTGTGGGTCGGCGCGATGGTCGCCTACATGCTGATCCAGCCCCTCAACCGCCGGGCCCTGGCGGCCGGGGCGCCGGCCTGGCGGATCGCCGTGGCCGGCTGGCTGCCGGTGGCGGCGCTGGGCGTGCTCCAGGTGACCGCGCTGATGTCCGTCCTGCACTGGGGGATCGGCCTGCGCACGGCCCGCGGCGCGGCCACCGTCGGCTTCCTGCTGCTGGTCACCGTCTGCTTCGCGGCGATCGTCCAATGGCTCAACGCCCGCTTCGGCGCGGCCGGCCGGATCCTGGTGCTCGCCCTGCTGATGCTCCAGCTGACCTCGGCCGGCGGCACCTACCCGGTGGAGACCAGCCCCGGATTCTTCGGCGCGATCCACCCCTACCTGCCGATGAGCCACGTGGTCGAGGCGCTGCGCCGGCTCATCACCGGCGGCGACACCGCCCCGGTCCTGCAGGCCTGCGCGGTCCTCCTCGCCTACACCGCGGGAGCCCTCGTGCTGACCTCGGTCGCGGCCCGGCGCAAGCAGGTGTGGACCTTCGACCGCCTGCGCCCGGAGCTGAGTCTGTGAGAATCGACCGCATGAAAAGCAGCACCGGCCGCCGTGCCGCCACCAAGCAGAAGCTGTACGAGGCGGCCGTGACCCTCATCGCCGAGCAGGGGTTCTCCGCCACCACGGTGGACGAGATCGCCGAGCGCGCCGGGGTCGCCAAGGGCACCGTCTACTACAACTTCGCCAGCAAGTCCGTGCTCTTCGAGGAACTGCTGCGGCACGGAGTCGGGCTCCTGACGGCCTCCCTGCGCGAGGCCGCCGAGCAGACCGCGCGGAGCGGCGGCAGCCGGGTGGACGCGCTGGACGCGATGATCCGGGCCGGTCTGGTCTTCATCCACCGCTACCCGGCCTTCACCCAGCTCTACGTCGCCGAGCTGTGGCGCACCAACCGGGCCTGGCAGGAGACCCTGATGGTGGTCCGCCAGGAGGCCGTCGCGGTGGTCGAGGGAGTGCTGCGGGACGGCGTGGAGGCCGGGGAGTTCAGCGACGAGATCGACGTCTCGCTGACGGCGGCCGCCCTGGTGGGCATGGTCCTCGTCGCGGCGCTGGACTGGCTGGCGTTCCAGCCGGAGCGGTCGCTGGACGACGTGCACGGCGCGCTCTCGCTGCTGCTGCAGGGGCGTGTCGCCGGCCGACGCTGAGCCCGGGGCGGCGCCGAGTCCGCGGCGCCGGCCGCCCGGGGCGCCGAGCCGGGCGGCACGCGCACCGGTACCGCCGCCCCGTGTCGGCGGTACCGGTGGCGCGGTGCCCCGCTCCCCCGGGAACACTCTGCCGCGCCGCCGGGTCCCGCCCCATCCGGGCGGATACTCATCCACCGGCTGAGTACGCGTACTCAGCCGCGCCCGCCGCGGTCGCGTCTACCATCACGGTCGTGTCCGTACTTCCCCTGGTGTTCACCAGCGGCTGGGCCAGCGGCGTCAACGCCTACGCGGTGGTGCTCCTGCTCGGCCTGTTCGGCGCGGCCGGACTGACCGACGAGGTGCCGCAGGCGCTGCAGCGGACCGACGTCCTGGTGGCGGCCGGGGTGCTCTTCCTCTGCGAGGCCGTCGCCGACAAGATCCCCTACCTGGACTCGGTGTGGGACGCCGTCCACACGGTGGTGCGCCCGCTGGCCGGAGCGGTGGTGGGGGCGCTGCTCGCCGGGCAGAGCGGGTCGCTGCCCGAGCTCGCGGCCGGAGCCGTGGGAGGGTCGACCGCCCTGGTCAGCCACCTGGTGAAGGCCGGTACGCGGATGGCGGTCAACACCTCGCCCGAGCCCTTCAGCAACGTGCTGGTGAGCGTCGCGGAGGACCTCGGCGTGGCGGGCGTGGTGACCCTCGCGATCTTCCACCCGGTCGCCGCGGCGGTCGTCGCGGGCGCCCTGCTGCTCGCCGGTCTGGTCGCGATCCTGCTCCTGGCCTCCCGCATCCGCCGCTACCTCCGCCGCCGCGCCCAACGCCGCGAGGAACGCCGACGGGCCGCCCACCCCTGAGC
>NZ_JBRIOU010000003.1:324513-327908 GCF_053474865.1 Streptomyces sp. CO7
CTCGACCGCGGTCGCCAGCCGGTGCACCGCGTCCGTCCTCGGCCCGTCCAACCCGCCGGTCCGCGCGACGCGCTCCGCCGCCCGGCGCGGCGTGAGCGAGCCGTCCGGGACGGTGCCGAGGTCCCAGGCGGTGTCCGTGACCTCGCGCCACAACCGCAGCGTGTGAGCGGCCACGTCCGCCTCGTCCCGGGGCGGGGTGCCGAGCCGTCGCCCGCGTACCCGCCTGCGCCACAGCATCGGTGACAGCGGCAGCAGCACGACGACCACGGCGAGCAGCGACCACAGCAGGACCTGCGGCCACCGGGGCCCGCCACCGCCGGCGGCCGCCGCCGGCTCGTCCTCGTCCGGGCACGCGTCCAGACGCCGCAGCTCCGGCGTGCAGCTCGCGCTGCTGGACGGCTTCGGCCTGGGCGCCGTCAGCTCGTCGTCCTCGGGAGCCGCCGAGGGCGTCGGCGTCGCACCGCCCGGCGTGGTCTCCGGCCGGGTGTACTCCGGGACCGTGCCACGCGTCGGCGTGGGCTCGAACCGGGTCCACCCCACGCCCTCGAAGTACAGCTCCGGCCAGGCGTGCGCGTCCTGGAGGTTCACCTCCACGCTTCCGTCGCCCCGCTCGGCGCCCGGGGCGAAACCGACCGCGACCCGGGCCGGTATGCCCAGCGAACGCGCCATGGCCGCCATCGCGAAGGAGAAGTGGACGCAGAAGCCCTGACGGGCGTCCAGGAACCGGGCGATCGCGTCCGGGTCCTCGCCCACCTCGACCTCGGTGTCGTAGGTGAAGCCCCCGGTGACCGAGAACCAGTCCTGCAGCGCCACCGCCTGCTCGTAGGCGTTGCCCGCGTCCTCGGTGACCGCGCGCGCCGTCTCGCCGACCCCGTCGGGCAGGGACGACGGGAGGTCGGTGAAGTTGCGCAGCTCGGGGCCCGGCGCGGGTGCGGAGGCCAGCTGTTCCCGCGTCGGCAGGACCTCCAGGCTGGAGACCTCCCAGGTCTCGCCCTCCGTGGTGGCGCCGCCGTCGCCGCTGACGGTCAGGCTCAGCGGGTCGAGCCGCCACTGGCCGAGCGCCTCGGCCCAGGTGGCCGGGTAGGGCATCGGCAGGTGCCGCTGCTCGTACCAGTCGGCGGCCGTGATCCGGCTGGTCACCTCCTTGCGCAGCACCTGTCGGCCCAGGCCCGGCGGGTCGGGGAAGCGCGGCGGGAGCGGCACGGTCCGCCGCGGCGAGGCCTTCCAGGTGGTGCCGTCGAACTCGTCCAGCGAGGCGATCCGCAGGTACATGTCGCTGGTGCGCCGGGAGGTGGTGCGCACCGTCAGCACCGTGCGGTCGTCGGAGTCGTTGAGGTTGTCGCGCAGCGCGACCAGCAGGTCCACCGAGTTGCCGGTGCCGCGCCCACCGGCCCCCGAGCCGCTGCCCGAGCCGAGGCCGCCCAACAGGCTGGGGCCCAGCGAGGGCAGGGCTGCCGGAGCCAGCAGCGCCACCCCCAGCGCGGCCGCCCCGATCCGGCGCCCGGTCCGCTGCCCTCTCCCCGGTCCCGGGCGCTGCCCGCGGCCCGCGGCAACCCCCGGGGGACCGCCGAAGGTGCGGCCCCACCGGGTGAGCCGCTCCCGGCCGTCGGCCAGGAGCAGCGTCAGGTAGCCGACGGCCGCAGCGCCGAACGCGAACGCCCCCGCGCCGCCCTCCTCGGCGAGGCCCGCGGCCACCGAGTACAGCGCCAGCAAGGGCAGCCCGGCCGGTGCGGCCAGCGCGTAGGTCACCGCCAGGGTGTCCACCAGCACCGCGATCAGCAGCACGCCGCCGACCAGCAGCAGCGAGATGCCGGGAGTCAGCGGCGCCGGATTCGCGTACTCGGTGACGTCCGCCAGCCCCTGCCGCGCCAGGACCACCAGGCGGGTCACCGCCCCGGGGCCGGGGAACAACTGGGCCACCGCGTGCTCCCGGGCGAAGAGCAACGACAACAGGCCCAGTGAGAGCATCAGTTCGACGAGGACGACCGTCGGCCGGGGCGCGGAGAACCGCCGGGCCGTCGCGCCCACCCCCGCCAGCAGGGCGACCGCGACGACGGCCTTGGCGTACCAGGTGCCCTCCTCGGTCAGCGGTATCAGCGCCAGCGCCGTGAGCAGCGTCGCCGCCGCGGCGGCCAACGTCGTCCTCGTCCGCACGCTCATCGCCGCTCACCGCCGTCCACGAGACCCGTCCGCTGCTGGTCGGCCTGCCGCCACACGGCCGCCATGGAGGCCCCGCGCGGCGCCCGCACCACCGTCCAGCCCGCCTCGCGCAGCACCCGCTCGGTGTCCGGGGCGGCGGCCACCGCCCCGGCGTCCACCGGGAAGTCCGGCTCCGCGTCCTCCTCGTCGTCCTCCGGGAGGAAGGCGAGCGCGCCGCCGGTGCGGTGCCGCATCCGGGCGACAGTGCGCGCCTGTTCCTCGTCGAGCGCGCCCAGGAAGGCCACCAGCAGCCCCTCGCCGCCGCGGCGCAGCACCTCCTGCGCCGCCGTCAGCCCCTCGCCGTCGGAGTGGCCGATCACCGACAGGGTGTCCATCAGCAGTCCCGCCGCCTCGGCCGTCTCGACGCCGGCGCCCCCGAAGGAGGCCCCCGCCTCGCCGGGCACCAGGGTTCCGGTGTCGGTCAGCAGCCGCACCGAGTACCCCCGCTGCAGCATGTGCGTGAGCACCGAGGCCGCGCCGGACACCGACCACTCGAACGCCGAGCCGGGCCCCGCGCCCCGAAAGGCCTCCCGCCGGGTGTCCAGCAGCACCGTGCACCGTGCGCGGTGCGGCTGCTCCTCCCGCCGGACCATCAGCTCGCCGTACCGCGCGGTGGACCGCCAGTGGACCCGGCGCAGGTCGTCGCCGTACCGGTAACCGCGCGGCAGCACGTCGTCCTCGCCGCCCACCGCCATGGAACGCTGCCGCCCGTCGCCGAACCCCTGGGCACCCCGGCCCAGCCGCACCGGCGGCAGCGCCTCCACCTGCGGCACCACCGTCAGCATGTCGTGCGCGGCGAACGAACGGGTCAGCTCGCACATCCCGAACGGGTCCGCCAGCCGCAGCTCCAGGGGACCCAGCGGGTACCGGCCCCGCAGTCGGGGCGGACCCGGTAGGACACCTCACGCTGCCCGCCCGGCTCGACGCGGTCCAGCACGAAGCGGGGCCGCGGCCCCAGCATGTACGGCACCCGGTCCTGCAGCATCAGCAGCCCGGTGGGCAGCCGGGAGACGTTGTCCACCCGCAGCCGCACCCGCGCCTCGGCGCCCGTCGGCACCCGCGCCGGCGTCAGCGTGCGCGAGGACGTCACCCGGTGCCGGGTCCGGTGCACCGCGACGGCGCACAGCAGCGGCAGCGCCGCCAGCAGCAGCCCCACCCGCAGCAGGTCCTGCTGCCCCAGCACGTATGCGCACACC
>NZ_JBRIOU010000003.1:328008-333841 GCF_053474865.1 Streptomyces sp. CO7
CTGCACCAGGATCTCCCGCACCACCGTCTCAGCCGTCCGCCCGGCCAGCTGGGCCTGGGCGTTCGGCAGCAGACGGTGGGCCAGCACCGCCTCGGTCAGCGCCTGCACGTCGTCCGGGAGCGCGAACTCCCGCCCGGCCAGCGCCGCCGCGGCCTTCGACGCACGCAGCAGGTGCAGCGTGGCGCGCGGCGAGGCGCCCAGTCTCAGGTCCCGGTGGACGCGGGTGGCCGCGACCAGCTGCACCGCGTACCGGCGGACCGCCTCCGAGACGTGCACCTCGCGGACCGCCTCGATCAGCTTCACGATGTCGTGCGCGTGCGCCACCGGCTGCAGGTCCTCCAGCGGGGGCGCCCCGCCGTGCACGTCCAGCATCCGCAGTTCGGCCTCCGCGCTCGGGTAGCCGATGGAGACGCGGGCCATGAACCGGTCCCGCTGCGCCTCCGGCAGGGGATAGGTGCCCTCCATCTCGACCGGGTTCTGGGTGGCCACCACCATGAACGGGCTGGGCAGCGGATAGGTCTGGCCGTCGATGGTGACCTGCCGCTCCTCCATCGACTCCAGCAGCGCCGACTGCGTCTTGGGAGAGGCGCGGTTGATCTCGTCGCCGATCACCATCTGGGAGAAGATCGCGCCCGGCTTGAACTCGAAGTCCCGCCGCTGCTGGTCCCAGATGGAGACGCCGGTGATGTCCGACGGCAGCAGGTCCGGGGTGAACTGGATGCGCCGCACCGAGCAGTCCACCGAACGGGCCAGCGCCTTGGCGAGCATCGTCTTGCCGACGCCCGGCACGTCCTCGATCAGCAGATGTCCCTCGGCGAGCAGCACCGTCAGCGCCAGCCGCACGACTTCCGGTTTGCCCTCGATCACCTGCTCGACCGCGCCGCGAATCCGCTCCGTCGTCGCGGTCAGATCGGAAAGGTTCCCTCGGTCGTCATAGGTCGTCACCCCGGCCCCCTTCGGCCCCAATGTCGTGTCCCCTGAGCAACGGCGTGTTCGCGTGCCCCCGTCCGCATTCTTGTTCGCCGGGGTCCTGCCTGTCAGGACGTGTGGACAAGACCGGTCCGGACCAGCGGAGCCCTGTGGACAACTAGGGCGACTTTCGCAGGGTTTGCCACCCGTACGGGGGACGCCGAACGCCCGGCCCGGGAAGAATCCCGGACCGGGCGCCTGAGAGAACCTGAGGTGACACGGGGGCACGCAGCGGACAGGGCGCCCGCCCGGGCCGTCAGGAGGCGTCGATCTCCCGCAGCAGACCCGTCTTCACGTCGAAGACGAAACCGCGGACGTCGTCGGTGTGGAGCAGGAACGGCGAGGTGCGCACCTTCTGCATGGACTGCCGCACGTCCTGGTCGACGTCGCGGAAACCCTCCACCGCCCAGGTCGGACGCTGGCCGACCTCCATCTCCAGCTCGTGCCGGAACTCCTCGGTGAGGGACTCCAGGCCGCAGCCGGTGTGGTGGATCAGCACGACGCTGCGGGTGCCCAGGGCGCGCTGGCTGATGGTCAGGGAGCGGATCACGTCGTCGGTGACCACGCCGCCCGCGTTGCGCACGGTGTGGCAGTCGCCCAGATCGAGACCGAGCGCCGCGTGCAGGTCGAGGCGCGCGTCCATGCAGGCGACGACCGCCACGCGCAGCACCGGACGGGCGTCCATGCCGGGGTCGGTGAAGGCCGCGGCGTAGTCCTGGTTCGCCTGGACCAGGCGGTCGGTCACGGAGCCGGTGGTGTCGGCGCCGGGGGAGGGCGCGGCGGAGCCGGCAGAAGCAGAAGTCGACATGAGGAAGACGTTACTGGCCGCTTCCCGCCCCGACACTTGCGGAAGGGGACAAACGGAACCGTCGATCTTCTGTGTGAGGTAACCCACAAGGGTGGAGTGCACTGCGCCGCACGGGTGATTCCTGTAGGGCGGGGGCGGCACCGCCCCCGGGCGGGACGACGCGCAGGGCAGTTGATTGACCGGCAGACAGGGTGGACTAAAGTGACGCGAAGCGGGAGGCGAGACACGCTATGCCCTCCCCGCTGGACCGAATTCCGGAGCACCCGGGCCGAGGACGCCCGGGATCTCCCCACGTGCGCGGCGCGTACGTGCGGCTCGGCCTCCTCCCGCTCCTGGCCGGCCGACGCTCCTGGCGCCGGCGGGCCTCCCCTCCGCGAGCGGGTGGTGACCCGGTTGTGCGTATCGCCACGCGGACCTGAGAGGGCCCCTTGAGCGAGAGCCGACATGTCCCTGTGATGCTCCGGCGGTGCCTGGATCTCCTGGCGCCCGCGCTGGAGCGGCCGGGAGCGGTCGTGGTCGACTGCACCCTCGGCCTCGGCGGGCACAGCGAAGCCATGCTCAGCCGGTTCCCCGAGGTCCGGCTGATCGGCCTCGACCGCGACAAGGAGGCGCTGCGCCTGTCCGGCGAGCGGCTCGCCCCCTTCGGCGACCGGGCCACCCTGGTGCACGCCGTCTACGACGAGCTCCCCGAGGTCCTCGACCGCCTCGGCATCCCCCGCGCGCACGGCGTCCAGGGCGTCCTCTTCGACCTCGGCGTCTCCTCCATGCAGCTGGACGAGGCCGACCGGGGCTTCGCCTACGCGCAGGACGCCCCGCTGGACATGCGCATGGACCAGACCACGGGCATCAGCGCCGCCGAGGTCCTCAACACCTATCCGCCGGGCGAACTGGTGCGGATCCTGCGCGCGTACGGCGAGGAGAAGCAGGCCAAGCGGATCGTCTCCGCCGTGGTGCGCGAGCGCGAGAAGGAGCCGTTCACCAACAGCGCCCGGCTGGTGCAGCTGATCCGCGACGCCCTGCCGCAGGCCGCCAAGCGCACCGGCGGCAACCCCGCCAAGCGCACCTTCCAGGCCCTGCGCATCGAGGTCAACGGCGAGTTGAGCGTCCTGGAGCGGGCGATCCCCGCCGCGGTGAAGGCCCTCGCCGTCGGCGGCCGGATCGGCGTGCTGTCGTACCACTCGCTGGAGGACCGGCTGGTCAAGCAGGTCTTCGCGGCCGGCGCGGCCACCACGGCGCCGCCCGGACTGCCGATCGTCCCCGAGGAGTACCAGCCCCGGCTGAAGCTGCTCACCCGTGGGGCCGAGCTGCCCACCGAGGAGGAGATCGCCGAGAACCGGCGGGCCGCCCCGGCCCGGTTCCGCGGGGCGGAGCGCGTCAGGGAGGACGTCCGATGACCGCCGAGGGGCAAGGGGAGGACGGATGAGCGGGAAACCACCGCTGCGGGGCCGCGCGGCACGGCTGGCGGCGCTGCTGCCCACCCGCGGCAGCCAGGCCGCCCGCACGCCGTTCGTGCTGCTGGTGGTCGCCCTGCTGGGCGGCGGGCTGATCACCCTGCTGCTGCTCAACTCGGCGCTCAGCGAGGGCTCGTTCCGCCTCTCCGACCTGCGCCGCGAGACCAAGACCCTGACCGACGACGAGCAGGCGCTGCAGCGCGACGTGGACGCCTACGCGGCGCCCGACGCGCTGGCCCGCCGCGCCCAGGAGCTCGGCATGGTCCCCGGCGGCGACCCCGCCTTCCTGCAGCCCGACGGCACCGTCCGCGGCAGGCCGCAGGCCGCCACCGGCGTCCCCTCGCCGCCCGCGCCGACCTCGCCGTCCCCCTCGGCGACGGCGGCCGCAGGACCCGGCCAGGCATCCCCCACCGGCAGCGGGGAACCGAAGGCCTCCGGCCCGGCGTCCCCCACCGCGCCGGGACCCGCGGCGGGGGCGGCCACGTCCTCCCCGGACGCCGCCTCCAGCGCACCGAGTTCTCCGACCCCCGGCAGGTGACGGAAGTGCCCGACAGGCAAGCCCAGCGACGCCGCGTCCCCGCACCCGGCCGGCAGGCCCGGTCCACCGGGTCGGCCGGCCGCCGCCCGTCCGCCTCCGGCGGCGGCCGAGGAGGGCGGCCCACGCCGCCGCGCCGCCCGTCCGGCCCCAAGCCGCTGCGGCTCGGCAGCCCGCGCCCCCGGCTCCGCCTGATCGGCCTCGCCCTGACGCTGGTGCTGTCCGCCTTCCTGGTGCGGCTGCTCCAGGTCCAGGCGGTGGACGCGAGCACCTACACGGCCAAGGCCCAGCAGAACCGCTACGTCGACCAGAAGGTCGAGGCGCAGCGCGGCGACATCACCGACCGCAACGGCGTCGCCCTGGCCAGCAGCGTCGACGCCGACGACATCACCGCCGACCCGACGATGTTCACCCGCAAGGCCACCGGCATCGACGACGCGCCCGAGCGGGCCGCCGAACTGCTGGCCCAGGTGCTCGAGGCCGACGACCAGGAGCAGGCGGAGTTCGCCCGCAAGCTGCGGACGAAGAACACCATGTACGTGCTCCTCGCCCGCCGCCGCACCCCGCAGGAGTGGCAGCAGATCGCCGACCTCAAGGCCGAACTCACCCGCCAGGAGGGCGAGGACTCCGGCGTGGTCAACGTGCTGGCCGGCGTCTTCTCCGCGCCCAGCAGCAAGCGCGTCTACCCCAACGGCGACCTGGCCGCCTCGGTGCTGGGCTGGGTCGGCGCCGACGGCTCGGGCGGCGGCGGCATCGAGCGGCAGCTGCAGGAGAGCCTGGCCGGCCGGGACGGGAAGATCCGCTACGCGCAGTCCGGCGGACGGCAGGTGCCCACCGCCGGAGGGAGCGAGAAGCCCGCCGTGCCCGGCTCCACCGTCGAACTCACCCTCGACCGCGACATCCAGTGGGCGGCCCAGAAGGCCATCGGCGACCAGGTGGCCGCCTCGAAGGCCGACCGCGGCTACGTCATCGTCCAGGACACCCGCACCGGCGAGATCCTGGCCATGGCCAACGCTCCCGGCTTCGACCCCAACGACCTCTCGAAGGCCGACCCCGAGGCCCTGCGCAACGCCGCCGTGGAGGACGCCTTCGAACCCGGCTCCACCGCCAAGGTGATCTCCATGGCCGCGGTGCTCGACGAGGGCGTGGCCACCCCGGGCACCCACGTCACGGTCCCCAACCGGCTGCACCGCGGCGACCGGCTCTTCCGCGACGACATCGACCACGAGACCTGGCACCTCACGCTCAACGGCGTGCTCGCCAAGTCCAGCAACATCGGCACCATCATGGCCACCGGCCAGCTCGGCGACACGCAGAAGGAGGCCAACCAGGTCCTCCACTCCTACCTGCGCAAGTTCGGTCTCGGCCAGCCGACCGGTCTCGGCCTGCCCGGCGCCACCTCCGGCATCCTCGCCCCGCCCGAGGACTGGTCCACCTCGCAGCAGTACACGATCCCCTTCGGCCAGGGCGTGTCCGTCAACGCCCTGCAGGCGGCCTCCGTCTACTCCACGGTCGCCAACGACGGGGTGCGGGTGCAGCCCACCCTGGTCCGCGGCACCCGCGGCCCGGACGGCGGCTTCACCCCCGCGGAGGAACCGCGCAAGACCCGCGTGGTCAGCGAGAAGACGGCCAGGACCCTCGCCCGGATGCTGGAGTCGGTGGTCGACGACGAGGAGGGCACCGGCACCAGGGCCCGCATCCCCGGCTACCGGGTGGCGGGCAAGACCGGCACCGCCAACCGGGTGGATCCCCGGACCGGCAAGTACAGCGGCTACACCTCCTCCTTCGCCGGGTTCGCCCCCGCCGACAAGCCGAGGGTGACCGTCTACTGCGTCATCCAGAACCCCACCGAGGGCAGCCACTTCGGCGGACAGATCTGCGGCCCCGTGTACAAGCAGGTCATGGAGTTCGCCCTGAAGACCCTCCAGGTCCCGCCCACCGGGAAGGAACCCGCCCGACTGTCCGTCACCTTCAAGCCCTGAGCTTCGCCGCACACCGTCAGCACGACCCAGAACAGCAGGAACGCCCGTGACGACGATCACCTCCGGTCCCGGCCCCGCCGACGGATCC
>NZ_JBRIOU010000003.1:333941-344333 GCF_053474865.1 Streptomyces sp. CO7
GCCCCTCGCTTCGCTCCGGACCCCCCGCGCCCGGTACGCTCACCGCCGTGCCACAAGCTGATCAGTCCCCCCACAACGAGAAACCCGCGGGGCCGCCGAGGCCCGCGCGGGTCGCCGCGACCCCCCTCGGCGAGCTGGCCCGGGCGCTCGGCGCCCCGGACCCGGCGAGCGGCGCCGAGGTCACCGGCATCACCCACGACTCGCGTGCGGTGCGGCCGGGCGACCTGTACGCGGCGCTGCCGGGCGCGCGGGCCCACGGCGCGGACTTCGCCGCCCAGGCCGCCGCCCTCGGCGCGGCCGCCGTGCTCACCGACCCGGCCGGCGCCGACCGCGCCGCGGCCACCGGCCTCCCGGTCCTCGTCACCGAGGACCCGCGCGGCCGGATGGGCGAACTCGCCGCCACCGTCTACGGCCGCCCGGGCGACGCCCTGCTGCAGATCGGCATCACCGGCACCTCCGGCAAGACCACCACCGCCTACCTGATCGAGGGCGGCCTGCGCACCGCGCGCTCCACCGGGCTGATCGGCACGGTCGAGATGCGCATCGGCGACGAGCGGATCAAGTCCGAGCGCACCACCCCCGAGGCCACCGACCTGCAGGCCCTGTTCGCGGTGATGCGCGAACGCGGCGTCGAGGCCGTCGCCATGGAGGTCTCCAGCCACGCCCTGGTGCTGGGCCGGGTGGACGGCTGCGTCTTCGACGTGGCCGTCTTCAACAACCTCAGCCCGGAACACATGGAGTTCCACCGGGACATGGAGGACTACTACCAGGCCAAGGCGAGCCTGTTCACCCCCGAACGCAGCCGCCTCGGCGTGGTCAACACCGACGACGAGTACGGCCGCCGCCTCGCCCGTGAGGCCGGCGTCCCGGTGATCACCTACTCCGCCGACGGCAGCCCCGACGCCGACTGGCGCGCCGAGGACGTCCGCACCGGTGCCATGGACTCCGCCTTCACCGCGGTCGGCCCCAAGGGCGAGCGGATCACCGCCCGCGCTCCGCTGCCGGGCTGGTTCAACGTGGCCAACACCCTCGCCGCGATCGTCGCGCTGTCCGCCGCCGGACTCGACCCGCAGGCCGCCGCCGACGGCGTCGCCGCGGTGCCCGGCGTCCCCGGCCGCCTCGAGCGCGTCGACGCCGGCCAGCCCTACCTGGCGGTCGTCGACTACGCCCACAAGACCGACGCCGTCGAGTCGGTGCTGCGCGCCCTGCGCCCGGTCACCGAGGGCCGCCTGCACGTGGTCATCGGCTGCGGCGGCGACCGCGACACGACCAAGCGCGGCCCGATGGGCGCCGCCGCGGCCCGTCTCGCCGACACCGCGCTGCTCACCTCCGACAACCCCCGCTCCGAGGACCCCCTGGCGATCCTCGCCGCGATGCTGGAGGGAGCCGCCTCGGTGCCCGCCCACGAGCGCGGCGAGGTCCGGGTCTTCGAGGACCGGGCCGCGGCCGTCGCGGCCGCCGTCGCCCTCGCAGGGCCCGGCGACACCGTGCTGGTCGCCGGCAAGGGCCACGAACAGGGCCAGGACATCGCCGGCGTCGTCCGGCCCTTCGACGACCGCCAGGTCCTCCGCGAAGCCATCCAGAAGACCCAGGCACCCCAGAAGACCCAGGGATGAACCAGTGATCGCCCTCTCCCTCGCCGAGATCGCAGAAGCCGTCGGCGGGCAGACGCACGACATACCGGATCCGTCCGTCCAGGTCACCGGACCGGTCGTCCGCGACTCCCGTGACGTGACGCCAGGAAGCCTCTTCGCCGCCTTCACGGGCGAACGCGTCGACGGACACGACTTCGCGGCGCAGGTCGTCGAGGCGGGTGCGGTCGCCGTCCTGGCGGCCCGCCCCGTCGGCGTGCCCGCGATCGTCGTGGACGACGTCCAGGCCGCCCTCGGCGCCCTCGCCCGCCACGTCGTGACCCGCCTCGGCGCCACCCTCGTCGCCCTGACCGGGTCCGCCGGGAAGACCAGCACCAAGGACCTCATCGCCCAGGTGCTCGGCCGCAAGGCGCCCACCGTCTGGACGCCGGGCTCGCTCAACAACGAGATCGGGCTCCCGCTCACCGCGCTCAGCGCCACCGAGGAAACCCGTTTCCTGGTGCTGGAGATGGGCGCCCGCGGCATCGGCCACATCCGCCACCTGTGCGGCCTCACCCCGCCCCGGATCGGCGTCGTGCTCAACGTGGGCAGCGCCCACATCGGCGAGTTCGGCGGCCGGGAGCAGATCGCCCAGGCCAAGGGCGAGATGGTCGAGTCGCTGCCGTCCGCCGAGGACGGCGGCATCGCCGTGCTGAACCTGGACGATCCGTACGTCAAGGCCATGGCCTCCCGAACCACGGCGAAGACGGTCTTCTTCGGCGAGTCGGACGAAGCGGACGTCCGTGCCGAGAACGTCCGACTCACGGACACCGGACGCCCCGCGTTCCGCCTCCACACACCCTCCGGGTGCAGCGATGTGACAATGCGCCTGTACGGTGAGCACCACGTGTCGAACGCGCTCGCCGCGGCCGCCGTCGCCCATGAGCTGGGCATGTCCGCGGAAGAGATCGCCCTCGCGCTCTCCGAGGCGGGCTCCCTCTCCCGTTGGCGGATGGAGGTCACCGAGCGCCCGGACGGCGTGACCGTCGTCAACGACGCCTACAACGCGAACCCCGAGTCCATGCGAGCAGCCCTGCGCGCGCTCGTCGCCATGGGTGAGACCGCACGGGCCAAGGGGGGCCGTACGTGGGCGGTGCTCGGCCAGATGGCCGAGCTCGGGGACGAGGCTCTCGCCGAGCACGACGCCGTCGGACGGCTCGCCGTCCGGCTCAATGTCGGCAAGCTCGTCGCGGTCGGTGGCCAGGAGGCCCGCTGGCTGCAACTGGGCGCATACAACGAGGGTTCGTGGGGTGAGGAGTCGGTGCACGTGTCCGACGCAGAGGCGGCGATCGACCTGTTGCGCAGCGAGCTGCGACCGGGGGACGTCGTCCTGGTGAAGGCTTCCCGGTCGGTGGGGCTCGAGAAGGTCGCCGAGGCGCTGCTCGAGGGTGAGGTCGCCGCCCGATGATGAATCAGATCCTGTTCGCGGGAGTCATCGGCCTCTTCCTGACTCTGATCGGCACCCCGTTGCTGATCAAGCTGCTGGCCAAGAAGGGCTACGGCCAGTACATCCGCGACGACGGCCCGCGCGAGCACCACAGCAAGCGCGGCACGCCGACCATGGGCGGCATCGCCTTCATCCTGGCGACGATCATCGCGTACTTCGCGGCCAAGCTGATCACCGGCAACGAGCTCACGCTCTCCGGTCTGCTGGTCCTCGGCCTGATGGCCGGCATGGGCCTGGTCGGCTTCCTCGACGACTACATCAAGATCGTCAAGAGGCGCTCGCTCGGCCTGCGGGCCAAGGCGAAGATGGCCGGCCAGCTCATCGTGGGCGTCGCCTTCGCGGTGCTCTCGCTGCAGTTCGCGGATATCCGGGGCAACACCCCGGCCTCCACCCGGATCTCCTTCGTCGAGGACTTCGGCTGGTCGATCGGCCCGGTGCTGTTCGTGGTCTGGGCGCTGTTCATGATCCTGGCCATGTCGAACGGCGTGAACCTCACCGACGGCCTCGACGGCCTCGCCACCGGCGCCTCGGTGATGGTCTTCGGCGCCTACACCTTCATCGGCATCTGGCAGTTCCAGGAGTCCTGCGCCAACGCCGGCACGCTCACCAACCCGGGCGCCTGCTTCGAGGTACGGGACCCCCTGGACCTCGCGGTGGTCGCCGCGGCCCTGATGGGCTCCTGCTTCGGCTTCCTGTGGTGGAACACCTCGCCGGCGAAGATCTTCATGGGCGACACCGGCTCGCTGGCCCTGGGCGGCGCGCTGGCCGGCCTCGCGATCTGCTCCCGCACCGAGCTGCTGCTCGCGCTGCTGGGCGGTCTGTTCGTCCTCATCACCATGTCGGTGGTCATCCAGGTCGGCTCCTTCAAGATGACCGGCAAGCGGGTCTTCCGGATGGCCCCGCTGCAGCACCACTTCGAACTCAAGGGCTGGTCCGAGGTCCTGGTCGTGGTCCGCTTCTGGATCATCCAGGGCATGTGCGTGATCGTCGGACTGGGCGTCTTCTACGCGGGATGGGCGGCGAACAAGTGACCCACGGCCAGGAGTGGCGGGGGGACGATCTGCGGGGGAAGAACGTCACGGTCGCCGGGCTCGGAGTCTCCGGCGTACCGGCGGCCAAGGTCCTCGCGGGACTGGGCGCGCACGTCACCGTCGTCAACGACGGCGACGACGAGCGGGCCCGCACCCAGGCGGCCGAGCTCGCCGAGCTGGGCGTCGACGTCCGCCTCGGCGACGGCGACACACTGCCGGACGGCGCCGAGCTGATCGTCACCGCGCCCGGCTGGCGGCCCGACAAGCCGCTGTTCGCCGCCGCCCACGAGGCCGGCGTGCCGGTCTGGGGCGACGTCGAGCTCGCCTGGCGCCTGCGCGACCTCGACGGCCGCACCCCCGCCCCCTGGCTCTGCGTCACGGGCACCAACGGCAAGACCACCACCACCCGGATGCTCGCCTCCATCCTGGAGGCCGCCGGACTGCGCACCGCCGCCGTCGGCAACATCGGGGTCTCCCTGCTGGACGCCGTCCTCGGCGACACCGCCTACGACGTGCTCGCCGTCGAGCTCTCCAGCTACCAGCTGCACTGGGCGCCCTCGCTGCGCGCCCACTCCGCCGCGGTCCTCAACCTGGCGCCGGACCACCTCGACTGGCACGGCTCCATGGAGGCGTACGCCGCCGACAAGGGCCGCGTCTACGAGGGCAACCAGGTGGCCTGCGTCTACAACGTGGCCGACAAGGCCACCGAGGACCTGGTCCGCGAGGCCGACGTCGAGGAGGGCTGCCGCGCCATCGGCTTCACCCTCGGCACCCCCGGTCCCTCCCAGGTCGGCGTCGTCGACGGCATCCTGGTCGACCGGGCCTTCGTCGAGAACCGGCAGAAGAACGCCCAGGAACTCGCCGAGGTCTCCGACGTCCGGCCCTCGGTTCCGCACAACATCGCCAACGCGCTGGCCGCCGCCGCGCTGGCCCGCGCCTTCGGCGTCCCGGCCGGCGCGGTCCGCGACGGGCTGCGGGCCTTCCGGCCCGACGCCCACCGCATCGCCCACGTCGCCGACGTGGACGGCGTCGCCTACGTCGACGACTCCAAGGCCACCAACACCCACGCGGCGGAGGCCTCCCTGGCCTCCTACGGGTCCGTGGTGTGGATCGCCGGCGGACTCGCCAAGGGCGCCACCTTCGACGAACTGGTCACCAGGGCCGCCGACCGGCTGCGGGCGGTGGTGCTGATCGGCGCAGACCGCGCACTGATCCGCGAGGCGCTGGAGCGCCACGTGCCCGAGGTGCCCGTGGTCGAGCTCGACCGCACCGACGAGGGCGCGATGGCCGCCGCGGTCGCCGAGGCCCGCGCCCTCGCCCAGGAGGGCGACACGGTGCTCCTGGCGCCCGCCTGCGCCTCCATGGACATGTTCGTCAACTACAACGCCCGGGGCGAGGCGTTCGAGAGGGCAGTCGGCGAACTGGCCTGACCCGAAGGGCGGTCGCGGGGACTCCCCGGCCGCCCTTCGCCGTCCGCCCGCCGGGCCGGACCCCGCGCGCGACCGCCGGGTCCGGCGGGTCCGGCGGGTCGGACCCGGGCGCCGGGGAAGGCGTGGTTGGATCGGTCGCCGATCGGAAGGGGTGCCATGGAACGCAACGGGACGAAGCGACCCGCGAACCCGGGCCGCCGCAGCGCCCGCGTGCCGGCGCCCGCGGCGGTCAGGCCCGCCGAGCCGGTGCGGGAGAACCCGGTGCGCCGCACGGTCGGCCGCGCCCGCAAGGCCTGGGACCGGCCGCTGACCGCCTACTACCTGATCCTGGGCGGCAGTTCGCTGATCACCGTGCTCGGCCTGGTGATGGTCTACTCGGCCTCGCAGATCACCGCCCTGCGCTACTCGCTGCCCGGCGCCTACTTCTTCCGCAAGCAGCTGCTCGCCGCCGTCATCGGAGGCGTGCTCCTGCTCGTGGCCTCCCGGATGCCGACGAAGCTGCTCCGGGCGCTCGCCTACCCGACCCTCGCCTGCTCCGTCTTCCTGATGGTCCTGGTGCAGATCCCCGGGATAGGAGTGGCGGTCAACGGCAACCAGAACTGGATCCCGCTGGGCGGCAGTTTCCAGATCCAGCCCAGCGAGCTCGGCAAGCTCGCCCTGGTCCTGTGGGGCGCCGACCTGCTGGCCCGCAAGCAGGACAAGCGGCTGCTGACCCAGTGGAAGCACCTGCTGGTCCCGCTGGTGCCGGTGGCGTTCCTGCTGCTCGCCCTGATCATGATCGGCGGGGACATGGGAACCGCCATCATCCTCACCGCGGTCCTCTTCGGCCTGCTGTGGCTGGCAGGGGCCCCCACCCGGCTGTTCGCCGGGGTGCTGTCCGTCGCGGGCGCCATCGGCGTCTACTTCATCACCAGCAGCGACAACCGGATGGCCCGCCTCGCGTGCCTCGGCGCCACCGACCCCGGTCCCGACGACCGTTGCTGGCAGGCGCTGCACGGCCTCTACGCGCTCGCCAACGGCGGCCTGTTCGGCTCGGGGCTGGGCGCGAGTGTGGAAAAATGGGGACAACTCCCCGAAGCGCACACGGACTTCATCTTCGCCGTCACCGGCGAGGAACTGGGTCTGGCGGGGACGCTGTCGGTGCTCGCCCTCTTCGCCGCTCTAGGCTATGCGGGCATCCGCGTGGCCGGACGCACGGAGGACCCCTTCGTACGGTATGCCGCGGGAGGCGTGACCACCTGGATCACGGCCCAGGCCATGATCAACATCGGTGCGGTGCTCGGTCTGCTGCCGATCGCCGGCGTCCCGCTCCCGCTGTTCTCCTACGGCGGATCCGCCCTGCTGCCGACCATGTTCGCCGTCGGGCTGCTGATCGCGTTCGCGCGTGACGAGCCCGCCGCGCGGGCGGCGCTTGCGATGCGCCAACCCCGCTTTGGTAAAAAGCGGGCGGGGAAGAACCGGCCGGTCCGGGAACCCCGTCGATGGAACACGATGCGACGGCGCGCCACGGCGCGTTCGTCCGGAGAGCGGTGAATTTCGGTGCATGTCGTACTCGCCGGCGGAGGAACCGCGGGCCACATCGAGCCCGCGCTCGCCCTCGCGGACGCCCTGCGCAGGCAGGACCCGACCGTGGGCATCACGGCCCTGGGCACGGAACGCGGTCTGGAGACGCGCCTGGTGCCCGAACGCGGCTACGAGCTGGCGCTGATCCCGGCGGTCCCGCTGCCGCGCAAGCCCACCCCTGAGCTGATCACCGTCCCCGGCCGGCTGCGCGGCACCATCCGGGCCGCCGAGGAGATCCTGGAGCGCACCAAGGCGGACGCCGTGGTCGGCTTCGGCGGCTACGTCGCGCTGCCCGGCTACCTGGCCGCCAAGCGCCTGGGCGTGCCGATCGTCATCCACGAGGCCAACGCCCGCCCCGGCCTGGCCAACAAGATCGGCTCCCGGTACGCCTCGCGCGTCGCCGTCGCCACCCCGGACAGCAAGCTGCGCGGGGCCCGCTACATCGGCATCCCGCTGCGCCGCTCCATCGCCACCCTGGACCGCGCCGCCGTGCGCGCCGAGGCGCGCGCCGCGTTCGGGCTGGACCCCAACCTGCCCACCCTGCTGGTGACCGGCGGCTCCCAGGGCGCCCGCCGGCTCAACGAGGTGGTCCAGCGGATCGCCCCGCGCCTGCAGCAGTCCGGCGTCCAGATCCTGCACGCGGTCGGCCCGAAGAACGAGCTGCCGCAGGTCCACCAGATGCCGGGGATGCCCCCGTACATCCCGGTCGGTTACCTGGACCGGATGGATCTCGCCTACGCGGCGGCGGACATGATGCTCTGCCGGGCCGGCGCGATGACCGTCGCCGAGCTCTCCGCCGTCGGGCTTCCGGCCGCCTACGTCCCGCTGCCCATCGGCAACGGCGAACAGCGGCTCAACGCCCAGCCGGTGGTCAAGGCGGGCGGCGGCATGCTGGTCGACGACGCGGAGCTGACGGAGGACTGGGTCCTGCAGAACGTCATGCCCGTGCTCACCGACCCGCACCAGCTCTACCAGATGTCCCGCGCCGCCGCGGAGTTCGGCCGCCGGGACGCCGACGAACTCCTCGTCGGCATGGTGTACGAGGCCATCGCCGAGGCCCGCCGCGCCTGACCGCCCGCGGGCGGTGGGCGGGGAGCGGACCGGCAGTACGCACGACGCAGCACGACGGAGGGCAGGGAGCGTGGCCGCAGCGACGACGGAGGCCGAACGCGGTGACCGCCGCCCGGACCCGGCCGAGGAGGCCGGGCCCGGCGGCCCCTCCTGGCGCGGCCGCCTCCCCGCCCCGCCGAGCCGGCGCACCCTGGTGGTCGCCGGCGCGGTGGCGGCGGTGCTGGCCGCCGGCATCGTCTGGCTGCTGTACGGCTCCGCGTGGCTGCGGGTCGCCGAGGTGGGCGTCGCCGGCACCCGCGTGCTCGGCGAGGACGAGGTGCGCCGCGCGGCCGCCGTCCCCGACGGGCTGCCGCTGGCCTCCGTGGACACCGAGGCGGTCGAGGCGCGGGTGCGCGGGGCACTGCCCCGGGTGAAGTCGGTGGAGGCGGACCGGGACTGGCCGCACGGCGTCACCCTGCGGGTCACCGAACGCACCGCCGTGCTGATCCTCGCGGAGCGCGACGGCTTCACCGAGGTCGACGCCACCGGCGTCCGGTTCGCCACCCTGCCCAAGGCCCCCGGTTCCGTGCCGCTGCTCGAACTCGACCCGGCCTCCGAGCGGTCCGCGGCCTCGACGCTGCGCCGGTTCGGCCGCGACCGGCTGGTGCGCGAGGCGGTCCGGGTCGCCGGCGACATCCCGGACCAGGTGGCCCGCTCCACCCGCACGGTCAAGGTCCGTACCTTCGACGCCTACTCGCTGGAACTGAAGGACGGACGCACCGTCCGCTGGGGCAGCCCGGAGGACGGCGCGGCGAAGGCCCGTACCCTGCTGGCCCTGATGAAGGCAACCCCACGGGCCCGGCACTTCGACGTCAGTGTCCCCTCCGCCCCTGCGTCATCAGCGAGTTGACGCACATCAGCGCAGGCCAGCACCCGGACTGGGCAGTCACGCGCTTGATCACATAGGGTGAAAAGAAAAGCGGGAGGTTCGGCGTGTTCGTTGAACGTGCGCCACTTGTCGACCTAGTGTCCTGTTCGGAATAGTCCAGGGAACAGACACACTGGTAACCCTAAACTTCACCGTTAGGGTTCGGGTCGGCGTTCGGACCGTCCCATTCGGCATCAGCCGGCGCAGCGCGGGGAACCCGCGAGGCGTCCGGCACGTAACTCGAGGCGAGAGGCCTTCGACGTGGCAGCACCGCAGAACTACCTCGCAGTCATCAAAGTCATCGGTGTCGGCGGCGGTGGTGTCAATGCCATCAACCGGATGATCGAGGTCGGTCTCAAGGGCGTCGAGTTCATCGCCATCAACACCGACGCTCAGGCGCTGTTGATGAGCGACGCCGACGTCAAGCTCGACGTCGGCCGCGAACTCACCCGCGGACTCGGCGCCGGCGCCAACCCGGCGGTCGGCCGCAAGGCCGCCGAGGACCACCGCGAGGAGATCGAGGAGGTCCTCAAGGGGGCCGACATGGTCTTCGTGACCGCCGGCGAGGGCGGCGGCACCGGCACCGGCGGCGCGCCCGTCGTGGCCAACATCGCCCGTTCGCTCGGTGCGCTGACGATCGGCGTGGTCACCCGCCCGTTCACCTTCGAGGGGCGCCGCCGCGCCAACCAGGCGGAGGACGGCATCGCCGAGCTCCGCAACGAGGTGGACACCCTCATCGTCATCCCCAACGACCGGCTGCTGTCCATCTCGGACCGCCAGGTCTCGGTCCTCGACGCCTTCAAGTCGGCCGACCAGGTCCTGCTCTCCGGCGTCCAGGGCATCACCGACCTGATCACCACCCCGGGTCTCATCAACCTCGACTTCGCCGACGTCAAGTCCGTGATGTCCGAGGCGGGCTCCGCCCTGATGGGCATCGGCTCCGCCCGCGGCGACGACCGCGCGGTGGCCGCCGCCGAGATGGCCATCTCCTCGCCGCTGCTCGAGGCGTCCATCGACGGCGCGCGCGGCGTCCTGCTCTCCATCTCCGGCGGCTCCGACCTCGGTCTGTTCGAGATCAACGAGGCGGCCCAGCTGGTCAGCGAGGCGGCCCACCCCGAGGCCAACATCATCTTCGGCGCGGTCATCGACGACGCGCTCGGCGACGAGGTCCGGGTCACCGTCATCGCCGCCGGGTTCGACGGCGGCCAGCCGCCCGCCAAGCGGGAGAACGTCCTCGGCTCGGCCTCCGCCAAGCGTGAGGAGCCGGCCGCCCCGTCGCGGCCCGCCGAGCCGGCGCGCCCCTCCTTCGGGT
>NZ_JBRIOU010000003.1:344433-359877 GCF_053474865.1 Streptomyces sp. CO7
CCCCCAAGGAGGAGACCCCGGCTCCGGCCGCCCCGGCCCCCGAGCCGGTGGCCGAGCAGCGTCCGGCCGCCACCCCGGTGACGCCGGTCGTCCCCCCGCTCCCGCAGTCCCGCAGCTACCCGGACAGCATGGCCGAGGAGCTCGACGTCCCGGACTTCCTGAAGTGACACTCCCGAAGTGATAGATCAGCGCGAGAGCGTCAGCGGCGCGCACTTCGCCTTCACCGACAGGTGGGGCGGGGTGAGCGCCGCTCCGTATGAGGAGCTCAACCTCGGCGGCGCGGTCGGCGACGACCCGGCCGCCGTCCTGGCCAACCGTGGCCGGGCCGCCCGCTCCCTGGGCCTGGACCCCGGCCGGGTGGTCTGGATGAACCAGGTGCACGGCGCCGACGTGGCCGAGGTCGACGGGCCCTGGGGCGAGGACGCGGACATCCCGTCGGTCGACGCCCTGGTCACCGCCCGCCCGGGCCTGGCGCCGGCGGTCCTCACCGCCGACTGCGTGCCCGTCCTGCTCGCCGACCCGGTGGCCGGCGTCGTCGCCGCGGCGCACGCCGGGCGGCCGGGCATGGTGGCCGGCGTCGTCCCGGCGGCGGTCGAGGCGATGACGAAGCTGGGCGCCGACCCCTCCCGGATCGTGGCCCGCACCGGGCCGTCGGTGTGCGGACGGTGCTACGAGGTGCCGGAGCGGATGCGCGAGGAGGTCGCCGCCGCCGAACCGGCCGCGTACGCCGAGACCTCCTGGGGCACGCCCGCGGTCGACGTGGCCGCCGGGGTGCACGCGCAGCTGGCGCGCCTGGGGGTGCGTGACGCCGGGCGGTCCCCGGTGTGCACCATGGAGTCGCGTGATCATTTCTCGTACCGCCGCGACCGGACCACCGGCCGGCTCGCCGGGTACGTCTGGCTGGACTGAAGAGGCATGACGGAAAGCGGAACGACAGAGCGCGGCGAGGAACTCGCGGCGAACCTGGCCCGGGTGAAGGCCCGGATCGCCGAGGCGTGCGACGCTGCGGGGCGGGCACCTGACGAGGTGACCCTGATCGTGGTCACCAAGACGTATCCGGCGAGCGACGTGCGGATCCTGGCGGAGCTCGGGGTCCGGCAGGTGGCCGAGAACCGGGACCAGGACGCCGCCCCGAAGGCGGCGGCCTGCGCCGATCTGCCCCTTTCCTGGCACTTCGTCGGTCAGCTGCAGACCAACAAGGTCCGTTCTGTGGCCGGTTATGCCGACATGGTGCAATCCGTCGACCGTGCCCGGCTCGTCACCGCCCTCTCCAAGGAGGCGGTGCGCGGCGGCCGGGAGATCGGCTGCCTGATCCAGGTCGCGCTGGACGCCGAGGAGAAGGAGCGCGGGGAACGCGGTGGCGTGGCGCCCGGCGGGGTCGAGGAACTGGCCGCGCTGATCGCCTCGTCGGAGGGTCTTCGGCTCGGCGGACTGATGACCGTCGCGCCGCTCACCGGACCATATGCGGGGCGTCAACGGGCCGCGTTCGACAGACTGATGGATTTGTCGACTGCCCTGCGCCGAGCCCATCCGGCTGCAACCATGGTGTCGGCAGGGATGAGTGCGGACCTGGAAGAAGCTGTGGCCGCCGGAGCGACACACGTACGCGTCGGCAGTGCGGTGCTCGGTGTCCGTCCCAGGCTCGGGTAACGTCGCCAAGAGTCGGACCACAACAGAAAATATGGTCTTTACCGCCGAATGGCGGGCAGAACGACCTCGTGGATCGCGGGGACGTGGCAGTCGTCAGCCGATCCACCACAGAGCGGAGGACTCAGAGCATGGCCGGCGCGATGCGCAAGATGGCGGTCTACCTCGGCCTCGTGGAGGACGATGGGTACGACGGCCGGGGTTTCGACCCCGACGACGACTTCGAACCGGAGCTCGATCCCGAGCCGGAGCGTGACCGTCACCGACACGAATCAGTACACACGTCGCACAGTTCACACTCGTCCCATGGTTCGCACCAGCCCCAAAGGGAAGAATCGGTGCGAGTGGTGCAGCCCCCGGCACCGCGCGAACCGGCTCCGGTGACCGTCGCCCCCGCGGCGGAGACCAGCCGGCCGGCGCGGATCGCCCCCGTGGCGTCCATCACACAGGAACGTCAGAGTCTGGAGAAGAGCGCGCCGGTGGTCATGCCCAAGGTCGTGTCGGAGCGGGAGCCCTACCGGATCACCACTCTTCACCCGCGGACCTACAACGAAGCCCGTACCATCGGGGAACACTTCCGTGAGGGCACGCCGGTGATCATGAATCTGACTGAGATGGATGACACAGACGCGAAGCGACTTGTCGACTTTGCGGCCGGTTTGGTGTTTGGTCTTCACGGCAGCATCGAGCGGGTGACGCAGAAGGTGTTCCTCCTGTCTCCTGCTAACGTCGATGTCACGGCGGAGGACAAGGCCCGCATCGCAGAGGGCGGGTTCTTCAACCAGAGCTGAGACATATCGGGTGACGCAGGACACAGGGGAGAGGGAAGCAGCAAATCATGAGCGTGTTCTGGGACGTGGTCTACATCGCGCTGATGTGCTTCCTCCTTGTGCTGATCTTCCGGCTGGTCATGGACTACGTGTTCCAGTTCGCCCGCTCGTGGCAGCCCGGAAGGGCGATGGTGGTCGTTCTGGAGGCCACCTACACTGTCACCGATCCACCGCTCAAGCTTCTGCGGCGGTTCATCCCGCCGTTGCGTCTCGGGGGCGTGGCGCTCGATCTGTCCTTCTTCGTACTGATGATCATCGTCTACATCCTGATCTCCGTCGTGAGCCGGCTGTGAGCGCGATGTGAATGACGTTCCTGCCGAAAGCCGACGACTACGTTGAGGTGAAGAGATGCCGTTGAGCCCCGAGGACGTGCGGAACAAGCAGTTCACGACCGTCCGCCTCAGGGAAGGCTACGACGAAGACGAGGTCGATGCCTTCCTCGATGAGGTCGAAGCCGAACTGACCCGACTGCTCCGGGAGAACGAGGACCTGCGCGCCAAGCTGGCCGCGGCGACCCGTGCCGCCGCGCAGAACCAGCAGGGCATGCGCAAGGGTCCCGACGGACCCGGCGGCCCGCAGGGCCCCGGCGGCCCCCAGGACCAGGGTCAGGGCATGCGCGGTCCCGGTGGACCTGTGCCCGCCGGGATATCAGGACCCCCGCAGCAGCACGGCGGCCCCATGGGTGGCCCGCCGCAGCTGCCGAGCGGTGCCCCGCAGCTTCCCGCCGGCCCGGGCGGTGGCCCTCAGGGCCACGGCGGTCCCCAGGGTCACGGCGGTCCCCAGGGCCACGGCGGCCCTCAGGGCCCCGGCGGACACGGTCCGCAGGGTCCCGGCCCGATGGGCCAGGGCGGCCCGGGTCCGATGGGTCAGGGTGGCCCCGGTCCCATGGGTCAGCCGATGCACGGCCCCGGTCCGATGGGCGGCCCCATGGGCGGTCCCGGCGGCCCGATGGGCGGCCCCGGTCAGGGTCCCGGTGGCGACAGCGCCGCGCGCGTCCTGTCGCTGGCCCAGCAGACCGCCGACCAGGCGATCGCCGAGGCCCGTTCCGAGGCCAACAAGATCGTCGGCGAGGCCCGCAGCCGCGCCGAGGGTCTCGAGCGTGACGCCCGTGCCAAGGCCGACGCGCTGGAGCGGGACGCGCAGGAGAAGCACCGCGTCGCGATGGGCTCCCTGGAGTCCGCCCGCGCCACGCTGGAGCGCAAGGTCGAGGACCTGCGCGGCTTCGAGCGCGAGTACCGCACGCGGCTGAAGTCCTACCTGGAGTCGCAGCTGCGTCAGCTGGAGTCCCAGGCGGACGACACGCTGGCCCCGCCGCGGACGCCGGCTCCGACGGGCGCCCCGTCGCTGCCGCCTCCGCCGCCGGCCCCGTCCATGGCTCCGGCCGGTGCCGGGTCCGCGTTCGGCGGCGGTCCGATGAACGGTGGTCCGGGTCCGTCCTCCGCCTTCGGCGGTGGTCCGGGCAACGGGCAGCCGCAGATGTCGCCGGCCATGACGCAGCCGATGGCGCCGGTGCGGCCGCAGGGTCCCGGCCCGATGGGCCAGGCTCCCTCGCCGATGCGTGGGTTCCTGATCGACGAGGACGACAACTGACGGCCCGCGCTTAGCGGTACGCCTGTCGTCGGCGTTCGGTAGGGCGGTGCCCCGAACCTCAGGGTTCGGGGCACCGCCCTTTTGCCGTGCGGATGCTCGACCCGTGCGGAGCGAACCGTTGCGCGAGTCGTGACCGCCCTGCGCCCGCCCGTGCCGCCCCCTGGGCGGCCCAGCCGCCCGCAGGGTGTGCCGTGCATCCTGCGGGCAGTCGTGCCGCTGGGGCGGCACGGGTGGGCGCAGGCCCGCACGTTCCCGCGTGACGGTTCGCTCAGCAGGGCCTGGGTGCAGTGAGGCCCAGCCCCCCGTTGCGGGGAACCGGGCCTCGGTACAGCGGGGGGTTACGCCTTGCGGAGGCGGAAGGTGAGGGACAGGCCCTCGTCGGTGAAGTCCGCGCCGAAGGTGTCGTCGGCCTCACCCTGGGCGAAGTCCGTGGCGAGGACCTCGTCGGAGACCAGCCCCGCGTGCGCGGTGAGCGCCTCGACGACCGCGGCGTCCGCGGAGGTCCACCGCAGCGCGATGCGGTCCGCGACGTCCAGGCCGCTGTTCTTGCGGGCCTCCTGGATCAGCCGGATCGCGTCACGGGCGAGGCCCGCCCGCCGCAGCTCCTCGGTGATCTCCAGGTCCAGGGCGACCGTCGCGCCGGAGTCGGAGGCGACCGACCAGCCCTCGCGCGGGGTCTCCGTCACGATGACCTCCTCGGGGGCGAGGGTGACCGTCTCGCCCTCGACCTCCACCGAGGCGGAACCCGTCTCGCGCAGCGAGGCGGACAGCGCCGCCGCGTCCGCCGCGGCGATCGCCTTGGCGACCTCCTGCACCCGCTTGCCGAAACGCTTGCCGAGCGCGCGGAAGTTGGCCTTCACCGTGGTGTCGACCAGCGAGCCGCCCACCTCGGAGAGCGAGGCCAGCGCGGCCACGTTGAGCTCCTCGGTGATCTGCGCCCGCATCTCCTCGCCGAGCCGCTCGAAGCCGGAGACCGCGACCAGCGCCCGCGAGAGCGGCTGACGGGTCTTGACCCCCGACTCGGCGCGCGTGGCGCGGCCCAGCTCGACCAGGCGGCGCACCAGCGTCATCTGCTGCGACAGCTCGGCGTCCACCGCGTCCAGGTCGGCCTCGGGCCAGGCGGACAGGTGGACCGACTCCGGGGCGTCCGGGACCACCGGGACGACCAGGTCCTGCCAGACCCGCTCGGTGATGAACGGGGTGAGCGGGGCCATCAGCTGGGTGACCGTCACCACCGCGTCGTGCAGGGTCCGCAGCGCGGCCTTGTCGCCCTGCCAGAACCGGCGGCGGGAGCGGCGGACGTACCAGTTGGACAGGTCGTCCACGAAGGCGGAGAGCAGCTTGCCGGCCCGCTGGGTGTCGTAGGACTCCAGCGCCTTCGTCACGCCGTCGGTGAGCGCGTGCAGCTCGGAGAGCAGCCAGCGGTCCAGGATCGGCCGCTCGGCCGGCGCCGGGTCCGCCGCGCTCGGCGCCCAGCCCGCGGTGCGGGCGTACAGGGCCTGGAAGGCGACGGTGTTCCAGTAGGTGAGGAGCGTCTTGCGGACGACCTCCTGGATGGTGCCGTGGCCGACCCGGCGGGCCGCCCAGGGGGAGCCTCCGGCCGCCATGAACCAGCGCACCGCGTCGGCGCCGTGCTGGTCCATCAGCGGGATCGGCTGGAGGATGTTGCCCAGGTGCTTGGACATCTTGCGGCCGTCCTCGGCGAGGATGTGGCCCAGGCAGACCACGTTCTCGTAGGACGACTTGTCGAAGACCAGCGTGCCGACCGCCATCAGCGTGTAGAACCAGCCGCGGGTCTGGTCGATCGCCTCGGAGATGAACTGCGCCGGGTAGCGGCTCTCGAACAGCTCCTTGTTCTTGTACGGGTAGCCGTACTGGGCGAACGGCATGGAGCCCGAGTCGTACCAGGCGTCGATGACCTCGGGGACGCGGACCGCGGTGTGCGCGCAGCCTTCCTCGGGGCAGGCGAAGGTGACGTCGTCGATGTACGGGCGGTGCGGGTCGAGGCCCGACTGGTCGGCGCCGGTGAGCCCGGAGAGCTCGTCGCGGGAGCCGACACAGGTCAGGTGGCCCTCCTCGCAGCGCCAGATGGGCAGCGGGGTGCCCCAGTAGCGGGAGCGGGAGAGCGCCCAGTCGATGTTGTTGTTCAGCCAGTCGCCGAAGCGGCCGTGCTTGACGCTGGAGGGGAACCAGTTGGTCTTCTCGTTCTCCTCGATCAGCCGGTCCTTGACCGCCGTGGTGCGGATGTACCAGGACGGCTGCGCGTAGTAGAGGAGCGCGGTGTGGCAGCGCCAGCAGTGCGGGTAGCTGTGCTCGTAGGGCAGGTGCAGGAAGAGCAGCCCGCGCTCCTGCAGGTCCGCGGTCAGCGCCTCGTCGGCCTTCTTGAAGAAGACGCCGCCGACCAGCGGGAGGTCCTCCTCGAAGGTGCCGTCGGGGCGGACCGGGTTGACCACCGGCATGCCGTAGCCGCGGCAGACCTTGAGGTCGTCCTCACCGAACGCGGGGGACTGGTGGACCAGACCCGTGCCGTCCTCGGTGGTCACGTACTCGGCGTTGACCACGTAGTGGGCCTCGGACCCGGCCGGGAACTCCACCAGGTCGAAGGGACGCCGGTAGGTCCAGCGCTCCATCTCGGCGCCGGTGAAGCTCTCGCCGGTGGTCTCCCAGCCCTCGCCGAGGGCCTTGGCGACCAGCGGCTCGGCGACGACCAGCTTCTCGCTGCCGTCGGTGGCGACCACGTAGGTCACCTCGGGGTGGGCGGCGACCGCAGTGTTGGAGACCAGCGTCCACGGGGTGGTCGTCCACACCAGCAGGGAGGCCTGGCCGGCCAGCGGGCCGGAGGTCAGCGGGAAGCGGACGTAGACGGAGGGGTCGACGACCGTCTCGTAGCCCTGGGCCAGCTCGTGGTCGGACAGGCCGGTGCCGCAGCGGGGGCACCAGGGGGCGACCCGGTGGTCCTGGACCAGGTGGCCCTTCTTGAAGATCTCCTTCAGCGACCACCAGACCGAGTCGACGTACTCCGGGTCCATGGTGCGGTACGCGTCGTCGAGGTCGACCCAGTAGCCCATGCGGGTCGTCAGCTCGGTGAAGGCGTCGGTGTGACGGGTGACCGACTCCCGGCACTTCGCGTTGAACGCGGCGATGCCGTAGTTCTCGATGTCCTTCTTGCCGGTGAAGCCGAGCTCCTTCTCCACCGCGAGCTCCACGGGCAGGCCGTGGCAGTCCCAGCCCGCCTTGCGGGCCACGTGGTAGCCGCGCATCGTGCGGAAGCGGGGGAAGACGTCCTTGAAGACGCGGGCCTCGATGTGGTGGGCGCCGGGCATGCCGTTCGCGGTGGGCGGGCCCTCGTAGAACACCCACTCCGGGCGGCCCTCGGACTGCTCCAGCGACTTGGCGAAGATCTTCTGGTCCTGCCAGAAGTCGAGCACGGCGTGCTCGAGCGCGGGCAGGTCGACCTGTGCGGGAACCTGGCGGTACGTCGGCGCTGTCATCAGCGGCTTCCTCCAACGGACGTTGCTGCCTTCCGTCGGAGGGACGAGAGCCGTGCGCCGTCGGCGCGGTCCCGCGGTACCACCCTCCTTGGCCGCCGGTGCGTGCTCGCGCGCGCCCGGTGACCCCCTCATTCGGGTCACGACTGCCGGGTCTACCGGCCCGCGCCCCCGCGTCCTGCCTTTGGGTGCTCCGGGCGTTCTTCCGGCGGCTCCGGGGTGATCTTCACGTCGTGCTCGCCCCCGGGCTCCCACCGTCCCCGGGTCGCTCTGGGCTGCGGGCGACGCTACTCGTCCCATCCACGCCTTGTCGCTGCGGCCAGTGTAAGGGGCGACAGCGGGTGACGGTGACGGCATTTCCCCGGGCCCCGGGAGCCTGCGCCGGCCTGGGCACCCGTTCGGCCCCCGTGCCGCGCATACCGGGGCCGCAGATGGGCACAACGCATGCAGCGGCGAGCCCCGTTGCCGCTGGTGCCGGGCCGATCTATGGTCCCAGCACGATGCGCGAGCAGGATCACAGCACGTGAGGGGCCGCGGGCGACTGAACCGCGGCAGGGCGGGAAGAAGGGGGCCGCCGCGCGAGCGGCGGCCCGACCGAGCGGGTCGGGCAGCGTGGTGCGGCGTCGGCCGCGCCCGGGACGAGAGGCAGGGGCGTGACCAACGGGAAGAGTGCGGCCACGGCGGCGGCGGTGGCGAAGGTCCGGGTGGAGCCGGGAGACCTGGCGGTCCGCCCCGGCGAGGACCCGTGGACCCGGGAAGAGGTCGAGGAGGCCCGCTCGGAACTCGAGGGCGAGGCCGCGAGACTTCGCGAGGAGATCGCCTCGGCGGAGCGCGCCCTGGCCCGGCTGATGCGCGACTCCGGCGACGGGGCCGGCGACGACCAGGCCGACACCGGAGCGAAGAACATCACCCGCGAGCACGAACTGGCGCTGGCGTCGGCGGCCAACGAGACGCTGACCCAGACCGAGCACGCCCTGGAGCGACTGGACGCCGGCGCCTACGGCCGCTGCGAGAGCTGCGGAAACGCCATCGGCAAGGCCCGCATGCAGGCCTTCCCGCGCGCCACCCTGTGCGTCGAGTGCAAGCAGAAGCAGGAGAGGAGGCACTGACCACAGCGGTCGCCGCGGCCGTGCCGTACGCTCTCCTTCCAGTCAGGTAACCAGGCCGAAGGACTCACGTGGCAGAGGCGGAGCGCATCATCGGTACGCCGGAGACTCCGGACGAGGCGGCAGCCCCGGAGGAGAACGAGGAGCGGCAGCCCGCGCGGGGCAAGCGGCGCATCACCGCGCTCGTCCTCGTCGCCGTACTGGCGTACGTCCTCGACCTGGTCAGCAAGCTGATCGTGGTGGCCGAGCTGGAGCCGGGGAACCGCTCCGTCGAGCTGCTCGGCGAGTGGCTGCGCCTGGACGTGATCCGCAACCCGGGCGCCGCCTTCGGCTTCGGCGAGGCGTTCACCGTCATCTTCACGGTGATCGCGGCCGCCGTGATCGTGGTGATCTTCCGTCTCGCCCGCAAGCTCTACAGCGCGCCCTGGGCGGTGGCCCTCGGCCTGCTGCTGGGCGGCGCGCTGGGCAACCTCACCGACCGTATCTTCCGCTCGCCGGGCGTCTTCGAGGGCGCGGTGGTCGACTTCGTCGCGCCCAAGCACTTCGCGGTGTTCAACCTGGCGGACGCGGCGATCGTCTGCGGCGGCATCCTGATCGTGCTGCTCTCCTTCAAGGGCCTGGACCCGGACGGCACGGTCCACAAGGACTGACGCGACACGGCGGCGGCCTCTCCCCGGGGAGCGGCCGCACCCGGCCGCGCGCCGCGCCGTGTCACCCGTCCGGCATACTCGACGGGTGAGCACGATTCCCGAGATCCGAACCCTGCCCGTGCCGGACGGCCTGGAGGGCGAGCGCGTCGACGCCGCCATCTCCCGGATGTTCGGCTTCTCCCGTACCAAGGCGGCCGAGCTGGCCGCGTCGGGCAAGGTGCTGGTCGACGGGGTGGTCGTCGGCAAGTCCGAGCGCGTCTCCGGCGGCGCCTGGCTCGAGGTGGAGATGCCCCAGGCCCCCGCCCCCGTGCAGGTGGTCGCCGAGCCCGTCGAGGGCATGGAGATCGTGCACGACGACGACGACATCGTCGTGATCGTCAAGCCGGTCGGCGTGGCCGCGCACCCCTCGCCCGGCTGGACCGGCCCCACCGTGATCGGCGGCCTGGCCGCGGCCGGCTACCGCATCTCGACCTCCGGCGCCGCCGAGCGCCAGGGCATCGTGCACCGCCTGGACGTCGGCACCTCGGGCCTGATGGTCGTCGCCAAGTCCGAGCACGCGTACACCTCGCTCAAGCGCCAGTTCAAGGAGCGCACGGTCGACAAGCGCTACCACACCCTGGTGCAGGGCCACCCGGACCCGACCAGCGGCACCATCGACGCGCCCGTCGGCCGCCACCCCAGCAGCGACTGGAAGTGGGCGGTCACCGCCGAGGGCAAGCCGTCGGTCACCCACTACGACCTCATCGAGGCCTTCCGCGCGGCGTCCCTGCTGGACGTCAAGCTGGAGACCGGCCGCACCCACCAGATCCGCGTGCACATGTCGGCCCACCGGCACCCCTGCGTCGGCGACCTCACCTACGGGGCGGACCCGACGCTGGCCAAGCGGCTCGGCCTGACCCGGCAGTGGCTGCACGCCGTGCGCCTCGGCCTGGAGCACCCCGGCACCGGCGAGTGGGTCGAGTTCGCCAGCGACTACCCGCAGGACCTGGGCCAGGCCCTCGACAAGGTGCGTGAGGAGACCTACGCGTGAGCGCCCCCACCGCGCCGTCCGTCGTGGTCCGGGTCGTCGAGGACCCGGCCGGGCGTGAGGCCTGCTTCCGGGTCCGCAGGCAGGTCTTCGTCGTCGAGCAGGGCGTCCCCGAGGACATCGAGTACGACGCGCTGGACGCCCACGCCGTGCACGTGCTGGCCGTCCGCGAGGAGGACGGCGCCCCGCTGGGCACCGGCCGGCTGCTGTACGGCGAGGTGGCCGCGAAGAAGACCGGCGGGGACCCGTCGGTCGGCTCGCTGGGCCGGCTCGCGGTGCTGCCGGAGGCCCGCGGCCTCGGCGTCGGCGTGGCGCTGGTGCGGGGCATCGAGGACGCGGCGCGCGAGCGCGGGCTCGGCGTCGTCGACCTCGGGGCGCAGGTGCACGCCCTGGGCTTCTACGAACGGCTCGGCTACCGGGCCTACGGCCCGGTCTTCGACGACGCCGGCATCCCGCACCGGTCGATGCGGCGCGGTCTGTAGCCCGTCCGGACCGCCCGGGGGCGGCCCTCGGAGCCCGGTTCACTTGTCGAGCCGGGGCTTCGGCATGCCCTCGCGCGCGACACGGGCCGCCTGCCCGTTCTGCTCGGCGGTGGGCAGCGGCAGGTTCATCGGCGTCTCGGGCGTCGCCGTGACGATGCGCGGCAGCGCGTAGGGGTGCTCGGCCACCAGCCAGCGCAGCATCTCCTCGCGGACGGTGACCCGGACCGTCCAGATGTCGTCCGCGTCCTTGGCGGTGACCAGCGCCCGGACCTCCATGGTGGTCGGCGTGGTGTCGGTGACCTGCACGCCGTGGGCGCGGCCGTCCCAGGCGGAGCAGTGGCGCAGGATGTCGCGGAGCTTGTCGCGCATCGCCTCCACCGGGGCCCGGTGGTCCAGGTGCCAGTAGACGACGCCGGTCATCTGACTGCCGCCGCGCGACCAGTTCTCGAACGGCTTGGACGTGAAGTACGACACCGGCATGGTGAAGCTGCGCTCGTCCCAGGTGCGCACCGTCAGGAAGGTCAGGGTGATCTCCTCGACGGTGCCCCACTCGCCCTCGACCACCACCGTGTCGCCGATGCGGACCATGTCGCCGAAGGCGATCTGCAGCCCGGCGAAGACGTTGCTCAGGGTGGACTGCGCGGCCACGCCGGCGACGATGCCGAGAACTCCGGCGGAGGCCAGCAGCGAGGTGCCGGCCGCGCGCATCGCGGGGAAGGTGAGCAGCATCGCGGCGACGGCGACCACACCGACGATCGCGGTGACCACCCGCATGATCAGCTCGACCTGGGTGCGCACCCGGCGCACCCGCGCCGGATCGCGGTGGACCCTGGCGTACCGGTCGTAGGTCGCCTCCACGATCGCCGCGGCGATCCGGATCAGCAGCCAGGCGGTGGCCCCGATGAGGACCAGGGTGATGGCGCGGCCGATCAGCACCCGGTACGAGCCGCCGATCTGCGCCTCGTCGTAGGTGGCGCGCAGCAGGGCGACGCACAGGGCGATCTGGTACGGGATGCGAGCACGCCTCAGCAGACCCCAGGCAGGGGTCTCCGGGTGACGCTCGTCGGCCTTGCGGAGCAGCAGGTCCGTGGCCCACCCGATGACGAGGGTGAGGAGGACCGAGCCGCCGATGACGATGAGCGGGCGCATGACGTTCTCCATTCGGCGCGCTTATCCCGGACCGGGAGGAGCCGAACGCGAAGGTCGTGTGAGCATTGACTCATGAACGTGATGCTCTTCCACTCGACCTACGGCCTGCGCCCCGCCGTCCACGAGGCGGCCGACCGGCTGCGCGCGGCGGGCCACCAGGTGTGGACCCCGGACCTCTTCGGAGGAAGGGTCTTCGACACGGTCGAGGAGGGCATGGACCACCACGCCGCGATCGGCGCGGACGAACTGCTGAAGCGGGCGGTGCTGGCGGCGGCGCCCTACTCGGAGCGCGGGCTGGTGTACGCCGGCTTCTCGCTGGGCGCGGCCACCGCGCAGACCCTGGCGCTGGGCGACGACAATGCACGCGGTCTGCTGCTCCTGCACGGCACCTCGGACCTCGCGGCGAACACCGCGGTGGACGACCTGCCGGTGCAGCTCCACGTGGCGGAGCCCGATCCGTTCGAGACGGACGACTGGCTGAGCTCCTGGTACCTGCAGATGCGCCGGGCCGGCGCGGACGTGGAGATCTACCGGTATCCCGGGGCCGGTCATCTCTACACCGACCCCGGTCTTCCGGACCACGACGCCGAGGCGGCCGAGGCCACCTGGAGGGTGGCGCTCGGCTTCCTCGACGCGCTCTAGCTCTTGCTCAGCCGGCAGGTCAGCCCGCGCGGTAGGCGGTCCAGGCCTGCTGCATGCGGGTCACCTGGCCGGCGGTGAACTGGTACATGCAGGAGTCGTACGTGTAGTCCATGAAGTTGTGGATCGGGTCGGCGCCGGCGGTCTTGGCGCAGGTGTCACGACCGGTCGGGCACTCGTAGGCCGGGCTGGCCTCGGGGGCTGTGTCGGCGACGTAGTCACCGTTGCCGTTGCAGCCACCCTGGAAGGTGTGGTACAGGCCCAGCCAGTGGCCGACCTCGTGGGTGGCGGTGTCGCCCTGGTTGTAGTTGGCCGCGGTGCCGCCCGGCAGCGACTCGTCCAGGAGGACGACGCCGTCCTGCGAGCCGATGTTCGAGGTCGGGAAGGTCGCCCAGCCCAGCAGGCCGCCGCTCAGGTTGGCCGAGTAGATGTTGAGGGCGTTCTTGCCGCCCTTGCGGAGGGCCGTCTTCATGGCCTTCTCGGCGGAGGAGCCACTGGCCAGGTTGTACCAGGAGGCGTTGTTCGTGTAGTCGACCGACGCCAGCGAGAAGGAGAAGCCGGTGGCGACGTTGCCCGTGCCCTGGCCGGCGTAGGCGTTGTTCAGCACGCTGATCTGGTTGTTGATCTCGGTGGACGTCAGGTTGCCCTTGGTCCCGTCGGTGATGACGTGGAAGTACACCGGGATGGTCGCGGAGACCGCGGCGGCCGAGGGCGCCGTCTTCTTGTTGGCGAGCGCCTTCTCCAGGTCGGCCTGCATGGCCTTGGCCTGCGCCGCGGTGACCTCGCTCGGGTCGGCGTGGCCGTGCTCGTGACCCTTCGCCTTGCGGGCCGCGGAGCCCGCGGTGTCCTCGCAGTGGTCGGCGGTGGCGACCTTGGCGGCGGGGGCCGCGGCCAGCGTCGTGGGGGCGGAGACCGGGGCGAGGGCGAGAGATCCGGCCACGGCGGCGACACCGATGAGGCGACGGCGCATCTGGGGGGATATCCGGGCGAACGCACGCATGATGAGCTCCTTGCTCGTGCGGAGGGACGGGGCGCGCGCAGGGATCTACCTGGCCGCTGCCCGGACATTACGTGGACATGGCGAGACGGCGAGAGTGCGGATCCGGCCTGATGGGGCGGGGCGCAGACCGGGGCAATCGGGCACGCCGGACGCCGCCGTCCCCCGCGGAACGGGACGGCGGCGTGACGTGGAGCGCACGCGGGCGGCCCAAGTGTCCGGATTGGTTCGCTGACGACGGGCGGCCGGTACGGACCTGTCATCCGCCCGTAACCGAAGGCGTCCTTCGTCAGGAGTGGCCGAAAACCGCCTCTTGCGTGTTACGCGCGTCGACTACACGGGGTCATAGGTCCGCTCCGCCTTCTGCGTGCCGCTGAGCGTGCGGTAGGAACGCACCCAGTGGGAGGTGGCGGCCGGATCGGCGCGGTCGGAGACGCGGTAGTAGTCCATCTGCGCCCGCTCGGGCGTCACCGAGAACACGCCGTAGCCGTGCTGGTCGGTGTCGACGAACTTCACGTGGCGGTTCATGGCGCGGATGGCCGGGGAGGCGACCGCCGTGATCGTCCCCTCCGCCACGCCCACGTAGTCGTTGAGGTTGTCCGAGGTCACCGAGGTGACGACGAACTCGGTGGCCGCCGAGGCGCTCAGCGGGTAGGTGGTGGCGTTCACCGGCACGTCGGTCGCGAAGGCCATGTGGACATCGCCGGTCAGGAAGACCGTGTTGCGGATGCCGCCGGTGCGCAGGTGGGAGATGAGCTCCTTGCGGTCGTCGGTGTAGCCGTCCCACTGGTCCACGCTGATGGCCAGGTCCGGCAGGCCCAGCAGCTCGCCGAGCGGCTCGCGGACGAACTCCGGCAGCTGCGCCACCGAGAACGGCGCGATCATGACGGAGTTGCCCACCAGCCGCCAGGTGGTGTCCGAGGCGGAGAGGCCGGATTTCAGCCAGTCCATCTGGGCGCGGCCGGTGAGGGTGCGGTCCGGGTCGTCCACCGAGCCGCCCGCCGAGGAGACCTGCTGGGAGCGGAAGCTGCGCAGGTCCAGCAGCGAGAGGTCGGCCAGCCTGCCGAAGCGCAGCCGGCGGTAGGTGGTGCCGGCGATCGCGGGACGGACCGGCATCCACTCGAAGTAGGCCTGTTTCGCGGCCGCCCGGCGGGCCGCCCAGGTCCCCTCGGCGCCCTCGGTGTGGTTCTCGGCGCCGCCGGACCAGGTGTCGTTGGCGATCTCGTGGTCGTCCCAGATGGCGACGCAGGAGGCACTCGCGTGCAGCGCCTGGAGGTCCTGGTCCGTCTTGTACCGGGCGTGGCGCATCCGGTAGTCGGCGAGGGTGAGGATCTCGTGCTCGGGCCGGTGCGGGCGGACCACCCCGCCGTAGGCGTAGGCGCCGCTGGCGTACTCGTAGATGTAGTCGCCCAGGTGCAGCCAGGCGTCCAGGTCGCCGCGGCCGGCCAGGTGCCGGTACGGCGAGAAGTGGCCCGACTCGTAGTTGGCGCAGGAGACCACGCCGAAGCGCAGGCCGGTCACCGCGGCGTCGGCGGCGGGCGCGGTGCGGGTGCGGGCGACGGGGGAGTGGACGCCGCCGGCGGTGAAGCGGAAGAAGTAGTCGGTGGCCGGGCGCAGACCGCGCACGTCGGCCTTCACGGTGTGGTCGGAGGTGGCGGTGGCGGTGACCGTGCCGCGGGCCACCACGCCGGACAGGGCCCGGTCGGTGGCGATCACCCACTCCACCGGGGTGTCCTCCCCGGTCCCGGACCCCGGCGTCGCCTCGGGCGAGGGGGTGACCCGCGTCCACAGCAGGACGCCGTCGGGCAGCGGGTCGCCGGAGGCCACGCCGTGCAGGAA
>NZ_JBRIOU010000003.1:359977-366607 GCF_053474865.1 Streptomyces sp. CO7
GTCTCTGTCGGCTCATGGGCCGGAGGCTACTGACGCGTACATGCAAGAGCGAGCGAACTCACAAGAGTTCGCCCGCTCTTCCACAGCTATTCGGCCACCGGCCGGGGCCGGCCCGGAATCAGCCCTTCAGGGCCTTGTCCATGGCCGCGGTGAAGTCCTCGACCGTCATCGGCGCGTTCTGGCCGTTGGCGTCGGTGACGATCTTGCCGTCCATGACGAGGGACGGGGTGCCGCCGAAGCCGTACTTCTTGCCGTCGGAGTCGAACTTCTTGCTCATGTCGATCGCCCAGCGGTCGAAGGTGCCGTCCTTGACGTCCTTCTCGAAGTCCTTGTTGCCCTTGAGGGCGTCGACCGAGTTGGCGACCTTGATCAGTAGGCGTCGTCGGCGAACTTGTCGGTGGACTCCTCCGGGTGGAACTTCGCGGAGTACAGGGCGGCCTTGTAGTCGAGGAACGCCTCGGGGCTGACGTCCAGCGCGGCGCCCAGGGCGCTCAGGGCGTTCTTGGAGCCCTCGCCCGTGAGGTTGCCGTCGAGGAAGGTGGCGCCGACGAACTGCACCTTGTACTTGCCGTCGTCCATGCCCTTGCGGAGCGTCTCGCCGACGGTCTGCTCGAAGGCGGCGCACACCGGGCAGCGCGGGTCCTCGTAGACGGCCAGGGTCTTCTTGGCCTCGGCCTTGCCGATGACGACGTTCAGGCCGTTCTTGCCCTCGGTGTTGGCGGGCGCGACCAGCTTCGCGGTCTCGGCCGCCTCCCAGGCGGAGGGCTTGTTGGCCTGGGCGATGCCGTAGGCGACGCCGCCGGCTATCGCGAGGCCGGCCACGACGGACACGGCCACGACGACCTGGCGCTTGGTCTTCGCGCGCTTGGCCTCGCGCTCGCGCTCCTGACGCAGGCGCTCGCGGGCGGCGTTCTTGGCGGCCTGGGAGTTGCGCTGGCTCATGGGGATCTCCTGAACAAGGGGGAAGGAAGGCACGGGAAAAGGTGTGGGGCTGGAAAGCCGAGGAGCCGCGAGGGCTCGGGAGGCCGACCGCGTCCGCGGTCGCGTCACGGCACGCCCGCACGCGAGGGCAGCCTGGTGACGGGCTGCGGCGGGGCCGGGCCGGGGCCGAGAGAGGGCCGCGGGTCAGGCGGCGGCGTACGCGGCGGGAGGCCCGCGCAGCCCGAGGGAGCGCACCAGGTACCGGATCCGCGGCGCGGCCGGCGCGGTGGCGCGGACGACGGGCCGCGGCACGCGGACGGCGGGCGCGGCGACGGTGGCGAAGGCCACCAGCAGCGGACGGAAGGTGGTCGCGGCGACCGCGCGCAGCACCTGGCCCACCGCACGCTCGCCGCGGCTCAGCCAGGCGGCGGCCAGCAGCCCCACCCCGACGTGACAGGCGAGCAGCGCCCAGGCCGCGCCCGGCCCGCTCCCGGCGAGCACCGCGGCGGCGCCCTCCGGGGAGGCGGCGGGCGTCAGGGACGCGCCCACCGGGCTGCCGGCGCAGAGCAGGTCGAGGCCGACGGAGTGCAGGGGGCCGGTCACCGGCCCGCCGGCCGCGCCGTAGCAGGCGTGCTGGCCGGAGGTGAAGACCGTGTCGACGGCGAGTTCCAGGGGGACCAGCAGGGCCGCGATCGACCCGAAGCGGCGCTCCCGGCCGGCCAGCGCCCAGGCCGCCACGAAGACGGCCGCACAGACCGCGGTCACCGTGGACAGCGGCAGCGGCGCGCCCGAGAGCAGCACGTGGGACGCGCTGCCGACCGTCACGGCCAGTGCCGTGAACAGCACCGCGCGCGCGGCTCTCAGGGGGGCCCGGGACCTGTCCATCTCGCGGAAAGTCTGGCACGCCGCTGGTTAAAGGACTGGTAAAAGGTGACGGCGGCCACCGGCCGGAGCCGGGAAGGTTCCCGATGCCCCGGGTTGTCGGCGGCGGGGCATAGAATTCGAGACCGACCCGTCGGACCACGCGCACCCCCCGACCCGTGCTCCTCAGGAGGCCCCACCCGTGTCGAAGCCGCCCTTCACGCACCTGCACGTCCACACCCAGTACTCGCTGCTGGACGGTGCCGCGCGGCTCAAGGACATGTTCCAGGCCTGCCAGGACATGGGCATGACGCACATCGCCATGTCCGACCACGGCAACCTGCACGGGGCCTACGACTTCTTCCACACCGCGAAGAAGGCCGGGATCACGCCGATCATCGGCATCGAGGCGTACGTCGCGCCCGAGTCGCGGCGCAACAAGCGCAAGATCCAGTGGGGCCAGCCGCACCAGAAGCGCGACGACGTCTCCGGTTCCGGCGGTTACACCCACAAGACCATCTGGGCGGCGAACGCCACCGGCCTGCACAACATCTTCCGGCTCTCCTCGGACGCCTACAAGGAGGGCTGGCTGCAGAAGTGGCCCCGGATGGACAAGGAGACCATCTCCCAGTGGTCCGAGGGCCTGATCGCCTCCACCGGCTGCCCCTCCGGGGAGGTTCAGACCCGGCTGCGGCTCGGCCAGTTCGACGAGGCGGTCAAGGCGGCCGCCGACTACCAGGACATCTTCGGCAAGGACCGGTACTTCCTGGAGCTGATGGACCACGGCATCGACATCGAGCACCGGGTCCGTGAAGGCCTCCTGGAGATCGGGAAGAAGCTCGGCATCCCGCCGCTGGTCACCAACGACTCGCACTACACCTACGCGCACGAGGCCACCGCCCACGACGCGCTGCTGTGCATCCAGACCGGCAAGAACCTCTCCGACCCCGACCGCTTCAGGTTCGACGGGACCGGCTACTACCTGAAGTCGACGGAGGAGATGTACGCCATCGACTCCTCCGACGCCTGGCAGGAGGGCTGCCGCAACACCCTCCTGGTCGCCGAACAGATCGACACCACCGGCATGTTCGAGAAGCGCGACCTCATGCCGAAGTTCGACATCCCGGAGGGCTACACCGAGGTCACCTGGTTCCAGGAGGAGGTCCGCCGCGGCATGGAGCGCCGCTACCCGGGCGGCATCCCCGAGGACCGGCAGCGGCAGGCCGACTACGAGATGGACGTCATCATCCAGATGGGGTTCCCGGGCTACTTCCTGGTGGTCGCCGACTTCATCAACTGGGCCAAGGACAACGGCATCGCGGTGGGCCCGGGCCGAGGCTCCGCGGCCGGCTCGATCGTCGCCTACGCGATGGGCATCACCGACCTCGACCCGATCCCGCACGGCCTGATCTTCGAGCGCTTCCTCAACCCCGAGCGCGTCTCCATGCCCGACGTCGACATCGACTTCGACGAGCGCAGGCGCGTCGAGGTGATCCGGTACGTCACCGAGAAGTACGGCGCCGACAAGGTCGCCATGATCGGCACCTACGGCACCATCAAGGCCAAGAACGCCATCAAGGACTCCGCCCGCGTCCTCGGCTACCCGTACGCGATGGGCGACCGCCTCACCAAGGCGATGCCCGCCGACGTCCTCGGCAAGGGCATCCCGCTCTCCGGCATCACCGACCCCAAGCACCCCCGTTACTCGGAGGCCGGCGAGATCCGGTCGATGTACGAGAACGAGCCGGACGTCAAGAAGGTCATCGACACCGCCATGGGCGTCGAGGGCCTGGTACGGCAGATGGGCGTGCACGCCGCCGGCGTCATCATGTCCAGCGAGACCATCACCGACCACGTCCCGGTCTGGGTCCGGCACACCGACGGCGTCACCATCACGCAGTGGGACTACCCGAGCTGCGAGTCGCTCGGCCTGCTGAAGATGGACTTCCTCGGCCTGCGCAACCTCACGATCATGGACGACGCCGTCAAGATGGTGAAGGCCAACAAGGGGATCGACATCGATCTCCTGAGCCTCCCGCTCGACGACCCGAAGACCTTCGAGCTCCTCCAGCGGGGCGACACACTCGGCGTCTTCCAGTTCGACGGCGGCCCCATGCGCTCCCTGCTGCGCATGATGAAGCCCGACAACTTCGAGGACATCTCCGCCGTCTCGGCCCTCTACCGGCCGGGCCCGATGGGCATGAACTCGCACATCAACTACGCGCTGCGCAAGAACAAGCAGCAGGAGATCACGCCGATCCACAAGGAACTCGAGGAGCCCCTCGAGGAGGTCCTGGCGGTCACCTACGGCCTGATCGTGTACCAGGAGCAGGTGCAGAAGGCCGCCCAGATCGTCGCCGGCTACTCGCTCGGCGAGGCCGACATCCTGCGCCGCGTGATGGGCAAGAAGAAGCCCGACGAACTGGCCAAGAACTTCACCATCTTCCAGGCCGGCGCCCGCAGGAACGGCTACAGCGACGAGGCGATCCAGGCGCTCTGGGACGTGCTGGTGCCCTTCGCCGGCTACGCGTTCAACAAGGCGCACTCCGCCGCCTACGGCCTGGTCTCCTACTGGACGGCCTACCTCAAGGCCAACCACCCGGCCGAGTACATGGCCGGTCTGCTCACCTCGGTGAAGGACGACAAGGACAAGTCCGCGGTCTACCTCAACGAGTGCCGCCGCATGGGCATCAAGGTGCTCCCGCCGAACGTCAACGAGTCCGAGCCCAACTTCGCCGCCCAGGGCGACGACGTGATCCTCTTCGGCCTCTCCGCGGTCCGCAACGTCGGCTCCAACGTCGTCGACTCGGTGATCAGGACCCGCAAGGCCAAGGGGAAGTTCTCCTCCTTCCCCGACTACCTCGACAAGGTCGAGGCCGTGGTCTGCAACAAGCGCACCACCGAATCGCTGATCAAGGCCGGCGCCTTCGACTCCATGGGGCACACCCGCAAGGGGCTGATCGCCCAGTACGAGCCGATGATCGACAACGTGGTCCAGGTCAAGCGCAAGGAGGCCGAGGGCCAGTTCGACCTCTTCGGCGGCATGGGCGACGAGGGCGCCGACGAACCGGGCTTCGGGCTCGACGTCGAGTTCTCCACCGACGAGTGGGAGAAGACCTACCTGCTCGCCCAGGAGCGGGAGATGCTCGGCCTGTACGTCTCCGACCACCCGCTCTTCGGCCTGGAGAACGTCCTGTCCGACAAGGCGGACGCCGGCATCGCCCAGCTCACCGGCGGCGACTACGGCGACGGCGCCGTCGTCACCATCGGCGGCATCATCTCCGGCATCCAGCGCAAGATGACCAAGCAGGGAAACGCCTGGGCCATCGCCACCGTCGAGGACCTGGCCGGCTCCATCGACTGCATGTTCTTCCCCGCCACCTACCAGCTGGTCTCCACCCAGCTCGTCGAGGACGCCGTCGTCTTCGTCAAGGGCCGCCTCGACAAGCGCGAGGACGTGCCGCGGCTGGTCGCCATGGAGCTGATGGTCCCCGACCTGTCCAACGCCGGGACCAACGCGCCGGTGGTGCTCACCATCCCGGCCACCCGCGTCACCCCGCCCATGGTGACCCGGCTCGGGGAGATCCTCTCCAGCCACAAGGGCGACAGCGAGGTGCGGATCAAGCTCCAGGGCCCGCGCAAGACGACGGTGCTGCGCCTGGACCGGCACCGGGTGAAGCCCGACCCCGCCCTCTACGGCGACCTCAAGGTGCTGCTCGGCCCGTCCTGCCTGGCGGGCTGAGCCGGGCGGGATCCACGGCCGCAAAACGCTTCAGGGGCCCGCCTCGGCTCGCGGTGCGAGCCCGGGCAGGCCCCTGAGGGCGCGACGTGCGCGACGTGCGCGTCAGTCGTGCGTCAGTTGTGGCCGAAACGGCGCTGCTTGTTGCGCGCGACGTCCGCCGGGCTGCCCTGGACCTGCGCGACCGTGGACTGCGGCGCGGCCTCGTCCGAGCGGTGCTGCGGACGGTCCGACCGGGCGGCGCGCTGGGCGGGCTTGCGGGTGTTCTTGTTCTTGGCCATGGTGATCTTCCTCCTGTGGGGGAATCGGTGGGCCAGAGCCGAATTCAGATTCACACAGGCCGCTCACGCACGCATGTCGGACGACTACCGTCTGTGACAGGCCCGTTGGGGCGCCGCACCGCCAAGGGCCGCGGCGGCCCGGCGCCGCACGGCCAAACGCCACGCCGAAGATCGAGTTCGGGCCGTGTGGACCCTCGTGCTGGGGCAGACTCGAAGCGAGCCCGAAGCACACCTCCCCGGACAGAGGAAAGAGGGTGACCGCGTGGACCGCTGCATCGTCCTGGTGGACGCCGGATATCTGCTGGGTGCCGCCGCCAGCCTCCTCGCCGGAGAGCCCTCGCGGTCCCGCATCTCCGTCGACCACGCCGCCCTCATCCAGGGCCTGCGCGAACGCGCGGAGGCCGACACCCGGCAACCCCTGCTGCGCATCTACTGGTTCGACGGAGCCCCCGACCGGGTCCCGCAGCCGGAGCACCGCAGACTGCGGGTGATGCCACGCGTCACCGTCCGCCTCGGCGCCCTCACGCGCTCCGAGGGACGCTGGGCGCAGAAGGGCGTCGACGCGGCCATGCACGCCGAACTGACCGAACTGGCCCGCAACCGCGCCTGCTCCGACATCGTCCTGGTGACCGGCGACGGCGACCTGCTGCCCGGGATGATGTCCGCCAAGGAGCACGGCGTCGCCGTCCACCTCTGGGCCGTGCAGGCCGCCGACAACAACTACAACCAGTCCGAGGACCTGGTCGCCGAGGCCGACGAACGGCGCGTCCTCGACCGGGCCTGGATCACCCAGGCCGTCCGCGCCCGCGACCTGACCGGAGCCTGCCC
>NZ_JBRIOU010000003.1:366707-368227 GCF_053474865.1 Streptomyces sp. CO7
GCCCAGCTCACCAGCGCCGAGCAGCGGTGGGCCGACCACGAGGAGGACATCACCAGCGTCGGCGGCGACGCCTACGAGGTCGGCCAGGTCTTCGCCCGCCGCTGGATCCAGCGGATCACCGACACCGCCTGCCTGGGCAAGCTCTCCGCGGAGTACCCCCGCATCCCGCACCGCGTCGACGGCGAACTGCTCCGCTACGCCGCCCGCTTCGGGCTGCTCGCGCACAAGGACGACCAGATCGACGAGCACGACCGTTACGCCATCCGTGCGGGGTTCTGGCGCGAGGTCGACAGCCACACCGGGGCCGAGCGCCCGGCCGTCGCCGAGTGAACCGCACCCCGCCGGGCGCCGGGCGGGACACCGTCGGCGGCGGGGTTGAATTTCGGGCCGAGTCGGGCACCCCGTAGGCTCATCCCTTGTGAACGCACGCTCCGCACCGCCGTCCCCTCACCCCGAGGCCGTGTGCGCGGTGCGTGACCTCACCAAGACCTACCCGGCCGGCCGCGGCCGCCGCGGCGCGCCCGGAACCCCGGAGGTGCGGGCCACCGACGCCGTCAGCCTGGAGATCCGGCGCGGCGAGATCTTCGGCCTGCTCGGCCCCAACGGAGCCGGCAAATCGACCCTGGTCCGGCAGATCACCGGACTGATGCGGCCCGACCGCGGCAGCGTCACCCTCTACGGCCACGACATCGTCCGCCACCCCGAGCGCGCCTCGCGGATCCTCGCCTACCTCGGCCAGGAGTCCACCGCCCTGGACGAGCTGACCGTCTCGCTGGCCGTGGAGACCACCGGCCGGCTGCGCGGGCTCGACGTACGCGCCGCGCGCGCCGAGCGGGACGCCGTCCTCGACGAACTCGACCTCGCCCCCATCGCCGGCCGGCCCTTGCGCAAGCTGTCCGGGGGCCAGCGCCGGCTCGCCTGCTTCGCCACCGCGCTGGTCGGCGAGCGCCCCCTGCTGGTCCTCGACGAGCCGACCACCGGCATGGACCCGGTCGCCCGCCGCGCCGTCTGGTCCGCCGTCGACCGCCGCCGCGCCGAGCGCGGGGCGACGGTGCTGCTGGTCACCCACAACGTCATCGAGGCGGAGACCGTGCTGGACCGGGTCGCCGTGCTCGACCGGGGCCGGGTCATCGCCTGCGACACCCCCTCGGGCCTCAAGGAGCGCGTCGCCGACGAGGTCCGCGTCGACCTGGTCTGGCGGGAGAACGCCCCGCTGCACGTGCCCGAGGTGGCCGCGCTGCGCGGCCGCGCCGTCGAGTCCGGGCGCCGCTGGACGCTGCGGCTCGCCCCCGACGAGGCGCGGGCCGCCGTCGGAGCGGTCACCGGCGGGGCCGCCTTCGCCGCGCTGGACGACTTCACCCTGGCCACGCCGAGTCTGGAGGACGTCTACCTGGCGCTCGGCGGCGAGGCCCGGGGACTGGTGAAGGCGTGAGGACCCCGGACGGCGTGCGGACCGCGGCCCCGGGCACGCCCGCGGCCGCGTCGACGATGAGGAGCAGCCTGTGAGCGTCGTACCCGCC
>NZ_JBRIOU010000003.1:368327-379912 GCF_053474865.1 Streptomyces sp. CO7
CTGTGAGCGTCGTACCCGCCGAGACACGGCCGGGCACGGTACCGGCGCCCGCCGCGGCCCGGCAGCCGGCCGCAGCCGCCCCCGTGGCCCGCGCCGAGCTCGGGCCCCGGACCCGGCTGTGGCCGGCCCTCGACGCCGTCTACCGGGCCCAGCTCTCCCGGGCCCGGGTCGCGCGGATCCCGCTGCTGTTCGTGGCCACCTTCCAGTCCGTCGGCATCATGATCCTGATGCGCGGCGTGGTGGACGGCGGCGACGAGGCGCGCGCCGTGGTCGCCGGCTCCTCCGTCCTGGTCGTCGCCTTCGTGGCGCTCAACCTGCTCTCCCAGTACTTCGGCCAGCTGCGGGCCGGCGGCGGGCTCGACCACTACGCCACCCTGCCCGTGCCGCCCGCGGCGGTGGTGCTGGGCGCCGCCGCCGCGTACGCCTCGTTCACCGTGCCGGGGACCCTGGTCACGGCGGTCTTCGGGTGCCTGCTCTTCGGCCTGCCGCTCACCCACCTGTGGGTGCTGGCCGCCGTGGTCCCGCTGGCCGGGGCCGCCCTGGCCGGGCTCGGCGCGGCCTGCGGGCTGCTCGCGCCCCGGCCCGAGCTGGCCACCCTGCTGGGGCAGCTCGGCATGTCCGCGGCGCTGCTGCTGGGCGTGCTGCCCGCCTCCCGGATGCCGCAGGCCGTCGCCCTGGCCCGGGACCTGCTGCCCTCCACCTACGCGGTCGAGGCGTTCACCCGCTCCTTCGGGGCGCGGCCGGACTGGGCCCTCGTGCTGGGCGACCTCGCCGTCTGCGCCGTCGTCGGCGTCATCTCGCTGGCCGTGGCCACCTGGGCCTACCGCAGGGCCGCCGTCCGGTGACGCGCCGTCCGGCCCGGCCTGGCACGATGTCAGGGTGACCGCACCTCTGACTCCTCCTCCGCACCCGCAGTCCTCCTCCCAGGACGGCACCGCCCAGGACGGCACCGCCGACGGCGCCACGGTGCACGGCGGCTCCCCGGCGCCCGACGGGTCGCAGGCCGCCGAGCGGCACGGCGAGGGCGCCACGGCAGGCGGCTCCCACCGGTACGCGCCGCGCTCCGCGCTGCGGGCGTACCTGGAGGGCGGCCCGGGCCTGCGCACCGAGCTGCGTCAGGCCGCCCTGGTGCTGGGCGCGCTCACCGCGGCCGGACTGCTGCTGGGGCTGCTCTGGGTCTGGCTGGCGCCGCGGGTGCCGCTGGTGGGCGAGGTGGCCGACGGCCGGTGGGTCGCCTTCCTCGCGGACATCGAGGGCGAGCAGGCGGTCGGCGCGGACGGAATGTTCACCCTGCTGGCCACGGGGTTCGGACTGCTCAGCGCGGTGCCGGTGTTCCTCCTCGCGCGGCGCGGCGGCGTGCCGGTGGTCGCGGGGCTGGGCCTCGGCGGGCTGCTCGGGTCGCTGGTGGCCTGGCAGATCGGCATGTCGCTCGGCCCCACGAGCGACGTGGCGGCGCACGCCCGCCAGGTGGGCGAGGGCGTCCGGTTCGACGCGCCGCTGGAACTCCACGCGATCAGTGCGCTGGCCGCCTGGCCGGTGGTCGCCCTGCTGACCCACCTGACCCTCACGGCCCTCCTCGTGCCGCGCGACGACGAGGAGCCCGGCGGCGACCTGCGGGACGACGGCGACGGCCCGGCGCCGACGGTCAGCCTCCAGAAGTAGGCCCCGCTGCCGGGGCCTGGCCCGGACGCGACGGCAGGGGCTCGGCGGGTGTGCGAGCTCGGCCCGGGCGGGGCGGTGCGGACCGCCCGCCCGCAGGCGGGTCCCTACGCCCGCCCGATCGGGGCGAGCACGGCGGAGGTCAGGGTGGCCAGGTCCTTCGGGGACAGCTCGACCTCCAGGCCGCGCCGGCCCGCGGAGACGCAGATCGTCCCGTGGCCCTCGGCGGAGGCGTCCAGCACCGTCGGCAGCCGCTTGCGCTGGCCCAGCGGCGAGATGCCGCCCCGGACGTACCCCGTGGTGCGCTCGGCCAGCGCGGGGTCGGCCATCGCCGCCCGCTTGCCGCCCACCGCGGAGGCCAGCGCCTTCAGGTCCAGCGACCCCGCCACCGGCACCACGGCCACCACCAACGAGCCGTCCACGTCCGCGACCAGGGTCTTGAACACCCGCTCCGGCGACACGCCCATCGCCTCGGCGGCCTCCTCGCCGTAGGAGGGGTGCGCGGGGTCGTGCTCGTAGGCGTGCACGGTGAACACCACGCCGGCCTCGCTCAGCGCGACCGTGGCGGGCGTCCCGCCGGACTGCTGCTTCTTCGACTTCTTCGCCATCTTCCCGTCCTGTGCGGATCCACCGGCCCGGTGCGGGGCCGGGACGCGTCCCCGCGCAGCGTAGTGCCGGGTGCGGAGCGCGCGCGGCGTCGTCCGCGGTGCGGGCCGCGCACCGGCCGCGGGGTCAGTTGAGGCTGGTGGGGGTGCGGGTCAGGTCGCCGGCCGGGAGGGAGGGGAGGCTGCGGATGATCGAGGCCTCCCGGCGCAGCAGCCGCAGCTCGTCCCGCAGCCGCGACGCCGTGTCCGGGGTCTGCAGCAGCCGCTGCTTGGTCGGCGTGTCCAGCACCATCGCCGCCGCGACCAGGTACGACACCACGGACGGCTCGTCCGGCAGCTCGGCCGACGAGGTCAGCGACCGCTCGCTCGCCCCCGCCAGCCGTTTCTGGTACTGCCGGAAGGAGCGCAGCACCCCCTCGGCGAGCGTCCCCGCGCCGTCGCCCTCCTCCTCCGGGAGCTCCTCCAGCTCGCCCGTCAGGTACGGCCCGGAGGAGTCCACCGAGAGCAGCCTGGCCCGCTTCGTGCCGGTGGCCAGGACCTCGTAGGTGCCGTCGGCGCGCTCGCGGATGGTGGCCACGTCGGCCACGCAGGCCACCGAGTGGAAGGAGTTGCCCGGCTCCGGGGCGAAACCGGCGGCCGGACCCCGCTCCAGCGGCGTCGTCGGGTCGGGCATGCCGGGAGCACTGGGCGCCACCTCGTGGCCGTCCCGGATGGCGACCACGGCGAACCGGCGCGGCGCCTCCTCCGGCACCAGGAGCAGGTCGCGCATCATGGCGCGATACCGCTCCTCGAAGACGTTCAGGGGAAGCACGAGCCCGGGGAACAGGACCATGTTCAGGGGAAACAGCGGCAGCCGCAGGGTGGTCACGGCGCAAAAGCCTAATGTGCGCGGCGGCCGGAGCCCGCGCCGCGGTCGGCCGCCCGCCGCGCCGAAGCCCCGCCGTGGCCCCGGGCGGTCACCGTGGCCCCCGGTCCGGCGGGCCTCGGCGCCGCCCCACCCGGCTGACGGGCGGGCCTCAGTGCCGCCCCAGCAGCCGGGTGAACCCGGCGGCGACCGCGGTGGCCATCACCCAGCCGAGCAGGATCAGCACCGCGGCGAGCCACTGCCAGACGCCCCGCAGGTGCCAGGCGGTGGCGTGCCCCAGGTCGATCACCGGCAGCAGCAGGTCCAGCGAGAACAGCGCCGGACTCCACTCCGGGTGCTCCTCCGCCCGGGCCGGCGTCGGCTCGGAGCGGGAGAACAGCAGGGTGCTGGCCGCCCACAGCACCGCCAGCCAGGTCGCCGCCCGCGCCGGACGGTAGCCGTAGGCGACCGCGACGTCCTGGAGGTAGCCCCACAGCTTCGCGGCCGGCGGCAGGGTCTCCCGGCGGCGGCGGTGCTTGGCCAGCAGCACCTCGCGGGCGTCCTCGTCCTCGCCGCCGCCGCGCAGCACGGTCGCCAGCAGCTCGTAGGGCTCCGGGCTGTACTCGGGGGTCGCCGCGACCAGCCACTCCAGGCGCTGCTCCAGGGTGAAGGGGCCCTGGGGCACCAGGTTCTCGTAACAGAACCCGCCCATGTGCAGGCGGCCCGGCCCCGGCCAGCTCTCCGCCCGGTCCACCAGGTTCACCACCCGCGCCCCGGACAGCACCACCCGGCCCCGCCGCGGCCGCACCGGCAGGAACCGCAGCTCCGGCGTCTGCACGCGGCGCAGCGACAGCTCCTGCTCGGCCGTCAGGGTGAACCGGGCGGCCCGCAGGTCCACCGAGTCGCCGAACCGCCCGTCGTCCAGGCGGACCCCGCCCAGGCAGTCGAACGGCTGGACCCGGATGCCGCGTGCCGGGGTGTTCCCGCCGAGCTGGGCGGAGCCCACCCCCGCGGGCGTCAGGTACAGGGCGCGGCCCACCGTCAGCTGCGGCGCGTTGAGCGCGAGCCGCGCGTAGGGGTTGGCCAGGCGCGCGCCGCGCAGGCTCAGCGAGGCGCCCACCTCCGCCGAACGCAGCCCCAGCTCGCCGTGCGACTCCAGCAGGTCCGCCTGCAGGTCCTGGCCGACCTTCATGCCGTCCGCGGAGACCGAGCGCCCGTGCCGGTCGTGCCGCACCACCGCCTGGCTGAGCAGCAGGTCGGTGCCGATGCGGGCGTCGGAGAGCCGGATGCCGCGGGCGAAGCGGCACCGCGGCAGGTGCAGGTCGCCCTCGGTGTGCAGGCGGGCGGCCTCCAGGCGGGGGATCGCGCAGTTCTCCAGCCGCACGGTGGTGAACTTGGCCTCCGGGAGCAGGATCTCGTCGTCGAAGCGGCAGTCCGCCATCTCCACGTAGGGCTCGACCGTGCCGCCCGCCAGGTCCAGGGACCCGGTGACCCGCACCCCGACCAGCTTCAGCGCGGCCACCCGGCCGGCCAGGGCGGGCGGGCCGTCCAGCAGCAGCCAGCAGACGACGCGGGCACGGACGGTGCGCTCGGGGCCCCACGGGTGACGGCCGTGCGGGTCGTCGACCACGGGGTCGCCGTGGCGCAGGTCGTAGACGCTGCCGTCGCGGAACGCCAGCCACATCCCCGACTCCGCCGCCGTCAGGTCGCGCGGCGGGCCGGGCTCACGGATTCCGTCGGGAACGACGGGGCCACCCTCGGTCACGGCACTCACTTCCTCCTCCCCGTGCCCCCTGGTCGTACAGCGGTCATGCCCGAACGTGACCGCACGGACACCTTGCGTAACGGTGATCTTTTGTCCGCCGGACGGCCGCGCCGCAGGGCCGCCCGGGGCGGCGCCGGAGGGGCGGTTGTATCAGCGGTTGATACGTGACGTCGTCCCACCTTTCGGGTCTGAGAGAATTGGAGCCGTGATCTCCCGAATCGATCTGCGCGGCGACGCCCTCCCCGAGGGCCCCGCCCTGCGCGCCCTGCTGCCCCGAGCCGACTTCGACGTGTCCGCCGCCCTCGAGAAGGTGCGGCCGATCTGCGAGGACGTGCATCATCGTGGCGACGCGGCGCTGATCGACTTCGCCGAGAAGTTCGACGGCGTGCGCCTGGAGTCCGTGCGCGTCCCGGCCGCCGCGCTCACCGGGGCGCTGGAGGGCCTGGACCCGGAGATCCGCGCCGCGCTCGAGGAGTCGATCCGCCGCGCCCGCATGGTCCACCGCGCCCAGCGCCGCACCACCCACACCACCCAGGTCGCCCCCGGCGGCACGGTCACCGAGAAGTGGGTGCCGGTCCAGCGGGTCGGCCTGTACGCGCCCGGCGGCCGTGCGGTCTACCCGTCCTCCGTGATCATGAACGTGGTCCCGGCCCAGGAGGCGGGTGTCGAGTCCCTCGCCCTGGCCTCCCCGGCCCAGGCGGAGTTCGGCGGTCTGCCGCACCCCACCATCCTCGCCGCCTGCGCCCTGCTGGGCGTCGACGAGGTCTACGCGGCCGGCGGCGCCACCGCCGTCGCCATGTTCGCGTACGGCACCGAGTCCTGCCCGCCCGCCGACATGGTCACCGGCCCCGGCAACATCTGGGTCGCCGCCGCCAAGCGGTACTTCACCGGGAAGATCGGCATCGACGCCGAGGCCGGCCCGACCGAGATCGCGATCCTCGCCGACGACACCGCCGACCCGGTCCACGTCGCCGCCGACATGATCAGCCAGGCCGAGCACGACCCGCTGGCCGCCGCGGTGCTGGTCACCGACTCCGAGGAGCTGGCCGAGGCGGTCGAGCGCGAGCTGAAGCCGCAGGTCGAGGCGAGCAAGCACACCACCGAGCGGATCGTCCCGGCGCTGGCCGGCCGGCAGTCCGCGATCGTCCTGGTCGACGGCGTCGAGGACGGCCTGAAGGTGGTCGACGCCTACGGCGCCGAGCACCTGGAGGTCATGACCGCCGACGCCGCCGCGCTCGCCGACCGCGTGAAGAACGCCGGCGCGATCTTCGTCGGCCCCTGGTCCCCGGTCTCCCTGGGCGACTACGCGGCCGGCTCCAACCACGTGCTGCCCACCGGCGGCTGCGCCTGCCACTCCTCGGGCCTGTCCGTGCAGTCCTTCCTGCGCGGCATCCACATCGTCGACTACAGCCGCGACGCGCTGGCCGACGTGGCGCACACCGTCGTCACCCTGGCCGAGGCCGAGGACCTCCCGGCCCACGGCGCGGCGGTCAAGGCGCGGTTCGAGTGGAAGGTACCCGGGGGCAAGTGAGCGACGTGAGCGAGATCCGCATCGACGACCTGCCCGTGCGCGAGGAGCTGCGCGGCAAGTCTCCCTACGGCGCGCCGCAGCTCGACGTGCCGGTGCGCCTGAACACCAACGAGAACCCCTACCCGCTGCCCGACGCGCTGGTCGAGCGCATCGCCGAGCGGGTCCGCGAGGCCGCGCGCGACCTCAACCGCTACCCCGACCGGGACGCGGTCGAGCTGCGCACCAAGCTCGCCGCCTACCTCAACGACACGGCCCTGACCGGCACCGAGGGCCACCGGGTCGGCACGGAGAACGTCTGGGCCGCCAACGGCTCCAACGAGGTCCTCCAGCAGCTGCTGCAGACCTTCGGCGGACCCGGCCGCACCGCGATCGGCTTCGAGCCCTCGTACTCGATGCACGCCCTGATCGCCCGCGGCACCGGCACCGGCTGGATCTCAGGCCCCCGCAACGACGACTTCACCGTCGACGTCCCCGCGGCCGAGAAGGCCATCGCCGAGCACCGGCCGGACGTCGTGTTCGTCACGACGCCCAACAACCCCACCGGCAACGCCGTCCCGGCCGAGGCCGTGCTGGCCCTGTACGACGCCGCGCAGGCCGCCAAGCCGTCGATCGTGGTGGTCGACGAGGCCTACGTCGAGTTCAGCCACGGCAGCTCGCTGCTGCCGCTGCTGGAGGGGCGTCCGCACCTGGTGATCTCCCGGACCATGTCCAAGGCGTTCGGCGCCGCGGGCCTGCGCCTGGGCTACTTCGCCGCTCACCCGGCCGTGGTGGACGCCGTCCAGCTGGTCCGGCTGCCCTACCACCTGTCGGCCGTCACCCAGGCCACGGCGCTCGCCGCCCTGGAGCACACCGACACCCTGCTCGGCTACGTCGAGCAGCTCAAGAAGGAGCGCGACCGCCTGGTCGCCGAACTCCGCGGGCTCGGTTACGAGGTGACCGACTCCGACGCCAACTTCGTCCAGTTCGGCCGGTTCGACGACGCGCACGCCACCTGGCGGCGCATCCTCGACCACGGCGTGCTGGTGCGGGACAACGGCGTGCCCGGGTGGCTGCGGGTGACCGCGGGAACGCCCGCCGAGAACGACGCCTTCCTCGAAGCGGTACGCACGCTGGCGGAGGAAGACGTGAAGAAGCAGAACGAGGAGCAGAACTCATGAGCCGCGTCGGGCGCGTCGAGCGCACCACCAAGGAGACCAAGGTCCTGGTCGAGATCGACCTCGACGGGACGGGACGCACCGACATCTCCACCGGCGTCGGCTTCTACGACCACATGCTGGACCAGCTCGGCCGGCACGGTCTGTTCGACCTGACCGTGCGCACCGAGGGCGACCTGCACATCGACTCGCACCACACCATCGAGGACACCGCCCTCGCCATCGGCGCCGCCTTCAAGCAGGCGCTCGGCGACAAGGTCGGCATCTACCGGTTCGGCAACTGCACCGTGCCGCTGGACGAGTCCCTCGCCCAGGTCACCGTCGACCTCTCCGGCCGCCCCTACCTGGTGCACACCGAGCCGGAGAACATGGCGCCGATGATCGGCTCCTACGACACCACGATGACCCGGCACATCTTGGAGTCATTCGTCGCCCAGGCGCAGATCGCCCTGCACGTCCACGTGCCGTACGGGCGCAACGCCCACCACATCGTGGAGTGCCAGTTCAAGGCGCTGGCCCGCGCCCTGCGCTACGCCTCCGAGCGCGACCCGCGCGCCGAGGGCATCCTGCCGTCCACGAAGGGCGCGCTGTAACAGCGATGAACGGACTCTCCACCGCGCTGATCCTCCTCGGCCTCTTCCTGCTCGGAGGAGTGATCTCCTTCGCCAAGCAGAAGATGCCGACGAGCCTGATCGCCGTCCTCTCCATCGGCGCCGCCCTCAGCATCATCGTCGGCGTCCTGTACTGGAAGTAGGAGCATGAGCAGCCCCAAGAAGATCGTCGTCTTCGACTACGGGTTCGGCAACGTCCGCTCCGCCGAGCGGGCGCTCGCCCGCACCGGCGCCGACGTCGAGATCACCCGCGACTACGACACCGCGATGAACGCCGACGGCCTGCTGGTCCCCGGCGTCGGCGCGTTCGCCGCCTGCATGCAGGGCCTGAAGGATGCCCGCGGCGACTGGATCGTCGGCCGCCGGCTCGCCGGCGGCCGCCCGGTCATGGGCATCTGCGTCGGCATGCAGATCCTCTTCGCCCGCGGCATCGAGCACGGCGTGGAGGCCGAGGGCCTCGACGAGTGGCCCGGCACCGTCGAGCCGCTGCAGGCCGACATCGTCCCCCACATGGGCTGGAACACCGTCCAGGCCCCCGAGGACACCGAGCTGTTCGCCGGTCTCGACGCGGACGAGCGGTTCTACTTCGTGCACTCCTACGCCGTCCACGACTGGGCGCTGGAGTCGCACAACCCGTCCATCGCCGCGCCCAAGGTCACCTGGTCCACCCACGGCAAGCCGTTCGTCGCCGCCGTGGAGAACGGCGCGCTGTGGGCCACCCAGTTCCACCCCGAGAAGTCCGGCGACGCCGGAGCGCAGCTGCTGACCAACTGGATCGGAACCCTCTAGACATGGCAGACACCGCCAAGCTTGAACTGCTCCCCGCCGTCGACGTGCGCGACGGCCAGGCCGTCCGCCTCGTCCACGGCGAGTCCGGCACCGAGACCTCCTACGGCTCCCCGCTGGAGGCCGCCCTCGCCTGGCAGTCGGCCGGCGCCGAGTGGCTGCACCTGGTCGACCTGGACGCCGCGTTCGGCACCGGTGACAACCGGGCGCTGATCTCCGAGGTGGCCCGAGCCATGGACATCAAGGTGGAGCTCTCCGGCGGCATCCGCGACGACGACTCGCTCGCCGCCGCGCTCGCCACCGGCGCCACCCGCGTCAACATCGGCACCGCCGCGCTGGAGGACCCCGAGTGGGTCGCCAAGATCATCGCCGAGCACGGCGACAAGATCGCCGTCGGCCTCGACGTGCGCGGCACCACCCTGCGCGGCCGCGGCTGGACCCGCGACGGCGGCGACCTCTACGAGACGCTGGCCCGCCTGGACTCCGAGGGCTGCGCCCGCTACGTCGTCACCGACATCGCCAAGGACGGCACCCTGCAGGGCCCCAACCTGCAGCTGCTGCGGGACGTCTGCGCCCGCACCGACCGCCCGGTCGTCGCCTCCGGCGGGGTCTCCTCGCTGGAGGACCTGCGCGCCATCGCCGAGCTCGTCCCGCTCGGCGTCGAGGGCTCCATCGTCGGCAAGGCGCTGTACGCCAAGGCGTTCACCCTGGAAGAGGCCCTGGAGGCTGTGTCCCGATGACCGAGGCCGTGCGGCGCGCGCAGAGTTCGGAACCCACCCCCTGGGAGGAGGAGATCGGCTTCGCACGCGCCGTCGCGGCGGGCGACCGCGTGCTGGTGGGCGGCACCACCGCCTTCCGGGGCGGCGTCCTCGCGGGCGAGGGCGACCCCTACGAGCAGGCACGGGCCGCCATCGGCAACGCCTTGCGGGCGATCGAGGAGTTCGGGCTCGGCCCCGACTCCGTGATCCGCACGCGGCTGTACCTCACCCACCGCCGGGACGTCGACGCGGTGGGCCGCGCCCACCAGGAGGTCTTCGGCGCGGTACGGCCGGTGACGACGCTGGTGGTCGTCGAGGGGTTCGTCGACCCGCGCATCCTGGTCGAGGTCGAACTCGAGGCCCACCGGGCGGGCTGAGCCCTCTCTTTTCTTCGTTTTTCTTCGTGTGAGGAGCCGTGAATTCCCATGACCCTGGCGGTCCGAGTCATCCCCTGCCTGGACGTCGACAACGGCCGGGTCGTCAAGGGCGTCAACTTCCAGAACCTGCGCGACGCCGGTGACCCGGTGGAGATGGCGAAGGTGTACGACGCCGAGGGCGCCGACGAGTTGACCTTCCTCGACATCACCGCCTCCTCCGGTGACCGGGAGACCACCTACGACGTGGTGCGGCGCACGGCGGAGCAGGTGTTCATCCCGCTCACCGTCGGCGGCGGCGTGCGCACGGCCGACGACGTGGACAAGCTGCTGCGGGCCGGCGCCGACAAGGTGGGCGTCAACACCGCGGCCATCGCGCGGCCCGAACTGATCCGGGAGATCGCCGAGCGGTTCGGGCGGCAGGTGCTGGTGCTGTCGGTGGACGCGCGGCGCACCGACAGCGGGTCCTTCGAGGTCACCACGCACGGCGGGCGGCGGGGCACCGGCATCGACGCGGTCGAGTGGGCGCACCGGGCGGCGGAGCTGGGAGCGGGGGAGATCCTGCTCAACTCCATGGACGCGGACGGCACGAAGGACGGCTACGACCTGGAGATGATCACCGCGGTGCGCAAGCACGTGACGGTGCCGGTCATCGCCTCCGGCGGGGCGGGACGGCTGGAGCACTTCGCCCCCGCGGTGGGCGCGGGAGCGGACGCCGTGCTCGCCGCCTCCGTCTTCCACTTCGGCGACCTGCGCATCGGCGAGGTCAAGTCCGCCCTCGCCGAGGCCGGCCACCCCGTGCGCTGACCTCGCGGCCGCGCGCGTGCCGTTCCCGACGAGGGAGCGGCACGCGCCGGGCGCGGCGTCAGATGCCGAGCGGGGTGGTGTGGGCCTTCGCGATGGCGTCCGGGTCGCCGTCGAGGACCACGTCGGCCACCTTCTGGCGGCCGAAGGCGAAGAGCAGCAGCTCCGACGGCTCCCCGGTGACCGTCACCACCGGCGCCCCCCGGTTCGCCACCGCCGTCCGCCCGTCCGGCCTCCGCAGCACCAGACCCACCGGCGCCCGCCGCCCGAGCAGCCGCGCCATCCGCTCCAGCCGGCTCCACAGCGCGTCCTGGAACACCGGGTCCAGCTCCCTCGGCGTCCAGTCCTCCGCCGCCCGCCGCACGTCCTCGGTGTGGACGTAGAACTCCACCGTGTTGGACGCCTCGTCCACCTGCTTCAGGGAGAACGGCGACATCCGCGGCGGCCCGGTGCGGATCAGCTGGATCAGTTCCTCGTACGGCTTCGCGGCGAACTCCGCCCGCACCCGCTCCAGGCGGTCGGCCAGCGCCTTGATCAGTATGCCGCCCGCCGCGTCGGCCCGGCGCTCGCGCACCACCACGTGCGCGGCCAGGTCGCGGGCCGTCCACTCCCCGCACAACGTGGGGGCCTGGGGCCCGGCCGTCTCCAACAGGTCGGCCAGAAGCAGCCGTTCACGCTTGGCAAACGTCGACAT
>NZ_JBRIOU010000003.1:380012-381975 GCF_053474865.1 Streptomyces sp. CO7
CCCCACCGGTCTCGACCCCGCCGTCGCCGCCCGGCTCAAGCGCACCCCCGACGGCCTGGTCCCCGCCGTCGCCCAGCAGTACGACACGGGCGAGGTGCTGATGCTGGGCTGGATGGACGACGAGGCGCTGCACCGCACCCTCACCACCGGCCGCTGCACCTACTGGTCGCGCAGCCGCCAGGAGTACTGGGTCAAGGGCGACACCTCCGGCCACGTCCAGCACGTCAAGTCGGTCGCCCTCGACTGCGACGGCGACACCCTGCTGGTCCGCGTCGACCAGACCGGCGCCGCCTGCCACACCGGCGACCGCACCTGCTTCGACGCCGACGTGCTGCTCAAGGAGGAAGACACGCAGGCGGGAGCCGCCACGGATCAGTAGGGTCCACGGCCATGGACCTCGAGACGTTCCGCACCCTCGCCGCCGACCGGCGGGTCATCCCCGTCACCCGCAAGCTGCTCGCCGACGGCGACACCCCACTCGCGCTCTACCGCAAACTCGCCGCCGAGCGCCCCGGCACCTTCCTGCTGGAGTCCGCCGAGAACGGCCGCTCCTGGTCCCGCTACTCCTTCGTCGGCGTCCGCAGCGCCGCCACCCTCACCGAACGCGGCGGCCAGGCCCACTGGCTCGGCACGCCACCCGTCGGCGTCCCCGCCGAGGGCGACCCGCTGGCCGCGCTGCGCGCCACCGTGGAGACCCTGCACACCCCCCGCCAGGACGGGCTGCCGCCGTTCACCGGGGGCATGGTCGGCTACCTCGGCTACGACATCGTGCGCCGCCTGGAGAAGATCGGCCCCGGCGAGCGCGACGACCTGAAGCTGCCCGAGCTGACCATGCTGCTCACCAGCGACCTGGCCGTCCTCGACCACTGGGACGGCACCGTCCTGCTGATCGCCAACGCCATCAACCACAACGACCTCGACACCGGCGTCGACGAGGCCCACGCCGACGCCGTCGCCCGCCTGGACGCCATGGAGGCCGACCTCGCCCGCCCGCTCGCCCAGCCGCCGGTCGCCCTGCCCGACGCGGCGCTGCCCGAGTACACCGCGCTGTGGGGCGGCGTCGAGTACCAGAAGGCCGTCGAGGACATCAAGGAACGCATCCGGGCCGGCGACGCCTTCCAGGTCGTCCCCTCCCAGCGCTTCGAGACCCCCTGCACGGCGAGCGCCCTGGACGTCTACCGGGTGCTGCGCGCCACCAACCCGTCGCCGTACATGTACCTCTTCCGGTTCGAGGGCTTCGACGTCGTCGGCTCCAGCCCCGAGGCGCTCGTCAAGGTCGAGGACGGCCGCGCCGTGGTGCACCCCATCGCCGGCACCCGCCACCGCGGCGCCACCCCGCAGGAGGACCAGGCCCTCGCCGACGAGCTGATGGCCGACCCCAAGGAACGGGCCGAACACCTGATGCTGGTCGACCTCGGGCGCAACGACCTCGGCCGGGTCTGCGAGCCCGGCTCCGTCGAGGTCGTCGACTTCATGTCGATCGAGCGGTACTCGCACGTGATGCACATCGTCTCCACCGTCACCGGCCGCGTCGCCCCGGGCCGCACCGCCTTCGACGTGCTCACCGCCTGCTTCCCGGCCGGCACCCTCTCCGGCGCGCCCAAGCCGAGCGCCCTGCGGATCATCGACGAGCTGGAGCCCTCACGGCGCGGCCTGTACGGCGGCGCGGTGGGCTACCTGGACTTCGCCGGGGACTCCGACACCGCCATCGCCATCCGCACCGCGCTGCTGCGCGACGGCACCGCCTACGTGCAGGCGGGCGCGGGAGTCGTCGCCGACTCCGACCCGGTGGCCGAGGACACCGAGTGCCGCAACAAGGCCGCCGCGGTGCTGCGCGCCGTCCACAGCGCCAACCGGCTGGGGGCCGGCCGGAGCGGCGCGTGAGGTGATGTCGCTCTCACCTGACCCCCGGGCGGCCCACGGGGGGCATACGGGCGGGCCCGGCGGGGCCATAGTGGAGGGG
>NZ_JBRIOU010000003.1:382075-382961 GCF_053474865.1 Streptomyces sp. CO7
GGCCGGCGGCGACTTCCCGCTGACCGCCACCGGCAGCGACGTCACCGGCGCGCCCGCCGCTCTCGCGATAGTGGGGCTCGCGGCGATGGTCGCCGTCTTCGCCGTCCGCCGCGCCGGCCGCGTCCTGGTCGCCGCGCTGCTCGCCCTGTGCGGCGCGGGCACCGTCGCCGCGGCCCTGCTCGGCGCCTCCGGCCGGGCCGCGCTCGAGGACAAGGCGGCCAAGGTCTCCGGCGACGCCACCGCCGCCGTCACCGGCCTGACCCACACCTCCTGGCCGTACGTCGCCGCGGCCGGCGGCGCGCTCATCCTGATCGCCGGGCTGCTCGCGCTGTGGCGCGGCAGCAGCTGGCCGGGCATGTCGTCCCGCTACGAGCGCGGCAGGGGCGTCCCGCGCCCCCGGCGCGCGGCCGGCGCGGCGGCGTCCCAGGCGCCCGCCGACCCCGAGCGTCCGGAGGACCTCTGGAAGGCCCTCGACCGCGGCGAGGACCCCACCGGGGCCTGACCGCGCCCACCCCGGGACGCGCCCTGCGGCACCGGTGGGGAAGAATGTGACGTGAGCGTCCCGCTCACCACACGTACACGCGTCAACGAGGAGCAAGTCATGGCGGGCAGCAACCACGGTCACACCCCGGCCGCCTGGACCGGCGTCATCATCGCCTTCGTCGGGTTCTGCGTAGCATCCGTCTTCATCGTGATGGCGCAGCCGGTCGGTTTCTGGGTCGGCATCGGTCTCACGCTGCTCGGCGCCGTCGTCGGCGGCCTGATGCGCCGCGCGGGCCTCGGCCAGGCGGAGCACGTGCACCCGGTGCACAAGGTCGCCGAGAACGCCTGACCCGAGCCGGGCGCGGCAGCGCCCCGTCGACGTGGCGACACCGCCGATCAGGGG
>NZ_JBRIOU010000003.1:383061-390407 GCF_053474865.1 Streptomyces sp. CO7
GGGCACCGCGCGGCGCGCCGGTGCGGGGCACAATGCCCGGGTGACCACCGGCACCCCGCGCTCCCTCGCCCAGCAGCCGTCCGGCGACCCGTCGCCCGCCACGCTCCCGCCCGCCACGGAGTCGCCCGGCACACCGTCGGCCGCCACCCGGTCCGGCGACACGCCCACAGCCGGGGAGAGGTCCGCGGGACCGGCGGACGCACCGTGCGGGGACGGCTCACGCCGGGACGCCGGTCCGGGAGACGGCGGGGAAGCCGGACTCCCGGACGCAGGGCACGGGAGCGCGGCGGACGCGGGGCCGGGGAGCGCCGGACCGCCGCGTGCCCCGTCGGGGGGCGCGCCGGCCGGGCCCCTGTGGCGGCGGCTGGCCCCTCCCGTCGCCGTGCTCGGCGCCGTCGTCGCCGCCTTCGCGTACGTGCGGGCCGTGGACCCGAACCGGCCGGGGCACTACCCGGCCTGTCCGCTGCTCGCCCTCACCGGCGTGTACTGCCCCGGCTGCGGCGGCCTGCGCAGCGCCCACGCCTTCGCCCACGGCGACCTGCTCGCCGCGCTGCAGGCCAACGCCCCGGCCGTCGTCGGCTACCTGCTGTTCGCGGTGGCCTGGAGCGTGTGGGCGGCGCGGACGGCCCGGGGGCTGCCGACGCGGGTCACGGCGCGGCCGGCACACCTGTGGGCCCTCGGGACCGTGCTCGCCGTGTTCACCCTCGTGCGCAATCTGCCGTTCGGCGGATGGCTGCACCCATGAGGGTGGGTCCGCACACCTGATGCCCCTGGGCGGGAAACAGGCGGGAAACGTCCAGGTAGTGGGACCGGCCGCCGCCTGATGCGGGACGTGGGGCCCCCTGCGGATACCATCGCAAGTGACCATCGGTATCGAACGGAACCGACCACCGTCACGGAAGGGGGCCGCTCGCGTGAGTGTGCTCGACGAGATCATCGAGGGCGTGCGGGCCGACCTCGCGGAGCGGCAGGCGCGCGTCGGCCTCGACGAGCTCAAGGAGCGCGCGGCCAAGGCGCCCACCGCCAAGGACGGCGCCGCCGCCCTGCGCGGCAACGGCGTCAAGGTCATCTGCGAGGTCAAGCGGTCCAGCCCCTCCAAGGGCGCGCTGGCCGCCATCGCCGACCCGGCCGCCCTCGCCGCCGACTACGAGGCGGGCGGCGCCGCGGTCATCTCGGTGCTGACCGAGAAGCACCGGTTCGGCGGATCGCTGGCCGACCTCGAGGCGGTCCGGGCCCGGGTGGACATCCCCGTGCTCCGCAAGGACTTCATCGTCTCCTCCTACCAGCTCTGGGAGGCGCGGGCCTACGGCGCCGACCTGGCGCTGCTGATCGTCGCCGCCCTGGAGCAGGACGCCCTGGAGTCGCTGATCGAGCGGGCCGAGTCCATCGGGCTCACCGCGCTGGTCGAGGCGCACGACGAGGACGAGGTCGAGCGCGCGCTGGACGCCGGCGCCAAGGTTATCGGCGTCAACGCCCGCAACCTCAAGACCCTCGAGGTGGACCGCTCCACCATCGAGCGGGTGCTTCCGGAGATCCCGCCGCACGTCGTGAAGGTCGCCGAGTCCGGCGTCCGCGGGCCGCACGACCTGATCGCCTACGCCAACGCCGGTGCTGACGCCGTGCTGGTCGGCGAGTCGCTGGTGATCGGCAAGGACCCCAGGACCGCGGTCGCGGACCTGGTGGCGGCGGGCGAGCACCCGGCCATCCGGCACGGGCGCGCCTGAGGGAGCCCCGCATGACCACCGCCGTGCAGCCGTCGACCGAGGACCCCGCGTCCGAGGGTGCGTGCCGTCAGGCCCACACCCCGGAGCCGGGCCCGGCCGCGTGCTGCCCGGCGTCGTGCTCCTGCTGCCCGGCCAGTCCGGGCGAGGGGCGCTTCGCGCGGCTGGCCCGCGGCTGCAAGCCGCGCGGCTGCAGGGCGCCGGCCCGGCGCGTCCACGGCCGGCGGGTCCGGTACGTCATCGGGGACGAACCCGGACAGGTGAACGGGATGCGATGGCGCGGGGGAAGGCCCCGACGTCCGTCCGGCATCATCCGTGATCATCTGTGAGGTAATCCTTCGCATGTCCAGTCAGTTCTTCGTGCCCGATCCCGAGGGCACCGTTCCCACCGCCGCCGGCTACTTCGGCGACTTCGGCGGCAAGTTCATCCCGGAGGCGCTGGTCGCCGCCGTCGACGAGGTCGCCGTCGAGTACGACAAGGCCAAGGCCGACCCCGAGTTCGCCCGTGAGCTCGACGACCTGCTGGCCCACTACACCGGCCGTCCCAGCGCGCTGACCGAGGTGCCCCGCTTCGCCGAGCACGCGGGCGGCGCGCGGATCTTCCTCAAGCGCGAGGACCTCAACCACACCGGCTCGCACAAGATCAACAATGTTCTCGGCCAGGCCCTGCTGACCCGCCGCATGGGCAAGACCCGGGTCATCGCCGAGACGGGCGCCGGCCAGCACGGCGTCGCCACCGCGACCGCCTGCGCCCTGTTCGGTCTCGAGTGCACCATCTACATGGGCGAGATCGACACGCAGCGCCAGGCGCTCAACGTCGCCCGGATGCGGATGCTGGGCGCCGAGGTGGTCGCCGTGAAGTCCGGCAGCCGCACCCTCAAGGACGCCATCAACGAGGCGTTCCGCGACTGGGTCGCCAACGTCGACCACACGCACTACCTGTTCGGCACCGTCGCGGGTCCCCACCCGTTCCCGGCGATGGTCCGCGACTTCCACCGCGTCATCGGCGTCGAGGCCAGGCGGCAGCTGCTGGAGACCGCCGGACGCCTGCCCGACGCCGCCGTCGCCTGCGTCGGCGGCGGCTCCAACGCCATCGGCCTCTTCCACGCCTTCATCCCCGACGAGGGCGTCCGCCTGGTCGGCTGCGAGCCGGCCGGTCACGGCCTGGAGACCGGCGAGCACGCCGCCACCCTCACCGCCGGTGAGCCCGGGGTGCTGCACGGCTCCCGCTCCTACGTCCTGCAGGACGAGGAGGGGCAGATCACCGAGCCGTACTCCATCTCCGCGGGCCTGGACTACCCGGGCATCGGCCCCGAGCACGCCTACCTCAAGGACAGCGGCCGCGGCGAGTACCGCGCGGTCACCGACGACGCCGCCATGCAGGCCCTGCGCCTGCTGTCGCGCACCGAGGGCATCATCCCGGCGATCGAGTCGGCGCACGCCCTGGCCGGCGCGCTCGAGGTCGGCCGCGAGCTCGGCCCCGACGGCCTGATCGTGGTCAACCTGTCCGGCCGCGGCGACAAGGACATGGACACCGCCGCCCGCTACTTCGGGCTGTACGACACCGACGCGGAGGTCGCCGCGGACGAGGCCGGCAACGGCGCGGAGATCGAGGGGGACGCCAAGTGACCGGCAACCGACAGCTGCTGAGCGACACCCTCGCCGCCGCGAAGGCCGAGGACCGCTCCGCGCTCATCGCCTACCTCCCGGCCGGCTTCCCGACCGTGGACGGCGGCATCGACGCGATCAAGGCCGTCTTCGAGGGCGGCGCCGACGTCGTCGAGGTGGGCCTGCCGCACAGCGACCCGGTCCTGGACGGCCCGGTCATCCAGACCGCCGACGACATCGCGCTGCGCGGTGGCGTGAAGATCGCCGACGTGATGCGCACCGTCCGCGAGGCGCACGAGGCCACCGGGAAGCCGGTGCTGGTGATGACCTACTGGAACCCGATCGACCGCTACGGCGTCGAGCGGTTCACCGCCGAGCTCGCCGAGGCCGGCGGCGCGGGCTGCATCCTGCCCGACCTGCCGGTGCAGGAGTCCGCGCTGTGGCGCGAGCACGCGGAGAAGCACGACCTGGCCACCGTGTTCGTCGTCGCCCCGTCCAGCAAGGACGCGCGGCTCGCCGAGATCACCGCGGCCGGCAGCGGCTTCGTCTACGCGGCCTCGCTGATGGGCGTCACCGGCACCCGCGCGTCGGTCGGCGCGCAGGCCCAGGACCTGGTGGTGCGCACCCGTGCCACCAGGGCCGACCTTCCGGTCTGTGTGGGCCTCGGCGTCTCCAACCGCGCCCAGGCCGCCGAGGTGGCGGGCTTCGCCGACGGCGTGATCGTCGGCTCGGCGTTCGTGCAGCGGATGCTCGACACCGCCGACGACGCCGAGGCCCGGCTGAAGGCCGTGCGGGAACTCGCCGCCGACCTGGCGGAGGGCGTGCGCGGGCGGGCGTAACCCCGCTGTCAGCGGCGGCGACGCCGCTCACTCGAACGGGTGGACATGGGACCGGGGAGGCGCGCAGCGCCTCCCCGGTTCGTTCTGCCCCATGTGAGTGAGAAGAACCGAGACGGAAAGCGCAATGCGCGCCAGCGCCTGGTGATGGAGCGCGAGAAGCAGAAGGCCGCGGACAAGCGCCGCCGCGCCATGATCGTCGGTGCGGCCGTGGTCTGCGTCCTCGGTCTCGCGGCGGTCGTCGGCGTGGTCGCCGCCAACTCCGGAGGCGACACCAGCGACGCCGAGGGCCCCGCGGTGGCGCCCTCCGGGGCGGGCGGCAAGGAGAAGCTGGCCATCCCGGTCGGCCGCCCCGACGCCCCGTCGACGATGGTCGTGTACGAGGACTTCCGCTGCCCGGCCTGCAAGGCCTTCGAGACGGCCTACCGGTCCACGGTGCACGAGCTGACCGAGGCGGGCTCCCTGAAGGCCGAGTACCACCTGGTCACCCTGATCGACGGCAACCTGGGCGGCAGCGGCTCGCTGCGCGCCGCCAACGCCGCCGCCTGCTCCCAGGACGCCGGGAAATTCGCCGAGTACCACGATGTCCTCTTCGACGCCCAGCCCGAGGAGACGGACGACGCGCTGGCCGACAACAAGAAGCTGATCGAGCTGGCCGACAAGGTCCCCGACCTCGACACGGCCGCCTTCCGGTCCTGCGTGAACGAGGGCACCCACGACAGCTGGGTCCGGGAGTCGGACAAGGCCTTCCGCGAGGGCGGCTTCAGCGGCACGCCGACGGTCCTGCTCAACGGCAAGAACATCTACGAGGACCGCTCGATGACGCCGGCCAAGTTCAAGCAGCTGGTGGAGGCGAAGGCCGCGCAGTGACCCGTCCCGGGTCCGGCCTCGTTATGGAGCCGTAGCCGGGCCGCCCCCCCTCCCGGGGGCCCGGCACGGTAGCGTCGTCCCTGCCATGGAACTTGCCTACATTCCCAGCCCGTCGCGCGGGGTGCTGTACCTCGGTCCCTTCCCGCTCCGCGGCTACGCGTTCTGCATCATCATCGGCGTCTTCGTCGCCATCTGGCTCGGCAACCGGCGCTGGGTCGCCCGTGGCGGACGGCCGGGCACGGTCGCCGACGTCGCGGTGTGGGCCGTGCCGTTCGGCCTGGTCGGCGGACGTCTCTACCACGTGATCACGGACTACCAGCTGTACTTCGGCGAAGGCCGTGACTGGGTGGACGCCTTCAAGGTGTGGGAGGGCGGCCTCGGCATCTGGGGCGCGATCGCGTTCGGCGCGGTCGGCGCCTGGATCGGCGCGCGGCAGCGCGGCATCCCGCTGCCGGCGTACGCCGACGCGGTGGCGCCTGGCATCGCCCTCGCCCAGGCCATCGGCCGCTGGGGCAACTGGTTCAACCAGGAGCTGTACGGGCGCGAGACGGACCTCCCCTGGGCGGTCCGCATCGACTCCGCGCTCGACGGCCGGGTTCCGGGCTTCTACCACCCGACCTTCCTGTACGAGTCGCTGTGGTGCATCGGCGTCGCGCTGCTGGTCATCTGGGCGGACCGCCGCTTCAGGCTCGGCCACGGGCGCGCCTTCGCGCTGTACGTCGCCGCGTACTGCGTGGGCCGGTTCTGGATCGAGTACATGCGGGTCGACGAGGCGCACCACATCCTCGGCCTGCGCCTGAACAACTGGACCGCGCTGGCGGTCTTCCTGCTGGCCGTCCTCTACTTCGTCCTCTCCGCGCGCAAGCGGCCGGGCCGGGAGGCGGTCGTGGAGCCGGGGGCGACGGACGGCTCCGGCACCGAGGGCGGGAAGAGCGCCGACGCGGCCGTCGGCGCCCCCTCCGACACCGCTCCCGCCGCGACCTCCGGTTCCGACGGGGCCGACGGGGCCGACGGCGGCAGCTCCGCCGGGACCGACGACGCGGCCGACGGCGGTGCCACCGAGGCGTCCAAGGCCGCAGCGGACCCGACCGAGGCCAAGGGCAAGTAACCACCCCGCCCCGTACGACACCGACGCCGCGCCCCCGATCCCGGGGGGCGCGGCGTCGTCGTTCCGGTGGCCCACTTCGCGGGCCCTCCCGCTCCCAGGGCGACCACGCCGGCCCGGCGCGGTCGCTCCGGCGTGTGCTGCCCTCATCGTCGGCGGGCGGGCCCCGCCGGCCCACGAAACGGATGAGTCATCCGGTCGTGTTAGTCTTCACCCAAGCGGATGAAGCATCCGTTTTTCCGGGTGGTGGAGGGGACGCATGTCGAAGACAGCTGTGGTCACGGCCGGTACGGGAGGCATCGGTCTGGAAACCGCGCTGGGGCTGGCCGAGGCGGGCTTCGCGGTCACCGTGGTCGGACGGGACGCCGGCCGCGGAGCCAGGGCGGTCGAGCGGATCAACGCGGCGCACCCCGGGCGTCCGGCCCGGTTCCTGGCCGCCGACCTCGCCTCGCTCGACCAGGTCCGCGAGCTGGCCGGCACCCTCGCCGCCGGTCACGCGGCGTCGGGGGAACCGTTGACGGTGCTGGTCAACAATGTCGGCGCGATGTTCGCCGAGCGGCGGCAGGTGGACGGCGTGGAGGCGTCGTTCGTCGTCAACCACCTGTCGCCGTACCTGCTCACCGAGCTGCTGCTGCCCACGCTCACCGCCGGGGCGCCTAGCCGGATCGTGAACGTGACCTCCGGGGCGGTCGGTGTCGCCAAGCGCGTGTTCGACGCCGTCGAGCCGCCGGGCGGCTACTACGGCTTCCACTGGTACGGGCGCGCCAAGCTTGCGAACCTCGCCTACACGCTCGACCTGGCGAGGCGGCTGGAGGGCACCGGCGTCTCGGTCCTCGCCGCCGATCCCGGGGGCGCGGCGACCGCCATGACCGACGGCACGCTGGTCCCGGCGGTCGTCTCCCCGCCGTTGCGGCTGCTGTGGCCGCTGGTGCGCCGCCGGTTCGAGCGCTCCACGGCCGGTACGGCGTCCGACGCGGCCAGGCCCTCGGTCACCGCCGCCACCGACCCCACGCTGGCCGGCCGGACCGGCCTGGTCATCGGTCCGCGGGCGCACCCCGTCGCACCGTTCCGCGCGGCGACCGACCCCCGCATCGCCGAGGCCGTGCTCCGGCTCAGCGAGACCCACGCGGCCGCGGCGGCCGGAACAGGGGCGTGAGCGAGGGCGGCGGGCGGGCCCGCCGGGCCGCCCCCCCCCCGCCCCCCCGC
>NZ_JBRIOU010000003.1:390507-391449 GCF_053474865.1 Streptomyces sp. CO7
GAACGGGGGCGGGGGGGGGGGCGGGGGGGGGGCCCGCCGCCCCCCCCCCGCCCCGCACCGAGGCCCTGAGGACGCCGCCTATCATGGGCCCACGAGCGCGAGCCCGTGCCCCGTGCCCCGTGCCCCATGACGAGCAACCTGGACACTCCTTCCCCATGACGTCCCCACCGCTGCGCAAGGACGCCGCCCGCAACTGGGAGCGGATCGTCGCGGTCGCCCGCGCCCTGGTCGACCAGGGCGCCGCACTGCAGCTCAACGACGTCGCGCGCCGGGCCGGCGTGGGGGTCGCCACGGTCTACCGGCACTTCGCCACCCCCGAGGCGCTGCTGGAGACCGTCGCCACGCCCTGCCTGGAGGACCTGGCCGCACACGGCGAGCAGGCCGTGGCGGACCCCGACCCCTGGCGGGCGCTCACGGACTTCCTGTCCCGCGTCGTCGAGGCCCAGCTCACCGACGCGGCACTGCCCCCGGTCGCCGCCGCGGCCGAGGACGCGCTGCCGCGCACGACGCAGCTCAAGACGTCGCTCGCGAGCTCCGGCACCGTGCTCCTGGAGCGGGCGCGTGACGCCGGAGCCGTCCGCCCCGACCTGGCCGCCACCGACCTGGTCCCGCTCATGTGCGGCATCGCCCACGCCGTGGGTGTCCACGGCGGCACGACCGGCGACCGGATCGACACCGGCCGCCGCTACCTCGACACCCTGCTCGACGGCATGCGCCCCGCCCCGTCCCGCACCTGAACGGTGGACGCCGGTCAGTGACGCGCGGCCAGGGCGAGGGTGCGATGGGCGGCGGTGAGAACGGCGGCGTCGACGAACCGGCCGTCGGGGAGCGACTGCGCGCCGGGCCCGGCCCGGCGGGCCGCCTCGACGACCTCCTCCGCCTCCTCGACCTCGCGGGCGGTCGGACGGTACGCCCGCGCGATCACCGGCAGCTGCCGCGGGT
>NZ_JBRIOU010000003.1:391549-402518 GCF_053474865.1 Streptomyces sp. CO7
GCCCGCCCGCAGCCCCTCCAGGTCCCGCACGTCCGGGTGGACGGACTGCGCCGGAGGCCGCAGCCCTGCCGCCCGGGCGGCCACCACCACCCGGGAGCGGCACCAGTCGAGCCCCGCGTCCTCCCGCACCCCGAGGTCCGCGCGCAGGTCGGCCTCGCCGAGTGAGACGCCGCCCACCGACGGATCGGCGCGGGCGATGCGGAACGCCTCCTCGACGCCCAGCGCGCTCTCCAGCAGCGGGAACAGCGGCAGCCCCGTCCGGTCCAGCGCGCTCGCCTGCCCCGCCACCCGGGCCACCGTGTCCGGCGAGGTCACCTTCGGCAGCCGCACCCCGCCCAGCCCCTGGCACGGCAGCAGCGTCTTGAGGTCGGCACGCCCCTCCGGCGAGGACGGGCAGTTCACCCGGACGTGCACCGGAACCGGCGGCTGCTCGGCCAGCAGCTCCGCGGTGGCGTCCCGCGCGTACTCCTTGCGGGCGGGCGCGACCGCGTCCTCCAGGTCGACGAGCACCACGTCCGCCCCCGCCCGCAGCGCCTTGGCGACCACCTCGGGCCGGTCCCCGGGGACGTACAGCAAGGTCAGCGGCGGCGCCTGCACCTCCCCGCTCACACGATCCCCTCCCGTCGCAGTGCCGCGATCTCCTGAGCGGTGAGCCCCGCCTCGGTGAGCACGGCCTCGGTGTCCGCCCCGTGCGGCCGCCCCGCCCAGCGGATCGCGCCGGGGGTCGCGGAGAGCCGGAACAGCACGTTCTGCATCCGCAGCTGCCCGAGCTCCGGGTCGTCCACGGTGGTGATGGTGCCCAGCGCCCGGTACTGCGGGTCCTCCATCACGTCCCGCACGTCCTGGACGGGAGCCACCGCGGCCTCCGCCTTCTCGAAGGCGTCCAGCACCTCCGACCGTCCACGCCGGGCGATCCAGGCGCCGACCGCCTCGTCCAGCACGTCGCAGTGGGCGGCGCGCCCGGAACCGGTGGCGAACCACGGCTCGTCGACCAGCTCCGGCCGCCCCACCAGCCGCATCACCCGTTCGGCGACCGACTGCGCCGAGGTGGAGACCGCCACCCAGGTGCCGTCGGCGGTCCGGTAGGTGTTGCGCGGCGCGTTGTTCTGGGACCGGTTGCCGGTGCGCGGCTGGACGTGGCCCAGCTGGTCGAACCAGAGCGGCTGCGGCCCCAGCACCGTGAGGATGGGTTCGATGATGGCCATGTCGACGACCTGCCCGGCGCCGGTGCGGTCCCGGGCGGCCAGCGCCGTCGTCACCGCGAAGGCGGTGGCCAGCGCGGCGATGGAGTCGGCCAGGCCGAACGGGGGCAGGGTGGGGGGCGCGTCCGGCTCGCCGGTGACGGCGGCGAAACCGCTCATCGCCTCGGCCAGGGTGCCGAAGCCGGGGCGGCGGGCGTACGGGCCGAACTGGCCGAAGCCGGTGACCCGGGCCAGCACCAGACGCGGATTGACCGCGGACAGCTCCTCCCAGCCCAGACCCCACCGCTCCAGCGTGCCCGGGCGGAAGTTCTCCACCACGACGTCGGCGTCCCGGACCAGCCGCAACAGCAGGTCGCGCCGAGCGGCGCGGACAGGTCCAGGGTGATGTTCCGCTTGTTGCGGCCCAGCAGCTTCCACCACAGCCCGACGCCGTCCTTGGCGGGCCCGTGACCGCGCGAGGGGTCGGGCTTCGTCGGGTGCTCCACCTTGACCACGTCGGCGCCGAAGTCGCCCAGCATGGTGGCCGCGAGCGGCCCGGCGAACAGCGTGGCCAGGTCCAGGACCCGCAGCCCGGACAGCGGCGCGGGCCCGGCGGCGGGAGCGGGGGCGACGTCGGACAGGGGCTGGTTCATGACGTGTACCGTGCCTCGATCTCGGAGCGGTAGGGCATCGACGCCGACGCCCCCGGCCGCTGCACCGACAGGGAGGCCGCGGCGGCCGCCCAGCGCAGGGCCTCGGGCATCGGGCGCTTCTCGGTGAGGGCGACGGCCAGCGCGCCGGCGAAGGTGTCGCCCGCCCCGGTGGTGTCCACCGCCCGCACCCGGGGCGAGGGGACCGTCACCGGCTCCGCGCCGCGCACCGCCCACAGGCTGCCCGCCGCCCCGAGGGTGACCACCACCTCGGGCACCCGCTCCAGCAGCGCGAGCGCCGCCTCCCGCGGGTCGGCCACCTGGGCCAGGGCGGCGGCCTCGTGCTCGTTGGGCAGCAACAGGTCCACGCAGTCGAGGAGTTCGGAGGGCAGGGGCCGCACCGGCGCGGGCGTCAGGACGGTCCGCACGCCGTGCGCGCGGGCCAGCCGGGCCCCGGCGACGACGGCCTCCAGGGGGGTCTCCAGCTGGAGCAGCAGCAGACCGGCGCCCCGGACCGCCTCCTCGTCGCGGAGAGTCAGCGAGGTCACGCCCGCGTTGGCGCCCGGGACGACCACGATCGCGTTGCCCCCCTCGTCGTCCACCACGATGTGGGCGGTGCCGGACGGGCCCTCCGCGGTGCGCAGCCGGTCGGTGACCACCCCGGAGGCCTCCAGCGCGGAGCGCAGCCGCAGACCGAACGTGTCGTTGCCGACCGCGCCGATCATCGAGACCCGGGCGCCCGCACGGGCCGCGGCCACCGCCTGGTTGGCGCCCTTGCCGCCGGGCGCGGTGCGGAACTCGCGCCCGGTGACGGTCTCCCCGCGCTGCGGCGCCTTGGCCACGTAGGCGACGAGATCCATGTTGGCGCTGCCGAGTACGACGATGTCGCCGACGGTGCTCATGACGGGGCGGCCTCCAGGACGGTCCGGACGGCCGGCGCCCGCTCCGGTCGCGGGCCCGGCGCGCACAGATGGGCGGTGGTGCGGCCGAGGACGTCGAAGCCGACGCCGTCGAACCCGGCCACGGAGGTGGCGAGCCGGTTCTTCAGCGGCGCCGTCCACCGCTCGGGCAGCGCCCCGGGGGAGCCGGCCAGCAACGCCGCCACGCAGCCGGCGGTGGCGCCGTTGGAGTCGGTGTCCCAGCCGCCCGACACCGCCCGGCAGACCGAGCCGGCGAAGTCCCCGTCCGCGTGGGTGAGGGCCGCGGCGATCAGCGCGGTGTTGGGCACCGCGTGCACCCAGTGGTGCCGCGCGTGCTCGGTGTGCAGCGCGTCCACCACCGCCTCGAACCCGGCCGCGCCGCCCGCGTGTTCGCCGGCCAGCCGGACGGCGTGCCGGACCGCCCGGGCGAGCCGGGAGCCGGGCGGGACGACGGCCAGCCCGGCCCGCAGACAGCCGTGCACGTCCACCCCGCCGCCCGCCGCGGCCGCGATCATGGCGGCGGCGAACATCGCGGCGTGCACGCCGCTCCCGGTGTGGCTGAGGACGGCGTCGCGGTGCGCCTGCTCGGCGGCGGCGCCCGGGTCGCCGGGGTTGGTCCAGCCGTGCACGTCGGCCCGGATCAGCGCGCCGATCCACTCGCGGAACGGGTTGCGGTGGCGCGCGGTGTGCGGCGGCTCCACGCCGGACAGCAGGTTGCGGTAGGCGACCCGCTCCGCGGTGAACAGGCGGCCCGCGGGCAGCTCGTCCAGCCACAGGCGGGCCACGTCCCCGGTGGTGAAGGAGCGGCCGTGACGGCGCAGCAGCAGAAGGCCGAGCAGCGGGAAGTTGAGGTCGTCGTCCTCCGGCATGCCGTCGATGTTCTCGGCCAGCGAGGTGCCGGCCGAACGGCGGTTCCAGGGGTGGGCGGCCGCCAGCTCGGCGGGCAGGCCGCGGGCGGTGAAGAAGGTGGTGAGCGGCCAGTCGCCGGTGGCCCGGGCCAGCGCCCTGATGCCCTCCAGCGGCAGCTTCTCCACCGGCTTGCCCAGCAGGCAGCCGGCCGCGCGCCCCAGCCAGGCGGCCTCCAGCCGGGCCGCGGAGGGCCGCGGGCAGGCGGCCGGGGCGGCCGGCCAGTCGGGGCAGAGCGCCTTGATCCGCTCCAGATCGGTGGGCTCCGCCTCCGCCAGGGGCGAGGGCAGTTCGGCCAGCTCGTCGAGCAGGTCCTCGGCGAGGGTGCGCAGGTAGCGCGAGACGGGCTCGGCGGAGGAGCCGGCGCGGTCGGGGGCCTCGGGGCCGCCGGCCGCGCGCCAGCGGGCGGCGACCGCGGCGACGGTCGCGGGGGAGCGGCCGTCCTGCGCGGCCTGCCGCAGCTCGTGGCCGAGCAGGTCCTCGGGCTGCACCCAGGTCAACCGGAGCACGCGGCGCCTCCGATCGCGGTGAACGCGGCCTCGTGGGCGCGGCGGCGGGCGACGTCCCGGGCGAAGACCTCCCGGGCGACGGCGGTGAGGGCGCGGGCGGGGGCGTCCAGGTCGAGGCGGCTCGCCTCGGCGACCTGAGCGGCCCAGCCGGCGGGCGCGGGAGAGCCGAGCGCGCCGGCCAGGGCGCCCGCCATGGTGGCGATCGAGTCGCAGTCGCGGCCGTAGTTGACCGCGCCGAGCACTGCCTGCCCGTAGTCGCCGCCGGCCACCAGCAGCATGCCGAGCGCCACCGGCAGCTCCTCGATCGAGTGCAGCCGGGACGGGCGGCGGGCCCCCAGGGACGGCGCCCGGTAGTCGGGACCGACGGTGTCGAACGGGGCGACCGCCTCGCGCAGCGGGACGAGCGCCGCCTCGAACTCGCCGTACCGGGCGGCGGTTTCGCAGACCGCCTCGATCGCGGCGCGGGTGCCGTCCTTGGCGAGCGACAGGCAGGCGGCCACCACCGACTCCGGGGTCGCGTCCGGCGCGCAGGCCGCGGCCACGGCCGCCGCGAACACGCCCGCCGCCTCCCGCCCGTAGGAGGACTGGTGGGGGCCCGCCACGTCCAGCGCCTCGGCGTAGGCCGCCGCCGGATGGGCCGCGTTCACCAGGCCGACCGGCGCCATGTACATCGCGGCGCCGCAGTTGACGATGTTCCCGCAGCCGGCCTCGCGCGGGTCGACGTGCCCGTAGTGGATCCGCGCCACCAGCCACTTCTCGGCGAGGAAGATCCGCTGCAACGGCAGCGCCTCGGCCTCCAGTTCGGGGATCCAGCGCAGCTCGCCCATCAGGTCCGGGACCAGGTGCTCGGCGACCGCGTAGGCGTCGAGGTGGTCGCGGACCCGCTCGTAGACGCGGATCAGGGCGTGGGTCATCAAGGTGTCGTCGGTGACGTGCCCGTCGCCCTTGTGGTACGGCGCGACAGGACGCGCGGTGCGCCACGCGTCGCCGTTCCACGGCCCCACCACGCCCCGCACGCGGCCGCCGTGGCGTTCCAGGATCTGCTCGGGGGAGTACCCCTCGACCGGGCCGCCCAGCGCGTCGCCGACGGCCCCGCCGGTCAGGGCGTCGGCGATCCGCTCGTCCAGGGTCCGGGCGGGGGCCCCGGTCCCGGCCCCGGTCCCGGCCCCGGTCCCGGCCCCGGTCCCGGTCCCGGGAGCGGGTGCGGCGGCGGGCCCGGCGGTGGTGACCTCCGGGTCGTCGAGTGGTCCGTGGAGGGGCCTTTCGGGCGTGATGCGCGTCATGCCGGAATCATCCTCCGCCGGTGGCCGGTCGCCCCGCTTCCAGGCGTTCGGCGAGTTCCACCAGATCGGTACCGGCGAGGCGGGGCAGGACGCAGCCGGAGAGGGAGCGGCAGGCCTGGCGCCAGGGGTCCGGCACCGCCCCGAGACCGCCCAGGGCGCCGGTGAGCGCACCCGTGAGGGCGGGCGTGGAGTCGGCCACCCGGGACAGGCAGGCCGCCGCCGGCACCGCCTCGGCGAACCGCCCGCCGGACGCCAGCGCCAGGGCGAGCGCCACCGGCACGGTCTCCGCGGCGGCGATCCCGTAGCTGTACACGTGGTCCACGATCTGGTGCTCCAGCAGCGGCACCAGCGCGAACGCGCCCTCCGGGGCGCTCTCCCGGGCCAGGTGCAGGGCGTGCCGGGCGTTGCGTCCGGCCTCCGAGGCGTCGGGCAGCTCGGCCAGCGCGGCGCTCACGCAGGCGTCCACGTCGGCGCCCGCCAGGGCGAGCGAGACGGCGGCGGCCATCGCGCGGGCGCCGTGCACGCCGTCGCCGTCCTGGGAGTAGCGGGCGTCGAACTCGGCGAGCTCCGCGGCGCGGGAAGGATCACCCGGATGAGCGACAGCCAGGACGCACGCGCGTACACAGGCCGCGTCGTCGAAGTAGTGCGGGTTGTCGTGGCCGGTGGCGGGCGGGCGCAGGCCGGTGGCCAGGTTGCCGAGCCCGGCGCGCACCGAGATCCGGGCCCGCAGAGGGATCGCGGCGGACTCCGCCTCGGGCGCCGCGCGCTGCGCCTCGGCGACCTCGTCGGCCACCGCGCTCCACGCCAGGTCGACGGCGGCCCGGATCCGGCGGTCGCGCTCCAGGTCGGCGAGGAGGGTGTCGTCGCCCGCGCGCAGCAGCGCCTGCGCGGTCCACGCCGCCCACTCGGCGTCGTCGGAGGGGCCCAGCCGCAGCGGGTCGGGCGGCTGGTTGAGGGCGATCGGCACGGGGAGGGTGGTGGTGGCGTTCTCCTCGGCGAACGTGTCCAGCTCCCGGGTGAGCCGCCGGGTCCACTCCGGCATCCGCGCCGCCCGGTGCCGGGCGGCAGGCCATCCGGCGGCGTCCCCCGCCACGGGGGCGGGGTGCTGCTCGGCCCCGGCCTGGGCCTGGCCCTGGGTCCCGGCCTGGGTGTGGGCCTGGCCCTGGCCCTGGGCTGACGGCCCAGGTCCCCGTCGCGGATGGCGGTAGTCGACCCGCGAGGCGCCCTCGGGGGCCGATGCGGAGGTGGCCGAGGTGCCGTCGGCGGAGGCGTGGCCCCCGCCGTCCGTGCCGTGGGCCTGGTGACCGGCGTACGGGGCCGCGGAGCCGTCGGTGGCCCGGGTGCCGAACGGTTCGGTCCGGTCCGCCGGGTTGCCGGGCGGCGTTGCCGTGCCCGCGGGCGGTGTCCGGAAGGTTTCGGCGGGGTCGCCGAGGGGCGGCAGGCCCGTGAGGCCGGAGGCGGCCGCCGACGCGGTTCCCCCGGGGGTGTGCGCGCCGCCCGGCGTGGCCTGGGCGCCCTCGGCGGCGGGCGTGCCCGGAACGGCCGTGCCGCCGGGCAGACCAGGTGCGGTCGCACCGGCGGAGGCGGGTGTTGCCGCGGCGGGCGTCCCGGCAGCGGCGGGCGTACCGGAGGCAGACGTCGCCACGGCGGGCGAACCGGCGGCGGAGGAGCCCGTGGTGGAAGGCGAACCGGCGGCGGCGGAGGAACCCGTGGTGGAGGGCGACGGCAGCACCCGGTCGCCGTCCTGCGCGGCGGGGGCGACGGCGGTGGCGAGCCGCTGGGCCTCGGCCGAGGGCAGGCCGTGGTCGGCGAGCAGGGCCGCGAGCCCCGCCGCGTACCCCTGCCCGACGGCGCGGACCTTCCACGCCCCCTGCCTGCGGTACAGCTCCAGCGCGACGACCGCGCACTCGCTGTCCAGCCCGGTGATGGTGTAGCTGACCAGCGGCGGCCCCGCGGAGCCGCCCGCGACGACGGCGGTGAAGGGCGCGGGTCCGCCCCCGAATCGCTCCCCGGGCGGCAGGGCGAGGACGATCCCGACCCGGTGCACGGTCTCCGGCAGCGCGGCCGGTTCGAGAGTGACCCGGTGCTCGCTCCCGGCGGCCCGTTCCGGGAGCGCGACGCCGGGCGGCCCGGCGGGCCCTCCCGGCAGGAGCACGCCCTCGACGCCCGCGAGGCGGCCCTGCTCGTCCGTGAGGACCACCCCGACCGTCACCGGGCGGCCGGCCGAGACCCGGACCTCCGGTCGGGCTTCGGTGAGCGGATGGTTCTGGCCCCGCACCAGCTCGGCCGTCATCGCCGTCTTTCCCCTCCGTACGCCCGCCGCCGGTTGTGCGGCGGGCCCGCCTCCTGCGTCAGAGCTGCCGGGAGATGTCCGGCAGCAGGTCCTGGAACGTGCGGCCGTTGGACGGCGCGCCGATGGCCGTCATCGTCCAGCCCGGCCCGCTGCGGTGGACCTTCGCCATGATCTGCGCGGTGTACGCCCCGCCTCCGGCCAGCGTGTAGCGGGCCAGCTCGCGGCCGTTGGTCTCGTCGACCAGGCGGCAGAAGGCGTTGGCGACCTCCTCGAAGGTCTGCCCGGTGAAGGAGTTCACCGTGAACACGATCGTGTCCACGTGCACCGGCACCCGCTGGAGGTCGACCAGGATCGCCTCGTCGTCCCCTCCGGTGCCGGCGCCGCCGACCAGGTTGTCGCCGGTGTGCCGCACCGAGCCGTCGTCGCTGACGAGGTGGCGGAAGAAGACCACGTCGACCAGCTGGCCCCCGGCGAACAGCAGCGCGGAGGCGTCCAGGTCGATCTCCCGGACGCGGCGGCCGAACAGACCGCGGCGCGGGGCGGACTGCCAGCCCAGCCCCATGCGGACCGCGGTGAGACTACCGCCGTCGTCCTTCTGCAGACTGATCGCCTGGCCCTTGGTCATGTTGACGGTCACGCGCGGTCCCCTCTCGGACATGAAGTCCCCGTGAATCCCCTCGCCCGCGGCCCCCCGCGAGCACTTCGACCCTATGGGTGCGCGCCACCGCCGCGCCCGTCCCTTGCGGGATTTGTGTCGGTCCTGCAACACAGCGCCGCGGCGCTGTGTTGCAGGACAGCGCCGCGGAACCGGGCCGGCCGGCCCCGTGGGCGGGCGGCCGGCCCGGGGCGGGCGGACCGCTCAGGCCACCCCCGCCTCCTTCATCTGCCGCAGCTCCTTCTTCATCTCGGAGACCTCGTCCCGCAGCCGGGCGGCGACCTCGAACTGGAGGTCGGCGGCCGCGGCGCGCATCCGCTGGGTCATCTCCTCGATCTGCTGGGCGAGTTCGGCGGCCGGGCGGTCCGTCACCGCGCTGTCCGCCTTGGCGCCCCTGCCCTTGCCCTTGCGGGCCGCCTTGGACGAGGCGGCGGGGACGGGGGCCGTGCCGGCGGCCTTGCCGCCGCCCTGCCGGTAGCCGGAGCCGAGCAGCTGCTCGGTGTCGACCTCCTCGCGGGCGATCTGCGACACGATGTCGTTGATCTTCTTGCGCAGCGGCTGCGGGTCGACGCCGTTCGCCTTGTTGTAGGCGACCTGCTTCTCCCGGCGCCGGTTGGTCTCGTCGATCGCCTTGGCCATGGCCGGGGTGATCCGGTCGGCGTACATGTGCACCTGGCCGGAGACGTTGCGCGCCGCGCGGCCGATGGTCTGGATCAGCGAGGTGCCGGAGCGCAGGAAGCCCTCCTTGTCGGCGTCCAGGATGGCCACCAGGGACACCTCGGGCAGGTCGAGGCCCTCACGGAGCAGGTTGATGCCGACGAGGACGTCGTACTCGCCCGCGCGCAGCTCGCGCAGCAGCTCGATGCGGCGCAGGGTGTCCACGTCGCTGTGCAGGTAGCGGACCTGGATGCCCAGCTCCAGGAAGTAGTCGGTGAGGTCCTCGGCCATCTTCTTGGTGAGCGTGGTGACCAGCACCCGCTCGTCGCGCTCGACACGCTCGCGGATCTCGTGCACCAGGTCGTCGATCTGGCCCTCGGTGGGCTTGACCACGACCTCCGGGTCGACCAGGCCGGTCGGGCGGATGATCTGCTCGACCTGGCCGTCCGAGCGGGAGAGCTCGTAGGCGCCGGGGGTCGCCGACAGGTAGACCGCCTGCCCGACCCGCTCCTGGAACTCCTCCCACTTCAGCGGCCGGTTGTCCATCGCGGACGGCAGCCGGAAGCCGTGGTCCACCAGGGTCCGCTTACGGGAGGCGTCGCCCTCGAACATGGCGCCGATCTGCGGGACCGTGACGTGGGACTCGTCGATGACCAGGAGGAAGTCCTCCGGGAAGTAGTCCAGCAGGGTGTTCGGCGGCGTGCCGGGGCTGCGGCCGTCGAAGTGCATCGAGTAGTTCTCCACGCCGGAGCAGGTGCCGATCTGGCGGAGCATCTCGAGGTCGTAGGTGGTGCGCATGCGCAGCCGCTGGGCCTCCAGCAGCTTGCCCTGCTTCTCCAGCTCGGCGAGGCGCTGCTCCAGCTCCGCCTCGATGTCGCGCACCGAACGCTCCAGCCGCTCGGGACCGGCCACGTAGTGCGTGGCGGGGAAGACGTAGAGCTGACGCTCGTCGCTGATGATCTCGCCGGTGAGCGGGTGGAGGGTGGTCAGCGACTCGATCTCGTCACCGAACATCTCGATGCGGACGGCGAGCTCCTCGTACACCGGGAAGATCTCGACGGTGTCGCCGCGCACCCGGAAGGTGCCGCGGGTGAACGCCACGTCGTTGCGGGTGTACTGGATGTCCACGAACCGGCGCAGCAGGTCGTCCCGGTCGATCTCCTCCCCGACCTTGAGGGGCACCATCCGGTCCACGTACTCCTGGGGCGTGCCCAGGCCGTAGATGCAGGAGACCGAGGCGACCACGACGACGTCCCGGCGGGTGAGCAGGGAGTTGGTCGCGGAGTGGCGCAGCCGCTCGACCTCCTCGTTGATCGAGGAGTCCTTCTCGATGTAGGTGTCCGACTGCGGGACGTACGCCTCGGGCTGGTAGTAGTCGTAGTACGAGACGAAGTACTCGACGGCGTTGTTCGGCAGCAGCTCGCGGAACTCGTTCGCCAGCTGGGCCGCGAGGGTCTTGTTGGGCGCCATCACCAGCGTCGGCCGCTGGAGCTGCTCGATCATCCAGGCGGTGGTGGCGGACTTGCCGGTGCCGGTCGCGCCGAGCAGGACGACGTCCTTCTCGCCGGCCTTGATGCGCCGGGACAGGTCGGCGATCGCGGTGGGCTGGTCACCGCTCGGCTGGTAGGGGCTGACGACCTCGAAGGGCGCCACCGTGCGTTCGATGTGGGAAACGGGCCGCATGCCTCCACGTTACGACCCGCCGCCGACAACGGCCCCGGGCCGCGGTCGCGCGGAGCTCGCGCGGCCCTCCCGGGCCGGTGCCGGACGGCTCCCGTCAGCCGTACCAGGCGGCGCTGCGGTCCTCCTCGTGGCTGCCGGCCAGGGACCCGCGGCGGGCGCCGCGCGGTTCCGGCCGGGGGCCGGGTCGGGAGGCCGGACCGGTCGGGCGGGAGGCGGGCACGGAGCCGGGGAC
>NZ_JBRIOU010000003.1:402618-404751 GCF_053474865.1 Streptomyces sp. CO7
GTGGTGGCGGACGCGGTGAGGTCCGGGCCGGAGGCGGGGTCGGACGGGGGAGTCATGCGTGCTCCCTGGAGGAGGTGAGGAGGTCGGCGATGTCCAGGACGTGCCGGCCCGCCATGGCCGGCAGACAGCTCCCGCGGACCGGGCCGATGGGGGCCGCCCACTCCTCGGGGATGGCGGCCACCCCGGAGGTCGCGCCGGCCAGAGCCCCGGCGACCGCGGCCGTGGTGTCGGCGTCGCGGCCCATGTTCACCGCGGTCAGCACCGCCTGGCGGAAGTCGCCCTCCGCGGCCGCGTACGCGCCGAAGGCGAGGGCCACGGCCTCGGGGGCCAGGTCGGTCCACGGGTAGCCCGCCACCACCACCGCGGACCGCACCGCCCGCTCCCCGCGGTGGGCGACCGCGACCGCGCGACGCAGCGAGCGGGCCGTCCACGAGTCGTCCGGGATCACCGCGAGGGCCGAGGCCACCACCGCCACCGCGGGCGCCCCGGTCATCGCGGCGGCCACCCCGGCCGCCACCGCCTGCCCGCCGTAGATGCCCTCGCCGTCGTGGCTGACCGAGCCGTCCACCGCCACCAGCCGCGCCGCCTCCGCGGGGCGGCCCGCCGCGAACACGCCGAACGGGGCGGCCCGCATGGCCAGCCCGTCGCTCCAGGCGTGCCGGTGCTGGGCGGAGACCGGCGCGGCCAGACCCCGGCGCAGGTTCTCCAGCGTCCCGCGTTCGCTGAACCCGGCCCCCCGGAACGGCCCCTCGTCGCGGTCCGCGATCCACTCGTGCCAGGCCGCCTCCACGTCCGCGGCGGTCAGCGCGAAGCCGTGCCGGGCCAGCAGCAGCCCGCAGAAGATGGCGTACTCGGTGTCGTCGGTGCCCGCCGGCTCCTCCTGGACGTACCCCGTGATGCGGCCCCAGCGGGCGCGGATCTCCGAGGGGCGCATGTTCTCCGCCGGGGCGCCGAGCGCGTCCCCCACGGCCAGGCCCAGCAGCGCTCCACGCGCCCGCTCCCGCAGGTCCGGTGTGACGACGGCCGCCATGCGCGCCTCCTAGCGGGGAGGGGGTCCCTTGTGCCCTTGTGACGATCTGTGCCACGCCACCGCCCCGGCCGACCCTCGGACACGCCGACGTCACCCGGACGACATCTGTGCGGGCTTCGCTTCGGATGAGCGATGTGGCCAAAAGTGCAGGTGAGGGCAGCCTTCCCTTGCTGGCGGGCCACGACTGAAGGGCGTAGCTTGGGGAACATCGAAAAGTAGATCCAGTCCAAACTGGCCGCGTGGCACGACGTCGTCCGCGCACCCGGCAATGACCTTGAGCGGGAGACATGGCTGTTCTCGAGATGCGGGCGCCCCTGCACGAGGCGCACCGCGACAACCACACCCACCGTGACGTCAACGGCGGCTGGCTGCGCCCGGCCGTCTTCGGCGCCATGGACGGTCTGGTGTCCAACCTGGCCCTGATGACCGGTGTCGCCGGCGGCACGGCCTCCAGCGGTGCCGTGGTGATCGCCGGGCTCGCGGGGCTGGCCGCCGGAGCGTTCTCCATGGCGGCCGGCGAGTACACCTCGGTGGCCTCCCAGCGGGAGCTGGTGGAGGCCGAACTCGACGTGGAACGACGCCAGCTGGCCCGTCACCCGCAGGCCGAGGAGGCGGAGCTCGCCGCCCTGTACGAGGCGCGCGGCGTGGACGCCGGGACGGCCCGTGAGGTCGCCCGCCAGCTCTCGCGCGACCCGGAGCAGGCGCTGGAGATACACGTCCGCGAGGAGCTGGGTGTCGACCCCGGCGACCTGCCCTCCCCGACGGTGGCCGCGGTCTCCTCGTTCGGCTCCTTCGCGCTGGGCGCGCTGCTGCCGGTGCTGCCGTTCCTGTTCGGCGCCACCGCGCTGTGGCCCGCCGTGGTCCTCGCGCTCGTCGGGCTCTTCCTGTGCGGCGCCGTGGTCGCCAAGGTGACCGCCCGCAGCTGGTGGTTCAGCGGTCTGCGGCAGCTGGTGCTCGGCGGCGCGGCGGCCGGCCTCACCTATCTGCTCGGCACCCTCATCGGCACCGCCGTCGGCTGACCCTCCGGTCCGTACGGCCCCACATGACCCGCGGGTCACGTCCGGCCCGGTCGGCCCACCGGCCCCGCCCGCCCCGCGTAACCC
>NZ_JBRIOU010000003.1:404851-404917 GCF_053474865.1 Streptomyces sp. CO7
TCAACATCTATTGTTACTGTGGTCGTTTTTTGTTTATTTTTTTTACAGATCATCCGGCGACCACCG
>NZ_JBRIOU010000003.1:405017-414603 GCF_053474865.1 Streptomyces sp. CO7
GAGACAGCCCGGACCCGGCCCCTCACGGGTGTGCGGCGGCGCGGGATGCGGAACCGCACGCACCCCGCGAGGCCGCGCGCAAGGGTCCGTCGCAGGTCAACACCGTTTCGGCGGTGTGACATTCGTCCCCGCGACGCGACTGGACAGGGGTCGTATCATGAAGGCCGCTCACATGTGTGAGGGGCTGCACGCAAGCGGCCACCCGTGGTTTCGCATACGAAGCCACCGGGCATGAGCCGGAACGCGCCGGGCAAGGACGCCAGCGGCGCGCCTCTCCGAAGACGGGCGACGAAGCCTGTACCCAGGAATCGTCAGGACACCTTCCCTGGCACGTCTCCCCGCATGCCCGCCGTCACCCGGCGGGCCGGCGGCCAAGGCTCCCGCATGCGTCCGCATGGTGGAACGCGGTATCCAACTTCCGGGATTCCGTTTCACTATGTAACGCGCAGAAGAATCTTTGCCACACAGCAGAGGGCCAACGTCGTCCCTCGGCATCAGTGCCCCCAGAGCCGCAGAGCCTGGGAGGACCTTTTCAGCCACATGACGACGACGGGAGAGCCGATGCGTACGCCGCGCCAGCCGTCCCAGCACTCCACGAACGGCCGTAACTGGTCGTACATGGATGCTCGCCCTGCTGCCCAGGGCCTCTACGACCCGCGCGACGAGCACGACGCCTGCGGCGTCGGTTTCGTGGCCAACCTGACCGGCGAGGCGAGCCACACGCTGGTCGACCAGGCACTCACCGTGCTCCGCAACCTCGAGCACCGCGGCGCCACCGGCTCCGAGCCCGACTCCGGCGACGGCGCCGGCATCCTCTCCCAGGTCCCCGACGCCTTCCTCCGCGAGGTCGCCGGGTTCGAGCTCCCCGAGGCCGGCCGCTACGCCGTCGGCATCGCCTTCCTCCCGCAGGACGGCGCCGACGAGGCGGCCGCCCGCATCGACGCGATCGCCGCCGAGGAGAACCTCACCGTTCTCGGCTGGCGCGAGGTCCCCGTCGCCCCCGACCTGCTCGGCGCGACCGCCCGCTCCACGATGCCCGCCTTCCGCCAGGTGTTCGTGACCGAGGGCGCCAGCGCCGGCATCGAGCTGGACCGCAAGGCGTTCCTGCTGCGCAAGCGCGCCGAACGCGAGCTGGGCGTCTACTTCCCGTCGCTGTCCGCGCGCACCATCGTCTACAAGGGCATGCTGACCACCGGCCAGCTCGAGCCCTTCTTCCCGGACCTCTCCGACCGCCGCTTCGCCTCGGCGATCGCCCTGGTGCACTCCCGGTTCTCGACCAACACGTTCCCGAGCTGGCCGCTCGCACACCCCTACCGGTTCATCGCCCACAACGGCGAGATCAACACCGTCAAGGGCAACCGGAACTGGATGAAGGCCCGCGAGTCGCAGCTGGTCAGCGAGCTGTTCGGCGCGGAGAAGCTGGAGCGGGTGTTCCCGGTCTGCACCCCGGACGCCTCCGACTCCGCCTCCTTCGACGAGGTCCTGGAACTCCTGCACCTCGGCGGCCGCTCGCTGCCGCACAGCGTGCTGATGATGATCCCGGAGGCGTGGGAGAACCACCCCACCATGGACCCGGCCCGCCGCGCGTTCTACCAGTACCACGCGGCCATGATGGAGCCCTGGGACGGCCCCGCCTGCGTCACCTTCACCGACGGCACCCAGGTAGGCGCGGTCCTCGACCGCAACGGCCTGCGCCCCGGCCGCTACTGGATCACCGACGACGGCCTGGTCGTCCTCGGCTCCGAGGTCGGCGTCCTGGACATCGCCCCGGAGAAGGTCGTCCGCAAGGGCCGCCTGCAGCCCGGCCGGATGTTCCTGGTCGACACGGCCGAGGGCCGCGTCATCGAGGACGACGAGATCAAGCACGCCCTCGCCACCGAGCACCCCTACCAGGAGTGGCTGGAAGCCGCCGAGATCGAGCTCGAGGACCTCCCCGAGCGCGAGCACATCGTGCACACCCACGCCTCGGTCACCCGCCGCCAGCAGACCTTCGGCTACACCGAGGAAGAGCTGCGCGTCATCATCGCCCCGATGGCGAAGGCCGGCGCCGAGCCCATCGGCTCCATGGGCACCGACACGCCCATCGCCGCACTCTCGCAGCGCCCGCGCCTGCTCTTCGACTACTTCACGCAGCTGTTCGCGCAGGTCACCAACCCGCCGCTGGACGCCATCCGCGAGGAGCTCGTCACCTCGCTGCGCTCCCCGCTCGGCCCGCAGGGCAACCTGCTGGAGCCCACCGAGGAGTCCTGCCGCAGCGTCGTCCTGCCCTTCCCGGTCATCGACAACGACGAGCTGGCCAAGCTCATCCACATCAACGCCGACGGCGACATGCCCGGCATGACGGCGGCCACCCTCTCCGGCCTCTACCGGGTCGCCGGCGGCGGCGCTGCCCTCGCCGCCCGCCTCGACGAGATCTGCGCCGAGGCCGACGCCGCCATCGCCGGCGGCGCCCGCCTCATCGTGCTCTCCGACCGGCACTCCGACGCCGAGCAGGCGCCGATCCCCTCGCTGCTGCTCACCGCGGCCGTGCACCACCACCTCATCCGCACCAAGCAGCGCACCCAGGTGGGCCTGCTGGTCGAGGCCGGCGACGTCCGCGAGGTCCACCACGTCGCCCTGCTCATCGGCTACGGCGCCGCCGCGGTCAACCCGTACCTGGCCATGGAGTCCGTCGAGGACCTGGTCCGCGCCGGAACGTTCCTCCCCGGCATCGAGGCCGAGCAGGCCATCCGCAACCTGATCTACGCCCTCGGCAAGGGCGTCCTGAAGGTCATGTCCAAGATGGGCATCTCCACCGTCGCCTCCTACCGCGGCGCGCAGGTCTTCGAGGCGGTCGGCCTCGACGAGGAGTTCGTCCACCGCTACTTCGACGGCACCGCCACCAAGATCGGCGGCGTCGGCCTCGACGTCGTCGCCCAGGAGGTCGCCGCCCGCCACGCCAAGGCCTACCCGGTCACCGGCATCGCGCCCGCGCACCGCACCCTCGAGATCGGCGGCGAGTACCAGTGGCGCCGCGAGGGCGAGCCGCACCTGTTCGACCCGGAGACCGTCTTCCGACTCCAGCACTCGACGAAGACCGGCCGCTACGACGTCTTCAAGAAGTACACCGAGCGGGTGAACGAGCAGTCCGAGCGCCTGATGACGCTGCGCGGCCTGTTCGGCTTCAGGAGCGACCGCCCCTCGATCCCCGTCGAGGAGGTCGAGCCGGTCTCCGAGATCGTCAAGCGGTTCTCCACCGGCGCCATGTCGTACGGCTCCATCTCCAAGGAGGCGCACGAGACCCTCGCCATCGCCATGAACCAGCTGGGCGCCAAGTCCAACACCGGTGAGGGCGGCGAGGACCCGGAGCGCCTGTACGACCCGGCGCGCCGCTCCGCGATCAAGCAGGTCGCCTCCGGCCGCTTCGGCGTCACCAGCGAGTACCTCGTCAACGCCGACGACATCCAGATCAAGATGGCCCAGGGCGCCAAGCCCGGCGAGGGCGGCCAGCTGCCCGGCCACAAGGTCTACCCGTGGGTCGCGAAGACCCGGCACTCGACGCCTGGCGTGGGGCTCATCTCCCCGCCGCCGCACCACGACATCTACTCCATCGAGGACCTCGCCCAGCTCATCCACGACCTGAAGAACGCCAACCCGAAGGCCCGCATCCACGTGAAGCTGGTCTCCGAGGTCGGCGTCGGCACGGTCGCGGCGGGCGTCTCCAAGGCCCACGCCGACGTCGTGCTGATCTCCGGCCACGACGGCGGCACCGGCGCCTCCCCGCTCACCTCGCTGAAGCACGCGGGCGGCCCCTGGGAGCTCGGCCTCGCCGAGACCCAGCAGACCCTGCTGCTCAACGGCCTGCGCGACCGCATCGTCGTGCAGACCGACGGCCAGCTGAAGACCGGCCGCGACGTCGTCATCGCCGCGCTGCTCGGCGCCGAGGAGTTCGGCTTCGCCACCGCGCCGCTGGTCGTCTCCGGCTGCGTCATGATGCGCGTCTGCCACCTCGACACCTGTCCGGTCGGCATCGCCACCCAGAACCCCGTCCTGCGCGAGCGGTTCACCGGCAAGGCCGAGCACATCGTCAACTTCTTCACCTTCATCGCCGAAGAGGTCCGCGAGCTGCTCGCCGAGCTCGGCTTCCGCTCCATCGACGAGGCCGTCGGCCACGCCGAGCTCCTCGACGTCACCCGCGCCGTCGACCACTGGAAGGCCCAGGGCTTGGACCTCGCGCCCCTCTTCCACGTGCCCGCGCTGCCCGAGGGCGCCGCCCGCCACCAGGTCATCGCCCAGGACCACGGCCTGGAGAAGGCGCTCGACAACGAGCTCATCAAGCTCGCCGCCGACGCCCTCGCGGTCAACGACGCCGGCGACGTCCGCCCGGTGCGCGCCCAGGTCCCGGTCCGCAACATCAACCGGACCGTCGGCACCATGCTCGGCCACGAGGTGACCAAGAAGTTCGGCGGCGCGGGTCTGCCCGACGACACCATCGACGTCACCTTCACCGGCTCCGCCGGCCAGTCCTTCGGCGCCTTCGTCCCCCGCGGCATCACGCTGCGCCTGGAGGGCGACGCCAACGACTACGTCGGCAAGGGCCTCTCCGGCGGCCGCATCGTGGTCCGCCCGGACCGCGGCGCCAACCACCTCGCCGAGGGCTCGGTCATCGCCGGCAACACCGTCGCCTACGGCGCCACCGGCGGCGAACTGTTCCTGCGCGGCGCCACCGGCGAGCGGTTCTGCGTCCGCAACTCCGGCGCCCTGGTCGTCTCCGAAGGCGTGGGCGACCACGGCTGCGAGTACATGACCGGCGGCCGGGCGGTCGTCCTCGGCCCGACGGGCCGCAACTTCGCGGCCGGCATGTCCGGCGGCACCGCCTACGTCCTCGACCTCGAGCTCGGGTACGTCAACGCCGGCAACCACGGAGCCGTCGAAGCCCTCGACGCCACCGACCTCGCCTGGCTGCACGACGTCGTGCGCCGCCACCAGGAGGAGACCGGCTCCACCGTCGCCGAGAAGCTCCTGGCCGACTGGGACAACGCCGGCCGGCGATTCAGCAAGATCATCCCCAGTGCCTACAAGGCCGTGCTCGCCGCCAAGGACGCCGCCGAGCGAGCCGGACTCGACGAGTCCGCGATCACCGAGAAGATGATGGAGGCGGCGACCAATGGCTGATCCCAAGGGCTTTCTCAACCACGGCCGTGAGGTCGCCCGGACCCGTCCGGTCGACGAGCGGCTGAAGGACTGGAACGAGGTCTACGTCCCCGGCTCCCTGCTGCCGATCGTCAGCAAGCAGGCCAGCCGCTGCATGGACTGCGGCATCCCGTTCTGCCACAGCGGCTGCCCGCTCGGGAACCTGATCCCCGAGTGGAACGACTACGCCTACCGCGAGGACTGGCAGAACGCCTCCGAGCGGCTGCACGCCACCAACAACTTCCCGGAGTTCACCGGGCGGCTGTGCCCGGCGCCCTGCGAGTCGGCGTGCGTCCTCGGCATCAGCCAGCCGCCGGTGACCATCAAGAACGTCGAGGTCTCGATCATCGACCAGGCGTGGGACAACGGGGACGTCGTCCCGCAGATCCCCGAGCGCCTGTCCGGCAAGACCGTCGCCGTCATCGGCTCCGGCCCGGCCGGCCTCGCCGCCGCCCAGCAGCTCACCCGCGCCGGCCACACCGTCGCCGTCTACGAGCGCGCGGACCGCATCGGAGGCCTCCTCCGCTACGGCATCCCCGAGTTCAAGATGGAGAAGCGGCACATCAACCGCCGCATCGAGCAGATGCGCGCGGAGGGCACCAAGTTCCGCACCGGTGTGGAGATCGGCCGCGACCTCGACGCCGACAGCCTGCGCAAGCGCTACGACGCCGTCGTGCTGGCCGTCGGCGCCACCACGGCGCGCGACCTGCCGGTCCCCGGCCGCGAGCTCAAGGGCATCCACCAGGCGATGGAGTACCTGCCGCTCGCCAACAAGGTGCAGGAGGGCGACTACGTCGCCCCGCCGATCACCGCCGCGGGCAAGCACGTCGTCGTCATCGGCGGCGGCGACACCGGCGCGGACTGCGTGGGCACCGCCCACCGCCAGGGCGCGGCCTCCGTCACCCAGCTGGAGATCATGCCCCGCCCGAACGACGACCGGGACCCGGTCGGCCAGCCGTGGCCGACCTTCCCGATGCTCTACAAGGTGACCTCCGCGCACGAGGAGGGCGGCGAGCGGGTCTACTCCGTCTCCACCACCCACTTCGAGGGCGACGAGGACGGCAACGTCCAGTGGCTGCACCTCACCGAGGTCTCCTTCGTCGACGGCAAGCTCACCCCGAAGCCCGGCTCCGAGCGGAAGATCCCCGCCCAGCTGGTCACCCTCGCGATGGGCTTCACCGGCACCGACCGTGAGAACGGCCTGGTCGACCAGCTCGGCCTGGAGCTCGACGCGCGGGGCAACATCGCCCGCGACAAGAACTTCCAGACCAACGTCCCCGGCGTGTTCGTCGCCGGCGACGCGGGCCGCGGCCAGTCGCTCATCGTGTGGGCCATCGCCGAGGGCCGCAGCGCGGCGCGCGGCGTCGACCGTCACCTGACCGGCACCAGCACCCTGCCCGCGCCGATCCTCCCGGACGACCGCGCCCTGGTCGCCTGACCTCCGGCCCCGCCGGCCCGGCCCGCCGGCCCGGGCCGGCGGATCCGGTGACCCTCCGCCCCGCTCCCCACGCCTGGGAGCGGGGCGGAGTCGTTCACCCCCGTGTCCAGTCCCGTACCCTCCTGCGCAGAGCGTCCTGGCCGTACGGGCGCGCCCGGGGGAGGGGAGCGGCGGTATGCCCGCCATCAGTTTGACCAAGGTCGAGCGGACCGCGCCCGCGCTGGTCGACCTGTACAAGACCGCAGGCCGCACCGTCGCCCGCCACGGCCTGGAGGGCGAACGCGCCGCCGTGTACCTGGTCGTCGACTACAGCGGCTCCATGAAGCCCTACTACAACAACGGCAGCGTCCAGGCGCTCGCCGACCGCGTGCTGTCCCTCGCCGCCCACTTCGACGACGACGGCATCGTCCCCACCGTCTTCTTCTCCACCGAGGTCGACGCGGTCACCGACATCGAACTCGCCCGCCACCAGGGCGCGATCGAACGCGTCCTCGCCGGGCTGGGCCACATGGGGAAGACCAGCTACCACCTCGCGATGGACGCCGTCATCGACCACCACCTCGACAGCGGCGCCACCGCACCCGCCCTGGTGATCTTCCAGACCGACGGCGGCCCGATCAGCCGCCCCGCCGCCGAGCGCTACGTCTGCAAGGCGGCGGGGCTCCCCCTCTTCTGGCAATTCGTGGGCTTCGGCGACCCGCACAGCAAGCAGTTCGACTTCCTGCGCAAGCTCGACGAACTCGACGTTCCCGGCAAGCGCGTCGTCGACAACGCCGGCTTCTTCCACGCCGGCCAGGACCCGCAAAAGCTCTCCGACGACGACCTCTACGAGCGCCTCCTCGGCGAGTTCCCCGCCTGGCTGCGCGCCGCCCGCGCCCAGGGCATCGTGCGCTGACCGCACCTCGCGCCCGGAGCAAGGACAGCGTTCCGGCGTCGCTCTGTCGGTCGTCCGAAGTAGTGTTCGCGCCGTCGCGCCAACACCGTGAGGAACGAACGACATTGACCGAGCTGTCTGCCTTCCCGCTGCCCTTCTCCGCGTCCGCGCACGCCCAGGAGCCCCGAACCCTCGGGGAGATCCAGATGATGCGGTGCAGCGCACACATCCGGGAGAAGCCCGAGTGGTACGTCAAGAAGGACGACGCGGAGGTGACCGCCCGATGGACGCGGGAAGCGGTTGAGCAGGGCCTGACCGAAGCCCGGATACGGTACGTCCTCGCCGAGCTCGCCCACTACGCCGAGCTCCGCGACGGACGAACCGGCATCGAGGTGTCCGCCGTGGACGGGGTCTGGAAGTCGGACAGCCTCGTCGAGGACGAGCTCAGGGACAGGCTGCGCGAGGCGGTCCGCGTCCTGGAGGAGGTCCCCGAGGAGGACAAGGACTGGCACCCGGGCTCCGACGGCCAGGTGCTCGACCTCGTCCACCCCTCGCTCTTCTGCCTCGTGCGCGACGTCAGCGGCGGCCCCGAGCGCGCCTGGGAGAAGCCCCGGAATGGCCCGTCCTACAGCTACTACGGCTCGACCCGCCCGGGATACGAGTTCTCCGACCGCTTCCAGTGGCTCCCCACGGATGTCGCGGTCGGCGACGACGGGGACGTCACCTTCCGCTCCTACGTCAACAACGTCCACCCGGAGAAGCACTGGGAACTCGCCGACGTGCTGCCCGAGTTGTTCGCTCGAGTGCGCCCCCTGTTCGAGCGGGTCCTCACCGGCCTGCGCCATCCGCGGCCCCCGCGCATCGAGGCCGACCCCTGGTCCTGGTACCGGGACGAGGACGGCAACGGCGAGCCGGTCTGGCCCGGCAACGAGGACCAGGAGGCGCTGAAGGCATGGTCGGAGGCGTACGACGCGTGGCACGAGAACCGCACCCCGGTCATCCCGGACCCGCCGGAGTTCGCTCCGCCCGCCGCGCCCGACGAGAGCGACCGCGTCGACCTGCGCGGCCGTGACCTGCAGGTCATCGTCAAGCTCGCCACCATCCACCTCACGCCGGAGAAGCCCGAGTACGCCGGCGGGTCCTGGCACGTCGAGGGCATGCTCAACGAGCGCATCGTCTCGACCTGTCTCTACTACTGGGACAACGAGAACATCACCGAGAGCCGCCTCGGCTTCCGCACGGCGGTCGACGAACCCGAGTACGAGCAGAACGACGACAACGGGGTGCGCGAGGTCTACGGCCTGGAGAACGAGGGCCCGCTGAACCAGGAACTGGGCTCGGCGGGCACCCCGGCCGGCCGCTGCCTGGCGTTCCCGAACGTCCTCCAGCACCGCGTGGCCCCGTTCCGCCTCGCGGACCCCACCCGGGCCGGGCACCGCAAGATCCTCGCCTTCTTCCTCGTGGACCCGTCGGAGCGCATCGTCTCCACCTCCGACGTGCCGCCGCAGCAGCCGTGGGCCGACACGTCGACCATGACGCTGGAGGAGGCCAAGGGGTACCGCGAGGAACTCATGAAGGAACGCAAGTTCTTCGTTGACGAGCACAACCAGGAGATCTACGAGCGGGAGTTCTCCCTCTGCGAGCACTGACCCGCCAGGAAGCCGGCCGGCTGCTCCGACATGATTACCTGGTGAGCGGGTCGGAGCAGCCGGTCGACGCGGCGGTCCTGGCGGTCGAGTCACATGTCCGGGCGTTCTTCGCGGGGCACTCCGTGGAGACCGTCGCGTACGACCTGGGGCCCGGGCGGCGCGAGGTGCTGCCCGAACTGCGCCTCCTCGTCGCGGGACCCGGCCCGCGCGGCGACGGCTGGGCCCACGTCACGGCGGGCTGACTGCCCCACCTCCACGGCCCCGCCCTCGAACACTGCCCGCTCCCCGACGGCGGCCATGCCCGCATCCTCTGGGTGCTGCCGGTGACCCGCGCCGAGATCGAGTACCGCCGGCGGCACGGACACGAGGCGCTGGAGCGGCTCCTCGACGAGGCGGGGATCATCCCGACGGACCCGTTCCGGGCCTCGGTCGTCTGACACCCTCGGTCCGCCG
>NZ_JBRIOU010000003.1:414703-418473 GCF_053474865.1 Streptomyces sp. CO7
CCCCGGGGTTGCCCCGAGGCGGCCGCCTGCCCCCACACTGGACGCATGACCCACCAGCAGGAAGCACTCACCGACCCGCCGCCGGGCCTCCCGCGCCGCGTGTGGTGCCGCCTGTGCGGATCCGAACTCCGGGACGCGGAGTCCCGCCGCAGGGGCTTCGGACCGGAGTGCGACCCGGACCGGAGGTTCGAGCACCGCTCCCACGACGTCGACCAGGAGCCGCTGCCGGGCCTGTGACCGGCCGGACGGGGGCCGGGCCGGGCACCGCCTTGCCCGAAAGCGATGGTCCGCCCCGGGCGGTGGAGGCCGGCGTCGGGGCACGCGGCTGCTGCGTCTCTCCGACACCCGCCTCGACCGCGCGGACGGCGCGGCGCACTCCGCCTCCTGCTGACCGAGCTGGAGCACCAGCGTGACCTCGTGCCGCCGTGGTGGTCACCGGCGACGTGGCGGTCAGCCGCCGTTCGACCTCGGCGTCCTGCCAGGTCCGGAAGCCGGGGTGCGGTGGGGGCCCACCTACGCGGCCGGGGCCCGTAAAAAGGGGCCCCGGCCGGCGAACCCGGCGACCACGCCATCGGCAGGTCCCGCGGCGGGCTGACCACGAAGCCACCTCGCCGCCGATGCCCGCTGCCGACCTATCGCCGGCATCTTCCCCTGGTCCGCTCGACAGTGCGGTCTCGGTTGGTGTCCTGTGTATTGGTCAGCGGCCGATGCCGTCCAGTTCGGCCACATCCTCCTCTGAGAGGGAGAGGCCGGCGCCTGCGATGTTCTCGCGCAGGTGGGCGATGGACGAAGTACCGGGGATGAGCAGAATGTTCGGCGAGCGCTGCACCAGCCAGGCCAGCGCGACCGACATCGGCGTCGCCTCCAGTCGGTTCGCGACTTGCGAGAGGACTTCGGACTGCAGCGGCGTGAAGCCTCCCAGAGGGAAGAACGGTACGTAGGCGATGCCATCGGCGGCGAGGTGGTCGACCAGGTCGTCGTCGTGACGGTGGGCGAGGTTGTACATGTTCTGCACGCACACGATCGGGGCGATGCCGCGCGCCTCAGCGACCTGCTCTCCGGTGACATTGCTGACGCCGAGGTGGCGTATCAGGCCCTCTTGCTGGAGGTCGGCGAGTGTCTCGAATGCTTCGGCGATGGAGCCGGCGTGGGGACCCTGAGCGTCGCCCATGCGCATGTTGACCAGGTCGAGGGTATCGACGCCCAGGGCTTCGAGGTTTTCATGGACCTGCTTGCGCAGGTCTTCGGGGCGCCGGGCGGTGGGCCAGCCGCCCTGCGCGTCGCGGGTCGCGCCCACCTTGGTGGCGATGAACAGCGGCTCCGGGTAGGGGTGCAGCGCTTCACGGATCAGCTCATTCGTGATGCGCGGTCCGTAGGCGTCGCTGGTGTCGATGTGGGTGATCCCGAGGCTGACTGCCTCGCGCAGCACGGCCAGAGCGCCGTCGTGATCGGCAGGCGGCCCCATGACCCACGGACCGGAGAGCTGCATCGCGCCGTAACCGAACCGGGTGACGGACGTGTCACCCAGCGTCCAGGTTCCGCCGGGAAGGGGTGTGGAGGGCGTGTCCATAGTGGTGCCTTTCACTTCATGCCAGGGGTGGTGTCTCCAGCCCCCTTGCACCAGCATTGGAGAGCAACTTCCCGTTGGGAAGTAGGCACTTCGAAGTGCGTAACACCCCAGAAGGTGAGAGGCGAGATCAGTGACGACGAAGGCCGACAAGAGGGCGCAGGCCACAGCGGAGTACAACGCGTTCCTGGCGGTGTGCCCCAGCCGCCAGCTCCTCGACCGGATCTCGGACAAGTGGGTCGTCCTGATCCTGTGTGCACTGGGTGGTGACACACCCGAACAGTCCGGCGCATCGCACGCCCCGAAGGCGATGCGCTACTCCGAACTGGCCCGGCTCCTGGCCGGCGTCAGCCAGAAGATGTTGACCCAGACCCTTCGGTCTCTCGAACGCGACGGCTTGCTCATCCGCACCGTGACACCCACGGTCCCTGTCACCGTCACCTACGAGCTGACCGGCCTCGGCCTCTCACTGCACCATCTGACACGCGAGCTCAGGCAGTGGGCCCAGACCCACATGGAACAAGTCCTGGCCCATCGTGAGAGCCACGACGCACAAGCTTCTTAGCCGGCGTGGCAGCGTTCTCCGTGTCTGCTGCCGGCATCGACCTCACCGGACCCGTCGCCCGGTTCGCCGACGTCGTCTCCGCTGCTGTGGCGACAGCGAGAAAGCGGCCTCCCTGGCTGGGGGAAAGTCGCACGCACGTGCGGCGCGCAAACCCTATGATCACGTCGCCCCGGCGTCCGCCGCGGCCGCGGAAGACCTCGCAGAAACAGGCCGCACGATGACGAACACCCCGCACAAGGCCCCCTGGCTCCTCGCCCGTTCCGCTCAGGCGGCGATCGCGGTTGCAGCAGTGGCCGACCTGTTCCGCGCCACGTCCTTCCGGGACAGCCACCTCGAACCCATGGCCGCCAGCACCGACACGGCGGGCCGGAACTCCCTGCTCCTGGGGAACCTGATGTTCCTCGCGGTGATCCTCTTCCTCCTGTGGCTCGTTCGGTCCCGCCGCATCGCGGAGCAGATGTCCCCCGACGCGCCGCTGCCCGGCGCCGGCTGGACGGTCGGCGCGTGGTTCGTCCCGGTGGCCAACTTCATCGTCCCGCGGGGGTTCCTGCTCCAGGTCGGCCGGGCGAGCTCCCCGTCGTGGACGAAGCGGGACAACGCCCTGGTGAACGCCTGGTGGGCCGCGTGGGTGGGCCACGCGCTGCTCCTCGGCTTCTTCGCCCAGACGTCCCCGGACTCGCTCGCCGTGCTGGTGGTGGGCCAGGTGCTCATGTTCGCCGCAGCCGTCCTCGCCGGGCTCATGATCCAGCGCATCACCACGCTGCAGTCCTCGGCGGCCTGCGACACCGCTGCCGCGCCCGGCACACCCGTCGCCCAGGCCTGAGCCGCGGCAGCCGCGGAGCGGCTCGCACCTGGACGACGTCCGCGAGATCCTCCGGCTCTCCGATCCCGACGTAGGGGCCCGACGCCCCGGGCCCCCTCACCACCCGGACGTACCGCGAGCTCCACGACCGCGACGGCGAGGGACGCCGGGCCCAGCCCAGCGGCCGGAGCCGGACCTCGCCTCCGTCGTCACCCTGGTCGGGCGCGTCGGGGCGGGGGTTCCTCGGAGGGGACCGGCACGCCGTGCACAACGACGCCGCACGCCCCCTGGACCAGGCGCGGCGAGAGCGCGCCGCGTGGCCGCGCGGGCGGCCGGGCGGTGCGGCCAGGCACCGGGAGAGGGCTGAACGGCGCCGAAGGGGTACCGCGGCGGACCACAGTGTGGGACCCGCCGCCCCGCGCTCGCCCCGGGGGAACGCCGCCGCCTACAGTGATCGACCATGACGACCAGCAACAACGCCCCCGTCGACCCCGCCGTCCGCGAGGAGCTCGGCCGCCTGCGCGACAGCATCGACAACATCGACGCCGCCGTCGTCCACATGCTCGCCGAACGCTTCAAGTGCACCCAGCAGGTCGGCTTCCTCAAGGCCAAGCACCAGCTGCCGCCCGCCGACCCGAACCGCGAGTCCGAGCAGATCGCCCGGCTCCGGCGGCTCGCCGAGAGCGCCAAGCTCGACCCCGCCTTCGCGGAGAAGCTGCTCAACTTCGTCATCGCCGAGGTCATCCGCCACCACGAGCGGATCGCCGAGCAGACCGACGACACCGGCGACGACACCGGTGACGGCACCCCTGCCTGACCCCGCCGCCGCCCCCGTG
>NZ_JBRIOU010000003.1:418573-419752 GCF_053474865.1 Streptomyces sp. CO7
GGGGGGTTGTGCCCTCGTTGCCCCGTGCGCCCCGCCACGCCCCGCACGCCCGGGGCAACGAGGGCACAACCCCCCTGCGCACGGAGCCCCGCATCAGGCAGCATGTGCCCATGTCCGTACTGACGCGCGACGAAGCGCAGACCCGAGCAGACCTCCTCACGGTCCAGCACTACACCGTGGATCTCGACCTCACCACCGGCGAGGACACCTTCGACTCCCGGACCACCGTCCGGTTCACCGCCCGCGCCGACGCGGGCACCTTCGTCGAACTCAAGCCCGCCGAACTGCGCACCGCCACGCTAGACGGACACCCCCTCGACCCGGCCGCACTCGAGGACAACCGGCTCCCGCTCACCCTCACGGCCGGCGAGCACGAACTCGTCGTCGACGCCGCCATGCGCTACTCCCGCACCGGCGAAGGCATGCACCGCTTCACCGACCCCACCGACGGCGAGAGCTACGTCTACACGCAGCTCTTCCTCGACGACGTCCAGCGCGTCTACGCCGCCTTCGACCAGCCCGACCTCAAGGCCACCTTCGACGTCACCGTCAAGGCACCCGAAGGCTGGACCGTCCTCGCCAACAGCCGCACCACCCACGACGGCGACGGCACCTGGACCGCGGCCACCACCCCCGCCATCTCCACCTACCTGCTGGCCGTCGCCGCGGGCCCCTGGCACTCCATCCGCACCCAGCACCGCGGACTGCCCTTCGGCATCCACTGCCGCGCCAGCCTCGCCCCCCACCTCGAGACCGACGCCGACGAGATCCTCGAGATCACCACCCGCTGCTTCGACCGCTACCACGCCAAGTTCGACGAGCCCTACCCCTTCGACTCCTACGACCAGGCGTTCGTCCCCGAGTTCAACGCCGGCGCCATGGAGAACCCCGGCCTGGTCACCTTCCGCGACGAGTTCGTCTACCGCTCCGCCGTCACCGACACCGAGCGCCAGACCCGCGCCATGGTCATCGCCCACGAGATGGCCCACATGTGGTTCGGCGACCTCGTCACCCTGCGCTGGTGGGACGACATCTGGCTCAACGAGTCCTTCGCCGAGTACATGGGCTACCAGACCCTCGTCGAGGCCACCCGGTACACCGACACCTGGACCGAGTTCGCCGTCACCCGCAAGAGCTGGGGATACGACGCCGACCAGCGGCCCTCCACCCACCCCGTCG
>NZ_JBRIOU010000003.1:419852-422329 GCF_053474865.1 Streptomyces sp. CO7
GCCCCCGACGACGTCCCCGACACCGCCGCCGCGCTCCTCAACTTCGACGGCATCTCCTACGCCAAGGGCGCCAGCGCCCTGCGCCAGCTCGTCACCTGGCTCGGCGAGAAGGACTTCCTGGCCGGCATCAACACCCACTTCGCCCGCCACAAGTTCGCCAACGCCAGCCTCGCCGACTTCCTCGACTCCCTGGCCGCCCACACCGACCGCGACGTCCACGCCTGGGCCGACGCCTGGCTGCGCACCAGCGGCGTCGACACCCTCACCGCGACCGTCGACACCGAACCCGGCCACTGGAGCCTCGCCCTCGGCCACCGGGGCAGCCGCCCCCACCGCATCACCGTCGCCGTCTACGACCGCGTCCTGGGCACCGACCGCACCCTGGTCCTGCGCGAACGCCACGAGACCGACGTCCCCGGCGGGCCCGAGACCCACACCGGCGTCCGCCCCGCCCTCGTCGCCCCCAACGACCACGACCAGACCTACGCCAAGATCCGCCTCGACGCCGACTCCCTGGAGACCGTCCTGGGCGGACTCTCCCAGGTCCCCGACGGCCTCACCCGCGCCGTCCTGTGGAACACCCTGCGCGACATGGTCCGCGACGGCGAACTCGCCCCCCTCGACTACCTGCGGACCGCGAGCACCCACCTCCCCGAGGAGAGCGACCTCGCCATCGTGCAGGGCGTCCTCACCTTCGCCCGCGGCCAGATCGCCGACCGCTACCTCGCACCCAGCCGCCGCGCCGAGGCCCTCGCCCTCATCGGCGAACTCTGCCGCGACCTCCTGCGCCGCACCGAGGACGGCTCCCAGCCCGGCCTGCGCCTCACCGCCGTCCGCCACCGCATCGACAGCGCCCAGCGCGCCGACACCCTCACCGCCTGGCTCGCCGACGACACCGTCCCCGGCGGCCCCGAACTCGACCCCGAACTGCGCTGGCGCATCCTCGCCCGCCTCGCCGTCCTCGGCGCCGCCGACGAGAACGCCATCGCCGCCGAACTCGAACGCGACCCCAGCGCCACCGGCCAGGAAGGCGCCGCCCGCTGCCGCGCCGCCCTGCCCGACGCCGAGGCCAAGAAGCGCGCCTGGGACGCCATGTTCCGCGACGACGACCTCTCCAACTACCTGTTCACCGCCACCGCCAAGGGCTTCTGGCAGCCCGAACAGGCCGAGCTCACCGCCGAGTACGTCACCCGCTTCTTCACCGACGCACCCGCCGTCGCCCGCCGCAGGGGACCCGCCATCGCCGAGGCCGCCGGCCACTGGGCCTTCCCCGCCCACGCCGTCGACCAGGACACCCTGCGCCGCGGCCAGGAGACCCTCGACGGCGACGACGTCACCCCCGCGCTGCGCCGCAAGCTCACCGACCAGCTCGACGACCTCGCCCGCGCCCTGCGGGTCCGCGAAGCGGGCTGACCGGGCCGGACGGAGAAGGACAGGGGACGCGGGCCGGCCGCCCGCGTCCCCACACCCCCGTGGTCGTTAGAACTCCGGACCCCCACGGAGGACGACCACCCATGACACACCCGGCACCGGACGACACCGCCCGCGAGCTCCCGGCCGCTCCCGAGCAGGTGGGGGCGCCCCCGGAGGAAGCCCGGGGGAGGATGCGACCGCGCGACCTGGTCGGCATCGGCATCGGCCCCGCCAACCTCTCCCTCGCCGCCCTCGCCCAGCCCCTGGAACAGCTCGACACCGCCTTCTACGAACGCCGCCCCGGCTTCGACTGGCACGCCGGCCTCCTCATCGACGGCACCACCCTCCAGGTCCCCTTCCTCGCCGACCTGGTCACCCTCGTCGACCCCGCCAGCCCCTGGAGCTTCCTCAACCACCTCAGGGCCAAGGACCGGCTCTACCCCTTCTACTTCGCCGAACGCTGGCACATCCACCGCGCCGAGTACGACGCCTACTGCCGCTGGGTCAGCGAACACCTCCCCGGCCTCCACTTCCGCCACCGCGTCGACACCATCCGCTGGAACCCCCGCCGCGCCCTCTTCGAGGTCGACCACACCCGCCTCGACCCCGACGGCCGGCCCCACAGCCGCCACCGCACCCCGGCCCGCCACATCGCCCTCGGCATCGGCACCGAACCCCACGTCCCCGAACCGCTGCGGCCCCTCGCCGACGACCCGCGCACCCCCGTCGTCCACTCCGGCGACTACCTCCACCACCGCGACACCCTGCTCGCCGCCCGGCACGTCACCGTCATCGGCACCGGACAGTCCGGAGCCGAGGTCTTCCTCGACCTGCTCCGCCACCGCCCCGCAGGCCTCGAGAACATCCACTGGCTCGGCCGCAGCCCCGCCTTCGCCCCCATGGAGTACTCCAAGCTCGGGCTCGAACACTTCACCCCGGACTACACCCGCTACTTCCACCAGCTCGACGAACCCGTCCGCGACCAGCTCGTCGCCGACCAGTGGCAACTCCACAAAGGCATCGACACCGACACCATCGCCGCCATCCACGACGAGCTCTACCGC
>NZ_JBRIOU010000003.1:422429-425577 GCF_053474865.1 Streptomyces sp. CO7
CCCCCCACCTGCGCCGCGACAACTCCGGCCGCCCCCAGATCGACGAGCACTACCGGCTGCGCCTCGACGACACCATCACCGGCCACGTCTACGTCCAGAACGCCGAACTCCACACCCACGGCGTCGGCGCACCCGACCTCGGCCTGATCGCATGGCGCAGCGCCACCATCCTCAACACCCTCACCGGCAAGGAGGTCTACCGGCTGCCCCGGCGCACCGCCTTCACCACCTTCGGCCTGTGCTGACCACCCCGCGCGGGCACGGAGAACGCCGGCGGCGTCGGCGGAGAACCGCCGACGCCGCCGACCGGACCACAGCCCGGCCCGAAACCACCGGACCCGGACGACAGCCCCGGCCCGGAACCCGGACCTGGACGACAGCCCCGGCCCGGAACCACAGGACCTAGAAGACCGGGACGCCGTCCCGCGTCAGACGCCAGTCCACCGACGCGAAGTCCTTCGGGTCCAGCACACCCTTCGCCGTCACCCACTCCGCGATCCGCGTCCGGATCTCCGTCGACTCCGCCCACACCTCGGGCGCCGACGCCACGTGCGGGTACGCGCTGCCGCCGTTCGCCCGGTAGTTGTTCACCGCCAGCACGAACTTCTTGTCCGCCGGCACCGCCGCGCCCTCGAACGTCAGGTTCCTGATCCGCGAACCCGCCGGCTGAGCGATGTCGATGTCGTACCGCACGCCCGACACGTAGTCGTACGCGTAGTCCGGACGGTTCCCCGCGTTCGTCAGCGTGTTCACGTCCACCGGCGCGCCCGGGGCGACCTGCGCGTAGTACTGCGCCGAGAACTCCAGGTAGTCCTTCAGCTGCGCACCCGTCAGAACCTTCGCCACCAGCGTGTTGTCGTACACGTACAGGCTCGACAGGTCCCGGATCGTCACCTCGCCCGCCGGGATCTCCGACGTCCGCGAGAACGGCGACGCCTGCGCCACCACCGGCAGCGAGGCGTACTCGGTGCCGGCCAGCGCGGCCTTCACCACGTCCTCCTGCACCTTCGCGATCAGGTCGATGATCGGCTCGTCCTTGTACCGCGCCTCCGCCGTCGTCAGCGTCACCGTGGCCCTGCCGACCACCTGGTTGACGTACTCGACGACCGCGTCGTGCTGCTCCTGCAGCAGCGCCACGATCTCCGGGTCCTCGACCGCGTCCTTGGAGTTGCGCAGCGACGCCTTCACCGACTCGACCGACCAGCGGCCCTTGTCGAAGACCAGCTCGATGTCGAAGAGCGACAGCCGCTCACCCCACATCAGCGGCTCCGACAGCACGACCTCCTTGCCCGACTCCTCGTTCACCACCCGCAGCTCGGCGATCTCCTTGTGGGCGTGACCCACCAGGATCGCGTCGATGCCCGGAACCAGGCGCGCCACGTTCGCCGCGGAGTTCTCCACGTAGGGAAGCTGGTCGCTCCACGAGGACGTGCCCGAGGTGCCCGAGTGCGCCGAGACGATCACCACGTCCGCGCCCATCGCCCGCAGCTTCGGCACCCACAGCGCGGCCTGCTCCTCCAGACCCGGGAACTTCAGCTTGCCCTGCACGTACGCCTTGTCCCAGATCGCGATGCCCGGGTTCGTCAGACCCAGGACCGCCACCTTCACCGGACGCGCCGAACCGGGCACGTGGAAGGACTTGAGGAAGTACGGGGGAAACGCCGGCTTCAGCGTCGTCGCGTCCACCGCGTTGGCGCCGAGCAGCGGGAAGTCGCACTGCGACTCGAACTTCCGCAGCAGCTCGATGCCGTAGTTGAACTCGTGGTTGCCCAGCGCGACCGCGTCGTAACCGATCCTGTTCATCGCCCGCGCCATCGGGTGCACCGGACCGCCCGCGGCGGTGATCGGGTCCACCTTGGCGTAGTAGTACGTCAGCGGGGTGCCCTGGATGGTGTCACCGGCGTCGATCAGCATCGTCCGCCCGGCGCCCTTCTCCGCACGCACCTCCTTCACCAGGGAGGAGATGCGCGCCAGACCCATGGCGTTGCCCGCCGCGTCCTTGTACTGGGCGTCCTTGTAGTAGTCCCAGTTGAAGACGTTCCCGTGCAGGTCGGTGGAGCCCATCACCGTCAGGGAGAAACGCTTCCCCGGACGGCCCTGGGCCTCGACGGCCGCCACCGGGGCCGCCTGAGCGGCCGGAGCTCCCATCACGCCTCCCGCCAGCGCCACACCCGCACCCGTCACAGCGGACTTCTTCAGAAACTTCCGGCGATCCAACGCCATGCTCCCGCACCTTCCCGACAACACTTCCGGACAACAAGCCCAACGCTCAATGCCAACGCGCGTAGATTCTTCACCACGCGCCCCCGTCGCCGACAGATCCGCCAGGTTGCGATCCGGTAAGCGACCAGCCAAAACCCGGCAACCGGCACCCGTGCCTGCCACCGTGACCCCCATGAGCGCCGAACCCGCCACCGAACCGACGACCCTCCCCATCACCGGCCCCGCCGCCGAACACCCCCGCGTCGCCGTCCGCGGCGAGGCCCACCTCGAGGTCGACCCCGAGGTCGCCCGCATCACCCTCACCGTCACCGCCCGCGGCGCCGACCGCCGCGACGCCGTCACCAACCTCACCCGACGCAACAACGCCGCCCTCGAACTCCTCAAGACCTACGGCGACGCCGTCGCCCACACCGAGACCGGCACCCTCTCCATCACCCCCGAGACCGCCCAACGCGGCCGCGGCGAACGCATCCGCGCCTACAACGGCCGCGTCACCCTCACCGCCGAGATCACCGACTTCACCGTCCTCGGCGAACTCACCACCCGCCTCGCCGACCTCGACCACACCAGCGTCCACGGCCCCCACTGGTCCCTGCGCCCCGACTCGCCCGCCCACCGCCGCGCCCGCCAGGAAGCCGTCCGCCAGGCCGTCGTCCGCGCCCGCGAATACGCCGAGGCGCTCGGCACCACCCTCACCGGCGTCATCGACATCGCCGACATCGGCGCCGACACCGCGGCCGTCCCCCGCAGCGGCCGGGCCGGCTTCGGCGCACCGCCCTCCGCCCCCGGAGCGGCCCCGGGAGCCGCCACGGAGCCCGCCCTCGCCCTCGAACCCCGCCGCCAGCACGTCCGCGCGACCGTCAACGCCCGCTTCACCATGGCCCCGCCGACCCTCTGAACCGGTCCCGATATCGAACCCTCATTC
>NZ_JBRIOU010000003.1:425677-442060 GCF_053474865.1 Streptomyces sp. CO7
AACCCTCATTCACCTCAACCACAGTTGCCGTGCAGGTTGTTGAACAGAACGCCAACACGAACGGCCTACCCGCCGGTAAGCCCTAGGGTCGAACCATGCGCCGAGCAAAAATCGTCTGCACCCTGGGGCCCGCCACCCACGCCTACGACCGCGTCAAGGCACTCGTCGACGCCGGCATGGACGTGGCCCGCTTCAACCTCAGCCACGGCAGCTACGCCGAACACGAGGAGCGCTACCACCGCGTGCCCAGGCCGCCGACGACACCGGCCGCAGCGTCGGCACCCTCGCCGACCTCCAGGGACCCAAGATCCGCCTCGGCAGCTTCCGCGAAGGCCCCGTCCTGCTCGAGCGCGGCGACGCCTTCACCATCAGCGTCGAACCCGGCGCCGAGGGCGACCGCCACCGCTGCGGCACCACCTACCACGGCCTCGCCAACGACGTCGCCGTCGGCGAACGCGTCCTCGTCGACGACGGCAAGGTCACCCTCGAGGTCAGGCGCATCGAGGGCCCCCTCATCCACACCGTCGTCGTCGAAGGAGGCATGGTCTCCGACCACAAGGGCCTCAACCTCCCCGGCGTCGCCGTCTCCGTCCCCGCCCTCTCCGACAAGGACGAGGCCGACCTGCGCTGGGCGCTGCGCACCGGCTTCGACGTCATCGCCCTCTCCTTCGTCCGCAGCGCGCTCGACGTCAAGGACGTCCACCGCATCATGGAGGAGGAAGGCCGTCGGCTCCCCGTCATCGCCAAGATCGAGAAGCCGCAGGCGGTCGAGAACATCGAGGAGATCGTCGCCGCCTTCGACGGCATCATGGTCGCGCGCGGCGACCTGGGCGTCGAACTGCCCCTGGAACAGGTGCCGATCGTGCAGAAGCGGGCCATCAAGCTCGCCAAGCGCAACGCCAAGCCCGTCATCGTCGCCACGCAGATGCTCGACTCGATGGTCGACAACTCCCGGCCCACCCGCGCCGAGGCCTCCGACGTCGCCAACGCCGTCATCGACGGCACCGACGCGGTCATGCTGAGCGGCGAGACCAGCGTCGGCAAGTACCCCGTGGAGACGGTGCGCACCATGGCGCGCATCGTCGAGGCGGCGGAGGAGGACATCCTCGCCAAGGGCCTGCCCCCGATGACCGAGCGGAACAAGCCCCGCACCCAGGGCGGGGCGGTGGCCCGCGCCGCGGCCGACATGGGCGACTTCCTCGGGGCCAAGTTCCTCGTCGCCTTCACCCAGTCCGGCGACACCGTGCGCCGGCTCGCGCGCTACCGCTCCCCGATCCCGGTCCTCGCCTTCACCCCCGAGCCCGCCACCCGCTCCCAGCTCAGCCTCACCTGGGGCGTCGAGACCTTCCTCGGGCCGCACGTCGACTCCACCGACGCGATGGTCGACCAGGTCGACGAGCTGCTCCTGAAGTACGGGCGCTGCGCCAAGGGCGACACCGTGGTCATCACGGCGGGCTCCCCGCCCGGGGTCTCCGGCACCACCAACCTGGTGCGGGTCCACCACATCGGGGTGGACTGACGGTCAGTACTTGGGGCCGACGTGGGCGTCCATCAGGGCGACGGACGCCTTGCGGGCGACGGAGACGTTGAAGGGGTTCCCGGCCCTGGCCAGCACGGTCCAGTGGACCCCCACCCTGTCCAGCGTGTCGGTGAACAGCCGCCGGATGTCGTCGGACTTGTTGGCGAACATGTACCGGGTGTACTCGTACCGTCTTCGCTCCCCGCCGACATCGCGGATGGTCCAGTTGGTGATGCGGCACCCGTCCGAGTGGATCAACCCGCGGACGAACTCCCAGGGATGGGCGTCCACCACCGCCTGCTGCCAGGGTTCCAGGGCGATCGCGCGGTCGTGCTTCTTGCCCGGACCGTGTTGCGGGAACATGCACACCCAGTGCCGTGTGTAGGACTTCACCTCGACGCAGCCCGTCTTCCGGCGGAGTCCGGTACGCGGCTCCGGCATCACCTTCCGCATCGCGTCCTCGGCCGCGGCGATGATCCCGATCTGCTTCTCGTCGCAGTAGATCGACAGGTGGTGCTGCTTGTCCTTGGAGACGATGTGGCCGTCGCCCAGGTAGAGCCCGAGCAGGTAGGCGTAGGCGACTTCGTCGAAGCTCCTGCCCGTGCAGCGCGGGCAGTCCATGAGGGGGCGGTGGTAGACCTCGCCCCGAGCCCTGCGGTCCTCGCTGCGCCACCAGCCGACGGTGCCGCGAGGAACACCCAGGCGTTCTGCGACGAAGCGGTTCGGGACGCCTTGGCGCATCAGTGCGACGGCCTCGGACCGAATCGAAGAACAGTGCTGCTCCATACCCGTACTGTCCGTCACCGACGGTCACGCCGAGCAGCAGAAAGCGGACGTTCACTCGAAAGTGAAACGTCCGCCCTGTTCGTGCCGGGTGCGGGATTCGAACCCGCACGCCCTTTCGGGCAGATGTGTTTGAGACATCAGCGTCTGCCATTCCGCCAACCCGGCAGGTCGACCGCTAGGAGTGTACCGGCTGACGTGGCTGAGCCGCAGCTAGGTAGGCTACTCGGCAGCAGTACCCTGCCCTGATGCCCGAGGAGCCAGCGTGACCGCCCCCGAGTCCCCGCAACCCGTGGAAGACGACGACAAGTCCCACGTCCCCCCGCAGACCACCCGTGTGGTGATCGCCGAGGACGAGGCCCTGATCCGGCTGGATCTCAAGGAGATGCTGGAGGAGGAGGGCTACACGGTCGTCGGTGAGGCCGGGGACGGCGAGCGGGCCGTGGAGCTGGCGCGGGAGCACCGGCCGGACCTGGTGATCCTGGACGTGAAGATGCCCAAGCTGGACGGCATCTCCGCCGCGGAGAAGATCGCCGAGGAGTCGATCGCCCCCGTGCTGATGCTGACCGCGTTCTCCCAGCGCGAGCTGGTGGAGCGGGCGCGGGACGCCGGCGCGATGGCGTACCTGGTGAAGCCGTTCTCGAAGAGCGACGTCGTGCCGGCCATCGAGATGGCGGTGTCCCGTTTCACGGAGATGAAGGAGCTGGAGAAGGAGATCGCCGATCTCTCCCAGCGGCTGGAGACCCGTAAGCTGGTGGACCGGGCGAAGTCGATCCTGCAGACGGAGTACGGGCTGAGCGAGCCGGCCGCTTTCCGGTGGATCCAGAAGACGTCGATGGACCGCCGGATGTCGATGCAGCAGGTCGCGGAGGCGGTCATCGCGGACTCCGAGGAGAAGAAGGCCGGCCGCGGCTGACCGCGGGCGGCGGCGCGCGCGAGGAGCAACGGGCGAGGCCCGTACCCCGGTTGCCGGGGTACGGGCCTCGTGCGTGGTGCGGGCGGGGCGGTCAGTCCTCGCCGAGGTAGGCCTTGCGGACGGACTCGTCGTGGAGGAGTTCCCGGCCGCTGCCGGTGAGGGTGATCTTGCCGACCTCCATCACGTAGCCCTGGTCGGCGAGGGAGAGCGCCGCCTGGGCGTTCTGCTCGACGAGCAGGATGGTGGTGCCCTGGGACTTGAGCTCGGTGATGGTCGCCATGATCTTCTGCATCATGATCGGCGAGAGGCCCATGGAGGGCTCGTCGAGCATGAGCAGCTTGGGCTGCGACATCAGGGCGCGGCCCATGGCGAGCATCTGCTGCTCGCCGCCGGAGAGGGTTCCGGCGGCCTGCCTGCGGCGTTCCCCGAGGATGGGGAAGAGGTCGTAGGCGCGCTGGATGTCCTTGGCGATGCCGGCCTTGTCGTCGCGGAGGTAGGCGCCGAGCCGCAGGTTGTCCTCGATGGACATGCGGGGGAAGATGTGGCGCCCTTCGGGCGAGTGGGCGAGGCCGAGGCTGACGACCTTGTGCGCGGGGACCTTGCTGAGGTCCTTGCCCTCGAAGCGGATGTTGCCGCCGCTGGGCTTGAGGAGTCCCGACAGGGTGCGCAGGGTGGTGGTCTTGCCGGCGCCGTTGGTGCCGATGAGGGTGACGACCTGTCCGGCGTCGACCTTGAAGCTGATGCCCTTGACGGCTTCGATCTTGCCGTAGGCGACGCGGAGGTCCTCGACCTCGAGGAGTGCGGTCATCGGTCGTTCTCCTTGCCGGTTCCGGCGTCGTCCTGCTCCGTGCCGTCGGCCCGGGGGGCCTCGGGTGCGGGCGCGGGTGCGGCGCTGTCGGCGGCGGTGGTGTCTTCGTAGGGTTCGCCGAGGTAGGCCGCGATGACGCGTTCGTCGCGCTGGACGACTTCGGCGGGGCCTTCGACGATCTTCTCGCCCTGGACGAGCACGGCGACGCGGTCGCACAGGTTCATGATGAACCGGATGTCGTGCTCGATCACGACGATGGCGATGCCCCGGTCGCGGATGGCGAAGACGAGTTCCTCGGTGGCCCGGGTCTCGGCGGGGTTCATGCCGGCGGTGGGCTCGTCGAGGAGGAGGAGGCCGGGCTCGCTGGCGAGGGCGCGGGCGATCTCGAGCTTGCGCTGCTCGCCGTAGGGGAGGTTGCGGGCGAGGTGGTCGGCCTTGTGGTCGAGGCCGACGAACTCGAGGAGTTCCATGGCCTTCTCGCGGGACTCCTCCTCGGCCCGCTTGAAGCCGGGCAGGCGCAGGAGGGCCGACCAGAGGCCTTCCTTGGTCCTGGTGTGGCGGCCGACGAGGACGTTCTCCAGAACGGTCATGTTGGCGAAGAGCCGGATGTTCTGGAAGGTCCGGGCGATGCCGGCCTTGGTGACCAGGTGGGGCTTGGGTGGGAGGACGGTGTCCTTGTACCTGACCGTGCCGCTGGTGGGGATGTAGAGGCCGGTCAGGCAGTTGAAGAAGGTGGTCTTGCCCGCGCCGTTGGGTCCGATGAGTCCGACGATCTCACCGCTGTTGACGGTGAGGTTGACGTCGCGGACGGCGGTGAGGCCGCCGAACTTCATGGTGACGCCGGTGACGTCGAGGACCTTGGTGTCGGTGGTGGTGGTGCTGGTGGTGGTCATGGCGGTCACGCCCCTGCCTTGGCGACGCCGGTGGCGCCCTCGGGAAGCGTAGCGTCGTCCGGTACGTCGGTCTGTCCGGTCTCGTGGAACTCCAGCTGCTTGCGGCGGTCGGCGACCAGGCCTTCGGGGCGGAAGCGCATGAGGAGCATGAGCGCGATGCCGAAGAGGAGCAGCTGCCACTCCGCCATGAACTGGAGTTTGGCCGGGATGAGGTAGAGCAGGGCGGCGCCGATGAGGGGGCCGCTGATGGTGCCCATGCCGCCGAGGATGACGGCGGCGAGCAGGAAGGCCGAGTTGGGCGGCACGGAGCCGGCGAACTGGTACTGCTCGGGCGTGATGCTGTAGGAGACGTGCGCCTGGACGGAGCCGGCGAGGCCGGCGAGGCCGGCGCCGAGGGCGAAGGCGAGCAGCTTGAGCCGGAAGCCGTTGATGCCCATGGCGGTGGCGGCGGTCTCGTCCTCGCGGATGGCGACCCAGGCGCGGCCGATGCGGGATTCCGCGGAGCGGCGGAAGACCATCACGACGATGGCCGTGAAGAGGAGCATCAGCAGGTAGTAGTTGCCGGGGCGGGTCAGCTGGAAGCCGAGGACGTCGTGCGGCAGCCCGAAGTTGAACCCGAAGAGCTCGAGGTCGGGGATGTTGGGGATGCCGTTGGAGCCGTTGGTGACGTCGGGTCCGCTGGTGCCGTTGAGGCTGTTGACGGTGATGCGGAAGATCTCACCGAAGCCGAGGGTGACGATGGCGAGGTAGTCGCCGCGCAGCCGCAGGGTGGGGGCGCCGATGAGGACGCCGAAGATCAGGGACGCGGCGACGCCGGTGAGGGCTGCGGCCCAGAAGGGGAAGTGGACGCCGATGGTCGACTGCGGGGAGCCGGAGACCAGGGCGGCGGCGTAGGCGCCGACGCCGAGGAAGGCGACGTAGCCGAGGTCGAGGAGGCCGGCGAGGCCGACGACGACGTTGAGGCCCAGGGCGACCGTGGCGAAGATCAGGATGTTGGCGCCGATGAGCGCGAACTGGTCGTTGGTCTGGGTGAAGGGGAAGCAGATGGCGGCGGCGAAGGCCGCGGTGAGGGTGACGGTGCGGTGCTTGGCGGTGAGTGCCGAGAGCCGCTTGAGGAGACCGGCGCGCAGGACGGCGGCGAAGCCGAAGGCGGCGAGGACGACGAACCCGATGAAGAGTTCGGAGTACTCGGTGGCGATGCCGTAGGCGAAGATCCACAGACCGATGCCGAAGGCGGCGGTGATGATCAGGATCTCGGCCCAGCCGGGGAGGTCCTTGGCGCGGGCCGGGTCGGGCGCGGAGAACGCGTTGCGGAACCTGCCCAGGGCGTCGGCGTGGTCGTCGTGGGGCCGGTCGGCGGGGAGGCCGAGGGCGCCGACGACGGCGAGGAGGGCGCCTGCGCCGGCGACCCAGCCGCCGGGCTCGAGGTTGACGAGGCCGCCGAGTTCGTAGCTGATGGCGCCGATGGCGTAGCCGGTCACGCCGAACACACCGAGGGCGGCGAGGCGGACGGGGCTGTTGGTGCCGCCGGGGGTGAGCCAGGCGAGGCCCCGGATGCGGTACCCGGAGAGGGTGAACAGCAGGGTGAGGACGGCGCCGACGAGGGTGAGGACCTGGAGGCCGCCGGGGTAGCCGGTGACGGTGAGGTCGCCGGGGAAGGCGCTGGTCCAGGTCCAGGGGAGGAAGGTGCCGGCGAGGGCCAGGACGGCTCCGGCGAGGGTGACGACGCGCGCCGTGGAGGCCGGGAGGGAGATGAGCGGGCTGGTGTTCGTGCTGGTCATCGGTATCACGCCCTGTCCGCGACGCGTTCGCCGAGCAGGCCTTGGGGCCGGACCAGGAGGACGATGATGAGGAGGGCGAAGGCCCACACGTCCTTCCAGCCGCCGCCTCCGAAGAGTTCCATGCCGGGGATCTCGCTGATGTAGCCGGTGGCGAGGGACTCGGCGACGCCGAGGACGACGCCTCCGAGCATGGCGCCGTAGATGTTGCCGATGCCGCCGAGGACGGCGGCGGTGAACGCCTTGAGGCCCATGAGGAAGCCCATGCGGAAGCCGATCTGGCCGTTCTTGAGCCCGTAGGCGACGGCGGCGACGGCGGCGAACGCGGCACCGATGGCGAAGGCCATGACGATGATGCGGTCGGTGTTGATGCCCATCAGCTTCGCGGTGTCGGGGTCCTGGCTGGTGGCCTGCATGCCGCGGCCGGTGCGCGTCTTGTTGACGAAGAACCCGAGGGCGATCATGCACAGCGGTGCGGCGATCAGGACGAAGAGGTCACCGCGCTGGATGTGGGCGCCGAGGATGCTGAGCGCGTCGCCTTCGAAGCGGGGGAAGGGCACGTCCTTCTTGGCGTCGGGGTATCCCATCCAGACGAGCTGCTGGAGCGCGATGGAGAGGCCGATGGCGGTGATGAGGGGGGCCAGTCGGGGTGCGGTGCGCAGGGGGCGGTAGGCGAACCGTTCCGCCGCCACGGCGACGAGGACCGACACGATCACGCCGCCGAGGATCATCAGGGGGATGGCGGTGATCAGGCCGAGGCTGCTGGGCAGGGCCGTGTAGACGGTGAGCGCCCCGAAGCCTCCGACCATGAATATCTCGCCGTGGGCGAAGTTGATGAGCTGGACGATGCCATAGACCATCGTGTAGCCGATCGCGATGAGTCCGTACATCGCGCCGAGGATGAGTCCATTGGCCAGCTGTTGCGGCAGTTCGTGCACCGCAGGGCCTCCGTTGGGTGGTTCGGATATGGCGCCGCGCGGGAGCGCTGGTGGGCGCGCCCGCGCGGCCTAGGTCAATGCGTGGTGCCGGCCTGATGGCCTGCGGTGGGTCAGCCGAGCTCGGGAGCGTCGCTGAACTCGGAGGCCCAGGCTCCGCTCTTGACCTTGTAGGCGGTCATCGTCTTGTTGGTGGTGTCACCGAACTCGTCGAAGGAGATCGGGCCGGTGACGCCGTCGAACTTGATCTTGCTCATGGCGTCCAGGACGGCCTTGCGGCTGTCGTCGGGGAGCTTGCCGTCGTTGCCCTCGACGGCCAGCTTGACGGCCTCGATGATGGCCCAGGTGGCGTCGTAGGTGAGGCCGCCGTAGGCCTCGTAGGCGTCCTCGTAGCCCTCGGCCTCGTAGTTGGCGAGGAACTCCTTGGCGGAGTCGAGCTTCTCGACCGGCTCGCCGACGGAGGTGGCGAGGTCGCCCTCGGCCTTCTTGTTCAGCTTCGGGTACTCGCCGGAGTAGATGCCGTCGCCGCCCATGAGCGGGATGTCCTGGCCGCTGTCCTTGAGCGCCTGGCTCAGGGGAGCGGCGGCCGGGTACTCGCCGCCGTAGTAGAGGGCGTCGGCGCCGGTCTTCTTGATCTTGGTGACGACGGCGTTGAAGTCGCGGTCGTCGGGGTTGATGTGGTCCGAGCCGACGATCTTGCCGCCGAGCTTGGTGTAGTTCGCCTTGAAGGAGGCGGCGAGACCGGCGCCGTAGGTCTTCTGGTCGTCGATCAGGTACGCCTTCTTGATGCCCGCCTCGTTGTAGAGGTACTCGGCGGCGAACGCGCCCTGGACCTCGTCGGTGGTGGCGGTGCGGAAGAAGGTCTTGAACGGGCGGACCGAGTTGCCGGTCTTCCAGCCGTCGCCCTGGGTGAGCTCGGTGCCGGTGTTGGCCGGGGAGACCTGGGTCAGGCCGGCGTCGTTGAACGGCTTCTGCATCTGCTGCGAGACGCTGGAGTTCAGCGGGCCGACGACGCCGACGACGGTCTTGTCGCTGATGAACTTCTGCGCGTTCTGCGCGCCGACGCCGGGCTGGGCCTGGTCGTCGAGGGGCTGGACCTCGAAGGTGACGCCTTCGACGAACTTCTTCTTGTTGGCGATCTTCGCGGCGAGGTCGGCGGAGTTCTTCATGCCGAGGCCCAGCGCGGAGAGGTCGCCGCTGAGCGGGGCGTCGAGGCCGATGACGACCTTGACGTCGCCGCCGGAGTCGCCGCCCTTGCCGCCTTCGTCGCGCGATCCGCAGGCGGTGAGGGTGAGTGCTCCCGCCGCCAGCGCGGCGGTCAGTGCGAGGAGACGTTGACGCACGTTGTGTCCTTTCCCTGGCACGGCCGTTCCGGTCCGGAGCGCGGCCGAGTCGAGGCGCTGGGCGGATTTGCTGTTCCCACGGCGCGGTGACTGGCCGTGACTCTAGGCGGGAGGTGGTTATAGGGAGGAGTGCCTGACCAATGCTGTGACGCTCTTGTTATGACACGAGGTAATGCAGAGCGGTAAGGAGTGGGTGGAAGAGGTTAATTCCGGCGGATTCAGCCGGTCCACATGTTGAGAAATCGCAGACCGGAGCCGTTCGGTGTTCAGGTGTCTTTTCGTTTTGACTCATTACCTGACATCGTTGTCGCCTCAACGGCCCGAGATAGATGAATGAGCCACGCATTCTTTTTGCGAAAGTTACACTGCGTTACTTTCGGAAACCGCGAAGGCGCCCGGCCGTATACGGCCGGGCGCCTTCGCGTCGTGCGGGGGAAGGGCTGCGGGATCAGGCGTCGCGCAGGAGACAGGTCAGGCGGGCGCTGCATACCCGGCGGTCCTGCTCGTCGCTGATCACGATCTCGTAGGTGGCCGTGGAGCGGCCGCGGTGCACGGGGGTGGCGACGCCGGTGACGTAACCGGACTGGAGGCCGCGGTGGTGCGTGCAGTTGAGGTCCACGCCGACCGCGATCTTGGCCGGGCCGCCGTGCAGCATCGAGCCGACCGAGCCGAGGGTCTCCGCGAGGACCGCGGAGGCGCCGCCGTGCAGCAGGCCGTAGGGCTGCGTGTTGCCCTCGACCGGCATGGTGCCCACGACGCGCTCTGCGGAGGCCTCCAGGATGTCGATGCCCATGCGGTTGCCGAGGGCCCCGGCGGAGAAGAGGGCGGGCAGGTCGACGCCGAGGCTGGCGTACTCGTCGAGGACTTCCTGCGGAAACTTCACGGTGTTCTGCTCGCCCATGGGGCCGGCTCCAATTCGTTCGGGGAGACCTGGTGCGGTGGTGCCGCCGAGGACCGGTGCCTCGGGTGGTGACACCGGAACGGCTGCGCCTGAGCAAACGCTCAGTCGGTTCGGGATTGTTCCAGACGGATCACCACGGACTTGCTGGCCGGGGTATTGCTGACATCCGCGGTGGAATCCAGCGGTACGAGGACATTTGTCTCCGGATAGTAGGCGGCGGCGCAGCGCCGCGCCGTGGGGTAGTGGACGAGCCGGAACCCGGGAGCCCGGCGCTCCACGCCGTCGCTCCACTCGGAGACCAGGTCGACGCAGGAGCCGTCGGCGACACCGAGCTCGGCGGCGTCCTCGGGGTGCACCAGGAGGACCCGGCGGCCGCCGTGGATGCCGCGGTAGCGGTCGTCGAGGCCGTAGATCGTGGTGTTGTACTGGTCGTGGGACCGAAGGGTCTGCAGCAGCAGCCGCCCCGGCGGGATCCGGGGGAACTGGACGGGCGCGGCGGTGAAGTTGGCCTTGCCGGTGGCGGTGGGGAAGCGGCGCTCGTCACGCGGGGCGTGCGGGAGGGTGAAGCCGCCGGGGCGCGCGACGCGGGCGTTGAAGTCCTCGAAGCCGGGCACCACGCGCGCGACGCGGTCGCGGACGGCGGCGTAGTCCTTCTCGAACTCCTCCCAGGGGGTGGTGCTTTCGGCGCCGAGGACGCGGCGGGCGAGGCGGCAGACGATGGCGGGCTCGGAGAGCAGGTGAGGGCTCGCCGGCGCGAGGCGGCCGCGGGAGGCGTGCACCATGCCCATGGAGTCCTCGACGGTGACGAACTGCTCGCCGCTCGCCTGCAGGTCGCGCTCGGTGCGGCCGAGGGTGGGCAGGATCAGGGCGCGGGCGCCGGTGACGGCGTGCGAGCGGTTCAGTTTGGTGGAGACGTGGACGGTGAGGCGGGCCCGCCGCATCGCGGCCTCGGTGACGTCGGTGTCGGGGGTGGCGGCGACGAAGTTGCCGCCCATGGCGAAGAAGACCTTGGCGGCTCCGTCGCGCATCGCGCGGATGGCGTTGACGACGTCGAGGCCGTGGTGGCGGGGCGGGGCGAAGCCGAACTCGCGCTCCAGGGCGTCGAGGAAGGCGGGGGCGGGGCGCTCGAAGATGCCCATGGTGCGGTCGCCCTGGACGTTGGAGTGCCCGCGCACGGGGCAGACGCCTGCGCCTGGCCGGCCGATGGCGCCACGCAGCAGGAGGAAGTTGACGACCTCGCGGATGGTGGGCACCGAGTGCTTGTGCTGGGTCAGGCCCATGGCCCAGCAGACGACGGTGCGCTCGGAGGCGAGGACCATGTCCAGGGCCCGCTGGATCTCCTCGCGGGTCAGCCCGGTGGCGGCGAGGGTCTCCTCCCAGTCGGCCAAGCGGGCAGCCTCGGCGAACTCCTCGTAGCCGTGGGTGTGTTCGCGGACGAAGTCCTCGTCGACGGCGCCCTCGGTCTCCAGGACGAGCTTGTTGAGGAGGCGGAAGAGGGCCTGGTCGCCGCCGATGCGGATCTGGAGGAACAGGTCGGTGAGCGCGGTGCCGGTGGTGAGGCCCTTGGGCGTCTGCGGGTTCTTGAACCGCTCGAGCCCTGCCTCGGGCAGCGGGTTGACGCTGATGATCCTTGCGCCGGCGGCCTTGGCCTTCTCCAGGGCGGTGAGCATCCGCGGGTGGTTGGTGCCGGGATTCTGCCCGGCGACGATGATCAGGTCCGCCTGGTGGAGGTCCTCGAGGCTGACGCTGCCCTTGCCGATGCCGATGGTCTCCGTCAGGGCGGAGCCCGAGGACTCGTGGCACATGTTGGAGCAGTCCGGCAGGTTGTTGGTGCCGAGCTCGCGGGCGAACAGCTGGTAGAGGAAGGCCGCTTCGTTGCTCGTGCGCCCCGAGGTGTAGAAGACGGCCTGGTCGGGGGAGTCCAGGGCGTGGATCTCCTCGGCGATCACGTCGAAGGCCTCGTCCCAGCCGATGGGCTCGTAGTGGGTGGCGCCCTCGGCGAGATACACGGGGTGGGTGAGGCGGCCCTGCTGGCCCAGCCAGTAGCCGCTGCGGCCGGCGAGGTCGGCGACGGAGTGGGCGGCGAAGAACTCGGGGGTGACGCGGCGGAGGGTGGCCTCCTCGGCGACGGCCTTGGCGCCGTTCTCGCAGAACTCGGCGGCGTGCCGCTTGTCGCCCTCCGGCCAGGCGCAGCCCGGGCAGTCGAAGCCGTCCTTCTGGTTCACCCGCAGCAGGGTCAGGGCGGTGCGGCGGACGCCCATCTGCTGCTGGGCGATGCGCAGGGTGTGGCCGAGGGCGGGCAGGCCGGCCGCGGCGTGCTTCGGCTCGGTGACGCGGGGGGCGTCCTGCGCGGGATCGGCGGCGGGGGGCTTGCTCGCCATGGCGCTCACCTCTTCTGCACCGGTGGTGCGGGTGTCTCTCCGGCTGCGGTCCGGCTGTCTCCAAGATCCTTGCACGGGGCCGCCGCGGCGCGGGAGGGCTGTGGACAAGCCTCCGCGAGACCTGTGGACAACGCCCGCGAAGTCGCCCGGGGCGTCACCGTCAGGAGTGACGCGCGCTCGAGCGGCGGTGGAGGGAGGCGCTGCGGTCTGCCGCAGGTGGGCGCGGCTGTCGGCGGGGCGTGGCAGGATCGGGGTGTGGTGGATACAGCATCGAAGAAGACCGACACGAACCCCGCCGGTGAGCGTCCGCGGCTGATGCTCATGGACGGGCACTCCCTCGCGTACCGCGCGTTCTTCGCGCTGCCCGCGGAGAACTTCACGACGGCGCAGGGGCAGCCGACCAACGCGATCTACGGCTTCGCGTCGATGCTGGCGAACACGCTGCGTGACGAGGCGCCGACGCACTTCGCCGTGGCGTTCGACGTGTCCCGCAAGACGTGGCGGGCCGAGGAGTTCACCGAGTACAAGGCGAACCGGGCGAAGACGCCGGACGAGTTCCGGGGCCAGGTGGAGCTGATCGGCGAGCTGCTGGACGCGATGGCCGTGCGGCGGTTCGCGGTGGACGGCTTCGAGGCCGACGACATCATCGCGACGCTGGCGACGCAGGCCGAGGCGGAGGGCTTCGAGGTCCTGATCGTCACGGGCGACCGCGACTCGTTCCAGCTGGTCTCCGAGCACACCACGGTGCTGTACCCGACGAAGGGCGTCTCGGAGCTGACCCGGTTCACGCCGGAGAAGGTGTTCGAGAAGTACGGTCTGACACCCGCCCAGTACCCGGACTTCGCCGCCCTGCGCGGCGACCCGTCGGACAACCTGCCGGGCATCCCGGGCGTGGGCGAGAAGACGGCCGCGAAGTGGATCAACCAGTTCGGCTCGTTCGCGGAGCTGGTCGAGCGGGCCGAGGAGGTCAAGGGCAAGGCCGGGCAGAACTTCCGCGACCACCTGGAGTCGGTGAAGCTGAACCGCCGGCTGACCGAGATGGTCCGGGACGTCGAGCTGCCCGCGGGCGTCCTGGCGCTGGAGCGTGCCGCCTACGACCGCAAGGCGGTCGCGATGATCCTCGACACCCTGGAGATCAGGAACCCCTCGCTGCGGGAGCGGCTGTTCGCGGTCGACCCCGGCGCCGAGGAGGAGGGCCCCTCGCCCGCCGCGCAGAGCGGCGTCGAGCTGGACGGCTCCGTGCTGTCCACCGGCGAGCTGGCGCCGTGGCTGGCGGAGCACGGGCAGGACGGTCCGCTGGGCGTGGCGGCGGTCGGCGCGTGGGCGCTGGGCGCGGGTTCGGTGGCCGAGGTGGCGCTGGCCGCCTCGGGCGGCGAGGCGGCCTGGTTCGACCCGTCGCAGCTGGACGAGGCCGACGAGAAGGCCTGGGCGGCCTGGCTCGCGGACGAGGCGCGGCCCAAGGTCTTCCACAACGTCAAGCACGCGATGCGGCTGTTCGGCGAGCACGGCTGGACGGTCGCGGGCGTGAGCATGGACACCGCGCTCGCGGCCTACCTGGTGAAGCCGGGCCGCCGCTCCTTCGACCTGGACGCGCTGTCGCTGGAGTACCTGGGCCGGGAGCTCGCCCCGGCCGCGGCGGCCGGCGGGCAGCTCGCCTTCGGCGCGGACGACGACGCCGAGGCCGAGGCGCTGATGGTGCAGGCGCTTGCCGTGCTGGACCTCGCGGTCGCCTTCGAGGGCAAGCTGGAGGACGTGGGCGCCGCCGGACTGCTGCGCGACATGGAGCTGCCGACCTCGGCGCTGCTGGCGCGCATGGAGCGGCACGGGATCGCCGCCGACCGCGAGCACCTGCGGGACATGGAGCAGATGTTCGCGGGCGCGGTCCAGCAGGCCGTGCGGGAGGCCCACGAGGCCGCCGGCCACGAGTTCAACCTCGGCTCCCCGAAGCAGCTGCAGGAGGTCCTCTTCGGCGAGCTGGGCCTGCCGAAGACCAAGAAGACCAAGACCGGCTACACCACGGACGCGGACGCGCTGGCCTGGCTGGCGGCACAGACCGAGAACGAGCTGCCGGTGATCATGCTGCGCCACCGCGAGCAGGCGAAGCTGCGCACCACGGTCGAGGGCCTGATCAAGACGATCTCCGCGGACGGCCGCATCCACACCACCTTCAACCAGACGGTGGCGGCCACCGGCCGGCTCTCCTCGACCGACCCCAACCTGCAGAACATCCCGGTCCGTACGGACGAGGGGCGGGCCATCCGCCGCGGGTTCGTGGTCGGCGCGGGCTACGAGTCGCTGATGACGGCGGACTACAGCCAGATCGAACTGCGGGTGATGGCGCACCTGTCGGAGGACGAGGGCCTGCTCGAGGCGTTCGCCTCCGGCGAGGACCTGCACAACACGGTCGCCTCCCAGGTGTTCGCGGTGGACCGCTCGCAGGTCGACCCCGAGATGCGGCGGAAGATCAAGGCGATGTCCTACGGCCTGGCCTACGGGCTGTCCGCGTTCGGCCTGTCGCAGCAGCTGAACATCGAGGCCGGCGAGGCGCGGGCCCTGATGGACACGTACTTCGAGCGGTTCGGCGGTGTGCGGGACTACCTCCACCGGGTGGTCGAGGAGGCCCGGGCGACGGGCTACACCGAGACGATCCTCGGCCGCCGCCGCTACCTGCCCGACCTCAACAGCGACAACCGGCAGCGCCGGGAGGCGGCGGAGCGGATGGCGCTCAACGCGCCGATCCAGGGCACGGCGGCGGACATCGTGAAGATCGCCATGCTGAAGGTGGACGCGGCGCTGCGGGAGGCCGACCTGACCTCGCGGCTCCTGCTCCAGGTGCACGACGAAATCGTGCTGGAGATCGCCCCCGGCGAGCGGGAGGCGGTGGAGGAGCTGGTCCGCCGCGAGATGGCCGGGGCGGTCACGCTGCGGGCGCCGCTGGACGTGTCGGTCGGCGTCGGCCCCGACTGGGAGTCCGCGGCGCACTGACCGACCGCGGGGCCGCGGGCCCCGGGACGGTCACCGTCGGGGGCGTCCACCGTGTGCGGGCGGACCGCCGTCGGGGCGCTGCGACCCGGCGTCGGGCGGTGGGACGGCGTCGGGCGCTGCGACCCGGCGTCGGGCGGTCCTGCGTGGTGCGGCCGCCCTGCGTAGTGCGGCCTTGTCGGTGCGATCGGGCGTCGTGCGTGCGACCGAGTCGTGCGGGGCCGCCCACGTGCGGTTCCGAGGCGTCACCGGGTGTGCGCCGGCACCGCACGAGGTGGCCCGCCGGTCCCGCCGTGCGGCCCCGCGGTGTGCGGCCTCGCAGCGCCCAGCGTCGTGGGGCCGCGCGACGTGCGACCCCGCGCCCCGCGGTCGTGCGACCCCACGCCGAGCGCCCCGTGGCTGTGCGGAGCTGCGCCGGGCGGCGCACCGTGCGGCGCCGGAATGTGCGGCCGTGCGCCGCACGGACCCGGCCGGGAACGGCCCGGCGGCGGGCGGCGTGTCACTCGGGCGGACCCCGTGGGGGCGACGTGGTGCGGGGGCCGGACAAGGATGCGGGGCATGGGTATACGCATGCTCGGCCGGTCCACGGCGGGAGCGGAAGCGGTCATATCCGCGCTGCGCCCGCCGGTGCGCCCCGTGGCCCCCGCCGCGAGCACCGTCCGCCGTCACCTCGGGTGGACGACGGGGGCGCGCAGGCAGGCCCGTGACCTCTGGGAGGCGGTGGCCGGCCGTCAGCCGGTGGTCGTCCTCTCCCTGGCCGTCGGCCCCGCCCAGGCGGTGGCCCGCCGGACCTGGGGGCTGGTGATCCGCATGGTCCGCCCGGGGGCCTCCCGCCGGATCGCGGTCACCGTGGTGCCGCTGCGCGGCTTCCCGTCGCTTCCCGCGCCTCCGTCCCCCCGGCCGCCGCACGCGGGTCCCGGGGCGGGCGCCGCCACACCCTGACGGCCGTCCCGTACAGCACCAGCCCGACGGCGAGTCCGGCGCCCGCACCGAAGCAGAGCGTCGGGATGATCTCCCAGGGCCGGGCGATGTGCCCCCAGTAGGCCCACCAGCGCATCACCCGCGTCGTCGCCGCGAACCCCGCGCACAGCGCGAGCAGCGCCCCGGCCGCCCACCGGTCCCGCCGGGACAGCTCCGGCAGCCC
>NZ_JBRIOU010000003.1:442160-443363 GCF_053474865.1 Streptomyces sp. CO7
CCCCCGCCCCGCCGTCGACCGGACCGCCGGCGAAGCCCTCGTCCGAGCCGTCGCCGTCGCCGCCGACGGGCACGGAGCGCCGCAGCGCGCGGACCAGGAACCACACGATGACCACCGCGGCCACCGCCGACCCCCCGTACTGCATGTACCAGTACAGCGGCGAGCCCGCGATCTCCTCGCCCAGCACGGGGAAGACCCGCATCCCCCACTGGTCCAGGTGCGTGAACGCGTCCCACACCACGTGGGTGAGAGCCCCCAGCACCGCCGACAGGTACCAGGCGGCCGCCAGGCGCGGCCGGGGCCTGGCCCGTGGAGTCCCGCAGCGCGTCAGCACCGCGGCCCGCCCGCGCACCCGTCGCGGCAGCAGCGCCACCAGCGGTTCCCGCAGCAGCAGCCACGCCCCCACCAACAGCCAGGCGATGGCGACGTCGACCGTGAGGACCCCCGCGAACGAGTGGGTGACGTCGCCGAAGACCATGGCGTCGGGCAGCGCGCTCGCCGCGTAGTACGTCATGTCGGGGGCGAACGACCCGGCCACCATGACGGAGGGCACCAGCAGCGCGGCCCGCCCGGTGCCGTCGGCGCGCATCGCGGGCAGGACGGCCACGGCGTGGCTGAGGGTGAACGGCAAGAACGGCTCCCGGTCCCGGAGGGCACGGCGGAGGCGGCGCGGCACGACGGTGCGCGCGCGACGGCTCCGCGGCGCGACGGTGCGGCGGCGCGGAGGGGACCGCGCCCGCGGTGAGAAGGGACGTCGGTGGTCGCCCAGCGGTTCCCGGAGCTGCCGACGTCCGAATTCCGTACGCGCCGCCCTGCAGATGTCCTTTCCAATCATCTGAAATCGGACACCAACGGGTAGGCGGGCGACTCAAGTTGTCGTAGGGTCACCTGATTGTGGTATCGAATCCCTGTCCGCACGGCGGGCCGGGAGGCCAAGAAGTCGGTCGTCCAGGGAGGGGAACGCTCGATGGCGGCGCATATCGGCAGGCATCTGCGCAGGGGAGCGGCGACCACGGCGGTGGCCGCGGTCGCGGTCGCGGCGCTGACGGCTTCGCAGGCGCCGGGGGTGGCCGAGAGGCCCAGATCCGAGACCGGCGACTCCCAGCCGATACCGGACCCCGCCGAGCTCCCGGGCGACGACTCGTACTACACGGATCTCCCGCAGCTGAAGTCCCCGGCCGGAGGCAAGGCCGAGTCCGCCAT
>NZ_JBRIOU010000003.1:443463-446107 GCF_053474865.1 Streptomyces sp. CO7
GGGGGGGGGGGCCGGGGGCCCCGGCCCGGACACCGGCGCCCCCCAGCCGATACCGGACCCCGCCGAGCTCCCGGGCGACGACTCGTACTACACGGATCTCCCGCAGCTGAAGTCCCCGGCCGGAGGCAAGGCCGAGTCCGCCATTCCGGCGACCGTCCTCGACGCCTACAAGAAGGCCGAGGCGACCCTGCGCCAGACCAGGTCCGGCTGCAACCTGCCCTGGCAACTCCTCGCCGCCATCGGTCAGGTGGAGTCCGGCCAGGCCCGCGGCGGCAAGGTCGACAGTTCGGGCACCACCCCCCTGGACAAGCCGATCCTCGGCCCGCCGCTGAACGGCAAGGGCTTCGCACACATCAGCGACACCGACAACGGCGCCTTCGACAACGACACGAAGTACGACCGTGCCGTCGGTCCCATGCAGTTCATCCCCTCGACCTGGGCCTGGGCCGGCAAGGACGGCAACGAGGACGGGAAGAAGGATCCCAACAACGTCTACGACGCGGCGCTGGCGGCCGGGTACTACCTGTGCCGCTACGACTGGGACCTCTCCGACAAGGCGGACCTCGAGCGGGCGATCCTCAGCTACAACAACTCGCGTGAGTACCTGAACACCGTGCTGCGGTGGATGGAGACCTTCCGCGACGGCGTCCAGGAGATCCCGGACGGCACGGGCAGCGTGCCGGTCCACCGCAACGACGACCCGCTCCTCGTCGTGCCCAACTCGCCGTCCGCCCCGCCCTCCTCGATCCCGGGCGGCGGCTCGGACGCCGGTGGCGGCAACGGCGGCGGCAACGGAAGCGGTACGCCCGGCGGCGGCTCGACCACACCGCCCACCCCTCCGCCGACCACGCCGCCCGCCCCGGGCGAGCCGGCGACGCCCAACGACCGCGTGCACCACCTGGAGCACGCCACCGGCGACTCCCTGAGCACGATGGCGGGAACCACCTTCGGCGAGGACGTCGCGGCCCGGGCGGAGACCTCCGCGGGCGTCGGCGTCGGCAAGGTGCGGATCAGGTTCACCATCGTCGGCGACACCGACACGGTGTTCACGGGCGGCGAGGACGTCGCCACCGTGCAGACCGACAGCCGCGGCGTCGCGACCACGCCCGCGCTGGTGGCCGGGGAGCGCACCGGAGCGTTCACGGTCCGCGCCACCGTCGTCGGCCGCGACCTCACGGCCGTCGAGTGGGACGCGGCGGTCACCGTCCGCACGGCGGACAGGATCGCCCTGGCCGAGGGCGCGCCGCTGGTCTGCGCGGTGGGCGGGAAGTGGGACGAGGCGGCGCTCACCTTCTCCGCCACCCGCGGCGGCGCCCCCGCCGCGAAGGTCGGAGCCACCGTCACTCTGGTGAAGGCGGCGGACGACCTCACCGAGAACGACAAGGGCCCCCACTTCGAGGACGCGGACGGCGAGGCGGTGCGCACGCTTCAGCTCACCACCGACGCCGACGGCGTGCTGAAACTGCCGACGCTGTTCGCGGGCGACGCGGCCGGCACCTACCTGCTGCTCGTCGAGACGCCCGGCGGCGGCAAGGAGACGGTGGAGCTCACGGTCGAGGCGGCCGGGGACAGCTCCGCGGGCGAGGACGCCGGCACGGCCTGACCGTCCCTCCCCTCAGGCGCCGACGCCGGGGCCGCCCCACCGGGCGACCCCGGCGTGTTCCGTTCCTGGGGGCCTGTGCCCGGGGATTCAGCGGCGGAGGCGGGCGTTGGTGTGCCGGGTGGGGGTCGCCGAGGAAGGGTCCTCGGGCCACGGGTGCTTCGGGTAGCGCCCGCGCAGTTCCGCCCGCACACCTCGGTACCCGTCCCGCCAGAACGACGCCAGGTCCGCCGTGACCGCCGCGGGACGCCCGGCCGGCGACAGCAGGTGCACCAGGACCGGCGCCCCCGCCACCGTCGGGGACTCGGCGAGGCCGAACATCTCCTGCAGCTTCACCGCCAGCACCGGCTGCCGCGGGTCGCCGTAGTCGACGCGGACGCGGGAGCCCGACGGCACCTCCAGCCGCTCCGGCGCCAGCTCGTCCAGCCGCGCCGCCTCGCCCGACGCCCAGGGCAGCAGCCGGGAGAGCCCCTGCCCCGCCTCGATCCGGGACAGGTCGGCGCGGCGCCGGGCCCGCCCCAGCTCCGGCTCCAGCCACTCGTCGGCCCGCTCCAGCAGAGCCTCGTCCGACACCTCGGGCCAAGGGTCGCCCAGGCGACCGCGCAGGAACGCCAGCCGCTGCCGCAGCACCCGGGCGTCCGGCGACCAGCGCAGCAGGCCGAGCCCCTCCGCACGCAGCCCCTCCAGCAGCGCCGCGCGGATCCGCTCCGGGGCGGCGTCCCGCAGCGGCCGGACCACCAGCTCGACGGCGCCGAGCCGCTCCACCCGGCGGGCCACCACGTCACCGTCCGCCCAGCGGACCTCCTCGCCCTGCGCGTGCAGCGGCGCCGCCGCGCGGCGGGCGGTGTCCTCGTCGACCACCGCGGCCAGCCGGATGCGGGCGTGGCCCTTGCCCACCGGGCGGTCGGCCACCGCCACGGCCAGCCAGGACCCGTCCCCGAGCGGCGAGCCCTCCGGGAGCCGGGCCCGCGTGCCGCCGGCCATCAGGCAGGACCCGCCCTCCACCCGGCCCACCCGCTCCGGGAACGCCAGCGCAGCCACCAC
>NZ_JBRIOU010000003.1:446207-466906 GCF_053474865.1 Streptomyces sp. CO7
GCGCCCCCCGTACGCGTCGCCACCGCGGCGGGCCGAGCGCAGGGCCGCGGCCAGGTCGTCGCCGTAGGAGCGCGGCACCTCCTCGCTCAGCAGCGCCACCACCTCGGCCGCCGCCCGGGCGCCGACCAGGGGCGCGGCGTCCAGCAGGGCCCGGCCCAGCCGGGGGTGCAGGCCGAGCCGGGCCAGACGAACGCCCCGCCCGGTGGCACGGCCGTCGTCGCCGATCGCACCGACCGCGGTCAGCACCGACCGCGCGGCGGCCATCGCCCCGGCCGGGGGAGGGTCGAGCAGGGCCAGCCCGGAGGCGTCGGGGGCACCCCAGCAGGCGGCCTGCAGGGCGAACGCCGTGAGGTCGGCGACCTGGATCTCCGGCGCGGGGAAGGAGGGCAGCCGGACGTCCTCCGCCTCGCTCCAGCAGCGGTACACCGTGCCCGGCGCCTCACGCCCCGCGCGGCCCGCCCGTTGCCGCCCGGCCGCCCGGGAGGCGCGCACGGTGGCCAGCGATCCCAGGCCCCGGGCATGGTCGACGCGGGGCTCACGGGCCAGACCCGAGTCGACCACGACGCGGACGCCCGGGACGGTGAGCGAGGACTCGGCCACCGACGTGGCGAGCACCACCCGGCGGCGCCCGGCGGGGGAGAGCACGGCGTCCTGCACCGCGGCGGGCGCCCGGCCGTGCACCTGGAGCACGTCCACGCCGTCCGCGGGCAGGCCGGCCAGGACGCCGGCGACGCGGGCGATCTCACCGACGCCGGGGAGGAAGCAGAGGACGTCGCCGTCCCGCTCGGTCAGCGCGCGGCGGACCACCCGGGCGACGTGGGACAGCAGGGCGGGGTCGACGCGGGTGCCGTGCGGCGGCCGCACCGTCCCCGGCGGCGGCGCCCACACCGTGTCGACCGGGTGGGCGGTGCCGTGCGCCTCCACCACGGGGGCGTCGTCGAGGAGCCGCGCCCAGCCCTCGGCGTCGGTGGTGGCCGAGGCGGCGACCAGCCGCAGCTCGGGGCGGAGGTTCTCCCGGACGTCCAGCAGGAAGGCCGCCGCGGTATCGGCGTCCAGATGGCGCTCGTGGCATTCGTCCAGCACGACGGTGTCCACCCCGGCGAGCTCCTGGTCGCGCTGCAGCCGCTGCAGCAGGACGCCGGTGGTGACCACCTCGACGCGGGTGCGGGAGGAGACGGAGCGGTCGCCGCGGACCGTGTAGCCGACCGTCCCGCCGACGTCCTCGCCCAGCAGCCAGGCCATCCGGCGGGCGGCGGCCCGGGCGGCGATCCGGCGCGGCTCGGCCACCACCACCTTGCCGCCCGCCCCGCCGGCCGGGCCGCCCTCGTCGGTCAGCCCGGCGAGGGCGAGGGGGACGAGCGTGGTCTTGCCGGTTCCCGGCGGCGCGCAGAGGACGGCCGCGCCGTGGCCCTCCAGTGCCCCCGCGAGCAGCGGCAGAGCGGATCGGACGGGTAGGTCACGGGCGGCGTCTCGCATCACCCGCCCAGTCTCCCAGGGGCCGCCGGCCCCCGGCCCTCAGGAGCAGGGGTGGGCCGCGGACGGAAGCCCGGCCGCCGGGACCCCGGCCGGGCCCCCGTCCGTCAGGTCAGTCCCGGTCGCAGACGAACACGGCGGTGCCGGGGATGAGGGCCCCGCGCAGCGGTGACCAGCCGCCCCAGTCGGCGTCGTTCCACACCGGCCACTCGGGCTCGACCAGGTCGGTCAGCCGGAACCCGGCGCCCACCACGTCGCGCACCCGGTCGCCGAGCGTGCGGTGGTGCTCCACGTAGACGGCCCGCCCCTGCTCGTCCTGCTCCACATAAGGAGTGCGGTCGAAGTAGGAGGAGGCCACACTCAGCCCCTCCGGCCCGGGCTCGTCCGGGAAGGCCCAGCGGATCGGGTGGGTGACCGAGAAGACGAACCGCCCGCCGGGCCGCAGCACCCGCCGCACCTCGCGCAGCACCAGGCCGGGGTCGGCGACGAAGGGGATCGCGCCGTAGGCCGAGCAGGCCAGGTCGAAGGAGCCGTCGGCGAAGGGCAGGGCCGAGGCGTCCGCCTCGACCAGCGGGAACGCGGCACCGATCCGCAGGGCGTGCTGGAGCTGGCGGTGCGAGAGGTCCAGGGCGACTGGCCGGGCGCCCTGCGCGGCCAGCCAGCGCGAGCACTGGGCGGCGCCGGCGCCGATCTCCAGGACGTCGCGTCCGGCCAGCGCCTGCGCGGGGCCGAGCAGGCGGGCGTCCTCCTCGTCGAGCCCCTCCGGGCCCCAGACGAAGCGGTCGTCGCCGAGGAAGGCGCCGTGCTCGCTCTGGTACTCGTCGGCGTTGCGGTCCCACCAGCCGCGGCTGGCCCGGGCGCTCTCGGCGGGTGAGGTGTCGCGCCGCGTGGCCTCCGCGTCCTCGGCGTCCTGCGCGCCCTGGCCCGCCGCGGCGGCCGCCGTCCCCGCCGTACCGCCCGGAACCCCGGTCGCCCCGGTCGCCTGAAAACCGCTGGACTCTTGGATGACCGGCTCCTCACCGCTAATGTTCGAACCGTCCGCGCGATGTCCGCGCCGGCTCCAGGAGTCCTTCACAGACGCCTGCCGGTGGGTGTCGCGCGCTCGCGGCGGCGACCTCGCACGACGGAATTTCTGCCGGGATTGTGGCATTTCGCCCGTGGTGCGCGCTTCGCGCATTGACCCTGCCCGGCTGCCCCCGTATGCTACAAGTTGCGCTGCGGGCCTGCGCACCTCAGACGTAGCAGGTCGCGCTCGCATCTGTTGTATGTCCCCTCGGTTCTCGAGGCGCTGCTTGAAAAAGTGGCGCTTACTTGGCTGTCCGGCTTCTGCAGAGCGAAACGGGCTCCCGGCGTAAGCAGTACCTACGACTTCAATGTCCGTACCGGAGCCCTTTCCCACATGACGAGCAGCACCGAGACCACCGCCACCACGCCGCAGGTAGCGGTCAACGACATCGGTAACGAGGAAGCCTTCCTCGCCGCGATCGACGAAACGATCAAGTACTTCAACGACGGCGACATCGTCGACGGCGTCATCGTGAAGGTCGACCGGGACGAGGTCCTGCTCGACATCGGTTACAAGACCGAAGGTGTCATCCCGAGCCGCGAGCTCTCGATCAAGCACGACGTCGACCCGAACGAGGTCGTCAAGGTCGGCGACGAGATCGAGGCCCTGGTCCTTCAGAAGGAGGACAAGGAAGGCCGCCTGATCCTCTCGAAGAAGCGCGCCCAGTACGAGCGCGCCTGGGGCACCATCGAGAAGATCAAGGAAGAGGACGGGATCGTCACCGGTACCGTCATCGAGGTCGTCAAGGGTGGTCTCATCCTCGACATCGGTCTCCGTGGCTTCCTCCCGGCCTCCCTGGTCGAGATGCGCCGTGTCCGCGACCTCCAGCCCTACGTGGGCAAGGAGCTCGAGGCCAAGATCATCGAGCTGGACAAGAACCGCAACAACGTGGTCCTGTCCCGCCGTGCCTGGCTCGAGCAGACCCAGTCCGAGGTCCGCCAGACCTTCCTCACGACCCTGCAGAAGGGTCAGGTCCGCTCCGGCGTGGTCTCCTCGATCGTCAACTTCGGTGCCTTCGTGGACCTGGGTGGCGTCGACGGTCTGGTCCACGTCTCCGAGCTGTCCTGGAAGCACATCGACCACCCCTCCGAGGTTGTCGAGGTCGGCCAGGAGGTCACCGTCGAGGTTCTCGACGTGGACATGGACCGCGAGCGTGTCTCCCTGTCGCTGAAGGCGACGCAGGAGGACCCGTGGCAGCAGTTCGCCCGGACCCACCAGATCGGTCAGGTCGTCCCGGGTAAGGTCACCAAGCTGGTTCCGTTCGGTGCGTTCGTCCGCGTGGACGAGGGCATCGAGGGTCTGGTCCACATCTCCGAGCTGGCCGAGCGCCACGTGGAGATCCCGGAGCAGGTCGTCCAGGTCAACGACGAGATCTTCGTCAAGGTCATCGACATCGACCTCGAGCGTCGTCGCATCAGCCTCTCGCTGAAGCAGGCCAACGAGGCCTTCGGCGCCGACCCGTCGGCGGTCGAGTTCGACCCGACCCTGTACGGCATGGCCGCGTCCTACGACGACCAGGGCAACTACATCTACCCCGAGGGCTTCGACCCCGAGACCAACGACTGGCTCGAGGGGTACGAGAAGCAGCGCGAGGAGTGGGAGCGCCAGTACGCCGAGGCGCAGACCCGCTTCGAGCAGCACCAGGCCCAGGTCATCAAGTCCCGCGAGGCCGACGAGCAGGCCGCTGCCGAGGGTGGCGACGCCACTCCGGCCGCGACCGGTGGTGGCGGCGGCGGTTCGTACTCCTCCGAGGGCGGCGACACCTCCGGTGCGCTGGCTTCGGACGAGGCGCTGGCCGCGCTGCGCGAGAAGCTGGCCGGCGGCCAGAGCTGAACGCGTTCCGCGTGATCTGACGCGAGCCTGAGGAAGGCCCCGTCCGCTCCCGAGAGGGAGTGGGCGGGGCCTTTCCCGTTGCCCGGGGGATGCGGCGTCGACGCCGACGGCACGACCCCTCCGTGTGTCTTGGCATGTACTTGTAACGCCCAGAAACGTGCGTGATACACCTGAATTCCCGGGCGCGTAACACGCCGCTGTGAGGATCCCTCTCGGTTGCTCAAGATCACTACCGAGAGGGGTCCCGCCATGGCACACGTTCAGCCGGGTACCGGCACCAGCCGCCGCAGCTTCCTGAGAGCCGTGGGCGTCACCGGTGGCGCCGGGGCGATGTTCGCGACCATGGGCGCGCTCGGCCTCGCCCCCACCGCGGCCTACGCGGCCGAGAAGGAGGCTCCCTTCCGCCCTCCCAGCAAGGGCGACTTCACCCTGCAGGGCCGCTCCGGCAAACCCGCCAGGGTGGTGGTCGTCGGTGGCGGCATCGCCGGTCTCACCTCGGCCTACGAGCTCGGCAAGGCCGGGTACGACTGCGTCGTCCTGGAGGCCCGTGACCGGGTCGGCGGACGCAACCTCACCATCCGCGGCGGCGACAGCGTCACCGACCTCGACGGCGTCACCCAGACCGCGTGCTTCAGCAAGGGCCAGTACATGAACGCGGGCCCCGGCCGGCTCGCCCAGTGGATGAACACCCTCGACTACTGCCGGGAACTCGGCGTGGAGATCGAGGTCTTCACCAACAGCAACGCCAGCGCCCTGATCTACAACGAGCGCAACGGCATGACCGGCCCGGTCCGCTACCGCACCGCCAAGGCCGACGTCTACGGCTACGTGTCCGAACTGCTGGCCAAGGCGACCAACGCCGGGGCGCTGGACGGGGAGCTGACCGCCGACGACAAGGAGCGGCTGCTCGGGTTCCTGCGCGGCCACGGCGCGCTCGGCGGCGACTACCGGTACACCGGCACCGAGCACCGCGGCATGAGCGTCGACCCCGGGGCGACCGGACAGCCCGGCGAGGTCCTCAGCGACGTGCCCGCCCTCACCGACGTCCTCGCCTCGAACGTCGGCCGCTACTTCTCGTTCGAGTTCGGCTACGACCAGGCCATGCTGATGTTCCAGCCCGTCGGCGGGATGGACGCGATACCCAGGGCCTTCGCGCGGGCCGTCGGACACGAGCGGATCCGCACCGGCGCCGTCGTGACCGGCGTCCACAACACCTCCGAGGGGGTGGAGGTCACCTACACCCGCGCCGGCCGCGCCGAGGTGGTGAAGGCGGACTACTGCATCGCCACCCTCGCCCCCTGGATCCTCGCCCGGACCCCGCACAACCTCGGCGCCCCCGTGCAGAGCGCCCTGCAGGCGGTGAAGGCGTCCTCGGCGGCGAAGATCGGACTGGAGTACCGCAGCCGCTGGTGGGAGAAGGACTTCAAGATCTTCGGCGGCATCACCGAGACCGACCTCGACCTCAGCCACATCTGGTACCCGTCCTACGGGCACCTGGGCGAGCGAGGCCTGGTCATCGGCTACTACAACACGGGGGCCAACGCGGACGCCTACTCGGCCCTCACGCCCGCCGGGCGTCTGGAGCGGGCGCTCGCCCAGGGCGTGAAGATCCACGGGGAGAAGTACCGCACCGAACTGGCCTCGTCCTTCTCCCACCAGTGGAAGCTGATCCCGCACATCGAGGGCGCCTGGCACTCGATGCCGGGCGGCCCGGACGCACCGGCGTTCGCCCCGCTCAACCAGGCGCAGGGCAACGTCTACTTCGCCGGCGACCACCTCAGCCACCTCGACGCCTGGCAGCACGGAGCCATTTCGTCGGCCCGCAAGGCCGTCACCGCGCTCCACCGGCGCGTGCTGGCTTCGTGACGACCGGGTTCGCCCGTTCGGCGGTCCTCACTCCGGGGGCGCGGGAATGTCCGCGCCTCCGGGCACGTTCTGTGATCAAGGAACGACGGGAGGACCCACAGTGCTTGATCCGCAGGGTTTGTACGCATGGGAGCCGAGTGGTCTGGCCGTGGCCGAGATGGCGCTCGCGCAGGAGTCGGCCGGGCTGGTCATGCTCTACCACTTCGACGGATACATCGACGCGGGCGACACCGGCGACCTGATCGTCGACCGCCTGCTCGACTCACTGCCCCACCAGCTCGTCGCCAAGTTCGACCACGACCGGCTCGTGGACTACCGCGCCCGCCGCCCCCTGCTGACCTTCGACCGGGACCACTGGTCCGGCTTCGAGGAGCCGAAGCTGGAGCTGCGGATCCTCCAGGACGCCACCGGAGCGCCCTTCCTGCTGCTGTCCGGCCCGGAGCCGGACGTCGAGTGGGAGCGGTTCGCCGCGGCCGTCCGCGACATCGTCGAACGTCTCCAGGTGCGGCTCAGCGTCAACTTCCACGGCATCCCCATGGGCGTCCCGCACACCCGCCCGGTCGGCCTCACGCCGCACGGCAACCGCTCCGACCTGGTACCCGGACAGCGCAGCCCGTTCGAGGAGGCCCAGGTGCCGGGCAGCGCCGAGGCGCTCGTCGAGTACCGGCTGACCCAGGCCGGGCACGACACGCTGGGCGTCGCCGCCCACGTCCCGCACTACGTCGCCCGCTCCCGCTACCCGGACGCCGCGCTCACCGCGCTGGAGGCGATCACCTCCGCCACCGGCCTGGTCCTGCCCGCCGTCGCGCACTCGCTGCGCACCGACGCGCAGCGCACCCAGACCGAGATCGAGCGGCAGATCCGCGAGGGCGACGAGGAACTGGTCGCCCTGGTCCAGGGGCTCGAGCACCAGTACGACGCGGCGGCGGGCGCGGAGACCCGCGGCAACCTGCTCGCCGACCCGGCCGACCTGCCCTCTGCGGAGGAGCTCGGGCGGGAGTTCGAGCGGTTCCTGGCCGAGCGCGAGGGCGGCGAAAGCTGACCCGCGCCGCCCGGCCGGGCCCCTGTTCGCCCGGCAGGGGCCGCGCACAAGGGCCTGTCCGGCGGATCATGCCGTTCTTGCTGCCGGTTCGCTCGTCAGCCGCCACTGAGCGGGGTCTGGTGCGTGCGGCTGCAAGGCGGAGGAGGGAGGCGACGCGGAGCGTCGTCGACCGACGACAACGCCGCAGACGTGCGTGCCAGACCCCGCGACCCACGTGCATGATCCGCCGGACAGGCCCTAGGCTGCCGCCCATGCTGAATGTGGGGCTGACCGGCGGAATCGGCGCCGGCAAGAGCGAGGTGTCGCGGCTGCTCGTGGCGCACGGGGCGGTGCTGATCGACGCGGACCGCATCGCCCGGGAGGTCGTCGAGCCGGGCACGCCGGGGCTGGCCGCCGTGGTGGAGGCCTTCGGCCCCGAGGTGCTGGCCGCCGACGGGAGCCTGGACCGTCCCCGGCTCGGTGCGATCGTCTTCGCCGACCCGGAGAAGCGGGCCGTCCTCAACGCGATCGTCCACCCGCTGGTGGGCGAGCGCAGCCGCGAACTGGAGGCGGCGGCCCCGGCCGACGCCGTCGTGGTGCACGACGTGCCGCTGCTGACCGAGAACGGGCTGGCGCCCCTCTACGACCTGGTCGTGGTGGTGGACGCCGCCCCCGCGACCCAGCTGGAGCGGCTGACCGGGCTGCGCGGCATGAGCGAGGAGGACGCCCGCTCGCGGATGGCCGCGCAGGCGACGCGCGAGCAGCGGCTGGAGATCGCGGACATCGTGATCGACAACGACGTCCCCCTGCCGGAGCTGGAGCGCCGGGTCGCCGAGGTGTGGCAGGAGCTGCGACACCGCGCCCGCCCGGCGTGACGGCCACGGCCACGGCCGGCTGCCGCGGCCGTCGCGGGGACGTCACCGCCGGGCGCGTCGGTCACCGCCGAGGGTGGCGGCGTGGCGGAGGGCGCGGCGGGGCCTGATGCCAGGGCCGGAGGGAACAGCCGAGGTCGTCGGGGCGTTGAAGGCGTTCACCGAGGGAAGGCTGCTCACCGAGAGAAGGAGGGCAGACGTGCCCGACACCAGTGGCGCGTCCGGGAACACCCCGGAGACGCATGTCATCGACTTCCGGGCCGCCGAGCATCTGCTGGCCGCCCGGGATCCGCGCGGCGCGGTGAAGCTGCTCGACGCGGTGATCGCCGCGCACCCCGAGAACACGGCGGCCCGGCTGCTGCGGGCCCGGGCGTTCTTCGCCGCCGCACAGCTCCGACCGGCCGAGCTGGAGTTCACCGTCGTGCTGGAGCGGGAGCCGGACAACGCCTACGCGCACTTCGCGCTGGGGCGGACCTACGAGCGGCAGGGCCGCGACGACCAGGCCCGGCGGCACTTCCGGCTGGCCGCGGCCCTGGACCCGCGGCCCGACTTCGTGCGCGCGGCCCGCTTCGACCCGCCGGCGGGCTCCGGCAGCTGACCCGCGGAGCGGTCGCGCGGCGCGGCTGCGCACGGTTTCACCGCGGGCGGCGTCACTCCGGGTGGTGGTACGGCGGGACGTCCGGTCCCGGCTGGAAGTGCGGACCCTGACGGATGTGGCGGACCACGACCACCAGGTCGAACAGCACCACCAGCAGGGCCGCCCCGCACAGCAGCGCCCAGCGGGGGTGACCGGTGAAGGCGAACACCGCGATACCGAACACCGAGGCGGCCACGCCCCACAGGCTCAGCCACAGCCGCAGGCGCAGGGCGCTGCGGGCGTGCCTCGGCTCGTCTCCCGAACGGCGCATCCTGCATCACTCTCCCTGACGGGAAGACCCCGGCGACCACGCCTGGACGACGGACGATCCGGCCACCGCGGGACGACGGACGACCCCGGCGGCGGCCCGGTCCCGACGCCCCGGCGGCGCTCCGGTCCCGACGCCCCGTCAGCCGCGCGGTTCGGCGGCGGCCGCGGCCCGGCGGGAGGCCTCGAGTCCGCGCAGCCGGTCCATCTCGCGGCGGTCCCGCTTGGTGGGCCGGCCAGCGCCCCGGTCACGGATCCCGGCCGGGGCCACCGCCTCACGCGGCGGGGGCGGCGGGCTGTTGTCCACGTAGCACTCGACGGCGACGGGCGCGCCGACCCGCTTGCGGATCAGCTGCTTGACCACGGCGACCCGCTCGCGGCCCTCCTGACGGATCCGGACCTCGTCGCCGGTCTTCAGCGCGTGGGCGGGCTTGACCCGCTCCCCGTTCACCCGGACGTGCCCGCCCCGGCAGGCCGCGGCCGCCAGGGAGCGGGTCTTGACCAGCCGCACGGACCAGATCCAGACGTCCACCCGAACGCTCTCACTCATGCCGTCGACTCTACTGCGCGCGGCCCGGCCGGCGGGGTGGTCCGGCGCCCCCGCTGATCGGCCCACCCGGCGTGCGACGCGAGGGCGGCCGACCGACGCTGGGGGGACGCGAGCGACGCCGGAGGGGAGCAGCCGGGCCATGAGCAGTGCCGAATCGCCCGACCCGGCCACCGGCCGACGGCCCGGGCGCCGGGGCTTCGTCTTCCCGAGCGCGCTGACCGTGCTGGTGCTGGTCACGCTGGCGGTCTGGCTGCTGGCCTTCCTCATCCCTTCCGGCGCCTACGACCGCGACCGGGACGGCGCGCCGGTGCAGGGCACCTATCACCGCGTCGACGCGGAGCTCAGCTTCCTCGACCGGCTGAACGACCTGTTCCTCGCGCCGGTCAACGGTCTGTACGGCATCCGCGGCGAGGACGGCACGGTCGCCCCGGACCTGACGGGGGAGCTGTACGGCGCGGCGGGCGTCTTCCTCTACGTCCTGGCGATCGGCGCGTTCATCACCATGGTGTTCGCGACCGGGGCCCTCAACCACGGCATCGAGCGGCTGGCCCACCGGCTGCGGAACCGCAGTGCGCTGCTGATCGTGGCGATCATGCTCGTCTTCGCGGTGCTGGGCACGGTGTCCGGGTTCGCGGAGGAGACGCTCGGCTTCTACGGCCTGGTCGTGCCGCTGATGCTGGCGCTGGGCTACGACCGGATGACCGCGCTCGGGGTGACCGTCCTCGGCGCGGGCGTCGGCGTGCTGACGTCGACGGTGAACCCGTTCGCGACCGGGGTGGCGTCCTCGGCGGCGGACATCTCGCTGGGCGACGGGATCGTGCTGCGGTTCGTGATGTGGCTGACCCTCACCGCGGTGACCATCGCCCACGTGCTGCTCTACGCCCGCCGGGTGCGGCGCGACCCGGAGCGTTCACTGTCCGGCTTCCGCCCCGGCGACCGGGAGCTGGCCGCCGAGTCACGGCGCGAGGTGCCGCCGCTGACCGGTGTGGAACGCGCCGTGCTGACCACCATGGTGCTGGTCTTCGCCTTCATGATCTTCGCGGTGGTGCCGTGGTCCGCGGCGCTGACCGGCGACGCCGACGCCGAGCCCTACGGTTTCGAGCTCGGCTGGTACTTCCCGCAGCTGGCCGCGATGTTCCTGGTGGCCGCGGTGCTGGTCGGTGTGATCGCCAGGATGGGGGAGCAGCGGGTCAGCGAGACGGTGGTGCGCGGCGCCGCCGACTTCATCGCGCCCGCCCTGGTGGTGGTGCTGGCCCGCGGGGTCACCGTGATCATGAACAACTCGATGATCACCGACACCGTGCTGCACGGGGTGGAAGGGGTGGTGAAGGGGACCTCGTCGGGGATCTTCGCGATCCTGGTGTTCGTGGTGAACCTGCCGCTGGCGTTCCTGATCCCCTCCACCTCCGGGCACGCCACGCTGGCCATGCCGATCATCGCGCCGCTGGCCGACTTCGCCGGTGTCCCGAGGGCGGTGGCCGTCACCGCCTGGCAGGCGTCCAGCGGGATCATGAACCTGTGGGTGCCGACCAGTGCGGTGATCATGGGCGGCTGCGCGCTGGCGAAGGTCGGCTACAACCGCTACATCCGGTTCGTGCTGCCGTTGCTGGCACTGCTGTTCGTGCTGATCTGCCTGTTCCTGGCGGTGGGCGCGACGATCACCTGACCGCCCGCTCGCCTACGCTGGGACGACATGGACGACACGGACGACACGGACGACGGGCTCGCCGCGCTGGACCGGCGGATCAGCGCGTGCCGGGCCTGCCCGCGGCTGGTCGCCTGGCGGGAGGAGGTCGCCCGGGTGAAGCGGGCGGCGTTCGCGGACCACGACTACTGGGGGCGTCCGGTGCCGGGCTTCGGGCCCCCGGACGCCCGGCTCGCCGTGATCGGGCTGGCCCCCGCCGCGCACGGCGGCAACCGCACCGGCCGGATGTTCACCGGGGACCGCTCCGGTGACGTGCTGTACGCCGCGCTGCACGAGGTGGGGCTGGCCTCGCAGCCGGTCTCCACCCACCGGGGCGACGGGCTGGAGCTGTACGGGGTGCGGGTGACCGCGCCGGTGCACTGCGCCCCGCCGGAGAACAGGCCGACCCCGATGGAGCGGGACACCTGCCGCACCTGGCTGGTCCAGGAGCTCACCCTGCTGCGGCCGACCGTGCGCGCGGTGGTGGTGCTCGGCGCGTTCGGCTGGCAGGCGACGCTGCCCGCGCTGGCGGCGGCCGGATGGACGGTGCCGCGGCCGCGCCCGGTGTTCTCGCACGGGACGCGGGTGCGGCTGGAGCCGACGGTGCCGGGGGCCGCCCCGCTCCAGGTGTTCGGCTGCTTCCACGTCAGCCAGCGCAACGTGTTCACCGGGAAGCTCACCCCGGCGATGCTCCGCGAGGTCCTCACCGCCGCGGCAAGCGAGGCGGGGCTCCGCCCCCGGGCGGAGGGCGAAGCCCGGGAAGCTCAGGGGCGCCAGGCGTAGCGGACGTCCGGTTCGCGCTCCTCGTTCGCCGCGCCGTCCGTCCGCTCGACGGCGACGAAGCCGTGCCGCTCGTAGAACCGGGCGGCCCGCTCGTTGACCTGGAACGTCCACAGCCGCAGGCCCTCGGGCCGCAGTTCCTTGGCGAGCGCCACGAAGCGGTCGCCGAGCCCTCTGCCCCGCCACTCGGGAGCCAGGTACAGCTGGGCCAGTTCGGCGTCCCGGCCGGCGCCCTCCAGGACCATCACCCCGGCGGTCTCCCCGTCGGCGACGGCCACGTACGTCTCCAGGGACGGCACCACCACGTGCGCGAACCACCCGCGTACCTCGTCGTCGGTGTGTGCTCGCCGCACCGTCGGCAGCGCGGCGTCGTAGGACCGCAGGTACACCTCGGCGGCCGGACCCGCGTCGGCCTCCTCGGCACGCGGAGCACCACCTCGGGCGCCACGGCGGTCGCGGTGATCTCCACCAGCTGCCCGGGGTAGCCCAGGCAGGCCACGCCGATCAGGGTGGAGGAGTGCGGGCCGGCGGCCAGCCCCGAGGCGGTCACCACCTCCCAGACCCGGGCGAGGACGGACGGCTCGTCGCCCACCACGTAGACCTCGGTGCGCACCACGTCCGCCAGGGTGCTGCCCACCGCCGCCAACTGCCGCCGCAGGTTGGCGATCACCTGCCGGGCCTGGGCTGGCGGATCGCCCTCCCCGACGAGTGCGCCGTCCGCGTCCAGTGGCACCGTCCCGGCGAGCAGGGCGAGCCGGGCGCCGGCCTCGACGACCGAGACGTGCGAGTAGGCGGGAGGGGCGAACAGGCCCCGGGCGGTCACGACGCGCTCGATCATGCGGTCTCCGGTGGTCTCGGTCGGGCGGACCCCGTCGCGGAGCCCGCCCGATCATGCGGGGGAGGGCGCCGCGCCCGCATCCGGATTTCCGGCGCCCCCGCGTCCCGATCAAGGTGTCACGCGTCCGCAACACCGCTGTTCGCGCCTGTTCGCGGAGCCTCGGTACGGTGGACGGGTCCCGCTCGGCCGACGACGCCCGAAGACGCCCACCGCACCGACGGGAGTCTCCGTGACCGCTCGCACCCGCACCCCTCTGCCACCGTGGCTGGCCCACGCGCTGAGCGCGCGGAGCGAACCGGTGCCGTGGGGCGCCGTGGTCCGCGGGGCCTGCGCGGCCGGCCCGCTGCTGGCGGCGGCGCTGCTCGCCGGGTGGCCGTCCGCGGGCGTGTCGGCGGCGCTGGGCGCCATGTTCGCCGGCATCAACGACCGCCCCGGCGGCCGCCGCGCCGCGGTCCACCGGCTGGGCACGCCCGCGGTGTGCGGTGCGGCCGGGCTGGCGTTCGGCACGGTGACGGGGGACGCCTTCGCCGCCGTCGCCCTCACCCTGATCCTCGCGGCGGCCGCGCTGGTGGCCGGCGCGGTCAGCGCGGTCGGGCCGGTGGCATCCGCGGCGGGCACCCAGTTCCTCGTGATGTGCGCGGTGGGCGCGGGCGCGCCGCTGCCCGCCCCGGCCTGGCAGCGGGCCGTGTGCTTCCTGCTCGGCGCGGGCTGGCTGATCGCACTGAGGCAGGCGGCGGCCCGCCCGGCCGGACTGCGCGCCGTGACCCGGGAGCGGCGGGCCGCCGCCGTCGAACGCGCCGCCGTCGCGCAGGCCTACCGGGCGGTGGCCGCGCTGCTGGAGGCCGCCGGGACCCCGCACGCCACCGCCCGGCGCACCGCGCTGACGGCCGCCCTCGACCAGGCGCAGGACGCCCTCGCCGGCCCCTGGTGGCGCGGCCACGCGAGCACCGCCGCCGAGAGGCGGCTGCACGCCCGGTTCGCCGCCGTGCTGCCGCTCGCCGAAGCCGCCACCGCGCTCGCCTGGGCCGGTGAGACGGTGCCCCACCGCGCGGTGGAGTCGCTGCGCAGGCTGGCCGCCGCCGTCGGCGAGGCGGACCGCCCGGGCCCGCTGCCCGCCCCCGAACGCGCCAGCGCGGCCCTGCGCCGGCTCGACGAGGCGCTGCTGCAGGCCGCGCTCACCTTCGACCGGGGCGACGACTCGGGCCGCCCGCACACCCTGCGGCGCGGTCCCGGCGCCGCCGTGCGCACCGTGCTGGGCCCGGGCGGCCGGGAGTACGGACTGCGGGTCGCCCTCTGCTTCGGCGCGGGCGCCGCCGTCGCCCAGGCCCTGCACCACACCCACTGGTACTGGCTGCCCGCCACCGCCGTGTTCCTGGTCAAGCCCGACCTGGGGCCGCTGGTGTCCCGGGTGCTGTGCCGGGCGGCCGGCACCGTGCTGGGCGCCGCGCTGTTCGCCGGGGCGGCCGCCCTGCTGCCCCGTCCGGCCGGAGAGGTGGCCCTGGTGGTGGCCGCGGGCTGCCTCATCCCCCTCGCCACCCGCCACTTCGCGGCGCAGACCGCGGTGGTGACCGTCCTGGTGCTCGCCCTGATGGTCGCCGGAGGGGAACCGCAGGCCGCCGCGGCGCGCATCGGGGAGACGCTGCTGGCCTGCGGCATCGTGCTGCTGGTGGGACACCTGCCGGTACCCGGCCGGGCCGGCGGCCGGGTCGGCGCGCAGCTCGCGGACGCCGCGCGGGCGGCGGACGCCTACCTCGCCCACGTCCTCGGCGAGAGCGACGCGCCCCGCACCGGCGACCACCAGGCGCAGGGCCGGACGCTGCGCCGGGAGGCCTACCGCACACTGGCACGGGCCCGCGCCGCCGCGGCCCTGGCGGCCGCCGAGCTTCCGCTGCCCGCCCACACCCGCGGGGCGGCCGGAGCAGGCCGCACCGCGGCCCTGCTGGAGGAACTGGTGGACACGGTCACCGCCTGCGCGGTCCAGCTCGACGACACCGGCGGCCTCACCGTGCACCACACCCGCCGGCTGGCCCAGCTGCTGGAGGAGCTCGCCGCGGCGCCCCGCCCCCGTACCCGCACCGCCCTGCTCCGGGCACCCTGAGCCGGGCGCGGAAAAAACTCCCCACGGAGCGATGAGTTCTCCGGTGACGCCCGGTCAGCACTGCCGTCGACGCATCCACCGGTTCCGAGGAGGGGACGTGAGTCTTCCGCAGATCGTCACGCGGGAGGAGTGGCGTGCCGCGCGCGAGGCGCTGCGGGCCCAGGAGGAGGAACTGGCCAGGGCCCGGCACGCCCTGAACGCCCGGCGGCGGCAGCTGCCGATGGTGGAGGTGGGCGAGGAGTACGTCTTCGGCGGCGGGGACGGCCGGGCCACCCTGCGCGACCTCTTCGAGGGCCGGCACCAGCTGATCGTGCACCACTTCGTGTTCCCGCCGGACGGGGAGGCCGACGAGGCCGCCTGCCACGGGAGCGCCGCCTTCCTCGACCAGATCGGGCCGCTCACCCACCTGTGGGCGCGGCACACCACCTTCGCCGTGGTGTCGCGCGCGCCGTTCCGGCGGATCCTGCCGTTCAAGGCCCGGATGGGCTGGGCGGTGCCCTGGTACTCCTCCGCGGGCAGCCCTTTCGACGCGGACTTCGACGCCACCGTAGTCCGCGAGGGGCGGCCGGCCGACCGGCCGGGGCTCAGCTGCTTCCTTCGGGACCGGGACCGCGTCTTCCACACCTACTCGGCGTTCGAGGACGGCCTGGACGGCATCGGGACGCTGACCGGCCTCCTCGACCTGACCGCCCTGGGACGGCAGGAGGAGAGGCAGGAGCCGCCGGGGCGCGCCCCGGCGATCCCGGCCGTCGGGACGGTCAGGCGGTGACCGGCGTCGACCAGGCCGGCGCCGCACCCGTCACCTGGCACAGCGCCAGGTACAGCGGGATGGGCGGGGTGTACGGCACGGTCCCGTCCGGGGCGTGGAGCAGCTCGGGCAGGGTGCGGGGCACCTCCGGCAGCACGGCCCCCGGCACGTACCGGACCGGCTCCGGCCAGGTCATGGCGTAGTCGGAGTCGGCGGGCACGATCCACCACCACTGTGTGCCGTCGGCGTACACACAGCCCACCCGGGGCAGGTGGGGCAGGGCGCGGGCCGCCAGGTCCGCCGGGACCACGACGGCGTCGCAGCCCAGCGGCAGGCTCATGCGTTCCGGCACGGCCAGACGCCGGGCCGCCGCCGGACCGCCCGTTCGGCGAGTCATGCGTACCAGTGTGTCCATGGTCATGCTCCGGCCTCCGGCGATTCCCGCGCTCACACCCATTCGGCCCCCGTCCCCTTGCCGTCCGCCCCGGGCAGAACAGCGGCCCGGCTCTCCTTCTCGCACTCGCCGTCGGCGTCGTCCTCCGGTTCGGGCGGCGCGCCCCAGCCGAGGTCCAGATGAGCCACCTCCGCCCACACCAGCATTCCCGCGTCGTACCGCTGGGCGCCCCAGGCGCGGCACAGCGCGTCCACCAGCAGCAGGCCCCGTCCGTGTTCCCGCTCCGGGTCGGAGGGCCGTACCTGGATCTCCTCGGCGGCGCACCCCTCGTCGCGCACCGTGATCCGCAGCGCGCCGGGGACCGGCCGCACCTCGCAGACCACGCCCTGACCCCCGGTGTGCACCACCGCGTTGGTCACCAGCTCGGAGATCACCAGCAGCGCGGAGTCGTAGGCGTCCCCGGCGATCCGCCAGCCGGCCAGCCCGACGCGGGCCAGGCGGCGAGCCCGGGCCGGCGTGGAGGGATGCGCGGGGAGCTGGAACCGGAACCTCCGCTCGGCGGTGGGTCCGGCCGCCGGAGACGGCTTCCCCTCGGCGGAGGCGGCACTTAAGGGCGCGGGCGGAATCACGCATGCCACTATCGCGGCGTCAAGAACACTTGGCAAGAGCCACTCTGAAAGTTGCAGAGTGCCTGGAGACTCTCTGAGTCCGCCATGGCACACTGCTCTCCGATGCCGCGCGGGAAGCTCCCCACCGTCCCCAACAGCGGTTTCACCAGAACGTGTCGGACAGACGTGCGAGACAAACGGGGGTATCGCGTGGCAGCCGGTCCGGTGACCCCGCCGCCAGGAGGCCAGGAATGAGCGAGCCGAGATCCGCGCCCACCGTCGGGCAGGTGGTGCTCGGCCGTCGCCTGCTCGATCTGCGGGAGAGCGCCGGGATGAAGCGCGAGGAGGCGGCCCGCCTCCTGCACGTCGCCCCGGCGACGGTGCGGCGCATGGAGACCGCCGAGGTCGCGCTGAAGATCCCCTACGTCCACCTGCTGCTCAAGGCGTACGGGGTGGACGACGAGGAGGCGCAGGCCTTCGTCCGGCTCGCCGAGGACGCCAACAAGCCCGGCTGGTGGCAGCGTTACCACGACATCCTGCCCGGCTGGTTCTCCCTGTACGTCAGCCTGGAAGGCGCGGCCTCGCTGATCCGCGGCTACGAACCGCACTTCGTGCCGGGACTGCTGCAGACCGAGGACTACGCACGGGGCGTGATCCGGGCCGGGGCCACCGGCCGGGAGGACCCGGAGCAGACCGAGCGGCTGGTGGCGCTGCGGATGCGCCGCCAGCAACTGCTCACCCGCCCCGACGCCCCCCGGTTCTGGGTGGTGATGGACGAGACGGCGCTGCGCCGCCCGGTCGGCGGACCCGAGGTGATGCGCGCCCAGATCGGTCGGCTGCTGGAGGCCGCCGATCTCCCCCATGTGACGTTGCAGGTCGCCGAGTTCTCGGCCGGCCCGCACGCCGGGACGTACGGCCCGTTCGTGCTGTTCCGGTTCGCCGTGCCGGAGCTCCCGGACATGGTCTACAGCGAGTACCTGACCGGGGCCGTCTACCTGGACGCACGTGCCGAGGTGTCGGCCCATCTGCAGGTCATGGACCGCATGGCGGCGGCAGCCGCCACCGCACAACGCACCAAGGAGATCCTCCGCGATCTCCGCGAGGAGTTCGAATGACACCCATCTACAACGGTATGCCGGCCGGCCTGCTGGGGAGCGAGGGCTGGCGCAAGCCCTGGAGCGGCCCCAACGGAGGCAATTGTCTGGAGGCCATGAAGCTCGCCGACGGCCGGGTCGCGCTGCGGCAGTCGACCGACCCGGAGGGTCCCGCGCTGATATACACCAGCGCCGAGATGACCGCCTTCATCGAGGGCGCCAAGGCGGGTGAGGCCGACTTCCTCCTCTCCTGACCACCGGTGTGCCGTCAGGACGCCGCTGCCGGGCGGCGATCGACGGGCCGGTGTATGTGCCTGCGCTCAACTTGCTTATATTTGCGTTTACTTGCTTCTGCTGTTGCTCACCGTTGCCGCACCGAAGGGGAGCCGACGATGTCCGGACAGGGGACCGGCGGCGATGCCGCGGGGATCGACACCACCCGGCCGCATCCCGCGCGGATGTACGACTGGTTCCTCGGCGGCAAGGACAACTACCCCGTGGACGAGGCCATGGGCCGCCGGCTGCTGGCCGTCGAGCCCAACGTCCCGGTGATGGCCAAGGTCAACCGGGCCTTCATGCAGCGCTCCGCCCGCTGGCTGGCCCAGCAGGGCGTCCGCCAGTTCCTCGACGTCGGCACCGGCATCCCCACCGAGCCCAACCTGCACCAGATCGTGCAGGGCGTCGCCCCCGAGTGCCGGGTCGTCTACTGCGACAACGACCCGATCGTGCTCGCCCACGCCGAGGCCCTGCTGCGCGGCACCCCCGAGGGCGCCATCGACTACGTGCAGGCCGACGCCCTGCGGACCGACCTCATCCTGGAGCGGGCCGGCCAGGTGCTGGACCTCGACCGGCCAGTCGCCGTCTCGCTGATCGCCCTGCTGCACTTCGTCAAGGACGAGGACGGCGCCTACGAACTGGTGGAGAGGCTGACCGGGGCCCTGGCCCCGGGCAGCTACCTGGTGATCTCGCACGCCACCGCCGACGCTGACCCGCAGGCGGCCGCCCAGGCGGACGAGATGTACCGCAGCAGCGCCATGAAGCTGGCGCTGCGCAGCCGCGAGGAGTTCACCCGCTTCTTCGACGGCCTGGAACTCGTCGAGCCGGGCGTGGTGACCCCCGAGGTCTGGCACCCCGAGCTCGGTGAGCCGGTCCCCGGGCAGGAGGACATCGTGGTCCCCGGTTACGCCGCCGTCGCCCGCAAGGCCTGACCGCGCCGGGAACCCGCGAGGTCGGACCGCACCTGGAACCCGCAAGGCCTGACAGCGCCGTATCGGGGGGGCGTCCGGCCCCCCCGTTACGGTGGGGGAGTGCGACTCGAAGCGATCACCTGGGAGCGCCTCGCCGACCGTCTGGCGGACCGTCTCCTCGACCTGCGGCCCGCCGACGGCTCGCCCTGGCCCCGGGTGGCGTTCGACGGAGCGCCGGCCGCCCGGCCCGGCGAACTCGCCGCCCGCGTCGCCGAGGCGCTGCGCCCTCGCGGCCGCGCCGCCGTGGTGGTCGGCGCCGAAGGGTTCCTGCGGCCCGCCTCGCTGCGCTACGAGTACGGCCACCAGGACGTCGACTCCTACTACGACGGCTGGTTCGACACCGGCGCCCTGTGGCGCGAGGTCCTCGGGCCGCTGTACCCCGGTGGGGAGGGGCGCGTGCTGCCCGACCTGTGGGACCCCGTCACCGACCGGGCCACCCGCAGCCCCGCCGTCGCCCTGCCGCCCGGCTCACCGCTCCTGCTGCACGGCCCCTTCCTCCTCAAGGAGGGCTTCCCCTTCGACCTCACCGTCCACCTGGCCCTCTCCGCCGGCGCGCTGCGCCGCCGGACCGGCGAGGAGGAACGGTGGACCCTCCCGGCCTTCGAGCGCTACGACCGCGAGACGGGGCCCGCGGAGGCGGCCGACGTCCTGGTACGGGCCGACGACCCGCGCCACCCGGCGTGGAACGGCTGACCGAACCGGGCGAACTGGGATGATTCCGGCATGACGACACTCGACGGTTTCCAGACCGACGACCGGACGGACCGGACTCCCCCACCGCACGACAGCCGCCTGCGGGAAGTGGCCGCCGCCCGCCAGGAGGCGGTCGCCGCCCTCTTCGACCCCGTGACCTGCCGCCACCTGGAGGAGCTGGGCGTGGGTCCCGGCTGGCGCTGCTGGGAGGTCGGCGCCGGCGGGGCGACCGTGGCGGCCTGGCTGGCCAAGAGGGCCGGTCCGACCGGGAAGGTCGTCCTCACCGACACCGACGCCTCCCGGGCCGAGGCCGCCGCCCGGCCGGTGGAGAGCCGCGTGCACCGCCTGGGCCGTGACGAGCCGCCCGGCGAGGGCTTCGACCTGGTGCACGCGCGGCTGACGCTGACCGAGGCGCCGGACCCGGACCGCGCGCTGCGGACGATGATCCGGGCCCTGCGCCCGGGCGGACGGCTGCTGGTGGAGGAGGCCGACCTGGAGCTGCAGCCGCTGCTGTGCCCCGAGGAGTCCGGCGCCGAACAGCAGCTGGGCAACCGGCTGCGCCTCGGGCTGCGGCACCTGCTCGCCCGGAACGGGGTGGACCTCGCCCACGGCCGCCGCCTGCCGCGGCTGCTGCGTGAGGCGGGGCTGCGGCGGGTGGAGGCCGACGTGTACGTCCCGCTCGCCTCCGAGGCGTGCGGGCGGCTGGAGACGGCCACCGTCGCGCAGCACCGGGCGACGCTCACCGCGGCGGGCGTCGCCACGGACGAGGAGATCGACCGCCACCTCGCGCACGTCGCCGCCGGCGGCATGGACCTCGCCGCCACCCCCCTCGTCTCCGTCCGGGGCCGCCGCCCCTGACGCCGGCCCGCGCGGACCGGTGGTGCGGACGGCCCGGCCGGTCGCGGTGGGCGGTCCGGGCGGGTCCGGCGG
>NZ_JBRIOU010000003.1:467006-469554 GCF_053474865.1 Streptomyces sp. CO7
GAAGAGCGGCTCGGGGAGCACGCCCTCCAGGGCGAGGAGGCGGCGCTTGGTCTCCAGCCCGCCGGAGAACCCGCCGACCCCGCCGTCGCTCTCCACGACCCGGTGGCACGGCACCACGACCGGCAGCGGGTTGGAACCCATCGCCGCCCCCACCGCCTGGGCCCCGCCGGGCCGCCCGACCCGGCGGGCCAGCTCCCCGTACCCGACCACCGACCCGAACGGCACCGAAGCCGCCAGCTCCCGCAGCACCCGGCCGTTGAACCCCGCCTCGCCGGGCAGCAGCGACCAGTCCAGCGGGAGCGAGAACTCCCGCAGAGCCCCGGACAGGTACTCCTCGAGCTGGCGTATCGCCTCAGCGAGCAGCGGCGCGCCGGGATCCCGCACCGGCCGCACGCCCAGCCGGGCGGCGGCCCTGGCGAGGAACCGCTCGCACACCGCGGGCCCGGCGTGGAACACCACGCCGGCCAGCCCCCGCGGCGTGACGAGGAGGAGCACCGGCCCCAGCGGGCCCTCCACGACCGCGTAGGCGGCCCACCGGCCGTCGCCGGCCCCGCCCTGCTCCGAGCTGTTCATGCGCCCACCGTACGACCCGCCACCGACAACGGGGCGCCGGCCGCGGAACCCGTCAGAACACCGACAGCGCCCGCCGCACCACGTCGGGCCGATTGGTGATCAGACAGTCGACCCCGTACGTCGCCGCGATCAGCGTGTCCACCGGCCGGTCCACGGTCCACGCGCACACCTCCACCGGCCGTCCGTGCGGCCCGCGCAGCCGCTGCACCGCGGCCACGTAGCCCACCGTGAGCTTCAGGTGCTGCGGGTTGATCTGGTCCGCGAACCGCGCGTACTCCCGCAGCCGGTCCACCGACGGCGCGCCCAGCACGGCCGTGCGCACGGCGGGACGCAGCCGGTGCACCGTGCGCACGGTCGGCGCGTCGAAGCTCTGGATCACCAGCCGCTTCAGGTGGGCGCGGTCCAGCCACCCCGAGCGGCGCAGCTCGGCCAGCACCTGCTGGGCGATGCCCGGGTAGAGCGTCGGGTTCTTGAGCTCCAGCAGCAGGCTCTGCCGGTTGCGGTCCACCCGGGCCAGGTACTGCCGCAGCGTCGGCACGCGCGCTCCGCGGAACCGGCGCCCGAACCAGCTGCCCGCGTCCAGCCGGGCGATCTCCGCCGACGTGAAGTCGCGCACCCGCCACGGGGCGCGGCCGGGGAAGAGCCGCTCCACGTTCGTCGTGCGGGCCAGCCCCGCGTCGTGGAGCACCACCAGAACGCCGTCCTTGGTGCGCTGCACGTCGTTCTCCACCCAGGTGAAACCCAGCCGGCGCGCCCGGTCCACGGCCAGCAGCGTATTCTCGGGCGCCATGGCCGAGGCCCCCCGATGGGCGATGACCGCGGGGTGTCCGCTCTCGTGGTCGGCGCGGGCGCCGGAGATCGGGAGCAGAAGGGCGACCAGGCCCAGAAGCGCCGAGGCGGTCGCGGCGACTGCGCGCGCGTGCATGCGTTCTCCTCGCGTCGACTGTCACGGACGGTTCCAGAGTGACAGCAGACAGTGCGCGAGGCCGGGATGCCGGATCGGGCGTGGAGCGCCCCCGGATGCCCAATTCGGCCCGTGGGCACCCTCACAAGTGGGTCGACGATGTGATTCTTTGACGCAGAATCGTTGGTCCCATCAGGTGAGAGTCATACTCTCCCCACCGGTACCCGGTCGCTTGGGCGGGTACCGGACAGGACGGACGCGACGCATCCACACGGACGACACGGGGCGGAAGGGAAACCGCGCATGCACGGTACGGTCGACGGTTTCAGTCACGGGCTCATCACGCCGGTGGCGGCCTTCGTGATGGCCTGCCTCGGGGGAGCCCTCGGGCTGCGCTGCACCACCCGGGCGCTGCTGGTCGGCCGCCGCAGGGCGGCCTGGCTGGCCCTCGGGTCCGCCGCCATAGGCTCGGGCATCTGGACGATGCACTTCATCGCGATGACCGGTTTCTCGATCGACGGGACGGTGGTCAACTACGACCTGCCGACCACCTTCGCCAGCCTCGCGGTGGCCATCGGCATGGTCGGCATCGGCACCTTCCTGGTGGGCTATTGGAACGCCACCGGAACGGCGCTGTTCACCGGCGGCACCCTCACCGGCCTGGGCATCGCCTCCATGCACTACCTCGGCATGGCCGGAATGCGGTTCGGCGGCGAACTGCGCTACGACACCGCCACCGTCGCCCTCTCCGCCCTCATCGGGGTGGTCGCCGCCACCACCGCCCTGTGGGCGGCGAGCCAGGTGCGCGGCCTGCTGTGGAGCGTGGGGGCCAGCCTGGTCATGGGGCTCGCGGTCACCGGCATGCACTACACCGGGATGGCCGCCGCCAGCGTCCACCTGCACGAGGGCCCCACGGGCGCGGTCGACGGCACCTCGGCCGAGGTGCTGCTCGGTCCCGTGCTGGCGGGCCCGCTCGCCTTCCTGCTGCTGGCAGGGATCGTGGTGATGTTCGACCCGCAGATGGTGATGAGCCGCCCCGCCCCCCAGCGCGGCGAGGACCTGTACGGCCCC
>NZ_JBRIOU010000003.1:469654-477555 GCF_053474865.1 Streptomyces sp. CO7
TACCGCGCCCGCGCCGACGGGACGGTCGACCGCGCCCGCCGGGAGGCCAAGGCCCGCCGCGAGGAACTGGTGGGCCGCGCCCAGCAGGTCCTCGACCAGCAGCTCGCCCAGCTGAGGGCCGAGTCCGAGGTGGTCGAGCCCGCCCTGCCCCCGGCGTACGCCCGCTGGGAGAGTCCGGCGTGGCAGTCCTACCAGGCGCCGGAGGAACAGCCCCTGGCCCTGCGCCTGGGGGACGTGAGCCTCCCGGAGAGCGGCGCCCTGCGCATCCCTCTGCTGCTGCGGCTGCCGCTGGAACGCGGCCTGTGGATCGACAGCGGCGCGAGCGGCGGGGCGAGCGGTCTCCTGGTCACGCCCGAGGAGCTGCGCCGGCTCGCCCTCGACATGGCCGTCGCGCTCGCCGCCCGGCTGCTGGCGGCCCACCCGCCCGGTGAGTTCACCGTCCACGTGATCGACGCCGCCGGAGCGGGCGCCCGGGCCCTGACCCCGCTGGCGCGGGCCGGCGTGCTCGCCGAGCCCCCGTCCGTGGGCCCCGCCGCCGTCTCGGGCCTGCTCACCCGCCTGGCCGGTCACGTCGACCTGGTGCAGATGGCCGTGCGGGCCGGCGCCGCCGAGTCGCTGCCGCCCGGTACCGACCTGTCCCAGCGGCTGCTGATCGTGCACGACTTCCCGCACGCCTTCGACGACCGCGCCGTCACCGCCCTGCGCTACCTGGCCGACGAGGGACCGCGCGCCGGGGTCCACCTGCTGATGGTGGCGGACCGCGAGGACGCCGCCGGGTTCGGCGCCCTCCTCGACCCGCTGTGGCGGTCCCTGCTGCGCCTGACCCCGGTGCCCGAGGACCACCTGGCCGACCCCTGGGTCCGCCACGCCTGGACGTACGAACCGTCGCTGCCTCCCCGGAACAGCGCCACCCTGGAAGGGGTGCTGGCCCGGGTCGCCGCCGCGCGCCGCGAGTGACTCCGTGTAGTGGACATCGCGCCAAGGGAAGGTAAAGAGGCTCTTTACCTTCCCTTGGTGATTGGTGTACCTTCGAACAGACGGAGGGGAGTACTCCCTGTCTGATGCGGCGTTCCCGTCAATACGGCCCGGGCCAGAAGCCCCGGGCCCGGGGCGTCGGCCCGCGGTGCTGACCGCGGGTGGAAGAGACCTCCGGTTTCTCTCTGTGACCGGAGGTATCGGTGGAAGTTTCCTTGACCCTGTGGGTCGCCACGGTGGCCGTCCTGGCCCTGCTGATCGGCGCCGACTTCTTCATCGGCCGCAAGCCGCACGACGTGTCGGTCAAGGAGGCCGGCATCTGGACGGCCGTCTGGATCGGCCTCGCCTGTCTCTTCGGCCTCGGCCTTCTCGTCTTCGCCGGCGGCGCGCCCGCCGGTGAGTTCTTCGCGGGCTTCGTGACCGAGAAGTCGCTGAGCGTCGACAACCTGTTCGTCTTCGTCCTGATCATGGCGAAGTTCGCGGTGCCCTCGCACCTGCAGCAGCGGGTGCTCCTGATCGGTGTGTTGATCGCCCTGGTGCTGCGGGCCGTGTTCATCGCGGCGGGCGCGGCGATCATCGCCAGTTTCTCGTGGGTCTTCTACATCTTCGGCGCGTTCCTGATCTACACCGCCTGGAAGCTCATCCAAGAGGCCAGGGCCGGGAACAGCGAGGAGGAGTACGAGGAGAACCGCCTGCTCAAGGCGGCCGAGCGCCGCTTCGGCGTCGCCGACCGCTACCACGGCACCAAGCTGTGGATCCGGGAGAACGGCAAGCGCGTGATGACGCCGATGATGGTCGTCATCCTCGCCATCGGCACCACCGACGTGCTGTTCGCCCTGGACTCCATCCCCGCGATCTTCGGCCTGACCCAGGACCCGTACATCGTCTTCACCGCCAACGCCTTCGCCCTGATGGGTCTGCGGCAGCTGTACTTCCTGATCGGCGGCCTGCTCGAGAAGCTGGTCCACCTGTCGTACGGCCTCTCCGTGATCCTCGGCTTCATCGGCGTGAAGCTGGTGCTGCACGCGCTGCACGAGTCCGGGGTGCACGTCCCCGAGATCTCCATCCCGGTCTCCCTCGGCGTCATCTGCGCCGTCCTGGTGGTCACCACGATCACCAGCCTGATCGCCAACAGGAAGACCCGGGAGGCCGAGGCCAGGGCCAAGGCCGCCGAGAGCGACAGGACCGACGCCTGACCGAAGGCGCTCACCGCACGGCGGCGGCCCACGCGGGGCACCCGCGGGACTCCGCCGCCGTGCGACCGAAGACATCGACTGAGAGGATCGGCGCATGAAGGCCCTGTCTGCCCGGAAGCGACCCCCCATGTCGCTCTGGGCGGTGGCGGCGCCGGCCCTCGCGGTCGTCCTCCTGGCCTTCACCTGGGGCCGCAGCGTGCCGCCGGGGATGATCGTGCTGATGACGGCGGCCCTGGCCGCCGCCGTGCTCGCCGCGGTGCACCACGCCGAGGTGATCGCCCACCGGGTGGGCGAGCCGTTCGGCTCGCTGATCCTCGCGGTGGCGGTCACCGTCATCGAGGTCGGGCTGATCGTCATGCTGATGGCGGGAGGCGGCGAGCAGAGCACCACCCTCGCCCGGGACACCGTCTTCGCCGCCGTGATGATCACCCTCAACGGCATCACCGGCATCTGTCTGCTGGTCGCGTCGCTGCGGCACCGCACCGCCATCTTCAACCCCGAGGGAACGGGCGCCGCCCTCGCCACCGTCGCCACGCTGGCCACGCTCAGCCTGGTGCTGCCCAACTTCACCGCGAGCGCTCCCGGCCCCGAGTTCAGCGGCGCCCAGCTGGTCTTCGCCGCGGTGGCCGCGCTCGTCCTCTACGGGCTGTACGTCGCCACCCAGACGCGCCGGCACCGGGACTACTTCCTGCCGGTCACCCGGGAGGGCGGCGTCATCTCCGAGGAGGACCACGCCCAGGTGCCCTCGAACCGCAGGGCGCTGTTCAGCGTCGCCCTGCTGCTCGTGGCCCTGGCCGGCGTGGTCGGCCTCGCCAAGGGCGTGTCGCCCGCCATCGAGAGCGGCGTCGCGGCCGCCGGGATGCCGCACGCGGTCGTCGGCGTCGTCATCGCCCTGCTGGTGCTGCTGCCCGAGACCATCGCCGCGGTGCACGCCGCCCGCAGGGACCGCGTGCAGACCAGCCTCAACCTCGCCATCGGCTCCGCCATGGCCAGCATCGGCCTGACCATCCCGGCCGTCGCCGTGGCCTCGATCTGGCTGGACGGCCCGCTGCTCCTCGGGCTGGGCGCCACCCACATGGTGCTGCTCGCGCTGACCGTCCTGGTCGGCACCCTGACGATCGTCCCCGGGCGGGCCACCCCGCTCCAGGCGGGCCTGCACCTGGCCATCCTCGCCGCCTACCTGGAACTGTCCGTCATCCCCTGAACCGGCCGTGATAGACCCTTCGGAGCCGACCGCACGAGTCACCGCACCGGAGGTTCTCCATGGCCCGCACGCTCGCCGACGCCCCGATCATGATCCTCAACGGGCCCAACCTGAACCTGCTCGGGCAGCGCCAGGTGGAGATCTACGGCGCCGGCACCCTCGCCGACGTGGAGGCGATGTGCGCGAAGGCCGCGGCCGCCCACGGCGGGAGCGTCGACCTGCGGCAGTCCAACCACGAGGGCGAACTGATCGACTGGATCCACGAGGCGCGGCTCGGCCACTGCGGCATCGTGATCAATCCCGCCGCCTACTCGCACACCTCCGTCGCCCTGCTGGACGCGCTCAACACCTGCGACGGGCTCCCGGTGGTGGAGGTCCACATCTCCAACATCCACCGCCGCGAGGAGTTCCGGCACCACTCCTACGTCTCGCTGCGCGCGGACGGCGTGATCGCGGGCTGCGGGCTCCAGGGCTACGTGTTCGCCGTGGAGCGCGTCGCCGCGCTGGCCGGCGAGGGCGTCGCCGCCGCCTGACCCGTCGCGGCCCCGGACGCGGCGGAACGCGGGAGCCGCTCGGACGGCGGGGCGCCGGCCGCCGTCACCAGCCGCGGGCGCGCCACTCCTGCAGGTGCGGGCGCTCCGCGCCCAGGCTGGTGTCGGCGCCGTGGCCCGGGTAGACCCAGGTCTCGTCCGGCAGGACGTCGAACAGCTTGGTGGTCACGTCCCGGAACAGGGCCGCGAAGGCCTCGGGGTCCTTGCGGGTGTTGCCCAGGCCGCCCGGGAAGAGGCAGTCGCCGGTGAAGACGTGCGGGTGCCCGTGCGGGTCGTCGTAGACCAGCGCCACGGAGCCGGGTGTGTGGCCGACCAGGTGGCGGGCGGTGAGCCGGACGTGGCCGACGCTGATCGGGTCGCCGTCGTCGAGCAGCACGTCGGTGGGGACCGGGATGCCCTCGGCGTCCTCGCGCCCGGCGTAGGTGCGGGCGCCGGTGGCGGCCACCACCTCGGCGAGCGCCTGCCAGTGGTCGGGGTGCCGGTGGGTGGTGACGACCGAGGTGATCGAGTCGTCGCCGATGCTGCCGAGCAGGGTGTGCGCGTCGTTCGCCGCGTCGATCAGCAGCTGCTCGTCCGTGGCGCGGCAGCGCAGCAGGTACGCGTTGTTGTCCATCGGGCCGACCGCGATCTTGGTGATCATCAGGTCCCGCAGCTCGTGCACATCGGCCGGGCCGCCGACCTTCACCGCTCCCGTGTACGTCATGTTCGCAGCCTATAGCGGGACCGGGGAACACGATCGGGTGAAGCGTGGCGGGAGCACCCTGGATTCGAATGTGCGTGCTATAAGCTCGGTGGCCCACACCGGGAACGCCGGAAGCGTCCGATTTGTTGAAGAGGGCGGAAACCGGTGAAGCCACCGGTGTTGTCAGTGGGCCCCCCTACGCTGAAGAAGGACGGGGGTGTGCCCCTGTCACCTCCCCCCAAGAAAGGTGCGGAACCGGCGTGGCCGACCGTCTCATCGTCCGTGGCGCGCGCGAGCACAACCTGAAGAACGTCTCGCTCGACCTGCCGCGCGACTCGCTCATCGTCTTCTCGGGTCTGTCGGGTTCGGGCAAGTCGTCCCTCGCGTTCGACACGATCTTCGCCGAGGGCCAGCGGCGTTACGTGGAGTCGCTGTCCTCGTACGCCCGGCAGTTCCTCGGCCAGATGGACAAGCCGGACGTGGACTTCATCGAGGGTCTCTCCCCGGCGGTGTCCATCGACCAGAAGTCGACCTCGCGCAACCCGCGCTCGACGGTCGGCACCATCACGGAGGTCTACGACTACCTCCGTCTGCTCTTCGCGCGGATCGGCAAGCCGCACTGCCCGGAGTGCTCCCGCCCCATCTCCCGTCAGTCGCCGCAGGCCATCGTGGACAAGGTCCTGGAGCTGCCCGAGGGCAGCCGTTTCCAGGTGCTCTCGCCGCTGGTGCGCGAGCGCAAGGGCGAGTTCGTCGACCTCTTCGCGGACCTGCAGACCAAGGGCTACAGCCGGGCCCGGGTGGACGGCGAGACGATCCAGCTCTCCGACCCGCCGAAGCTGAAGAAGCAGGAGAAGCACACCATCGAGGTGGTCGTGGACCGCCTGACGGTGAAGGGCTCCGCCAAGCGCCGCCTCACCGACTCGGTGGAGACCGCGCTCGGCCTCTCCGGCGGCATGGTCGTGCTCGACTTCGTCGACCTCGAGGCCGACGACCCCGAGCGCGAGCGGATGTTCTCGGAGCACCTGTACTGCCCGTACGACGACCTCTCCTTCGAGGAGCTGGAGCCGCGCTCCTTCTCCTTCAACTCGCCCTTCGGCGCCTGCCCCGACTGCTCCGGCATCGGCACACGCATGGAGGTCGACCCCGAGCTGATCGTCCCGGACCCGGAGAAGACGCTCGAGGAGGGCGCCATCCACCCGTGGTCCGCGGGGCACGCCAAGGAGTACTTCGGCCGCCTGGTCGACGCGCTCGCCGACGCCCTGGGGTTCCGCACCGACATCCCCTTCGCCGGGCTGCCCGCCCGCGCCAAGAAGGCGCTGCTGCACGGCCACAAGACCCAGATCGACGTCCGCTACCGCAACCGGTACGGCCGCGAGCGCCGGTACACCACGCCGTTCGAGGGCGCGGTCCCGTTCGTCAAGCGCCGCCACGAGGACGCCGAGACGGACAACAGCCGTGAGCGCTTCGAGGGCTACATGCGCGAGGTGCCCTGCTCGACCTGTGAGGGCGCCCGGCTCAAGCCGATCGTCCTGGCGGTCACGGTGCACGGGAAGTCGATCGCGGACATCTCCTCCCTGTCGATCAGCGAGTGCGCCGACTTCCTGGCGCAGCTCAAGCTGACCGCCCGCGAGAAGAAGATCGCCGAGCGGGTCCTCAAGGAGGTCAACGAGCGGCTGCGCTTCCTCGTCGACGTCGGCCTGGACTACCTCTCGCTCAACCGCGCCGCCGGCACGCTCTCCGGAGGCGAGGCGCAGCGCATCCGCCTGGCCACCCAGATCGGCTCCGGCCTGGTCGGCGTGCTCTACGTGCTCGACGAGCCGTCCATCGGCCTCCACCAGCGGGACAACCACCGGCTGATCGAGACCCTGGTGCGGCTGCGCGACATGGGCAACACGCTGATCGTCGTGGAGCACGACGAGGACACCATGAAGGCGGCCGACTGGATCGTCGACGTCGGCCCCGGCGCCGGCGAGCACGGCGGCTCCGTGGTGCACAGCGGCTCGCTGGAGGAGCTGCTGGCCAACGCCAAGTCGGAGACGGGCCTGTACCTGTCGGGCAAGAAGGCGATCCCGGTGCCGGACGTACGGCGCCCGCTCGACCCCTCGCGGCAGCTGACGGTGCGCGGGGCCCGCGAGAACAACCTGAAGGACGTCGACGTCTCGTTCCCGCTGGGCGTCCTCACCGCCGTCACCGGCGTCTCCGGCTCCGGCAAGTCGACGCTGGTCAACGACATCCTCTACACCCACCTGGCGCGCGAGCTCAACGGCGCCCGCCGGGTGCCGGGCCGCCACACCCGGGTCGAGGGCGACGACCTGCTCGACAAGGTCGTGCACGTCGACCAGTCGCCCATCGGCCGCACCCCGCGGTCCAACCCGGCCACCTACACCGGCGTCTTCGACCACGTCCGCAAGCTGTTCGCCGAGACCACCGAGGCGAAGGTCCGCGGCTACCTGCCCGGGCGCTTCTCCTTCAACGTCAAGGGCGGCCGCTGCGAGAACTGCTCCGGCGACGGCACGATCAAGATCGAGATGAACTTCCTCCCGGACGTGTACGTCCCGTGCGAGGTGTGCCACGGGGCCCGGTACAACCGGGAGACCCTCGAGGTGCACTACAAGGGGAAGAACATCGCCGAGGTCCTGAACATGCCGATCGACGAGGCGCTGGACTTCTTCGAGGCCATCCCCGGCATCTCCCGCCACCTGCGCACCCTCAACGAGGTCGGGCTCGGCTACGTCCGCCTCGGCCAGTCGGCGACCACGCTCTCCGGCGGCGAGGCGCAGCGCGTCAAGCTCGCCACCGAGCTGCAGCGCCGCTCCAACGGGCGCACCGTCTACGTGCTCGACGAGCCGACCACCGGTCTGCACTTCGAGGACATCAGCAAGCTGCTGAAGGTGCTCTCCGGCCTGGTGGAGAAGGGCAACACCGTCATCGTCATCGAGCACAACCTCGACGTCATCAAGACGGCCGACTGGGTCGTCGACATGGGTCCCGAGGGCGGCGCCGGCGGCGGCATGGTGGTCGCCGAGGGCACGCCGGAGGAGGTGGCCGCGATCCCGGCCAGCCACACCGGCAAGTTCCTGCGCGAGATGCTCGGCGACCGGGTCAGCGACGCGAGCCCGGCGGCCAAGCCGCGCAAGAAGGCCGCCGCCCGCAAGCGCTGACGGTTTCCTCCCGCGTTCCCCGCCGCGGCCCCCGCTCCCACCCGGAGCGGGGGCCGCGGTCGTGCCGCCCGCCCGAGGGGTGGGCCGCCGCGCGGGACGAAGGCCGTCCGGCGCGAACCGGGGGAGGGACTG
>NZ_JBRIOU010000003.1:477655-481542 GCF_053474865.1 Streptomyces sp. CO7
ACCCCCGCCCCCGCGGCCGTGAACATCGCCGAGAGGCTGTCGCAGTTCAGTGAGCTGTGGTCGCAGAAACGCATCGCCGTGCTCAACGACTACGAGGTAAAGGTCGCCAAGCTTCGGGGGGAGTTCGTATGGCACACCCATGAGGACACCGACGAGCTGTTCCTGGTCGTCGCGGGACGGCTCACGATCCAGCTCCACGACGGCGACGTGGTGCTGGAACCCGGGGAGCTGTTCGTCGTCCCGCGCGGTGTGGAGCACTGCCCCGTGGCCCACGAGGAGACCGCGATCCTCCTGGTCGAGCCTGCCGGAACGCTCAACACCGGTGACGCGGGCGGACCGATGAGCAAGCCGGCGGAGGACCTGGCCTGACGGAGCCTCCTACAGGCCCAGTTCGGCGGCGGTCGGCGGCTGGGCCCCCGGGCGGGTGCAGGTGAGGGCGGCCGCGCGGGCGGCGAGGGCGAGGAGGTCGTGCCAGTCGTCAAGAGTGAGGGCGGCGAGGGCGGCGGGGGAGAGGGCGTCCCGCAGCGCCAGTCCGTGCAGCAGGGCCGCCGTGACGGTGTCGCCCGCGCCGATGGTGTCGGCCACCTCGACCCGCGGCGCGGGCACCGCGACCTCGAGACCGGCGGCGGTGACCACGCCCAGGCCCTCGGCGCCGCGGGTGAGGACCACCGCCCCCGGCCCCGCCGCGGCCCACTCCCGCGGTGTGCCGCCCAGCCAGTCGGCGTCCTCCTCGGACAGCTTCAGCAGCGTGACCGCCGGGAGCCAGGAGCGGAACCGCGCGCGGTACGCGGCGGGGGAGGGGATCAGGCCCGCCCGGATGTTCGGGTCCAGCACGGTGAACAGCCCCCTCGCCGCGCTCGCCAGCAGCAACTCCTCGTACGCGCTCGCCCCCGGCTCCAGCACCAGCGAGCAGGTGCCGAAGGACACCGCCCGGGTCCCCTCCGGCAGCCGCCCGGGCGCCTGGAAGAGCCGGTCCGCGGTGCCCTCGACGTAGAACGAGTACGACGCGGACCCGGAGTCGTCCAGCAGCGCCAGCGCCAGCGTGGTCGGCTCCGTCCCCCGCTGCACCGGCCCGGTGTCCACCCCCGACTCCCGCAGCCCGCCCAGCAGCGCCTCCCCGTACCCGTCCGTGGAGAGGCGCGAGCAGAACGCCACCTCGGCGCCCAGCCGCCCCAGGGCCACCGCGGTGTTGTACGGGCCGCCACCGGGCGCCGGGCGCAACGGCGAGAGCGGCCCACGCTGCTGGGGCACCAGGTCGATCAGGGCCTCACCGGCGACGACGAACACGGGCGGCTCCTTCTGCGGAGGGGACGACGCAAGGCACGACCCGCGCCGGAGGGGCCGACGGGGGCACGGCCCCACGCTCGCACACCACGGGGCCCCCGGTATCGTCTGGCCTGTTCGACCTCCACGCAGACCAGGGGAGCCCCCGCATGTCCGGCAGCGACGACCTCCGCCGACGTACCGTCCTGCGCGGCGCCGCGCTCACCCCCGTCGCCGGCCTGGGACTGGTGGCCTGCGGCGGCGCGGGCAACGGCAACGACTCCTCCGGCGGCGCGGTGGAGCCCGGCGTCGAGCTCGGTGCGGACAGCGACGTCCCCAAGGGCGGCACCAAGCTCTTCGCGAAGCAGAAGGTCGTGGTCAGCCGCGGCGACGACGGTGCGCTCAAGGCCTGGAGCACCGTCTGCACCCACGCCGGCTGCGCCATGACCGAGCTGGACGGCACCACGATCACTTGTGCCTGTCACGGCAGCCAGTTCGACGCCGAAAACGGTCAGGTGGTCAACCCGCCGGCGACGGTTCCGCTCACCGAAGTGCCCGTGAAGGTCGAGAACGGCAAGATCGTCACGGCCCAGGCGTCCTGACACTGCCCCCCAGTAGGGTTGGGGGCATGGCCGACCCCTCCAGCTACCGCCCCCGGCCGGGGGAGATTCCGGACACCCCCGGGGTGTACCGCTTCCGCGACGAGCACCGCCGGGTGATCTACGTCGGCAAGGCGAAGAGCCTGCGCCAGCGGCTGTCCAGCTACTTCCAGGACCTCGCCAACCTGCACCCCCGGACCCGGTCCATGGTCACCACGGCCGCGTCCGTGGAATGGACGGTGGTCTCCACCGAGGTCGAGGCGCTCCAGCTGGAGTACACCTGGATCAAGGAGTTCGACCCCCGGTTCAACGTCAAGTACCGCGACGACAAGAGCTACCCCTACCTCGCGGTGACGATGAACGAGGAGATCCCCCGCGTCCAGGTGATGCGCGGCGCCAAGAAGAAGGGCGTGCGCTACTTCGGCCCCTACGGCCACGCCTGGGCGATCCGCGACACCGTGGACCTGCTGCTGCGCGTCTTCCCGGTCCGCACCTGCTCCGCCGGCGTCTACAAGAACGCCGCCCGCACCGGGCGGCCCTGCCTGCTCGGCTACATCGACAAGTGCTCGGCGCCCTGCGTCGGCCGGATCTCCCCCGAGGACCACCGCGACCTCGCCGAGGAGTTCTGCGACTTCATGGGCGGCCGCACCGGCACCTACGTCCGCCGCCTCGAGCAGCAGATGACGATCGCCGCCGAGGACATGGAGTACGAGCGCGCCGCCCGGCTGCGCGACGACATCGGCGCGCTGCGCAAGGCCATGGAGAAGAGCGCGGTGGTGCTCGCCGACGCCACCGACGCCGACCTGGTGGCGGTCGCCGAGGACGAGCTGGAGGCCGCCGTCCAGATCTTCCACGTCCGCGGCGGCCGCATCCGCGGCCAGCGCGGCTGGGTCACCGACAAGGTGGAGGCCGTCACCACCGGCGACCTCGTCGAGCACGCCCTGCAGCAGCTGTACGGCGAGGAGGCCGGCGACGCGGTCCCCCGCGAGGTGCTGGTCACCGCCCTGCCCGAGCCGCTGGAGCCGGTGCAGGACTGGCTGGCCGAGCGCCGCGGCTCCCACACCTCGCTGCGGGTGCCGCAGCGGGGTGACAAGAAGGCCCTGATGGAGACGGTGACGCGCAACGCCCAGCAGGCGCTCGCGCTGCACAAGACCAAGCGCGCCTCCGACCTGACCACCCGCTCCCGGGCCTTGGAGGAGATCGCCGAGGCGCTCGGACTGGACAGCGCGCCGCTGCGCATCGAGTGCTACGACATCTCCCACCTGCAGGGCGAGGACGTGGTCGCGTCCATGGTCGTCTTCGAGGACGGTCTGCAGCGCAAGAGCGAGTACCGGCGCTTCGAGATCAAGGGGTTCGAGGGGCAGGACGACGTCCGCTCCATGCACGAGGTCATCTTCCGCAGGTTCCGGCGCTACCTGGCCGAGAAGGAGCGCACCGGCGAGTGGGCCGAGGGCGCGGTCGGCGGCGAGGTGACGGCCTCCGTGGCGGAGGAGGACGGCCGGCCGCGGCGCTTCGCGTACCCGCCGCAGCTGGTGGTGGTCGACGGCGGGCGTCCGCAGGTGGCGGCGGCGCGGCGGGCGCTGGACGAGCTGGGCATCGACGACGTGGCCGTCTGCGGGCTCGCCAAGCGGCTGGAGGAGGTGTGGCTCCCCGACGAGGAGGACCCGCTGGTCCTCCCGCGTTCCAGCGAGGGCCTGTACCTGCTGCAGCGGGTGCGGGACGAGGCGCACCGGTTCGCCATCACCTACCAGCGAGGCAAGCGGGCCAAGCGGCTGCGGTCCGGGCCGCTGGACACGGTGACGGGCCTCGGCGAGACGCGCAAGCAGGCGCTGCTCAAGCACTTCGGGTCGGTCAAGCGGCTCCGTGCCGCCACGATCGAGCAGATCCAGGAGGTGCCGGGGATAGGCCGCAAGACGGCGGAGACGGTGGCCGCGGCGCTGGCCGCCGCGGTACCGGGCGGTCCCGCCGTCAACACGGCCACCGGTGAGATCCTGGACGACACCCCGCCGCCGCCCGCGCCCCGCC
>NZ_JBRIOU010000003.1:481642-500193 GCF_053474865.1 Streptomyces sp. CO7
CCTCGCGCCCCGCCCGGCGCGCGAGGTGACGGAACTCCCGGAGCGCGAGCCGACGGCGCCCTCCGGTGGGACGCCGCGGCAGTGGCCGACGGCGCCGTCCGGTGCGGTCCCGCGGCACGAACCGCACGCGGGCCACCCTGGCGAGGAGCACGACGCCGGCCGGGACGACCACCCGGTCGGTGATGATCAAGGCGTGAGCGAGGACGCGGCCGGGAAGGCGCGCGACGGCGGCCCCGCGGGGTCGCCGGACGGCAAGGACGAGAGACGGGGGCAGCACGCATGACGCAGCAACAGCCGGGGCAACCGGACCGGACGGACGACGGAGCGGCACAGGTGACGACGGGACCCGAGAGCCTCCCGGCGGCGGCCGACACGGCAACCCCGGAACTGGTGATCATCTCCGGCATGTCCGGGGCCGGCCGCTCCACCGCGGCCAAGTGCCTGGAGGACCTCGGCTGGTTCGTCGTCGACAACCTGCCGCCCGCCCTGATCCCCACCATGGTGGAGCTCGGCGCCCGCAGCCAGGGCAACGTCGCCCGCATCGCCGTGGTCGTCGACGTCCGCGGCCGCCGCTTCTTCGACAACCTCCGCGAGTCCCTCGCCGAGCTCGACGCCCGCCAGGTCAGGCGGCGCTTCGTGTTCCTGGAGTCCTCCGACGACGCGCTGGTGCGCCGCTTCGAGTCGGTGCGCCGCCCGCACCCGCTGCAGGGCGACGGCCGCATCGTCGACGGCATCGCCGCCGAGCGCGAACTCCTGCGCGAGCTGCGCGGCGACGCCGACCTGGTGATCGACACCTCCGGCCTCAACGTGCACCAGCTGCGCGCCAAGATGGACGCCCAGTTCGCCGGCGAGGAGGAGCCGGAGCTGCGGGCCACCGTCATGTCGTTCGGCTTCAAGTACGGCCTGCCGGTAGACGCCGACCTCGTCGTCGACATGCGCTTCCTGCCGAACCCGCACTGGGTGCCCGAGCTGCGCGCGTACACCGGCCTCAACGAGGAGGTGGCCGGCTACGTCTTCTCCCAGCCCGGCGCCAAGGAGTTCCTCGACCGGTACACCGAGCTCCTGCACATGATCGCGGCCGGGTACCGGCGCGAGGGCAAGCGCTACGTGACCGTCGCGGTCGGCTGCACCGGCGGCAAGCACCGCTCCGTCGCCATGTCCGAGAAGCTCGCCAAGCGCCTGGTCGCCGACGGTGTCGAGACGGTGGTCGTCCACCGGGACATGGGACGCGAATGAGACGCCACACCCCGCGGCTGACGAGCCTGCGGCGCAGCGCCGTCCCCGCCTTCCGCAAGGAGGGCAGGACGGCCGCCCGCGCCGCCACGGAGGCCCGGGGGGCCCGCCCCCGACGCAGGGGCGCCCCGCCCAAGGTCGTCGCCCTGGGCGGTGGCATGGGCCTGTCCGCCTCGCTGGCGGCACTGCGCCGCATCACCGGCGACCTCACCGCCGTGGTCACCGTCGCCGACGACGGCGGCTCCAGCGGCCGCCTGCGCCAGGAGCTGGGCGTGCTGCCGCCCGGCGACCTCCGCAAGGCGCTGGCCGCGCTGTGCGGCGACGACGACTGGGGCCAGACCTGGGCCCGCGTCATCCAGCACCGCTTCCAGACCGAGGGCGACCTGCACGGCCACGCCGTGGGCAACCTGCTGATCGTGGCCCTGTGGGAACAGCTGGGCGACCACGTGCAGGCACTGGACCTGGTGGGCCGGCTGCTCGGCGCGGACGGCCGGGTGCTGCCGATGTCCGCGGTGCCGCTGGAGCTGCAGGCGCTGGTGAAGGGCCACGACCCGGCGCGCCCGGAGGACGTGGACACCGTCCGCGGCCAGGCCACCGTGGCCCTCACCCCCGGTGAGGTGCAGTCCGTCCACCTGGTGCCGCACGACCCGCCGGCCGTCCCGGAGGCCGTCGAGGCGGTGCTGGACGCCGACTGGGTGGTCCTCGGACCGGGGTCCTGGTTCTCCTCCGTGATGCCGCACCTGCTGGTGCCCGAACTGCTCGACGCGCTCACCCGGACCCGCGCGCGCCGGGTGCTCTCGCTGAACCTCGCGCCGCAGCCCGGAGAAACCGAGGGCTTCTCCCCGCAGCGTCATGTGGAGGTTTTGGCACGACACGCCCCTAAACTCGCCCTGGACGTGGTGCTGGCCGACGAGGCCGCCGTACCGGACCGCGAAGCGCTCGCCGCGGCCGCCAAGAGGGTCGGCGCGGCGGTCGAGCTGGCCCCCGTGGCCCGGACCGACGGAACCCCCCGGCACGATCCGGAGCTGCTGGCAGCCGCGTACGACCGTATTTTTCGGATGCATGGAAGGATCGGCCCATGGCGATGACGCCGGCTGTGAAGGACGAGATCTCACGGCTTCCCGTCACCAGGACCTGCTGCAGAAAGGCGGAGGTCTCCGCCCTGCTGCGCTTCGCCGGGGGCCTCCACCTGGTCAGCGGGCGGATCGTGATCGAGGCCGAGCTGGACACCGCGATGGCGGCCCGGCGCCTCAAGCGCGACATCCTGGAGATCTTCGGCCACAGCTCCGAGCTGATCGTCATGGCGCCCGGCGGCCTGCGCCGCGGTTCCCGGTTCGTGGTGCGGGTGGTCGCGGGCGGTGACCAGCTGGCGCGGCAGACCGGCCTGGTCGACGGCCGCGGCCGCCCGATCCGCGGCCTGCCGCCGCAGGTCGTCTCCGGTGCCACCTGCGACGCCGAGGCGGCCTGGCGCGGGGCCTTCCTGGCCCACGGTTCGCTGACCGAGCCCGGCCGCTCCTCCTCGCTGGAGGTGACCTGCCCCGGCCCCGAGGCGGCCCTCGCCCTGGTCGGCGCGGCCCGGCGGCTGTCCATCGCCGCCAAGGCGCGCGAGGTACGCGGTGTGGACCGCGTCGTCGTCCGTGACGGTGATGCCATCGGCGCACTGTTGACGAGGCTCGGGGCGCACGAGTCGGTGCTCGCCTGGGAGGAGCGGCGAATGCGCCGCGAGGTCCGGGCCACCGCCAACCGGCTGGCCAACTTCGACGACGCCAACCTGCGCCGCTCGGCCCGCGCCGCGGTGGCCGCCGGCGCCCGCGTGCAGCGCGCGCTGGAGATCCTGGGCGACGAGGTCCCCGAGCATCTCGCGGCGGCCGGCCGGCTGCGGATGGACCACAAGCAGGCCTCCCTGGAGGAGCTGGGCGCGCTCGCCGACCCGCCGCTCACCAAGGACGCGGTGGCCGGCCGGATCAGGCGCCTGCTCGCCATGGCGGACAAGCGCGCCTCGGACCTCGGAATCCCTGGTACGGAGGCGGGTCTGTCCGAGGAACTGGCGGACAACCTCGCTGGGTGACACATATTCAAAGGACTGCACGGGGGCGCGGAATCGGACCGCGCCCCCGTCGTCATGTGTGCGCGAGGGTGCACGGAAGAGCGTGTTCCGTCCGGCTACCGGCGGGTAAGGAGGGGGCTGCCGGGTATGGGTCATCTCAATGTCACTTCCGGGCCTCACGAGCGGTAGGGTCGGAGGCGGTCGGGGACAACTCATGCAGCTCGCCGGGCGGCGGCTTTGCCGTACCGGCGCACAACAAGGAGATGGGTTCGTGACGATCCGCGTAGGCATCAACGGCTTCGGCCGCATCGGTCGCAACTACTTCCGGGCTCTGCTCGACCAGGGTGCGGATGTCGAAGTCGTGGCTGTCAACGACCTTGGTGACACCGCGACCACCGCACACCTGCTGAAGTACGACACCGTCCTGGGCCGCCTGGCCGAGGAGGTCACCCACACCGAGGACTCGATCACCGTCGGCGGGAAGACCGTCAAGGTGCTCTCCGAGCGCAACCCGGCGGACATCCCCTGGGGCGAGCTCGGCGTCGACATCGTCATCGAGTCGACCGGCATCTTCACCAAGCGCGAGGCCGCCGCCCAGCACATCGCCGGCGGCGCCAAGAAGGTGCTGATCTCCGCGCCCGCCAAGGGCGAGGACCTCACCGTGGTGATGGGCGTCAACGAGAGCCAGTACGACCCGGAGAAGCACCACGTCATCTCCAACGCCTCCTGCACCACCAACTGTGTGGCGCCGATGGCGAAGGTCCTGGACGAGAACTTCGGCATCGTCAAGGGCCTGATGACGACGGTGCACGCGTACACCAACGACCAGCGCATCCTGGACTTCCCGCACTCGGACCTGCGCCGGGCCCGGGCCGCGGCGGTCAACATCATTCCGACGACCACGGGCGCGGCGAAGGCGACCGCCCTGGTCCTCCCGCAGCTCAAGGGCAAGCTGGACGGCATGGCCATGCGCGTCCCGGTTCCCACCGGCTCGGTCACCGACCTGGTCGTGGAGCTGTCCCGCGAGACCACCAAGGAAGAGGTCAACGCGGTCTTCCAGAAGGCCGCCGAGGGTCCCCTCAAGGGCGTCCTGGTCTACACCGAGGACCCGATCGTCTCCTCCGACATCGTCTCCCAGCCGGCCTCCTGCACCTTCGACTCCTCCCTGACGATGGTCCAGGAAGGCAAGTCCGTGAAGGTCATCGGCTGGTACGACAACGAGTGGGGCTACTCCCACCGCCTCGTCGACCTGACGGTCTTCGTCGGCAACCAGCTCTGAGCCTCGAGCCACAACGTATAGATCCACCGATGTGAGAGCAGGGCTTGGACGGCGCAGCGAGGCGCCGTCCGGGCCCTGTTCCATGTCTGAATCAGCTCAGTCGATTCAGCTCAGTCACCGAGGAGTCCCTGAATGAAGACGATCGACGAACTGCTCGCCGAAGGAGTCGACGGCAGGCGCGTGTTCGTCCGCGCCGACCTCAACGTGCCGCTGGCGGAGGGCCGGATCACCGACGACGGGCGCATCCGGGCCGTCCTGCCGACCGTGAAGGCGCTCGCCGAGGCCGGCGCCAAGGTGGTCGTCGCCTCGCACCTGGGCCGCCCCAAGGGCGCCCCGGACCCCGCCTTCACCCTGCGGCCCGCCGCCGACCGCCTGGGCGAGCTGCTCGGCGCCCCGGTGGCCTTCGCCGAGGACACCGTCGGCCCCTCCGCGCAGGAGACCGTGAACGGGCTCCGGGCGGGTCAGGTCGCCGTGATCGAGAACCTGCGCTTCAACGCCGGCGAGACCTCCAAGGACGACGCCGAGCGCGGCGGGTTCGCCGACAGCCTCGCCGCCCTCGCGGACGTCTACGTCGGCGACGGCTTCGGCGCGGTGCACCGCAAGCACGCGTCGGTGTACGACCTGCCGGCCCGCCTGCCGCACTACGCCGGCTACTTGATCGCCGCCGAGGTCAAGGTCCTCGAGCGCCTCACCGACGACGTCGCCCGGCCCTACGCGGTGGTCCTCGGCGGCGCCAAGGTCTCCGACAAGCTCGCCGTGATCGACCGGCTGCTGGGCAAGGCCGACCGCATCCTGATCGGCGGCGGCATGGCCTTCACCTTCCTCAAGGCCAAGGGCTACGAGGTCGGCACCTCCCTCCTGCAGGAGGACCAGCTCGGCACCGTCACCGAGTACATGGAGCGCGCCGAGAAGAGCGGCGTGGAGATCGTCCTGCCGGTCGACGCCCTCGTCACCCCGCAGTTCCCGGACCTGAGGACCAAGGCTCCCGCGAACCCCGACACCGTCGACGCCGACGCCATGCCGGCCGACCAGGCGGGCATGGACATCGGCCCGCGCAGCGGCGAGCTCTACGCCGAGAAGCTCGCCGACGCCGCCACCGTGTTCTGGAACGGCCCCATGGGCGTCTTCGAACACCCCGACTTCGCCCAGGGCACCCGCGCCGTCGCGCAGGCCCTCACCGAGTCCAAGGGCTTCACCGTGGTGGGCGGCGGAGACTCCGCCGCGGCGGTCCGTACGCTTGGCTTCGACGAGAACGCTTTCGGCCACATCTCGACCGGCGGCGGCGCCTCCCTCGAATACCTCGAGGGCAAGACGCTCCCCGGCCTCGCCGCACTGGAGGACTGACCCGATGACCACCCGTACGCCGCTGATGGCGGGCAACTGGAAGATGAACCTCAACCACCTGGAGGCCATCGCCCACGTCCAGAAGCTCGCCTTCGCCCTGGCGGAGAAGGACTACGAGGCCGTCGAGGTCGCCGTGCTGCCGCCCTTCACGGACCTGCGTTCCGTGCAGACGCTGGTCGACGGCGACAAGCTCAAGGTCAAGTACGGCGCCCAGGACATCTCCGCGCACGACTCCGGCGCCTACACCGGCGAGATCTCCGGCGTGATGCTGGCCAAGCTGAAGTGCTCCTTCGTGGCCGTCGGCCACTCCGAGCGCCGCCAGTACCACGCCGAGACCGACGAGATCGTCAACGCCAAGGTCAAGGCCGCCTTCAAGCACGAGCTCACGCCGATCCTGTGCGTGGGCGAGGAGCTCGAGGTCCGCCAGGCCGGCCGCCACGTCGAGCACACCCTCGCGCAGGTCGAGGGCGGTCTCAAGGACGTCCCGGCCGAGCAGGCCGAGACCGTCGTGGTCGCCTACGAGCCGGTCTGGGCCATCGGCACCGGCCAGGTCTGCGGCGCCGACGACGCCCAGGAGGTCTGCGGGGCGATCCGGGGCAAGCTCGCCGAGCTGTACTCCCAGGACATCGCCGACAAGATCCGCATCCAGTACGGCGGCTCGGTGAAGTCCGGCAACGTCGCCGAGATCATGTCCAAGCCGGACATCGACGGCGCGCTGATCGGCGGCGCCTCGCTGGACGTGGACGAGTTCGTGAAGATCGTCCGGTTCCGCGACCAGTGACCGGCCGTGACCGGTGGGTGATGCCCGCCGGTAGCGAGTAGGCGGCGGGGAGGATCCGTCGTACCCTTGCGGGGTCCGGTGTCCTGACCAGCGTGCCGCGTGCGGCGGGCGAGGTCGTCAGGGGCACCGGGCCGCGCGTCGTCCATCCGATTCCGAGGAAGTTGGTCCAGCCGTGGTTATGGGGTTCCAGATCGCCCTGATCGTCTTCAGCTTGCTGCTGATGCTGCTGGTGCTGATGCACAAGGGCAAGGGCGGCGGCCTGTCCGACATGTTCGGTGGCGGTATGCAGTCCTCGGTCGGCGGTTCGTCCGTCGCCGAGCGAAACCTGGACCGCATCACCGTGGTCGTCGGCGTCCTGTGGTTCGTCACCATCGTGGTCCTCGCCATCATCACGAAGTCGCCCTCGGTCGGCGGCTGACCGGAAACCGACGCCGATCGACCGTCGTCGGCCGAAAGGCGAAGGGTGGCGGCCCACGATCCCGATCCACTCCCCGCGCAAGGCCCTATGACGGGTGCGCCTCCCCGGAGGCCGCCTATCATGGGGCCTGCGTCCGTTCGGGGGCCCGCAACTCCCGCCACTGGACGCGCGTTGGGCCTTACGTAGACTGACCGGGCCTACTGAGGGCGCTCGCGGCGAAGCGCTGCGCCGAGAAGCTTCGCGGCACCATCACGCAGGGAGTTACGACCGTGGCAAGTGGCAACGCGATCCGAGGAAGTCGGGTCGGGGCGGGGCCGATGGGCGAGGCCGAGCGCGGCGAGTCCGCGCCGCGGCTGCGCGTCTCCTTCTGGTGCTCCAACGGGCACGAGACCCAGCCGAGTTTCGCGAGTGACGCGCAGGTCCCCGACAACTGGGACTGCCCGCGCTGCGGCTTCCCGGCGGGGCAGGACCGGGACAACCCGCCGGACCCGCCCCGCACCGAGCCGTACAAGACCCATCTCGCCTACGTGCGGGAGCGGCGCAGCGACGCCGACGGCGAGGCGATCCTCGCCGAGGCGCTGGCCAAGCTGCGCGGCGAGATCTGATCCGCCGTCAACGGCCGGACGCCGAACGGGCGTCCGGCCGTTCCGTCATGCCCCGTGGGCCCGGGGTCCGGCGGCCGGCCGGCGCGGCCGTCCGGGATTTCGGCCTGTGGACAAACGCGCCATGTCGGGACTGATCAACTAGGTTGGCAGAGGCCGCTGCACGGGTACGCGGCCCGCACACCTTGCAGGCATTGCAGGCACGAAAGAGGGCAGAGTCGATGAACGCAGAGAGCCGTCCGAGGCTCAACCGGCTGCCGGAGTGGAACGCTCTGGCCAAGCACCGCGAGGCGCTCGGCGAGGTACGGCTGCGCGAGCTGTTCGACGCGGAGCCCGGCCGCGGGTCGGCGTACACCCTGCGGGTGGGCGACCTGCACATCGACTACTCCAAGCACCTGATCACCGACGAGACGCTGCGCCTGCTGCGCGACCTGGCCGCGGCCCGGGACGTCTTCGGGCTGCGGGACGCCATGTTCCGCGGCGAGAAGATCAACATCACCGAGGACCGGGCGGTCCTGCACACCGCGCTGCGCGCCCCCCGCGACGCCTCCGTCGCGGTGGACGGCGCCGACGTGGTCCCGGCGGTGCACACCGTCCTGGAGAAGATGGCCGGATTCGCCGACCGCGTCCGCTCCGGCGGCTGGACCGGCCACACCGGCCGGCGCATCCGCAACGTGGTGAACATCGGCATCGGCGGCTCCGACCTCGGCCCGGCGATGGCCTACGAGGCGCTGCGCTCCTACACCGACCGCTCGCTCACCTTCCGGTTCGTCTCCAACGTGGACGGCGCCGACCTGCACGAGGCGCTGCAGGACCTGGACGCCGAGGAGACGCTGTTCATCGTCGCCTCCAAGACCTTCACCACCATCGAGACGGTCACCAACGCCACCTCCGCGCGGACCTGGCTGCTGGAGCGGCTGGGCGCCGGCCAGGAGGCGGTGGCCAAGCACTTCGTGGCGCTGTCCACCAACGCCGGCAAGGTCTCCGAGTTCGGCATCGACACCGAGAACATGTTCGCGTTCTGGGACTGGGTCGGCGGCCGCTACTCCTACGACTCGGCGATCGGCCTCTCGCTGATGATCGCCATCGGCCCGGACCGCTTCCGCGAGATGCTCGAGGGCTTCCACCTGGTCGACGAGCACTTCCGCACCGCCCCGGCGGAGGACAACGCGCCGCTGCTCCTCGGCCTGCTGGGCATCTGGTACAACAACTTCCACGACGCCCAGTCGCACGCGGTCCTGCCCTACAGCCACTACCTGTCGAAGTTCACGGCCTACCTGCAGCAGCTGGACATGGAGTCCAACGGCAAGTACGTGGCCCGCGACGGGCGGCCGGTGGAGTGGCAGACCGGGCCGGTGGTCTGGGGCACGCCCGGCACCAACGGGCAGCACGCGTACTACCAGTTGATCCACCAGGGCACCAAGCTGATCCCCGCCGACTTCATCGGCTTCGCCCGCCCGGTGGAAGGGCTCAGCCCCGAACTCGAGGCGCAGCACGACCTGCTGATGGCGAACTTCTTCGCGCAGACGCAGGCGCTGGCCTTCGGCAAGACGCCGGAGGAGGTCCGGGCGGAGGGCGTCGCCGAGGAACTGGTGCCGCACCGCGTGTTCCTGGGCGACCACCCGACGACCACGATCCTGGCGGAGTCCCTCACGCCGTCCGTGCTGGGGCAGTTGGTCGCGCTCTACGAGCACAAGGTGTTCGTCCAGGGCGCGGTGTGGGACATCGACTCCTTCGACCAGTGGGGCGTCGAGCTGGGCAAGGTCCTCGCCAAGCGGGTGGAGCCGGCGCTCACGGAGGGGGCGGACGTGCCGGGGCTGGACGGGTCCACCAAGGCCCTGGTCGCCACGTACCGGGAGCTGCGCGGCCGCTGAGCCGCGCCTCACACCGGGGCCCGCTGCGGCGAGGGCTGCCCGGCCCCACGCAGCGAACCGTCCCGTGCGTATGCACCGCCTGCGCCCACCCGTGCCGCCCCAGCGGCACGATTGCCCGCAGGGTGAACCGGCCTCGCCGCAGGAGCCTCGCCCCCCTGCGGGCGGCTGGGCCGCCCAGGGGGCGATGGGGGTACCCCCTGGACGAAGTCCTTGGGGGAGGCGGCGCAGGCGGTGCGGACGCGCGTGACCCGGTCCGCAGCGGGGCGCGGGCACAGCGAAGCCCCCGGTGCCGAGAAACGGTACCGGGGGCTTCGGCCAGGGCTACAGCTTGGAGGCCGCCGCCGCGTCGAGGAGCCAGAGCGTGCTCTCGCGCCCCAACACCCCCGCCGCGGGGGCATCGGCAGGGTCGACCCCGCCGCGCAGAACCGTCGCCGCGGCCTCCGCCTTGTCCTCGCCCGCCGCGAGCAGCCACACCTGACGCGCCGCCCGGATCGCCGGCAGCGTGAGCGACACCCGCACCGGCGGAGGCTTCGGCGCCTCCCGCACGGCGACCACCGTGCGCTCGGTCTCCCGCACCCCGGGCAGCCCGGGGAAGAGGGAGGCGACATGGGTGTCGGGACCGACGCCCAGCATCAGCACGTCGAACTCCGGCACCGCCGCGCCGTCCCCGGCGGCCAGCGCCAGCTCCTGCGCGTAGGCCGCCGCCGCGGCCTCGACGTCGTCGCCGTGCGGCCCGTCGGAGGCCGGCATCGCGTGCACCCGCGCCGGGTCCACCGGAACCGCGTCCAGCAGCGCCTCACGGGCCTGCGTGACGTTGCGCTCCGGGTCCCCGGCCGGCAGGTACCGCTCGTCGCCCCACCACAGGTCCAGGCGGGCCCAGTCCACGGCGTCCCGCGCCGGCGACGCGGCCAGCGCGGCCAGCAGCCCATTGCCGTTGCGGCCGCCGGTCAGGACCACGGAGGCGTGCCCCCGCTCGGCCTGGGCGTCCACCACGGCGGTGATGAACCGCGCGGCGGCGGCCCGCGCCATCAGGTCCTTGTCGCGGTGGACCAGCAGCCGCGCCTCGCCCCCGCTCACTTGGCCGCCGCCCGCTTCACGGCGGGACCGCGCTTGGCGGTCCGCTTGGCGGGACCCTTCACGACGTCCTCCTCGGGCACCGGCACCGCCTCCGCGTCGCCGTCCCCGGAGGCGTTCTGCGCCGGGACGTCCTTCGCCGGGACGTCCTCCGCACCCTTCCCGCCGAAGGTCTCGGCGGCGTCCGCGCCGGCGTAGAGCCGGTCCACCCCGTACTGCAGGGTGGCGGCGTACGTCTCGTCGGGGTCCAGCCGCCGCAGTTCCTCGGCGATCAGCTCCGAGGTCTCCCGCCGCTTGAGCGCCACCTGGCGGTCCGGCTGGCCCTCGATGCCGAGGGTGGCCAGGGTGCCGTCGGCGCGGTCCAGGGTGATCCGGCCGCAGCTGGTGTCCATCCGGACGCCGGTGAGCCCGGGCCCGGCGGAGCGGGTGCGGCGCACCGGCACGTCGAGACGCTCGGCCAGCCACATCGCCAGCAGCTCGCAGCTCGGGTTGAACTCCTCGCCCTCGACCTCGACGGCCTTGACCTGGCAGGAGACCTGGTCGAGCGCGGCGGCCAGCATCGACCGCCACGGGGTGATCCGGGTCCACGACAGGTCGGTGTCGCCGGGGGTGTAGGCGTCGGACAGCGCGCGCAGCTCGCCGACCGGGTCCTCCGCCGCGTAGGTGTCCGTCACCCGGCGCTGGGCCAGTGCGCCCAGCGGGTCCTTCGCCGGGTCCAGCGGCGCGTTCACCGGCCACCAGACCACCACGGGGGCGTCCGGCAGCAGCAGAGGCAGCACCACGGACTGGGCGTGGTTGACCACCTCGCCGTAGAGCCGCAGCACCACCGTCTCGCCGGCCCCGGCGTCCGCGCCCACCCGCACCTCGGCGTCGAGGCGGGACTGGGTGCGGTCGCGCGGGGAGCGGGCGTGCCGCTTGATGACCACGAGCAGCCGCGCGGGGTGCTCGTGCGAGGCCTCCGACGCCGCCTTCATGGCGTCGTAGGCGTTCTCCTCGTCGGTGACGACGACCAGGGTGAGCACCATGCCGACGGCAGGGGCGCCCAGTGCGCGGCGGCCCTGGACCAGCGCCTTGTTGATCTTGCTGGCCGTGGTGTCGGTGAGGTCGATCTTCATGGCCGGCGCCAGCTCCGTCCGTCTCGTGCGAGCATCTCGTCCGCTTCTGCGGGTCCCCAGGTTCCGGCCGGATATTGGGCGGGGGATCCCTCGGCGTCCCAGAACTGCTCGATCGGGTCGAGGATCTTCCAGGAGAGCTCCACCTCCTCCGTCCGGGGGAAGAGGTTGGCGTCGCCCAGGAGGACGTCGAGGATCAGCCGCTCGTAGGCCTCCGGGCTGGACTCGGTGAACGACTCGCCGTAGGCGAAGTCCATCGAGACGTCCCGGATCTCCATCGAGGTGCCAGGCACCTTGGAGCCGAACCGGACCGTCATGCCCTCGTCGGGCTGCACCCGGATCACCATGGCGTTCTGCCCGAGCTCCTCGGTGGCCGTGTGGCCGAACGGGGAGTGCGGCGCGCGCTGGAAGACCACCGCGATCTCGGTGACCCGGCGACCCAGCCGCTTGCCGGCGCGCAGGTAGAAGGGGACGCCCGCCCACCGGCGGTTGTCGATCTCCAGCTTGATCGCCGCGTAGGTGTCGGTCCGGGAGGACTGGTCGATGCCCTCCTCCTCCAGGTAGCCGACGGCCTTCGCGCCGCCCTGCCAGCCCGCCGTGTACTGGGCGCGCACCGTGGAGGCGCCCAGGTCGGAGGGGAGCCGCACCGCGCCGAGGACCTTGGTCTTCTCGGCGGCCAGCGCGTCCGCGTCGAAGGAGGCGGGCTCCTCCATCGCGGTCAGGGCGAGCAGCTGCAGCAGGTGGTTCTGGATGACGTCACGGGCCGCGCCGATGCCGTCGTAGTACCCGGCCCGGCCGCCGATGCCGATGTCCTCGGCCATGGTGATCTGCACGTGGTCCACGTAGGACCGGTTCCACAGCGGCTCGAACATCTGGTTGGCGAAGCGGAGCGCCAGGATGTTCTGGACGGTCTCCTTGCCGAGGTAGTGGTCGATGCGGAAGACCTGCTCCGGCTGGAACACCTCGTGGACCAGGGAGTTGAGCTCCTCGGCCGACTTCAGGTCGTGGCCGAACGGCTTCTCGATCACCGCACGGCGCCAGGCGCCGTCCTTCTGGTCGGCCAGGCCGTGCTTCTTCAGCTGCTGGATGACCACCGGGAAGGACCCGGGCGGGACGGACAGGTAGAAGGCGAAGTTTCCGCCGGTGCCCTGGGCGCGGTTCAGCTCGTCGATGGTGTCGCGCAGCGACTCGAAGGACGCGTCGTCGTCGAAGGAACCCTGGACGAACCGCATGCCCTGGGCCAGCTGCTGCCAGACCTCCTCGCGGAACGGCGTGCGGGAGTGCTCCTTGACGGCGTCGTGGACCACCTGGGCGAAGTCCTCGTCCGCCCACTCACGGCGGGCGAAGCCCACCAGGGAGAAACCCGGCGGCAGCAGACCACGGTTCGCGAGGTCGTACACCGCCGGCATCAGCTTCTTGCGGGACAGGTCGCCCGTGACGCCGAAGATCACCAGGCCCGACGGCCCCGCGATGCGCGGGAGCCGTCGGTCCAGGGCGTCACGGAGCGGGTTCGCTCCGGTGACAGGAGAGGGTGACAAGGTCTAGGCCTCCGAGGGGGCGAGCCGCTCGAGCTCGGCCTTGGTCGAGTCCAGCAGGTCGTTCCAGGCGGCCTCGAACTTCTCGACGCCCTCCTTCTCCAGCAGCTCGACGACCTCGTCGTACGAGATGCCCAGTGCCTCGACGGCGTCCAGGTCGGCGCGAGCCTGCTCGTAGGTGCCGGTGACCGTGTCGCCGGTGATCTGACCGTGGTCGCCCACCGCCTCGAGGGTGCCGCCCGGCATGGTGTTCACCGTGTTCGGCGCGACCAGGTCGTCGACGTACAGGGTGTCCTTGTACGCCTTGTCCTTGACGCCGGTGGAGGCCCACAGCGGGCGCTGGCGGTTGGCGCCGGCGCGCTCCAGGGCGTTCCAGCGCTCGGAGCCGAAGACCTCCTCGTACGCCTGGTAGGCCAGACGGGCGTTGGCGAGGGCGGCCTTGCCGCGCGCCGCCTTGGCGTCGTCGGTGCCCAGGGCGTCGATCCGCTTGTCGATCTCGGTGTCGACCCGGGAGACGAAGAAGGAGGCCACGGAGTGGATCTTCGACAGGTCCAGGCCGCGCTCCTTGGCCTTCTCCAGACCGGCCAGGTAGGCGTCCATCACCTGGCGGTAGCGCTCGAGGGAGAAGATCAGCGTGACGTTGACGCTGATGCCCAGACCGATGACCTCGGTGATCGCGGGCAGGCCCGCCAGGGTCGCCGGGATCTTGATCAGCGTGTTCGGGCGGTCCACCAGCCAGGCCAGCTGCTTGGCCTCGGCGACCGTGGCCCGCTCGTCGTGCGCCAGACGGGGGTCGACCTCGATCGAGACGCGGCCGTCACGGCCGTCGGTGGCGTCGAAGACCGGGCGCAGCACGTCGGCGGCGTCGCGGACGTCCGCTGTCGTGATCATCCGGATCGCCTCCTCGACCGTCACCTTGCGGGCGGCGAGGTCGGTGAGCTGGGTGTCGTAGCCGTCACCCTCGGAGATCGCCTTCTGGAAGATCGACGGGTTGGTGGTGACACCGACCACGTGCTGGTCGTCGATCAGCTCCTGCAGGGCCCCGGAGGAGATCAGCTTGCGGGACAGGTCGTCCAGCCAGATCGCCACACCCTCGTCGGAGAGGCGCTTGAGTGCGTCTGTCATGAGTTTTGCATCTCCTACTTGATCGGTAACAGCGTCAGCGCTGGGCGGCGGCGAGGGATTCCCGGGCCTGGGCGGCGATGTTCTCGGCCGTGAAGCCGTACTCGCGGAACAGCACCTTCGCGTCGGCGGAGGCGCCGAAGTGCTCCAGCGAGACGATCCGGCCGGCGTCGCCCACGAAGCGGTGCCAGGTCAGTCCGACACCGGCCTCGACCGCGACCCGCGCCTTCACGGACGGGGGCAGCACGCTGTCCCGGTACGCCTGGTCCTGCTCGTCGAACCACTCCACGGACGGCATGGAGACGACCCGGGTCGGCACGCCCTCCGCCTGCAGCTGCTCGCGGGCCTCGACGGCCAGGTGCACCTCGGAGCCGGTGGCGATCAGCACGACCTGCGGCTCGCCGCCCTCGGCGTCCTTCAGCACGTAGCCGCCGCGGGCGGTGTCCTCGTTCGCCTCGTACACCGGCACGCCCTGGCGGGTGAGCGCCAGACCGTGCGGGGCGCCCTTGCCGAACTCCTTGGTCCAGCGGCGCTGGATCTCGCGCCAGGCGATCGACGTCTCGTTGGCGTCGGCCGGGCGGACGATGTTCAGGCCCGGGATGGCGCGCAGCGAGGCCAGGTGCTCCACCGGCTGGTGGGTCGGGCCGTCCTCGCCGAGGCCGATCGAGTCGTGCGTCCACACGAAGGTCACCGGCAGGTGCATCAGCGCGGACAGGCGGACGGCGTTGCGCATGTAGTCGGAGAACACCAGGAAGGTGCCGCCGTAGACGCGCGTGTTGCCGTGCAGGGCGATGCCGTTCATCTCGGCGCCCATGGAGTGCTCGCGGATGCCGAAGTGGATGGTGCGGCCGTACGGGTCGGCCTCCGGCAGCGGGTTGCCCTTCGGGAGGAAGGAGCTGGTCTTGTCGATCGTGGTGTTGTTGGAGCCGGCGAGGTCGGCCGAGCCGCCCCACAGCTCGGGCACGACCGAGCCGAGCGCCTGCAGCACCTTGCCGGAGGCGGCACGGGTGGCCACCGAGGTGCCCGCCTCGAAGACCGGGAGCTTCTCCTCCCAGCCGGCCGGCAGCTCGCCCGCGGCGATGCGGTCGAACTCGGCGGCACGCTCCGGGTTGGCCTCGCGCCACGCCTGGAACTGCTTGTCCCACTCCGCGCGGGCGTCCCGGCCGCGGTCCACGGCCTTGCGGGTGTGGCCGATGACCTCGTCGGAGACCTCGAAGGTCTGCTCCGGGTCGAAGCCCAGCACGCGCTTGGTCGCCGCGACCTCGTCGTCGCCGAGCGCCGAGCCGTGGGCGGCCTCGGTGTTCTGCGCGTTCGGGGCGGGCCAGGCGATGATGGAGCGCATCGCGATGAAGGACGGCCGGTCGGTCACGGCCTTCGCGGCCTGGACGGCCTCGTAGATCGCGGCCGGGTCCAGGTCGCCGTTCTCCTGCGGCTCGACCCGCTGGACGTGCCAGCCGTAGGCCTCGTACCGCTTGCAGACGTCCTCGGAGACCGCGGTCTCCGTGTCGCCCTCGATCGAGATGTGGTTGTCGTCCCACAGCAGGACCAGGTTGCCCAGCTTCTGGTGACCCGCCATGGAGGAGGCCTCGGCGGCGATGCCCTCCTGGAGGCAGCCGTCGCCGGCGACGCAGAAGACGAAGTGGTCGAAGGGCGACTCGCCCGGCGCCGCCTCGGGGTCGAACAGGCCGCGCTCGTAGCGGGAGGCCATCGCCATGCCGACCGCGTTCGCCACGCCCTGGCCCAGCGGGCCGGTGGTGGTCTCCACGCCGGTGGTGTGGCCGTACTCCGGGTGACCGGGGGTCTTGGAGCCCCAGGTGCGGAAGGCCTTCAGGTCGTCCAGCTCCAGGCCGAAGCCGGCCAGGTAGAGCTGGGTGTAGAGGGTCAGGGACGAGTGCCCCGCCGAGAGGACGAAGCGGTCACGTCCCACCCAGTCGGCGTCGGTGGGGTCGTGGCGCATTACCTTCTGGAACAGCGTGTACGCCGCCGGCGCGAGGCTCATGGCCGTACCGGGATGGCCGTTGCCGACCTTCTGTACGGCGTCGGCGGCCAGGATGCGCGCGGTGTCCACCGCGCGCCGGTCCAGCTCTGTCCACTCGAGGGCTGTGGTGGTCGGCTTGTTGCTCACCCTGGGTCAGGGCTCCTCTCCACATGTCTAATGCCGGTGAGGTGTGCGCCCACCGGTCCCACCGACGGGGTTCCGAGCCGCCGGCGGGTCGAGCCTATCCCGTGCAAACACGGCCTTCTCCCCTGTGACCAGAGTGTGGCCACAGCCCCGATTCTTCTGCGTTCACACCCGCTCACATGGGCATTTCTTCTGCGAACGAAGCCGCTCACATGGGCGAACGACGGGGTCCTCGCGAGGGCCTCCGAAGGTCCTCGCGAGGCCTCCGCCGGGTCCCCCCGTCGGGCCCGGTCGCCGGGCCCGTCGCCGGGTCCGTCGCCGCGCCTGTCGAGCGGTCCGTCGCGGCGGCCCGCCGCCGGTCCGGACACGAGGCCTGCCGCGGGGCGCGGAAGCCTCCCCCGCCGGGTTCCCCGGCCGGTGCGCCCAACACGACAGCACCCCCGCGAATCGTGGGGTCTGGGCAACGTCTAGAGTGGCGTGGTACGCGCGAGCCTTCGCCGGACCTTTCCGACAGGTCCGATTCGGCGAGGGCTCGCTGGGATGTCTCTGTCAGGGGTGTGCGTGACGGCCGTTGAATCCCGTCCAGCGGCGGTGTCCGGGGCGAGCACGAGCAGCCCGGGGCCCAATCGCCGGCCGGTCCGGGCCCGGGTCATGGCGTTCGTGGCGCTCACCAAGCCGCGGATCATCGAGCTGCTGCTCATCACCACCGTTCCGGTGATGTTCCTGGCCGAGCAGGGCGTTCCCGACCTCTCGCTCGTGCTGCTGACCTGTCTCGGCGGGTACCTCTCCGCGGGCGGCGCCAACGCGCTGAACATGTGGTACGACCGCGACATCGACGCGCTGATGGACCGCACCTCGCAGCGTCCGCTGGTCACCGGCATGGTGAGTCCGCGCGAGTGCCTCGCCTTCGGTCTCACCCTGGCCGCCGTCTCCACCCTGCTGTTCGGGCTCACGGTCAACTGGCTGTCCGCCTGGCTCTCGCTGGGCGCGCTCTTCTTCTACGTCGTCGTCTACACGATGATCCTCAAGCGCCGCACGGCGCAGAACATCGTCTGGGGCGGCATCGCCGGCTGCATGCCGGTGCTGATCGGCTGGTCCGCGGTCACCGACTCCCTCTCCTGGGCGCCGGTCGTCCTCTTCCTCGTCATCTTCTTCTGGACGCCGCCGCACTACTGGCCGCTGTCGATGAAGGTCAAGGACGACTACGCGCGGGCGGGCGTGCCGATGCTGCCGGTGCTGGCCTCCAACAAGGTGGTCGCCCGGCAGATCGTGGTCTACAGCTGGGTCATGGTCGCGGTCTCGCTGCTGCTGACGCCGCTGGGCTACACCGGCTGGTTCTACACCGCGGTCGCGCTGGCCGCGGGCGGCTGGTGGCTGTGGGAGGCCCACGCGCTGCAGGGCCGCGCCAAGGCGGAGGTCACCGGGGGGAAGCTCAAGGAGATGCGGCTGTTCCACTGGTCGATCACCTACGTCTCGGTCCTCTTCGTCGCCGTCGCCGTCGACCCCTTCCTGCGCTGACGGGCATCCCTTCCGCCCTCGTTCCGCCCCGACGCGAGGGGCGGGTGGCCAACGCCACCCGCCCCTCGCGTCGCCGCTTTCACTACCCGTCGGTAGCATCCTGACCATGGCAGACACGCAGCAGGTTGACGAGGCGGCCGCCCCGGCGGACGCGCACGGTGAGCGGCGCGCCGCGAAGCTCGCCAAGCAGATCGGGTCCTTCGCCGCACAGCACGGCGGTGCGGAGGGCCAGGTGGCGCACCTCGGCCGCAAGGGGGCGCGGATCGTCCTGGTGGGCGAGGACGGCGAGTGGGGCGACCTGGTGGCCCCCACGTACGACGTGGCCGTCGCGGCCGTGACGAAGGCGGGCATCACCGTCCACGAGGACTTCGACGGGGAGTTCGCCGCCAAGGTCAGGACGGGCCCGTACGAGTGGTCCCGGATGGCCGGCATCCAGCTCGGCGGCCCCAAGAACCCGGCCTGAGCCCTCCCCGCCCGAGCCGCCCCGCCC
>NZ_JBRIOU010000003.1:500293-506439 GCF_053474865.1 Streptomyces sp. CO7
TTTCAGCGCCCTCCGCACGGGGCCCAGGCATCCCGGCGGAGGCGCAGAGGCGCAGCGGAGTAGCGGCGCATGGCGCGCGCGGCCGTGGGCAGGCCGCGGGAACGCGCTGTGCCCCGCTGCGGACGTCGCAGCGGGGCACAGGGGGAAGCGTCGCGGGGGAGTTACGCGGGGACGGGCTCCGCGGAGGAGGCCGGGACCGCTTCGGGATCCACGGCGGGACGCTCGCGCATCGCCAGCAGCACCCGCAGGGTGAAGATCCACACCAGCCCGGAGCCCAGCATGTGCAGCCCGACCAGCAGCTCCGGCAGGTCGAGGAAGTACTGGACGTACCCGATGACCCCCTGCGCCAGCAGGACCAGGAACAGGTCCCGCGTCCGGGCCAGCGTCACCCGCGGGGAGTCGAACAGCTTCAGCCCCACCCACAGCGCCACCGTGAGCAGCACCGTCAGCCAGGCCAGCACGCCGTGCACCCGGGTGACCGACTCCCAGTCCACCGGCATCCGCGGCACCTCGCTGGAGTCACCCGCGTGCGGCCCCGCGCCCGTGACCACCGTGCCGACGGCGATCAGCAGCGCGGAGACCACGACCAGCGCCCAGGTGAGCCGGCGCAGCGGCGGCGCCGCCAGGGGGCGCGGCGCAGCGTCGCCCTCGCCGGCCCGGTGCCACATCACCGTGGCGGACGCGATCAGCGCGGAGGAGAGCAGGAAGTGCGCGGCCACCGTGTACGGGTTGAGGCCGACCAGCACCACGATGCCGCCGAGCACCGCGTTGCCCATCACGATCCAGAACTGCAGCCAGCCGAGCCGGGTCAGCCCCCGGCGGAACGGCTTGGTGGAACGGGCGGCGATGATCGCCCAGCCGACCGCCGCGCACAGCACGTACGTCAGGAGCCGGTTGCCGAACTCGATGACGCCGTGCCAGCCCATCTCGCGCGTGGTGGCGAGCGAGTCGGCGGTGCACTTGGGCCAGGTCGGGCAGCCCAGTCCGGAGCCGGTCAGCCGGACGGCGCCGCCGGTGACCACGATGACCACCGACATGATCAGCGCGATGAGCGCCGCGCGGCGGACCGTCCGGGGATCCGGGGTCCAGCGGGCGGCGATGTAGGCAAGGGGGTTGCGGACCGCTGCCGCGGCCCCGCCAGGAATCTCGTTCGGCACGCGCACCATCGTAGAACGGGGCTTGTGCACGCTTTCACGAGGGTCCGCCCGAAGCCCTGTGACGTTACTCCCAGCAGTGCCCCGCGGCCCCTTGCGCCGTCACTCCCAGCGGAAGAAACGCCCCGCCGCGGCCAGTCCCGCCACCGCCCACGCGGTCAGCACGCCGAGCTCGCCCCACGGCATGCCGGCCCCGTGCTGCAGCACGTCCCGCAGGCCGCCGGAGAGCGCCGAGATGGGCAGCAGCCCCAGCACCGACTGCGCGGCGCCGGGGAACTTGTCCAGCGGCACCACCACGCCGCCGCCGACCAGCAGCAGCAGGAAGACCAGGTTGGCCGCGGCCAGGGTGGCCTCCGCCTTCAGCGTTCCGGCCATCAGCAGACCGAGCCCGGAGAAGGCGGCGGTGCCCAGCACCAGCAGCAGGAACACCGCGAAGGGACTGCCCTGCGGCGACCAGCCCAGCGCGAGGGCGATGACCGTGAGCAGCGCGATCTGCAGGACCTCGGTGACCAGCACCGAGAGCGTCTTGGCGGTCATCAGCGCCCACCGCGGCAACGGTGAGGCGGCCAGCCGCTTGAGGACGCCGTAGCGGCGCTCGAAGCCGGTGGCGATGGCCTGGCCGGTGAAGGCGGTGGACATCACCGCCAGCGCCAGCACGCCGGGCGCCAGGAAGTCCACGGCCTTCCCCTCACCGGTGTCGACGATGTCCACGGTGCTGAACAGCACCAGCAGCAGCGTCGGGATGACCACGGTGAGCAGCAGCTGCTCGCCGTTGCGCAGCAGCATCCGCGTCTCCAGCGCGGCCTGCGCGGCGATCATCCGCCCCAGCGGCGCGGCGCCCGGCCTGGGGGAGTAGGTCCCGGTGGCGGTCATGCGCGCAGCTCCTTGCCCGTGAGCTCAAGGAAGACGTCTTCCAGGGTGTGGCGTTCGACGGCGATCCGCTCCGGCATCACCCCGTGCTGGGCGCACCAGGAGGTGACGGTGGCCAGCAGCTGGGGGCCCACGTCGCCGGTGACCCGGTAGGAGCCGGGGACGATCTCGGCGGCGGAGGACCCGGAGGGCAGCGCCTTGAGGAGGGAGGCCACGTCCAGTCCGGGGCGGCCGGAGAAGCGCAGCGTGTTCTCGGCGCCCCCGCGGCACAGCTGCTCGGGGGAGCCCTGGGCGATCACCTTGCCTGCGTCGACGATGGCGACGTCGTCGGCGAGCTGCTCGGCCTCGTCCATGTGGTGGGTGGTGAGGATGACCGACACGCCGTCCTCGCGCAGGTCGCGCACCAGCTCCCAGGTGGCCCGGCGGGCCTGCGGGTCGAGGCCGGCGGTGGGCTCGTCGAGGAAGACCAGCTCCGGGCGCCCGACGACCGCCATGGCGAGCGCCAGCCGCTGCTGCTGGCCACCGGAGAGCCGGCGGTAGGAGGTGCGGCCGCACGAACCGAGGCCGAGGCGCTCGATCAGCGCGTCGACGTCCAGCGGGTGGGCGTGCAGCTTTGCGACGTGGCGGAGCATCTCGTCGGCGCGGGCGCCGGAGTACACGCCGCCGGACTGCAGCATCACCCCGATCCGCGGCCGCAGGAGCGCCGCCTGGCGCACCGGGTCGAGACCGAGGACGCGCACGGTGCCCGCGTCGGGGCGCCGGTAGCCCTCACAGGTCTCGACGGTGGTGGTCTTGCCGGCTCCGTTGGGACCGAGGACGGCGGTGATGCCCGCCCGGGCCACCAGGTCGAGGCCGTCCACCGCGGTCTTGGGTCCGTACCGTTTCACCAGAGCCTGGATCTGGACGACGGGGACCGCGGGATCGCTGTGCATGGGACACGAGTCTAGGTTCGCGCGGCGTCCGTCCCGTCCCCGGGTGCCGGATCGACGGTGTCCGCCGCGGGCCGGTGCTCGCGCAGCCAGCCCTGCGCGTAGGCCACCGCGTCGGCGAGCGGGAACAGGCGGGCCCGTGCCGCCCCGGCCGGGCCGTGCACCACCAGACCGGGGCGCTCCCGCTCGAGATCCTCGCCGAGCCGGCCGAAGTCGTCGGAGTCGAGGGCCACGTCGGTCACCACCTCCCACCCGTCGGGGCCCGGCCGCCCGCGTGGGGCCGTCACGGGCGAGGGCGTCCGGTACTCGGCGAGGTGGAAGGCGGTGCAGGAGTCGTAGCCGACCCCCAGCAGCAGCACCCGGGCGCCGAGCCGCTCCAGCCGGGCCAGCGGGCTGCGCTCGCCGAGCGCGCAGTCGGCGGCGTGGTCCTCGACGATCTCGGCGGCCCGGTGGCCGAGGGCGGCGAAGGAGGTCTGCGGATGCGCGCTGCGCACCGCGCCCGGCCAGGTGCGAACGGTCTCCGCGATCACGCCCATGTGCTGAGCCGGGGTGGTCGCGGCGTCGAAGCGGGGCATGGTGGCGCGGACGGTCTCCCACCACTCCCGGGGGATCGGCGGATTCTCCCAGTGGGCCGGGTCGGACAGCGCGCCGGACTGCGTGGGCACCACCAGGGTCCCCTGCGGACCGACGGCGTCCAGGAGCGCCCGGACGACCGCGACGGCGCCACCGTTCACCCACCCGAGTGAGCTCAGGGAGGAGTGGACGAGCAGGGTCCCACCTGCGCGGACACCCAGGGAACGCAGATCGGCGGCGAGCGACGGGCGGGTCACCAGAGGGCCCGCGACGGGTTCGGAAGGCATGGCGTGCAGGGTCTCCGCGCCCTCGACGGCCCCGCAACCCGATTTCCCGGAACGCGTCTTTCCGCAGGTCAGGTTAGGTGTACCTAAGTGATGAAGGGCACCACCGGGCCGGAGGGGCGCGGGTTGTCCGTCCGCCGGTAATTACGCAACAATGGCGTTGTGAAAAACGTCGGCCAGGAAGAAACCACGACCGGGGAGCGTTCCACACGCAACCGGGTCGTGCGCTCGATCCTGGACCACGGCCCGTCGACGGTCGCCGAACTCGCCGGCCGCCTGCGGCTGACCCAGGCCGCGGTGCGCAGGCATCTGGACGCGCTGGTCGCCGACGATGTGGTCGAGGCCCGCGAGCGCCGGGTCTACGGCGCTCGCACGCGCGGGCGACCCGCGAAGGTGTTCGTGCTGACGGACGGAGGCAGGGACGCCTTCGACCAGTCGTACGACCAGCTGGCCAAGGACGCGCTGCGCTGGATCGCGGACCAGGAGGGCGGTGAGCGGGCGGTGGCCGCTTTCGCACGCGCCCGGCTGGCCGCCCAGGCGGACGCCTACCGCGCAGCGCTGGAGTCGGTCCCGCCCGAGCGGAAGGCCGAGGCGCTGGCCGGAGCGCTGTCCGCGGACGGGTACGCTGCCAGTGCGCGCAGCGCTCCCTCCCCGCAACTCGGCGAGCAGCTCTGCCAGCATCACTGCCCGGTCGCCCATGTCGCTGAGGAGTTCCCGCAGCTGTGCGAGGCCGAGACGGAGATCTTCTCCGAACTGCTCGGCACCCACGTCCAGCGACTGGCCACGATCGCGCACGGTGACGGCGTCTGCACGACGTTCATCCCCAAGATTTCCAGGATCGACGACCACGCCACCAGTGGTCATCCATCATCTACGAGCACGGCCGGGAGGAACCCCGCATGACTCTCCCCACGGAGACTGCCCACCCCGAACTCGAGGGTCTGGGTAAGTACGAGTACGGCTGGGCGGACCCCGACGCGGCCGGCGCCGCCGCCAAGCGAGGACTGAACGAGGACGTCGTGCGCGACATCTCCTCGAAGAAGTCCGAGCCGGAGTGGATGACCAAGCTGCGCCTCAAGGGTCTGAACCTCTTCGAGAAGAAGCCCATGCCGAACTGGGGCTCGGACCTGTCGGGCATCGACTTCGACAACATCAAGTACTTCGTGCGCTCCACGGAGAAGCAGGCGACCTCCTGGGAAGAGCTGCCCGAGGACATCAAGAACACCTACGACCGGCTGGGCATCCCGGAGGCGGAGAAGCAGCGCCTGGTCGCCGGTGTCGCCGCCCAGTACGAGTCCGAGGTCGTCTACCACCAGATCCGCGAGGACCTGGAGGAGCAGGGCGTCATCTTCCTCGACACCGACACGGCGCTCAAGGAGCACCCGGAGCTCTTCAAGGAGTACTTCGGCACCGTGATCCCGGCCGGCGACAACAAGTTCGCCGCGCTGAACACGGCCGTGTGGTCCGGCGGCTCCTTCATCTACGTGCCGAAGGGCGTGCACGTCGAGATCCCGCTCCAGGCCTACTTCCGCATCAACACGGAGAACATGGGCCAGTTCGAGCGGACCCTGATCATCGTCGACGAGGGCGCCTACGTGCACTACGTCGAGGGCTGCACCGCGCCGATCTACCAGTCGGACTCGCTGCACTCCGCGGTCGTCGAGATCATCGTCAAGAAGAACGCCCGCTGCCGCTACACGACCATCCAGAACTGGTCGAACAACGTCTACAACCTGGTCACCAAGCGCGCCGTGGCGTACGAGGGCGCGACCATGGAGTGGATCGACGGCAACATCGGCTCCAAGGTGACGATGAAGTACCCGGCCGTCTACCTGATGGGCGAGCACGCCAAGGGCGAGACCCTGTCCATCGCCTTCGCGGGCGAGGGCCAGCACCAGGACGCCGGCGCGAAGATGGTCCACATGGCGCCGAACACGTCGTCGAACATCGTCTCCAAGTCGGTGGCGCGCGGCGGCGGCCGCACCTCCTACCGCGGCCTGATCGAGATCGGCGAGGGCGCCCCCGGCTCCAAGTCGAACGTGCTCTGCGACGCGCTGCTGGTCGACACCATCTCCCGCTCCGACACGTACCCCTACGTGGACGTCCGCGAGGACGACGTGTCCATGGGCCACGAGGCGACCGTCTCCAAGGTCTCCGAGGACCAGCTCTTCTACCTGATGAGCCGCGGTCTCTCCGAGTTCGAGGCGATGGCGATGATCGTGCGCGGCTTCGTCGAGCCGATCGCCAAGGAGCTGCCCATGGAGTACGCCCTCGAGCTCAACCGGCTGATCGAGCTCCAGATGGAGGGCGCGGTCGGCTGACCCCGGCCCCCGCCC
>NZ_JBRIOU010000003.1:506539-513400 GCF_053474865.1 Streptomyces sp. CO7
CGCCCCGCCCGTCCGTCCTGAAGCAACGAACAGTCCTGAAGCAACGAAAGCGAGCATGACGACAGCCATGGCTGACGCTCAGAATGCCCCGGTGGGCTCCACCACCGCCGGATCCATCGCGGTGGCCGCAGAGTCGACCGTCGCCACGCGCATGAGCGCACCGCCCTCCTTCGACGTGGCGGACTTCCCGGTCCCGCACGGCCGCGAGGAGGAGTGGCGGTTCACCCCGCTGGCGCGCCTGCGGGGTCTGCACGACGGCACCGCCACCGCCTCCGGCGACGGCGTGAAGGTCACCGTCGACGCCCCCGAGGGCGTCACGGTGGAGTCCGTCGGCCGCGGTGACGCCCGCCTGGGCCGCGCCGGCAAGCCGGTCGACCGGGTCGCCGCCCAGGCGTACTCGGCGTTCGAGCAGGCCACCGTGGTGACCGTGCCCAAGGAGGCCGTGCTGGGCGAGCCGGTCCGCGTGACCGTCGCCGGCCAGGGCGGCACCTGCTACTCCCACACCGTGGTCGAGCTGGGCGCGTTCGCCGAGGCCGTCGTCGTGGTGGACCACAGCGGCGACGCCGTCTACGCCGGCAACGTCGAGTACGTCCTCGGCGACGGCGCCAAGCTGACCGTCGTCTCCGTGCAGGACTGGGACGAGAAGGCCGTCCACGTCGGCCAGCACAACGCGCTGGTCGGCCGCGACGCCTCCTTCAAGTCCGTCGTCGTCACCTTCGGCGGCGACGTGGTGCGCCTGCACCCGCGCGTCGAGTACGCCGGTCCCGGCGGCGAGGCCGAGCTGTTCGGCCTGTACTTCACCGACCGGGGCCAGCACCAGGAGCACCGCCTCCTCGTCGACCACAACATCCCGCACTGCAAGTCCAACGTGGTCTACAAGGGCGCCCTGCAGGGCGAGCAGGCCCACGCGGTGTGGATCGGCGACGTGCTGATCGAGGCCGCCGCCGAGGGCACCGACACCTACGAGATGAACCGCAACCTGGTTCTGACCGACGGCGCCCGCGTCGACTCCGTGCCCAACCTCGAGATCGAGACCGGCGAGATCGTCGGCGCCGGCCACGCCAGCGCCACCGGCCGCTTCGACGACGAGCAGCTCTTCTACCTGATGGCCCGCGGCATCCCGGAGTACGAGGCCCGCCGCCTCGTCGTCCGCGGCTTCTTCGCCGAGCTGGTCCAGCAGATCGGTGTCGACGACATCGAGGAGCGCCTGCTCGCCAAGATCGACGAGGAGCTGGAGGCGGCGGTCGCATGACGGCCTTCGTACGCGCCTGCGCGCTGAGCGAGCTGGAGGAGGACACCCCCAAGCGGGTGGAACTCGACGGCACGCCGGTCGCCCTCGTGCACACCGAGGGCGAGGTGTTCGCGATCAACGACGTCTGCTCGCACGCGAACGTCTCCCTCTCCGAGGGCGAGGTGGAGGACTGCCGGATCGAGTGCTGGCTGCACGGCTCCGCGTTCGACCTCCGCACCGGCAAGCCGTCCGGCCTTCCCGCCACGCGCCCCGTCCCCGTATACCCCGTAAAGATCGAAGGGGACGACGTGCTCGTCTCCCTCACCCAGGAGTCCTGAGGCCACCATGGCAACGCTTGAAATCCGAGACCTGCACGTCACCGTCGAGGCCGACAACGCCACGAAGGAGATCCTCAAGGGCGTCGACCTCACCGTGAAGCAGGGCGAGACGCACGCCATCATGGGCCCCAACGGCTCCGGCAAGTCGACGCTCGCCTACTCCCTGGCGGGTCACCCGAAGTACACGATCACCGGCGGCACGGTCACCCTCGACGGCGAGGACGTCATCGAGATGTCCGTCGACGAGCGCGCCCGCGCCGGCCTGTTCCTCGCCATGCAGTACCCGGTCGAGGTCCCCGGCGTCTCCGTGTCGAACTTCCTCCGCACCTCCGCCACCGCCATCCGCGGCGAGGCCCCCAAGCTGCGCACCTGGGTGAAGGAGGTCAAGGAGGCCATGGAGCGCCTCAACATGGACCCCGCCTTCGCCGAGCGCAACGTCAACGAGGGCTTCTCCGGCGGTGAGAAGAAGCGCCACGAGATCCTCCAGCTCGAGCTGCTCAAGCCGAAGATCGCGATCCTCGACGAGACCGACTCCGGCCTCGACGTCGACGCCCTGCGCGTCGTCTCCGAGGGCGTCAACCGGGTCCGCGAGAGCGGCGAGGTCGGCACCCTGCTGATCACGCACTACACGCGGATCCTGCGCTACATCAAGCCCGACCACGTCCACGTCTTCGCGAACGGCCGCATCGTCGAGTCCGGCGGTCCCGAGCTCGCCGACAAGCTGGAGAACGAGGGCTACGAGGCCTACACGAAGGGTGGCGCTTCCGAGTGACACAGCTGCCGGGCCTCCTCGACGACCTTGAGGCGATCCGCAAGGACTTCCCCATCCTGGACCGCGAGGTCCACGACGGGCGGAAGATCGTGTACCTGGACAACGCCGCGACCTCGCAGAAGCCGCGTCAGGTGCTCGACGCCCTCAACGCCTACTACGAGCGCCACAACGCCAATGTCCACCGCGGGGTGCACGTGCTCGCCGAGGAGGCCACGGCGCTGTACGAAGGCGCGCGCGACAAGGTGGCGGAGTTCGTCAACGCCCCCAGTCGCGACGAGGTGATCTTCACCAAGAACGCCTCCGAGTCCCTCAACCTGGTCGCCAACATGCTGGGCTGGGCCGACGAGCCCTACCGCGTGGACAGCGACACCGAGATCGTCATCACGGAGATGGAGCACCACTCCAACATCGTGCCGTGGCAGCTGCTCGCGCAGCGCACGGGCGCGAAGCTGAAGTGGTTCGGCCTCACCGACGACGGCCGCCTCGACCTGTCGAACATCGAGGAGGTCATCACCGAGAAGACGAAGATCGTCTCCTTCGTGCTGGTCTCCAACATCCTCGGCACGCACAACCCGGTCGAGGCGATCGTGCGGCGGGCCCAGGAGGTCGGCGCGCTGGTCTGCGTCGACGCCTCCCAGGCCGCCCCGCACATGCCGCTGGACGTGCAGGCCCTGGGCGCCGACTTCGTGGCCTTCACCGGCCACAAGATGTGCGCCCCGACCGGCATCGGCGTCCTCTGGGGCCGCCAGGAGCTCCTGGAGGACCTGCCCCCGTTCCTCGGCGGCGGCGAGATGATCGAGACGGTCTCGATGAGCTCGTCGACCTACGCCCCGGCGCCCCACAAGTTCGAGGCGGGCACCCCGCCGATCGCCCAGGCGGTCGGTCTCGGCGCGGCGATCGACTACCTGTCGGCCATCGGCATGGAGAAGATCCACGCGCACGAGAAGGCGATCACCGAGTACGCGGTCAAGCGCCTGATCGAGGTCCCCGACCTGCGGATCATCGGCCCGGCCACGGCCGAGGACCGCGGCGCGGCGATCTCCTTCACGCTCGGCGACATCCACCCGCACGACGTGGGCCAGGTCCTCGACGAGCAGGGCATCGCCGTCCGGGTCGGGCACCACTGCGCGCGGCCCGTCTGCCTGCGGTACGGAATTCCCGCGACCACGCGAGCGTCGTTCTATCTGTACTCCACGCCGGCCGAGGTCGATGCCCTGGTCGACGGCCTGGAGCACGTACGGAACTTCTTCGGCTGAGAGGACGCGGCGGAGCCGTGAAGCTGGATTCGATGTACCAGGACGTCATCCTGGACCACTACAAGAACCCGCACGGGCGTGGTCTGCGCGAGGGCGACGCCGAGGTGCACCACGTCAACCCCACCTGCGGTGACGAGATCACCCTGCGCGTGAAGTACGACGGCACGAAGGTCACCGACGTGTCGTACGAGGGGCAGGGCTGCTCGATCAGCCAGGCCTCCGCGTCCGTGCTCAACGAGCTGCTGGTCGGCAAGGAGCTGGACGACGCGCGCGAGATCCAGGAGACCTTCCTGGAGCTGATGCAGTCCAAGGGGAAGATCGAGCCGGACGACGCCATGGAGGAGGTGCTGGAGGACGCGGTCGCGTTCGCCGGCGTCTCCAAGTACCCGGCCCGGGTGAAGTGCGCGCTGCTGAGCTGGATGGCCTGGAAGGACGCGACCGCCCAGGCGCTGGGCGCCACCGACAAGGAGACCCCCGCATGAGCGAGACGGTTGAGATGAAGCCCGCCTCGGAGGAAGAGGTCCGAGAGGCCCTGCTGGACGTCGTCGACCCCGAGCTGGGCATCGACGTCGTCAACCTGGGCCTGATCTACGGCGTGCACGTCGACGACGCGAACATCGCGACCATCGACATGACGCTGACCTCGGCGGCCTGCCCGCTGACCGACGTCATCGAGGACCAGGCCAAGTCGGCCACCGACGGCCTGGTCAGCGAGCTGCGGATCAACTGGGTCTGGATGCCGCCGTGGGGTCCGGACAAGATCACCGACGACGGCCGCGAGCAGCTGCGGGCGCTGGGCTTCAACGTCTGACGCCGCCCGCGCCCGAAACGGCCTGACGGCCCTTCCCCACCCCCCTGCCGGGGGCCGGGGAAGGGCCGTTCGTCGTACCCGGGGAAGGAGGCGCCTCAGGCGGTGCCGCCGCGCAGGATCGACGCCATCTTCTTGCCGCGGGCCAGCTCGTCGACGAGCTTGTCCATCCAGCGGATCCGCTGCATCAGCGGGTCCTCGATCTCCTCGACCCGGTGGCCGCAGATCACGCCGGTGATCAGCGAGGCGTTCGGGTTCATCGCGGGGGCCCGGTCGAAGAAGGTCTCCAGGTCCGTGCCGTCGGCGGCGACCCGGTCCAGTCCGGCGTCGTCGTAGCCGGTGAGCCAGGTGATCACCTGACGGACCTCGTCCTCGGAGCGGCCCTTGCGCTCCACCTTGGTCACGTACAGCGGGTAGATCGAGGCGAAGGTCATGCGCCTGATGCGGTCGGCGGCCACGGTGTGCTCCCCACGTCGTCGGTCGCTCCCACTGTAGTTCGACGGGGTGCGGGCGTCGGTCGTGTGGCCGTCAGCCGGCGCCCGGGCCCGCGCCGCCGTCGCGGACCGCCCGGAGGGCCTCCGTCACGCTCGCCACCACGTCGGTGACCGGGTAGAGGACGCGGCGGACGGTGCGGTCCCGGTCCACCACCAGCGTCAGCCGCTTCAGACGGCTCACCCCGCCGGCCCGGAAGGTGGGCAGGCGCAGCGCCGCGGTCAGGGCCAGCCCCGCGTCCGACAGCAGGGGGAAGCGCAGGCCCTCCGCGTCCGCGAACGCCCGCTGCTCGTCCGGGCGCTGGGTGGAGACGCCGTGCACGGTCGCGCCCGCCGCCGTGAACTCGGCCAGGCTGTCGCGGTAGGTGCAGGACTCCAGGGTGCAGCCCGGCGCGCCGGGGATGCCGGCCCAGCCCGGGGGATAGGCGTCCTTGCGGGCGTAGGCCCCGGGGAAGCAGTAGAGGACCGTGAACGGGGTGTCGGGACAGACCGGGTCACGAGGCCCGCCGTCCAGGTCCGTCAGGGTCAGCGGGGGCACCCTGGTGCCGGTCAGGGCCAGGACGCGGGCCGCCTCCGCGGACTCCTCGGTCGCCGTCGCCATGGTCTCTCCCTCCCCCAGGAGCCAGGTGTCCCCCCAGTCCTGGAGCGCGATCAGCACGGGCAGCAGGGCGCGCCCGCGCGGTGTGAGCCGGTACTCGTGGCGGACCGGCCGTTCCTGGTACCGCTCCCGGGAGAGCACGCCTGCCTCCACCAGCAGCCGCAGCCGCTCGGCCAGCACCTTGCGGGACATGCCCAGCTCGCGCTGCAGCTCCTCGAAGCGGTGCAGGCCGCGGGCGGCGTCGCGCACGATCAGCAGCGTCCACCAGTCGCCGACCACGTCCAGGGCCTGCGCGATGGCGCAGGAGGCGTCGTTCAGGCTGGTGCGCTGGGCCATGGCGGTACTCGCTTCTTCGGTGGCGTGTTGACCCGAGGTTGCCATGCTGACATAGTCCGTTCCCAAAGGGAACTGACTCCGGCGGGTGGGGGACACGAGGATGGGCGCGGTGCGAGGGCTGCGGGAACTGCCGGGCGCGGTCCGGCTGCTCGCGGTGGGCGTGTTCGTCAACGCCTGCGCGAGCTTCACCTTCGTCTTCGTCTTCCTGTACCTGACCGGGCCGCGCGGGGTGGGCGCCGGCGGGGCCGGGCTGGTGATGGGCGCGGCGGGCGTCGGTCTGATGGCCGGCAACTTCACCGGAGGCTGGTTCGGCGACCGCTGGGGGCACCGCCGCACCCTCCTGGCGGCGGCCGCCTGCGGAGGGCTGCTGCTGGCCGTCGTCCCGGCGCTGCCCACGCCGCTGCTCGCCGCGGTGCTGCCGCTCGCCCAGTACGCGCTGGGTGTGGTGCGGGTGGCCAACTCGGCGCTGGTCGCCGTCACCGTGCCCGAGGGAACCCGGCGGCAGGCGTTCGCGGTGATCCGCAGCGCGAGCAACGGGGGGTTCGCGGTGGGGCCGCCGCTGGGGGCACTGGTCGCCACCCAGGTGTCGTACGACTGGCTGTTCCTCGCGGACGGGCTCGGGACCCTGTTCTTCGCCGCCTGGACCGCCCGGGTGGTGCCCGCCCGGGGCGCCTCCAGCGGCGCGGGCGCTCCCGGGGGCCGCGAGGCGGGCGGGCGGCTGTGGCCCCAGCTGAGGGCGCGGCCCGCCCTGCTGCTCCTGCTCGGCGGAATCCTGCTGGTGGACGTCACCTACCGGCAGCTGTACACGACCTTCCCGCTGCACCTGGCGGGGCAGGGGCTGGACGCGCGGGTCTACGGCTGGCTGATCGCCGTCAACGGCGCGATGATCCTCTGCCTCGAACTGCCGGTGACCCTGGCCCTGCGGAACCGGCCCGCCCTGCTCGTGGTCGCCGGCGGGCTCGCGCTCGTCGGCGCGGGGTACGCGGTGCTGGCCACGGGCAGGGCGGGCCGGTTCCGCAGGGCCAGGGTCA
>NZ_JBRIOU010000003.1:513500-524664 GCF_053474865.1 Streptomyces sp. CO7
GGGTACGCGCCGGCCGGGGCCGTCGGGGAAGCCGCACCGTGCTGGCCGGACGGGCCGGACGGGGTGGCGGACGCGGCGAGCAGCGTCTCGGCGAAGTTCTCCCGGCGCAGGCGCTGGTCGACGTAGAGCAGCCCGGTGCTGTACGAGCTCAGCGCGAAGGTCAGGAAGTACACGGCGGCCATCACCGCGCCGACCAGCACCACGACCACCACCGCGGCGATCCCCCAGGTCGGGTCGGCCCCCTCGGAGAAGCCCGTGGAGGAGGCGAGAGGCACCGTGACGACCATCATCACCAGCATGCAGGCCAGGATCGCCACGTACGCGAGGGCGCCGACGATCATGCCCATCAGGTAGGTGATGCCGAAGACGCGCCACCAGTCGCCCTTCACCAGCGCCGCCGAACGGCGCAGCGAGGCCACCGGGCCCAGGTCCTCCAGGACGGTGATCGCCGGGGCGAAGATCAGGCGGTAGCCCATCCAGATCATGCCCACGAACGCCGCGCACAGCACGAGGAAGCCGACGACCGCGAGCGCCGTGCCCCCGGGACTCCGCTGCTCGACGCCGACGCCCAGACAGACGCCGCCCACCACTGCCCCCAGGAAGAACGGCAGGATCACGCACGCCGTCGCCAGCATCGTGCCCAGCACCCGCAGCGTCCGGACGCCGATGCGTTCCCGCAGCACCGACACGGTGACCTTGCGGCCGACCACGGTCTCCCGCAGCGCGATCATGGGCGCCACGTACACCAGTCCCGGCAGGACCAGCAGCGAGGCCAGGCCGCCGATGACGAACAGCGCCACCAGGGCGGGCGCGGCGGTCTCCGTGTCGCCGGCGCCGAGCAGGACCAGCGGGACGGTGAGGAGCAGACCGACGCCCAGCATCGTCAGCAGCGCGAAGACCAGCAGCTGCAGCCAGGACCGGCCGAACGCCAGGAACGTCCCCTTGATGATGTCGCCCACGCCCAGCGGACGCAGCGGGACGACGCCGGGCTGCGGCGCCCAGACCTGCTGCGCGTAGTACGGGTAGGGCGGCTGCGGCGGCACGCCGTACCCGCCGCCGTAGGGCGGCTGCTGCGGCGGAGGGCCGTACGGAGGCGGCGGCTGGTTGTACGACATGGCGGTGGTGCTCCCCCCTGGGGCGCCGCGGAGGTGTCGACCGTGGCGCGGTCCTACGTGACGCGGTTCTACGTGGCGCGGTTGTACGTGGCGTGGTTGTACGTGGCGTGGTTGTACGTGGCGTGGTTGTCACCTGAGCAAGGCGAACGTTAGTTCGCCGGGCTCCGGCAGGGCATGCCGGGGTCCGCCGGTGGACGGCCCGGGTCGCTTGCGGCCCGCCCCACGCCCGTTGAGGAGGACGCCCGCTCCGTGGACACCGGTTCGCCTCCACGAGCCCGCTCCGGATAGCGTTTCCCTCATGACCGACACGACTGCCACCCGCGCCACCGGCGCCGTCGCGGCGGGTCTCGCGACCATCGCCGCCGACGGAACCGTTCTCGACACCTGGTTCCCCGCCCCCGCGCTCGCCGACGCCCCCGGCCCGACCGGGACGGAGCGGCTCTCCGCCGAGCGTGCCGTCGAACTCCTCGGCGAGGGCGCCGCGAAGGCCGTCGGCCCGGACGCCCGCCGCGGCGTCGAGGTGGTCGCGGTCCGCACGGTCATCGGCTCCCTGGAGGACAAGCCGGTCGACGCGCACGACGCCTACCTGCGCCTGCACCTGCTCTCGCACCGCCTGGTCAAGCCGCACGGCCAGTCCCTGGACGGCATCTTCGGCCACCTGGCCAACGTCGCCTGGACCTCGCTCGGCCCGGTCGCCGTCGACGACATCGAGAAGGTGCGCCTCAACGCCCGCGCCGAGGGCCTGCACCTCCAGGTCACCTCGATCGACAAGTTCCCCCGCATGACGGACTACGTCGTGCCCAAGGGCGTGCGCATCGCCGACGCCGACCGGGTGCGCCTCGGCGCCCACCTGGCCGAGGGCACCACCGTCATGCACGAAGGCTTCGTCAACTTCAACGCGGGCACCCTGGGCACCTCGATGGTCGAGGGCCGCATCTCGGCCGGCGTCGTCGTCGGCGACGGCTCCGACATCGGAGGCGGCGCCTCCACCATGGGCACCCTCTCCGGCGGCGGCAACGTCGTCATCTCCATCGGCGAGCGCTGCCTGGTCGGCGCCGAGGCAGGCGTGGGCATCGCGCTGGGCGACGAGTGCGTCGTCGAGGCCGGCCTCTACATCACCGCCGGCACCCGGGTCACCATGCCCGACGGACAGGTCGTCAAGGCGCGCGAGCTGAGCGGCGCGTCCAACATCCTCTTCCGCCGCAACTCGGTCACCGGCACGGTCGAGGCCCGTCCGAACAACGCGGTCTGGGGCGGCCTGAACGAGGTCCTCCACAGCCACAACTGACCGCCGGCGGCCGCGACGCGCGGCCGGGCCGCCGACAGCTGTCGGCCACGGTCACCATCGAGCGCCCTTCCACGGCCCCCGGCCGGCCCGGAAGGGCGCTCGTGCGTGGGCGGCCGCCAGGACAGGGAGGCGCCCGCGGGTCGTCCCGGGCCGTCTCACCACGGCTCGTCCGCCAGCGCCGCGTAGGCCCGCGCCACCTCACCCAGGTACTGGCCCAGGCGGAAGCGCACCTCCTCGACGGGCCTGCCGCCGACACCCGGATACGCCAGGCCGGTCCAGACGACCGTCTCCCGTCGCAGCCGGACCCGGACGGTCAGCCTGTCCGGCCCGGAGTCCTCCCGGGCTGCCACGTCCACCGTGCGCGGCGTGTCCGTCGGACAGAGCGGACCGCCCGGCCGGAGCAGCAGCCCCGGGCGAAGGCCGGCCATCCCGCCGTCGCTGCGCGTGATCACGTCGAGGCCGTCGACGAAGAGGTAGGTGTGCACGGCGGAACAGACCGGCCGGCCGGGGCACGCGCCGACGAGCAGCGTGCTCACCCCGCCGTCGCTCCGACCACGGGGCGCGGCGGCCCTGAGCTCGCGTGGGGACCTACGCGGCATCCGCCCGATGTGACGTCATGAGGCGATCGTAGCGGCGATCACGACGGCACCCCCGGTGTTTCCGCGGCTGTCCGTTCGGTCCTACGCCGGCCGGCCAGGGCCAGGGCCGGGGCCAGGGCCGGGGCCGGTGCGGTGTCGTACCTCCTTCCGTTCTCCGTCGGCGGCCGAGAGATGCTCGACCAGCACGAAGGTCACGCTGATCAGGAGGGACCAGGCGCCGAACTTGGTCAGCGGCACCGACTGCCAGCCGGCGAGCTGCTGGGGATAGCTCCAGGCGCCGGCGTAGGTCGCGGCGTTCTCGGCGACCCACAGGAAGAAGCCGATCAGGACGAAGGAGACGGCGAGCGGCATCCGGTAGCGGTCGGCGCCCACCCGGAAGCCCACCCAGGTCCCCGCGGTCGCGGCGGCCATCGCCAGCGCGAGCGGCCAGCGCAGGTCGGGTATCCAGTGGTGGGTGAAGAAGTTCAGGTAGACGGCGGCCGCCACCACGGTCGTGGCGGCGGCGCGGTAACCGGTGAAGCGCAGCCGCATGAGCTTCCGGGCACGGCACACGTAGCCGGCGACGGCCGCGTACAGGAACCCGCCGTACAGCGGCACCCCCGCGACCTTGGTGAGCGCGTCCTCCGGGTAACTCCACGACCCCATACGCACCTTGACCAGCTCGAACAAGAGCCCCACCACGTGGCACACGGCGATCACCACGGTGTCCCGGCGGGACTCCCAGCCCACCCTGCGGGCGACGAGGGTGAGCAGCACCCCGTACACCAGCACCAGGTCGTAGCGTGCCACCGGCAGTGGGGGCAGCAGCCGGGAGCCGGCGATGCCCGCGAGCAGCGCCACCGCGAAGGCGCAGCAGCGCGCCTGGACCACGGCGAACCGCCCCAACTGCTGCAGACCGTGTGCGAGTCCTCGTGTCATGCGACGCGTACCGCCTTTCGTCCAGCACCGGGGAAGGACGGCGCTCGAGGAGATTATTGAACACGTTCAAACAGTCGGATGGCCAAGTTTTTCGACGAGAACGCCCGACGAGGCATAGCGGCGGTGGTGTGCACGCGTCAGATAGGGCGAGGGGGCGGGGCGCCGGGCGCCGCCCGGGAGGAAGGTGACGATGGATGCCGATGACGTGCGCGGCTTCCGGGAGTTCGTCAGCCACAGATCGTCGGCGCTGCTGACCACCGCCGTGCTGCTCTGCGGCGGGGACCGGCACGCGGGAGAGGACCTGCTGCAGACCGCGCTGGTCAAGGCCGTGGGCAGGTGGCGGCGGATCGACGATCCGGAGGCGTACGTACGCCGGATCCTGTACCGCCAGCAGGTCGGCCGGTGGCGGTTGAAGTGGCCGCGGCGGGAGATATCCGTCGCCGAGCCGCCCGACTCCGGCCCCGGGGGCGCCGGTACCGAGGACCAGGTCGCGACCCGGCTGTTCATGCGTGAGGCGCTGGCGGCGCTCACGAACCGGCAGCGGACCGTGCTGGTGCTGCGCTATTACGAGGACCTGCCGGAGGGCGAGGTCGCCCAGCTGCTGGGCTGCTCGGTTGGCACCGTGCGGTCCACCACGCACCGTTCCCTCGCGAAACTGCGCGCGCTGATGTTGGAGGCGGCCGGCGGGCGGGCAGGACAGCCGGACTCCCAGTTCTCTTCCGTGGAGGTGCGCCCGTGAACGGGGTCGACGAGATGGTGCGCGCCGCGCTGCGGGAGCAGGCGGACGCGCAGGCGCCGGCGGCTTCGCTGCTGGCCGACCGGGTGCTGACGGCACACCGGCGACGGGTGCGGCGGCGGATCGCCGGCGTCGCCGCGGCGACCGCCGCGGTGGTGGGGCTGGCGTTCTGGGCGCCGCTGCCGGGCGGCCGGGGGCCGGCGCCCGTGGGAGGAGGCGAGCCGGCGGTGACGGAGCTCGCGGCCCGACCGGACCAGTCGCCGCCGCGCGAGGTCATCGCGGCCGGGGACGTGGTGATGGCCGCCTACGCCGTGACGGAGACAGTGAGGTCGAAGACCGGTGACAAGGGGGAGCGGCGGCGCACCTACTGGCTGCTCGACCCGGACTCGCAGACCTACGAGAAGGACGAACGCTGGTCGGTGGTCGCGGTCGCGCCCGGAGCGAGGCGGGCCGCGGTGCTGGAACGGGACCTGCCGGTCCGGCGGATCGGCATCCTCGACCTGCGCGGCCGCGAGGTCGAGCGGTGGATCGAACTCGAGGGCGACGCGCGGCAGCGCGTCGCCGGACTGGCCTGGTCCCGTGACGGCGCCTCGCTGCTGGCCACCACCTACAGCGACAACCCGGACCGTCTCGTCACCGGGCAATCGGGCGAGACCGCGGGCGTGACGGCGGGGGAGGCCGCGGAGCTGGAGCCGCCGCGGGGCTCCGACCGGACCGGGTTCTGGGTGGTCGACGTGAGATCGGGCCGGGGCAGCTGGAGCAAGGTCGTACCGCCGGAGTCGGGCGAAGGCGTCCTGACGCCCGTCAACGCGCGGCAGGACTTCGAGTTCACCCGGGACGGCCGCGCCGTGCGGGGCGGGCTGATCATGGGCAGGCCGAACGCGGAGTTCCACGATCTGCGAGGGCGCACCATCGACCCGCCGGACGGCGAGGCGCACTGGGAGTGGTCGGTGAAGGCGGCGGCCTCGCCCGACGGCACCCGCATGGCGGGACCGTTCGCCGGAGTGACGCGGAAGACGTCCTCGTGGATCTACGACGCCCGCACCGGCAAGCAGCGCGTCGAGGTGCCCGGGCAGCAGCTGCTCGCGTGGGCCGGAAAGAACACCCTGGTGGCGTGGGACATCGGCAAGCGGGACGACTCCGAGTTCGCCAACCGCCTGGTGCTGGTCACCATCGGCAGCGAGAAGACGGTGCCGCTGAGCGGGTTCCGCGGTGACTCGGACCAGGGCGCGGGACGCTGGGACCCTCTCTTCGTCCGCCGCTGAGCCCGACGGGGGAGGGCCCCGCTCCCCGGGCCCTCCCCTCACGGCGTCCGCCGGCGGTCGTCAGGCCCCGACCAGCGTCTCGTAGCGCTTGCGCAGGTCCGCCGTCACCTCGGTGGAGGCGGACCGCAGCGGGGCGCGGACCGGGCCGGCCGGGAGGCCGAGGTCGGCCAGCAGGGCCTTGGCGGTGACCGTGCCGGGCAGGCCCGCGGACATCATGGCCTCGATCAGCGGTACCGCCTCGCGCTGCAGCCGGGCCGCCCGTTCCGTGTCGCGCGCGTCGAAGGCGTCGAGGACGGCCCGGAAGTGACCGGGCGCCACGTTCGCCACCGTGCCGACGTACCCCGCGCAGCCGATCGCGTAGGAGGCGAGCACGTACTCGTCGCATCCCGTGTACACCGCGAGGTCCGACTCGGCCAGCAGCTTCTGCGTGCCGAGCAGGTCGTACGCGCAGTCCTTGACCGCCGCCACCCTCGGGTGCTCGGCGAGCCGCAGCAGCGTCGCCGTCTCGATGCGCACGCCGGTCCGGCCGGGGATGTCGTAGAGCATCACCGGCAGCCCCGTGGCGTCCGCCACGGCGCGGAAGTGCTCCTCCAGCGCGTCCTGCGGCGGCCGGCTGTAGTAGGGGGAGACGACCAGGAGCCCGTCCGCGCCCGCCCTCTCCGCCTGCCGGGCCAGGTCCGCGGAGTGCGCCGTGTCGGCGGTGCCCACCCCGGCCAGCAGCGAGGGCCCCTCGCCCACCGCCGCGCGCACCGCGCCGATCAGCGCGGCCTTCTCCGCGTCCGAGGTGGTCGGCGATTCGCCGGTGGTGCCGTTCAGCACCAGTCCGTCGCAGCCGCCCGACACCAGGCGCTCGGCGAGGACGGCCGCGCCGTCCAGGTCGAGGGCGCCGTCCGGGGTGAAGGGGGTGACCATCGCGCACAGGGCACGTCCGAAAGGAAGCGTCGTCATGTCTGGAGTGTCGGCCGCACCTCGGTGAAGGTCCACTTAAAAGTTCTGGTGTGTACCGGGCAGCAGAACTGAAACGTGGGCCTACGCGTCAAGGATCTTCGGGTGCATCCCCCGCAAGAGGGACACGCCGTCCCGGGGCCACCGTCACCCGTCTAGGCTGGTCACTCTGCCCGAAACGCCGACCACGCCGCCCCGAGGAGAACCGCCCCGATGTCAGACAGCACCCCCCTGCCGCCGGTACGGCTGCCCTCCGAGGCGGAGCTGGCGCGGGACGCGCTCGCCACCCCGCTGCTCTCCCGGGCCGCCCGCCTGGCCCGCTGGGCGGGGCCGGACACCCGGGTCGACTCCGGCGGCGGCCTGGTCGAGGAGCAGCTCGCGGCGGCGGCCGAGGTGTTGGGACTGACCGGCCGGAGCGGCGAGGGCGACGCGGACGCCGGGGCGGTCACGGACGCCGAGGCTGCCGAGGAGGCCGAGGCGGAGGCGAGTGAGGCCTGGCGCGCCGCGGTCGACACCGGCCTGGTGGAGGTCGTGGACGAGGAGGAGGGCACCGTCCGCGCCGGCGACAACCTGGCGCTGCTCACCTCCGGCGCCCCCGCCGAGGTGCTGCACATCTGGCTGGACGCCCTGGACGCGGCGATCGCCGACGCCTCCGTCCCCGACCTCGACGACCTGATGGACGCGATGGACGAGGGCGGCGAGATCGACTTCTCCTCGCTGGACTGGGACCCGCAGGCCGAGGCCGAGTTCCTCGAGGGCGTCCTCGCGAACCTCTACCTCCTCACCGCCGACGAGCGGGCCCCCGAGGGCACTCCCGTGCCGCTCCCCGCGCTGGCCGCCTCGGTGGTCGTCCCCTCGGACGTCGCCGAGCCGACCGACGCGATGATGGAGGAGGTCTCCACCGCGATGATGCGGCTGGACGACCAGTTCCGGATCCTCGGCCCGACCGGCCTGGCCGACTTCCGGCCGGTCGACGAGGCGCTGCTCGTCGAGGAGGGCCAGGCGGCGCCGCAGGCCCCCGAGGACGAGCCGGAGGACCTGGAGCGCTACGGCGTCGTCCGGCTGACCCCGCTCGGCCTCTACGGGCTGCGCGCCCGGCTGCTGGACGCCGGATACGCCGCCCCCGCCCTCGGCGACCTCGCCGACAAGGGCGCCGAGGCGCTGCTCGACGGCACCGCCCACTACGGCCCGCTGGCCGCCCGCGCGGAGACCGAGCAGTGGCTGGCCCGCCGCGAACCGCTCGCCGCGGCACGGGAGTTGCTGGCCGCCGCCCGGGGCGGCGACGCGGGCGCCCCGCTGCGCCGGCTGCACTGCCAGCAGGCGCTGTCGCTGGTCGGCGCCGAGGCCGAGCCCGCGCTGCGCGAGGTGCTGGACGATCCCGAACTCGGCGGCCTCGCCCGGGTCTGGCTGGCCGAGCACGGTGCGGCGGACATCCCCGCGCCCTCGCAGGAGCTGGTCTTCTGGCTCACCGTCGACACCGTCGCCGCGCAGCTGGCCGCCGAGGGCAACTCGGCGGAACTGGTGGCACTGGTCGAGGGCCTGGCCGCGCAGCACAGCGGGTTCTTCGACACGGCCTGGCGGGTCGACCACCCGGCCACCGCCGAGGTGCTGGAGGCGATGGGGCGGCTCCACCCGGACAAGAGGATCGCCAAGGAGGCCCGCAAGGCCGCCTACAAGGCCCGCTCCCAGCAGCCCGGCTGACCGGAGGCCGGTGACCGGGCGGGTGACTAGGGGAGCCGACCCTTGGGGCCCCTCGGGGCCAGCCGACCCGAGGGGCCGACCTGAGGGGGCGGCCTGAGGGGCCGATCCGAGGGGGCGGCCTGACGGGGCGGCCCGGGAGCGGGCGGCCCGGGACGGTTTCCTTCCGGCGTTCCGGGTCCGGGGGGCGACCACAGACGACGGTCACGGCACAGCCCGTGCCGCCCTCACCGCGGTGCGGCCCGTGGACCTCCCGCGCCGCACCCCCCCCGCACGCTTCCGCGCTTCACGCAACGGAGGCCCGCCCGCACCCCCGCTGTTCAGCAGGTGTTCAGGCATGGGCGCGACGGTGTGGCCGGAACGTGGCTGTCGGCCACGACGCCACCACCGTCCTCACTCCTCACCGTCCAGGAGAACCCATGTCACTGACGCGCAGGGACTTCACCAGACAGTCCGCCCTCACCGGCGCGGGGATCGCCCTCGCCGGCAGCGTCGGCGTGCTCGCCAGCGCCCCCAACGCCCTGGCGGCGGAGGACGTCACCACCCCCGACGGCGAGCACGCAGGCCCCGGCTACGGACCGCTGCTGCCCGACCCCGAGGGTCTGCTGGCGCTGCCCGCCGGTTTCTCCTACCGGGTGCTCACCCGTGCCGGCGAGACCCGCCTGGAGTCCGGCGAGGCCACCCCCTCGAACCACGACGGGACGGCGGCCTTCGACGGCGGCCGCGGCACCGTGCTGCTGGTCAACAACCACGAGCTGGGCGGCCCCCGCTCCCGCTGGGACAACCCGGTGCCGCTCGCCGAGGGCCTGGTGTACGACCCGGCGGCCTCCGGCGGCTGCACCGTGGTGGAGGTCCGCCGCGACGGTCACGTCACCGAGTGGGTGGGCATCGCCGGCACCGCCACCAACTGCGCGGGCGGCAGCACCCCGTGGGACACCTGGCTGACCTGCGAGGAGACCGAGGACAAGGCCGGCGAGAACGGCATGACCAAGGACCACGGCTACGTGTTCGAGGTCGACCCGCTCGACGAGCGCGCCAACCGGAATCCCGAGCCGATCAAGGCGCTGGGCCGTTACGCCCACGAGGCCGTCGTCGTCGACCCCAAGCGCGGGCACCTCTACCTGACCGAGGACGCCTCCAACCCCAACGGCCTCCTCTTCCGCTGGACCCCGCCGGAGGGTTTCCGTCACGGCCGAGGCAAGCTCGCCTCCCTCGCCGACGACGCCGGCACCCTGCAGGCGCCCCGCTGCTTCGACTCGGCCGGCCGCTTCGTCGACGACCTCTCCCGGGCCACCCGCATCGGCACCGTCTACGGCGTCGACTGGGTGGACGTCCCCGACCGCGACGCCCGCACGGTGTCGGTGCGCAAGCAGTTCGCCGCCGGCGAGGTCACCCGGGCCCGCAAGCTGGAGGGCATGTGGTGGGGCGACGGCGGGACCTACCTGGTCTCCTCCTTCGCCCGCGCGGAGAGCCCCGGCGCCGCCCACGACGGCGCCGTCTGGTTCTACGACCCCAAGCGCCGCACCCTCACCCTCAAGGTGCTCATCGGCGTCAACCCCGACCCGGAGGCCGAGGGCAACTTCGACGGCCCCGACAACATCACCGTCTCGCCCTACGGCGGCCTGGTCATCGCCGAGGACGGCGAGGGCCTGAGCCACCTGTTCGGCGCCACCGAGAGCGGCCGCACCTACCCCATCGCCCGCAACGAGCTCAACGACAGCGAGTTCACCGGCGTGACCTTCTCGCCCGACGGCCGCACCCTGTACGCCAACATCCAGACCCCGGGCATCCTGCTGGCCGTCACCGGCCCCTGGAAGCGCCAGCACCGCAAGGGCTGATCGCCGAGGGCCGCTCCGCCACGGGGCGGTCGGCCCATGTCGCCCGATCCGGCGGTGGGTACCCGCGGGCGCCCACCGCCGGCCGGTCCGGTCGGCGCGGCGCTCTCAGAGTGCGCGGGCGGACGGCTGGAGCATGTCGCGGACCGTGCGGGCCTTCACGAACTCGCCGATGGCAGTCATCTCCCACTCGCCGGAGTACTGGCGGATGAACTTGGCCATCATCACGCCCGTCTTGGCCTCCGCCGAGGTGAGGTCGAAACGGACCAGCTCGTTGCCCGAGGGGTCCAGCAGGCGGCAGAGGCCTTGGCGACCTCGGTGAACTTCTGGCCGGTGAAGGAGTTCACCGTGAAGACGAGGCCGGTGACCTCCTGGGGGATGCGGCCCAGGTCGACGGCGATGACCTCGTCGTCGCCGCCGCCCTCGCCGGTGAGGTTGTCGCCGGAGTGCTTGATCGCGCCGTTGAGGATGGACAGCTTGCCGAAGTAGCAGGCGTCGACCACGTTGCGCTGCGGGCCGTAGGCGATCACCGAGGCGTCCAGGTCGATGTCCTTGCCGCGGTAGGCGGGCTCCCAGCCCAGGCCCATGCGGACCTGGGAGAGGACCGGCTGCCCGCCCTTGACCAGGGACACCGTCTGGTTCTTCTGCAGGGAGACGCGGCCCTTGTCGAGGTTGACCTTGCCGGAGCCCGGCGCGGGCGCGGCGGGTGCGGCGGGCGGCGCCGGGGGCGTGGAGGCGAAGGCCCGCGGATCGGCGACGGTGGGC
>NZ_JBRIOU010000003.1:524764-549600 GCF_053474865.1 Streptomyces sp. CO7
CGCCGAAGTCGGTGGCGATGCCGGCCAGCCCGTCGGCGTAGCCCTGCCCGACGGCACGGGCCTTCCAGACGCCGTTGCGCCGGTAGATCTCGATCACCACGAGGGCCGTCTCGGAGCCGAGGCCCGGCGGGGTGAAGGTGGCGAGGACCGAGCCGCCGTCCGCGTCGCGCAGCGTGGCGGTGGGCTCGATGCCCTGGAAGGTCTGGCCTGCCGCGTCCGGGCTGGCCGTCACCACGATCTTCTCGATGGCCGGGGGGACGGCGGCGGTGTCCACGGTGACGGAGTCGGGAGCCGTCCCGCCGCCCGAACGGTACGTCACGCCCGGTCCTGACGGCTGGTTGTAGAAGATGAAGTCGTCGTCCGAGCGCACCTTGCCGTCGGCGGTGAGCATCAGGCCCGAGACGTCCAGCCGCACCGGTGCGGTGACCTCGACCGTCACACGGGCGGGATTGAGGGGGATGTTCGAGCCAGGGGTCATAGCGGTCATGTGAGGAAGAACGACCGGGACCCTTTTACCGTTCCCTTACCGGCCGAACGGGTGGTCCGGACGGGTCGGGAGGGGCAGGGCGCCCGGGCCCCGGGAGTGCGCGCTCGGCGCCCGCTCCTGCATTCCGCGTCGACGGACGGGGTCCGGCAGGCCGGCATCGTCCGGTGAATTGGAAGGGCAATTCAGGAGCTTATTCACCGCGCGTTTCCCTTTCGATCATGCCCAATCGGCAGAAGGCCAAACGTCAAGGTTCTGCGAAGATCGTGGGAGCGATCCACGGGTGCGGAGTCAGTGTTACGTCAATGTAATCAGGCTCACAATGTGGCCGTTACGTCCCGTTTGTGCCGGGCGAAACTTCGCATAACAGCCTTCATGGCGACCTCTGCTGCGCGCCCGCGTGATACCACAGCGGGTCCGGGCCGCGTAACCCCGAGCGGGAATGCATTTCTCTTTTCCGCTGGGTAGGTTCATTTCGCATGACTGCCCTTCAAGCAGCCCCGACGACGCAGACGACGACGACTTCCGAATTCCCCGGCGGATTCCGTGACGGATTCCGCGTCGAACGCCCGAACGTGGCCGACGGCGCCGCCCTGTGGCGCATCGCCCGTGACTCCCGGACGCTCGACCTCAACTCGTCCTACAGCTACCTGCTGTGGTGCCGTGACTTCGCCGCCACCTCCGCGGTGGCCCGCTCCGAGGACGGCCGGGCGGCCGGCTTCGTGACCGGTTTCCTTCGCCCCGAGGACCCCAGGGTCCTCCTGGTGTGGCAGGTGGCCGTGGACGAGCGCTACCGCGGCCACGGACTGGCCGGCCGGATGCTCGACGAGCTGGTGGCCCGGATCGACCGCGAGAGCGAGCTCGGCGTGGACACCGTGGAGACCACCATCACCCCGGGCAACCAGGCCTCCGAGCGCCTCTTCGCCTCCTTCGCCGCCCGCCACGGCGCCCAGGTGACCCACGAGGTCCTGTTCGCCGGCGAGCAGTTCCCGGCCGAGGGAGAGGCCCACGCCCCCGAGGTCCTGCACCGCATCGCACCGCTGTGAGCCACCGCCGGAGGCTGCCCCCACCGCCGGCGGCGGCTCCCGCGCCCCGGAACACCGGCCCGCCGGCCCGTGCGGCCCTGCCCCTTCCGACTTCCCCGACGTCTCCGACTTCCCACGAGGAGCTCCACGCCGTGACCGTCACCCAGCCCGACCTGACCGTCTTCGAGACCCTGGAGTCCGAGGTGCGCAGCTACTGCCGCGCCTGGCCCACCGTGTTCGACCGCGCCCGGGGCAGCCACATGTACGACGAGGAGGGCCGCGCGTACCTCGACTTCTTCGCCGGCGCCGGCTCGCTGAACTACGGCCACAACAACCCGGTGCTCAAGCGCGCCCTGCTGGACCACCTGGAGCGGGACGGCGTCACCCACGGCCTGGACATGTCGACGACGGCCAAACGGTCCTTCCTGGAGACCTTCCACCGCCTCGTGCTCCAGCCCCGCCACCTGCCCTACAAGGTGATGTTCCCCGGTCCGACCGGCACCAACGCCGTCGAGTCGGCGCTCAAGCTGGCCCGCAAGGTGAAGGGCCGCGAGTCGGTCGTCTCCTTCACCAACGCCTTCCACGGCATGTCGCTGGGCTCGCTCGCCGTCACCGGCAACGCCTTCAAGCGGGCCGGCGCCGGCATCCCGCTGGTGCACGGCACCCCGATGCCGTTCGACAACTACTTCGACGGCACGGTCCCCGACTTCCTGTGGTTCGAGCGCCTCCTGGAGGACCAGGGCTCCGGCCTCAACAAGCCCGCCGCCGTGATCGTGGAGACCGTGCAGGGCGAGGGCGGCATCAACGTGGCCCGCCCGGAGTGGCTGCGCGCCCTCGCCGAGCTGTGCGAGCGGCAGGACATGCTGCTGATCGTCGACGACATCCAGATGGGCTGCGGCCGCACCGGCGCCTTCTTCTCCTTCGAGGAGGCCGGCATCACCCCGGACATCGTCACCGTCTCCAAGTCCATCAGCGGCTACGGCCTGCCGATGTCGCTCTGCCTGTTCAAGGGCGAGCTGGACGTGTGGGAGCCGGGCGAGCACAACGGCACCTTCCGCGGCAACAACCCGGCCTTCGTCACCGCCACCGCCGCCCTGGAGGCGTACTGGTCGGACGGCTCCGCCCTGGAGAAGCAGACCCTGGCCCGCGGCCTGCAGGTCGACCAGGCGCTGGCCCAGATCACCGCCGAGAACCGCCCCGACGTCAAGGAGTACCGCGGCCGCGGCCTCGTGTGGGGCCTGGAGTTCCGCGACAAGGAGCGGGCCGGCCGGGTGGCGCGCCGCGCCTTCGACCACGGCCTGCTCATCGAGACCTCCGGCCCGGAGAGCGAGGTCGTCAAGCTGCTCCCCGCACTGACGATCACGCCCGACGAGCTGGACGAGGGCCTGCGCGTCCTCGACCGGGCCGTACGGGAGACGGCGTGACGCGCCGTCCCAGCCCCCGCACGACCGCCGCAACGATCACCGGAGAGGTGAGCACAACACCGTGATAGTCCGATCCTTCAAGGAGCTCGAGGGCACCGACCGGCACGTGAAGGCCGCCACCGGTACCTGGGAGAGCAAGCGCATCGTCCTGGCCAAGGAGGGCGTCGGCTTCTCCGTGCACGAGACGGTCCTCTACGCGGGCACCGAGACGACCATGTGGTACGCCAACCACATCGAGGCCGTCGTCTGCACCGAGGGCGAGGCCGAGCTCACCGACGAGACCACCGGTGAGAAGTACCTGATCACGCCCGGGACCATGTACCTCCTGAACGGCCACGAGAAGCACACCATGCGGCCGAGGACGGACTTCCGCTGCATCTGCGTCTTCAACCCGCCCGTGACCGGACGGGAGGACCACGACGAGAACGGCGTCTACCCCCTGATCACCGAGGAGGTCTGAGCACGTGTCCACCGCGACGACCGCACCCGCCGGAAACGGCGTCACCGACCTTTACCCCACGCGCGGCGCCCGGGAGGTGACGGTTCCCCGCCAGGACCCCGTCGTCTGGGGCAGCCCGGACGCACCAGGCCCGATCCAGCCGCAGGACCTCGGCGCCTTCGAACGCGACGGCTTCCTGGCGGTCGACCAGCTGATCACCCCGGAGGAGGTCCAGGTCTACCGCCGTGAGCTGGACCGCCTGGTGGCCGCCCCGGAGATCCGCGCCGACGAGCGCTCGATCGTCGAGCCGCGCACCCAGGAGATCCGCTCCGTCTTCGAGGTGCACCGGATCAGCGAGCTCTTCGCCCACCTGGTCGCCGACGAACGCGTCGTCGGACGGGCCCGTCAGATCCTGGGCTCGGACGTCTACGTCCACCAGTCGCGGATCAACGTCAAGCCCGGCTTCGGGGCCTCCGGCTTCTACTGGCACTCCGACTTCGAGACCTGGCACGCCGAGGACGGTCTGCCGAACATGCGGACCGTGTCGGTGTCGATCGCGCTCACCGAGAACTTCGACACCAACGGCGGCCTGATGATCATGCCGGGGTCGCACAAGACCTTCCTCGGCTGCGCGGGCGCCACCCCGAAGGACAACTACAAGAAGTCGCTGCAGATGCAGGACGCGGGCACCCCGTCCGACGAGGCGCTCACCGCTCTCGCCGGGCAGCACGGCATCAAGCTCTTCACGGGCAGGGCCGGGGCGGCGACCTGGTTCGACTGCAACTGCATGCACGGGTCGGGCGACAACATCACGCCCTTCCCGCGCAGCAACGTCTTCGTCGTGTTCAACAGCGTGGAGAACGCCGCCGTCGAGCCGTTCGCCGCGCCGGTGCGGCGCCCCGCCTTCCTCGGGGCCCGCGACTTCACACCGGTGCGCTGAGCAGGCCGCGTTCCCCCCGGGCGCGCCGGGCCTTCCTTCCGCCCGGCGCGCCCGAGGCGTTCGCCGCGCCGGGTGTCCAGCACGCCGGGCCGCTCAGCGTTCCAGGGCGTCGAGCAGGCGGTCGACGTCCGCGGGGCCGTTGTAGAGGTGGAAGGACGCCCGCAGACTGCCCGCGCGGTCGGAGACCTCGATCCCCGCCGCGGACAGCGCGGTCCGCCGACCGCCCAGCCCCGGCACCGACACGATCGGCGAGCCCGGCGAGGGCAGCGGCTCGTGGCCCAGCCGCAGCAGACCCTCGCGGAAGCGGTCCGCCAGCGCCAGGTCGTGCCGGCGGACCGCCTCGACCCCCACTTCCTCCACCAGTGCCAGGGACCGCGCCCCGGCCACGCAGGCGACGCTCTGCGGCTCGTCGAACCGCCGTGCCGTGCCCGCCAGTTCGGCCACCGGCCCGTAGCAGCTCGCCCACGGGTCCTCGCCCGCCACCCAGCCGGCCGACAGCGGCAGCAGCCCGCCGAAGTCCTCCGGGACGGTCAGGAACGACAGGCCGAACATGCCGCACAGCCACTTGTGCGTGACGGTGACGGTGAAGTCGTACTCCCCGGCGTCCAGCGGGAGCCAGCCCGCCGCCTGGGACACGTCCAGGCAGATCCGCGCCCCGTGCGCCGAGGCCGCGGCCCGCAGCGCCGGCAGATCGACCAGGCGGCCGTCGGCCGACTGCACGGCGCTCACCGCCACCATCGCAGTCCCCGGACCGACCTCCTCGGGGATCCGCTCCAAGGGCACCGTCCGGACCTTCAGGTCGCCGCGCACGTGGAAGGGGTTGACCAGCGAGCTGAAGTCGCCCTCCGCCGTGAGCACCTCGGCACCGGCCGGCAGCGAGGCCGCGATCAGCGCGCAGTACCCCACCACCGAGGTGCCGACGGCCACCCGGTCGGCCCTCACGCCCATGATCCGGGCGTAGGCGGCCCTGGCCTCGTCGACGGGCCCGAAGAAGTCGGGGGGCAGACCCGCGGCGCCCTCGTCCAGGGCGGCACGGACGGCGCGGGCGGAGCGGGCCGGGATCAGGCCGACCGCGGCGGTGTTCAGGTACACGCGCGCCGGGGCGAACTCGGACGCGACGACAGGGGCATGGTCGAGGTTCGGCATGACACTCACGATGCATCCCCGGCCGCTCCCCGTCCACGGCGCGTCACCGCGCGGCGCGGCACGCGCCCGGCATGCCGCAACGGGCCCGGGCGTGCGCCGTCACCACGGGGGACGGCGCACGCCCGTCCGTCACCGCCGCGGGACCTCGCAACCGTCGGGGCCGCAGGCGTCCCCGTCGGAGAGCACCGTCAGCGGCGACCGCTCGCCCCACGCCTGGGTGAGGGCCTGGGAGAACAGCTCCACCGGCTGCGCGCCGGACACCCCGTACCGGCGGTCGATGACGAAGAACGGGACGCCGGAGACGCCCAGTTCGGCCGCCTCCTGCTCGTCGGCCCGCACCTCGCGGGCGTACGCCGACGGGTCGCCCAGCACCTCGCGCACCTCGTCCTCCGCCAGGCCGGCCCGCACGGCCAGCTCGACCAGGTACTCGTCGGCGTCGCCGAAGACCGAACGCTCCTCGGCGAAGTTGGCCCGGTAGAAGAGGTCCAGCAGCTCGCTCTGGCGGCCCCGCTCCTTCGCCAGCTGCAGCAGCCGGTGCAGGTCGAAGGTGCCGCCGTGGTCACGGCCCTCGGACCGGTACGGCAGGCCCTCGCCGGCCGCCTGGGCAGCCAGGTTCGCCTCCCCGGCCGCCGCCTGCTCCTCGCTCATCCCGTACTTCTTGGCCAGCAGCCCGAGGACCGGTTCCACGTCCCCCTTGGCGCGCCCCGGGTCCAGCTCGAACGACCGGTGCACGACCTCGACGTCGTCACGGTGCGCGAAGGCGTCCAGCGCCTTCTCGAAACGGGCCTTCCCGACATAACACCAGGGGCACGCGATGTCGGACCAGATCTCCACACGCACGGGGGCACTCCATCAAGCAGGGGGCAGTTCTCCGTGCGGAAACCGTTCGCCCGGCCGCCGCATTCCCGGGCACCCGCCCCTCGCGGTCCCGGGGCCCGGGCGGCGCGCCCGCGAAGGCCGGGGCCGAACCCGCGCGGCCCCGAGGATCCGCCGGCACCCGCGCGGGCCCCATGGACGCAGGTCCGGGCCGACGGCACCGTCGTGGACTCGACAGGTAGGGGCCCGGGACCCACCGGCGCGGGCCCGGGACCCACCGGCGCGGCCGGTCGCGGGGCTCACCGACACGGCCGCCCGGGCCGCCAAGGCGGCCTCGCGCGGGGGCGGACCGGTGCGGGGGCCTACTTCCAGGCGCCGGCGGCTGCCCGGAGCGCGCCCGCGAGGTCCACCTCGGCGCCGCGCTCCGCCAGCGCCGCGCCCAGCGCGGCCAGGCTGCCCTGGACGGCGCCCGGCGTGGCGTCCCGGCCGTAGTGGTTGACCCGGATCATCTCCGAGGCGAGCGCGCCGCCACCCGCCGCCAGCGGCAGCGCGGGGTCGGCAGCCAGCGCCCGCGCGACCAGCTCGGAGGCCACCACCCCGGCGGGGGTGCGCAGCGTGGTCGCCACCGGGGCGGCGTCCCGCGCGTCGTGGACGTACGGCTCCAGCCCGCCGCCCAGCGCCACCGCGCCGGCCCGGGTCGCCGCGGCGGCCGACGCGTGGCGGGCCATCAGCGCCTCCAGGCCCTCGCCCTCGACCCGCTCCACGCAGGCCTCGAGCGCCAGCATCTCCAGCTGCGCCGGGGCGTGCAGCAGCGCGGTGCGGCCGCGGTCGATCCACCGCTCCTTCCAGTCCAGCAGCGACAGGTAGGAGTGGCGGGGCGCCTTCGGGTTGGCGGCCATCCGCGCCCAGGCCCGCTCGCTCACCGACACCGCGGACACGCCCGCCGGGCCGCCCAGCGCCTTCTGCGCGCCGATCACGCACAGGTCGACGCCCCACGCGTCGGTCAGCACCGGCTCCGCGCCGACGGAGGCCACCGCGTCCAGGTACAGCAGCGCGCCGTGCTCCCGGACCACCTCACCGATCTCCCCGACCGGGTTGGTGTTGCCGGTGGCCGCCTCGGCGTGCACCAGCGAGACGAAGTCGATCTCCGGGTGCTCGGCCAGCGCCTCGCGGATCTGCCCCGCGGTCACCGCGGTGTGGAAGGGCACCGCCAGGTCGTGCACCGTCGCGCCGCAGTCGCGCAGCCAGTCGCCGAAGGTCTGCCCGTACGGACCGGTGACGACGTTCAGCGCCACCGTCCCCGGACCCGCGCAACCGCGGATCGCGCCCTCCAGCGGCAGCAGCGCCTCGCCCTGGGTGATGACGACGTCGTTGCGGGTGCCGAGCAGCCGCGCCACCCGGTCCGCGACGTCGGCGAAACGGGCGGCGCTGAGCGGCGCCAGGTCCAGGAAGGGGTGGGTCACGGTGGTGCTCTCTTCGCTCAGGAACTGCGGGGGACTGGCACGTACGCCGCGCGCGGGCCGATCGGGAAGGCCCGGCGCGGGAAAGGCCGATGCGCCCTGAGGGTAACCGGTACCCGGGCGGGGCAGCGGACGGACCGGTTCCGGCCGCCCTCGGTACGGCCGCGGACACCCGCGGAGAACGGCCCGGCAACAGCCGGTGAACTCTCACGCCCGCCGTCGCCCACGGCCTCCCGACGGCCCGAGGCCGACCGTACGTTGTCCCCACCATGGACACGTTCCCCTGGGAGATCACCCTCACCGTGCTCGGCGTCGTCATCCCGACGGCGGCCGGCGTGTACGAGTTCTTCTTCATCGGCAGGAGGCGGCTCGGCTACCGCATCCAGATGGACACCCGGGCGTTCGGCGGCGAGTTCGCCGGCGCACGGCACCCCTCGCTGGTCCTGGTCCGGATCGAGAACAACGGCTCGGTCCCCGTCGACGTCGACGACTACATGGAGACCGACCCGGTGGGGCTGTCCGTGCGCTTCCCCCGCCGCCGGGTCGTGCGCGCCTTCGACCCCGCCCGGCGCGGCCCCAGTTCGCCCACCAACGCCATACCCGAGCTCAACGGGGACCCCGGGCGTGAGGAACCCGACGTACTGCGGCTGCCCCGGGTGCCGCTCAACCGCAACGAGCACTACAAGGTGCTCGTCCTGCTCGACGAACTCGACCCGGACGCCGCGCCCGACCGGGACGGCGACGCGTCCGACGCGGTGATGGAGAGCCGGATCAAGGGCGGCCGGGTCATCCGCACCCGGTACCGCTCCGGCGTGTCCCGGGGCGTGGTCGCGCTGATCACCGTGATGGCCTCGCTGATCGTCGCGCTGTACTACGTGTCCGGCGAGGACTCCGCCGCCGCCGTGGACTGCGCCTCCGGGAAGCTCACCGTGGTCGGCTCCACCGCCTTCCGTCCCGTGGTGGAGAAGGCCGCCGAGAGCTACCTGCGGGCCTGCGACGGCGCCCCCGGCGAGGTCGAGATCGACGTCCGGGCCACCGGCAGTCAGGAGGGCGTCCGTGCCCTCGACGAAGCCGGACGCCGCGCCGGCGAGGAGGGCCCGGCGATGCTCGCCTTCTCCGACGGGCCGAAGGGCGAGGGCCACCCGCAGCTGCTGCCCCGCCCCGTGTCGTTCTCCCTCCTCACCCTGGTCGTCAGCAAGGACGCCGGGGTCCAGGACCTGACGCCGGCACAGATCCGGCGCGTCTACGCGGGCCGGTACCGCAACTGGAAGGACGTCGGCGGCAACGACCTGCCGATCGCCCTGGTCGGCCGCTACTCGAGTTCCGGCAGCCGGCGCGCCCTGGAGGAACGCGTCCTCGGCGGCGCCACCGAGCCCAACGTCACCTCCCAGGACTGCCGCCGGCGGGTCGCCCGCCCCGACAACCCCACGCTGCGCTGCGAACGCGGCTCCACGACGGAGGTCCTGGACACCGTCGCCACCGTCCCGGGCGCCCTCGGCTACGCGGAGGCCCACGCGGCCGCCGCCGATGCGGACCGCCTCCACCTGGTCCGCATCGGCGGCCACCCGGCAGAACCGGACGCCGCGGACCGCGGCGTCTACCCGTTCTGGGCGACGGAGTACGCGTACACCTACGGGCAGCCGCCGGCCGACTCCCTGACCGCCGGGTTCCTGCGGTACATCACCCTGGAGGTCGGTCAGGACGTGATCCGCGAGTACGGCCAGCGGCCCTGCGCGGACCTCGCCAACCCGCGGCTGTGCCGCCCCTCATGACGGAGCGGGACCGGGGGATCTAGGGTGCGGGGCATGAGCGATCACGCGGTGCTGCGGGTGAAGGGGAGGGTGCTGGTCGGGCCCGAGGAGGTCCTCGACGAGATCTGGGTGGTCGGCGGGCGGATCAGCCTCGACCGCCCGGCCGGGGCCCGGGACGTCCGCACGGTCGAGGGCTGGGTCCTGCCCGGGCTGGTCGACGCCCACTGCCACGTCGGACTCGGCCCCCACGGCGCGGTGCCGGACGACGTCGCGGAGAAGCAGGCGCTGACCGAACGGGAGGCCGGGGCACTGCTCCTGCGGGACGCCGGATCGCCCGCCGACACCCGGTGGACCGACGACCGCGAGGACCTGCCGAAGATCATCCGGGCCGGGCGGCACATCGCCCGCACCCGGCGCTACATCCGCAACTTCGCCTGGGAGATCGAGCCGGAGGACCTGGTCGCGTACGTCGCCCAGGAGGCCCGGCGCGGCGACGGCTGGGTGAAGCTGGTCGGCGACTGGATAGACCGCGGCGAGGGCGACCTCGCGCCCTGCTGGCCCCGCGGGGCCGTCGAGGCCGCGATCGCCGAGGCGCACCGGCTGGGCGCGCGGGTCACCGCGCACTGCTTCGCCGAGAACTCGCTGCGGGACCTGGTCGAGGCGGGCATCGACTGCGTCGAGCACGCCACCGGGCTCACCGAGGAGACCATCCCGCTCTTCGCGGAACGGGGCGTGGCCATCGTCCCGACCCTGGTCAACATCGCCACCTTCCCGCACCTGGCGGCGGGCGGGGAGGAGAAGTTCCCGCGCTGGTCCGCCCACATGAGGCGGCTGCACGAGCGGCGCTACGACACGGTGCGCTCCGCCTGGGACGCCGGCGTGCCGGTGTTCGTGGGCACCGACGCCGGAGGGTCGCTGCCGCACGGGCTGGTCGCGGAGGAGGTCGCCGAGCTGGTGCGGGCCGGCATCCCGGCCGCCGACGCCGTCGGGGCCGCCTCGTGGACCGCACGGTCCTGGCTCGGCCGGCCCGGCATCGAGGAGGGCGCCCCGGCGGACCTGGTCGTCTACGACGCCGACCCCCGCCAGGACGTCACCGCCCTCGCCGCACCCCGCCGCGTCGTCCTCGACGGCCACGTGGTGGCGTGAGCCGAGCGTGAAGGCCGGGGCCCTCCACGGAGGCCCCGGCCGAGAACGGCGGCGGGGGAGGGGAGTTACTCCCCGACCCCCGCGAGGTCCCGCAGACGCCGGCCCTGCGCGGCCCGCTCCGCCGCCCGCTGCTCGTCGAACGAGCGGCCCGCCGCGCCCTGCAGCAGCGCCTTCGTCTCGATCACCGCGTCGCGCGGTGCGGCCAGCAGCGCCGCGACGAGATCACGCACCGTGTCGTCCAGCTGCTCCCGCTCCACCGCGAGGTTGGCCAGACCGCTGGTGACCGCCTCCTGGGCCGTCACGAACCGTCCGGTGGCGCAGATCTCGAGCGCACGGGCGTATCCCACGAGCGCCACCAACGGCTGCGTGCCGGTGAGGTCGGGCACCAGGCCCAGGCTGGTCTCGCGCATGGCGAACTGCACGTCGTCCGCGACGACCCGCAGGTCACAGGCGAGGGCGAGCTGGAATCCGGCGCCGATGGCGTGCCCCTGCACGGCCGCGACGGTGACGATGTCGCTGCGGCGCCACCAGGTGAACGCCTCCTGGTACCCGGCGATGATCGCGTCCATCTCGGCGTCGCCGCCGCGGGCCATGTCCAGGAAGGACGGCTCGCCGGGGAAGCCCTCGGGCGTGAACGCCTGGCGGTCGAGTCCCGCGGAGAAGGACTTGCCCTCACCGCGCAGCACGACCACCCGGACGTCGCCCGGGAGCGCCCGGCCGGCCTCCGCGAGGGCCCGCCACAGGGCAGGGCTCTGCGCGTTGCGCCGGGCCGGGTTGGTCAAGGTCACCGTCGCGGTCTCACCGTCGACGACGAGCCGGACTCCGTCCTGGTCGAGGACAGGGTCGAGCGAAGTCATGACGCCTCCGAATGGGTGCGGTCGTCCGACGCGTCCCCGTGAGACGCGCCGGTAAGTGACTGCACAGTAACCACCCGGCCGGTCGGGGGACCGACCGGGTGGCCGCCGTTCATCGGAGCCGACGGCTGCCCGGCCTCAGGCCGACTGCGCCTTCTTGCCACGCGTCGCCCCGCCACGCCCACGGAGCGTGACACCCGACTCGCTGAGCATCCGGTGCACGAAGCCATACGAGCGGCCGGTCTCTTCGGCCAGCGCCCGGATGCTCGCACCGGAGTCGTACTTCTTCTTCAGGTCTGCCGCGAGCTTGTCGCGCGCGGCGCCGGTCACCCGGCTGCCCTTCTTCAGAGTCTCGGCCACCCGTGCCTCCTCATGGGAAGTGCGCTCTGGTCCTCTCATGATCACCCCTCCCCGCCGTCCTGGCCACCCATTCGGCAAGGTCCGTGCGACCGGCTTTTGACGACAGGAGTGTGTGCGCACAATCGGAATGCGTCATTCTGTCGACCGGTACCCGCACAGCTGAGCGGTATTCCGGACGAATCAGCAGGTCACGGATGTAAAGCGGCCGGGCTCCCCGCAGGAGGGAGCCCGGCCGAAAATGCATGCACGACACACCTGGGTACCAGGTGTTCTCACACAGATGATGGAGCGGGGATCGTCCGAATGATCCAATACGGGTCAGGCGAGCGCCACCAGGTCGGCGTACGAGGCGCCCCAGAGATCCTCGATGCCGTCCGGGAGCAGAATGATCCGCTCCGGCTGGAGGGCCTCCACCGCGCCCTCGTCGTGGGTCACCAGCACCACCGCGCCCTTGTAGGTGCGCAGTGCCCCGAGGATCTCCTCGCGGCTGGCCGGGTCGAGGTTGTTGGTGGGCTCGTCCAGCAGCAGCACGTTGGCCGAGGAGACGACCAGCGTCGCCAGGGCGAGACGGGTCTTCTCGCCGCCGGAGAGGACGCCGGCCGGCTTGTCGACGTCGTCGCCGGAGAACAGGAACGAGCCGAGCACCTTGCGGACCTCGACCAGGTCAAGGTCGGGCGCCGCCGAGCGCATGTTCTCCAGCACCGAGCGCTCCGGGTCCAGCGTCTCGTGCTCCTGGGCGTAGTAGCCGACCTTCAGGCCGTGCCCGGGGACGATCCGGCCGGTGTCGGGCTGCTCCACCCCGGCCAGCATGCGCAGCAGGGTGGTCTTGCCCGCGCCGTTGAGGCCCAGGATGACGACGCGTGAGCCCTTGTCGATGGCCAGGTCGACGTCGGTGAAGATCTCCAGCGAGCCGTAGGACTTGGACAGCTCCTCGGCCATCAGCGGAGTCCTGCCGCAGGGCGCGGGCTCCGGGAAGCGGAGCTTGGCGACCTTGTCGGACTGGCGGGCGTCCTCGAGGCCGGAGAGCAGCCGCTCGGCGCGGCGGGCCATGTTCTGCGCGGCGACCGTCTTGGTGGCCTTGGCGCGCATCTTGTCGGCCTGGGCGTTGAGCGCCGCGGCCTTCTTCTCGGCGTTCTGGCGCTCGCGCTTGCGGCGCTTCTCGTCCGCCTCGCGCTGCTGCTGGTAGAGCTTCCAGCCCATGTTGTAGACGTCGATGGCGGCCCGGTTGGCGTCCAGGTAGAAGACCTTGTTGACGACCGTCTCGACCAGCTCGACGTCGTGGGAGATCACGACGAAGCCGCCGCGGTAGCTCTTCAGGTAGTCGCGCAGCCAGACGATCGAGTCCGCGTCGAGGTGGTTGGTCGGCTCGTCGAGCAGCAGGGTGTCGGCGTCCGAGAACAGGATGCGGGCCAGCTCGATACGACGGCGCTGACCGCCGGACAGGGTGTGCAGCGGCTGGCCGAGCACCCGGTCGGGCAGATTGAGGGCGGCGGCGATGGTGGCGGCCTCCGCCTCGGCGGCGTACCCGCCCTTGGTGAGGAACTCGGTCTCCTGGCGCTCGTACTGCTTCATCGCCTTATCGCGCGTGGAGCCCTTGCCGCTGGCGATGCGCTCCTCGTTCTCGCGCATCTTGCGCAGCAGCACGTCGAGCCCGCGGGCGGACAGGACACGGTCGCGGGCGAGCACGTCGAGGTCACCGGTACGGGGGTCCTGCGGGAGGTAGCCGACCTCGCCGGAGCGGGTGACGCTGCCGGCGGCGGGGATGCCCTCGCCCGCCAGGACCTTGGTGAGGGTGGTCTTGCCGGCTCCGTTGCGGCCGACCAGGCCGATGCGGTCGCCCTTGGCGACGCGGAAGCTGGCGGACTCGATGAGGACGCGGGCGCCGGCACGCAGTTCGATACCGGTGGCGGTGATCACGGTCAGACTCCAGGGCGTGAGGAAGGGCGGACGGTCTTCGCGGAGGCGTACCGCCGTCTAATGCGCGAGGAGAAAGGCCATGCCCAAAAGTCTAACGGGCGGATGCAAGCAGATTTCCCGGCGTGCGGTGTCGGACCCGGGTGCCAGACTGTGCAACAGGTCACACAAAACCGACATCCGAGGCAGGTGGCAGCCATGGCCGAATCCCGAGGCGGACCCTGCGGTCTGTGCCCGACGCTGCTCTACGCGGACGCCAGGGCGGCGGTGCGGCAGCTGACCGAGGCCCTGGGCTTCCGGCAGCTCGCCCTGCACGAGGGCGAGGGCGGCACGGTGGCGCACGCCGAGCTCGCCCAGGGCGGCGGGGTGGTGATGCTCGGCTCCAAGGACAACGGCGGGGTCTTCGCCCGGACCATGCGGGACGCCGGCCCGGCCGGGGTCTACGTGGTCGTCGAGGACGTCGACGCCCACCACGCCCGCGCCGTGGAGCACGGCGTGGAGATCCTCACGGCGCCGGCCGACCAGGACTACGGCTCGCGGGACTACATGGCCCGGGACCTCGAGGGCAACGTGTGGAGCTTCGGCACGTACGCCCCCGGGACACCGGCCTGAGCCACCCGTCCCCGCGCCGGGTCACCCCGCGCGGCGACGCGGGGCGGCCGGCACGGGCGCAGACGTCCAGCCCGGGGCGTCGGCCACGCGGCCCGGCGCGGCGGACGGCGGTCAGCCGCCCCCGGTGTGCACCTGGAAGGCCGCCCGGCGCACGGCCCTGGCCAGTGCCGGGTCCGGGTGGGCCGCGGCCAGCGCCACCAGCACCTGCACGGTGCGCGGGTGGCCGACGGCGCGGACCTCCTCCAGCAGCTGCGGCACGGTCGGCTGCATCGCCGACTCCAGGTGGCGCACCAGCATCGGGCCCTCGCCGTGGTCGGCCACCGCCGCCGCGGTGTCGACCCACAGCCAGGTGGCCTCCTCCCGGGTGAGCACCTCGTGGGCGTCCTCGGCGTCGGCGCCCTCGTGCACGGCGAGCCACAGCAGCGCGTAGGGCCGCAGCACCGCCTCGGCGGCCGCGGCGCGGACCTCCGCCTCGGCGGGGGCGCCGACGACCCGCAGCGCGTCGAAGGCCAGGCCCCGCAGCAGGGCGTCCTCGCCTCGGGCGGCGGCCAGCAGCTCGGCGACCGCGCTGCCCACCGGCCGGGCCGCCAGCCACGCCTGGTACTCGGCGCGGGCCGCGTTGGGCCGCAGCCGGGCGCAGCCGCGCAGCATGTCCTCGGCGGCCTGTTCGATGTTGCCCGCCGGGCTCTGCGCGGCCACGCAGATCTGCTCGAGCTTGACCCAGACCGCCCAGCTGCCCAGCGGGGTGAGCGTGGCCTGCCGGGCCGGCCCCTCGTCCTCCAGCTCCAGGGCGCCCACGCCGGCCAGCGCGCCCAGCGCCCAGTCCAGCAGCGGGGCGAACTCGTCCGCCGTGACGGGCCGGGGGGCCGTCCGCTCCTCGGGCAGCGGCGGCGAGGCCGTCGGCTCGGTGGGCGGCTCGGAGGGGTGGGCGTCGGGGGTCGCCGTGTAGGGGACCTCGCAGCGCTCGGTGCGCAGCTCGGTGACCCGCTGCCCGAGCAGGTCGAGGAGCTGCTCCACGGGCACCGGTCCGGCCGACAGCTGGAGGAAGGAGAGCACCTGGGGCATCGCCGAGACGGTGTCGGACACCGCGGAGTGCTGCAGGTCGTCGGGCTCGGGGCAGGCCAGCGACCAGGCGTCGAAGAGGGCGACCCAGCCGCGCAGCACGGCGCTGTCGTCGCGGTCCCAGGCGCGCAGCCGCCAGCCGGGGCGGGCGTCGGCGCCGTGCACCTCGACCAGTCCGGCCAGCCGGGCGATGTCCCAGTCGGAGCGGACCCGCTCGACGCTCAGCCCGAGCTCCCGGGCGGCGCGGGCGGCGGTCGGGTCGGAGAGCGTGCCCTTGCCGTCGGGGGTGCCGCCCTCGGTGCCGGGGCCCAGCGCCGCGTCGGCCCAGCGGGCCACGCGGACCGGGCCGGTCAGCCGGGCGCGGGCCATGGCGGCCAGCGCGGAGCGGGGCGGCGTCCCCTCGGGTGGCCGGGGCGCCGGCCTCGGGGCACGCCGCTGGTCCGTCACTCGGGGGGCGGCGGCCAGGGGTCGGGTACGGACGAGTCGAAGCCTGGAGTCGCGCGGGTTACGGGACGTCACGGGGGCAGTCTCTCGGGTGGGGGACCGAAAACCCAAACGGAACGTCCGGTCGGCCTTCGGAACGGTGCCTCCGAAGGCCGACCGGGGCGTCACATGAAGGGCGTGAGGAAGCGGCGCACGGCCTCTTCGTACCGGTTCGGGTCGCTGTTCCACATCGCCGCGTGCGGCGCGTCGTGGAAGGTCCGCAACGTCACGAGCTGCGGCAGGCGGTCGGCGAGGGAGCGGGACAGCTCCCAGTCGGCCACCTCGTCGTCGGGCCCGTGCAGGATCAGCGTGGGCGTCCGCAGCGGTTCCGGGGCGTCCCAGGCGGGGTCCTCGTGGGCCTGCAGCCTGCCGCGCGCCGCGCGCACCGCCAGCGGCAGCAGGGCGCGGGGCACCCCGCGGGCGGAGGCCAGGGTGCGCGCCGTCGCCTCCCAGTCCAGCACCGGCGAGTCCAGCACCAGTCCGGCGATCCGGCTCCGCAGCGGCGAGCGCTGGGCGGCGCGCAGCGCCATGGTCGCGCCGGCCGACCAGCCCAGCAGGACCACCCGGCGCGCGCCGAAACGGACCGCGTAGCGGATCGCGGCGTCCAGGTCGCGCCACTCGGTCTCGCCGAAGTGGAACCGGCGGTCGGGGGAGCGCGGGGCGTCCGGGTCGCCGCGGTGGGCCAGGGCGAGCACGGCGAAGGCCTGGTCGTGGAAGAAGGGGAGCAGGTTGAGCACCTGTTCACGGGTGGAGCCCAGGCCGTGGGCGGCGATCACCCAGGTGGAGCGCTGCCCCGGCATGAACCAGGCGGGCAGCATGCCCAGCTCGCCGGGGACCTCCACGTCCGCGTAGGTCAGGTCCAGGGCGGTCACCGGGTTGCCGACGCGCAGCGAGGGGGTGAGCCACACGCGGTCGCCGGGGCGGAAGGAGCCCCGCTGCACGCTCCGCAGGCCGCGGACGACCGCGTCCGCGGCGTGCGCGACGTCCTCGCGGACCGGGCCGACCACGGCGTGCGCACCGCCGGCCCCGCCGTCCTTGCCGATGAGCCCGTAGTACCCCGGGCGCAGAGCCGCCAGGTCACGGGTGAGGCTGATCCAGTCCTCGCCGACGGCGTGCACGGTGAGGTGGGGTTCCGTGGGCAGCGGGCGGTCCGGCGGCGTCTTGAGCGCGGCGTCGCCCGCCAGCCGTCCGGCGGCCACCGCGGCCGCCGCTCCGGCGACCGCCGTGACGGCTGTAGCGGCCTTGATGTTCACAGTGCGCACCTGACCAGTTTCACGGAGCTCCCCAGACCTCGCCACCGCAAGCCGCGTCGGGCTTCCTCGCACGCTCGTGTGCCCCGTTCCGGCGCTGTCAGCCCTCGGCGGGCCGCCCGTAGTGCCGCAGGCGCTCCGCGGTCTCGGTCAGCTGCGCGGGCGTCAGGAGGGTGGGGGAGCGCCCCGGGACGGAGGAGGCGAGCAGCCACAGGCGGCACATCCACTCCAGCTGGGCGGTGCGGTCGTACGCCTGGTCGAGGTCGTCGCCGCAGGCCACCGTGCCGTGGTTGCGCAGCAGGCAGGCCGTGCGGTCCCGCAGCGCCTCCACGGCGTACGCGGCGAGCTCCTCGGTGCCGTAGGCCGCGTAGGGGGCGACCCGGACCGGGCCGCCGAGCGCCGCCGTCATGTAATGGACCGGCGGCAGTTCGTCGACCAGCGTGGAGACGGCCGTGGCGTGCACCGCGTGGGTGTGCACCACGGCCCCGGCGCCGGTGGCGCGGTGGACGGCGAGGTGCAGCGGCAGCTCGCTGGTCGGCTCGGCGCTCCCCAGCACCCGGCGCCCGTCGAGGTCCACGCCGAGCACGTCGCCGGGCCCCAGGCGGTCGTAGGGCACCCCGGAAGGGGTGACCAGCAGCGTGTCGCCGACGCGCACCGAGAGGTTGCCCGAGGTGCCGACCACCAGGCCCTCCTCGGCGGTGCGGCGGGCGGCGGCCACCAGCCGCCGCCAGGCCTGTGCCGTTTCGTCCGGTACGCTCGTCCGCTCGGTGTCGCGCATGGCGGGAATCCTGCCACCTCTCACGGCCCCTGCCGCGGCCGTGACAAGGATCTCCCCGGCGACGCCGGATCCGTCGCGCCGCGGCGGGCCCGCGAGGGTCGTCGGGAGGCCCGGAGGGCTTGCGGCCGTTGGGTTGTACCGACAGGTCGACACCTCCGGCCGGTGGCGCGGGGCGGCGGTCCTCGATCCCCGTGGGGCCCACATGGGTGACCGTAAACCGCACGTAGGGCGTCAGTTCACCTTCCGTTCACCCTGGTTACCTACGTTCGAATCGCCAACGACGTCGAACGATTGCCTGGGTAAATGGAAAGCTTCTCGCTGATCCTCGCGATTGTGGTGATCACCGCTCTCGCGTTCGATTTCACGAACGGTTTCCACGACACCGCCAACGCCATGGCCACCACGATCTCCACCGGCGCCATGAAGCCGAAGATCGCCGTGGCCATGTCCGCCGTGCTGAACCTTGTGGGTGCTTTCCTCTCCGTGGAGGTCGCCAACACGATCTCCAAGGGACTCGTCGACGAGTCGGGGATCCAGCCCGAGGTGATCTTCGCGGCCCTGGTGGGCGCCATCCTCTGGAACCTGGTGACCTGGCTGGTCGGTCTGCCGTCCAGCTCCTCGCACGCCCTCATGGGCGGTCTGCTGGGCGCCACCGTCGCCTCCGCCGGCTTCGGCGCGGTCAACGGCGGCACGCTGGTCACCAATGTGCTGATCCCGGCTCTCGCCGCCCCGGTGGTGGCCGGCATCGCCGCCACGGTCGGCACGCGGATGACCTACAAGCTCGGCTCGAGGACCGAGGAGCGGACCGCCAAGAAGGGCTACCGCGCCGGACAGATCGCCTCAGCGGCCCTGGTCTCCCTCGCCCACGGCACCAACGACGCCCAGAAGACCATGGGTGTCATCACCCTGGCCCTGGTCACCGGCGGCGTGCTCGTCCCGGACTCCGACCCGCCGGTGTGGGTCATCGCCTCCGCGGGCCTGGCCATCGCGCTCGGCACCTACCTCGGCGGCTGGCGCATCATCCGCACCATGGGCAAGGGCCTGACCGACCTGCAGCCGCAGCAGGGCTTCGCCGCCCAGACCTCCGCCGCCACGGTCATCCTGGCCTCCTCCCACCTGGGCTTCTCGCTCTCCACCACGCACTCCGTCTCGGGCGCCGTGATGGGCGCCGGCCTCGGCCGCAAGGGCGGCGTGGTCCGCTGGTCCACCGCCGGCCGGATGCTGGTCGCCTGGCTGCTCACCCTGCCGGCCGCCGCGCTGGTCGCCGCGGGCGCCGAGTACGTCACCCAGCAGGGCACCTGGGGCACCGTGGTGGTGGCCGTCTTCCTGGTCGGCTCCAGCCTCGGCATCTGGCTGCTCTCCCGCCGTGAGGTCGTCGACCACACCAACGTGAACCAGGTCGAGGAGGAGGGGATCGTCGCCGACGCCGTCGCCGCGGTCGGCGTGCCCCCGACCCTCGCGGTCGAGGAGGAACTCGGCCGCGTGATGCCCGCCCAGGCCACCGGCCCCGCCGTCGGCCTCGACGAGAAGCACGCGACCTCGCCCGCCAAGGTCTGACGACCTCCGGCGCACTCCCCAGCGAACCAGGAAGAGAAGCAGCATGAACATCGACTGGGCGGCTCTCGGCTCCGTCTTCGGGGTCAGCCTCGTGGCCACCGTGGTCCTGGTGGGCCTGTTCACCCTCGGCATCGCCGGCCTCTCCCAGAAGGAGAAGGCGGCCCGCACCGGGGGCACGGCCCCCCTCGCGGTCACCGGCGCCTACCTCAGCTTCGCCGGCTGCGCGGCGGCGGTGGCGTTCGGCATCTACCTGATCGTCGCCTGACCCTCCCGGTCGGGCACGACAGCGCACGGCAATCGCCCGGGGGCCCGGCGGAGACACGCTCTCCGCCGGGCCCCCGGGCGTTCCCCGCCGCCTGCCGTCCCGGCCTACTCCACCGCGGTGACCAGCACCGCCACCGCGGCCTGCGGCAGCACCCGCGTCACCGCCGCACGCACGTCGAGCGCCACGTCCAGCGGCCGCCGCGCCCGGCTCACCGCCACGTCCACCCGGACCAGGCGCCGCCCGGTCCCCGCCTCCTCGGACAGGTGCAGGCCGCGCCGCACCGGGCCTCCGGGCACCACCGGCATCCCGCGCGGCTCCAGCACGCCCGGCACCGCCCGCACCGTCACGTCGACGAGCGCCTCGTCGCCGCCGATCGGCGCCTGGTGGGCCCCGGCCGGACGGGCCGGACCCGGGGGCCCGGGGAGCTCGTCCTCGTCCTCCTCGGCCTCCGCGTCACCCGAACGGGCGTCCTCGCCGGTAAGAAGATCTGCCACCTCCAGATCGACCGTCCCGACGAGCAGCCCCAGCTCGTCCGCGGCCGCGGAGACCGCCTCCCGCAGCCGGCGCGCGGCCTCGGTCACCGGTTCGCCGCCCCCCACCGAGGAGGCGGCCTCCGCGGCGAAGACGGCCACCACCCGCAGCGGGCCCGCCGCCACCGCCGCCTCGGGGGCGGGCGGCGCGGGGCGCTGCGCCGTCCCGCCCGCGGGCGCGATCCGCAGGCTCCGCAGGCGGATCCCGGGCACTTGGCGCGCCGCCTGCCGCAGCGCCGTCCCGGCCGGGCGCGCGGCGATCCACAAGCCGTCCTCAGGCCCGCCCAGCGGCAGCGGCCTGCCGAGTCCGGTCCGGCGCCGGACCGTCCCGGCCAACTCCTGAGAGGTTCTTCTCGCATGGGAGGTCATTCCTCCACCTTGCCGTATCCACACGGCGAGTCACGGAAACGCCACTTAGCGTTGTCACAGGAGGACGACCGAAAGGACGTACGGCTATGAGCGAGACGACGAACGCCATCGGCGCCGCGGGCACCCGCGGCCGCACGACGATCGCCGACGGAGTGGTCGAGAAGATCGCAGGTCTGGCGGCCCGCGACGTGATGGGCGTGCACGCGATGGGCAGCGGCACCTCCCGGGCCTTCGGCGCGATGCGCGAGCGCGTCCCGGGCGGAGGCGGCACGAAGTCCGTCTCCCGCGGCGTGAAGGCCGAGGTCGGCGAGGTGCAGACCGCGCTCGACCTGGAGATCGTCGTGGACTACGGCGTCTCCATCACCGACGTGGCCCGCGACGTCCGGGAGAACGTTGTCGCCGCCGTGGAGCGGATGACCGGCCTGCAAGTGGTCGAGGTCAACATCGCGGTGAGCGACGTGAAGCTCCCCGACGAGGAGGACGAGTCCGCGCCGGAGCCCAGGATCCAGTGACCCGCTCCGCGAGGTCCGGTCGCGCGGCCCGGTCCGATGGGCTGTGGCCGACGGGACGGAGGCCGAGGACGATGAGGAGCGCACGATGAGGAGCGCACGATGAACATGGCCGTGATCGGCATGATCGCCGGGATGGCGCTGGGTTTCGCCGGCTACTTCGGTGGCTTCGGAGCCTTCCTGCTGGTGGCGGCGCTGGGCGCCGTCGGATTCCTGGTCGGCAGGTTCCTCGAGGGGGACCTGGACGTGGGTGACCTGTTCCGTCCCCGTGGCGACCGGCGGAGGTGACGGGTGCCCGCTTCGATCTCGGCCCCCCGCCGCCCGGAGAACGCTCCGGGCGGCGGCCCGGCCTCCGTGCCCGCCGGCGAGCGGGGCGAGACCCGGCTCGCGGACCGTGTGGTGGCGCGGATCGCCGCCCAGAGCGCACGCGAGGCGCTGGAGTTCCTTCCCGCCGACGCGGTGCCGCCCTACGCCACCGTGCGCCTGCACCAGGACGCCGGGACCGCCCGAGTCGACCTCGGCCTCGAACTGGCCTATCCGTCCGACATCGCCGGGCAGTGCCGGGCGGTGCGCCGCCGCGTCACCGAACGGGTGGCGGCGCTGACCGGACTGAAGGTCCTGGAGGTCGCGGTGCACGTGGAACGCCTGTACACCGTCCGGGGAGCACTGCGATGAGCGACACGACGACGGAAGAACGGCCGTCCGAGCAGCCGCCGCAGGCCCCGGACACCGGGGCCACGGTGGTCGAGCCCGGGGCCACCGGACGGTTCTGGTCCACCCGGCGCCGGCCCTCCGCCGTGGCCGCGCTGGTGCTGCTGGCCGCCTCGGTGCTGCTCCTGTCCGACCTGGCGGCGGTCCGCGCCGGACGCTCCGTGACGGCGGTGCGCCGCAGCCTCGCCCGGGAGCTGTCCGAGCGGCCGCTGGACGATGTGTGGGTGCTGGTCGGGGCCGGGGTGGCGGCCGCCCTCGGGCTCTGGCTGCTCATTCTGGCGCTCACCCCCGGCGTCCGGGGCATCCTGCCGATGCGGCGCACCAACCCGGAGATCCGCGCCGGTCTGGACCGCAAGGCGGCCGCCATGGTCCTCAGGGACCGGGCCCTTGAGGTGCCCGCGGTGCAGTCGGCCCGGGTCAAGGTCGGGCGCAGGAAGGCCGACGTGCGCGCGGTGGCGCACTTCAGGGAGCTCGACGAGGTGGGCGCCGACATCCGTGCGCGGCTGGAGGAGGCGGTGCGCGGGCTCGGCCTGTCGCGGCCGCCGTCCCTCGCGGTACGGGTTCGCCGTCCCGAGAGGAAGAAGGGGTGAACGGGGTGCTGCGCATCGTCAACCGGGTGCTGCTGGGGCTGATCGGTCTGGTGCTGCTGGTGCTGGGCGGCTCGGTCCTGGCGATCGGGCTGGGCGCGCCGTCGCCGAGCTGGTGGATCCACCGCGACGAGCACGACGTCCTGCTCACCACGGCGGAGCGGACCAAGTGGCGCGAGGAGGGCTGGTGGTGGCCGGTGGTCTTCGCGGTGCTCGCCGTGCTGGTCGTCCTGGCCCTGTGGTGGCTGACCCGGTCGGTGCAGCGGCACCGGCTGTCGGTGGTGAACGTCGACACGGGCGACGACGAGGGCGCGGCGCTGCGGGCGCGGGCGCTGGAGAGCTCGGTCGCCTCCGAGGCGGCCGACCTGGACGGCGTCGAGCGGGTGCGGGTACGGCTCACCGGGCGGCGGCGGACGCCGCGGGTGCGGATGCGGGTGCGGCTGGAGCCGGACGCGGACCCGGGCCTGACCCTGGACCGCCTCACCTCCGAAACGCTGGCCCACGCCCGCGCCGCGGTGGGCACGACCTCGCTGCCCTCCGAGATCCGCATGCGAGCCCACGCCCACCGCGCCGAACGCGTCTCCTGACCGCCACGCGCCGCACGCAACGCGACGAAGGGGCCCACGGACCGCCCTCCCGGGCGCCGGGGCCCCTTCGCGCGCTCAGAAGCCGCGGCGGACGCCGCCGTCCACCGGGAGCATGATCCCGGTCAGGTAGGACGCGGCCGGCGAGAGGAGGAAGGCGGCCACCCGGCCGAACTCCTCCGGGGTCCCGTACCGGCCCAGCGGGATGCGCGACTCGTTGGCCGCCCGCGTCGCCGCCGGATCGGCGGACAGCGCGTCCAGCTCCCGCACCCGGTCCGTGTCGATCCGCGACGGCAGCACGCCCACCACGCGGACCCCGCGCGGACCGAGCTCGTCGGAGAGGGACTTGGCGAAGCCGGCCAGCCCCGGCCGCAGCCCGTTGGAGATGGTCAGCCCGCCGATCGGCTCGTGCACCGAGGCGGACAGCACGAAGCCGATCACGCCGCCCGCGCCGAGCTCCGCCGCGGCGGCCCTGGCCATCCGCACCGCGCCCAGGAACACCGTCTCGAACGCGCCCAGCCACTGCTCGTCGGTGTTGTCCGCGGCCATCCCGGCCGGCGGCCCGCCCACGCTGATCAGCACGCCGTCGAACCGCCCGAAGCGCTCACGGGCCGCCGCGATCAGCCGCTCGGGCGTGGCGGGGTCGCCGTTGTCGGCGGCCACGCCCACGGCGTTCGCGCCCAGCTCCGCGACCGCCGCGGCGACGGAGTCCTCGTCACGGCCGGAGACGACCACCTTCGCGCCGTCGGCGACCAGTTCGCGCGCGGTGGCGTTGCCCAGGCCGCGGGAGCCGCCGGTGACGACGTAGACACGATCCTTCAGTCCAAGATCCATGCCCACCATCCTGCACCCGGCGCCGCCCTCAGGCGGGGGCCGGGGTGGGCGTCCCCTCCGTGGCGTCCTCGCCGCCGACGCCGCCGGACCCGTCGCCGTCCCCGCCGGAACCCTTCCCGGCCTCCTCGCGGCGCTCCCGCAGCTCGCGCCGGACCAGCACCACCCAGCCGACCGGCACGCCGGCGGTGAACAGCCACCACTGGATCGCGTAGGCCATGTGGTTGCCGATGGAGTCGTGGTCGGGACCGGAGACCGGCTCCGGGCTGCCGTCGGCGGGGGCGGGGGAGACCAGCTCGACGTACCCGCCGAGGACCTCGGCGCCGAGCCGTTCGGCCTCCTGCTCGCTGTTGATCAGCATCACCTGCCGGTCGGGCAGGTCGGAGAGGTTCTTGATACCGCTCTCCGCGGTGGTCTGGTCGGCCATCAGCCGTCCGGTGACCGTCACCTCGCCGCGGGGCGGGGCGGGAATCTCGGGGAACTCCGACTGCCCGCCGTCCGTGGGCACCCAGCCGCGGTTGACCAGCAGGTAGCGCCCGTCGTCCATCCGCAGCGGGGTCAGCACGTGGTAGCCGACCCGGTCGTCCGCGTTGGTACGGCGGCGCACCACCACCTCGCGGTCGGTCTCGAAGACCCCGCGGGCACTCACGCGCCGGTAGTAGAGGTCGCGGTCGACCCGTGCGCCGGGCCGCGTCAGCGACGCGACCGGCACCGGATCGGCCTCCAGGGCCCGCGCGATGCGCTGGTTGGAGGCGACCCGGTCGAAGTGACGGTGCCACTGCCAGAAGCCCAGCTCGATCATCGTGGGGATGAGCGCGAGGGCGACCAGGGTGACGATCACCCACTGCCGGGTCAACAGGAAGCGGTACACAGGACGACGGTAACAATTGCCGCGTCCCGGCCCGCCCCCGGCCCCGGCGGACGGGGGCGGGCCGGGACGCGGCAATTG
>NZ_JBRIOU010000003.1:549700-550361 GCF_053474865.1 Streptomyces sp. CO7
GCCGCCCCCGTCCCGCTCAGACCCGGTCGACGATGCCCACCTTGCCGTCCGCCCTGGCGCAGTGGGCGCCGCAGTACCACTTGCCGTCGGCCTCGACGCCCTGGCCGATGACCTGCACCCGGCAGTGCTCGCAGATCGGGGCCATCCGGTGGATCGCACAGGCGAAGCAGTCGAAGACGTGGACGGCGCCCTGTGCGTGCACCTCAAACGTCATGCCGTATTCGTTTCCGCAGACCTCACAACGTGCCATGCGCCACAGCGTGAGCCGTGCGGGCCGCCCGTCCCGGCAGCCCGACCGCGTGCCGTCCGGGGAATCACCCGTCCGCCGGTTCGACGTCCCCCAGCAGCTGGCCGAAGGCGGCCTCGTCCACCACGGGCGTGCCGAACTGGCGGGCCTTGACCGTCTTGGAGGTGCCCGAGTCGGGGTCGTTGGTCACCAGCAGGCTGGTCAGCCGCGAGATGCTGCCCGCCACGTGGAGCCCGGCCTCGGTGGCCCGGTCCTCCAGCAGCTCGCGCTCCACCGAGGTGTCGCCGGAGAACGCCACCCGCATGCCCTGCTTGAGCCGACCGCCCGGCAGGTACCGCCCGGGGTTGGGGTGGGGGCACGGCGGACGCTTCTTCGAACGGTTCCACGCCGTGGTGCGGTAGCCGCCCGCACCCG
>NZ_JBRIOU010000003.1:550461-555079 GCF_053474865.1 Streptomyces sp. CO7
GCCCGGACCGGCCCTGTAGCCGCCGCGCCCGCCCGGCTGACGGCCGATCCGCGGGGAGGGGCCGTCGTTCCACTCGGTGAGCGGCAGGCACTCCAGGAGCGGCAGCCGCAGACCCGAGGCCGCCGCCGCCCGCAGGCTCGGCCGGAAGGCCTCGGCCAGCACCCGCGCGTCGTCCAGCGCGTGGTGGGCGCGCCGCTGGACCACGCCGAAGTGCGCGGCCAGCGACTCCAGTTTGTGGTTGGCCAGCGGCAGCGCCAGCGCCTTGGAGAGGGCGATGGTGCACAGCCGCTGCCGCACCGGGGCCTCGCGCCCCGCCCGGGCGTACTCGCGGGAGATCATCTGCCAGTCGAAGACGGCGTTGTGGGCGACCAGCACCCGGCCGGCCAGCCGGGAGGCGAACTCCTCGGCGACCTCCGCGAAGAGCGGCGCGCCCTCCAGGGCGTCACCGGTCAGCCCGTGGATCCACACCGGCCCGGGGTCGCGCTCCGGATTGACCAGCGTGTACCAGTGGTCCTCCACCTCGCCGCGGGCGTCCAGCCGGTACACGGCCGCGGAGACGATGCGGTCGTCCCGGGCCAGTCCGGTGGTCTCCACGTCGACGACCGCGTACCCCTGTGGATACGCGGCCGGCCATGGAGCGGTGGACGCTTCGGGCGTGCGGTCTTCGAGCATGGTCAACGAGGATAAGCGCCGGGGCCGACACCTCCGCCCCCCGGGGAGCGTCGATACCCCACCGGACGCATGTCCGGTGCGATCCTCCCGATGTGACGGAACGACAGGAACCCGGCGAAAGGCCCCAAGCGAGCGAAAGCGGTGAAACGCCCGAAGGGGAGGAAAAGGGTCAGGGCCGGGCGGTGCTCGCCGGCCGGCTCAACTGGCTGCGCGCCGCCGTCCTCGGCGCCAACGACGGCATCGTCTCCACCGCCGGGCTCGTGGTCGGGGTCGCGGGCGCGACGGAGAGCCGGGACGCCCTGCTGACCGCGGGCCTGGCCGGGCTGCTCGCCGGATCGATGTCGATGGCGGCGGGGGAGTACGTCTCGGTCTCCACCCAGCGCGACTCCGAACGGGCCGCGCTCGCCGTGGTGCGCCGCAGGCTCCGCGAGAGACCGCAGGCCAAGCTGGAGAAGCTCACCGGCCTGCTGGAGGAGCGCGGGCTGCGCCGGGAGACCGCCGGGGACGCGGCCCGCCAGCTCACCGCGCGCGACGCGGTGCGCGCGCACGCCGCCGTGGAACTGGGCATCGACCCCGACGACCTGACCAACCCCTGGCACGCTGCGGGGGCCAGCTTCGCCGCCTTCACGGTCGGCGCGCTGCTCCCGCTGCTCGCCATCGTGGTCCCGCCGGCCGGGGCGCGGCTGCCGGTCACCGTCGTCTCGGTCCTTCTCGCCCTGTTGTTCACCGGCTTCAGCAGCGCCCGCCTCGGCGCCGCGGATCCCCGGCGCGCGATGGTGCGCAACATCGGCGGAGGGGCGCTCGCCATGGCGGTCACCTATGCCGCGGGCGCCCTGCTGGGCGCAGCCGGCGTCTGAGGGCCGCGGTCCGCCGGCGGGTCCGGGGCCGCCGGCGGACCAGTAGCCGTTGGCGCGCCGTTGGCGGAGACCCACAGGAAATGGGCTCCTACCGCCGGTAAGTGTTGTCGATCCGGACCCCTGGTCGCCGTCCGGAACCGCCCCTACCGTGCAGGTATGCCGAACCTGCCCGATGTCGTGCTCTGGTCGATCCCGGCCTTCCTGCTGCTCACACTGATCGAGGTGGTCAGCTATCGCCTCCACCCGGACGAGGACACGGAGGGATACGAGACCAAGGACGCCGCCACCAGCATCGGCATGGGCCTGGGCAGCCTCTTCTGGGACTTCCTGTGGAAGATCCCGATCGTCGCCCTCTACACGGTGGTCCACGAGCTGACCCCGCTGCGGATCCCCGTGCTGTGGTGGACGGTCCTGCTGATGCTGGTCGCCCAGGACTTCTTCTACTACTGGTCGCACCGCGGGCACCACGTGATCCGCCTGCTGTGGGCCTGCCACGTGGTGCACCACTCCAGCCGGAAGTTCAACCTCACCACCGCGCTGCGGCAGCCCTGGACCTCGCTCACCGGCTGGCCCTTCTACCTGCCGCTGATCGCGCTCGGCGTGCACCCGGCGGCGCTGGCCTTCCTCAACTCCGTCAGCCTCGTCTACCAGTTCTGGATCCACACCGAGCGGATCGGGAAGCTGCCCCGACCGGTCGAGTTCCTCTTCAACACGCCCTCCCACCACCGGGTCCACCACGCCTCCCAGGGCGGCTACCTCGACCGCAACTTCGGCGGCATCCTGATCGTCTGGGACCGGATGTTCGGCAGCTTCGCGGCGGAGACCGAGCGGCCCGTCTACGGGCTGACCAAGAACATCGAGACCTACAACCCGTTCAAGGTGGCCACCCACGAGTACGTCGCCATCGCCAAGGACCTGAAGACGGCGCGTAGTTGGAGCGAGCGGGCGGGACGGCTGTTCCGCGGGCCCGGCTGGCAGCCGCAGCCCGCCATGGCCGCCGCCCCCAGTGGGGCCGGGGCCGACACGACCGCCCCCGCGACGGCCGCCCCTGCGACGACCGTCCCTCCGACGGCCATGCCCGTGGAGGCCGGAGCCCCCGCGGCCGCGTCCGCCGCTGCCGGGGACGCCGGAGCCGCGTCCGCCGGTACCGCCACCGCCGTCAAGGAGTCCGCGTGACCAGCACCACCGGCACGGGGCGCCCCGCGCCCTGGCTGCGCAAGGCCGCTCCCGCGGCCTTCCTCCTCGCTTCCGCCGTCAACCTGGTCACCGTCTCCACCGGCCACGGCACGGTCGAGACGGTCTCCAAGGCCCTGCTGATGCCGCTGCTGGCGGCCACCGCCGCGTTGTCCGGCGCGCCCCGGATCCTGCTGGTGGCGCTCGCCTTCGGCTGGGGCGGCGACGTGATGCTCTCCTTCGGCGGGGACGCCTTCCTGGTCGGCATGGGCTTCTTCGCCCTCGGCCACGTCGTCTACATGGTCCTCTTCCGCCGCCACGGCGCGGACCGGAGCCGCCCGGAGAGCGTCGGCACGGCCGTGGCCTACGCCGTCGGACTGGCCGCGCTGATGGTGCTGCTGCTCCCGGGGCTGCCGGCCGACCTGCGGATCCCGGTCGCCGCCTACAGTTGCCTGCTGACGGCGATGGCCTGGTCGGCCGGACGGGTGGGCCGCCTCGCGGCGGCGGGCGGCGCGCTGTTCCTGCTCTCCGACTCGCTGATCGCCGCCGAGATGGCCGGCTGGGGCCCGCTGCCGCTGCACGGCCTGTGGGTGATGGCGACCTACCTCGCCGCCCAGGCGCTGCTCACCGCGGGCGTCTGCGGCCTCACGCGGCAACGTGCGCCGCACGAGTCGGCGGAGCCGCGGTCCGCGGCCGTCACTGCCAGCGGATCGGCACCGGCAACGCCGTGAGCAGGCCCGAGGCGGCCACCACCAGCCCCAGCAGCGCCACCTCGGCGCGCGCCGGGACGCAGGCCGTCAACGGGTCGGGGGCCCGGCGCAGCCGCAGCCGGGCCCACAGCGCGAGCGCGGCCACCGCGGCCACCAGCACCACCTTGGCCAGCAGCGTCCGCCCGTAGGCGGTGGTCGCCAGCTGCTCCAGCACCGTCCCCGGCGGCATCCGCCGCAGCGCGCTGGTCACGCCGGTGGCGGTGACCGCGGCCAGCAGCACGGCGGCGGCCCTGGCGTAGCGGCCGAACAGCGCGGCGGCCTCGGCGGGCGCCTCGCCGCGCCAGAGCCGCAGCACGCGCAGCACGTGCAGCAGCCCGCCCGCCCACAACGCGCCGCAGGCCAGATGGACGGCGGTCAGCGCGGCCCCCGTCGCCGGGTCGTGGTAGTCCCAGGCCGGGTGGGCCCGCAGCGCCTCCGCCACCACCACCGCGCCCAGCGGCCACAGCTGGGCGGCGGGACGCCGGGAGAGGGCGAGCAGCCCGGCCACCAGGAAGCCGTTGACCTCCACCAGGGCCAGCAGCCCCTCCCGGTGCCCCTGCAGCCCGCCCAGGTCCACGTCCCCCCAGCCGCGGGGCACCCGGTTGCCGGCGGCGACCACGAAGGCCAGGCCCAGCGAGGCCAGGAACCCGGCCGCCGCCGCGGCGGCCGACCAGGGCCGCGGCAGCGCGCCCTCCGGCCGCAGCCGCAGCGCGGAGCGGGCGGTGAACACCTCGCCCAGCGGCACGCACAACGCCGCGAACAGCACCGCGCGCAGCAGCCCGATCCCGGGGGTCCCGGGTGCGGGGGCCTCCCCGCTGCCGTGCAGCGCGGCGGACGGTCCCAGCAGCGGGACCAGGGCGCCCGCGGCCACCAGGGCGAGCAGCGCGACGGACCGCCGGGCGCCGGCGCGCCCTGGTGCCGGACCGTCACCGGCCGCGGCCGGACCGGAGGTTCGGGTCGTCTGCGTCACGGGACGATCCTCGCCGGGCGGGAGGAACCCGGGCAAGCGCACCACGGCAAGTGGCGGACCCCTTTCCGGTCCCCGCCCCGCGGGGCTGGCACCGCGCGGGCGGCCCGCATAGCGCGGGACCGTAGCGGTGGCCGGGCGATGGCGAGCGACGGGCCCGGGGCTGTGGGCAGGGTCTGCGACCGACGGGCCACCGCTAC
>NZ_JBRIOU010000003.1:555179-571333 GCF_053474865.1 Streptomyces sp. CO7
GGCCCACGGCGGCCGGCGGACGTGGCGGCGGGGGTCGCCGCGCACAAGGCGTCCGCCCGGCCGGGTGGCCGGGCGGACGCGAGGTGGTGAAGGGTGCTGCCGCGGTGCTACTTGGTGACGGCCTTCAGCGCGTCGACGATGCCCGCGCCGTAGAAGCCGTTCTCACGCGGCCCGCCGACGCAGACCGCGTCCACGGTGCCGTTGCTGTCGTAGTCGTACGACGTCGGGCAGTCGAACTTGGTCGCCTGCGCCTTCAGCATCGCGGCCAGCGCGCCCGGAGTGGCCCGCGGGTGCGTCGACTTGATGAGCGCGGCCACGCCGGCGGCGTGCGGGGCGGCCATCGAGGTTCCCTGGGCCCAGCCGTAGGCGCCGTTCGGAAGCGTGGAGTAGATGGCGCCCCGCTTCGGGTCGGTGCCCGGCGGGAGCTGGTAGCGGCTGTCGCCGCCCGGCGCCGCGACGTCGATGACGCCCTTGCCGTAGTTCGAGTAGTACGACTTCTTGTCGAGGTAGCCGGTGGCGGAGACGGTCACCACGCCGTCCAGCTGGGCCGGCATGTCCAGGCACACGTGCGGGTCGATGGTCCGCGTGACCGGGGTGCCGTCGTCCGGGCTGCCCTCGTCGAGGATGGCGTCACCGTCGAGGTCGTTGTAGGAGTTGCCCGCCGAGGCGATGTGCAGGGTGCCCTTGGACGTGGCGTACCTCTTGGCCCGGTTCACCGCGTCCAGAAGAGCCTTCTGGTCGGGGTCGTCGGGGCAGTTGTACTCCCACGGGTCGACGTAGTAGCTGTTGTTGGTGATCTCCACGCCGGTGTCGGCCGCGAAGACGAACGCGCAGACGATCGCCTCGGTGAAGAACAGCTGCGTCTCGTCCGGCTGGGCCACGGTGATGCCGGAGACCTTCACGCCGGGCGCGACGCCGGCCACGCCGATCCCGTTGCGGGCGGCGGCGATCTCACCGGCCACGTGGGTGCCGTGGTAGTGGTCGGAGTCCGCCGGACGCCAGGCGCCGGGCGAGGTGTCGGCCACACCGGTGGAGCAGTCCGCGGACTGGGAGGCCGAGAAGTTGGGCGCCAGGTCCGGGTGGAGGTCGTCGACGCCGGTGTCGATCACGGCCACGGTGACGTTCCGGCTGCCCGGGTTGATCCCGGCGGCCTTGTCTGCGCCGATCGCCGGCAGGTCCCACTGGGCGGCCTCGAACGGTTCGGTCATCCCGGCCTCGGCGGAGGCCTTGGCGAGCTCGGCCTTGTCCGTCTCGGTGGCGCGCTCGACCTGGCCGACGTCGGTGGTCGCGGCGGGCACGAAGGGCTTGGTGCGGGTCGCGCCGGCGCTCTCCACGCCGCGCACGGCGCGGATGGTCGTACCGAAGGAGGGGTCGGCCGAGTGGACGACGATCACGCCGATCTTGTCGTACGACGTGACGATCGAGCCACCGGCCTTGCCTATCGCCTTCTTCACGGACGCCAGGGTGCGGCCGTCCGTCCGGGTGTTGACGACGTACGACAGCGTCTCCCCGGCCGTGGTGGCCGTGACGGCGGCGTCGGGGGCCGGGGCGGCGACGGCCGCGGTCGGCAGGAAGCCGAGCGACGCGGTCAGCGACAGCGCGACCGGCACCGCGAGGGCCAGTCGGCGTCTTGAGCTCAGATGCGCCATGGGGTCTCCACATCATCCTGGATCGAGGCCCGCCCGGGCGGTTGAGTCCCAGGACAGGTACATGACGGAGTGCAGAAGGACGCTATCGTCCGAAGTCGCGGGTCATCAATGAGTCGTGAGCCGTCGACTCGCGCGGCGACGCCCTGTCACCACGTGACCCGTGCCGCGGAGTTCGTCCCACGGGCGTCGACCGGGGGTGCGAACGAAAGCCGGACCCGCTCCGTCACCGTAGGAGAGGCGACGTGCCTCGGGCGGGACCGGAAGGAAAGAGGGCGGCGATGGAAGCCATGTCGTGGGCGCGGACCGGATGGATGAGGAGTCTGGCAGTCGCGGCTGTCCTGGTGTCCGGGGGAGCGGGCTGCGCCGCGGAGGAGGGGAAGGACCAAGGCACCGACACGGCCGGCGCTTCGGAGGGGAAGTGCGCCTACGTAGTGGAGTACGAGGGCCGGACCTACCTCGATGTGAGGGACAGGCCGTCCGCCGGTGCGGACGGCGAGGCGTTCACGGTCGGCGGCGAACTGGGCACCGGTGTGTTGCCCGGGTGCGACGAATCGGGCGGGGCCGACGGGACGGAGGAGCCGGAGAAGGTGACCGTCTACGAGGTCGAGGGTGTGGACCCCGAGGTCGCCGTGGCGGCGGGCGGGACACCGGAGGACGCCCTGTTGGTCGCGGTCGAGGGAGCGCGGCTCCCGACGTCGGACGCGACCTCCTGAGGTTCCGCACGCGGCGCTCCGGGAGACGGAACGACCGCTCCCGGCCCGGAGGACCGGGCCGGGAGCGGCGGCGGGGATCCGGCGCGACTACTCCGCCGGAGCGGTGGAGGTGGGCAGCAGGTCGCCGACCTCGATTCCGCACTGGGCCTCGATGTTGGCGACGACCCGCGGGCGCACGGTGCCCGCCTGCGACGCCAGGCTGTCGTCACCCGCATGGAAGGCGGCCAGCACACCGAGGTCGGTGGCGTCCGTCCCGCTCTCCTTGGCGACGAGCTGATCGAGGACGCCGCCGAGTTCGCTCGAGGTGAACTGGCTGGCCGAGGCGACCGCGAGGGGAGCGGCGATCGAGCAGAAGGTCTCGACGGGCTCGTCGGTGCCGGCGACGGCCTCGAACCGCGCGATGGGGTCGAGGTCGAAGTTGGCCTCGGCCACCGGGTTGGGATCGGTGGTCGTCAGCAACGTCTCGACGTAGTCCACCGGCTTGCCGACGGTGAGGTAGGCGACGGATTCCATGATCACTTCGGCGCCCTGTGCGACGTAGCCGCCGTCCTTCGCGGCGTGCTTGTCGTGGGACTTCACCGCCGCGTCGAACTGGGCCGTGGTCACCGTCTGGCCCTGGTACTCGCCGGCCCCGATGGTGTCACCGTCGTACGGCAGCGCGGACTGGGAGCCGAGCGCCGACCAGGTTCCGTCGGAGAGCTTGGCCAGCGACAGCACGTAGGTGTGTCCCGGCTCGAGACGCGAGCTCTGCTCCAGCGCGATGGGTGTGCGGGTCGCGCCCTGGAAGGACCAGCCGTCCACGACCAGGCTCAGCGTGCTGGGGAGAGTGGGGGCGCCGGGGCGCGACCAGACCGTCTCGCCGACGTCCAGGGTGATGCGTCTGCCGATGTAGCCCTCGCCTGCGGCCACCTCCTCGGCGCTGGCGGGTATCTCGGCCTCGCTGGTGACGTCGACGACCGCCACCTGGTCGCCGTAGGAGACCCAGTCGACAGGGGAGCTGTTGGGCAGCCCGTCCTTGCCCTGGGCCAGGATCACGTCCGGACGCTCGGGCCTGTCGTCGGCGGCGAGCGGGGAGATGAAGGCGGCGGCGCCCAGGGCGGCCACGCCGGCGAGGGCGCTGATGAGTTTGACGCGGGTGCTCATGGTGGAGGGAAGGGCCCTTCCTAGTAGGTGGCGTTGATGTTCTGCACGTTGTTGGAGCCCAGCCCGTACACGTCGTTGTAGGACATGCAGCCGAGTCGGTTGTCGTAGAGCCCGAGCTTCGGAGCGGCCTGCGGACCGTGCGTCAGCCCGACGGCGTGGCCGCTCTCGTGGCAGGTGTCGGACTTGTTGATCGCGCCGATCGACGAGGTGTTGTCGTTGAACCGGACGTAGTGCTGGTCGCACTTGCGCGAGGTGACCGCGTCGTTGCACCACGCGCGCCCGATGGTGGTGGCCGGAAGGCTGCCGGCCTGGTAGACGATGTCGGTCTCCGAGTCTCCGGAGTAGACACCCGAGCTCTTGATCGAGACGGCCAGGTCGGTGGGGCCGTAGTAGCCGGTGAGCGCCGAGCTGATCGCCGACTTCTCGCCGGAGGTGAGGGTGCCCTGGCGGTAGACCGTCAGGGTGGCGTTGTCGGTCTGGCAGAACGTGCCGTCCGACATGCTGCCGTCGTAGCAGCTCGGAGCGAAGTTGGACGTGGGGTACATGTTGTCCGTCACGGCCGCCTCGGCCGAGGGGATCGCGAGGGCGGCGGTGGCCGCGACCGCGGTGAGGACGCCGACGATCCTGTGCTTGGTCCGCACGAGTGCAGAGCTCCTTTTCCTGGACAAGTGGAAGGAAGACTTCCTCGAAGCCCGGCGGGCGTCGACGCGAGTCCTGCAGAGCGTCACCATGGGGCGACGGTCCGTGAGTGATCGACTCGCGGCGCAGAGACAACCCGTGATCGCATGACCACGTCAAGCGATCTTCGGGTGCGGATGGCCGGGAAGGGTCGTGCCTCTTTCGCCCGCGTTCGGGTCGTTGGAGAACTGTGTGCAAACCATTTCTTCACCTGGCACTCACAAATAAGGGGACGTCAGAAATGCTTTGACTTTCCGGCGTTCCGGTGGGTGCGCAATCGGCCAAGGGGGCGCGAACGTCCTGGTGGACGCGCGTTGCGCTGAGAGGTATGGCGTGAAACAGCGCACCGGAGCGGGCCTCGGCGGCAGGGATGCGGAGCCCCGCGAGGGTGGAGGGCGCGTGTGGGGGCGGCTCCGCCCGGGCAGGTCAGGGCCGTCATGTGACGATCCGCGACCCGTTTGAACCGCGCACCGCCCCGTTCCGTGATGGCGGACAAGGGGTGGAAGAGCCGCGACCCCCTGTCGGATCACGTTCCGGGGCCCTAGCATCTCGACCTTGGCCAGTGATCCACATCACAAGCGGTCCGTTGATCCGATGACCACACCCGCACACGAGGAGACTCCGTGGCAGACGCCCCGCCCCTCAAGACGCCGCAACCACGGCAGCCGTCCATCGAGGAGTACACCGAGGTCCAGCAGAGCGCCGAGTTCACCGAACTGCGCCGGTCCTACCGGTCGTTCGCCTTCCCGCTCACACTCGCCTTCATAACCTGGTACCTGCTGTACGTCCTGCTGTCGAACTACGCGGGCGGCTTCATGGGCACCAAGGTGATCGGCAACATCAACGTCGCCCTCGTCCTGGGCGTTCTGCAGTTCGTCAGCACCTTCCTCATCGCCTGGTGGTACGCGCGGACCGCCGCGGCCAAGCTCGACCCCAAGGCCGAGGCCATCAAGACCCGGATGGAGGGCGGCGCGTGAGCACCGAATACGTGATCCTCGCGGCCAACGAGGCCAGCGAGCACCGCACACTGATCATCAGCCTCTTCACCGCCTTCGTCCTCGCCACCCTGGGCATCACCGTCTGGGCGGGCCGCCAGACCAAGGACGCCGCCGACTTCTACGCCGGCGGCCGTCAGTTCTCCGGTTTCCAGAACGGCCTCGCCATCTCCGGCGACTACATGTCGGCCGCGTCCTTCCTGGGCATCGCCGGCGCCATCGCCCTTTCCGGTTACGACGGTTTCCTCTACTCCATCGGCTTCCTGGTCGCCTGGCTCATCGCCCTGCTCCTGGTCGCCGAACCACTGCGCAACTCCGGCCGCTACACCATGGGCGACGTGCTGGCCTACCGGATGCGCCAGCGGCCGGTCCGCACCGCGGCGGGCGTCTCCACCATCGTCGTCTCGATCTTCTACCTGCTCGCGCAGATGGCCGGCGCCGGCGTGCTGGTCTCGCTGCTCCTGGGCATCACCAGCGAGGCCGGCAAGATCGGCATCGTCGCCCTGGTCGGCGTCCTGATGATCATGTACGTGTCCATCGGCGGCATGAAGGGCACCACCTGGGTCCAGATGGTCAAGGCCGTGCTGCTGATGTTCGGCGCGCTGCTGCTGACCTTCCTGGTGCTGCTGAAGTTCAACTTCAACATCTCCGACCTGCTGGGCACCGCCGCCGAGAACAGCGGCAAGGGCGACGCCTTCCTCGAGCCGGGCCTGAAATACGGCATCGACTCGATGACCAAGCTCGACTTCATCTCGCTCGGCATCGCCCTGGTCCTCGGCACCGCCGGTCTGCCGCACATCCTGATCCGCTTCTACACGGTTCCCACCGCCCAGGCGGCCCGCAAGTCCGTGCTCTGGGCGATCGGCCTCATCGGCGCCTTCTACCTGATGACCCTGGCCCTCGGCTTCGGCGCGGCCGCGCTGATGAGTCCCAAGGAGATCACCGACTCCAACCCGGCGGGCAACACCGCGGCCCCCCTGCTCGCCCTGCACCTGGGCGGCGTCGACTCCACCTGGGGCGCGATCCTGCTGGCCTCGATCTCCGCGGTCGCCTTCGCCACCATCCTCGCGGTGGTCGCCGGCCTCACCCTTGCCTCGTCCTCCTCGTTCGCCCACGACATCTACGCGAACGTCATCAAGCGGGGCCAGGCCAGCGACAAGCAGGAGATGAAGGCGGCCCGCTGGTCGACCGTGTTCATCGGCATCGTCGCCATCGGCCTCGGAGCCCTCGCCCGCGACCTCAACGTCGCCGGCCTGGTCGCGCTGGCCTTCGCGGTCGCCGCCTCGGCCAACCTGCCGACGATCCTCTACAGCCTCTTCTGGAAGCGGTTCACCACCCAGGGCGCCCTGTGGTCGATCTACGGCGGCCTGGTCACCGCCGTCGGCCTGGTGCTGTTCTCGCCGGTCGTCTCCGGCGCCGCCACCTCGATGTTCCCGGACGTCGACTTCCACTGGTTCCCGCTGTCCAACCCCGGCATCATCTCCATCCCGGTCGGCTTCCTGCTCGGCTGGCTGGGCACCCTCCTGTCCAAGGAGGAGCCGGACAAGGCCAAGTTCGCCGAGCTGGAGGTCCGTTCGCTCACCGGCACCGGAGCGCACTGACCCACCGCCGGCGCCCGCCGGCATCCGTCGGACGTCACGCGCGGCCGCGCCGCCCCGAGCCATGGCCGGGGCGGCGCGGCCGTCGTCGTCACGTAGGCTCAGGACAGCGGGGACCCGGCTGCGGGGACCCGGCTGCGGATCTCGACCGCGGACTGCGACCGCGGATCTCGACTGCGAGGGAGGGGCCCTGGTGGAGAAGCTCATCGACACCTTCGGCCGGGTGGCCACCGATCTACGGGTCTCGCTGACCGACCGGTGCAACCTGCGCTGCACGTATTGCATGCCCGAGGAAGGGCTGCAGTGGCTGGCCAAGCCGGACCTGCTCACCGACGACGAGATCGTCCGGCTGATCCGCATCGCGGTCACCCACCTCGGCGTCGACGAGGTCCGCTTCACCGGCGGCGAACCGCTGCTGCGCCCCGGCCTGCCCGGCATCGTGGAGCGCGTCGCCGCACTCGACCCGCGCCCCGAGATGTCCCTCACCACCAACGGCATCGGCCTCGGCCGCATCGCCCCGGCGCTGCGCGCCGCCGGGCTCGACCGGGTCAACGTCTCGCTGGACACGCTGCGCCCCGAGGTGTTCAAGACCCTCACCCGCCGCGACCGGCACCACGACGTCCTCGCCGGACTCGCCGCCGCCCGCGAGGCCGGCCTCACGCCGGTCAAGGTCAACGCCGTCCTCATGCCCGGCCTCAACGCGGACGAGGCCCCCGACCTGCTCGCCTGGGCCGTGGAGATGGACTACGAGCTCCGGTTCATCGAGCAGATGCCGCTCGACGCCCAGCACGGCTGGAAGCGCGAGGGCATGGTCACCGCCGGCGACATCCTCACCTCGCTGCGCACCCGCTTCGAGCTGACCCCCGAGGGGGACACCGCCCGCGGCTCCGCACCGGCCGAGCGCTGGCTGGTGGACGGGGGCCCGCACCGGGTCGGCGTCATCGCCTCGGTCACCCGGCCCTTCTGCTCGGCCTGCGACCGCACCCGGCTCACCGCCGACGGACAGGTCCGCACCTGCCTCTTCGCCACCGAGGAGACCGACCTGCGCGCGGCCCTGCGCTCCGGAGCACCCGACGAGGACATCGCCCGCGCCTGGCGGGCCGCCGTGTGGGGCAAGAAGGCCGGCTCCGGCCTCGACGATCCGACCTTCGCCCAGCCGGCCCGCCCCATGTCCGCGATCGGCGGCTAGGACTCCCACTCGGGGAGCGCGACCACGTCCTTGAGGAAGCCGCGGACGCCCAGGAACTGCGACAGGTGTTCGCGGTGCTCCTCGCAGGCCACCCAGGTCTTGCGGCGCTCGGGGGTGTGCACCTTGGGGTTGTTCCAGGCCAGCACCCACAGGGCGGCCTCGCGGCAGCCCTTGGCGGAACAGACGGCGGTCTCGTCACTCACGGTTGGTCTCACAGGAAGCTGCTGGAAAACGGGGGAAAAGGAAGACGCCGGGCAGCCACGGGGGGAGCTGCCCGGCGTCGGTCCATCACTCCGACGGGGGATGCGGAGCGTGTGAGAAGTATGTCACGCGGGCCCTCTCCGGCGGACCCGTTCGGCGCCACCCGCACCGGGCGAACGGCCCGAGCCGGCCGGTCACTCGCGGTCGCCGACCCCTTGAGGGGTCCGGTGGGCCGGGTCCTCCCACGGCTCCGCGACCGCGTCCTCACGGGGCGGCGCGATCATGGGGCGGACCGGGGCGGCGAGGAAGGTCGAGGGCAGCGAGGGGGTGTTCTCCCGGCCCGCGTTGGCGATCACCACCGCCACATAGGGGAGCAGGGCGCCCAGCACCAGTGCCACCACGGCCACCGGGCGCGAGACGTTCCACAGGGTGGCGGCCAGGATCACCGAGAGGGTGCGGACCAGCATGGAGATCACATAGCGCCGCTGCCGTCCGCGTACATCGTCCGCGAGACTCTGCCGGGCGCCGGTGATCCGGAAGACCTGGCCCGTCGAGTCGCTCCGCCGCTTCCGCATCACATTCCACCATCCACCAGCATCGGTCCGAACCGGCATTCACCACGGTACGCCCAGGGCCCCCGGCCGTGGAGACCGGGGCCGTCGGGGGAGAAGACCACACCGCGCCTCGCACGTACGGACTTGTCCGACATGCGCCGTACGGGGGGCGGGCGGAGACTGGGCGTAATGCTCACGTCGATCCGTACGAGGAGGCAGCCATGGGCTGGTTGTGGGCGATCATTGTCGGCTTCGTGCTCGGCCTGCTGGCCAAGGCGATCCTGCCGGGCAAGCAGAACATTCCGTTGTGGCTGACGACCCTGCTGGGTATCGGCGGCGCGCTCGCCGGCAACGCCATCGCGCGCGGTCTGGGCATCGAGGCGACGCCCGGCATCGACTGGGGCCGGCACGTGCTGCAGCTGGGGGCGGCGATCGTCCTGGTGGCCGTCGGAGCCGCGGCGTGGAGGGCGATCATGTCCAAGAGGCAGCAGTCGACCTCGACCCGCACCATCGCCTGAGGCCGCGCCTCACGGCTCCCGCACACGCCCGACCGCACACCCCCGACCACGCACGACGGCGGGCCGGGAAGGGCTCACCGCCCTTCCCGGCCCGCCGGCCGCGTTCCACGGCACGTGAGGCCCTCCGGGCCTCAGGCCCCGGCGACCTCGACCGCCGCCAGGTTCTTCTTGCCCCGGCGCAGCACCAGCCAGCGGCCGTGCAGCAGGTCCGCACGGGCCGGCACGGCGTCCTCGGCGGTCACCTTGACGTTGTTCACGTAGGCGCCGCCCTCCTTCACCGTCCGCCGCGCCGCCGACTTGCTGGCCACCAGGCCGACCTCGGCGAACAGGTCCACCACCGGGCCGAGCTCGGCGACCCGCACGTGCGGGACCTCGGAGAGCGCCGCGGTCAGCGTCCGCTCGTCCAGCTCCGCCAGCTCGCCCTGGCCGAACAGCGCCCGGGAGGCGTTCATCACCGCCGCGGTCTGGTCCGCGCCGTGCACCAGGGTGGTCAGCTCCTCGGCCAGCGCGCGCTGGGCGGCACGGGCCTGCGGGCGCTCCTCGGTCTGCCGCTCCAGCTCCTCCAGCTCCGCGCGGGAGCGGAAGGACAGGATGCGCAGGTACCGGGTGATGTCACGGTCGTCCGTGTTCAGCCAGAACTGGTAGAACGCGTACGGCGTGGTCATCTCCGGGTCCAGCCAGACGGCGCCGCCCTCGGTCTTGCCGAACTTGGTGCCGTCCGCCTTCACCATCAGCGGCGTCGCCAGGCAGTGGACGTGGGCCTCGGGCTCCAGGCGGTGGATCAGGTCCATGCCCGCCGTGAGGTTGCCCCACTGGTCGCTGCCACCCTGCTGCAGGGTGCAGCCGTGGCGGCGGTACAGCTCCAGGAAGTCCATGCCCTGGAGCAGCTGGTAGCTGAACTCGGTGTAGCTGATGCCCTCCTGGGACTCCAGGCGGCGGGCCACCGAGTCCTTGGTCAGCATCTTGTTGACGCGGAAGTGCTTGCCGACGTCCCGCAGGAACTCGATCGCCGACAGGCCGGCGGTCCAGTCCAGGTTGTTGACCAGGGACGCCGCGTTGTCTCCCTCGAAGGAGAGGAACGGCTGGATCTGCGCCCGCAGCCGGTCCACCCAGGCGGCGACCGTCTCAGGCGGGTTCAGCGTCCGCTCGGCCGTCGGCCGGGGGTCACCGATCTGCCCCGTCGCGCCGCCCACCAGGGCGAGCGGCCGGTGACCGGCCTGCTGGAGCCGGCGCATGGTGAGCACCTGCACCAGGTGGCCGACGTGGAGCGAGGGGGCGGTCGGGTCGAAGCCGCAATAGAAGGTGACAGGACCGTTCGCCAGAGCCTTGCGCAGGGCGTCCTCGTCGGTGGACTGGGCGAACAGCCCGCGCCACTTCAGGTCGTCGACGATGTCCGTCACGGTTCTCGTGTCTCCTCGAAACGATCTTCGACCGCCGTCCCGGCAGCCTCTACGAGGTTATACGCCCCGGGCGACGGGGGACGCAGCCCCTTTCGGGGCGGCCCCCCACCGCCCGGCCCCGCTCAGACGCCCTGGCTCACCGAGCTCATGTTGAAGTCCGGGACCCGCAGCGCCGGCATCGCGGCCCGCGTGAACCAGTCGCTCCACTCGCGCGGCAGCGTTCGCTCCGTCCGCCCCGCCTCGACCGCCCGCCCCAGCACGTCCACCGGCGACTCGTTGAACCGGAAGTTGTTCACCGCCCCGGTGACCTCCCCGTTCTCCACCAGGTAGACGCCGTCACGGGTGAGCCCGGTCAGCAGCAGCGTCGCCGGGTCGACCTCTCGGATGTACCAGAGGCAGGTCAGCAGCAGCCCTCGCTGCGTGGAGGCCACCATCTCCTCCAGCGAGCGGTCCTCGCCGCCCTCGAGCACCAGGTTGCCGAGGGACGGCGTCACGGGCATGCCGGTGAGCGCCGCGCTGTGCCGGGTGGACGTGAGGTGGCGCAGCTCGCCGCCGGAGACCCACTCCGTCGCCGACACCGGCAGCCCGTTGTCGAAGACCGACGCGTCGTCCCCCGAGGAGTGGGCCAGGACGAACGGGGCGCACTCCAGGCCCGGCTCCCGCGGGTCGCTGCGCAGGGTCAGCGGCAGGTTCGTCAGCTTCTCGCCGACCCGGGTCCCGCCGCCCGGCCTGCTGAACACCGTCCGTCCCTCGGCGGCGTCCCGCGCCGAGGACGACCACAGCTGGTAGACCAGCAGGTCCGCCACCGCGGAGGGCGGCAGCAGCGTCTCGTAACGCCCGGCGGGCAGGTCGACCTGCCGCTCGGCCCACACCAGCCGCTGGGCCAGCTCCGCGTCCAGCGCGGCGGGGTCCACGTCGGTGAAGTCCCGGGTGGAGCGGCCCGCCCAGGCCGAGCGCAGCCGGTCGGGGGACTTGGCGTTGACCTCCAGCGTCCCGTTGGGCTGGTCGTGGCGCAGCCGCAGCCCGGTGGACGTGCCGAGGTAGCTGGTGACCATCTCGTGGTTGGCGAAGCCGTACAGCTCGCGCCCGCCGTCCCGGGCGCGCGCGAACGCCTCGCCGAGCGCGGGGGCGAAGGCGTCGAACACCGCCGAGGAGGTCTCGGTGGGCGCCTCGGTGAAGCCGGGGGAGTGCGGCACGTCGCGGACCAGCTCGGTCGCGTCCTCCGCGGGGGCGGCCCCGCGGGCGGCGGCCTCGGCGGCCCGCACCAGCGGCTCCAGGTCGTCCGCGGTGACCGCGCCGCGGCTCACCACGCCCGCCGCGGTCCCCTCCTTGCCGTCCACCGTGGCGATCACGGTGAGGTGCCGGCCCCGCGTGACGCCGTTGGTGGTGAGCGCGTTCCCCGCCCAGCGGAGGTTGGCGCTCGAGGTCTCCGCCGCGATCACGACGCATCCGTCGGCCTGCGACAGCTCCAGGGCACGCTCGACGATCTCGTGCGGCTTGTTGGTACGCGGGCTCATCGACCGGCCTCCTGCGTGGTGTTGAGGATGTTGACGCCGCGGAACAGGGCGGACGGGCAGCCGTGCGAGACGGCGGCGATCTGCCCCGGCTGGGCCTTGCCGCAGTTGAACGCGCCGCCCAGCACGTACGTCTGCGGGCCGCCGACCGCCTCCATGGAGCCCCAGAACTGCGGGGTGATGCCCTGGTAGGCGAAGTCCCGCACCTGCCCGTCGAGCCGCCCGTCCTTGATCCGGTAGGCGCGCTGTCCGGTGAACTGGAAGTTGTAGCGCTGCATGTCGATGGACCAGGACCGGTCGCCCACCACGTAGACGCCGTTGTCGACGCTGCCGATCAGGTCGTCGGTGGACATCCCCGCCGGGTCGGGCAGCAGCGACACGTTGGCCATCCGCTGGACCGGCACCCGCGACGGGGAGTCGGCGAACGCGCAGCCGTTGGACCGCTCGAACCCGGTCAGCCGCGCCATCCGGCGGTCCAGCTGGTAGCCGGTCAGCGCGCCGTCCTTCACCAGGTCCCAGGACTGTCCGGCCACGCCCTCGTCGTCGTAGCCGATGGTCGCCAGGCCGTGCTCGGCGGTGCGGTCGCCGGTCACGTTCATCTTCTCGGAGCCGTACCTCAGCTTGCCGAGCTGGTCGAAGGTCGCGAAGGAGGTGCCCGCGTACGCGGCCTCGTAGCCCAGCGCGCGGTCCAGCTCGGTGGCGTGGCCGATCGACTCGTGGATGGTCAGCCACAGGTTCGACGGGTCGACCACCAGGTCGTACACCCCGGCCTTCACGCTGGGGGCGCGCATCTTCTCGCGCAGCAGCTCCGGGATCTCGTCGAGCTCCCGCTGCCAGTCCCAGCCGGTGCCGGTCAGGTACTCCCAGCCGCGCCCCACGGGCGGGGCGAGCGTGCGCATCGAGTCGAACTCGCCGGTCGACTCGTCCACCGAGACCGCGTTGAACTGCGACTGCAGGCGGACGCGCTGCTGGGTGGTGACCGTGCCGGCGGTGTCCGCGTAGAACTTGTTCTCGTGGACGGTGCGCAGCGAGGCGTCCACGTGGTCGACGCCGTCCGCGGCGAGCAGCCGCGCGCTCCAGTCGGCCAGCAGCCCCGACTTCTCCTCGTCCGGCACCTCGAACGGGTCGATCTCGTACGCGGAGACCCAGGTCCGCTCGGCGTGCACCGGCTCGTCCGCCAGCTCCACGCGCTCGTCCGACCCGGCCGCGGCGATCACCTTCGCGGTGAGCTTCGCCATCGCCACCGCCTGCGAGGCGACCTTGGCGGCGGCGTCCATGGTGAGGTCCACGCCGGAGGCGAAGCCCCACGCGCCGCCGTGCACCACGCGGACCGCGTACCCCAGGTCGGTGGTGTCCGAGGACCCGGCCGGCCGGGCGTCCCGCAGCCGCCAGGACGCGCTGCGCACGCGCTCGAACCGGAAGTCGGCGTGCTCCGAACCCAGCGCCCTGGCCCGCGCCAGCGCGGCGTCGGCCAGGGCCCTCAACGGCAGTGCCAGGAACGACGGATCGATTTCATGGGGCACGGAGGGCATCCCTTCAGGCGGTCACTGCGCTGACAACAGGGCAGTGAACCACGGCGGGAGCGCCCGTGTGCGCGTGTTTGTCCGGGGCGAACACGGGTCGGTTCGCCCGGTCGCCCGCCAAGGGGCCATCATGCGGGGCATGTTGAGGACAAGGCTTCCGCTGCTGGTGCTCATCCCCCTTCCGGCCGCCTGCGGTTCGGTGCTCACCGATCCGAGGGAGAGGGCTGCCGGCGCCGCGAGCACCTGCTCGCCGGCCGTCGACGACCCGACGGGAGCGTCGGCGCCCCCGCTCGCCGGCTGCGCGGCGCAGGACACGCCGGAACCTGGTGACATGGGGGACGAGTGGAACCGGCGGCTCGCCGAGAACCACCGCTACCGCGAGGAGAGGGAGATCACCGCCGAGCAGCGGGCCGCGGCACAGCCGGACGCCCGGGCCCTCGCCCGGCTGCTGGCCCGGATCGCGGACGGCGGGGCCGCGACCGACGAGGCCGCCCTCCGGGAGGCCGTCGCCGAGGAGCTCGACGTCGAAGCCGGCGCGGTCGACATGCGGGTGGAGAGCTTCCACCCCCTGCGGTACGCCGTGGTGTCGGTGTCCCGGGGGCCGGTCTGCACCAAGGTCACGGTGGACCCGGCGGGCGAGGTGACGTCGGAGGTCACCGGCATGATCCTCGACGGCGGCTGTCTGCCCGCGCCGGGGCACTGAGGCGGCGGGGCCCGTGGCTGGCGGGCCGCCACAACGGGGGTCGGCGCGGCGTCGGTCCCGGCGCACGTTCCGGGCCCGGGACGGCCGCGGGCCGCGGAGGCCGACTGTAGGGATCCCACAGCGGGCGGGGGTGCGCTGCTGTTCGTGCCCGAAGGCCCCGGACGGCGGGCGGACCGATAGGTTTTCGGGGAAGCCGCCGGTCGGCGCGCGAGCGCGGCCGGGCGGGGAGACCTAAGGAAGCACGAAGGGGGACGGATGAGCCGCTCGGTTCTCGTCACCGGAGGCAACAGGGGCATCGGCCTCGCCATCGCCCGCGCGTTCGCCCAGGCCGGCGACAAGGTCGCGTACACCTACCGCTCCGGCGAGCCGCCGGCCGAGCTCGCCGACCTCGGCTGTCTCGCCGTCCGCTGCGACATCACCGACTCCGAGCAGGTCGAGCAGGCCTACAAGGAGGTCGAGGAGCGGCACGGTCCGGTCGAGGTGCTGGTGGCCAACGCCGGCGTCACCAAGGACCAGCTGCTGATGCGCATGTCGGAGGAGGACTTCACCTCCGTCATCGACACCAACCTCACCGGCACCTTCCGCGTGGTCAAGCGCGCCAACAAGGCCATGCTGCGGGCCCGCAAGGGCCGCGTCGTCCTGATCTCCTCGGTGGTCGGGCTGATGGGCCAGGCGGGCCAGGCCAACTACGCCGCCTCCAAGGCCGCGCTGGTCGGCTTCGCGCGCTCCCTCGCCCGCGAGCTGGGATCGCGCAACATCACCTTCAACGTCGTCGCCCCCGGCTTCGTGGACACCGACATGACGCGCGAACTCCCCGAGGAGACGCGCAAGGAGTTCCTCACCCGGGTCCCGCTGGGGAGGTACGCGGAGGTCGAGGAGATCGCCGGCGTCGTGCGCTTCCTCTCCTCGGACGAGGCGTCGTACATCACTGGAGCCGTCATCCCCGTTGACGGCGGATTGGGCATGGGTCACTGATCGACATGAGCGGAATTCTCGAGGGCAAGCGGATCCTGATCACCGGCGTGCTGCTGGAGTCCTCCATCGCCTTCCACGTGGCGAAGCTGGCCCAGGAGCAGGGCGCGGAGATCATCCTCACCGCCTTCCCCCGGCCGACGCTCACCGAGCGGATCGCCAAGAAGCTGCCGAAGCCGACCAAGGTGATCGAGCTGGACGTCACCAACGACGAGCACCTCGGCCGCCTGGCCGACGTGGTCGCCGAGGAGCTCGGCACGCTGGACGGCGTGGTCCACTCCATCGGCTTCGCGCCGCAGGACGCGCTGGGCGGCAACTTCCTCAACACGCCGTTCGAGTCGGTGGCCACGGCCATGCACGTCTCGGCGTTCTCGCTGAAGTCGCTGACCACGGCCTGCCTGCCGCTGATGCAGAACGGCGGCTCGGTGGTGGGCCTCACCTTCGACGCCCAGTACGCCTGGCCGCAGTACGACTGGATGGGCCCGGCGAAGGCCGCGCTGGAGGCCACGAGCCGGTACCTGGCGCGTGACCTGGGCAAGCAGAACGTGCGGTCCAACCTGGTCTCCGCGGGCCCGCTCGGCTCGATGGCCGCGAAGTCCATCCCCGGATTCAGCGACCTCGCGGCGGTGTGGGACACGCGCGCGCCGCTGGAGTGGGACCTGACGGACCCGGAGCCGGCCGCGAAGGGCGTCGTCGCGCTGCTGAGCGACTGGTTCCCGAAGACGACGGGCGAGATCATCCACGTCGACGGCGGCCTCCACGCCATCGGCGCGTAACCGCCCCGCGCCCTGACCGCCACTGCCC
>NZ_JBRIOU010000003.1:571433-575873 GCF_053474865.1 Streptomyces sp. CO7
CCCCGGGCGAACCGTCACCCGTGCGGCGGAACCGGAAGGGCCGCGCACCCCCGCACGCGGCAGCCTGGGGACGTACTCCACCCCCGGGAGGCGCGATGACCCCCCGCCGCACCACCCCCGCGGCCCTGACCGCCGCCGCCCTCGCCGTGCTCGCCCCCGCCGCCCCGACCCCCGCCTCCGCGGAGGCCGGCGCCGACTGCACCGTGAAGGTCACCGGCTCGACGGTGACCGCCCACTGCCACAACCCCAACTCCCGCACGGACCGCGTCCGCCTCCACGTCGAATGCGCCCGCTGGTGGGACGTCGACACCGACGGCGCCCCCGCCGACATCACCCCGGCCCGCGCCGCCGACCTCACCGGCCGCTGCTGGAAGGAGGTCACCTCGGCCTGGGTCAGCCACCGCCCGCTCTGAGACGTCACAAGGCGAACATCGACCCGGCCCGGCCGGCAGGACTCCGTACCGCCCGCTACCAGGAACCGAGGTCCGACGACGTCCACCGCTGCGGGCTGATCCGCAGCACCACCGACTCCTCCACCGCCGCAGGCGACGCCAGGTACCCCTCGAGCGCCGCCCCGGACAGGTACCGCCCCGCGATCTCCCGCACGTGCTCCGCCGTCGCGGTGAGCGACTCGACGACCGGCCCCTCCACCGACACGTACCGCACCGTCGGCGTCAGCCGCTGCACCAGCAGCGAGAACCGCCCCGTCTCGGCGATCAGCGCCGCCTTGCGCGAGTCGCGCCCGGTCAGGATCCACGGCAGCCCGCCCGGCTCGTACCCGTACCAGAGCGGTACCAGCAGCGGCCCCCTCCCCGGTCCCGCCGCCACACCCAGCGTCGCCGTCAACGGCTCCGACAGGAACGCCTCACGTTCGTCCTTGGTAAGCGCCATACCTCGACCGTAGAACCCGCCGGCCGCTTCCGCCGTCCGACCGCTTCCGCCGCCCGGCCGCTTCCGCCGTCCGACCGCTTCCGCCGCCAGAGCTGTCGGTCAGTCCGCGCGCCCCGGACGGCAGGACAGCGGGTAACTCGCCGCCTCCCGCGCCGCCGTCTCCGCGTCGCCGTCCCGGATCGCCTCCACCAGCGGAGCGTGGTCCATGTACGTCTCCGGGGTGAGAGCAGCCCCCACGTCCCCGCGCAGCCACTCCCGCAGCACCTCGCCGAGGTCCGCGTACAGCGCGGTCATCACGTCGTTGTGGGACGCCGCGACCACCGCCATGTGGAAGCCGGTGTCGGCCGTCACGAACGCCTCGATCTCCCCGGACCGCCACGCCTCCTCCCGGCGCGCCAGCAGCGCCCGAAGCTGCCGCAGGTCCCGCTCGGTGCGCCGCTCGGCGGCCAGCGACGCGGCGCTCGCCTCCAGGGAGGAGCGCAGCTCGGCGACGTGCCGCGGATCGGCGTCCGCGAAACGGCGGTGCATCACGCCCGCCAGCTCGCTGGTGGCCACCACGTAGGTGCCCGACCCCTGCCGGATGTCCAGCAGACCGTTGTGCGCGAGCGCCCGCACCGCCTCGCGGACGGTGTTGCGGGCCACGCCCAGCTGCTCGACCAGTTCGGGCTCGGTGGGGATCCGCGAGCCGACGGGCCACTCGCCGGAGGTGATCTGCGTTCGCAGGGCCGCGATGACCTGTTCGGACAGTGCCGAGCGACGGGGGTGGGTCAAAGGCATGGCACACCTTCGCACGAGGCGGGCCGGCCGGGAGCCGGACGGACTGGACAGCCAATCATCCCATGATTCTATGATGGTCGTATGTCTGATGGGCGCACTGCCTCACGCGAGGCGACCGAGATCCCGGCCCGGCGGCCGGTCACCCCGAGCGGCGACGCTCCCGCCGCGGCCCCGGCCTGGCGCACCCAGCTGCTGGTGGCCGCCGTCGTGCTGGCGGCGCTCAACCTGCGCCCCGCCGTCACCAGCCTCGGCGCCCTGCTCGAGGAGGTCCGCGACGGCTTCGGCATGAGCGGTTCGGTGGCCGGACTGCTCACCTCGGTGCCCTCCCTCTGCTTCGCCGTCTTCGGCGTCGCCGCGCCCCGCCTGGCCCGCCGTTTCGGCGCCGCCGCGGTGGTCTGCGCCGGTATGGCCGCCGTCGCGGCGGGACTGCTGATCCGCCCCTGGGCGGGTTCCACCGCCGGGCTGCTCGGCGCCACCGCGCTGGCCCTGATGGGCATCGCCGTCGGCAACATCCTCATGCCGGTCATCGTCAAGGAGCGGTTCCCCGACCGTGTGGGGCCCATGACCGGCCTCTACTCGATGGCCCTGGCCCTCGGCACCTCCTCGGCCGCCGCCTTCACCGTGCCGCTGACCGGCGCCCTCGGCGGCGACTGGCGCCTGGGCCTGGCCGCCTGGTCGCTGCTCGCCGGTGCCGCCGTCCTCGCCTGGCTCCCGCTGGTACGCGACCGGGCCGCCGGCACCGGTCGTCTGCGCCTCCGCGGCCGTTCGGGCGGAACCCGCGGTGGTCCCGCGGCGCGGGGCGGCGCCGGTGCGACGGCTCCCGCCGCGGCCCGCCCGCCGATGCGCAGCATCACCCGCAGCCGCACCGCCTGGGCCCTCGCCGTCTTCTTCGGCCTCCAGGGCACCTGCGCCTACGTCACGATGGGCTGGCTCGCCCAGATCTTCCGCGACGCCGGCGTCTCCGCCGGGACGGCCGGGGTGCTGCTCGCCGTCAGCATGGTGATGGGCGTCCCGCTCTCCTTCGTCATCCCCCGGCTGGCCGCCCGGCTGCCCCATCAGGGCCCGATGGTCGTCGCCCTGGGCATCAGCGGGCTCGCCGGCTACGCCGGACTGATCATCGCCCCGGCGGCCGGAGCCTGGCTCTGGGCGCTCCTGCTGGGCATCGCCAACTGCGCCTTCCCGCTCGCCCTCACCATGGTCGGCATGCGCGCCCGGACCGGCGAGGGCGTGGGCCGCCTCTCCGCGTTCGCCCAGAGCACGGGCTACCTGATCTCCATCCCCGGCCCGGTGCTGGTCGGCGTCCTCTACCAGCACAGTGGCGGCTGGGGCCTGCCGCTCTCGCTGATGGCCGCCCTGATGATCCCGCAGATGCTGTTCGGCGTCCTGGCGGGCCGGAACAGCACGATCGAGGACGAACTCGCCCCTCGCGAGGAGCCGGCGACCGCCGCGACCCGCTGACGCCCCGGTCGAAGGCGGGTCCCGCCGGGATGGGAGACTGGGGCCATGGTGCTCGACCCGAACCCCCAGAACGGCCAGAAGAAGCTGCTGCTCGTCCTCGGCTCGTTCCTGCTCATCATGGTGATCATCGGCGTCATCGCCACGATCGCCGCCCCCTGACCGGACCGCCTCCGACGGACCGCCCCTGACCGGGCTGCCCTCTGACCGGGCTGCCTTGGACCGGACCGCCCCTGACCGGGATGCCCGGCCGACCGCGGCCTCCGGGCCGCCCGTGGCCGTGACCTGCCCCGGCCGGTCCCGCCATGGCCTCCCGCGCAGCCGGGGGTGGGGCTGTCCCCACCATCCCCTAGGGGACGGTCCTCAGGGTCGAATGGGTGGATCACCGGATGTGACGCGGGGCCCCCGGTGCGTAGCGTCGAGGACGTGGCCCTGGGAAGGCCATCGGCCCGACGAGGGCTGGGACGCGCCCTACAGCATCCGGAGGCATCATGCCGGTCCGTACGACGACCTCCTGCCCCGCTCCGGCGGCGGGCGACGGCGCAGCCGCGAGGCTGCCCTGGTGGGGCGTGGTCCTGCCGGTGCTCGCCTTCGTGTCGCTGCTCCTTCTGGTCTCCGACCCGGCCGCGGGCCCGGGCCCCGGGGACCTGTTCACCCGGCTGGCGCAATTCGCGGGCCGCTGAGGCTCTCCTCCGCCCCGGTGCGGTGACGCCTGCCAACTCCCTGCGACGTGCCGCCTTTTTCATGCCAAGCTGGGATCCATGAGCGTCGCAGAACCCCGCACGATCGTCCTCTTCCGGCACGCCAAGGCCGACTGGCCCGAGGTCGCCGACCACGAACGGCCGCTCGCCGAGCGGGGGCGCATGGACGCCCCGGTCGCCGGGCGCAAGCTCGCCGACTCCGGCGTCCCCCTCGACCTGGCCCTGTGCTCCACCGCCGCCCGCACCCGTGAGACGTGGAAGCTCGCCGTCCACGAGTTCCCCCGGCGGCCCCGCACGGTCTACGAGGAGCGGATCTACGAGGCGACGCCCGGCCAGCTCGTCGCGGTGCTGAACGAGACGCCCGACGAGGTGCGCAACGTCCTCATGATCGGCCACAACCCCGGCATGCACGGGCTCGCCGAGGTGCTCGCCGGCTCCGCCGAGGGCGACGCCCGGGACCGCATGGTCCGGCGCGGCTTCCCCACCGCCGCCTACGCGGTGCTCACCTTCAACGGTTCCTGGAAGACCCTGGAGCCCGGCGTGTGCACGCTCAGCGACTACTGGGCGCCCTCCAAGTGACCGACGGCGCGCCGCGCGGGGCACCTGCCCGGCGCGG
>NZ_JBRIOU010000003.1:575973-577226 GCF_053474865.1 Streptomyces sp. CO7
GGTCTCAGTGCTCGACGAGGCCGCCGCCGTCGGCCGCCTCGACCTCCTCGCGGCTGATCCCCAGCAGGTACAGCACCGTGTCGAGGAAGGGCACGTTCACCGCCGTGTGGGCGGCCTCGCGGACCACCGGCTTGGCGTTGAAGGCCACGCCCAGACCCGCCGTGTTCAGCATGTCCAGGTCGTTCGCCCCGTCGCCGATCGCGACCGTCTGCGCCAGCGGCACGCCCGCCTCGGCCGCGAACCGGCGCAGCAGCCGTGCCTTGCCCGCCCGGTCGACGACCTCGCCGATCACCCGGCCGGTCAGCCGCCCGTCGACGATCTCCAGCGTGTTGGCCTGCGCGAAGTCCAGGCCCAGGCGCTCCTTCAGGTCGTCGGTGACCTGGGTGAAGCCGCCCGACACCACGCCCACCTGGTAGCCCAGCCGCTTCAGGGTGCGCACCAGGGTGCGCGCGCCAGGCGTCAGCCGCACCTCGCTGCGCACCTTGTCCACCACCGAGGCGTCCAGACCCTCCAGCAGGGCGACCCGGGCGTGCAGCGACTGCTCGAAGTCCAGCTCGCCGCGCATCGCGGCCGCCGTCACCTCGGCGACCTTCTCCTCGCAGCCGGCGTGGGCCGCGAACAGCTCGATCACCTCGTCCTGGATGAGGGTGGAGTCCACGTCCATCACCACCAGCCGCTGCGCGCGGCGGTGCAGGCCCGCGGAGACCACGGCGATGTCCACGCCGAGCGCCGCGGCCTCGGTCGCCAGCGCCGTGCGCAGGGACTCCGTCGCCACGCCGGAGACCGCGAACTCGACCGCCGTGACGGGGTACTTGGCCAGCCGGAAGATGCGGTCGATGTTGCCGCCCGCGGCGGTGATCCGGGAGGCGATGGCGGCGGTCTGCTCGGCGGTCAGCGGGTTGCCCAGCACGGTGACGATGGAGCGGCCGCTGCCGCGGGGACGGTTGTCGCCGGTGCCGGAGAGGATCTCGGCCTCCATCTTCACCGACCCCGCCCAGCTGTGGACGGCGGCCCGCAGGTCGCCCTCCTGCCCGGCGGGCGGCTGGGTGACCAGGGCGCAGAGCACCATCCGGCCGCGGATGACGACCTGCTCGATGTCGACGACGTCGACACGGTAGGAGGTGAGGGTCTCGAACAGACCGGCGGTGGTCCCGGGGCGGTCCTTGCCGAAGATCTTGACGAGGAGAGTGGGGGCGTCGGAGTTCTGCGCAGCGCTCATGGTCCTCCCACCGTAGCCGCCCCTCCGCCCCCAC
>NZ_JBRIOU010000003.1:577326-577817 GCF_053474865.1 Streptomyces sp. CO7
GGTACGGAATCGGCACGGTCCCGTGGCGCGCGCTTGGACCCGGTTTAGTACCGTGGGCCCGCCCCGGAACCGTGCCGATTCCGTACCTGTCCAGGGGTCCGGCTTCCGATAGCCCCGCACGGCCTGGGATAGTGCCCCCGGACGTCAGACATCCCTGGACTCCCTGTGTCGGGGGCCAATTCGGGGGACAACTCAGTGGGGCATGGAGTGCCAGAACTCGTACTCGAAATCAACGGACGGACCTGGACGCTCGATTCGTCCCGGTCCTACACGATCGGCCGGGACCCGCAGGGGGACGTGGTGCTCGAGGACGCCAGGGTCTCCTGGCGCCACGCGACGGTCCGTCACGCCGACGGCGGCTGGCTGCTGGAGGACCACGGGTCCACCAACGGCACCTGGGTGCAGGGGCAGCGCGTCCAGCAGACGCGCCTGGCACCCGGCGCCCCGGTGCACCTCGGCAACGCGACCGACGGCCCGCGGCTGACCCCGTC
>NZ_JBRIOU010000003.1:577917-581400 GCF_053474865.1 Streptomyces sp. CO7
ACGTACCGCAGGCCGCGCCGCACGCCCAGCCCTTCCCCGGCCAGGCCCCGCAGGGCGGAGGCTGGGGTCCCCAGCAGCCCCCGGTGCCCCATCAGGCGCCCGCGCCGTTCCCGCAGCAGGGCGGGGGCCCCTCCGTGCCTCCGCAGGTGGCGCCCCAGGCCGTTCCCGGTGGCGCCCAGCCGATCTACGCGGAGCGCAGCCCGACCACGTTCCACGAGTTCTCCCTCGGCCGGGTGATGCGTATCGGCCGCGCCCTGGAGAACGAGCTGGTCGTCTCCGACCTGCAGGTCTCCCGGCACCACGCCGAGTTCCACGCCACTCCCGACGGCCGCTTCGAGATCCGCGACCTCGGCTCGCACAACGGCACCTACGTCAACGGCCAGCCCATACCCAAGGGCGGCACCCGGCTGCTCGGCCCGACCGACGTCGTCGGCGTCGGCCACTCGACGTTCCGCCTGGTCGGCGACCGGCTGGAGGAGTTCGTCGACACCGGCGAGGTCAGCTTCTCGGCCCGCCACCTGACCGTCACCGTCGACGGCGGCAAGCAGATCCTCAAGGACGTCTCGTTCGCCGTCCCGGAGAAGTCGCTGATCGCCGTGATCGGCCCCTCCGGCTCCGGCAAGTCCACCCTGCTCAAGGCGCTGACCGGCTACCGGCCCGCCGACCAGGGCGACGTGCTCTACGACAACCGGAACCTGTACAAGCAGTTCGCCGAGCTCCGCCAGCGCATCGGTCTGGTGCCGCAGGACGACATCCTGCACAAGGAGCTCACCGTCAAGAAGGCCCTCGGCTACGCGGCCAAGCTGCGCTTCCCCGCGGACACCACGTCCGCCGAGCGCGCCGCCCGGATCGACGAGGTGCTGCGCGAGCTGAAGCTCGACATCCACAAGGACAAGAAGGTCACCTCGCTCTCCGGCGGCCAGCGCAAGCGCGTGTCGGTGGCGCTGGAGCTGCTGACCAAGCCGTCGCTGATCTTCCTGGACGAGCCGACCTCCGGCCTCGACCCGGGCATGGACCGCGACGTCATGCAGCTGCTGCGCGGCCTCGCCGACGACGGCCGCACCGTCCTGGTGGTCACCCACTCGGTGGCCGAGCTGGCCATCTGCGACAAGCTGCTGGTGATGGCGCCCGGCGGCGCGGTGGCCTACTTCGGCCCGCCCGACGAGGCGCTCAACTTCTTCGGCTACACCACCTGGGCCGACGTCTTCTCCGCGTTCGAGAACTACCGCGACTACGACTGGGCGGGCCGCTGGAAGGGCTCGCAGCACTACCAGACGTACGCCGCGGACATCGACGCGGTGGCGCCGCAGCCGGTGCACATGCCGCCGCCGCAGGCGATCCGGCCGCCGAAGCCGCAGAGCTGGTTCTCCCAGTTCGTGACCCTGGTGCGCCGCTACACCTCGGTGATCGTCTCGGACCGCGGCTTCCTGGCCCTGATGGTGCTGCTGCCGGCCGTCATCGGTGCGGTGAGCCTGCTCATCAACCCGGACCGCGGCCTGCTGCCCAACCCGCTGCACCCGCAGACCGGGCGCGTCGTGCCCAACGGCACCGCCACCACGGTCCTGCTGATCCTGGCGGTCGGCGCCTGTTTCGCGGGCGCCGCCAACTCGGTGCGCGAGCTGATCAAGGAGCGGGTGATCTACGAGCGGGAACGGGCCACCGGCCTGTCCCGGTCGGCGTACCTGATGTCCAAGGTCTTCGTGCTCGGCATGATCACCGTCTTCCAGGGCCTGCTGGTCGGCGTGATCGGCTTCGCGAGCCGCGACATCCCCGCCGAGGGCCTGCTGCTCGGCGACTCGACGCTGATCGAGCTCTCGCTGCCGATCATGGGTCTGGGCTTCACCTCGATGATGTTCGGCCTGATCATCTCGGCGCTGGTGAAGACCGCCGAGAAGACCATGCCGCTGCTGGTGATGTTCGCGATCATCCAGGTGGTGTTCACGGGCTGCCTCTTCGCCCTGCACGGCACGCTCGGCGTCAACGAGTTCTCGTACCTGATGCCGTCCCGCTGGGCGGTCGCGGCCGCGGGCGCCACGCTGGACTTCAACCGGATCGCCCCGCCGGAGGCCGGCGCGGACAACGACCCGCTGTGGGAGAACACCCTCGGCACCTGGTCGCTGGACATGATCGCGCTGATCGGCCTCGGCGTGGTCTGCGGCTTCTTCGTGGCGCGCTTCCTGCGCCGCCACGAGCCGGAGGTCATGCGCAAGTGATCTTGCCGGAGCCGCCGCCGAGGCGGGCCCGGACATGACGCAAGGGCGGCACCCCCGTCGGGGGTGCCGCCCTTTCAACGTGTCAGCGATGCTCGCTCAGAGGTCCGCGCCTGCCTCAGTACGCGCTGTTGACGTTGTCGATGGTGCCGTAGCGGTCGGCGGCGTAGTTGGCCGCGGCCACGATGTTGGCCACCGGGTGGTAGATGTCGTCGGGCGTGCCCTTGACGTGGTACGTCTCGAAGGTCGGCGGGATGACCTGCAGCAGGCCCTTGGACGGGATGCCGTTCTGGGCGTTGATGTCCCAGAGGTTGATCGCCTTCGGGTTGCCCGAGGACTCACGGATGATGTTCTTGTACAGCCCGTGGTACGAACCCGGGATGTCGTTCTTGTCCATGATGTCGAGGGCCTCGCGGATCCAACCGTCCAGGTTGTTCGCGTAGACCTTCTTCGCCTCGGCCGGCTTGGCGACCGGACGGGCGGCGGAACGGCTGGCGGCCTCCTTGGCCTCGCGCTCCTTGGCAGCCTGCTCGGCAGCGGCCTTCTTGGCAGCGGCCTCGTCGGCGGCCTTCTTCTCCTCGGCCTTCTGCTCCGCCTGCTTGGCGGCGACGGCCTCGGCCTTCACGCTCGCACCCGCGGCCTGGTCGGCGACGCCGGCCTTCACGTTCTTGATCTGGTCGGCGCTGTAGACCACGGACGTGGCCTGGCCGGCCTCGTTGGTGGTCGTCTCGGCGTCGGCCGGAACAACGGTGAAGGCGAGAGCCGCGGCGCTCAGGGCGCCGGCACCGGCGATGCCGATCTTCTGCATCTGCTTCTTGGTGACGGCGGTGCGATAAGCGGAAAGGTTGAACTTCGGCATGGAACCTCATTCGTTGCGCGGAGGTCGCTCGGCGTCCGGGGGTTCGGACTGTCCGGACTGGCCGGACGGAAGTGCACCCGAGGGGCGTCTCTTCGCTGCGGACGAATCCGCCGCGGTGAGCGACATGAGCAATTCTTAGCGATCGCAAAATGGCCTGGCAATCATGTGATCTACGATCCCGGATAGGAGGACGTATCCGGCAAATCGGGACAGACTCTGACGTAGACGCAGCTCAGCGTGCGAAAGAATGTCCCGCTTGTCTCCTATCGTTCTTCGTAAGTGACGGGGGTCTCGTGGACGGCCTCACACGGCACCCCGTGCCGACTCACGCAGAGTTGCTGGCGCAATGCTTTGTGTCAGTGAAATCCGGGACGGCCCGGGACCCGCGTCCGACCTGGAACCGGTCCCCGGGAC
>NZ_JBRIOU010000003.1:581500-583585 GCF_053474865.1 Streptomyces sp. CO7
CCTCCCGCCCGCCGGTAGCGTGACCGCCATGGACAAAGGGACCGCCACCCGCTCACCCGCCGGCCTGGCCGCCGTCAGCGACGCGCTGCTGGCCATGAGCCGGCGCCTGGAGGTGGGGGACGTCCTCAAGACGATCGTGTCCCGCGCCCGGGAACTGCTCGGCGCCCGCTACGCCGCCCTCGGCGTGCCCGACCACTGCGGAGGCTTCGCCCGCTTCGTGGTCGGCGGCGTCGACGAGGAGACCTGGAAGGCCATCGGCCCGCTCCCGCGCCAGCACGGCATCCTCGCCGCCATGCTCCACGAGGGCCCGCAGCGCCTCGACGACGTCCGCGCCGACCCCCGCTTCGAGGGCTGGCCCGACGCCCATCCGGAGATGACCGACTTCCTTGGCATGCCGATCCGCGACGGCGACGAGATCCTCGGCGCCCTCTACCTCGCGAACAAGGAGAGCGCGGGGCGCCGGAGCGGCGGCCCGCCCGCCCCGGCCTCCCGGTGCGGCTTCACCGAGGAGGACGAGGAGCTCCTCTCCCTCTTCGCCCAGCACGCCGCCATCGCCCTCACCAACGCGCGCCTCTACGAACGCAGCCGCGAGCTCACCATCGCCGAGGAACGCTCCCGGCTCGCCCACGAGCTGCACGACGCCGTCAGCCAGAAGCTCTTCTCCCTCCGCCTCACCGCCCAGGCCGCCGCCACCCTGGTCGACCGGGCCCCCTCCCGCGCCAGGGACGCCATGGGGGAGGTCGCGGCGCTGGCCGCCGAGGCCGCCGAGGAACTGCGCGCCGCCGTGATCGAGCTGCGCCCCGCCGCCCTCGACGAGGACGGACTCGTCGCCACCCTGCGCAGCCAGGTCCAGGTCCTCGACCGCGCCCACAGCGCCCGCGTCACCTTCACCAGCCACGACGTGCGCGCCCTCCCCGCCCCGCAGGAGGCCGCGCTGCTGCGCGTCGCCCAGGAGGCCCTGCACAACGCGCTGCGCCACGGCGACCCGCGCCACGTCGACGTCGTCCTGGAGCGCGAGGGCCCCCGTGCCGTCCTCCGGATCACCGACGACGGCCGCGGCTTCGAACCGGAAGGCGTCCTGAGGGCCGGCCGCCACCTGGGCCTGGTCTCCATGCGCGACCGCGCCACCGGCGTCGGCGGCACGCTCACGGTCAGCTCGGCGCCCGGGAAGGGCGCCGTCGTCGAGATGGAGGTTCCCGGTGGCTGAGCCGGTCAAGGTCCTGCTCGTCGACGACCACCAGGTGGTCCGCCGCGGGCTGCGCACCTTCCTCGAGGTGCAGGACGACATCGAGGTCGTCGGCGAGGCCGGCGACGGCGAGGTGGGCGTCGCCCGCGCGGAGGAGCTGCGGCCCGACGTCGTCCTGATGGACATCCGGATGCCCGGCTCCGACGGCATCGAGGCCCTGCGCCGCCTGCGCTCGCTGGGCAACCCGGCCCGAGTCCTCGTGGTCACCAGCTTCACCGAGCGCCGCACCGTGGTCCCCGCGCTGCGGGCGGGCGCGACCGGATACCTCTACAAGGACGTGGACCCCGACGCCCTCGCCGCGGCCATCCGCTCCGTCCACGCCGGCCACACCGTCCTCCAGCCGGAGGTCGCCGAGGTGCTCCTCGCCCAGGAGAACGGCTCCGGCGAGGGCCGCGGCGGCACCCTCACCGACCGTGAGCGGGACGTCCTCGGCCTGATCGCCGACGGCCGCTCCAACCGGGAGATCGCCCGCTCCCTCTATCTGAGCGAGAAGACGGTGAAGACCCACGTCTCCAACATCCTGATGAAACTCGACGTCTCCGACCGCACCCAGGCCGCCCTCTGGGCCGTCCGCCACGACACCACCTGACCCGGCCCCGCGCCGCGCACACCGCCGGGCGGCCGCCGGACCGGCTCCAGGAGCGGGGGACCCTCGCCGAGCGCTGCCGAGGCCCGTGCCGGCGGGGCCACAGGGCCGCGCGTGCGCCTAGGGCCCCCGCGGGCTCCCGCGAGGCCCGGCCGGTCGGCACCGGATCCCCACGCACCCGCGGCCTCACGCGCGCGCACGCGCGTCGCGGGGAAGAGGTGACAGGAGCCGTCACGGACGGGAAGGCGCCCTC
>NZ_JBRIOU010000003.1:583685-589498 GCF_053474865.1 Streptomyces sp. CO7
GCCCGCCGGGCCGTCCGCTCCACCGGCCGCAACGCCTCCCGCCGCGCCGCCATCTCCCCGGCGCTCACCGCACCCCCGTGCCCCCTCTCGTACGCCAGTGAGACCAGCAGCCCCACCCGCTCGGCCAGCCGCAGCACCCGCGCCGCCCGCGGCGGATACCCCGGCGCCAGCGCGTCCTGCCCGGGCGACCGCTCCGCCCGCGCCCGGTACGCGTCCAGCGCCGCCTCGGCCACCGGACCGGACGCCGCCACGTCCAGCCGCGTCATCACCTCCGTCGCCTCCCGCAGCGCCTCCGCCAGCTCCCGCTCCGCCTCGCCGAGCGAGGGCACGTCGGCCGGCGGCGCCTCCCGCACGGGCAGGCAGTGCCAGACCACCTCCACGTGCACGTCCTCGGAGTCCGCCGCACCACCCGCCGGCCCGGCCTCGTACACCTCCGGCACCAGTCCCAGCGCCACTCCGTGGCAGACGACCGCCTCCTCCGCCTCCAGCGCCGCCGCGTTGAACTCCGCCGGCCCGCTCAGCCCCAGCGGATGCCCCGGCGCGGGCAACGCCACCCGCAGACCGGTGGCCCCCAGCGCGCGCAGCCGCCCCAGGGCGAGCGACAGACCGACCGCCCCGTCCTCCCCGGGCAGCCCGCGCACCCGGTGCAAAGCGTCGTCCCCGACAATCGCGGCCACCGCGTCATCAGGCGGGACAAGATGGGCAAGAAGGGCGTTTCCCCAGGCGGCCAGGCGCCCGGCACGTGGTTCCGTGAGCATGCGCCCAGCCTAAGGACCGTCCCGCTGGATTCCCCAGGACACCGGGTGGCGTAGATTTTTCCGAAAGGGCTGCGCCCGCCGGCGCACACGACAGCCACACCGGCCGACGCCGCCACCACGGGGAGGGCCGAGAACGCAATGGGAGACAGCGCGCTGATGAGCGATGTTCTGGAGCTGGAGGACGTATCCGTGGTCCGCGAGGGCCGGGCTCTGGTGGACCGGGTCTCCTGGTCGGTCAAGGAGGGCGAGCGCTGGGTCATCCTCGGCCCCAACGGCGCGGGCAAGACCACCCTGCTCAACATCGCCTCCAGCTACCTTTACCCGAGCAAGGGAACCGCCACGATCCTCGGCGAGACCCTCGGCCGGCCCGGCACGGACGTCTTCGAGCTGCGCCCCCGCATCGGCGTGGCCGGCATCGGCATGGCGGAGAAGCTCCCCAAGCGCCAGACGGTCCTGCAGACCGTCCTCACCGCCGCCTACGGCATGACCGCCGCCTGGCAGGAGGAGTACGAGGACGTCGACAAGGAGCGCGCCGTCGCCTTCCTCGACCGCCTCGGCATGACCGGCTACACGGACCGCAAGTTCGGCACCCTCTCCGAGGGCGAGCGCAAGCGCACCCTGATCGCCCGCGCCCTGATGACCGACCCCGAGCTGCTCCTGCTCGACGAGCCCGCGGCCGGCCTCGACCTCGGCGGCCGCGAGGACCTGGTGCGCCGCCTCGGCCGCCTGGCCCGCGACCCGATCGCCCCCTCCATGATCATGGTGACCCACCACGTCGAGGAGATCGCCCCCGGCTTCACCCACGTCCTGATGATCCGCCAGGGCGAGGTCCTGACCGCCGGCCCCATCGAGCTCGAGCTCACCTCCCGCAACCTCTCCCACTGCTTCGGCCTCCCCCTGGTCGTCGAGCAGATCGGCGACCGCTGGACCGCCCACGGCCTGCCCCTCGCCTAGCCCCTCGCCCGGGCATCCCGCCCGGGCGCCGGCCGGCCCGCCCAACAGGCCCTTTGCCACGCCCCCGTTCGCGCCCTGTCCGCGGCGGGGGCGCGGTCCTACCATGCACCTGTGGACATCGACGCGTGGGTCTGGTGGCTGGTGGCGGCGGCGGTGCTCGGCATCGCCCTGGTGATCACAGCGATGCCCGAACTCGGGATGCTCGCCGTCGGCGCGGTCGCCGCGGCGGTCACCTGGAGTCTCGGCGGCGGCATCGTCCTTCAGGTGGGCGCCTTCGTGGTCGTCTCCGTGGCCCTGATCGCGGTGGTGCGCCCCATCGCCGCCCGGAACAAGGACCGACCCCAACTCTCCACCGGCATCGACGCGTTGCGCGGCCGCCAGGCCGTCGTGCTCGAACGTGTCGACTCCCGGGGCGGACGCGTCAAGCTCGCCGGCGAGGTCTGGTCGGCGCGCGCCCTGGAACCCGGCCGCACCTTCGAGACGGGGGAGGAGGTGGACGTCGTCGACATCGACGGAGCCACCGCCGTCGTCATGTGACGACCGGACCCGCGCCCCTCCCAACCGCCCTGCACAGCGGGGGAGTTCGCGGACCGCCCCGGCCGGCCGGCCCGCGGACCCGGACAAGTGGCCGGAACCCGCCCCGAAGGTCACCGGGGTCTGGGAGACTCGAGCCAGAAGATCATCGACAATCACGGCATCCGCCGCGCACGACGCGGCCGAGAGGGGTTCGGGGAGCCACGATGGAACCGGTCATCATCGTCCTGGTCATTCTGGTGGTGTTGGTCTTCATCGCCCTGATCAAGACCATCCAGGTCATTCCGCAGGCCAGCGCCGCGATCGTCGAGCGCTTCGGCCGCTACACCCGCACCCTCAACGCGGGCCTCAACATCGTGGTGCCGTTCATCGACACCATCCGCAACCGCATCGACCTGCGCGAACAGGTCGTCCCCTTCCCGCCGCAGCCGGTCATCACCCAGGACAACCTGGTGGTGAACATCGACACGGTGATCTACTACCAGGTCACCGACGCCCGCGCCGCGACCTACGAGGTGGCCAGCTACATCCAGGCCATCGAACAGCTCACCGTCACCACGCTGCGCAACATCATCGGCGGCATGGACCTCGAGCGCACCCTCACCTCCCGCGAGGAGATCAACGCCGCCCTGCGAGGCGTCCTCGACGAGGCCACCGGCAAGTGGGGCATCCGCGTCAACCGCGTCGAGCTCAAGGCGATCGAGCCGCCCACCTCCATCCAGGACTCGATGGAGAAGCAGATGCGCGCCGACCGCGACAAGCGCGCCGCGATCCTCCAGGCCGAGGGCGTCCGGCAGTCCGAGATCCTGCGCGCCGAAGGCGAGAAGCAGTCGCAGATCCTGCGCGCCGAAGGTGAGGCCAAGGCCGCCGCCCTGCGCGCGGAGGGCGAGGCCCAGGCGATCCGCACGGTCTTCGAGTCCATCCACGCCGGAGACGCGGACCAGAAGCTCCTCGCCTACCAGTACCTCAAGATGCTCCCGGAGATCGCCCAGGGCGACGCCAACAAGCTCTGGATCGTTCCCAGCGAGATCGGCGACGCCCTCAAGGGCCTCGGCGGCGCCTTCGGCAACTTCGCCCCGCAGAACGGCAATCCGCCCGGCTCGGTGCCCAAGCCCGCGGGCAACGGCAGCGACCGCCTCGAGAAGCCCACCATCGACTGACGGCCGCGAGCCCTCGGGGCCGGAAGCGCCGCAAGGGCGTGAACGAACGACGCAGGGCCCGCCACCCCCAGCCGGGGCGGCGGGCCCTGCGCCCTCACACCTGGGGTCAGGCGGCCGCCCGGACCGCCAGCCACTCCGGCAGGTCCGCGAGATCGCGGTTCCCGCCCATCGCCAGCAGCATCGCGTCGGCCGGCGTGGGCTCGAACGGCTCGTGCAGCAGCGGCATCCCCGCCTGCTCCGGCGTCCGGTCCGCCTTGCGGTGGTTGTCCTCCGCGCAGGAGGCGACGGTGTTCAGCCAGGAGTCCTGGCCGCCCTGCGCCCGCGGCACCACGTGGTCGACGGTGGAGGCACGCCCGCCGCAGTAGGCGCACCGGTGCCTGTCCCGTACCAGCACTCCCCGCCTCGACCACGGCGCTTGTCTTCGGAACGGCACCCGGATGTACCGGCAGAGCCTGATCACCCGGGGCGCGGGTATGTCCACCGCGGCCGCCCGCATCCGAAGATCGGGATGGGCCTGCTCCACGACCGCCTTGTCCTGGAGCACCAGCACCACGGCGCGGTTCAGCGTCACCGTCGACAGCGGCTCGAAGCTCGCGTTCAGCACCAGCGTGTCCCGCACAACAACCAGCCCACCTCTCGTGTGCCGGCCGCCCCCCTGGCAGCCGGAATCCCACTCTGGCCGGGCGTGCCGCGAGGGACAACGCAATATCCGCCGCCCCAACGGCAGAAAAGAAGCCCGCCCCTGATCAATTCCAGGACCAGGGACGGGCAAAACGTGCCGTGCGGGACTGACGCGGACTCAGTTCCCGGCGGGCACCTCGTACTCGCCGATCAGGTGGGCGCGGCCCAGCGTGTGGAAGCGCAGATTGAATCCGACCGCCGCCGGACTGGCGTCCGCGTCCGGACCGAGCTTCTCCTGGTCCACGGCGTAGACCGTGAAGACGTACCGGTGAGGTCCGTCCCCGGCCGGCGGCGCGGCCCCGCCGAAGTCACGCGTGCCGTAGTCGTTGCGCGCGTGCACCGCGCCCTCGGGCAGACCCGCGAACGCGCCCGAGCCCGCGCCGGCCGGCAGCTCCGTCACGGAGCCCGGGATGTCGAACAGCACCCAGTGCCAGAACCCGCTGCCGGTGGGGGCGTCCGGGTCGAAGCACGTCACCGCGAAGCTCTTCGTCCCGGGCGGGAAACCCTCCCAGCGCAGGTGCGGGGACGTGTTGCCCGCCGCGTGCACCTGGGCGTCCGCGAGCGTGCCGCCCACCTCCACGTCGTCGCTGGTCACCGTGAACGACGGAACCTGCGGATGGAAGTCGTGCGGCAGCGGCGGCCTGCTGGACCGGTTCACCTCGGTACCTCCTGGCTGTGGTTCAGGAACCGCGTCCGCGAAGGACGTGGTTCCGCTTGTCCCGTCCGAGCCTAGAACCAGTTGCGCTTGCTGCCGACCTCGGACAGCCACTGGTTGAGGTACGCCGCCCAATCGGTCCCCTGGTAGTCCTGCAGCCCCACCTTGAAGGAGCGGAAGGTGTCGCTCCCCTCGCTGAACAGCCCCGGCTTCTTGTCCATCTCCAGGACGACGTCCATCTCGGACTGGTCCGCGACGAAGCTGATCTCGACCTGGTTCAGCCCGCGGTACTGCTGCGGCGGCAGGAACTCGATCTCCTGGTAGAACGGCAGCTTCTGCCGGGTCCCGCGGATGTGCCCGCGCTCCAGGTCCGCGTTCTTGAAGCGGAAGCCGAGACGCACGAAGGCGTCCAGGATCGCCTTCTGGGCCGGCAGCGGGTGCACGTTCACCGGGTCGAGGTCGGAGGAGTCGACCGCCCGCGCGATCGCCAGCTCGGTGGTCACGCCCACGTGCATGCCGCGCAGCGCGGAACCGTCGATCATCGTGACCGGCGTCTCCCACGGGACGTCGATGCCGAACGGCACCGTGTGCACCGCACCGGCCTGCAGCTGGAACGCCCCGCCCAGCGGGACCTTCAGGAACTCGATGTTCTGCCGGTGCTCCTGGTTGTCCCCGCCCTCGACCTCGACCTGCGCCTGCAGACCGACCGCGAGCCCTTCGATCTGCTGGTCGACCGACCCGCCCTGGATCCGCACCTCACCCTGCACCACACCGCCGGGGACCACGTTGACCTCGGTCAGCACGGTCTCCACCGAGGCGCCCCCGGCCCCGAGACTCGCGAGCAGCTTCTTGAACCCCATCTGTGTCCCTCTCTCCAGGCGCCCCCGTGGGTCCGCGCCCTCTCAGTCGTCCTCAGGTTCCTGCGATCCCTGACGGTTACTGGTAACGCGTGAGGCCAGGTGAACGGTTCCTGCTCCCGGAACCCACCCGGACCGGACCAGAACGGTCCGGGTGGGTTCCGGGAGCAGGAACCGTTCACCTGGCCTCACGCGTTACCAGTAACCGTCAGGG
>NZ_JBRIOU010000004.1:0-17825 GCF_053474865.1 Streptomyces sp. CO7
CGCCAGCGTTCGTCCTGAGCCAGGATCAAACTCTCCGTGAATGTTTACCCGTAATCGGGTGACACCACGATGAGCGGAACCGCGAGCGGAATAAGCTCGACGGTTCACAGCGTCCTCGCTGTGTTTTTTCAAAGGAACCTCGACCAACCGGAACCGGCTGGACGGGGTATCAACATATCTGGCGTTGACTTTTGGCACGCTGTTGAGTTCTCAAGGTGCGTACGCTTCCTTTGTACTGACCCTCTCGGGCTTTCCTCCGGGCGCTTCCTTCGTTTCCGACTCTATCAGACCGTTTCCGTTCCGATTTCCTCGGTGCTTTCCAGGTCCTTCGCCTTTCGGCGTTTTCCCTTTCCGGCGGTTCCGACTTTATCAGAAGTTCTGAGCCGGTTTTCCCGCCCTCCGGGTCAGGCACCCCCGGACGCCGTAAGCGTTGCGGGTGCCCCCCTGGGCGGGAGCCGTAAACGTACTGGAGGGGAGCGCCCATGTGCAAATCGAGGCGCTCCCCTCCTGGTTCACGCGTGGATCACGCGCTGACCAGGGCTCAGACGTCGACCACGACCGGCAGGATCATCGGCCGGCGGCGGTAGGTGTCGGACACCCACTTGCCCAGGGTCCGGCGGATGAGCTGCTGCATCTGGTGCGGCTCGACCACGCCCTCCTGGGCCTGGCGCTCGAGCACCTCGACCAGCTTGGGCAGGACGTCGCCGAAGGCCTTGTCCTCGATGCCGGAGCCGCGGGCCTGGATGTGCGGGCCCGCGCTGATCTTGCCGGTGGAAGAGTCCACCACCACGAAGACCGAGATGATGCCCTCGTCACCGAGGATCTTGCGGTCCTTGAGCGCGGGCTCGCCCACCCCGCCGACGGACAGACCGTCGACGTAGACGTAGCCGGCCTGCACCTTGCCGGTGATCCTGGCCTTGCCGTCGACCAGGTCGACGACCACTCCGTCCTCGGCGATCACGATGCGGTCGTGCGGGACGCCGGTCAGGGCCCCGAGCTCGGCGTTGGCCCGCAGGTGGCGCCACTCGCCGTGCACCGGCATCAGGTTCCGCGGGCGGCAGATGTTGTAGAAGTACAGCAGCTCGCCGGCCGAGGCGTGGCCCGAGACGTGGACCTTGGCGTTGCCCTTGTGGACGACGTTGGCGCCCCAGCGGGTCAGGCCGTTGATCACCCGGTAGACCGAGTTCTCGTTGCCCGGGATGAGCGACGAGGCCAGGATCACCGTGTCGCCCGGGACGATGCGGATCTGGTGGTCCCGGTTGGCCATGCGGGACAGCGCGGCCATCGGCTCGCCCTGCGAACCCGTGCAGACCAGGACCACCTCGTGGTCCGGCAGGTCGTCCAGCGTCTTGACGTCGACGACGAGGCCCGGCGGCACCCGCAGGTAGCCGAGGTCCCGGGCGATGCCCATGTTGCGGACCATCGAGCGGCCGACGAAGGCGACTCTGCGGCCGTACTCGTGGGCGGCGTCGAGGATCTGCTGGACACGGTGGATGTGGCTGGCGAAGCTCGCCACGATCACGCGCTTGCGGGCACCGGCGAAGACCGACCGCAGCACGTTGGAGATGTCGCGCTCCGGCGGCACGAAGCCGGGGACCTCGGCGTTCGTCGAGTCGCTGAGCAGGAGGTCGATGCCCTCCTCGCTCAGCCGCGCGAAGGCGTGCAGGTCGGTGAGGCGGCCGTCCAGCGGGAGCTGGTCCATCTTGAAGTCGCCGGTGTGGACGACCATGCCCGCGGGGGTGCGGATGGCCACCGCGAGGGCGTCCGGGATGGAGTGGTTGACCGCGACGAACTCGCAGTCGAAGGGGCCGAGGCGTTCCCGGTTGCCCTCCGAGACCTCCAGGGAGTACGGACGGATCCGGTGCTCCTGGAGCTTGGCCTCGATCAGCGCGAGGGTCAGCTTGGAACCGACCAGCGGGATGTCCGGCCGCTCGCGCAGCAGGTAGGGCACCGCGCCGATGTGGTCCTCGTGCCCGTGGGTGAGGACGATGGCCTCGATGTCGTTCAGGCGGTCCCGGATGGACGAGAAGTCCGGCAGGATCAGGTCGATGCCGGGCTGTTCCTCCTCGGGGAACAGCACGCCGCAGTCGACGATCAGCAGGCGGCCGTCGAACTCGAAGACGGTCATGTTGCGACCGATCTCGCCGAGACCGCCGAGCGGGGTGACCCGCAGTCCGCCCTTGGGAAGCTTGGGCGGCGGGCCGAGTTCAGGGTGCGGATGGCTCAAAAGACTCTCCTCACCACGTACGCCACGTGCCCGGAGGCACGTGGCGCGCGTGACGTTCGTGCGTAAGCAGTTGTCGTGTGAAGGTGCAGGCGCGATCGCCCTGCGTATTCAGTTGTGAAGTCCGGTACTCAGAGCTGTACCCCGCCCTCGGCGAGGTCGATCTTGAGCTGGTCGAGCTCTTCGGGGCTCAGCTCCACGAGCGGGGCGCGCAGCGGGCCGGCGGGCAGTCCCTGCAGGGCCAGGGCGGCCTTGGTGGTCATCGCGCCCTGGGTGCGGAAGACGCCCCGGATCACGGGGAGCAGCTTGTGGTGGATCTCGGCGGCCTTGTGCACGTCACCGCCGAGGTGCGCTTCGAGCATGGCGCGCAGGTCCGGGGCGACCAGGTGGCCGACGACCGAGACGAAGCCGACCGCGCCGATCGACAGCAGCGGCAGGTTCAGGATGTCGTCGCCGGAGTACCAGGCCAGTCCGGAGCGGGAGAGCGCCCAGCTCGCGGCGCCCAGGTCGCCCTTGGCGTCCTTGTTGGCGACGATGCGCGGGTGCTCCGCGAGGCGGACCAGCGTCTCCGTGGCGATCGGGACGCCGCTGCGGCCCGGGATGTCGTAGAGCATCACCGGCAGGCCGGTGGAGTCGGCGATCGCCGTGAAGTTCTGGTACAGGCCTTCCTGCGGAGGCTTGTTGTAGTACGGGGTCACGGTGAGCAGGCCGTGCGCGCCGAGCTCCTCGGCCGCGCGGGCCAGCTCGATGCTGTGGCGGGTGTCGTTGGTGCCGACACCGGCCACGACGTGGGCACGGTCGCCGACCGCCTCCAGGACGGCCCGCAGGAGGGCCGCTTTCTCCGCGTTGCTGGTGGTGGGCGACTCACCGGTGGTGCCGTTGATGATGAGACCGTCGTTGCCGGCGTCCACGAGATGGGTGGCAAGCCGCTGGGCGCCGTCGAGGTCGAGCGCGCCGTCCGCCGTGAACGGAGTCACCATGGCGGTAAGGACCCTCCCGAAGGGGGTCTGCGGAGTGGAGGTCGGTGCCATGGCTAACACGCTACTCGCTGCACCGGGCCTGGTGCGCCGTCGGGGGCCGGACATTGCGGACGAACGGGATCCCGGCACTGCCTGCTCGGGGGTTCAAGCAGTGCCGGGTCCGTATCGTCAGGCTAGATAACTCTCAGATATCCGGCAATTCGGACGCCGGGCGCGGCGGCGCGCACCGCCCGGTCGCGCTACCCGGGCGGGCGAGGAGCCCAGGACGGCGCGTGGGAGAATTGTCCTCCCTGAACCAACTGGAGTGATCAGATTGCACACGGTCGAACCCCAGGTCCACCTCATCTCGCGTCCGGACCTCGACTACGACGAGGTGGCGGCCTACCTGAGCGATGTGGGTGGCGAGAGCTGGCTGGAGCGCGTCGACCGGGGCGACCTGGACGACGCCCAGAATCTGGCGGAGTTCGCCGGACGGATCTGCTACCGCTCGTGGGAGCCGGGTCTGAACCCGAACGTCACCCGCATCCGTGCCGACCAGGACAAGTACCTCAAGAACATTCTGGCCAGCGCGCATGGCTCGGTCCTTGAGCATGTCAACTTCAGCTTCGTGCTCCACAACGTCAGCCGGGTGGCCACGCACGAACTGGTACGCCACCGTGCCGGCGTCGCCGTGTCACAGGAGTCGCTGCGCTTCGTCCGCCTGGACGACCTGCCGTTCTGGTTCCCCGATTGGGCCCAGAAGGACGAGGAGCTGATGTCCCGGGCCACCGAGCTGCTGGAGAAGATCGAGGAGTTCCAGCACTGGATGGCGGGTCACTTCGGTCTCGACGAGGAAGGCGTGCCGTTCTCGGAGAAGAAGGCAAAGACCTCGTTCATGCGCCGGTTCGCACCGGAGGGACTGGGGACAGGGCTCGTCTGGACGGCGAACGTCCGCACGCTGCGGCATGTCATCGAGAACCGGACGGCTCCCGGCGCGGAGGAGGAGATCCGTCTGTTGTTCGACAAGGTCGGCAGGCTGATGGTGCAGGAGGCTCCCTCGCTGTTCGGTGACTACGTTGTCGAGGACGGGGCCTGGATCCCCGGGTGGCGCAAGGTCTGACCCGACGCCGACGACCGGGAAGGGCCGGTCTCCCCGTTTCGGCGGGGAGACCGGCCCTTCGCGCTGTTGTGCACCACGACGCCGTTGGCGAGGTAGTTGTGCCAGGGGCCGGCCACCACCAGGTCGTAGGTCTGGGTCTCGCGGGGTTCCTCGACGCGTTCGTACTGCACGAATTTCGCGCCGGCGGTCACATTGCGACGTGCCAGGTGCTGCTCGGCGTCCGTCTTGGCGCGGTGGCACGGTTCGCAGGCCGGTCGAAGGTTGCGGACGTCGAGCGCCTTGAGCAGGTCCGCTGCCACGGGCACCACGTGGTCAAGCACCAGCTCGGCCCTGGGACGGGCGGTTCCGCAGAGGTAACAGGCGTCGATCGGCTTGATCGCCGTGGAACGCTGCATCGAGGTCCACACTCCGATGCCCGCCCGGAGCGCGGGAGAAATTTGACGGCCGGCATACGCACTGCGCTTTCCCGTCACGACCAGGAGGTGACCGGAACCGAGATCGGAGGCCTTCACCCATCCCTGGTTGGTGAAGAGGGCGTGGTCCGCGGTGCAGCTGAGCTTCTGCCCGGTCTCCGCGCGGAAGGTCAGCACGTTCTGGACGTCACCTCGCAGCACATCCACGATGGGAGCGCGTTCGAAGAGCAGCGTTTCCTCGTTCAGGACACGGGCGTGTTGAGCGCGGACCGACCGCAGACGCCTGACCCTGCCCATCGAATCGGTGAAGCCGATGTGCCAGCGTTCGTACAGGTCGGCGATGCAGGTGCGCCGGACGGTGCGGCCGCTCTTCACGGCAACGCTCTCGGTGGTGATCTCTGTGTCCCCGCTGACGCATCGAGCATGCGTGGACGTCTGACGCTGTGTCACTTCTGAAACACTAACGGCGACGGAGGCATCGATGAGGCCGGTTCGGCACACCTGAGGTGGTCCTGGCCTCAGGCAATCGATAATCTCAGCGCCTACCGCCCAGATGCGCGGATGAGACAAGCCGATCGAGTGAGGACCCGCCGTGCCCCTGCCCTTTCTGACGGCCGACCGCGCGTTCGACGAGCAGGCCGACGACGTCGTCCTCCCGTTCCACGACCGGCAGCGGTGGCGGCGGCCCTACCGGCCGGGGCCGTACCGGGTCGGGCTGGCCGCGCTGGTGCTGCTGCTCGCCTCGTTCGTGCTGGTGGCGGCGGTGATCATCGCCGCGACGACCTCCGTGACGACGGCCTGGGTGTGGTTCGGGCTGGCGGTGCTGATGATCGCCGGCGCGCTGCGCGGGCTGCGGACCGGCGTCTGGGTGAGCTCGGCGGGGCTGCGGCACGTGGCGTTCTTCGCCACCCGCACCACTCCGTGGGCCCGTGCGGGGGCGCTGCGGGTCGTCCAGCAGCCTGTGCGGTGGATGGGGCTGCCGAGGACGGTCCAGGGCCAGGGACTCGTCCTGGAGGCCCGTGGCGGGCGCGGTGACGCTGCCGCTGACGGCCGGGTGGTGCTGCTGAGCACGCACGGCGCGGACTTCCTGGGACAGCCCGAGGTCTTCGACCGCGCGGCGGACACCGTCGAGGCGTGGGCGGACGAGTACCGGACGGTTCCGGGCCGCTGAGGACACCGCAACGGCCCCGTCGCCCGATGGGCGGCGGGGCCGTCGTCGTGTGCCGGGCCGGCGGCGGCCGTCAGCCGCGGGTGCCGGCGGTGGGCCGGCCGTCGTGGAGCTGGATGGCGCGCTGCATGGCCTTGCGGGCGCGGGTGGTGTCGCGGGCGTCGTGGTAGGCGACCGCGAGGCGGAACCAGGAGCGCCAGTCCTCCGGGGCGGCTTCCGTCTCTGCCTTGCGGCGGGCGAAGACGGCGTCCGCGGAGTCGCGGTCGATGCGGCCGCTGGGGGTGCGCTCCAGGTCGTCGACCGGGAGGCCGCCCTCGGCCTCGAGTTCGGCGGCGAGGGCGCCGGCCCGCTGGGCGAACCGGGTGTTCGCCCACAGGAACCACAGGCCGACGGCGGGCAGCACCAGTACGGCGCAGCCCAGGGTGACGGTGAGCGGGGTGCCGACCTGGACGAGCATGACGCCGCGGCTGCCGGCCAGGACGAAGTAGGCGATCAGGGCCAGTGCCGTGACGGCGTAGGTGATCTTCGCGCGCATGTGTCAGCCCAGGTCCAGGAAGTGCTCGAGCCCGAGGGTCAGGCCCGGGGTGTCCACCACGCGGCGCACGCCGAGCAGGACGCCGGGCATGAAGCTGCTGTGGTGCAGGGAGTCGTGGCGGACGGTGAGGGTCTCGCCCTCGCCGCCGAGCAGCACCTCCTGGTGGGCCAGGAGGCCGCGCAGCCGGACGGCGTGCACCGGGACGCCGTCGACGTCGGCGCCGCGGGCACCGTCCAGCGCCGTGGTGGTGGCGTCGGGCATCGGGGTGCTGCCGGCCGCGCGGCGGGCTTCGGCGATCAGCTGCGCGGTGCGCCGGGCGGTTCCGCTGGGCGCGTCCACCTTGTCGGGGTGGTGCAGCTCGACGACCTCGACGGATTCGAAGTACGGGGCGGCGAGTTGGGCGAACCTCATGGTGAGGACGGCGCCGATGGAGAAGTTCGGCGCGATCAGGACGCCCGTCGAGGGGGACGCCTTCAGCCAGCCGTCGAGCGCGGCCAGGCGCTCGTCACTCCAGCCGGTGGTGCCGACGACGGCGTGGATGCCGTTGCCGACGCAGTACTCGAGGTTGGTCATCACGGAGTCGGGGGTGGTCAGCTCGACGGCCACCTGGGTTCCGGAGGAGGTCAGGACGTCCAGGCTGTCGTGGCGGCCGAGGGCGGCCACCAGCTCCATGTCCTCGGCTTCCTCGACCGCCTTGACGGCCGCGGAGCCGATGCGCCCCTTGGCGCCGAGTACCGCCACACGCAGCTTGCTCATGTTGCTCCAGCTTCCTTTCGCGGGCCCCGCGGGGTCCGGTCGGCTCAGGACACGGCCGTCCCATCGGCTCAGGACACGGCCTCGTGCAGCCGGGAGGCCTGCTTGTCCTTGAGGGGGCCGATGACCGAGAGGGAGGGACGGCGCCCCAGGATGTCCCGGGCGACCTCACGGACATCATCGGGCGTGACGGCGTCGATGCTCGCGAGGACGTCGTCGACGGACATCTGGTCGCCCCAGCAGAGCTCGCTCTTGCCGATGCGGTTCATCAGCGCGCCGGTGTCCTCGAGGCCGAGGACGGTGGAGCCCTTGAGCTGGCCGACGGCGCGGGCGATCTCGTCGTCGGGGAGGCCTTCGGCGGCCGCCCTGTCGAGTTCGTCGCGGCAGATCTTCAGCACGTCGGGCACCTGGCTGGGCCGGCAGCCGGCGTAGACGCCGAACAGGCCGCAGTCGGCGAAGCTCGAGGTGTACGAGTACACGCTGTAGGCCAGGCCGCGCTTCTCCCGGACCTCCTGGAAGAGGCGGGAGGACATGCCGCCGCCGAGGGCGGTGTTGAGGACGGCCAGGGTCCAGCGGCGGTCGTCGGTGCGGGCGATGCCGGGCATGCCGAGGACGACGTGCGCCTGCTCGGTCCTGCGGGCGATCAGGTCGACCTTGCCGGCCGCGCGCAGGGTGCGGCTGCCGGTGCGGGGGCCGACCGGGACGGCCTCGTGGTCGGTGAGCAGTCCGGCCTTCTCGAAGGCGGCGCGGACCTGCCGGACGACCTTGGCGTGGTCGACGTTGCCGGCCGCGGCGACCACCAGGCGGGTGGGGTCGTAGTGCTTCTTGTAGAAGCGCCGTATGCGGTCGGCGGTGAGCGCGTTGACGGTGTCGACCGTGCCGAGGACGGGGCGGCCGAGGGGGGTGTCGCCGAGCATGGTCTGCGCGAACAGGTCGTGCACGCAGTCGCCCGGGTCGTCCTCGGTCATCGCGATCTCCTCGAGGATCGCGCCGCGTTCGACGTCGACGTCCTCCTCGCGGATCAGGGAGCCGGTGAGCATGTCGCAGACCACGTCGATCGCGAGCGGGAGGTCGGTGTCCAGCACGCGGGCGTAGTAGCAGGTGTACTCCTTGGCGGTGAACGCGTTCATCTCGCCGCCGACCGCGTCGACCGCGGCGGAGATGTCGAGGGCGCTGCGCCGGGAGGTGCCCTTGAAGAGCAGGTGCTCGAGGTAGTGGGTGGCCCCGTTCAGCGCGGGCGTCTCGTCGCGGGAGCCGACGTTGGCCCAGATGCCGAAGGTGGCGGAGCGCACCGAGGGGAGGGTCTCGGTGACGACGCGCAGGCCGCCGGGGAGGGTGGTGCGGCGGACGGTGCCGCTGCCGTTAGTGCCCTTGATCAGGGTTTGGGTACGGGCGACGGCCCGCACCGGAGAACCGGTGCGGGCCGTCGCCGTGGAGCTACGAGAGGTCACTTCTCGCTGTCGTCCTTCTCTGCCTGCTCGGAGTCCTCGCCCTCGATCACGGGGATCAGGGAGAGCTTGCCGCGGGAGTCGATCTCGGCGATCTCGACCTGGACCTTCTGGCCCACGCCGAGGACGTCCTCGACGTTCTCCACGCGCTTGCCGCCGGCCAGCTTGCGGATCTGCGAGATGTGCAGCAGACCGTCCTTGCCCGGCATCAGGGAGACGAACGCGCCGAAGGTCGTGGTCTTGACGACCGTGCCCAGGTAGCGCTCGCCGACCTCCGGCATCGTCGGGTTGGCGATGGCGTTGATCGTGGCGCGGGCGGCCTCGGCGGCCGGGCCGTCGGAGGCGCCGATGTAGATGGTGCCGTCGTCCTCGATCGTGATCTCGGCGCCGGTGTCCTCCTGGATCTGGTTGATCATCTTGCCCTTGGGGCCGATGACCTCACCGATCTTGTCCACCGGGATCTTGACGGTGATGATCCGCGGGGCGTTCGGGGACATCTCGTCGGGCCGGTCGATGGCCTCCATCATCACGTCGAGGATGTGGAGACGCGCGTCGCGGGCCTGCTTGAGGGCCGCGGCCAGGACGGAGGCCGGGATGCCGTCCAGCTTGGTGTCGAGCTGGAGAGCGGTCACGAACTCCTTGGTGCCGGCGACCTTGAAGTCCATGTCGCCGAAGGCGTCCTCCGCACCGAGGATGTCGGTGAGGGTGACGTAGTGGGTCTCGCCGCCGATCTCCTCGGAGATCAGGCCCATGGCGATGCCGGCGACCGGGGCCTTGAGGGGCACACCGGCGTTCAGCAGCGACATGGTGGAGGCGCAGACGGAGCCCATGGAGGTCGAGCCGTTGGAGCCGAGGGCCTCGGACACCTGACGGATCGCGTAGGGGAAGTCTTCGCGGGCCGGCAGGACCGGGACGATGGCGCGCTCGGCGAGGGCGCCGTGGCCGATCTCGCGGCGCTTGGGGGCGCCGACGCGGCCGGTCTCGCCGACGGAGTACGGCGGGAAGATGTAGTTGTGCATGTAGCGCTTGCGGGTCACCGGCGAGAGGGTGTCTAGCTGCTGCTCCATGCGGAGCATGTTGAGGGTGGTGATGCCCAGGATCTGGGTCTCGCCACGCTCGAACAGGGCGGAGCCGTGCACGCGCGGGATGGCCTCGACCTCGGCGGCCAGGGTGCGGATGTCGGTGACACCGCGGCCGTCGATGCGCTTCTTCTCCTTGATCACGCGCTCACGGACCAGCTGCTTGGTGAGCGAGCGGTACGCGGCGGAGATCTCCTTCTCGCGGCCCTCGAACTCCGGGAGGAGCTTCTCGGCGGCGAGCGCCTTGATGCGGTCCAGCTCGCCCTCGCGCTCCTGCTTGCCGGCGATGGTGAGCGCCTGCGAGAGCTCGGGGCGGACGGCGGCGGACAGGGCCGCGAACACGTCGTCCTGGTAGTCCAGGAAGATCGGGAACTCGCCGGTCGGCTTGGCGGCCTTGGCGGCGAGGTCGGCCTGGGCCTTGCAGAGCACCTTGATGAAGGGCTTCGCGGCATCCAGACCGGAGGCGACGATCTCCTCGGTGGGGGCCTCGGCGCCGCCCTCGACGAGCTTGACGGTCTTCTCGGTGGCCTCGGCCTCGACCATCATGATCGCGACGTCGCCGTCCTCGAGGACGCGGCCGGCGACCACCATGTCGAAGACGGCGTCCTCGAGCTCGGTGTGCGTCGGGAACGCGACCCACTGGCCGCGGATCAGCGCGACGCGGACGCCGCCGATCGGGCCGGAGAAGGGCAGGCCGGCCAGCTGCGTGGACGCGGACGCGGCGTTGATCGCCACGACGTCGTACAGGTGGTCGGGGTTGAGCGCCATGACGGTGGCGACGACCTGGATCTCGTTGCGCAGGCCCTTCTTGAAGGACGGGCGCAGCGGGCGGTCGATGAGGCGGCAGGTGAGGATCGCGTCCTCGGAGGGCCGGCCCTCGCGGCGGAAGAACGAGCCGGGGATCTTGCCGGCGGCGTACATCCGCTCCTCGACGTCCACCGTCAGGGGGAAGAAGTCGAGCTGGTCCTTGGGGTTCTTCGAGGCGGTGGTCGCCGACATCACCATGGTGTCGTCGTCCAGGTAGGCCACGGCGGAGCCGCCGGCCTGCCGGGCCAGGCGGCCCGTCTCGAAGCGGATGGTGCGGGTGCCGAAGGCGCCGTTGTCGATGACGGCCTCGGCGTAGTGGGTCTCGTTCTCCACCAGTGTTCTTCTCCTCGTCTTTCGTCCCGGGCTGCCCGTGTGGCAGGGGGACGTCGGCGGAGAAGCGCGCCGTGCCTTGCGGGCCGGTCTTCGATCGAAGCTCCCGGGTGTGTCTCCCCGGGGGCCACTACCGAGGACCGGCGGCGGCGAGGTGCGCTTCCCCTCGTTCGGGTGAACCGCTCGCGTGAGCGGTCCGGTCGTGCGACCAGTGATACGTGGTACCCCGTGTGGGTCCGGCGCTCACCGGTGATCATGGCGTGTCGTGCGTCATGCGTTGTGCTACCACACTACAAAGTGTGGGTGACACCTCGCACGTTTCCGTACATACGGCAAAGGGAGCGGTCCCCTACCCGGGAACCGCTCCCCTCACGGCGTCTTACTTGGCGCCGCCGGCCGCACCACGGCGGATGCCGAGGCGGTCGACCAGGGCACGGAAGCGCTGGATGTCCTTCTTGGCCAGGTACTGCAGCAGACGGCGACGCTGACCGACCAGGATGAGCAGACCACGACGGGAGTGGTGGTCGTGCTTGTGGCTCTTCAGGTGCTCCGTCAGGTCGGAGATGCGGCGGGTCAGGAGCGCGACCTGGACCTCGGGGGAGCCGGTGTCACCTTCCTTGGTGCCGAACTCGGTGATGATCTGCTTCTTCGTAGCGGCGTCGAGCGACACGCGTACTCCTTGGTGATGTCCTGATGGCCACCGAGTGCCCCCGGTCTGTGTCTCGGGGGAGCTTCCGTTACTCGGGAGGCGGGGATCCGCTGGGCGCGTCCTCCAGACCGCCGTCGGGCGGGTCCGGTGGCGCGTACACAAACGGCCGTCGCCCAGAGTACCAGGCCGGACGGGGGGTCCCGGGCCCGGGTCGCGCAAGTCGGCCGGGGGCCCCTGGACGCGCACTAGGGTACGTCGCGGATCGACCCGGCCCGGTTCGGGCCCGTTCGGAAGGGGCTTCGCATGGCGGAGACAAAGGAAGACGTGAAGGCCCGCAAGGAGCGGGAGCGGGACGAGTTGTACGCGCTGGACATCTCCGGGGTGGAGTGGCGCAGCGCGCCCGGGACGGAGCGGGACGAGGAGCGGGTGGAGATCGCCCACCTGCCGGGCGGCGCGGTGGCGATGCGGTCGTCGCTGGACCCGGGGACGGTGCTGCGGTACACGCAGGCGGAGTGGCAGGCCTTCGTGCTGGGCGCGCGGGACGGGGAGTTCGACCTCGAGCCCGCCGCCGAGGGCTGAGCGGGACGCCGGCCGGCCGGGACGCCGCGCCGCGCGCGCCCGGTCGGCGCGTAGGGCGGCGGAACGCCGAGGGCGGGTGCGGTGGTCCGCACCCGCCCTCGGCGTGTGGCGCCGGGCGGCCTTCCGCCGGGCGTGAGGGTCAGCCGGTCATCGCCCGGGCGGCCTCGTAGACGCCGAAGACCGCGAGGGCCAGCGGGACCAGGGTCAGCAGGACGAAGGACTCGGCGATCTCCAGGAACCGCCCCCAGAACGGGGTCGGGCCGCCGCGCGGGGCGATCAGGCCGATGCCGGTGATCAGCGCCGTCGCGGCGGCGACGGCGGCGACCAGCCACAGGGTGCGCAGTTCCAGGGCCGACGGGTCGGCGGTGGCCGGCGGGTTGAGCGCGAGCCCGAGGCCGAGCAGCACCAGGGAGGCGAGGCCGGCCGCGAGCAGCGGGCCCACCTGCGCGGTGTAGCGGAACAGGGTGGCCCGCATGATCAGCGCGATGCCGGTGGCCAGCGCGAGGAGCCGCGCCCACAGGCCGTCGGAGAAGCCGAGCACCGCGCAGGCGACGACGGCGACCAGGGCGCAGCCTCCGACGAGGCCGACCAGCAGTTCGTGGCCGCGGCGGGTGCGCTCCTCGATGCGGTGCAGGTCGACCGGTTCCTGCGGCTCGGTCTCCAGCGTGCCGTAGGCGCTCGCGGTGCCGGTCTGCGGCGGGTCGAAGCCGATGGGCAGGCGGGCGAAGCGCAGGGACATGCCGGGCAGGAAGGCGAGGGCGCCGACGGCGAGCGGGGCGCACAGGGCGGCCGTCTCGGTGGCGTTCCAGCGCAGCGCGAGGGCGGCGAACAGGGTGGCCACGCCGATCGCGGAGGCGACCACGCAGGCCACGAAGGGGCCGTCTCCGCGCGGTGAGCAGAGCGTCAGGATCACGGCGGCGACCAGGACGGCGGCGCAGGCGAGCAGGACCTGGAGCTTGCCGATGCCGGTGCCGTCGGCCAGCGGCAGCAGGCCGGAGCCGGCGACGCCCATGTTGGGCAGCGCCCCGAGGCCGAGCGCGAGGGCGGCCCGGCGGTCGTCGTAGACGCGGGCGCGGACGCAGGCCAGGACGACGAGGACCACGCCGGCGATGGCGGCGAGGATGCCCGGCAGGCCGTGCATGTCGTGGCCGGGGTGCGAGGTCCAGGCGACGAAGGCGAGCAGGGCGGGCAGCACCGCCCCGGCGACCAGGCCGCCGGTGCGGGTGAGGTCGCCGGACCACAGGGTGTGGTCGCGGGAGACGGCGGAGGCGACGGCCTCGGAGACGTCGTCGAAGACGGCGGGCGGCAGCGAGGCGGAGAAGGGCCGCAGGGTGAGCAGCTCGCCGTCGAGTATGCGCTGGGCCGCGAAGGAGCGGGCGCTGTCGAGGACGGTGCCGTCGCGGCGGACGAGGTGGTAGCCGACGGGCGCCCCTTCGGCGGGGCTCTGCCGGGAGAGCCTGAGGATCTCCGGGTAGAGGTCGGCGACCGGGATGTCGTCGGGCAGGGCCACGTCGATGCGGCTGTCGGGCGCGACGATGGTGACCCGGCAGAAGCCGAGTCCGGAGCCGGCGCCCGTTCCGGACGGGCCCGCGGGTCCGGGACCGGCCTGTCCGGTGGCCGGCGCGGAGGCCGTGGTGCTCACCTTCTGCTCCCCCTCGGTGGTGGTGTGCGGTGGTGGTCTGCGGTGGCGGGTGCGCGTGACGGATTCGTGTGGCGGGTGCGGCGGTCCGGTGACGGCGGAGGGCGTGTGGGCGTCCTCGCGGCGGCCGAACGTCCGTGTTGTCCGGTGTCGTTCACGTGTGTCCGCGCCAACCTGCGGCCCTGGCCGTCCGGTCGGGGCGAACATCCGGCACCATACCGCTCACCGGTGCTGCGTGGACTCAGTAGGATCACGCCGCGGCCCGCATACCCGGACCACGGGGAGCCCTGGACAACGGCAGGGCCCGGCAAGGGGATTGGTGACCAGTGAGCCACATCGTCGTGAAGCGTCCGCCGAGGGCGCTGCCGTCCGAGGTGCCCACGGAAGAGATCGTGCTGCAGCCACCGCCGGAGTTGCCGCGCGGGCATCAGGAGAGTGTGCTGATGCAGCTGCTGCCGACGCTCGGCATGGGCGGCTCGGTGGTGTTCTTCTTCATGAGCGACCGGCCGTTCATGAAGATCATGGGCATGGTGATGATCGCCTCGACGATCGCCATGTCGGTGGCGATGGTGGTGCGGTTCCGGCGGGGCAACCAGGGTCAGCTGGCCGACCTGCGGCGTGACTACCTGGGCTATCTGACGATGACCCGGCAGCGTGCGGTGGACACCGCGAACGCGCAGCGGGACGCCCAGTACTACCTGCACCCCTCCCCCGAGCAGCTGTGGGCGCTGGTCGCCGAGGGCAGCCGGGTGTGGGAGCGACGGCCGGGCGACGAGGACTTCGCGCAGGTGCGGATCGGGCTGGGCCCGCAGCAGCTTGCGTCGCCGCTGATCGCTCCGCAGACCGGGCCGGTGGACCAGCTGGAGCCGTTGACCGCGGGCGCGATGCAGCGGTTCGTGGCGGTGCACTCGACGCTGGAGGACCTGCCGATGGCGGTGTCCCTGCGGGCGTTCCACCGGGTGACGGTGAGCGGCGAGCAGGAGTCGGTTCGCGCCCTGGTGCGGGCGATGACGGGGGCGCTGGCCTCGCTGCACTCCCCGGAGGACATGGTCCTGGCGGTGGCCGCGGGCCGAGGCGCGCTGGAGCACTGGGAGTGGGCGAAGTGGCTGCCGCACGCCCAGGCTCCGGGCGCTCCGGACGGCGCGGGTTCGCGTCGGCTGATCTCCGGGGATCCCCGCGTGCTGGAGGACATGCTGTCGGGCAGCCTGTCGGGCCGGCCCCGGTTCCATCCGGCGGCTCCTCCGCTGCCGGAGACGCCGCATCTGGTGCTGGTGCTGGACGGGGTGTCGCTGCCGCAGGACTCGGTGCTGGCGAGCCCGGAGGGTCTGCAGGGCGTCACGCTGATCGAGGTGGTGCCGGGCGAGCAGGTGGGCGCCCCGGGCGACCTGGCGATGTCGGTGCACCCGTCGTCGCTGCGGCTGGAGTCGGCGCACGGCGCGGTGTACGAGGGGACGCCGGACACCATGTCGTACGCGTCGGCCGAGGCGCTGGCGCGGCAGCTGGCGCCGCTGCGGATGGCGTCGGGCGGTGATGACGACGAACCGCTGCTGGCGAACCTGGAGTTCACCGACCTGCTGAACCTGGGCGACGCCGCCTCGGTGGACCCGAAGCGGACCTGGCGGCCGCGTGCCCTGGCGGAGCGGCTGCGGGTGCCGATCGGCGTCGGCGAGGACGGCCGTCCGGTGATGCTGGACCTGAAGGAGGCCGCGCAGGAGGGCATGGGCCCGCACGGGCTGTGCGTGGGCGCGACCGGTTCCGGCAAGTCGGAGCTGCTGCGCACCCTGGTGCTGGGGCTGGCGGTCACGCACTCGTCGGAGACGCTGAACTTCGTGCTCGCCGACTTCAAGGGCGGTGCGACCTTCGCCGGCATGGCGCGGATGCCGCACGTGGCCGCGGTGATCACCAACCTGGCGGACGACCTGACGCTGGTGGACCGGATGGGCGACTCCATCCGCGGTGAGCTCAACCGCCGGCAGGAGATGCTGCGCGACGCGGGCAACTACGCCAACATCCACGACTACGAGAAGGCCCGCGCGGCGGGCGCCCCGCTGCAGCCGATCCCCTCGCTGGTGCTGGTCATCGACGAGTTCAGCGAACTGCTCAGCGCGAAGCCGGACTTCATCGAGATGTTCGTGCAGATCGGCCGTATCGGCCGCTCGCTCGGCGTGCATCTGCTGCTGGCCTCGCAGCGTCTGGAGGAGGGACGGCTGCGCGGTCTGGAGACGTACCTGTCGTACCGGATCGGTCTGCGGACGTTCTCGGCGGCGGAGTCGCGGGCGGCGCTGGGCGTTCCGGACGCCTACGAGCTGCCGAACGTGCCGGGTTCCGGCTTCCTGAAGTTCGGCACCGACGAGATGGTGCGGTTCAAGGCGGCCTACGTCTCCGGCGTCCACCGTTCGGGGGCGCAGCAGGCGGCGCTGGCCGGCGGGCCGCTTCCGGTGGACCGGCGGCCGGTGCTGTTCACGGCGGCCGAGGTGCCGGTGCGCTACGCGCAGGTGCCGCGGCAGCGGACCGAGTCCGAGAGCGCGGGCGGGGACGACGCCCTGGCGGACACGGTGCTGGACGTGATCGTGAAGCGGCTGGAGGCGCAGGGGCCGGCGGCGCACCAGGTGTGGCTGCCGCCGCTGGACAGTCCGCCGTCGCTGGACGGTCTGCTGCCGGGTCTGACGGCCGTGGAGGGCCGGGGCCTCACCCAGCCCGGTTACGAGGGCGCGGGGCGTCTGGTGGTGCCGGTGGGCATCGTCGACAAGCCGTACGAGCAGCGGCGTGATCCGCTGTGGGTGGACTTCTCGGGCGCGGCCGGTCACATGCAGATCCTGGGCGGTCCGCAGTCCGGCAAGTCGACGCTGCTGCGCGCACTGGTGTCGTCGTTCGCGCTGACCCACACCCCGCAGGAGGTGCAGTTCTACGGGCTGGACTTCGGCGGCGGCGGCATGGTGTCGATCGAGGGGCTGCCCCATGTGGGCGGCGTGGCCTCCCGGCTGGACCCGGAGCGGGTGCGGCGCACGGTGGCCGAGGTGTACGGCGTGCTGAACCGGCGTGAGGAGTACTTCCGGGCGGCGGGCATCCCGTCGATCGCGGAGTTCCGCTCGCGGCGGGCGCGCGGCACGATCTCGGTGACGGACCAGCCGTGGGGCGACGTCTTCCTGCTGATCGACGGCTGGGGCAACTTCAAGGGCGAGTACGAGGCGCTGGAGCCGATCGTGCTGGAGATCGCGGCGCGCGGTCTGGGCTACGGCGTCCACCTGGTGCTCACCGCCTCGCGGTCGATGGAGGTCCGCTCGAACCTCAAGGACCAGCTGATGAACCGGCTCGAGCTGCGGCTCGGCGACCCGATGGACTCGGAGTTCGACCGCAAGGTGGCGGCGAACGTGCCGTCGGGCGTCCCGGGCCGCGGTCAGTCGCCGCAGAAGCTGCACTTCATGGCGGCGGTGCCGCGCATCGACGGTCTGACCTCGGACTCGGACCTGGCGGACGCCACGGCGGCACTGGCCTCCGAGGTGACCCGGCACTGGACGGCGCCGGGGGCGCCCAAGGTGCGGCTGCTGCCGCGGCAGCTGCCGCTGGCGGAGCTGCCGGCCGGCGACCGCTTCCCGGAGCGGGGCGTGGCGTTCGGGCTGGACGAGAACACGCTGGAGCCGGTGTTCCTCGACTTCGACCAGGACCCGTTCTTCCTGGTCTTCGGGGAGAGCGAGTCCGGCAAGTCGAACCTGCTGCGGCTGCTGATCAAGCAGCTCACGCAGCGGTACCCGGGTGACGCGTGCAAGCTGTTCGTGGTCGACAACCGGCGTTCGCTGCTGGACGTGACGCCGGACTCGCACCTGGCCGAGTACATCCCGATGTCCAACACGATGGACCACCACATGGCGGCGCTGGCCGACCTGATGCGGCGCCGTTCGCCCACCGCCGACGTCACCGCGCAGCAGCTGCGGGACCGCAGCTGGTGGAGCGGGCCGAACGTGTTCGTGGTCGTCGACGACTACGACCTGGTGTCGACCTCGCAGGGCAACCCGCTGGCCGGGCTGACCGAGCACCTGCCGTTCGCGCGTGACGTGGGCGTGCGGTTCATCATCGCCCGCTCCACCGCGGGCGCCGGGCGGGCGGGCTACGAGGCGTTCATCC
>NZ_JBRIOU010000004.1:17925-23083 GCF_053474865.1 Streptomyces sp. CO7
GGGCGGGGCGTCTTCGTCTCGCGCCGGCGCGGCAAGCCGCTGGTGCAGACGGGCCTCGTACCGGAGGGGACGTACTGATGGGCGGCCTGATGGTGTTCGGGATCCTGGTCGCGCTGATACCCGGCGTGCTGGGGCTCCTCGACCAGAAGAAGATGTGGTGGCGCTTCCAGGCGAAGAACTACGCCCACCCGGAGCACAACGAGCCTTCGGAAGGGGCATACCGACGGCAGCGGGTCGCGCTGGTCTGCTGCTCGCTGGGATTCGTGGCGCTGATCGTCTGGCTGTGGGCGACGGCGCCGTCACCGAGCTGAATCGGGGGAGATCTTCATGGCATGGGACGAGTGGGAGCAGCTGAAGTCCGACGCGGCGGAACGCGCCTCGGGCAACATGCAGCTGAACCGGCTGCCGGACGACATGGGCGGCGGCTCCGGCCGGCCGCCGTCGTCCGCGGGCGACCTGGAGGTCCACCAGAAGGACCTGGTCGCCATCGGCAAGGAGGCGCACACCCTCTACGACCAGCTGTGGGACAAGGCCCGCCTCAAGGAGGCCGTGGACGGCGCCGCCCGCGACCTGACGGGCCAGGGCTTCGCGCTGGGCGCCGGGCTGAGCCACGTGTCGCTGAGGTGGAGCACGCAGCTGAACTCGCTGCTCGACGCCTGTGCGCACATCAGCAACCACATGCAGGTGACGCGCAAGATCCACGCCAACGACGAGGACTACATCCTGCGTCAGATGAGCAGCATCACCGCCTTGGACGCGGGCTTCGACGAGCGGGTCGGTGACCCCGGGAAGCCCAACCCGGCTTACGGCGACAAGAGCGACAAGAACTGACAGGGGGAGGCCGACGATGGACCTCAGTGCGCTCCGTTTCGCCAATTTCGCTCAGCTCGACGCAGCCGTCGAGGAGTGGGGTTTGGTTGCCAAGAACCTCGAGACCCTGGCCAAGGACGCCCAGGACGGCTTGCGTGCCTCGGCGAACAAGGCCAACTGGTCCGGCGAGAACAGCCAGGTGACCAAGGAGTTCATCGGCAAGACGGCCGGGGAGTTCCAGGACGCCCACACCCAGGCCACCACGATCCACAACATCCTCAAGGACACGACCGGCGAACTGAAGTCCTTCAAGCAGCAGTTGACGGACGCGATCGAGCGTGGCCTGAAGAAGAACCTGACTGTCATGGACACCGGCGACGGCGGCTTCACCGTGACGATGAACGTCCACCCCGACCGTGCCGCCAAGGGTCACACACCGCCCGAGCACGACGCGAGCGACGTCACCGCCCTGCGGGACGAGGTGCAGGGGATACTCACCAAGGCCACCGAGAGCGACGAGAGCGCCCGCAAGGTCCTCACCGCGATAGCCGACCAGAGCCGTCTGGGCTTCTCCGACGCCAAGTACTCCGACCGCGACGGCGCGGCGGACGCCGTGCGGGACGCCGAGGAACTGGCCAAGCTGGCCAAGCAGAAGCCCGAGGACATCTCCCCCGAGGAGTTCGACCGCCTCAACGCGGGCCTCAAGGAGCACGCCGGCGACCCGTTGTTCGCCGAGACCTTCGCGACCACGCTCGGTCCGAAGGGGGTGCTGGACTTCTGGACCGGCATCAACGACCCGCACTACGGCGCCCGCCTCGGCTACGAGCGCGTCGAGCAGTACGGCGACCTGCAGAAGAACCTCAGCCTGACCCTCGCCGCCGCCACGCAGAGCGACTCCCCCGCGATGGCGGACTGGCAGAACCGGATGATCGCCCTGGGCGACAAGCCGACCGGCCGTGACGGGTACGGCCCGATGGGCTTCCAGGTGATGAGCAACCTGATGCGCGCGGGCGACTTCGACGACAGCTTCCTCACCCGGTACGGCAACGCGCTGATGCAGACCGAGCGCCAGCTCACCGGCAACGGCGAGCACGCCAACATGGCCTGGACCCACATGGGCATGGACGCTCGCCTGAACCGGATGGGCGACGACAGCGGCGACGACCCGCTCACCGGCTACCTCAAGGCCCTCTCCAACAGCCCGGACGCGGCCACGGACTTCTTCAACCAGGAGTACGTGAACAAGGACGACAAGGACAACCCGTTCGAGCGGGAGACCGGCGAGGACGACAAGAAGAGCAAGGTCTCGCTCTCGAACTTCCAGTACCTCTTCGAAGAGCGGGAGTGGCCGAAGGAGTACGCCCTCGACGGGGACGAGCTCGACACCGGCCGCAACACCCTGGCGCTGGCGCTGGAGGCGGCGACCACCGGTCACCCGGCGGGCGAACTGCCGACCGCGGACACACCCGCCCACAACGCGGAGCAGGCCCGGCTGTTCGAGTCGGTGGTCAGCTCGGTCTCCGACGACCCCAAGCGGCTCACCGACCACGGGTTCATGTCGGACAGTCTCGGCCAGATGGCCTCCGAGTACCTGCCCGACATCAACCGCTCGATGACCGACGTCGACCTGGACAGCACCGACCCGCTCGACAAGGAGGCGCAGCAGCGCATCATGAACCTCTTCCCCGTCGCCGGGGAGGACGCGCGCATGCAGCACCACGAGGTCAGCCGGTTCCTGCTCACCGTGGGCCAGAACCCGGAGGGGTACGCGGCCGTGGACGTGGCGCAGAAGGCGTACGTGGCCAACCTCATGGACTACCACCTCGATCCGTCGCTGCCCGTCGAGCAGCGGTACCTGCCGGACGACCTGAACCGGACGGTCGAGGAGATCGCGCACAGCGCGGGCGAGGTCGGCGGCGCGTTGGCCGTCGGCCGCCAGGAAGGCATCGCCGGGGACGCGGCGGAGGCGGACAAGAAGTACGAGGAGTCCGTGCAGCAGCGCAAGGACCTGGTGTCGGCGGGCGTCGGCACCGTCGTCGGCGCCGGCACCTCACTGATCGCCAGTCCGATCGCGGGCGCGGTCGTGGGCGGTGCCGCCGACGCCGCCAGCAGCGCGCTGATCGACGCCGTCTTCGGCGAGGGGAAGGGCACGGAGCTGGACGAGGCCGCCGGGAAGATCAACGAGTCCTGGGAGACCAGCGAGGACCACACCAAGGAGTACGTGCGCCGGGCCGCGGAGCAGGCGGCCCGGACGCACGGGCACGAGGACTCGGGCGACCTGGCGGAGGCCGCCCGGTCGGGGGTCCGGCAGGGCTTCACGGCCGGTGGCGAATACTGCGACAAGGTCGCCGCGGAGCTGCAGACGGACCGCTGAGGCCAGGGACCGGGGCCGGCCCGCACCGTGGTTCCGGCCCCGTGGTTCCGGCCCCGTCGTTCCACGGCCCCGCGTATGCCGGCCCATGTCGTCCGTTCGGAGGAAGCCAGATCATGTCCAACTCACTCACCGGTGCCGTGCGCCGTTTCCCGTCCGCCGTCCGCGCGCTGTCCACGGCGGGTCTGGCCACGGCTGTCGCCGCGGGCCTGCTGAGCGGCTGTTCGAGCGAACCGGAGCGTGCCTACAGCACGCCGGGGTCGCTGTGCGGCACCAAGGTCCCCGCCGACGCCTTGGAGCCCTTCCTGCCCGCGGGTGAGCAGGCGGCGGTGAAGGAGGACCGGCCGTCCGACGGCGAGGCGCGTTGCTCGGTGCGGGTCGACGGCGAGCAGGTCTTCGTCGCCTCGCTGGAGTGGCGTGAACGCCGGGGCGGCATCTTCCAGTTCTTCGGCCTCAACCGCGGCATGAAGGACGGCGGTACGACCAAGGGCGACGACGACCTGATGTACACCGAACGCGGCGCGGTGTCACGCCTGTCGGGATGTACTCCGCCCAAGGAGGACCAGGTGCTGTACGCCTCCCTCGAGGCACTGGCCGACGACGTCGGGGACGCCAAGGCGATGAGGCGGCTCGCGTCCGCGTACACCGAGCAGGCCCGGTCGTCGGACCTGTGCCGGGGACAGGGCTGAGGGCCGTCGCCCCGGGCCACCCGTCGCCCTTCGCCCTTCGCCCTTCGCCGGGAGCACCCCCTGCAGCTGTCCAGCGCCGCGGTCGCTCCGTTCCGCACCTGTGCGGTGATCCCAAGGCCGCCGAGAAGTCGGACGCCTGCGAGTCGGCCGGGGAGCTCTGAGCGGGCGACCCCGGTTCGGACACACAGGAACCGGGGCGGGGCGCCCTCCGTGCGCGTCCCGCCCCGGTTCCTGTGTTGCGGCTCGGCCTGTGGAGCAGCCGTGGCCGGTGGATCAGCCGTAGCCGGTGGATCAGCCGTGGAAGTAGCTGGCCGCCTTCAGGTCGCCACCGCGGTAGTCACCGCCGGCCTGGGAGACCTTCTGGCCGATCTGCGTCAGGGCCGTGTGGATGGCGTTGGCGTGCTTGTCCCACTCCACCATGACCTCCTGGAAGGCGGTCGCGGCCTCGCCCTCCCAGCCCGTCGCCGCCTGGGCGATCGCGGACTTCAGCGCGCCGAGGTCCTGCTCCAGCTTCTGCGCCTGGGTGCCCAGCTCGGTGGTCAGGGCGTCGAGCCCGCCGTACTTGACGGCAAGTTCATCTTGGTTCATCGACATGGTTCCCTCGTCTCATGCTCGTGATGGGTGCTTGCTGTGCGGGGGCCCGCCGGCGTGCGGTCAGTAGCCGCTGATCGCGGAGGTCTTGCCGCCGTACTGCACGTCGATGGAGTCGATCGTGCCCCGCACCTCGTCCTCGAGGTTGTCCTTGTCCCTGCGGGTCATGTTGATGTTGTCGAGGAACTTCACGAGCAGCTGGCCGATGTCGCGCATGTGCTCGTTGATCTCGACCTGCTTCCGGTTGAAGGCCGCGGCGCCGATGCCCCGCCAGTGGCCCTCGAGCTGGTCGATGGTGCCCTGCAGCCGGGTCATCTGACCCTTGATCGACTCGAAGCGGTCGACGATGTTCTTCTGGAGGGCTTCGACCTCACTGTCCCGGAGAAGCTGTCCATCTGAAGCCATGGCCTGTGATCCCTTTCGTCAGCGGTCTTGATGTGCCGGTCGGTCTGTTGGTCGGAGTGGTCCGGTGCGGGGCGGATGCCGTGATCGGCTCAGGCGGTGCGCCGCTTCCGCATGACGACGAAGGCGACGACGCCTCCGATCACCACCACAGCGGCGGCGGCCGCGCCGGCGATCGGCCACAGGGCGCCGCTGTCGCCGTCCTGCGCGGCAGCGGTGTCCGTGTCCGTCGCCCCGGCTTCCTCGCCCTTGCCGCCGGGGGCGGGCTCGGCGCCGTCCGCGGGAGCCTTGGAGG
>NZ_JBRIOU010000004.1:23183-30009 GCF_053474865.1 Streptomyces sp. CO7
GGGCGAGGGGATGGGCTGGAAGACCTCGAGGGCCTTGAACATGGCCTCGTGCTCCTTCAGCAGCGGGTCCACCTCAGGGGCCCCCGGGTCGAACTTCGGATCCGCCAAGACCATGCGGGGGCGGACCAGGCCGTAGCCGAGGTAGACGCTCGGCTTGTCCCGCGGCCAGTCGCGGCCGGCGGTGTCCAGCAGGGCGTTCAGCACCTGGTTGTTGGTCCAGTCGGGGTGGGCGGACCAGATCAGCGCGGCGGATGCGGAGGTGACAGCGGCGGCGAAACTCGTGCCCTCTTCGGTGCAGTACCGGGTGAACGTCGCGTCGCACCAGCCGGGGAGGTTGAGACCAGGAGCAGCGAGGTCGACATCGACGCCCTTTTCGGAGAATTCACCCACCGTGCCGGTCTTGTCGGCTGCAGCCACACCCACCACGTAGGGGTACCCGGCGGGGTATCCGATGTACTTGCCCCCCATTGAGCTCTTCCCAGCCTCGTTACCTACGCTGGCGAACAGAAGCTTTCCCTTGGAGTAGGCATATCTGACGGCAGCAGCATCCTTATCGATGATGTAGGAATTACCGAAGGACATGTTGATGATCTTTGCATCGGAATCAGCTGCTGCCCTGATGGCCTTGTCGACACTGGGGGCCTTTTTCCCATCGGCATCGCTCATCCCCTTCATGGCGATGCGAATGGGCAAGATCTTCGCATCAGGTGCCAGCCCTCTTACCCCACCACCCGCGCCGGTCCCCGCGATGGCCTCAGCCATGTTGGTGCCATGACCTACCGGATCTTCGGTCGCGCCGTACCCGACGGGACCGGAAATGGCATCCTCGATCACCTGCCCCTTCAGGGCGGGTGTTCCGGGATTGACGCCGGAGTCGATAACGGCGACAGTCACGCCTTCGCCGGTGCTGGTTTTCCACATCTCGCGGGCCTTCATGGCGGTGAGGTGCCAGCCCTCTGACGCATCTGCCGCCGAGGCCGACGGGACGGCGCCCACCGTCAGCATGGCGAGCGCGCCAAGCGCCGCCCCGACGGCGGACAGTCGCCTGTTCGTGCGACGACCGCTGTGGACGACCGTTCTACCGGGTCTACTGATGACTGGCGCCATGTCCTTGCCTGTCCTCGCTCTGTTCGTCAGCCGTTGGTGGGCGGCGTATTGCGCCGCTCGGCATCGGTCGATCGCTTCTTGTCACGGTTGCCGGGAGCTCGTCCCGCTCGGCGCGCCGACCACCCCGCCGGGCACGGTGTTGGGGCGCTGCACCGGCCTTGCCGCGCCGGCGGTCGGGGTGCCGGAGGCACCGACCACTCCTCGGCGCCCGGGCTGCTCGCCCGTTCCCCGGGTGACCCCGTCGGAACCGCCGATCACCGTGCCGCGTGGCACGCGGGTGCCGTTGGGACCGTTCGGCGTGATCCCGGTGGGCCGTCCGCCCACCACCCCGCCGGTCGCTGCCGCGCCGCTCTGCACCGGACGCCCGGATCCTTGACCACCGATGGGCGCGCTGGCCCGCGGGACTCCGCCGGCAACGCCGTGAGGGGCGGGCGTGGCACCGGTCACGCGGCTGACATTCCGACCGTTCGCCTGTCGACCGGTGACGGGTTGCGTTTGGCCCATCGGCCCCACAGGACCACGAGCAGCGGTGCCGCCCGCACGACCCGCGGCCGTCTGCTGCCCCATCGGCCCCACAGGCCCACGCGCACCGCTTCCACCTGCCCGGCCCGTAGCCGCCTGCTGGCCCGCAGGGCCCACTGCGCCTCGAGCCCCTGCACGCCCGGTGGCCTGCTGACCCGTCGGCCCCACAGGCCCGCGAGCACCGCTTCCACCTGCCCGGCCCGTAGCCTGCTGACCCGTCGGGCCCATGGGCCCGCGAGCACCGCTTCCACCTGCGCGGCCGGTGGCCTGCTGCCCCGTCGGGCCCATGGGCTGCATGGGGCTGCGTCCGGCCGCCGGCCCGGGTCCCTTGCTCCCTGCACCGGTCACGCCACGGGGAGCCTGCCCCTGGGCGGAAATCGGCATCTGACGTGCGTGGGGACCGCCACCGCGACCAACGGCAGTGATAGGACCCACGTTTCCGGGGGTCGGCGGCACAGGGGTGCCGGTGGCAGCAGGACCAGTCGCCGGGGAAGGACTGATCGGCCTGGTTGTCTCCTGGGGAGGTGTCGCCGTGGCGACACTGTCGATCTGCATGGATCCGCTGCCGACGGGCTGCACCTGAGGCGCTTCCCCTGCGGCAGAGCCGTCGACGCGTCCGGTTGCGGGCACGGTATCGGCAGCAGAGCCCCGGCCCCCGGAAACCGTCGGGTCACCGGCATAACCAACTCGGTCTGACTGGCCGCGCCCTTCTCCGCCTTGCCACCCGGCGGGCTGAGGTGCAGGCACCGCCACATTCGGCATCGGATCGAACGTAGGCGGCTCCTGGCCGGCCAGCGCCTCCTCCGAGACCGCGTAGAACGACGACAGGCGGATCATCTGGTTGATCGCCTCCTGCCGATGCTGCTCCGCCTTGACCGCGGCGGCGTACTCCTCGTTGCTGTCCACACGCGCGGGCGAGGGGATCTCCGAGACCGACTTCGGGTCTACCCGGGTGTCACGCGGCGGCATCGACTTGCGAACAGAGGCGAGGCCGGAGCCGGCCAGGGTGATCTGCTGGCCCACCGTGTCCGAGTAGGTCGCCAGCGCCTTGGCCTTGGTGACGAGGTTGGTGCTCCAGGTCTCGAACGCCTCGGCCGACTCGCCCTCCCAGTCGACCTTGGCGATGTCGACCCGAAGCTGTTCCGCCGCCTCGTCGATGGCCGTGCTCGCCTTGAGCAGCGCGGAGCCGACCTCCTCGACCTGCTCGGGGTTGGCGGGCTCCACCATGTCGATCATGTCGTTGAGGCGGTGACCCTCGAAGTTCGTCCGGCCGAAGACCCGCCCGCCACCACCGGGCAGAATGGCGCCGAACACGCGCTCCAGCGTGTTGACCAGGTCGATGACCTGGGCGTTCCCCTGGACCTCTTCGAGGTCGTCCTTGATCTGCTCGTCGTAGTACTTGTCGTCGTGGCCACCCATCAGAATCCCGCCTCTGCCTGGCGCTTGGTGCTCCTGCCGAGCGCCTGCTCGCGCTCCTGCTCACGGTCGAGGTCGATCTGAATCTCCTGGAACCGCCGCCGCGCGTCTTCCTCGAGGTTGTCGAACCCGATGTCCGCACCGTGCACGGCGATCTGAAGGGCCTCTATCTGCAGGCCGAGCGTCCTGGACAGCGTCGAGATGCGCGCATGCGCCTGGGCGTACTGGGCGTAGAGACCGACGGCCTCGCCGAAGCCGGAGCCGCCGGCGAGCGACTCGCGGGTCAGCGTCAGGCTCTCCACCTGACTGGCGTTGGCCGGTGACGCGTCCAAGGTGTCGAGGACCGCGTCGACCTTCTTCTTGAACGAGCTGAGCGCTTCGACTCCCCGCCTGAGGTAAGCGCCACCCGCGCCATCATCCAGCACGATCGTGTCATCTCCCCGTTGTTGTCGCCCGCTTCAGGGGCCTTCGCTGCCGACCCGTGATGCGTTCATGTCGCAACAAGACCACTGTAGTCACTTCGCGTGACTCTCCCAACTGCCTTCTGCAACGGCCTTGATACAGCTTGCGATCATGAACGGCGAGCCGAGGCCCCGTGCGGCAGCGGGCTTCTACGTCTACACCACGAGGCTCAAGTCCGCACAGCGGCCCCGATGTTCCGGCATACCCGGTCACCGTGATGTGCAACACCTGCGAGTGAACGTGCAGTTCAGCACGTTGATCACCAAGGGGCCGGATGTGCGGGTGCGAGGCCCGGGGGCACACGGACCGTCGGTCACGCTGCGATGTCGACGACCCCGCTCACTGCTACCTTCCGTCACGAAGTCATCACGCAAAAAGCACAGAAGTTGACGAAGGGGCACATAGGTGGCGGCGGAGGAGTCGGTGGAGGTCGGGGCCGTGCCAGGGACGCAGCCGGACCTGGTGGCGTCCCCGGTCAGGAAGAAGGCGGCGGCCCGGGCGCTGGAGGTGCGCCTGGAGCCGGGGACCCGCGCGGCCGGCCGTACGGCGGAGTCCGGCACCGAGCGGGCGGTGAAGGCGCTGGCCGCCGCGGACGGGGACGGGTGGGCCAGCGGCAAGGCGCTGCGCGACGCCCACAGGACCTGGAACGAACAGGTGACGAAGCTGATGCACCGCCTCGGCGCGGAGAAGACCGCGCTGCGCGGCACGGCGCGTCTGTACACCGGCACGGATCGCGCGATCGGGAACGGGCTGCGCCTGGTCTCACCGCTCGACTCCTTCTAGGGAGGACGGCTCAGGGTGCCGACGTACCACGAGATCATGACCACCGAGCTTCTCGCCCTCATGACCGCCGCCGAGCAGTGGGAGGAGATGGCCGGGGAGTTCGTCGCGCAGGAGGAGGACTACCTGCGCGAGGTGCACGCCGTCGCGGCGGCCTCCGGACAGCCCGGGCAGTGGACGGGAGTCGCGGCGGGGGCTGCCGGGTCGGGCTTCGACGTCACGCTGGCCGAGTACCGGGCGGCCCGCAAGGAAGCCCTGGCGGTGGCGTCGCTGCTGCAGGACGCGTACACCCAGTTCGCGACGCTCCACAAGCGGCTGGAGGCGGTCCGCACGGAGGCGGAGGCGGCCGGACTGCGGGTCTCCGAGCGGGGCGTCGTGACGGTGGCCGCGAGGACGGCCGAGCCGCCGAAGCCCGGTGAGACGTGCGGGTCGGTCGACGGCTGGCAGCAGAGGATCGACAACGCGGTCAGGGCGGTGGACGACGCCGACCGGGGCGTCGCGATCGCCCTCCGTGCGGTGACGGGCGACGGACGGCTGGGCGACGGCACGGCGGGCGGCTTCAACGCGCACGCGGTGCACGACGTCGAGGTGTACGAGGCCCGCGCCGGCAGTGAGCTGGCGCGACGCATGGCCGAGGGCGAGAAGCTGAGCCCGGCGGAGACCGACGAACTGCGGCGGCTGTTCCGGGACAACCAGCACGACCCGCGCTTCGCCCGGACCTTCCTCGGCGGACTGGGGGCGGAGGGCATGCTCGCCGTCGCGAGTCAGGCCAACGGCGCGGCCCACGCACCCGGCGGCGACGACCAGGCACGCGGGATGGCGGAGATCACCTCCGGGCTCTCCCGGACGCTCGCGACCGCGACCCGTGACACGGACTCGCCCTGGTACGAGCAGTGGCGGTCCGACATGCGCGAGGCCGGTCTGGAGCAGCACGGCTCGCGGATCGCGGCGGAACATCTGGCCAAGGAGCGTGGCTACCAGTCGCTGGTGAGCCTGATGGGGCAGGGCGGGGACTTCGGGTCCCCGTACCTCGCCGACCTGGGCGACGACCTGATCGACGCGGAGCGGAAGACGGCCGACCTGTGGCACATCAAGGGCCCGATCACCGGGAAGGACGGCTGGTTCGCCAACGACCCGCTGGACGGCGTGCTCGGCCTGATGAGCCGGGACCCGGAGGGAGCGGCCGCGTACCTGCGGGACGAGGACCGGATGAAGTACCTGACCGCCGACCGGAACTGGTACACCACGGCCCTCGAGTCACCGGGCGCCCCCCGCCTGGAGCACAGCGCGGACACGCTCGACGCGGACGCCCACGCGGGCTTCGCCGCGGCGCTGGAGGCGGCGGCCACCGGGATCTCCCCCGAGTCGCCAGGAGCCGGATTCGTGGAGCACACGGCGGCGAACCACGAGGTGTTCCAGCGGTCGGTGCGGCACCTTGCCGGGATGGAGGACCGGTTCCCCGAGCCGCTGCGCGAGGTGATGGGGCGGATCATGGCCAACCACGGGGCGACGGTGCACCAGGTGGCCTCCGGGTTCGACATCGACGGGACCCCGGTCTCGCAGCCGGACCTGTTCGAGGTCGCGAAGCAGGTGTCGAGGGACCCGCAGGGCTACGCGGCGCTCAACGTGGGGCTGAACACCCCGATGGTGGAGGGCATCCACCGGCCGGACCAGACGTATCCGAAGGATTCGCTGGTCCAGGCGGCGCGGACGGTCGGGTTCATGGAGGAGGTCCGCGCGCAGGCGGTCCAGCTGGAGTCGCAGCCGCCGGAGCCGCCGGGGTGGGCGGCCGTCGCCAATGGCGTGGCCGCGCACGTTCCGGTCGTGGGCTCGGATCTGCAGGCAGGTCTCGCCGCGTTGACCGACAGCTGGGTGGAGGACGAGCAGACACGCTTCGACGCAACGCTCGGGGAAGGCCGCGAGGTCGCCTATCGGGCGCGGGAACAGCAACTGCAGGCGTTGACGAAGGCGTGGTGGGCCGTTCACGGTGCGGATCCGGAGGCCCCACCGCCCGACGAGTTGCGGGACCAGGTCAACCTGACGGCCCAGAATGGGATGGACCACGGTCGTGGCATCACGGGGGTGCAGCGATAACCATGCGGATGCGAATGGTGGCAGCCCTCTGTGGCATCTCTCTCCTGACACTGAGCGCCTGCGGCGAAGACCCGCAGACGCCCCGGTCACTGTGCCGGACGCCGATCAGCCCTCGGCTCTCTGCCCCCCTTCTCGGCGACGGAACCGTACGGGAGTGGACCAGCGCCAGCTTCCGTGAACCTTCATCGGCCTCGTGGTGCGTGATCTACGTCGACAAGAAGGAAGTCCTCCAGCTCTGGTTCTCCGCCGGAGGTGGGAAGCCGGACCTGATGAAACTTGCCCGCAGCGGCCCAACCATCGGCCTCTTCGACCCACACCCCGCCAAGGGCATCGGCGAGCAGGCAATTGTCGCCAACGACGGGGCCATCGCCGTCGCGTCCTGCCGCGACTCCGGAGGCGCCGACAGTTTCCTGCTGGCGCTCAAGATGACCGGCAGCCCCGTCAC
>NZ_JBRIOU010000004.1:30109-37216 GCF_053474865.1 Streptomyces sp. CO7
GTCCCGGGCCGGTCGTTGTGGTGCCTCCGGGGCGGCTGCACCGGGTGCCGTGGGCGCTGCTGCCGTCGCTGCGGGAGCGGGTGGTGAACGTGTCGCCGTCGGCGGGCGCCTGGCTGCGCGCCCGGGAGACGGCGCCGCCGGCCGGCGGCCGGCACGTCCTGGTGCGCGGTCCCGGGCTGGCCACGGGCGGCGCGGAGGTACCCGAACTGGTCGACCACTACGGGCGGCCGACCCTGCTGGAGGGGGACGACGCGCGGGCCGGTGAGGTGCTGCGGGCGCTGGACGGCGCGTCGCTGGCCCACATCGCGGCGCACGGCGTCTTCCGGGCCGACAACCCGCTGTTCTCGTCGCTGCGCATGGCCGACGGGCCGTTGACCGTGCACGACTTCGAGCGGCTGGAGAGCAGCCCGTACCGGCTCATCCTCTCCAGCTGCGACACGGCGCGGCTGGCGCCGGTCGGCTCGGACGAACTGCTGGGCCTGGTCACGGCCTTACTGCCGCTCGGCACGGCGGGGGTGGTGGCGAGCAGCGCGCCGGTCAACGACGCGGCGGTGGTGCCGCTGATGCTGGCCCTGCACAAGGGCCTGGCCTGCGGCCTGACGCTCGCCGAGGCGCTGCGTGACGCCCGGGCGGCCCTCCCGGACGACGCGGTCCACCAGGCGACGGGGTGGACGTTCACGGCCTTCGGAGCGGCCTGAGGCCTCGGCAGCGGCCGGGCGCCCCGTGGTACCCCCGGAGGCGGGGCGCGGGTCCGTGCGGGCCGCCTGCCGGGCGGTCGCGCGGAAGGGGCAGGCGCCGGTACCGGCGTCCGGGGCGGCGTCACGCGTCGTCGGCGAGGCGGGCGGCGCGGTTCTCGGCGGTGGTGGCGCGGCGGCGGGCGTCGCGGAGGGCGACGGCGGTGCCGGTGAGGGCGGCCACCGTGGCGGCGGCGGCGAGGGCGACGTACGTGCCGAGGCGGGCGTCGCGGTCCTCGGGGGCCTCGCCGAGGGTGACGGGCGCGGGCCGCGGGGGCTCGGCGCCCGCCATGCCCTCGTCGGCGACCGGCGTGCCGCTGGGCCGCTTTTCGTCGTCCGTCAGGGCCCGCACCGGGTCGACCACACCCCAGCCGACCCGGCGGTCGCGTCCGGCGACCGTCCGCTCCGCGGTCGTCTCGATCTGCGCGACGATCTCCTCCTGCGTCCACTTGGGGTGCTTGGCGCGCAGCAGGGCCGCGACGCCCGCCACGTACGGGGCGGAGAAGCTGGTGCCGTTGTCGGCGCAGTGGCCCCCGCCGGGCATGGTGGACACCATGTCCACGCCCGGTGCGGCGACGTCCACGAAGTCGCCGGACTGGGAGAAGGGGGCGCGTTCGCCGTTGCGGTCGGAGGCGGCCACCGCCAGCACGCCCTCATAGGCGGCGGGGTAGGAGTTCTTGCTCCCGCCGCCCAGGCCCTCGTTTCCCGCCGAGGCGACGACGACGACGTCCGCGGCCAGCGCGCGGTCGACGGCCTGCTTGAGCTGCGGGGTGGAGTCGACGGGCGAGCCGGTGTCCTGGGAGATGTTGATGACCTGGGCGCCGGCCTCGCGGGCGTGGTCGATGGCCTTCACCATCTCGTCGACCTTGCCGTGGCCCTCGGCGTCGTTGTGCTTGATCGGGATGATCGTCGCCCCGGGAGCGAGGCCGACGAAGCCGGTCTTGTCCGAGGGACGGGCGGCGATGATCCCGGCCACCTTGGTGCCGTGGCCGACCTGGTCGTCGGTGCCCTTGAGGCTGCCCCGCTCGAGGGGTTCGCCGTCGGCCTCCTTGGGCAGGAAGTTCGCGCCCCGGCTCGCGTCGACCGCGTCGCGCAGCTGGGGGTGCTTGACGTCGACCCCGGTGTCGATGACCGCGACCCGGACGCCCTTGCCGGTGGACTGCTCCCACAGCTCGTTCAGCAGCACCCGCTGCAACGCCCAGGGTCGGCCAGGGTAGTTCTCGGCCGGGATCGTGCACTGGCCCTCGTCCGCGGCGGCCGGAGCCGCACCGGTCAGGCAGACCGGGAGCGTGATCGCCGCCGCGGCGAGCACGGTGGCCGACCTGCGCACGGTGGCCGACGCGCGCGCCGTGTCCCGGCTGCGCCTGGGGGTCACTGCATTGCCTCCCTCACGTTCGTCCCTCACGTCAGCACCTCACGTCCGCCTCGCGTCCGCACCGCGGCGTCGCCGCCGCGCGCCCGGCCCTCGCCTCCGGCCGTCACGAGCCCTGCGGCTGCCGGGCGTCGGCAGTGGACAGGCGGGGTCCGGTGGGCAGGTAGGCGGACCACGGCGCCGGTACCGGCGCCGGCTTCACGTCCGCGTAGCCGAGGAGCTTCTGCGCCTGCAGCTCGGTCTGCTGCTGCGCCTCGCGGTCCTCGTCGGAGCGGCCGATCCGGGCGTCCTCGCCGGTGCTGTCCCCGTTGGACTGCAGGACGTACCGCAGGCCGGTGTCGGTGACCAGGAAGACCGGGCCGACGTCGGTGGCGCTGCCCTTGTACTGCTGGTACACCTGGCCCGAGCCGGGGGTGACGTAGGCGCTGGTGGAGCCGGTGGCGAGCGGTGCGGGGAAGGCGGCCCCGGCCCAGGTCCGCAGCTTGGTCCGGCCGGAAGCGCGGTCGACGCCGGTCAGCACGTTGCAGACGGTGTCGCGGGCCTTGCCGACGCCGGAGGGGTCGTTGACCGCCGAGGGCGTGGCGTCGGGCCAGGTGTGGTCGTCACCGAACGTGCCGCTGGGCTGCAGCGCGCCGGGGCTGACCTCGAGGGCGTTGCCGGCCTGGCCGACCGGTACCAGCTGGCTGCTGGCGAGCAGCAGGGTCGCGACGAAGTCGGAGACGGGCGAGACGCGTCCCGGCAGGACGACGTAGTGCTGGTCCCGGTCGCCGTCGCGCGCCTTGAGGACCATGCCCACCCGGTCGGCCTTCTGGTTCAGCTGGCCGGGCGCGTTCGCGGGCTCCCCCGGCGTTCCCTCGATCTTGGGGAAGGCGAGCGGGTCGCCGTGGTGCAGCGTGTCGAGCCAGCCGCGGGTGACGCTCTGCGGGCGGCGGTCCGATCCGACCACGGCGCGCAGGAGGTTGGAGAGCTCGGTCTCCTCCTTCTCCAGTTCGTCGATCCGGTACGCGGTGCCGGTGGCGTCGACGACGTAGCGGGCCTTGTCCGGCCCCTGCTCCTGCACGTAGAGGAGCTGGCCGCCGCCGAGCTTCTGCGGTCCCTCGATCTTTCCCCAGTCGCGCCGGGCGAGGACGAACGCGGCCTTCTGGACCGCGTCGCCCTGTCCCGCGCGTTCGCAGACCGCCCAGCGCTTCTCGGCCGCGGCCTCGGTGGCGTCGGGGAGCCGGTCGGGGGCGTAGGGGATGCCGACGGTGACGCCGTGCTGGATCTTGGTGTCGAGGATCTTCTCGTCGACCGTGATCACCGCGCCCTTGCCGTCCTTGAGCAGCAGCTTGGCGGAGGCCATGTTGAGCACGGGGTGCAGGTGCTTCTTGCCGTCCGTCTCGAGGACGACGTAGCGGGTGGTCGACTTGTCGGCGACGATCACCTTCTCGTAGGCCGTGTCCCATCCCTTCGGCGCGGTGGGCTTGAACATGCCCCAGGCGCCGAACACGGCCATCACGACGACGCCGGTGATGATTCCCGGCAGGATGCCGCGCAGCGGCCGCGGGGCGCTCTCCTCCGAGCCGCCTCCGGCGGAGTGGGTGAAGGACGCGAGCATGCGGCGCTTCGCGAACGTGTAGGCGTTGAGCTGGTCTCTCCGGGATGCCATCGGTGCCCTGCTTCTCCCCGTGTTCCGCCGCGTTGTCGGACGGCCCCCTACTATGCCTGGTACGCGAGAGGCCTGGTACCCGAGGGGCCTGGTGGAGCGGGTAGGGTACCGAAGCCTTCAAGGTACCTATGGGGCAACGGATTTGCGGAACCGGCGGTCGAATCGGTTCGGCCGGGCGGACGACGGCGAGCACTGCGGGGGTGTGGGTGATGGCTTCCGGGACGCGAACGCGGTCCCGTGACCGGTCACGGACGGCGCGGGGCTCCTCGGCGACGCCTCCCCCGGCGGCGGGAGCCCCGGCGGCTGCGGCCCGTCCGGCGGCCGCGTCGGGTGCCGTGCAGCTCAGGTCACGTGCGGGGCGCGGCAGTTCACAGGGTCTGCGCCGAGCGGTGCTGGTCGAGCTGGCCGCTGCGGCGCTGGTGGTCGGCTGGGTGATCGGAACGGTGGCCCTGGTGGCCGCCGGGGTGGTCGCGGTCCTGCTGCTGGTGCTCGCGGTGGTCCGCCGGCGTGGTCGTTCGCTGCCCGAATGGTTCGCCACGGCACGGGCGTTGCGCACTCGGCAGAAGCGGGCGGCGGCCATGGAGGTGCCGCCGGGCACCGAGCCGGGCCTGGCCCCGGCGGTGGAGTGCGAGCCGGCGCTGCGCACCTACGTCCACGGTGGACGGGACCGCCGTCCGGTGGGTCTGGTCGGTGACGGGACCTTCCTGACCGCGGTGCTGCAGGTGGAGGCGGACGCCACCGCCCTGCGCGCCGAGCGCAGCCGTCGGCCCCTGCCGCTGGCGCTGGTCGGGGACGCGCTGGAGGTCGACGACATCCGGCTCGAGTCCGCGCAGATCGTGCTGCACACCCAGCCCGCTCCCGCCCTGCATCTGCCGCAGCAGTCCGTGGCCGTGACCAATTACGCCCCGCTGCAGGCGAGTACGGGCGCTCCCGCGGTCCGGATCACCTGGATCGCGCTGAAGCTGGACCCGGAGCTGTGTCCGGAGGCGGTGGCCGCCCGGGGCGGCGGCGCCACCGGCGCGCAGAAGTGCGTGGTGCGGGCCGCCGACCATCTGGCCAGCCGGCTGACCGGAGCGGGTTTCCGGGTGAACATCCTGGACGAGGAGGAGCTGGTCGCGGCGATAGCGACCTCGGCGTGCGCCAATCCGCTGGTCACCGCGGAGGCTGGCCGCACGGAGGCGCGGGAGCGCCGCACCGAGGAGTCGACGCGCAACTGGCGCTGCGACAACCGCCGTCACACCGTGTACTGGGTGCGCCGCTGGCCCTCGCTGGGCGGCCGCGGCACCACCCTGCCGCAGCTGCTGGCCCAGCTCACCGCCGTCCCGGCGCTGGCCACCACGTTCAGCCTGACCCTGGCCCGCCCCGACGGTCACGGGCAGGCGGTGGCGCTGACCGGCCACCTGCGGGTGACCGGGCGCAGCGCCGACGAACTCACCGCCGCGAGGCGGGCGTTGCAGGACTCCGCGCGGCGCAACGGCGTGGGGCTGGCCCGGCTCGACCGGGAGCAGCTGCCCGGCGTGCTCGCCACTCTGCCCCTGGGAGGCGCCCGATGATCACGCGCGGTTCGGGCCTGCTGGGGCCCCGCCACGGACGGCACGGTGTTCCCCTGGAGCAGCTGGAGTCGCTGACCCTGCCGATCGGCGACGACGGCGTGGTGATCGGCGTTGACGCCGAGGGCCAGCCGGCGGTGCTCGGCCTCAACCGGCCCACGCCGTACGACATCGTGCTGATCGGCAGTCTGTGGACGGCCCAGGTGCTGGCGCTGCGGGCCGCCGCGACGGGTGCGCGGGTGGCCGTGGAGACCGGTCGTCCGCAGGCCTGGATGCAGATGGTGCACGCGATGGGCGGCGGGCAGAACGGCCTGTCGGTCTACGACGTGGGCCGGGTGCCCCCGCAGGGCGCCTCGGCCGGCAACCCGGTGCTGGTGGTGCGCGACTGCGGCATGCGGCCGCCGCGCGGACGCGTGGTGGCGGGCCCGTGGCAGGCGGTCCTCACGCTGCTGCCGTACCTGTCACCCGTCGCGCCGCGGCTGATGCGGCAGGCGCGCCTGGTCGGCGTGCAGCGGCTCTCTCCGGACGAAGCGGCCGAGACGGGGCGGGCGTTGGCGTTGCCGCGCGGTGACGTGGATTCGCTGCCGACGCTGGCCGACGGTGTCACCCTGTGGTGTGCGGACCGGGACCGTCAGTACGTGATGACCCAACCCACGGACGCCGAGGTCGGGTTGCTGGGTACTCCCCGGCGCATGGACTGACCCCTTTCCGGGCCGGCGTCCCGCGTCTGCGCGGACCCTCCCCGCTTTCCACCGGTCGACGGCCCTGCCGCTTCGGCGACCGGCGTGATTAGGGTGGGATCCTGCGTTCGACCAACCAGGAGGAATTGTGAACAGCGATCGGGACGGTATCCACGGGGGTTGGACCACACCGGGCGATGACCAGTCCGACGCGGAGTCCGCCGTCGAGACGACGGGCGAGTTCACCATCGACTACGACACCCCTGCCTGGTACCGGGAGAACGCGGGTCAGGCGGTCGACCCCGGTCCTGCTGCCGGTGGTTCGCCGGACGAGGACGCGTCCGAGGGCGCCGGCCTGCCGTTCGGCGGCGGCAGCCTGGAGAGCGGCGCGACGATGCGGATCTCGGCGTCGGCGCTGCGGCAGGAGATCGCGGAGCGGGCCGCCGCGGCGGTCGGGTCGGTCTCCCCCGGCTCCGACTCCGGCTCCGGCGACGAGGCCGCGGGGGCCGCTTCCGGGGCCGCTGCCGCCGGTGCGGGTGAGGGCGATGCGGCCGCCGGCGACGGCGCGTTCGTCACGAGCGAGCCGGTCGAGGCCGGTACCGGCGCTGCTGCCGGTGCGGGTGACCTGACCGGCGCCGACGCGGACGCCGCGTCCGGGGAGCACGGCGGCCAGGGGGCGGTGGAGGCCCCGCAGGTCGTTGGTGCCGGGGGCGACCCGGCCGGAGCCGCGGACGTGACGTCGGCCGAGTCGCAGGCCACGGCCGCACCGGGCCACTTCGGCGCCCCGGTGGAGACGCCGGACGTCGAGGGTCGGGCCGCGGGCGACGACGCCGGCACGGGCGCGGGCGCGGAGGCGTCCGCCGGTCCGTCCGGTGAGGACCGGGAGGACGGGACCGGGACGGCGGCGGAACCGGCCGGTGACGCCTCGGCGGAGCGAGGCGAGGCCGGGCAGGAGACGGCGCCGGACGCCGCCGTCGCCGCCGCCGAGCCGCAGGGTGCTGCGGAGGCAGGACGGATGGCGGAGGGTGGCGAGGGCGGCCTTGCCGCGGCGGCGCCCGAACACCCTGCCGCGCACCAGGGATGGGCCCCGCAGGTTCCTTCGCAGGAGGTCCCGCCCCAGCAG
>NZ_JBRIOU010000004.1:37316-40399 GCF_053474865.1 Streptomyces sp. CO7
CCCGTGCAGCCACCGCAGGCGCCGGTCCAGCCGCCCGCTCCGCCGCAGGCGCCGTTCCCGCCGCAGGCCCCTCAGGCGCCCGCCCCCTGGGGCGGGCAGCCGCAGGGCGCGCCGGCACCGCAGGCGGCCCAGCAGCCGCAGGTGCCGTCGCAGCAGGTGCCGGGTGTTCCGGGTGTGCCCGGAATCCCCGGGGTGCCTCCGCAGGCGCAGCCTCCCGCCGAGCCGCATCCCGGGCAGGGGTACGGGTTCCCGCTCCCCCATCCGCAGGGCGGGCAGCAGCCGCAGGGGTACGGCTTCCCGCAGCAGCCCCCGGCCCAGCAGCCCTCGGCGCAGCAGCCTCCGCAGCCGATGCAGCCGCAGCCGGTCCAGCCGCCGCACGGCTACGGTGTGCCCGCCGCGCCGCCCGCGCCGCAGCCCGAACAGCCGCAGCAGCCGCAGCAGCCGCAGGCCCAGGGGTACGGCTTCCCCCAGCCCCCGGCGCAGCAGCCGCACGCCCAGCAGCCGCCGCAGCCGCCGCAGCAGGCGCAGCCCCAGCCGCAGCAGCCGGGCGTCCCGCAGCAGCCGGGCGACCCCAACTCCGGTACCGCCCAGCCCGGTTACGGTTTCCCCCAGGAGGGCCCGGCGCAGCCGCCCGCTCCGCCGGTGGACCCGCGTACCCCCGGGGCCGCGTGGCCGCAGCCGGTGCAGCACGACCAGCGGCAGCCGGTGAACCCCGGTGCAGCGCCGCTGGGTTACCAGGCCGCGGTGGAGCTGTCGTCCGACCGGCTGCTCAACAACAAGCGGCAGCGGGCCAAGAGCGCCCGCCCGGCGGCCGCCGGCTCGCGTTTCCGCATCGGCGGCAAGAAGGAGGAGGCCGAGCGGCAGCGCAAGCTGCAGCTGATCCGCACGCCGGTGCTCTCCTGCTACCGGATCGCGGTGATCAGCCTCAAGGGCGGCGTCGGCAAGACGACCACCACCACGGCGCTGGGCGCGACGCTCGCCACCGAGCGGCAGGACAAGATCCTCGCGATCGACGCCAACCCGGACGCCGGAACGCTCGGACGGAGGGTCCGGCGGGAGACCGGGGCGACCATCCGCGACCTGGTCCAGGCGATCCCGTACCTCAACTCCTACATGGACATCCGCCGGTTCACCTCGCAGGCGCCCTCCGGGCTGGAGATCATCGCCAACGACGTGGACCCCGCGGTCTCCACCACCTTCAACGACGAGGACTACCGGCGGGCCATCGATGTCCTGGGCCGCCAGTACCCGATCATCCTCACCGACTCCGGCACGGGTCTGCTGTACAGCGCCATGCGGGGCGTGCTGGACCTGGCCGACCAGCTGATCATCATCTCCACGCCGTCGGTGGACGGCGCGAGCAGTGCCAGCACCACGCTGGACTGGCTCTCCGCGCACGGCTACGCCGAGCTGGTGCAGCGCTCGCTGACAGTGATCTCGGGTGTCCGGGAGACCGGCAAGATGATCAAGGTGGAGGACATCGTCAGCCACTTCGAGACCCGCTGCCGGTCGGTCGTGGTGGTGCCGTTCGACGAGCACCTGGCGGCGGGCGCGGAGGTCGACCTCGACATGATGCGGCCGAAGGTGCGGGAGGCGTACTTCAACCTGGCGGCGCTGGTGGCCGAGGACTTCGTGCGGCACCAGCAGGCGCAGGGTCTGTGGACCTCGGACGGGAATCCGCCGCCGGTGGCCGCGCCGCCGATGCCGGGACAGTACGGGTATCCGGCCGCGCCGGGCGCCGGCGGGTACGGCCAGGTTCCGCCCCAGCAGGCGCCGCAGCAGCCGGGACCGTACGGGCAGGTTCCCCCTCAGCAGCCGGGGCAGTACGGGCAGGTGCCGCCGCCCCAGCCGCCCCAGCAGCAGCCGCCGCAGGGCCATCCCGGGTACCCGCAGCAGCCGCCGGGGCCGCCGCCCGCGCAGTGAGGCTCCGGCCGGGCCCCGCGCCCGCGGCTGTGCGGGTGCGGGCGTCCCCCGGGTCTCAGGCCTCGGCGATGAGGTCGCGGCAGCGCTGGACGTCGCGGGCCATGGCGTCCAGCAGGTCGTCCAGGGTGGCGAACTTGGCCTGGCCGCGGACGAAGGCGAGGAAGTCGACGGACGCGTCGAGGTCGTACAGGTCGAGCCCCACGCGGTCGATCGCGTAGGCCTCGACGGTGCGCTTGGTGCCGTCGAACTGGGGGTTGGTGCCGACGGAGACCGCGGCCGGCATCGACTCCCCCGCCACGTTCAGCCAGCCGGCGTACACGCCGTCGGCCGGGATCGCGCTGAACGGCAGGGTGTCGATGTTCGCCGTGGGGAAGCCCATCTCGCGGCCGCGCTGCGCACCGCGGACCACGACGCCCTCGACGCGGTGCGGGCGGCCCAGGATCTCCCGGGCGCCCTCCACGTCGCCGGCGGCGACCAGGCGGCGGGTGAGGGTGGAGGAGAACGGCTCGCCGCCGCCCGCCTCGCCCCTGACCTGCAGGTCGATGACGTCGACCTCGAAGTCGTAGGTCCGCCCCTGGTCGGCCAGGAACGCCACGTCGCCCGCGGCCCGGTGACCGAAGCGGAAGTTGGGGCCCTCGACGACGGCGCGCGCGTGCAGCTTGTCGACCAGGACCTTCACCACGAACTCCGCGGGCGAGAGCTTGGAGAACTCCTTGGTGAACGGCAGCACGAGCACCGCGTCCACGCCCAGCTCGGCCGCCAGCTCGGCGCGCCGCGCGTGCGGGGCGAGCAGCGGCGGGTGGCTGCCGGGGCGGACCACCTCGCTGGGGTGCGGGTCGAAGGTGACGAGCACGGAGGGGACGCCGAGGGCCCGCGCGCGCTCCACGGTGTGCCGGATGATCAGCTGATGTCCGCGGTGCACCCCGTCGTAGGAGCCGATGGTGACGACGCTGCGCCCCCAGTCCTGGGGGATGTCCTCCAAGCCACGCCAGCGCTGCACTGTGACCGCTCCTCGTCGAACCCGTGTCCGTGTGTGCCTGTGATGCAGCTCCAAGAGTGCCATGCCGTGGTCGGCGCACCGGCATCGGCATGGGTGATCGACGCCGCCGGGTGATCTTGAGCCGGACGTCCGGCGCCCCCGCCCGCCCCGCGCCGCGCCC
>NZ_JBRIOU010000004.1:40499-44006 GCF_053474865.1 Streptomyces sp. CO7
GGCGTGACCGTCCCGCCCCGTCCCGGGTCCTCCTCGTCGGCGAGCAGCCGGGCCAGCAGCTCCTGCCGCAGCGGCCGTGACGCGGGTGTCCCCGGCCGGGCCAGCACGGCGGCCAGCGCGGCGCGGACCGGCGGCGGGCCGTCCGCGATGAGCCCGGTGACCAGTGGCAGCAGCACCGCCCGCACGGTCGGTCCGTGGTCGAGCCGCCGGTCCACGTACCCGGCGACCGCGGCGGCGACGGCGGTCGCCCCGCGCGCCGGGCCGCAGCTCGCCACCGCCTCGCGGATCAGGGCGGAGATTCTGCGCGCCAGGGCGGGCGCGGTCACCTCGGCGAGGGCGTCCAGCGCCTCACCGCCGCCCGGCTGCCGCAGCCGGTCCCGGAAGGCGTCCAGGACCGGCTCCGGATGGGTGGTCAGGGCGGGCACCAGCGCCTCGGCGGGCACCTGCGGATCCCCGGCGACGAAGCGCCGCAGGGCGTCCGGGAGATGACGGGCCCGGGTCCGCGGGTCGCGGACCAGCACGGCCAGCGCCCCGCCGTGCAGGGCGGCGTCCTCGGGCCGGGCGAGCAGGGCCAGCGCCGCGTGGCGCAGCAGGTCGCGGTCGGCGTCCGAGCGCACGTGCCGGGCGGTGAGGCGGCCGTAGGTGACCGCGGCGCTCCGGCGGGCCGTCCGATGGTCGTGGGCCCAGCGGTCGACGGCGCGGCAGAGCGCGGAGGGCTCCTCCTCCGCGAGCACCGTGAGCAGTTCCGCGGCCTTGGGGTGGGCGCAGTCCACCAGCGCCTCGGCGAGGTCGTCGAGCCCCCGGTGGCGGTGGGCGTAGAGCAGCGCCTGGGCGGCCACGGCGACCGTGGCGTGCGGGGCGGCGGGCAGCGTACGGTCGTCGTCGAACCAGTGGGTGAGCTGCCGCTGGGCGGCGGCGGGGTCCTCGGAGAGCAGCCGTGCGACCGCCTCGAGCCAGCGGCCGCCGGTGCCCGCCGGAGCGGTGACCACCAGGCGGTGCAGCAGCCCGAAGCGTTCCCCGGCGTCCAGCGGCACGGCGGCCCAGAAGTCGGGGCCGAACTCCTCCGGGGCGGGCTGCCCCTCCCGCTGGCGGGCGGCGATCCGGTCGGCGAGCAGGCGCAGCAGCGAGGTGTACGGGGAGGCGTCGGGGAGGCCGAGGAGGGTGCCGGACAGCAGCCGGGCGGCCCACCAGGGGTCGGCCGAGGTCTCCGTCGCGGCGGCCAGCGCGGTCAGGCGGCGGCCCAGTTCGGCGGTGCCGCGGTCGCGGCCGAGGTGCAGGAGGGCCTGGACGACGGGGCCGATGCGGTGGCGCGGCACCGGCAGGGGGTGGCCGGCCTCCTCCCCGGTGCGGCGGCGCAGGACCAGGGCGCGCAGCGCCTCGTCGATGTCGAGGTGGAGCCCTTGGAGCCAGTCGGCGAACTCCTCGTCGGCGAACCGGTAGCCGGCGCCGGCGGGGACCAGCAGGCCTTCGGTGAGGACGGCACGGGCCCAGCCGGTCCCGCCGCCGAGCCGGGCGGGGGCGGGACGCCAGGGGAAGACGGCCTCGAAGGACGCCCGGTCGAGCTCGCCCTGGCCGGGGCCGAGGCTGCGGCGGGCCGCCTCGTGGACCTGTCCGGCGACCGTGGCGGCCAGCCGGCGGATGGCCGTCCCGCGCTGTCCTCCGGCGGCGGCGAGGCGCACCGCGACGCGCAGGCAGGTGAGGTCGAGGTGGGCGGAGAACACCTCGTGCCGGCTGAGGGGGCGGTCCTCGGCGTCGGGCAGCGCGGTGCGCACGGCGGCGAGCAGCCGGAGGGTGAGCGGGTGGCGGGCGTCGGTTCCGCGGAGTACGCCGTCGGGGATGCGGAACCGCTCGCGGGCCAGGCGGGCCTCCTCGGCGGTGAGGTCGCCGAGGCGTACGCAGGGCGGCAGGGTGCCGGTGCGCAGTGCGTCGGCGGCGGGGGTGTGGAGCAGCTCGGGCGGGAACTCGGCGCCGGCCCGTTCCCAGTACTCGGCGCGGCAGCCGACGGCCATCCGGGCACCGGCGGCCAGGAGCCAGTCGGCGGTGCCTTCGGTCCAGGCGGGCAGCCGGTGGGCGAGCAGCGGCGACATCTCCTCGGGCCCGTCCAGGACGATCAGCAGCGGGCGCCCGGCCTCCCGGGCGATGTGCGCCACCCGTTCGGGCGAGAGGTCGCCGAGCCAGGACGTGTCGGGCCGGCCCTCACCCGCCTCGCCGGCCGCGGCCGCGGCCCGCGGGGGGAAACGGGCGGCGGCGGCGATCCGGGCGGACCGGTCGAGGGCGCGGCGTGCGGCGTCGGCAACCGAGGTGTCGCCGTCGTGGAGGTCCGCGCCGCGCAGCCAGAGGGTGGGTGCCGCGGCGTCGGCGGCGCGGTGCCGGCGGGCGGCGAGCTCGGCGAGGGCGGTGGTCCGGCCGCTGCCGGGCGGGCCGACCAGTCCGAGCACGGTCGCCGCGCCCCGCCCGAAGGCGGCGAACTCGCGCTCCAGGGCCTGTCTCGGTACGGGTTCCACCGGCCCCCGGACCGGTCCGTCCGAGGCGACCGAGGTGGCCGTGAGTTCGACGAGCGCGGCCAGGTTGAGGTCGGGGCCGTAGGCGGGGACGGTGGCGGCGTTGCGGGCGAGCAGGTCGGCGAGCGGGCCCGCGGCGGGTCTCAGCGGCAGTGCGTACCCGGCCGCCCGGTGGCCGCCGAGCAGGTCCGGGTCGTCGGCGGCGTCCCGGGCACTGCCCGGCGGGCAGGACCGCAGGTCGGTGGCGACGACTCCGAGCACCGCGCCGGTGACCGTGTCCAGCACCGGTCCGCCGGCGGCCCCGCCGCCGGGCCGCAGCGCCTCGCGGCCGGCGGTGCCGATGGCGAGTTCCAGCACGTCGGGCAGGACGTGGTCGCGGTGGACGGCGTGGGCCACGCCGAGCACCCGGGCCTCCCGCAGGCCCGCGGCGACGATCCGGACGTAGGCGCCGGGGCCGACGGCGGCGCGCGGGGAGATCGGCAGCGGTGCCGCCTCCAGCCCCTCGGCCCGCACCAGGGCCAGGCCGAGGGCGGGCAGCGGGATGACGGCGCCCTCCGCGGTGGCGACGGTCCGTCCGCCCGCCTCGACGAGCAGGCGCGGCAGGCCTTCCACCACCTCGTGGGCGGTGACCACGGTGCCGTGGTGGTCGGCGGCGAATCCGGTGCCGCGCCGGCGTCCGGTGGGGTCGCGCAGGGTGATGAGGGCGGCCTCGGGTACGGCGTGTCCGCCGTCGCTCCGCCGCCGGACGTCCTCCGTCCCCGCGTGCGCTCCCGCCATGCCCCGTCCTCCCCGCCGCCGTGCCGTTCCGGCTCCGACGGTAGGGCTCACATGATCAGCGGGCGGTCGAGCGGGAAAACGCGCCCCCTTCCACTCCCTCCGTTCACTCCGAGCGCCCGTCCGGACGGGTGAATACGGCGTACGGGATGGAAAGAGGTTCCCCCGGGGGAACCGAGGGGGGAAACCCGTGGAGCGGCGCAGCGACCCCGTGCCGCCGCCGCTCCACGGT
>NZ_JBRIOU010000004.1:44106-49150 GCF_053474865.1 Streptomyces sp. CO7
GCCCGGCCCGCCGGGCCGCCCCCCCCGCCCCGCCGCGCAGCAGCCCCTGGGACGCCCGCGCGGAGTCGCCCGGGCAGAGCCTGCCCGGAGACGCCCGCGCGGGAGCCGGCACGGGAACGTCCGTGTGGAGGCGGCCGCCGTGAGGGCTCCAGGGTGGGATGGACGAACCGGCGCGCCGACCCCGGCGCGCGGAATCCCGGGACAGGTGGGCCGGCACGGAGGCTGGGCGCTGATCGCCCCGCCGCCGGAGACCGGCAGCGCGGCGACGGGGCCGGAGCCGAACGCGCCGGGCTGCTGGCCGCCGAGTCGGCGCCGCTGCCGAAGGGCGAGCTGCCCGCCGCCCGGCCGCCCGCACAACAGAGCCGGCACGGAGGGCGCCCACGTGGCAGAGCCGACGGCCCGAAGGTTCCGGCGCTGCCGAACAGTGCGCGGACCCCTAAGCCGGGGAGCCGACCAGGAGACTGCGGCGCGCGACGTGCCGGACGGCCACGGTCTCGGCCCCGGGGCACCGCCGACGCGATGTCGCTGGTGCGGAGGGCGAACGACGCCGGGCCACCGACCCCACCGGGCGACGCGGAGAAGCCTTCGCAAGGGAGACGCCCGGGCTGCGCCGCGGGCCATGCCCGCACAGCCGACCCCGAAGGGACTCCCCCGCGAGGGCACCAGCGTCGGCACCCGGACATGAACTCCGGCGGGAGGAGCAGACACCGGGACCGCGGCGCGGATCGCACAGGCACAAGGACCCGGCGGAAGCCCGGGCGGAGGCCCTCGCCCAGACAAGCCGAACGCGGGGACTCCGCCACGGGTGCGCAGGCGCGAAGGCGTCAGCGAAGTACCCGGAGCCCCCGGAGCCCTCCGGGAGCCGTGCCCGGGGAGGGTCAGCCGAAGACGGCCAGGCTCTTGGCCTTGCCCTTCAGCGGCTCGACGAGGGCCAGCAGGACGCCCTCGGGCCCGAAGACCGCGACCGGGCCGCCGTCCGCGTACTCGTCGGGCATCTCCAGCCGCACGCCGTTGAGCAGCAGCCGGGCACGCCGGGCGTCGACGTCCCAGCGGGGGAACGCGGCGGTGGCGGCCTCGGCGACCGGCATGACGGCCAGCTCCTTCTGGAGCTGGTCCAGCGTGCGTGCCGTGTCGATCTTGTACGGCCCGACCCGGGTGCGCCGCAGCGCGGTCAGGTGACCGCCGACGCCCAGGCCCGCGCCGAGGTCGCGGGCGAGCGCCCGGATGTAGGTGCCGGAGGAGCAGACCACGGAGACGACCAGGTCGATCACCGGGGTGCCGTCCTCGGCGACCGCCTCGCGGACGTCGTGGACCACGAACGACGAGACCGTCACCGGGCGGGCCGGGATGTCGAACTCCTCGCCCTCCCGGGCGCGTTTGTAGGACCGCACGCCGTTGATCTTGATGGCGCTGACCTTGGACGGCACCTGCATGATGCGGCCGGTCAGCTCCGCGACGCCCTTGTCGATCGCCTCGCGGGTCACCCCGGAGGCGTCGGCGGACGCGGTGAGCTCGCCCTCGGCGTCGTCGGTGACCGTGGTCTGGCCGAGCCGGACGGTGCCGAGGTACTCCTTCTCGGTGAGCGCCAGGTGCCCGAGAAGCTTGGTGGCCCGCTCGACGCCCAGGACCAGCACGCCGGTCGCCATCGGGTCGAGCGTGCCGGCGTGGCCCACGCGGCGGGTCCTGGCGATCCCGCGCATCTTGGCGACCACGTCGTGCGAGGTGAAGCCCGACGGCTTGTCGACGATGACAAGGCCGTCGGGCGTGGGGGTGTGCTGCGTCATTCGGCGGTGTCGTCCGTCCCGGCCTCGTCGTCCTCGCCCGGCTTGCGGTACGGGTCCGCCTCGCCGGCGTAGCCGGCTCCCGCGGACGCCTCGCGCACCTTGGCGTCGGACTGCCGGGCCTTGTCGAGGAGGTCCTCGATGGTCCGGGCGGTGTCCGGGAGGGCGTCGGCGACGAAGGTGAGGGTGGGGGTGAACTTCACCCCGGCGGCACGGCCGACCTCGGAGCGCAGAATGCCCTTGGCGCTCTCCAGCCCGGCCGCGGCGGCCTTGCGCTCCTCGTCGTCGCCGTACACCGTGTAGAAGACGGTCGCCTCCCGAAGGTCCCCGGTCACCCGGGTGTCCGTGATGGTGACGTGCGAGCCGAGCCGCGGGTCCTTGATCCCACGCTGCAGCTTCTGGGCCACCACCTCTCGGATGAGGTCCGCCAGCCTCTTCGCCCGCGCGTTGTCGGCCACTGGTCCGTCTCCCGTTCCGTATCTCTTCGTGTTACAGCGTTGCGTGCAACAGCGTGCCTGTGTGGATCAGTCGTCGTCGCCGTGGAACCGCCGCCTGACGGACAGCAGCTCCACCTCCGGACGGCCGGCGACCATGCGCTCGCAGCGGTCCAGTATGTCGGCCACGTGCGTCGCGTCCCCGGAGACCACCGCAAGCCCGATGCCGGCCCTGCGGTAGAGGTCCAGGTGCTCCACCTCCGCGGCGCTGACCGAGAACTTGCGTTGCAGGTCGGCGACGATGGGGCGGACGACGGAGCGCTTCTCCTTCAGCGAGCGTACGTCGCCGAGGAGGATGTCGAAGGACAGAGTCCCTACGTACATGGTGTTTCCGGATGACCCGCCGGTCCGGGATCGGTGGCTCCTTGAACCGTACCCCGGTTCGCGGTTCCGCCGACGAATATTTACCGCGCCCCGGCGGCGCCCCGGGAGTGCCCCGGAACGCCGCCGACACGCCGGTGGCCGGCGGTACCGAGGTACCGCCGGCCACCGTGAGCCGTTCCCTTACGAGCGCGGCTTCTCGCGCATCTCGTACGTCGCGATGACGTCGTCGACCTTGATGTCGTTGAAGTTTCCGAGGTTGATACCACCCTCGTAGCCTTCGCGGATCTCGGTGACGTCGTCCTTGAAGCGACGCAGGCCCTCGATGTTGAGGTTCTCCGCGACGACCTTGCCGTCGCGAAGGAGCCGGGCCTTGGTGTTCCGCTTGACCTCGCCGGAGCGGATGAGCACACCGGCGATGTTGCCGAGCTTGGACGAGCGGAAGACCTCGCGGATCTCCGCGGTGCCGAGCTCGACCTCCTCGTACTCCGGCTTGAGCATGCCCTTGAGGGCCGCCTCGATCTCCTCGATCGCCTGGTAGATGACCGAGTAGTACCGGACGTCCACGCCCTCGCGCTCGGCCATCTGCGCGGCACGCCCCGCGGCGCGCACGTTGAAGCCGATCACGATGGCGTCGGAGCCCATCGCCAGGTCGATGTCGGACTCCGTGACCGCACCGACGCCGCGGTGCAGGATCCGGATGTCGACCTCTTCGCCGACGTCCAGCTGGAGCAGCGAGGACTCGAGAGCCTCCACCGAACCGGACGCGTCACCCTTGATGATGAGGTTGAGCTGCTGGATCTCGCCGGCCTTGAGCACCTTGTCCAGGTCCTCGAGGGAGACACGGCGCGTGCGCTTGGCGAACGCCGCGTTCCGCTCGCGGGCGGCGCGCTTCTCCGCGATCTGACGGGCCGTACGGTCCTCGTCCACCACGATGAAGTTGTCGCCGGCACCCGGGACGTTGGTCAGACCGAGCACCTGGACCGGGGTCGAGGGACCCGCCTCGGCCACGTTGGCGCCGCTGTCGTCGAGCATCGCCCGCACGCGGCCGTAGGCGTCGCCCACGACCATCGTGTCGCCCACGCGCAGCGTGCCGCGCTGGACCAGGACGGTCGCGACGGCGCCGCGGCCCTTGTCCAGACGGGACTCGATCGCGATGCCCTGCGCGTCCTGCGTGGGGTTGGCACGCAGGTCGAGCGAGGCGTCGGCGGTCAGGACGACCGCCTCGAGCAGGCTGTCGATGTGCAGGCCCTGCTTGGCGGAGATGTCGACGAACATGGTGTCGCCGCCGTACTCCTCGGCCACCAGGCCGTACTCGGTCAGCTGACCGCGCACCTTGGTCGGGTCCGCGCCCTCGACGTCGATCTTGTTGACCGCGACCACGATCGGTACGTCGGCCGCCTTGGCGTGGTTCAGCGCCTCGACCGTCTGCGGCATGACGCCGTCGTTGGCCGCGACGACCAGGATCGCGATGTCGGTGGAGCGGGCACCACGGGCACGCATGGCGGTGAACGCCTCGTGACCCGGGGTGTCGATGAAGGTGATGCGGCGCTCTTCGTCGTTGACCTCGGTCGCGACCTGGTAGGCACCGATGTGCTGGGTGATGCCGCCGGCCTCGCCCGCGATGACGTTGGTCTTGCGGATCGCGTCGAGCAGTCGGGTCTTTCCGTGGTCGACGTGACCCATGACCGTGACGACCGGGGGACGGACGACCAGGTCGTCCTCCTCGCCCTCGTCCTCGCCCCACTCGAGGTCGAAGGACTCGAGCAGCTCGCGGTCCTCCTCCTCGGGGGAGACGATCTGAACGGTGTAGTTCATCTCGCCCGCGAGGAGCTGCAGCGTCTCGTCGGAGACGGACTGCGTCGCGGTGACCATCTCGCCGAGGTTCAGCATGACCGCGACGAGCGACGCCGGGTTGGCGTTGATCTTCTCCGCGAAGTCGGTGAGCGACGCACCGCGCGACAGGCGAACGGTCTCGCCCTTGCCGCGAGGCAGCATCACGCCGCCGACCGACGGGGCCTGCATGGCCTCGTACTCCTGACGGCGCTGCCGCTTCGACTTGCGGCCACGACGCGCCGGACCGCCGGGACGGCCGAAGGCGCCCTGCGTGCCGCCACGGGCACCGGGGCCGCCGGGACGACCGCCGAAGCCGGGACGACCGCCGAAGCCGCCGCCACCGCCACCGGGACCGCCGCCGCCGGGACGACCGGCGAAGCCGCCGCCGCCACCGGGACGACCGCCGCCGCCGGGACCGGCCGGACGGCCGGCGAAGCCGCCGCCGCCCGGACGACCGCCGCCGCCGGGACGACCTGCGCCGGCCGGACCACGGCCGCCGGGGCCGCCGCCGGGACGCGGGCTGCCGGCAGCGGGACGCTGCGGCATCATGCCGGGGTTGGGACGCGGGCCGCCGGGGCCGCCGCCGGGACGGGGACCGCCCTGGGGACGGGG
>NZ_JBRIOU010000004.1:49250-49679 GCF_053474865.1 Streptomyces sp. CO7
GACGCGAGCCGCCCGGAGCCTGGGGACGGGGACCGCCGCCCTGGCCGGGAGCCTGCGGACGCGGGCCGGCGCCGGGAGCGCCGCCGGGGCCCTGCGGACGGGCGCCCTGCGGGCGGGGAGCCTGCGGACGCGCCATGCCGGCGTTGCCGCCGGAGGTGAAGGGGTTGTTGCCCGGACGGGGACCGGCCGGACGGGCGCCCGGACGCGGAGCCTGGCCACCCGGACGGGGGGCCTGACCACCGGGACGGGGAGCCTGGCCGGGACGGCCGCCACCCTGACCGCCCTGACCCTGGCCCTGGCCCGGACCGGCCGGACGGGCGCCCGGACGCGGAGCCTGGCCACCCGGACGGGGGGCCTGACCACCGGGACGGGGAGCCTGGCCGGGACGGCCGCCACCCTGACCGCCCTGACCCTGGCCCTGGCCCGGAC
>NZ_JBRIOU010000004.1:49779-52404 GCF_053474865.1 Streptomyces sp. CO7
GCTTGGGGGCGGCCTTCTTCGCGCCGGGCTTCGGGGCGGACTTGCCGCCACCGCCACCCTGCTGGAAGGCGTCAGTCAACTTGCGCACAACGGGCGCCTCGATCGTCGAGGACGCCGATCGGACGAATTCACCGAGTTCCTGGAGCTTGGCCACGACGACCTTGCTCTCAACTCCGAACTCCTTTGCGAGTTCGTATACCCGGACCTTAGCCACTTCGCTCCTTTGAGGTCCGGGTTGGAAGCCGGACCGTCGCTACTTCATGGGCGTACTCATCGCGTACTCATCGAGTGCTCATCGCAATCTCGACCTGCTTTCAGAACTCGCGAGGTACCTGGGCCGCGCGGCTGCTCCGCGCGACGCTTCTTACGGTGCCGCCGAATCGGCGACGACGGTCTGCTCGACGTGCCGGCGCAACGCCGCCGTGTCGAGCGACCCCTGGGCGCGGAACGCCCGGGGGAACGCCTTGCGGCGGACCGCCTGGTCGAGACAGACCACGGCGGGGTGCAGATAAGCACCCCGGCCCGGCAGCGTACCGCGATGATCGGGGACGCATTCGCCCTCGACCGCCACGATGCGCAGCAGCTCGGTCTTGGCCGCCCGCTCCCTGCACCCCACGCACGTGCGTTCAGGGCCGTACTCGGGGCACACGCGGGTAAGCGTCCGGCCAGACACAGCTAAGTCTACCTCCCCGCACCGACGTCGGCCCGAGTGGGCGGACGTCGCACGGTCGTCTCTGTCCTGATGTCAACCGTTGACACGGCTCAAACATTCCGTGCCGCAGGTCACACCGCGATCCGGGGGTGGGGCGAGGCCCTGCGGTCAGGCCTGCTGGCCGTCCTGCTCGGTGTCCGGGCGGATGTCGATCCGCCAGCCGGTGAGGCGGGCGGCGAGACGGGCGTTCTGCCCCTCCTTGCCGATCGCCAGCGACAGCTGGTAGTCGGGCACCGTCACCCGGGCGGAGCGCGCGGCGAGGTCGACGACCTCCACCTTGTTCACCCGGGCGGGGGACAGCGCGTTGGCCACCATCTCCGCCGGGTCGTCCGACCAGTCGACGATGTCGATCTTCTCGCCGTTGAGCTCGTTCATCACGTTGCGCACCCGGGCGCCCATCGGGCCGATGCAGGCGCCCTTGGCGTTCAGGCCGCTGCGCATCGAACGCACGGCGATCTTGCTGCGGTGGCCGGCCTCACGGGCGATCGCGGTGATCTCGACGCTGCCGTCGGCGATCTCCGGGACCTCCAGGGCGAACAGCTTCTTCACCAGGTTCGGGTGGGTGCGCGAGAGCGTGACCGAGGGACCGCGGACGCCGCGGGCGACCCGGACGACGTACGACCGCAGCCGCGTGCCGTGCTTGTAGTCCTCGCCGGGCACCTGCTCCTGCACCGGCAGGATGGCCTCGAGCTTGCCGATGTCCACCAGGACGTTCTTCGGGTCGCGGCCCTGCTGGACGACACCGGTGACGATGTCGCCCTCACGGCCCGCGTACTCGCCGAGCGTCGCGTCGTCCTCGGCGTCGCGCAGCCGCTGCAGGATGACCTGCTTGGCGGTGGTCGCGGCGATCCGGCCGAAGTCGGACGGGGTGTGGTCGAACTCGCGGGGCTCCTGCCCCTCCTCGAGCTCGTCCGGGTCCTCCTTCGCCCACACGGTCACGTGACCGGTCTCCCGGTCGAGCACGACGCGCGCGCGACGGCGGCTTCCCTCGGTCCGGTGGTAGGCGATGAGGAGGGCCGACTCGATCGCCTCGACCAGCAGGTCGAAGGAGATCTCCTTCTCCCGCACCAAGCCCCGCAGGGCGCTCATGTCGATGTCCACGGCTACGCCTCCTCGTCATTCTTGTTCTTGCGGCCGAACTCGACCTGGACACGCGCCTTGGCGACGTCCTGGAAGGCGAGCCTGCGTGTGGTGGCCTTGCGGCCCTTGACCCCCGGGACCTCGAGGTCGAGTCCCTCGTCGTCGACGCCCAGGATCCGCGCGACCAGCTCCTCGCCGTCGGCGAGCTGGAACCTGACCAGCCGGCCCGTGGCGCGGACGTAGTGCCGGTGCTCCGTGAGGGCGCGCTCCGCGCCCGGCGTGCCGACCTCGAGGTTGTACTCGCCGTCGCCCATCGCGTCCGTCTCGTCGAGCTTCGCCGAGAGCGCGCGGCTCACATCGGCGATCTGGTCGAGGTCGGCGCCCGTGTCCGAGTCGACGGTCACGCGCAGCACCCGCCGGCGGCCGACGGACTCCACCTCGATCTCCTCGAGGTCGAGCCCCTGGGAGGTGACGAGCGGTTCCAGCAGCTCTCGCAGCCTCTCGCTCTGGGTGGTGCTCATCCGGGTGACTCCTCGGCCGCGTGTGCTGTTGTGGGATTGGTCGCGTGTCAGGTCAAAGGGTATCCGGTCGCGGAGGGTGTTGCCGTCCACCGGGTGTCCCGTCCGCCGTGGCGCGGCACCGGTCGCCCGTGCGGGACTCGGACACGGGTACGGTGATCACACCTGTGCCGACCGGAGTTGACGGCGTGACGGGCCGTCACGCGCCGGGCGCGGATCCGCGCGAACCCGTCCGACCGCCGACGCCCGGCCGGAACAGGCAGAAGTGCGAACCGCCCGCCCGCCGCCACAGGCCCCTGCCACCCAGCCGAGGAC
>NZ_JBRIOU010000004.1:52504-62188 GCF_053474865.1 Streptomyces sp. CO7
GCCGTGAGGCGGGCGATCGCTTCGGCGACGGGGAGTTCCTCGCGCTCGCCCGTGCGGCGGTCCTTCAGCTCGACGACGCCCTCGGCGGTGCGACGACCGGCGACCAGGATCTTCGGCACGCCGATCAGCTCCGCGTCCGTGAACTTCACGCCCGGCGACACGCCCGCACGGTCGTCCACCAGCACCCGGACGCCCTTCGCGGCGAGCTGCTCGGAGACCTCCAGCGCCAGTTCCGTCTGCGCGGCCTTGCCGGCGGCGACCACGTGGACGTCCGCCGGGGCGACTTCGGCCGGCCAGCACAGGCCCTTGTCGTCGGCGGTCTGCTCGGCCAGCGCGGCCACCGCACGCGTCACGCCGACGCCGTAGGAGCCCATGGTGACGCGGACCGGCTTGCCGTTCTGGCCGAGCACGTCCAGCTTCAGCGCGTCGGTGTACTTGCGGCCCAGCTGGAAGATGTGGCCGATCTCGATGGCGCGGTCCAGCTTGAGGCCGGTGCCGCAGTTCGGGCAGGGGTCGCCCTCCTGGACCACCACGACGTCCACGTACGCGTCGACCTCGAAGTCGCGGCCGGCGACGACGTTCTTCGCGTGGGTCTGGTCCTTGTTGGCGCCGGTGATCCACGAGGTGCCGGGCGCGACCCGCGGGTCGGCGATGTAGGTGACCTTCTCCAGACCCTGCGGGCCGACGTAGCCGCGGACCAGGTCCTCGCGGCCGGTGAAGTCCTCGGCGGTGACCAGCTCGACCGTGGCGGGCGCGAAGTGCGCCTCGACCTTGCCGAGGTCGACCTCGCGGTCGCCCGGAACGCCCACGGCGACGATCTCGCCGCCGACCTTGACCAGCAGGTTCTTCAGCGTGGCGGAGGCGGGCACGCCCAGCGAGGCGGCCAGCGTCTCGATGGTCGGGGTGTTCGGGGTGGGGATCTCCTCGAGGGCGGGCACCGCGGAGCCGTCGACCGGCTTGAGCTCGTAGGAGACCGCCTCGGTGTTGGCGGCGAAGTCGCAGTTCGGGCAGTCGGCGAAGGTGTCCTCGCCGGCCTCGGCCGGGGCCAGGAACTCCTCCGACTTCGAGCCGCCCATCGCGCCGGCCGTGGCGGCGCAGATGCGGTAGTCGAGGCCGAGCCGGGCGAAGATCTTCCGGTACGCCTCGCGGTGCAGGGCGTAGGACTGGGCCAGGCCCTCGTCCTCGGTGTCGAAGGAGTAGGAGTCCTTCATGCAGAACTCGCGCCCGCGCAGCACGCCGGCCCGGGGGCGGGCCTCGTCGCGGAACTTGTTCTGGATCTGGTAGAGGATGACCGGCAGGTCCTTGTAGGAGGACGCCTGGTCCTTCACCAGGAGGGTGAAGATCTCCTCGTGGGTGGGGCCGAGCAGGTAGTCGGCGCCCTTGCGGTCCTTGAGGCGGAACAGCTCCTGGCCGTACTCGTCCCAGCGGCCGGTGGCGTCGTAGGGCTCGCGCGGCAGCAGGGCGGGCAGCAGCACTTCCTGGCCGCCGATGGCGTCCATCTCCTCGCGGACGATCCGCTCGACGTTGGCCAGGACTTTCCTGCCGAGCGGCAGCCAGGACCAGACGCCGGCGGCGGTGCGGCGGACGTAGCCGGCGCGGACGAGCAGCTTGTGGCTGAGCACCTCGGCGTCGGCCGGGTCGTCGCGCAGGGTCTTCGCCATCAACCGGGACATGCGCTGGACCTGGGCCATGTTCTACAACTCCTGCTGCGTAAGGATGATGGCCCCGAGGTTAGCCGGGCGGCCCGCGACGGCGGAAATCGGTTTGCCCCCCGACGGGCGTTCGGCCCCTTCCTCCGCGCCGCCGGGCGCCCCGGTTCCTCCGCGCCGCCGGGCGCCCCGGCCGTCCCCGTCAGCCCCGGGGCAGCGGGAGCGGCGCGCCCATCACGGCGTAGGGCACGGCGGCGCTGGGGAAGTGCACGCGGCGGGCCAGGTCGGTGTAGCCGAGGGTGCGGTACAGGCGGCGGGCGGGGCTCTCCTGGTCGATGGCGGAGAGGATCGAGCGCGGCTCGGCGGCGGTGTCGGTGATGGCGGTGATCAGCGTGCGGCCGATGCCCTGCTTCTGGTGGAGCGGGTGGACGTGCAGCTCGGTGATCACGAAGGAGTCGTCCAGCCACTCGTCGTTGCCCAGGGCCCGCAGGTAGGGCTCGACCACGGTGGACCACCAGTGGGAGCGGTCGTTGGGCATGCCGTAGACGAAGCCGGCGAGCCGTCCGTCCGGGGTGGTGGCGCCGAGCGCGCGGGCGCCGGGCATGGTCATGTGTCGCTGGACGATCTGCCGGCGCACCATGATCTCGTCCTCGCCCAGGCCGAACGCCTCGGCCTGCACGGCGAGTGCCTCGTCGACCCGGGCCGACAGATCCAGGGGGGCGACCATCACGGGGCCGGAGGGGGAGTTCGGCATGCCGGGAGGGTACCCGCTGACCGCCGGGTGGCATCCGCCCGGATTCGGTCCGCCCGCCCCGGCGGTTCGGAACGGCACGCTCACGCAGGCCGAGAACGCACGCCCAGGTCAGAAGAGCACGCTCATGAAGGTGCCGGTCTCGTGGAAGCCGACGCGGCGGTAGGTCGCGCGGGCGGGAGCGTTGAAGTCGTTGACGTAGAGGCTGACCACCGGGGCGACGTCGCGCAGCGCGTAGCGCAGGACGGCGGCCATGCCGGGCGCCGCGTGACCCTTGCCGCGGTACTCGGGGGCGACCCAGACGCCCTGGATCTGGCAGGCCTGCGGGGTGGCGGCGCCGATCTCGGCCTTGAAGACGACCTTGCCCGCGTCGTCGACGTGCGCGAACGACCGTCCGGTGGCGACGAGTTCGGCGACCCGGGCCTGGTAGAGGAGCCCGCCGTCGCCGGCCAGCGGCGAGACGCCGACCTCCTCGGTGAACATGGCGACGCAGGCCGGGAGGATGGTCTCCATCTCGTCCTTGCGGATCCGCCGCACCTTCGGGTCGGGCTCCACGTCGTCCGGCATGCGGTCGGTGACCATCAGCGGCTGGCGGGCGCGGACGTCCCGGGCGGGGCCCCAGTGGGGCTCCAGGAGACGCCAGAGCTCGGCGGTGGGTCCGGCCGGTCCCACGATGGAGGAGCAGCGGCGCCCGGCGCGCCGGGCGCGGTCGGCGAAGGCCCGCACCGCGCGGGTGGTGGCGCAGATGGGGACCAGGTTGGCGCCCGCGTAGCAGAGCGAGGTGAGGATCCCGTCCTCGTACCAGCCCCACATCTCGCCGCCCAGACGCCAGGGGTCCAGCCCCGCGATCCGGACGCGCGCCGCCACGAAGGCGTTCGCGACCGGCTCGCGGTCGAGAACCGCGAGCGCCGCGTCCAGGTCGCCGGGTTCGAGAACCCTGGTGGTCGTCTGCGTCAACACGGGGAGGGCCTTGTCATACGATCTGCTGGTTTCCGCCACTGTACTTGCCGCCCGGCGGACGTGCCGCCGGGTCGGCGGGGCCGCGGATCCCTCCCCGGTGCCCCTGGCGGGGCGGTGACGCGGTCAGCCGGCGACGGAGACGGAGGGCTCGCCGGAGCCGATGCCGTCGGCCTCCATCTGCGCGGCCAGCTTCATGGCCTCCTCGATCAGGGTCTCCACGATCTTGGACTCGGGCACGGTCTTGATGACCTCGCCCTTGACGAAGATCTGGCCCTTGCCGTTGCCGGAGGCGACGCCGAGGTCGGCCTCGCGGGCCTCGCCCGGACCGTTCACCACGCAGCCCATGACGGCCACCCGGAGCGGGACCTCCATGCCCGTGAGGCCGGCGGTGACCTCCTCGGCCAGCTTGTAGACGTCGACCTGGGCGCGTCCGCAGGACGGGCAGGAGACGATCTCCAGGGTGCGCTGGCGCAGGTTGAGCGACTCGAGGATCTTGATGCCGACCTTGACCTCCTCGACCGGAGGCGCGGACAGCGAGACGCGGATGGTGTCGCCGATGCCCTGGGAGAGCAGGGCGCCGAAGGCCACGGCCGACTTGATGGTGCCCTGGAAGGCCGGACCGGCCTCGGTGACGCCGAGGTGCAGGGGGTAGTCGCACTGCGCGGCCAGCTGGCGGTAGGCCTCGATCATCACGACCGGGTCGTTGTGCTTGACCGAGATCTTGATGTCGCGGAAGCCGTGCTCCTCGAAGAGGGACGCCTCCCACAGCGCGGACTCGACCAGGGCCTCGGGCGTCGCCTTGCCGTACTTCTTCAGCAGGCGCTGGTCGAGGGAACCGGCGTTGACGCCGATGCGGATCGGCGTGCCGTGGTCCTTGGCGGCCTGCGCGATCTCCTTGACCTTGTCGTCGAACTGCTTGATGTTGCCCGGGTTGACGCGCACGGCGGCGCAGCCCGCCTCGATGGCGGCGAAGACGTACTTCGGCTGGAAGTGGATGTCCGCGATGACGGGGATCTGCGACTTGCGCGCGATCACCGACAGCGCGTCGGCGTCGTCCTGGGTGGGGCACGCCACGCGCACGATCTGGCAGCCGGAGGCCGTCAGCTCGGCGATCTGCTGGAGCGTGGAACCGATGTCGGAGGTCCGGGTGGTGGTCATGGACTGCACCGAGACGGGAGCGTCACCGCCCACCGCCACCGTTCCGACCTGGATCTGCCGGCTCTTCCGGCGCTCGGCGACCTTGGTCGGAACGGACGGCATGCCGAGTGAAATCGCAGTCATCTGCTGTGCAACCCCATGGTGTGATCAAGCTCGAGGCAGTCGAACACGCTCGAAGCGGTCAACAAGCTCCAGGCCCCGGTTGGGCTCCGGGATCCGAGATTACGGCACCGCCCGCCGCCCCGGCACGCCCGCTCCGAACAAATCCGCACAACGGCGGACGCGAAGGATCAATACGGGCGGCCGGACGGCGGGCGTCGGTCAGGAGATGCGGACCGGGTTCACCACGTCCGCGATGCCGACCAGCACGGTGAAGCAGACGAACAGGGCGGCCACCACGTACGCGGCCGGCATCAGCTTGGCGACGTCGAACGGGCCCGGGTCGGGCCGACGGAAGACGCGGGCGATGCCGCGCCGCAGGGACTCCCAGAGCGCTCCCGCGATGTGCCCGCCGTCCAGCGGGAGCAGCGGCAGCATGTTGAAGAGGAACAGCGACAGGTTGAACCCGGCCACCACGAAGACGAAGCCCGCCACCTGCTGGCTGGCCGGGATGTCCAGGGTGACGATCTCGCCGCCGACCCGGGCCGCGCCGATCACGCCCATCGGCGAGTCGTCCTCGCGGGGTCCGTCGCCGAAGGCGGCGTCCCACAGGGCGGGGATCTTGGACGGGAGGGCGATGAGGCCGTCGACGGCGTCCTCGACCCGGTCGCCCATCCAGACGATCGAGTCGCCGAAGTCCTGCCGGAACACGCCGCTGGCGGGGCTGAAGCCGAGGAAGCCGGCGTTCACGAACTCGCCGCGCACCGGCATGCCGCGGTCGTCCTTCTTGGCCACCTTGTTGGTGGTGATGTCCGCCTCGAGGGTGAGCCGCTCGCCCTTGCGGTCCACCACGATCGGGACGTCCTGCTCGCCCGCCCGGGTGCGGATGGCGTCGGAGAGGTCGTTCCACTCGGTGGTGTTCACCCCGCCGACCGAGAGGATCTTGTCGCCGGCCCGCAGTCCGGCGGCGGCCGCGGGGGCCTCCGGGTCCTTCTTCTCGCAGGTGTCGCGCTTCTCGCTGGCCGCGATCACGCACTTCTGCACCGAGCTGACCACGTTGGTCTCCTCACGGATGCCGAAGCCCATGAGGTAGACGAAGAACAGCACGACCGCCAGGATCAGGTTCATGAAGGGCCCGGCGAACATCACGATCACGCGCTTCCACGGCGTGCGCGTGTAGAACATCCGGGTCTCGTCGCCCGGCCGGATCTCCTCGTAGGCGGCCGAGCGGGCGTCCTCGATCATGCCGCGCCACGGCGAGGTGGAGCGGGCCTCGATGCGGCCGTCCTGGCCGGGCGGGAACATGCCGATCATGCGGATGTAGCCGCCGAGCGGGATCGCCTTGATGCCGTACTCGGTCTCGCCCTTCTTCCGCGACCAGATCGTCGGGCCGAACCCGACCATGTACTGCGGCACGCGGATGCCGAACAGCTTGGCCGTCGACAGGTGGCCGAGCTCGTGCCAGGCGATCGAGATCAGCAGGCCCACGAAGAAGATGACCATGCCGAGCCCGAACAACAAGATGGTGGTCATCCACGCGCCTCCGCGCTCGTCAGTTCACGCGCCCGGGCCCGCGCCCAGGTCTCCGCCTCGAGGACGTCCGGCAGCGTCAGGGAAGTTCCCGCGCTCGGCGTGCCGTGCTCCTCGACCACCCGGACGACCGTCTCCATGATGGCGGTGAACGGCAGCCGGCCGGCCAGGAACGCCTCGACGCACTCCTCGTTGGCCGCATTGAACACCGCCGGGGCCGTCCCCGCGAGCTCGCCGACGTGCCGGGCGAGGTTCACCGAGGGGAAGGCGTCGTTGTCGAGGGGGAAGAACTCCCAGGTGGACGCCGTCGACCAGTCGAAGGCGGGGGCGGCGTCCGGGATGCGCTCGGGCCAGCCGAGGCCGATGGCGATCGGCCCGCCCATGTCCGGCGGGGTGGCCTGGGCCAGCGTGGAACCGTCGGTGAACTCGACCATGGAGTGCACGTAGGACTGCGGGTGGACCACGACCTCGATGCGGTCGAAGGGGATGTCGTAGAGCAGGTGCGCCTCGATGACCTCCAGCCCCTTGTTGACCAGGGTCGCGGAGTTCACGGTGATCACGGGGCCCATCGCCCAGGTCGGATGCGCCAGCGCGTCCTCGACCGTGACGTCCGCGAGTTCGGCCTTGGTGCGTCCGCGGAACGGCCCGCCGGAGGCGGTGACCACCAGCTTGCGGACGTCGGCGCGGGTGCCGGCGGCCAGCGCCTGGAAGAGCGCGGCGTGCTCGGAGTCGACCGGGATGATCTGGCCGGGCTTGGCGACCGCCTTCACCAGCGGGCCGCCCACGATCAGCGATTCCTTGTTGGCCAGCGCCAGCGTCCGCCCGGCCTCGAGGGCGGCCAGCGTGGGGGCCAGGCCGATCGAGCCGGTGATGCCGTTGAGCACCGTGTGGCACGCGGAGGCGGCGACCTCGGCGGCGGCGTCCGGGCCCGCGAGGATCTCGGGCAGCGGCTCGGCGCCGTAACGCGCGGCCAGCGCCTCGCGCAGTTCCGCGGCCTTGTCGGCCCTGGCCACCGCGACGGTCCGCACCCGCAGCCGGTGCGCCTGCTCGGCGAGCAGGTCCACCCGCCCGCCGGCGGCGGACAGCGCGGTCACCCGGAAGCGGTCCGGGTTGCGGAGCACGAGGTCGATGGCCTGGGTGCCGATCGACCCGGTGGACCCGAGGATCACCACGTCCTTCGGTCCGTCGGACGGATCGAAGACCAGATGGGGGTCGGCGAGCGGGGCAGGGCTGTCAGTCATCCCCCCATTGTGGCCCCCGTCCGGCCGCCCGGGAGTCCGCCCTCGTGTGATTCGGGGCGGACTCCCGGGCGAACGGGTTCTACAGCGCGAGCCCGGTCATGACCAGGACGCGCTCGTAGGTGTAGTCGTCCATCGCGTAGCGCACGCCCTCACGGCCCACGCCGGACTGCTTGGCGCCGCCGTACGGCATCTGGTCGGCCCGGTAGGACGGCACGTCGCCGATGATCACGCCGCCGACCTCCAGGGCGCGGTGGGCGCGGAAGGCGGTCTGCAGGTCGTGCGTGAAGACGCCCGCCTGGAGGCCGTACGGCGAGTCGTTGACCGCGGCGAAGGCCTCCTCCTCTCCCTCGGTCCGCTGCACGGTGAGGACCGGGCCGAAGACCTCCTCGCAGGAGAGGGTGACGCCCTCGGGCACGCCGGCCAGCACGGTCGGCGCGTAGCTCGCGCCGTCGCGGGCGCCGCCGGTGAGCAGCTCGGCGCCGGCCTTCACGGCCTCGTCGACCCATGCCTCGACGCGCTTGGCGGCGTCCTCGCTGACCAGCGGGCCGACGTCGGTGGCGTCGTCGGCCGGGTCACCGGTGACCTGGGCCTCGACCTTCTCGACGATCAGCGGGACCAGGCGGTCGTACACGGCGGCGTCGGCGATCACGCGCTGCACCGAGATGCAGGACTGGCCGCCCTGGTAGTTGGAGAAGGTGGCGATGCGGGTGGCCGCCCACTCCAGGTCCTGCTCGCTCGCCCAGTCCGGGAGGACCACGGCGGCGGCGTTGCCGCCGAGCTCGAGGGTGCAGTGCTTGCGCGGCACACTGTCGCGGATGGACCAGCCGACCGGGCCGGAGCCGGTGAAGGAGATGACCGGCAGGCGCTCGTCCTGGACCAGGGCGGGCATCCGGTCGTTGGGCACGGTCAGCACGGACCAGGAGCCGGCCGGCAGGTCGGTCTCGGCCAGGATCTCGCCGAGGACCAGGGAGGAGATCGGGGTGGCCGGGGCGGGCTTGAGGATGATGGGCGCGCCGACGGCGATGGCCGGGGCCACCTTGTGGGCGCTCAGGTTGAGCGGGAAGTTGAACGGCGCGATGCCCAGCACCACACCGCGCGGGACGCGGCGGGTCAGGGCGAGACGGCCGGTGCCGCCCTGGTCGGTGTCCAGCCGCTGCGCCTCGCCGGCGTTCCAGCGGCGGGCCTCCTCGGCGGCGAGCCGGAACACGGAGATCGCGCGGCCGACCTCGCCGCGGGCCCACTTGACCGGCTTGCCGTTCTCGGCGGAGATCAGCTGCGCGATCTCCTCGGTGCGCTCGGTGAGGCGGCGCGCCACGTGGTCGAGGGCGGCGGCGCGGACGTGCGCCGGGGTGGCGGCGAACTCGTCCCGCACGGCGTGGGCGGCGGCGACGGCCTCCTCCACCTGGGCCTCGGTGGGGACGCTGACGGTCCCGACGGTCCGGCCGTCGTACGGGTTGGTGACGTCGAACGTCTCGTCGCCGGTGGCCTCGCGGCCGGCGATCCAGAAGGCATGGGAGGTCATGCGTCCACGGTAGGCGGGCCCGGGGCCGTCCCGACCTGGCCACCGTGGAGCAGCCCGGCGCCCATTTGCTCCGAAGCGGCGAACGGTCCGGCGCCGGCCGGCCGGCGCTCACCGCTGCGCGCGCGGGAGCCCTGCGGCAGGCCCGGGCGCACTACATTGAGGCCCGGTACATGTGACGTCACGCAGCGCACCTGGGGGCCCGATGGACACCGACGGCAAGCCGGACACCCACTCCGTCCACCCACCACGCCCTCGCCACGCACCCACCGTCGAGGCGGCGCCGGCCGGCGCCGCGTTCCTCGACTGGCTGCGTACCCCGCGCCCGGAGGCGGCCCCCGGCATCTGGCGGTTCGGGCACCGGCCGCGGCCGGACGAGGAGCCGGAGACGACCCCGGCCCGGCAGCTGGTGACCGGGGCGGTGATCTCGTTCCTGGTGGGCTGGCTGGTCTGGTCGTTGCTGTGGAACGGCTACCTGGGCGGCTGGTGGCTGCTGCCGCTGTGGGCGATGGTGCCCGAGTCCTGGGCCGAGCCGCACTCGATCGCCTCGGTGGTCGTCGTCTACGCCTACTACGCGCTGGTCGGCGGCGTCATCCTGGTGACGGTGGCCCGGCTCGGCCGCTGGGCGGAGCTGTGGCGGCGGTTCGGGCCGCCGGCCTGGCGCCCGCGCCGGCCCGCCGAGGCCGTCGCCCCCCGCTCCCCCGACGAGGATCCCGCGGGGTTCCCGGAGCTGCGGGCCGCCGGCTCGCCGGAGGCCTTGGCCGCCGCGGACCGGCT
>NZ_JBRIOU010000004.1:62288-67555 GCF_053474865.1 Streptomyces sp. CO7
CGCCTCACCCGCGCGTGGCAGAGCGTGCGCGCCGGCCGGCTGCCGCTGACCACCTTCGCGGACGCCGTGCTGAAGGACGGCGCGGCGGCCTGCCCGCATCCGTCCGGCGCCCGCGACCTGCCGGTGCGCACCGCCCGCCACGACCTGCTGACCGGGCAGGTGCGGCTGGGCGCCGCCGCCGACGACCCGCGCAATCCCTACGCCTACCGCGACGCCGGGGTGGCGCTCGCCCCGGACCTGCTGGCCACCTCGCTGGTGGCGGTGGGCCCGGCCGGGGCCGGCAAGACCTCCGCGCTGGTCCGCCCGCTGGCCGAGTCGCTCACGCTGCAGGCCCTGGCCGGGCGCGCCGCGGTGGTGGTGGTCGGCGCCGACGGGGCGGGGCTGGGCGCGAGTGACGCCTACGACGTCGTCGTGCGGATCGGCGACCCGGACTCCCCGCACGACCTCGACCTGTACGGCGGGACCGCCGACCCGGACGAGGCGGCGGCGGTGCTGGCCGAGGCGCTGGCCGGGGACGTCGCGGATGCGCAGGGCTCCGGCGAGGGCGGGCGGCGGCCGGCCACCGTCCTGGCCCAGCTGCTCGGACCGTTCCGCGCCGTCCACGACCGGTTCCCGTCGGTGCCGGAGCTGCGGGCGTTGCTGGACGGTGACCCCGAGCAGCTGGCGGCGCTGCGCGAGGCACTGGCGCGGGATCCCGCGCACGCCTCGCTGGTGCGCGAACTCGACGCCCGGCAGCGGCAGGCGGGGCGGCACGGGGACGCGGCCCCGCTGCTCGCCGACCGCATCGCGCTGCTGGACCGGCCGGCCTTCGCGACCTTCTTCGACACCACGGGACGCACCCGTCCGTTCTCGCTGCGGGCGCTGGACCACCCGGTGCGGGTCCGCATCGACCTGCCGCGGCACGGGCACGCGGAGGCCGCGCGGATCCTGGCGCGGCTGGTGCTCGCACAGTTCGCGGCGAGCGTGGCAGTCCGCGGGGACCGGTCGCTCTTCGCCTGCCTGGTCCTCGACGAGGCCGCCGGGGTGGTCACGCCGGAGGCGGTGCGGGCGGTGCAGCGGCTGCGGTCGGTGAACGCCGGCGTGGTGCTGACGCTGCGCACGCTGGACGACCTGCCGCGGGCGCTGCGGGGGCCGCTGCTCGGGTCGGTGGGGTGCAGGGTCGCGCTCTCCGGGCTCACCCCGTGGGACGGGCAGGACTTCGCCGAGGTCTGGGGCAAGGAGTGGACCGAGGCGCGCGACGTCACCGACCGGCAGATCGTCGCCGAGACGCCGGCCGGGAAGGCGGTGCACGCGCTGCGGCGGGTGATCACCGGGCGGGCGCCGACGGCGCGGGCGGTGACGGTGCGGCAGGTGGAGCGTGAGCGGTGGTCGGCGTCCGACCTGGCCCACGGCGTCCCGCCCGGTCACGCGGTCCTCTCCCTGACGACCGCCGCGGGCGAGCACGCGCCGCCCCTGCTGACCGACCTGCGCGCCTGACGGCCGGAGCGCACCGCCCTCGGGGAACGGTGTCCGCGCTCTCGGGGGACGGCGTCCGGCTACCCGGCCGGCGTCCTGCCCTGGAACCTCTCCAGGTCCGCGGCGCGCGTCTGGATCACGAGGACGGCGACCAGGGCCGCCAGCGCCGCCATCAGGGCGGCGGCGACGAACGCCGAGGTGATGCCCGCGGCGAGGGTCTGTTCCCGCAGCTCGGACGGCAGCGCGCCGGTCTGCCGGAACCGCCGCCGTTCCTCCGGCGTGGCGCGGGCGAGGAACGAGCGGACCAGGTCCTGCGCCTTGTTCCGGCTGCTCGTGCTGAAGACGGTCACCAGGATGGACAGGCCGAGGGAACCTCCGACCTGCTGGGTCGCGTTGAGCACCCCCGACGCGGCGCCCGACTCCTTCTCGGCCACGTTGGAGACGGCCATCAGCGTGAGGGAGACGAACTCGAAGCCCATGCCGAAGCCGAACACGAGCATCGGTCCGAGGATGCCGCCGACGTAGCTGCTGGTGACCTCCAGGCGCGACAGCCATCCCAGGCCGGCCGCGGCGAGGACGGCTCCGGTCACCATCACGATCTTGGGCCCGGTCCGCGGCAGCAGTTGGGAGGCGATCCCGGCGCTGACCGCGATGACGGCGCTCACCGGCAGGAAGGCCAGGCCCGCCCTCAGCGGGCTGAAGCCCATGACGTCCTGCACGAAGAGGGTCAGGAAGAAGAACATGCCGAACATCGCCGCCGCGAGACAGAGCATGATCGCGTAGGTGCCGGCCCGGTTCCGGTCGCGGAACAGCTTCAGCGGCGTGATCGGCTGCCGTGAGGTGCGCTCGACGAGGAGGAAGGCCCCCAGCAGGACGACCGCGACGGCGAAGGCGGTGACGGTGAGGGAGTCGGACCACCGCTTCTCCCCGGCCCGGATGAACCCGTACACCAGGGCGACCATGCCGAGCGTCGAGGTGAAGGCCCCCGCCGCGTCGAACCGTCCCGGCCGGCGCTCCGACTCCCGGATGTACCGCAGGGTGGCGAGCACGATGAGCAGGCCGATCGGGACGTTGACGAAGAAGATCCAGCGCCAGGTCAGCCACTCGACGAGGATGCCTCCGCCGAGGAGACCGATCGCGCCGCCCCCCGCGGACACTCCCGCGAACACGGCGAACGCCCGGTTGCGTTCGCGTCCCTCCTCGAAAATGGTGGCGATGAGCGCCAGCGCCGTCGGTGAGGCGACGGCGCCACCGATGCCCTGCAGGGCGCGGGCGGCCAGGAGTTGCCAGGGCTCCTGCGAGACGCCGCACAGCAGCGACGCGAGGGTGAAGAGCGACACGCCGAACAGGAACATCCTGCGGCGGCCGAGGATGTCACCGGACCGGCCGCCCAGCAGGAGCAGCCCGCCGAAGGTGAGGGTGTAGGCGTTGATCACCCACGCGAGGTTCGCCGTGGTGAAGTCGAGCGCCGTCTGGATGTGCGGCAGCGCGATGTTGACGATGGTGATGTCCAGCACCACCATCAGCTGGAGCGAGGCGAGCACCAGGAGCGCGACTTGCTTGCTGCCGTTCTCCGGAGTCGTTCCGCCGGCGTCCGGCCCCTGCCGTCGCAAGCTCGGTGACACTGTCAGCTCCCTCCGCTGCCGGCACCGGCCCGTGGCCGGTTCGCGCAGGTCGGCGGCCTTGTCGTCGAGGACGACGGCGGGCCCTCCTGGGGTCGACCGTACGGTCGCCCCGGTGCCGGGGCGACCGGTGCGGACCGTCCGGGGGACGCCGTCCGACGCCCGCCCCGACGCCCGCTCCGGCCATTGGTGCCGCGCCCGGCGCCACGCCCGGCTCCCGTGGGGCGGCACGGCCGGGGGCGGAACGCGTCCGCCGCGGCCTGCCAGTGCGGCACAATCACCGGTGGGTTCACTCCAGTCCGGCCAAGGACCCCCACCTGTCAGGAACACCGATGCCGCCCACCCTCGCCTCGCTGCTGCACCACTCCGCGCTGCACCTGACCCTCCGGGCCGGTGAGGGCACCCCGCTGGACGTCCCCGTCCGCTGGGCGCACGTCAGCGAGCTGCCGGACCCGGTCCCCTACATGGAGGGCGGGGAGCTCCTGCTCACCACCGCGCTGAAGGTCGACGCCGAGGACCCGGCGGAGGCCGGCGGCTACGTGCGCCGCCTCGCCGCCGCGGGGGTCGTCGGCCTCGGCTTCGGCGTGGGCGTCAACTACGAGAAGGTGCCCGAGGCGCTGGTGGCGGCCGCGGCCGAACACGGTCTCCCGCTCCTGGAGGTGCCGCGCAGCACGCCCTTCCTCGCGATCAGCAAGGCGGTCTCCGCGGCCATCGCGGCGGACCAGTACCGCGCGGTGACGGCGGGCTTCGCCGCCCAGCGCGAGCTGACCCGGCGGGCGCTCGGGGACGGGCCCGAGGGGGTGCTGGCGGCGCTGGCCGCCCAGGTGGACGGCTGGGCCGCCCTGTACGACGCCGCGGGAGCGGTGGTCGCGGTGGCGCCCGACTGGGCGGAGCGGCGTGCCGCGCGCCTCACCCCGGACGTGCAGCGCCTGCGCGACCGCCAGTCGCCCGCCACCGCGGTGATCGCCGGGCAGCGGGACCCGGACGAGGGGGCCGAGCGTCCCGGTGCCGCCGGCGACGGTTCGGCGCACGAGGAGGGGCCCCGGGACGGGGACCACGAGCAGGCCCGCGACACCGGCGAGGACCGGGTCGAGCTGCACACCCTCGGCACCGGCCGTCGCCCCCGGTCCGCGCTCGCCGTCGGCACGGCGGCCCCCCTCGGCACCGCCGAGCGGTACGCCGTGCACTCCGCGATCGCGCTGCTCACCCTGACCACCGAGCGGTCCCGCTCGCTGCACGAGGCCGAGCAGCGCATCGGCGCCGCCGTGCTGCACATGCTGCTGTCCGGCGAGGCGCAGCACGCCCGGACGGTCGCGGGCGACCTGTACGGGGGGTTGCTGGACGCGCCGTTCCGGGTGGTGGTCGCGGAGTACCGGGGCGAGGAGCTGGCCGCCGCGCTGGAGGCGGCGGCCGCCTGGGCGGGCGAACCGGTGCTGGTGGTGCCGGAGGAGGAGCAGGGCCGGCTGGTGGCGCTGGCGGCGGACGGCGGCGCCGCGCTGGCCGCCTGCGCCGAACAGGCGGCGGCCCTGGAGAGCGCGGCGGAGCGCGGCGGCCCCGCGGCGGCCGTCGGCGTGTCCGCCCCGGCCGGGCCGACCAGTGTGGCCTCGGCGTACAAGCAGGCCGTCCAGGCGCTGGCGGTGGCCCGTCGGCGGGGGCGGGTCCTGGTCGAGCACGAGCACCTGGCGGCCGGCTCGGTGCTGCCGCTGCTCGCCGACGACGCCGTCCGCGCCTTCGCCGAAGGCCAATTGCGTGCGCTGCGGGACCACGACGCCACCGGTCGCGGCGACCTGGTGGCCTCGCTGCGCGCCTGGCTGTCCCGGCACGGTCAGTGGGACGCGGCCGCCGCCGACCTCGGCGTGCACCGGCACACCCTGCGGTACCGGATGCGACGCGTCGAGGAGATCCTGGGACGCTCCCTCGACGATCCGGACGTCCGCATGGAACTCTGGCTCGCCCTCAAGGCCACGGGCAACGGAAACGGGAGCGGCAACGGGGGCGGCCACGGCACAGGCCACGGCACCGGTCCCTCCAGGGGCGCCGGCCGGCGCCCCGCGGACGCCGGGGACAGCTGACCGGACCGACCCGCACTGCGCCATCCCGGACAACGCGACGCGCCGAACGCTCCTGCGTGGAGCATGCTCGCCCCGCCCGCCTGCACCTAGCCTGCGAACAAAGAGGGAAGTGTCCGCC
>NZ_JBRIOU010000004.1:67655-69755 GCF_053474865.1 Streptomyces sp. CO7
CTCCCGCCCCGACCGCCCGCACGACCCCAGGGAGCCCCCCATGTCCGCATCCGCGCTGCCGCAGGAGCGTCGCCTCGTCACCGCCGTCCCCGGCCCGAAGTCGATCGAACTGCAGGCCCGCCGCGCCGCCGCGGTGGCCCAGGGCGTGGGCTCCACCCTGCCGGTCTTCGCCGCCCGCGCGGACGGCGGCGTCATCGAGGACGTCGACGGCAACCGCTTCATCGACTTCGGCTCCGGCATCGCCGTCACCACGGTCGGCGCCTCCGCCGAGGCCGTGGTCCGCCGGGCCTCCGCCCAGCTGGCCGACTTCACGCACACCTGCTTCATGGTCACCCCGTACGAGGGCTACGTCGCCGTCGCCGAGGCGCTGGCCGAGCTGACCCCGGGCGACCACGCCAAGAAGTCCGCGCTGTTCAACTCCGGCGCCGAGGCCGTGGAGAACGCGGTCAAGATCGCCCGCGCGTACACCAAGCGCCAGGCGGTCGTGGTCTTCGACCACGGCTACCACGGCCGCACCAACCTCACCATGGCGCTGACCGCGAAGAACATGCCGTACAAGCACGGCTTCGGCCCGTTCGCCCCCGAGGTGTACCGGGTCCCAGTGGCCTACGGCTACCGCTGGCCGACCGGCGCCGAGAACGCCGGCCCGGAGGCCGCCGCCCAGGCGATCGACCAGATCGTCAAGCAGGTCGGTGCCGAGAACGTCGCCGCGATCATCATCGAGCCGGTGCTCGGCGAGGGCGGCTTCATCGAGCCGGCCAAGGGCTTCCTGCCGGCGATCCGCGAGTTCGCCACCGAGAACGGCATCGTGTTCGTGGCGGACGAGATCCAGTCCGGCTTCTGCCGCACCGGCCAGTGGTTCGCCTGTGAGGACGAGGGCATCGTCCCGGACCTGATCACCACCGCCAAGGGCATCGCCGGCGGTCTGCCGCTGGCCGCGGTCACCGGCCGCGCGGAGATCATGGACGCCGCCCACGCGGGTGGCCTCGGCGGCACCTACGGCGGCAACCCGGTCGCCTGCGCCGCCGCGCTGGGCGCCATCGAGACCATGAAGGAGCTCGACCTCAACGCCCGCGCCCGGCAGATCGAGGAGCTCATGAAGGGCCGCCTCACGGCGATGGCGGAGAAGTTCGACGCCATCGGCGACATCCGCGGCCGCGGCGGCATGATCGCGATCGAGCTGGTGAAGGACCGCACGACCAAGGAGCCCGACGCGCAGCTCGCCGCCGCCGTCGCCAAGGCCTGCCACAACGAGGGCGTGCTCGTCCTCACCTGCGGCACCTACGGCAACGTCCTGCGCTTCCTCCCGCCGCTGGTCATCGGTGACGAACTGCTGAACGAGGGACTGGACGTCCTGGAGCAGGCGTTCGGCGCCGTCTGACAAGGTCAGCGGGGTAAATGAGGCCCTGGCCTCCGCCCCGGGAGACCCTGTGAAGAACGTGTGCGGGGTGGATGGCGGGACGGGGCGGCGACTGTCCCGGCCTGCTGGTCTGCCGTAAGTTCGTCGCAGATGAGAGACATCCCGAACCCGCGGTCCGCCGCGGGGGTCCGGGCCGAGGTTTCCCCAGCCAAGGCCCGACGGTGCTTCGCGCACACCCGGAGACCTGACGCTCCGGGTTCTCCTCACCGATCGGACGGCCGTCCGCCCCAAACCCCCCGGGGCGTACGGCACCCGATCCGGACCGTCACTTCACGGCGGTCCTCCGAAGGGCCGGCACACACCCCCCCTTGTGCCGGCCCTTCGGCATGTCCGGGCGCGTTCCGGCGTACGCGTCGTCTCAGGCACCCTTGAGGGCGTGCCGATCATCTCCTCCCGTCCCGTCGCCCCTCGGCGCCCGCGGCCGCCGGTGCCGCCGGCGCGGCGAGCGCTGCCCTGGCTGCTGGGCCTGCTGTTCGCCGTGCTGACCTGGCAGGTCGCCTCGGTGGGTCCGCTGGCCCGGGCCGACGAGCGGCTGGGCCGGGCGCTGATCGAGCGGGACGGGCTGTCGGCGTTCCTCGCGGACCTGGGCAACGCGGAGGTGGCCCTGCCGGTGCTGGCGGCCGCGGCGGGCTGGGCCGCGCTGCGGGGCCGCAGTGCGGGGCGAGCACGGTGGTGGACGC
>NZ_JBRIOU010000004.1:69855-70379 GCF_053474865.1 Streptomyces sp. CO7
GGACGCCGCCGGCCGTGGCGGCGGGAGCGGCGGTGGCCGTCCCGCTGGTGGTGGCGCCGCTGCAGGCGCTGATCGCCCGGCCGGGACCGCCGCCGATGGCCCCGGAGACGGGTTTCTACCCCTCGGGCCACACGGCCACGGCGGTCGTCCTCTACGGCGTCGCGGCGCTGCTGCTCCTGCCCTGGCTGCGGCGGCGGGCGGCGCGGCTCGTCGTGGTCCTGCTGTGGGCGGCGCTGGTCGCGGGCACGGCCGTGGGGCTGGTGCGGCACGGCTACCACTGGCCGCTGGACGTCCTGGGCAGCCTCACCGCCGGCACGGCGGTCCTCACCGCGCGCACCGGCGGCTCCGCCGCCCCGCCTGCCGGGCAGGCCGCGCCGGACGACGCGGAGGCCGGGCCGCCCGGGGACGTCAGGTGCCGTTGAGGCCGGCCACCGCCTCGTGCATCGCGATCTCCAGCAGCACGGGGTCCGTCAGCAGCCCCGTCCCGTCGGGCGGGACCACCCACCGCATGCGGCCCCCGGCCC
>NZ_JBRIOU010000004.1:70479-76720 GCF_053474865.1 Streptomyces sp. CO7
GCCGCACCCCCGTGCCGAGCCACCGCCCGGCGGTGCCCGGCGGGACGAAGAACCCGAGGCGGTGGTCGTCGAACCCGGCGAGCACCGGCCCCATCCGGTCCAGGCACCGCCGCAGCACCGCCAGCGTGGCGTGACCGAGTTCGCCCGGCAGTATCAGCACGTCCCAGGCCTTGCCGGCCGGCAGCAGGGCCACGCCGTCGGCCCGTTGCTCCCATTCCGCGCGGCAGGCCGCCGGGTCCGGGGCGACCGACGCCAGCCACTCGACCGCCCGCTTCACCGCAGCCGTCCCGTTCATCCGCGGACCACCTCCTCGCTCCCGGCGCGCCGGCCTCCGGCCGCGCGCACTGTCCCGTGGGAGAGAGGAGGTTCCGTCCCGGTCATTACGCGACTTCGACGGACTCACCCCTTCGGGTGAGCAACCTGAGGGAGCCCTCAGCTGTCGAAGCCGAGGCCCACCCGGTCCAGCGCCCGCAGCCACACGTTGCGTCTGCCGCCGTTGACGTCGGCCCGGGCCAGCGACCAGCGGGTGAGCGCGATGCCGGTCCAGGCGAACGGCTCGGGCGGGAACGGCAGGGGCTTGGAGCGCACCATCTCCAGAGCGGTCCGCTCGGTCTCCTCGCCGTCGAGCAGGTCCAGCACGACCTGCGCGCCGAACCGGGTGGCTCCCACGCCCAGCCCCGTGTAGCCGACGGAGTAGCCCACCCGCCCACGGTGCGCGGTGCCGAAGAAGGGCGCGAACCGCGAACAGGTGTCGATGGCTCCGCCCCAGGCGTGGGTGAACCGCACGCCCTCCAGCTGCGGGAAGCAGGTGAAGAACTGCTCGGCGAGCGCGGCGAAGGTCTCGGGCCGGTTGTCGTACTCGGCCCGCACCTGCCCGCCGTAGCGGTACACGGCGTCGTAACCGCCCCACAGGACGCGGTCGTCGGCGGTGAGGCGGAAGTAGTGGAACTGGTTGGCGAGGTCCGCCAGCCCCTGTCTGCCCCGCCATCCGACCGAGGCCATCAGGTCCCGCGGCAGTGGTTCGGTGACCAGGGCGTAGTCGTACACCGGCACGGTGTAGGGCCGCACCCGGCGCAGCAGGCTGGGGAAGACGTTGGTGGCCAGAGCCACCTTGCCCGCCCGGACCGACCCGTAGGGCGTGGGCACGTGCACCCCGGCGCCCTGCTGCCGCAGGGACAGCGCGGGGCTGTGCTCGTGGATCCTGACGCCCAGCCGCAGGCAGGCCTGCTTGAGTCCCCAGGCCAGCTTGGCCGGGTGGACCAGGGCGACGCCCCGGCGGTCGTAAAGACCTCCGAGGAAGGTCGGGGAGTCGACATGGGCGCGCACCCCGTCCGCGTCGAGGAGTTCGACGTGGTCCGCGAGCCCGTGCTCCTCCATCGTCCGGTGGAGCTCGCGCAGTTCGCCGATCTGGTGCGGTTCGGTGGCGAGGTCGATCTCGCCGGTGCGCTCGAACTCGCAGTCGATGCCGTAGCGGGCGACGGTGTCCTCGATGGCGTCGAGGTTGCGCGCGCCCATCTCCTCCAGGGTGCGGATCTCGCCGGGCCACCGGGAGAGTCCGTTGGCGAGCCCGTGGGTGAGGGAGGCGGCGCAGAAGCCGCCGTTGCGGCCGGAGGCGGCCCAGCCGATCTCCTTGCCCTCGAGCAGCAGCACGTCGCGGCCGGGGTCGCGTTCCTTGGCCAGCAGGGCCGTCCACAGCCCGCTGTACCCGCCGCCGACCACCAGCAGGTCGCAGGTGGCGGCGGCGGTGAGGGCGGGCTCGGGGCGGGGACGGCCCGGGTCCTCCAGCCAGTACGCGGCCGGCCGGGCCTCGGCGAGAGACTTGGTCCAACGGTTCATGGCTCCAGGGGCCATGAATCTCAACTCCCCACAGGATGTGTCGGATTACGCCTTGTTGCGTTTTCGGCCGTTCCCTACGGCCATGGAGACCACGACGACCAGCACGGCGACCAGGAACATGGCCGTGCCGACGACGTTGATCTGCACCGGGGTTCCGCGCTGTGCCGATCCCCAGACATACATGGGGAAGGTGACCGTGGAGCCCGCGGTGAAGTTGGTGATGATGAAGTCGTCGAAGGAGAGCGCGAAGGCGAGCAGCGCGCCCGCCGCGATGCCGGGCCAGGCGATGGGCAGGGTGACGCGCAGGAAGGTCTGCGCCGGTCCGGCGTAGAGGTCCTGCGCCGCCTGCTCCAGGCGGGGGTCCATCGACATCACGCGCGCCTTGACGGCGGTGACGACGAAGCTAAGGCAGAACATGATGTGGGCGATCAGCACCGTCCAGAAGCCCAGCCGCGCGCCCATGTTGAGGAACAGGGTGAGCAGCGAGGCGGCCATCACGACCTCGGGCATCGCCATCGGGAGGAAGATCAGCGAGTTGACCGCGCCGCGCCCGCGGAACCGGTAGCGGGCCAGGGCGAAGGCGATCATGGTGCCCAGCACGGTGGCCGCCAGGGTGGCCCACAGGGCGAGCTGCAGGCTGAGCGCCAGCGATCCGCAGAGGCCGGAGACCCCGCACGGGTCGCTCCAGGCGTCGGTGGAGAACGTGTGCCAGGAGTAGTTGAAGCGGCCGACCGGGTCGTTGAACGAGAAGACGGTCACGACGACGTTGGGCAGCAGCAGGTAGGCGAGGGTCAGCAGGCCGAACACGACGACCAGGCGCCGCCGGATCCAGGTGACAAGGGCCATCAGACGAGATCCTCCGTCCCGGAGCGGCGGATGTGGACGCTGACGGCCACCAGGATCACGGCCATCAGGATGAAGGAGAGCGCCGCGGCCGTCGGGTAGTCCAGGACGCGCAGGAACTGCGTCTGGATGACATTGCCGATCATGCGCGTGTCGGTGGAGCCCAGCAGGTCGGCGTTGACGTAGTCGCCGCCCGCCGGGATGAAGGTGAGCAGCGTCCCGGCCACCACGCCAGGCATGGACAGCGGCAGGGTGACCTTGCGGAAGACGGTGGCGGGGCGGGCGTAGAGGTCGGCGGCCGCCTCGTGCAGGCGCGGGTCGATGCGCTCCAGCGAGGTGTACAGCGGCAGGATCATGAAGGGCAGGAAGTTGTAGGTCAGGCCGCAGACCACCGCCAGCGGTGTCGCCAGGACGCGGTCGCCCGCGGTCAGGCCGAGCCAGCTGGTCACATCGAGGACGTGCAGGGTGTTCAGCGCGTCGACGACCACTCCCCCGTCGGCGAGGATCGTCTTCCAGGCCAGGGTGCGGATCAGGAAGCTGGTGAAGAACGGCGCGATCACCAGGATCATGACCAGGTTGCGCCACCGTCCGGCCCGGAAGGCGATCAGGTACGCCAGCGGGTAGCCGAGGAGCAGGCACAGCACGGTGGCGGTGCCCGCGTAGAGGACCGAGCGCAGGAACTGCGGCCAGTACTCGGCGACCGCGTCGGCGTACGTGGCGAAGTGCCAGGTCACCTGGTAGCCGGCCTCCAGCGACCCGGTCTGCACCGAGGTGGACGCCTGGTAGATCACCGGCAGGGCGAAGAAGACCAGCAGCCACAGCATGCCGGGCAGGAGCAGCAGGTAGGGGACGGTCCGGCCGCGGCGGCGCGGCGGCCGGGCGGCCTTCCCGGCGCCGGCCGGAGCGGGGGGCGGGGCGGCCTCGGTGAGCGTGGTGGAGGTCATCCGGCGTCCCCCTTCCCGGGCGTCGCGGCGACCGTGCCGGACATGTCCGCCGTCGCGAGGGTCTCGGTCCCGGCCTCGATGTCCTGGGCGGCGTCCAGTGCGAAGGTGTGGGCGCGGCTCCAGTGCAGGACCACCTCGGCGCCGGGCGCCAGGCGGGGGTCGCGGTCGACGTTCTGCGCGTAGACCGCCAGGCCGAGGCCGGCGGGGCTGTCCACCAGGTACTGGGTGGAGACGCCGAGGAAGCTCGCCTCGGTGACGACGCCGGTGACCCGGTTGCGGCCGGCGGGTATCCGGTCGGCCTCGTCGGCGTGGGTGAGCGCCGCCTTCTCCGGGCGCACGCCCACCAGCAGCCGCGTTCCGGCGCCCGCGGGGACGGGGCAGCGTTCGGCGGGCACGCCCAGGGTGTCGCCGCCCGCGCGGACCAGGATCTCGTCCTTGGCCGCGGAGAGGACCTCGGCCTCGATCAGGTTGGAGGTGCCGAGGAAGTTGGCGACGAAGGTGGTGGCCGGGTTCTCGTAGAGGTCGGCGGGGGCGCCGAGCTGTTCGACCCGGCCGCCGTTCATCACGGCGACGGTGTCGGCCATCGTCATGGCCTCCTCCTGGTCGTGCGTGACGTGGATGAAGGTGATGCCGACCTCGGTCTGGATGCGCTTGAGCTCCAGCTGCATCTGCCGTCGCAGCTTGAGGTCGAGGGCGCCGAGCGGCTCGTCGAGCAGCAGCACCCTGGGGTGGTTGATCAGGGCGCGCGCCACCGCGACGCGCTGCTGCTGGCCGCCGGAGAGCTGGTGCGGCTTGCGGCGGGCGAACTCGCCGAGCTGCACCAGATCGAGCATCTCCCCCACCTGCTGCTTCACCGAGCGGACACCGCGCCGTCGCAGGCCGAAGGCGACGTTCTCGAAGACGTCCAGGTGCGGGAAGAGGGCGTAGGACTGGAAGACGGTGTTGACCGGCCGCTTGTACGGGGGCAGCCGGGTGACGTCCTGGTCGCCGAGGTGGACGGTGCCGGTGCTGGGCTCCTCCAGGCCGGCGATCATCCTCAGGGTGGTGGTCTTGCCGCAGCCGGAGGCGCCGAGCAGGGCGAAGAAGGAGCCCTCGGGGACGGTCAGGTCGAGGGGGTGGACGGCGGTGAAGTCGCCGTAGACGCGGCTGATGCCGCTGAGGCGGACGTCGCCGCCGGAGGTGGTGCCGGTCATCTCGGTCATGCCTTTCACGCGCCCGTCAGCTTCGCGAACTTGGCCTCGTAGGCCGTCTCTTCCTTGTCGGTCAGGGAGCGGAACGCCCGTGACTTCGCGGCCATGTCCCGGTCGGGGAGGATCAGCGGGTTCGCGGCGGCGTCGGCGTCGATCTTGGCGAGCTCGTCCTTGACGCCGTCGACCGGGCAGACGTAGTTGATGTACGCGGCGAGCTGCGCCGCCATGGCCGGCTGGTAGAAGTGGTCGATCAGCCGCTCGGCGTTGGTCTTGTGGCGGGCCCTGGCCGGGATCAGCAGGTTGTCGGTGGAGGTCAGGTAGCCGCTGTCCGGGACGACGAAGTCGATCTCGGGGCTGTCGGCCTTGAGCTGGACGACGTCGCCGGCCCAGGCGACGCAGGCGGCGAAGTCCCCGCTGGTGAGGTCGGCGGTGTAGTCGTTGCCGGTGAAGCGGCGGATCTGCCCCTTGTCGACGGCCTTCTGCAGGCGGGCCACCGCCGCGTCGTAGTCGTCGTCGGTGAAGTCGCCGGGGTCCTTGCCCATGTCCAGCAGCGTCATGCCCATGGTGTCGCGCATCTCGGTGAGGAGGCCGACGCGTCCCTTGAGCTTCGGGTTGTCCAGCAGGTCCGACACGGACCGCACCTCGACGCCGTCCAGCGCCTTCTTGTTGTAGGCGATGACGGTGGAGATGCCGGTCCACGGATACGAGTAGGCGCGGCCGGGGTCCCAGTCCGGGGAGCGGAACTGGGCGGAGAGGTTGGCGTACGCGGTCGGCAGGTTGGAGGGGTCGAGCTTCTGCGCCCAGCCGAGGCGGATCATGCGGGCGGCCAGCCAGTCGGTCACGCAGATCAGGTCGCGGCCGGTGTCCTGCCCGGCGGCCAGCTGCGGCTTGATCTTGGCGAAGAACTCGTTGTTGTCGTTGATGTCCTCGCTGTACCTGACCTCGACCCCGGTCCGCGCGGTGAACGCCTCCAGGGTGGGGTGGCGTTTCTCGCTCTCGTCGACGTCCATGTACTCGGTCCAGTTGGAGAAGCTGACGGTCTTCTCCTTCGCCGAGTGGTCGTCGGCGGCGGCCGCACCCTGGGTGCTCCCGGCCGGCGGGATGCCGCACGCGCTCAGCGCGCCGGCGCCTCCGGCCGCGAGCACGCCGCCCGCCGACGCGCGCAGCAGGGAGCGGCGGCTGAGGGCGGCCCTGCGGGCCGGGGGGAGGCGGTCGGGCTGGTACTGCTCCATGCGCGAGGTGCCCTTTCGGGAATGCCCTTTCGGGTGGTGTCGACGGGAGGCGGTCCGTCGCCGGAGGGCGACGGCCTTGCGGCGTCCGGCCGCCCGGGGATGGCGGCCGAGTGCGCCGCGACGTGGTCCGCGAGGACCGGCGAGGGCCAGGCTGGGTGCCGATCCTGACAGAGCGGCGGGGCTCCAACAAGGGATT
>NZ_JBRIOU010000004.1:76820-79671 GCF_053474865.1 Streptomyces sp. CO7
CCAACAAGGGATTCCGTTGTTGCCATTTGATTAATCAACGGAATCTGTCGACCTCGGGCGGGTCGTGCGGAAAACCCGGGGGCGCGCAGTCGGCGCCGCGTGCGAGAGTGCTGGCGTGACGGACATGCGAACGAACCAGGTGCGCAGTCGTGAGGACCTGGCACGGCTGATGAGCTCGGGGACCCGCGTCAGGTTCCTGCACTTCTGGGGCCACCGGCCGCAGAGCGACGGCAGCGTGGGCGCCGGCTGCCTGAGCCAGTGGTGGCCGTCCCCGTTCACCGTGGACGGCAGGCGGTACGGGACGGCCGAGCACTGGATGATGGCCGCCAAGGCCCGCCTGTTCGGCGACGCGGAGGCCGAGAGCCGGATACTCGGGGCCGACGGCCCGGCACAGGCGAAGAATATCGGACGAACGGTCCGCGATTTCGACGAGGCGCTGTGGGAGCGCGAGCGCTTCGGCATCGTCGTCGAGGGCAGCGTGCACAAGTTCGCCGCGCACGAGGAGCTGCGGGCGTTCCTGCTGGGCACGGGCGACCGCGTCCTGGTGGAGTCCAGCCCGCTCGACCGCGTATGGGGCACGGGCCTCGCGGCGAGGGACGACGGGGCCTCGGACCCCGCCCGGTGGCGAGGGCTGAACCTGCTGGGCTTCGCCCTGATGGAGGCCCGGGAGCGGCTGGCCGGCCAGGGGGAGACCCCGGCAGGGGGCGCGGCGGCCGGCGCCGCGGTGGCTCGGCCCCAGGGCGGCGGGCACGGGGCCCGGAGCGGTCGGCCTACGATGTCGTGACCTCCAGGAAGGACCCCGCATGACCGACCAGCCCGCCGTCCCCCGCACCCTCGACGCCGGGGTCTCCCGCGACCTCCACGCCTTCGTCGCGGGTCTTCCCAAGGCCGAGCTGCACGTGCACCACGTCGGTTCGGCCTCCCCGCGGATCGTCGCGGAGCTGGCCTCGCGTCACCCGGACTCGAAGGTCCCCACGGACCCGGAGGCGCTGGCGGACTACTTCACGTTCACGGACTTCGCCCACTTCATCCAGGTGTACCTGTCGGTGGTCGACCTGGTCCGCACCCCGGAGGACGTCCGGCTGCTGACCTACGAGGTCGCCCGCGACATGGCCCGCCAGCAGGTGCGCTACGCCGAGCTGACCGTCACCCCGTACTCGTCGGTCCGCCGCGGCATGGACGAGAAGGCCTTCATGGAGGCCATCGAGGACGCCCGCAGGTCCGCGGAGGCCGACTTCGGCACCGTGCTGCGCTGGTGCTTCGACATCCCGGGCGAGGCCGGCCTGGAGTCCGCGGAGGAGACCGCGCGGCTCGCCACGGACGACGCGCTCCGCCCCGAGGGCCTGATCTCCTTCGGTCTGGGCGGCCCGGAGATAGGAGTGCCCAGGCCGCAGTTCAAGCCGTACTTCGACCGCGCCCGCGCGGCCGGGCTGCACTCCGTCCCGCACGCCGGCGAGACCACCGGGCCCGGGACCGTGTGGGACGCGCTGCGCGAGCTGGGCGCCGAGCGCATCGGCCACGGCACCAGCTCCGCCCAGGACCCGCGACTCCTCGAGCACCTGGCGGAGCACCGGATCGCGCTGGAGGTCTGCCCGACCTCCAACATCGCCACCCGTGCCGTGCGGACCCTGGACGAGCACCCGATAAGGGAGTTCGTGAAGGCTGGTGTGCTGGTCACGGTCAACTCCGACGACCCGCCGATGTTCGGCACCGACCTGAACAACGAGTACGCGGTCGCCGCCCGGCTGCTGGACCTCGACGAGCGAGGGCTGGCCGGCCTGGCGAAGAACGCGGTGGAGGCGTCCTTCCTCGACGCGGCCGGCAAGGCCCGGATCGTCACCGAGATCGACGCGTACACGGCGGCATGGCTCGCCCCCTGACCGCGGTCGCCCACCGTGGCGACCCCTACCGGCACCGCGAGAACACCGTGCCCTCGTTGCGCTCCGCCGTCCGGCAGGGCTCGGACGCGGTGGAGGTGGACGTCCGTCTCACCCGTGACGGCGTGCCCGTCCTGCTGCACGACCGCACGCTGAAGCGGCTGTGGGGGCACGACCTCCGCGTGGCCTCGCTCACCGCGGCGGACGTCCACGAGCTCACCGGCGGCGGCGTGCCCACGCTGGCCGAGGCGCTGGAGGCCACGGCGGGCCACCGGCTGCTGCTGGACCTCCCGTACGACGCCGTGGGGACGCCGGACGCCGTGCGGCGCGTGCTCGGGACGGTGTCGGAGGGCGGGGCGCGGGAGCGCGTGTACTGGTCGGGTGCGGCCGCGACCCTGCTGGCGGTGCGGTCCGCCGACCCGGCGGCCGAGCTCGCCCTGACCTGGACGACGGCCGCCCCGCCGCGCCCCGGCCTGCTGGCGGCCCTCCGGCCGCGGTGGCTCAACTACCGGTTCGGGCTGCTGTCCGGGGACCTGGTGCGGCGGGCGCACGCCGACGGCCACCTGGTCCAGGCGTGGACCGCGGACACCGGCCGCACCATGCGGCGGCTGATCGCGGCGGGGGTGGACGCGGTCACCACCAACCGGATCGACGTGCTGACGCGGCTGCGCGACGCGGGGGTCCGGGCGGCGGGCGGCGCGGGTAACGCGGGTAACGCGGACGTCACCCCCTAAGGGTGGTCCCCGGCCGCGCCCGGGCGTGAAGTGCCCCCGTACTGAGGGCAGTTACAGGGTCGCGCCCCTCCTCGGCGATGATCCGCCCCGGTGGCCGCCGCCCGCAGGATGACCGTGCCGCAAAGGCGCCCCGTCATCCCGAGGAGACCGCATGCCCCGCAGCACCGCCCGCTCCGCACGCACCAACGGCACCCCCCGCACCGCCCGCTCGGCCCCTCCCGTCGCGGGCACGCCGCGGAC
>NZ_JBRIOU010000004.1:79771-80778 GCF_053474865.1 Streptomyces sp. CO7
CGCCGCGGCCCGCGCGCCCCCCCCGCGCCACCGCCGTCACCGCCGTCGCCGCCGCGCTGGCCCTGGGGCTCGGCGCCCTCGCGCTGCCGGCCGGTGCGGCGACGGCAGCCCCGCGGCCGCCCGTCTCCTGCGTCACCCTCGCGGCCGGGCCCGACGCCGACGCCCTCTGCAAGGCGATCTCCGCGCTTCCCGACGACGAGGCGACCGCGGCCCAGATCCGCGTCGGCGGCCACGGCGCCTGGCTCGGCACGGCCGGCGTGCGGGACCTCGACACCGGCGCCCCCGCCGTGCGGCACGCCCGCTTCCGGGCCGGCTCCACCACCAAGATCGTCACTGCCTCGATGGTGCTCCAGCTCGCCGCCGAGGGCCGGATCGGCCTCGACCGGCCGGTCCAGCGCTACCTGCCCGGGCTCTTCCCCGACAGCTTCGCGCCGATGACCGTCCGCCAGCTGCTGAACCACACCAGTGGCCTGAAGCCCGGCGCCTCCTTCGGCGACACCACCGAGGACATGTGGGAGCACCGCTTCGAGACCATGACCCCGCAGGAGGTGGTCGCCGGGTCGATCGCGGCGGGCCCCGGCGCCACCCCGGGCACGGTGCAGCGCTACTCGAACATCCACTACGTGGTCCTCGGTCTGATGATCGAGAAGGTCACCGGCGACACGCTCGCCCACCAGGCGAAGGTCCGCGTCTTCCGTCCGCTGGGGATGCGGGACAGCTACTTCCCGGTGAACGGCGACCCGCGGATCCACGGACCGCACCACCGCGGCTACGAGCGGATCGGCGGCCGTCTCACGGACGTCACCGACTGGAACATGACGGACCGTTTCGCGGCCGGCGACCTGATCTCCTCCACCGCCGACCTGGAGACCCTGTTGGTCTCCCTCTTCCGCGGCGAGGTCGTCCCCGAGCCCTACCTGCACCAGATGTTCGAGGTGCCGGAGGTCAAGGACCACGACACGGGCGAGGACGCGACGATCGGCCTGGGCCTGGAGCGTTTCGTGAAC
>NZ_JBRIOU010000004.1:80878-85425 GCF_053474865.1 Streptomyces sp. CO7
GTCTGGAGATCTGGGGCAAGACGGGCTCCCGCCCCGGCTACCACACGGTGATCGCGGCCACCCGGGACCTGTCCCGCACCGTGGTCTACTCGGTCAACTCCACCGACGCCCGGGGCGACGGCGCCGCCATCGCCCAGCAGTTCGCCTTCCCCGCCTTCAACCGCTGACCGCGCCCGCCCCGGCCGCCGGCCCCGCAGCCGCGCCGTCGGCCGGGGCAACGACGCCGTCGGCCGGGGCAGCCGCGGCGGGCCCGGCGGCCCGGGCGGCCTCGGCGGTCAGGGCCTCGAGCCGCTTGATCCGCCGGCGCAGGACGAGCAGCGGGATCACCCCGAAGACGCCGAAGGAGATGTCGATCAGCGTCCAGAAGACCGGGATGCCGCGGATCGGCCCGCAGATCAGCGCCAGCGGGACGACGCCGGCACAGGCGATCATCCCGAACTCGATCACCCAGATGTTGCGCACCGGGTCCCGGTAGGGCCCCCAGAAGGCCACCGCGATCACCAGGTGGGCGAACGCCAGCCAGTCCGTCCCGTACAGCAGGAACGGGTACGCGGCGTCCGCCTCGTCCAGCCCTCGGCGCACCCGGGTGATCCACTCCATCAGCCCGTCGGGCGTCGGCAGCGCCTCCAGCACCTCCTGCGCCCACCGCAGTTCGTGCACCAGCGGGAAGGCGGTGGCGCCGCTGAGCACCAGGCACACGACGAAGAACAGCAACCAGCACCGAATGCCCCTCAGCAGGGCGGCTCTGTCATCCACACCGAGCAGCGTACGCCATCTTTGAACATGTTCAAATACAGTTCCGGGCCGTGCGTACGCACACACGACGACGGGGCCCCGGGCGGTGTCGTACCGCCCGGGGCCCCGTCGTCGTCGCAGGGTGCGCCGCTGCCGTCAGCCCTCCAGCGAGGTCATCACGTGCTTGATGCGCGTGTAGTCCTCGAAGCCGTAGCCGGAGAGGTCCTTGCCGTAACCGGACTTCTTGAACCCGCCGTGCGGCATCTCGGCGACCAGCGGGATGTGGGTGTTGATCCAGACGCAGCCGAAGTCCATCGACCGCGACATCCGCATCGCGCGGGCGTGGTCGCGGGTCCACACCGAGGAGGCCAGCGCGTAGTCGACGCCGTTGGCGTACTCCAGGGCCTGGGCCTCGTCGGTGAAGGACTGGACGGTGATGACCGGGCCGAAGACCTCGTTCTGGATGATCTCGTCGTCCTGCCGCAGGCCGGAGACGACGGTCGGGGCGTAGAAGTAGCCCTTGTCGCCGACCCGGTGGCCGCCGGCCTCGACCTTGGCGTGCGCCGGGAGGCGGTCGATGAAACCGGCGACCTGGGCGAGCTGGTTGGCGTTGTTCAGCGGCCCGTAGAGCACGTCCTCGTCGTCCGGCTGACCGGTCTTCGTGCCGGCCGCCGTCTTGGCGAGGGCGGAGACGAACTCGTCGTGCACCGACTCGTGGACCAGCACGCGGGTGGCGGCGGTGCAGTCCTGGCCGGCGTTGAAGTAGCCGGCCTCGGCGATGGCGGAGACGGCCTTGTCGATGTCCACGTCCTCGAAGACGACGACCGGCGCCTTGCCGCCGAGCTCGAGGTGGACCCGCTTGAGGTCCTTGGCGGCGGAGCCCGCGACCTGCATGCCGGCGCGCACCGAGCCGGTGATGGACGCCATCGCCGGGGTCCGGTGCTCGACCATCATGCGGCCGGTCTCGCGGTCGCCGCAGACGACGTTGAAGACGCCCTTGGGCAGGATGCCGCCGAGGATCTCGGCGAGCAGCACGGTCGACTCCGGCGTGGTGTCCGACGGCTTGAGGACCACGGTGTTGCCCGCGGCGATCGCCGGGGCGAACTTCCAGACGGCCATCATCATCGGGTAGTTCCACGGCGCGACCTGCGCGCAGACGCCGACCGGCTCGCGGCGGACGATGGAGGTCAGGCCCTCCATGTACTCGCCGGCCGAACGGCCCTCGAGCATCCGCGCGGCGCCCGCGAAGAAGCGGATCTGGTCCACCATCGGCGGGATCTCCTCGCTGCGGGTGAGCCCGACCGGCTTGCCGGTGTTCCTCACCTCGGCCGCGATGAGCTCCTCGGCCCGCTCCTCCACCGCGTCGGCGATCTTCAGGAGGGCCTTCTGGCGCTCGGCGGGAGTGGTGTCGCGCCAGGCCGGGAAGGCCGCGGCAGCCGCGGACATGGCCGCGTCGACGTCGGACTGCGCGGACAGCGGGGCGGTCGCGTAGGGCTCGCCCGTCGTCGGGTCGATCACCTCGGTGGTGCGCCCGTCGGCGGCGTCCCGGAACTCACCGTCGATGTAGTTGCGCAGACGACGCAGTTCGGTGGTCACTGCCGGCCTCCTGATCGATGCGGGTGTCCCGCTCACGCGGAACGTCTCGTTGCTTGAGACGCCCACCCTAGTCCGGAACCGCACGTTTCCGACACCCCCAACCGCGCCACATCTGCGAAATCCGCAGATAATCGGCGCCTGAACGACGAATTTCATCGGTCGACTCTTGCCGAACGATCGATCCGTCGTGCAGAGTGGCACCGTGGCCAGTCGAAACGCAGACCCGAGCGGCGGCACCCCGCACCTGGATTCCGTCTCCCTCGCGATCATCGAGCAGCTCCAGGAGGACGGCCGGCGCCCCTACGCGGCGATCGGCAAGGCGGTCGGCCTGTCCGAGGCGGCGGTGCGCCAGCGGGTGCAGAAGCTGCTGGACCAGGGCGTGATGCAGATCGTCGCGGTGACCGACCCGCTCACCGTGGGCTTCCGCAGGCAGGCCATGGTCGGCGTCCACGTCGAGGGCGACGTGGAGGCGGTGGCCGACGCGATCGCCGCCATGGACGAGGCGGAGTACGTGGTGATGACCGCGGGGCGGTTCGACCTCATCGTGGAGATCGTCTGCGAGGACGACGACCACATGCTGGAGATGATCAACCGGCGCATGCGCGCCGTCCCCGGAGTGCGCTCCACCGAGAGTTTCGTCTATCTCAAGCTGAAGAAGCAGACCTACATGTGGGGAACGCGATAGTCGTGAACAGCCAGGACAGCCAGGTTTCCAGCAACAAGGACCGCGGCAGGGCCGCCTACGACCACCTGTGGATGCACTTCACCCGCATGTCGTCGTACGAGAACGCCCCCGTCCCGACGATCGTGCGGGGCGAAGGCGTCCACATCTTCGACGACACCGGCAAGCGGTACCTGGACGGCCTGGCCGGCCTCTTCGTGGTCCAGGCGGGCCACGGCCGGGCGGTGCTCGCCGAGGCGGCCGCCGCGCAGGCGCGCGACCTGGCGTTCTTCCCCGTGTGGTCCTACGCCCATCCCCAGGCCGTCGACCTGGCCGAGCGGCTCGCGCACCACGCCCCGGGCGACCTGAACAAGGTCTTCTTCACCACCGGCGGCGGCGAGGCGGTGGAGACCGCCTGGAAGCTGGCCAAGCAGTACTTCAAGCTGACCGGCAAGCCCACCAAGCACAAGGTGATCTCCCGCGCCACGGCCTACCACGGCACCCCCCAGGGCGCCCTCTCGATCACCGGCCTGCCCGCCCTGAAGGCCCCGTTCGAGCCGCTGGTGCCGGGCGCGCACAAGGTGCCCAACACCAACCTCTACCGGGCCCCGCTCCACGGCGACGACCCGGAGGCCTTCGGACGCTGGGCCGCCGACCAGATCGAGCAGCAGATCCTCTTCGAGGGCCCCGACACGGTCGCCGCGGTCTTCCTCGAGCCGGTGCAGAACGCCGGGGGCTGCTTCCCACCGCCGCCCGGCTACTTCCGGCGGGTCCGGGAGATCTGCGACACCTACGACGTGCTGCTCGTCTCCGACGAGGTCATCTGCGCGTTCGGCCGCCTGGGCACGATGTTCGGCTGCGAGAAGTTCGGCTACCAGCCGGACATGATCACCTGCGCCAAGGGGATGACCTCGGGCTACTCCCCGATAGGAGCCTGCATCGTCTCGGACCGGCTCGCCGAGCCGTTCTACCAGGGCGGCAACGTCTTCCTGCACGGCTACACCTTCGGCGGCCACCCGGTCTCCGCGGCCGTCGCGATGGCCAACCTCGACATCTTCGAGCAGGAGAAGCTCAACCAGCACGTGCTGGACAACGAGGGCGCCTTCCTGGGCACCCTGGAGAAGCTGCGCGACCTGCCGATCGTGGGCGACGTGCGGGGCAACGGCTTCTTCTACGGCATCGAGCTGGTCAAGGACAAGGACACCAAGGAGACCTTCGACGCGGAGGAGACCGAGCGGGTGCTCTACGGGTTCGTCTCGAAGAAGCTCTTCGAGAACGGCCTGTACTGCCGGGCCGACGACCGCGGCGACCCGGTGATCCAGCTGGCCCCGCCGCTCATCTCCGACCAGGGCACCTTCGACGAGATCGAGCAGATCCTCCGCGCCACCCTGACGGAGGCGTGGACCAAGCTCTGATCCTGATCAGATCGCCTGTCGCCCGGATCCGCCGCGCGCCACTCTGTCCCTCCCGACGGGGCCTTCCCGCCGGGAGAGGCAGGGGGCGGGCATGAGGCGTGCGGTCACCGCGGTGGCGGTCGTGGCGGCGTGGGCGGTGC
>NZ_JBRIOU010000004.1:85525-90749 GCF_053474865.1 Streptomyces sp. CO7
ACACCGCCCTGGACCGCAACAGCGACGCCATCGCCTACGCGATGTGGGAGCTGTCGCGGTAGCCGCGCGCGGCGGGTGAGCCCGGGCCGGTCGGCCGGCCCGGGCGCACGTCGGCCGACCCGGTCGCGCGTCAGCCGACCTGGGCGCGCGCGGCGCGCTCGGTGAGGCGGCCCATGCGGGTGCGGGCCGCCTCCAGCTCCTCGGCGTCCTCGGCGGCCGGACCGTCCTCGGCGGCGAGTTCGTCCCACAGGTCCACCTGGTCCCGCCCGAGTTCCAGTCCGCGGGCCGGATCGCGCACCGCGCGCCAGGCGGTGGCCGCGCTCTGCACGTTGCCGTAGGCGGCCTCCGCGTCGCCCGCCCCGCCGTCCTTCGACCCGGAGGCGTACTGGGCCGAGCTGGCGTCGGGCCTGGCCGCCGGGGACCGCCCTGCGGAGGGTCCCGCGCAGGTCCGTCATTCCACGGGCAAGGGGGGCAACGTCACCTTCGTCTGGGAGACCGGTGACGGGCGCGTCTGCTGGGCCATGCAGCAGAGCCCGGGCGCGATCACGGCCTGCCTCAGCGACCCGTTGCCCATCGGCAGCAGGCCCCGCGTCCAGGAGCTCTACCAGACCGGGGGCGTCTACGGCGACTTCATCCTCTTTCTGGCCGATCGCGAGAAGGTCACCTCACTGTCCTGCGGGACCCGCGACCTGGCCTTCGGCGAGGGAGAGACCCTGTCGGACGGCCGCCGCACCGTGTACGCCGTGCACGTGCCCGACTCGCAGCCCGACACCCCGGAGGGGGACGTCTCAGGAAGGGTGACCGTCGAGGTCGAGCGGAGTTCGGGGCCGGCGACGGAGTACCTGCACCTGGGGGACCGGGACGACGCGTCGGCGGAGCGGTTCGAGCAGAGCACCACGTGCGACTGACCGTCGGCCTCGCCCCTCTCGGGCAGATGAGCTGACCGTGTGACAAGACGGCGGGGCTGCGGGGCCGGACGGGTGAGACACGGAGCCCCAGGGCCCCGGCCTCGCACGGCCGCCGCCCGGTTCTACCTAGCGTGCCCAGTGACCGATCGGGGCTGCCTTCGTTCCCCCGTACGGGGGACAAGGCAGCAATCGCACGCGATCTGAACCGAGGTGACGCCCGTGGAGGCCCCGCCGGACAACGACGTGCTCTGGGCCAGAGCCCTGCACTTCACGCATCGCGACCGCACGCCCGGGCTGAACGGCGTATCGCTGGGCGTCCGGGACGGCGAGATCCTCGCCGTGGGAGGCCCGCGCGGCAGCGGCAAGACGACTCTGCTGCGCTGCCTGTCGGGCATGCTGTCGCCCACCAAGGGGGAGGTCTGGTTCAACAGCACCCCCGTGCACACCATGGGCCCGCTGAGCCGCGAACGGCTGCGCCGGGAGCGGTTCGCCTGGGTCGACCCGGAGCCCGGACTCGTCCCCGAGCTGAACGTCTGGGAGAACGCCGCCCTCCCCTTGATGCTGCGCGGCATGGGCCGCCGCAAGGCCAGGGAGCGCGCCGTCGACTGGCTGGAGCGCCTGGACGTCGGGGCGTTCGCCCGCAAGAACCCCCTGGAGCTCAACCAGGCGCAGCGTCAGCGGGTGGCCATCGCCCGCGCCCTCGCCCCCTCCCCCACCGTGCTGTTCGCCGACGAGCCGACCGCGCCGCTGCACCGCGCCGACCGGGTGCACGTCCTGCGCACCCTGATGACCGCGGCCCGCTCGCACGACATCACCGTCGTCCTGGCCACCGGCGACCTCGAGGCGGCCGCCCTGGCCGACCGCGTCGTCCACCTCCTCGACGGACGCCGTGTCAGCAACGCGCAGCTGCCCCCGGCTGCCGGCACGGAGGGGCGCGCCTCGTGCTCGCTCTCCGTCTAGGCCGCCGTTCCGGCGCCGCCGTCCAGCTCCGCCGGCTGATGGTCGCGGCGGCGTCCGGCGGCACCGGGTTCCTGCTGCTGTCCTCCCTCGCCCATGCCCTGGCCCATCCGGAGGCCCCGGGCGACGCCTCCGTCCGGCTGGCCTGGTGCGCCGCGCCGCTGGCCGCCACCGTGTACCTGGCGGTGGCCGTGGCCCGCACCGACCCGGGGACCCGGCCGCGACCGGGGCTGTCGGCCATCGGTCTGGGGCCGGGCCGCCTGATGGCCGTCTCCGTGGTGACGACGGCGCTGAGCTGCCTGCTCGGCTCGGCGCTGGGGCTGCTGTTCTTCCTGCACCTGCGCGGCGACCTCACCGGCCTGCCGTTCGACGGCCAGGCGGCCGCCCTCCTCTCGGCCGGCGCCCCGCTCCCGCTGCCGGCCACGCTCACGCTGCTCGCCCTGGTCCCGCTGATCGCGTCCGTGGCGACCGCGTCGGCGCTGCGGCCGCGGGAGGCGGGCGGGCTGCGCGCCGCGGCCCGCCGCCGGATGCCCGACGCCCGGCGGGGTAAGCCGCCAGCTGCCTCGTCCCACTCCGGGTCCCCGGCCGCCTCGACGGCGTCGCCGTCCCCGGCGTCGGTGCTCGACGGCGAGGCCGCTGCCACGGGCGGCGTCACGGCGGTCGCCGTGGCCGCGGACCAGGACGACGACGCACCGGCCCTCGCTCCGGTGGCCGACGTACCGGCTCCGCTGACCGCCACTCCCGACGGGCTGCCCTGGGGCGTGGCGATCCTGGTGGCCGGCCTCGGCGTCGCCACCTACGCCAACCGCACCGGTGTCGCCCTCTCCCCCGACCTGGCCACGGTGCCCGGAGGCCTGCTGGCCGGCTGGGCGCTGGCCGCGCTGGGCCTGGCACTGATCGGTCCCGGCCTCACCCACCTGTGCGGACGGCTGCTGCAGGCCGCCCGCCCGGGCGCGGTCCGCCTCCTCGCGGGGCGGGTGCTGATGGCCGAGGCCTCCCGGGTGGGGCGTCCGCTGGGCGTGGTCGCGGCGGTCGCCGCCCTGGCCTACGCGCTGACCTTGCGCTACGGCCTCGGCGGCGCGGTCCTCGGCCCGCTGGGGGCACTGGGCGCGGTGCTGGTGGCGGGCTGCACGACGGCGACCCTGGCCACGGCCGCGATCGAGGTCCGTCAGATCCGGGCGGACACCATGCTCGCGCTGCTGAGGGTGGGCGCCCCGGCCACCACGCTGCGGGCCTGTGCCGCGCTGCGCGCGGGCGTCCTGCTCGCCGTCTTCGGTCCGCTCACCGTGGCGGTGGCCGAACTGGCCTCGCTCACTCCGGGGAGCTGACCCGGCAGCGGAACCGATCCCCCGGAAACGGAACCGCCAGAAACGGATCCCGTCGGAAATGGATCAGGAAGGGCGCCGAACTCCCGATGAGATCGGCGCCCTTCCACGGTCTCCCCTACAACCGCACACCGTGTCGAGGAAGGCGTTCCCATGTACCAGCAGATGATCTTCGTGAACCTGCCCGTCGGAGACATCGAGGCGTCGAAGGAGTTCTTCTCCCAGCTCGGCTACTCCATCAACCCGCAGTTCTCCGACGAGACGACCGCCTCCGTGGTCGTCGCCGACAGCATCGTCGTGATGCTGCTGGCGCACGAGAAGTACCAGCAGTTCACCGACAAGGAGATCGCCGACGCCAGGAAGACCAGCGAGGTGATGATCGCCCTGAGCGCGGAGAGCCGCGGGAAGGTCGACGAGCTGGTGGAGCGGGCGCTCTCGCTGGGCGCCACCGAGCCGCGCGCCCCGCAGGACCTGGGTTTCATGTACGGCCGGGCCTTCGACGACCTGGACGGTCACACCTTCGAGGTCGTCTGGATGGACCCGGCGGCCGTCGAGGGCTGAGCCGTCCGGCGCCTGCCCTGAGCGGTCAGTCCCACTGCGTGCGGGACAGCCAGAGGTCCAGCAGCGCGCGGTCGCCGAGCACCTCGAGCGACCCGGCGTCGGGCGCCGTCCGCCGCTGGAAGGCCAGCATCACCTCGGTCAGCGGTCCGCGCAGCGCCACGTCGGCCCTGCCGTGCCGCCGGTTCCACCGGACGCCCTCGTCGGCGAGCTCGACCAGCCACTCGGCGTCGAGCCCGGCGGGGGCGTCGGTGGCGTGCAGGTGGAGGGTGCGGCCGCCGAGGCGCAGGGCGACGCCGTCCTCGTCGTCCGGGTTCCGCTGGGCGAACCGGACGATCCCCAGCCACTCCTCGATGGTGTCGGCGGCCACCTCGGGCGCCACCTCGTAGGGCTGCCTGGCGGCGAAGGCGGCGTCGGCCCGGTGGACGGCCAGTTCGTTGCTCATCCGGCGGGCCCAGAACCCGGCCGTCCGCTCCTCGTACCAGGACCAGACCGGCGTGCCCGGGGCCGCACCGGACAGCGCCTCGGTCAGCAGCCGCCCGGACTCCGCCAGCCACGCGTCCAGCGCGGCCGCGTCGCCGCGCGCCCCGGGCCCGTCGAACCCGGGGACCTCCTCGTCGGGAAGGTCCGCGGTGGCCCTCCGGGCGACCAGCAGCGCGGCCCACCGCAGCGCCCCGCCGACGTGCCGGACCAGGTCCTCCAGCGTCCAGTCCGGGCAGGTCGGCACCGCGGCGGCCAGGTCCGCGCCCGAGACCACCACCGACCTCAACTGCTCCACCTGGCGGGCGGCGTTCGCGATGTGGTCCTCGTACGAGAGAGTGATCATCCCCGCACCCTAGGCTCCACGGCTCAGCCGAGCACCACGGTTTCGCGGGTGTCGAAGGAGACCGCGACCCTCTCCCCCTGCGCGGGGGCGTCCCGCAGCGGGCACACCGCCTCCAGTTCCGGCGCGTCCCCGTCCGGGCGCAGCCGCAGCGCGACCTGCGCGCCCTGGAAGGTGCGGCCGGTCACCGTGTACCCGGGCTCCGCGCCCACCTGCGTCACCAGGACGCCCAACGGACGCACCAGCACGGTCCGTTCGCCCTGGGCGGAGCCCTCCGGGACGGGCACCCGGCCCCAGGGAGTCTCGGCGACCGTCCCGGAGACGCTCGCCCCGGTGACGTTCTCGAAGCCGAGGAAGCGGGCCACGAAGGCGTCCGCGGGGCGCTGCCAGACCTCCAGCGGCGTGCCGGACTGGGCGACGCGCCCGTCCCGCATCACCACGACCCGGTCGGCGAGCGCGAAGGCCTCGCCCTGGTCGTGCGTGACGGCCAGCACGGTCGTGCCCAGCCGGCCGAAGAGCTCGCGGAGTTCGACCACCAGGCGCTCACGCAGGGTGCGGTCGAGCTGGCCCAGCGGCTCGTCGAGCATCAGCAGCCGAGGGCTGGGAGCCAGTGCGCGGGCGAGGGCGACGCGCTGCTGCTCGCCGCCGGAGAG
>NZ_JBRIOU010000004.1:90849-100298 GCF_053474865.1 Streptomyces sp. CO7
ACGTTGCCCGCCACGTCGCGCTGCGGGAAGAGCTGGTGGTCCTGGAACATCAGGCCCACCCCCCGCCGGTGGGCGGGCACCCGCACCTGGTCGCGGCCGTCCAGCAGCACCCGTCCGGCGTCCACCTGCTGCAGGCCCGCGACAGCCCGCAGCAGCGTCGACTTGCCGCTGCCGCTGGGGCCGAGCACGCAGACGATCTCGTGCTCGGCGACCGCCAGGTCCACCGCGTCCAGGGCGGCGTGCCCGCCGAACCGGACCGTCGTGCCCTCCAGGCTGAGCAGCATCGTCAGAACTCTCCCGTCCGGTCGCCCCGCAGCCGCTCCAGCACCAGCAGGGCCGCCGCGCACACCACCATCAAGATCACCGAAAGGGCCATGGCCTGGCCGTAGTTGAGGTCGCCGGGCCGCCCGATGAGCTTGGCGACGGCGACCGGCAGGGTGGGGTTGTCGGGCCGGGCGATGAACACCGTCGCCCCGAACTCGCCGAGGGACACCGCGAAGGCGAACCCGGCGGCGATCAGCAGCGCCCGGCGCACCATGGGCAGGTCCACCTCGCGCCACACCCGCCAGGGCGAGGCGCCGAGCACCGCGGCGGCCTCCCGCAGACGGTGGTCGACGGCGCGCAGCACCGGCAGCATGGTCCGCACCACGAACGGCACGCCGACCAGCGCCTGCGCCAGCGGGACCAGGATCCAGGTGGAGCGCAGGTCCAGCGGCGGTTCGTCCAGGGCGATCAGGAAGCCGAAGCCCACGGTCACCGCGGAGACGCCCAGCGGCAGCATCAGCAGCGCGTCGAACCCGCGCACCCACCGGCCGGCGTCCCGCCGGGCGAGGGCGGCGGCCGCGAGTCCGCCGATCACCACCGCGATCGCCGTGGCGGCCACCGCGTACTCCAGCGAGTTCCCCACCGCCTCGATCGGCGGGACGAGGAACGCGCCGCCGTCCTCCTCGGTGAGCCGCCGGTAGTAGCCGAGCCCGGCCGAGAAGGACCGCTGCACCAGCACCGCCGGCGGCAGCACGATCAGCACCGCGGTCACCACCAGCACCCCGGCCAGCAGCAGCCGCTGACCGGCGCCGCGCGGCGGGCGCGCGGTGGTGGCCGGGTCGACCAGCCGCAGCGTGGCCTCCCGCCGCCGCACCGTCCAGGCGTGCACGGCGAGGACCCCGCCCACCGCGGCGAACTGCACCAGGCTGAGCACCGCGGCCGTTGACAGGTCGAGCAGGGCGGCGGTCCTGCGGTAGATCTCCGTCTCCAGCGTGGAGACCCCGGGACCGCCGAGGACCTGCACGATGCCGAAAGAGGTGAAGGTGAACAGGAAAATCATCAGTGCCGCCGCGGCGACGGCAGGACCCAGCGCGGGCAGGGTCACCGTCCGCCAGGCCGCGAACCGCGAGGCCCCCAGCATCCGGGCGGCCTCCTCCTGCCCCGGGTCGAGCTGGGCCCACAGCCCGCCGACCGTGCGCACCACCACCGCGAAGTTCACGAACACGTGCGCGAGCAGGATGGCCCACACCGTGCCGTCGAGCCGGACGCCCCACCACTCGTCGAAGAGTCCGCCCCGCCCGATCACCGCGAGGAAGGCCGCGCCGGCCACCACGGTCGGCAGCACGAACGGCACGGTGACGACCGCCCGCAGCAGCTCCCGCCCGGGGAACCGCAGCCGGGCGAACACGTAGGCGGCGGGCAGCGCCACCACCAGGGTGAGCGCCGTGGAGGCCAGGGCCTGCCAGAGCGTGAACCAGAGGACCTCCCGGACCTCCGGCCGCCCCAGCACGCCGGCGGCCTCCCCGAGCTGCCAGCCCCCGTCCTCGCCGCGCAGTCCGCGCAGGACGATGGCAACGACGGGGTAGGCGAAGAAGACCGCGAAGAACGCGACCGGCACGGCCATCAGGCCGAGCCGCGCCGCGTCGCTCCGCAGCCTTCCCGGTGCGCCGGTGCGGGTGGTCACCGCAGGACGAGCGACGACCACTGGTCGACCCACTGGTCACGGTTGGCAGCGATCTTGCCGGGCTCCATCGTCTTCGGGTCCCCGATCTTCACGCCGTGCTCGGTGAAGACCTCCGGCAGCGCGGCGTCCGCACGGACGGGGTTGACGAACATGTTCAGCGGCAGGTCCTCCTGGAACCGCTTGGAGGCCAGGAAGTCCAGCAGCGCCTTGCCGCCCTCGGGGTTCGCCGCGTTCTTCAGCAGGCCCGCGTACTCGACCTGGCGGAAGCAGGTCCCGGTGGCCACCCCGGTGGGTGCCTCCTTCGGCTGCGGATCCGCGTAGACGACCTCGACCGGCGGGGACGAGGCGTAGGAGACGACCAGCGGACGCTCGCCGCCCGCCTGCTTGCCGCCGGCGGACCCCGAGAACTCCTCGTTGTACGCCTGCTCCCAGCCGCTGACCACCTTCAGGCCGTTGGCCTTCAGCTTCTTCCAGTAGTCCTGCCAGCCCTTGTCGCCGTACTCGGCGGCGGTGCCCAGCAGGAAGCCGAGACCGGGCGAGGAGGTGCTCGCGTCCTCGGTGACCAGCAGGTTCCTGTACGCCGGCTTCACCAGGTCGTCGAAGCTCTTCGGCGGCTGGAGGCCCTTCTTCTCGAAGTACGCCTTGTCGTAGTTGACGCAGACGTCGCCGGTGGTGACCGGGGTGGCCTTGTTCCCCTCGACGCGGAACTCCTCGCCGAGCTTCGCCGACTCCTTCGCCTCGTACGGGACGAAGACGTCGTTGGACAGCGCGCGCGAAAGGAGTGTGTTGTCCACGCCGAACAGGACGTCGCCCTGCGGGTGGTCCTTGGTCAGCACGGCCTTGTTGAGGGCCTGCCCGGCGTCGCCGTCCTCCAGGACCTTGACCTTGTAGCCGCTCTCCTTCTCGAAGGCGGCGATCACGCCCTTCGACGCGGCCCAGGAGTCGTGGCTGACCAGGGTGACGGTCTTCTTCCCGCCGGACTCCTGCGCGTCGCCGTCCCCGGAACCGCCGGAGCCGCACGCGGAAAGAGCGAGGGCGAGCACGGCCACCGTCGCGGCGGCGGACCCCTTCGTGACGTGCCTCTTGTTGTGCTTCGTGACGTGCACGGATTTCCTCCTGGATGACCAGGAAGAGACGCCGCCCTGCCAGGGAACCGCGAGGGTTCCCGGGCAGGGCGCAACAGCTCGAGTCGACCGAACTTCCTACCCAGAATGACCTGGGCGAGGTTCAGAGGGTCTGCGGTCGGTACCGCACTCTCAGCGCTGCAGCGCTCCCCTGTCGGATAATCGCTATTCGGATGTGTGACGTGGCCAGATTACCGCTCGGTGGCGGCCAGCTGACCACAGGCCCCGTCGATCTCCTGCCCGCGGGTGTCGCGGACGGTCACCGGCACGCCGTGCGCGGCGATCGCCTCGACGAACGCCTTCTCGTCCTCGGGCCGCGAGGCGGTCCACTTCGAGCCCGGCGTCGGGTTCAGCGGGATGAGGTTGACGTGCGCGGGCTTGCCCTTGAGCAGCCGGCCCAGCCGGTCACCACGCCAGGCCTGGTCGTTGATGTCACGGATCAGCGCGTACTCGATGGACAGGCGGCGCCCCGACTTCGCGGCGTACTCCCAGCCCGCGTCCAGCACCTCCCGCACCTTCCAGCGCGTGTTCACCGGGACCAGCGTGTCGCGCAGGTCGTCGTCCGGGGCGTGCAGCGAGATCGCCAGGCGGCACTTGAAGCCCTCGTCGGAGAACCGGTTGATCGCGGGCACCAGGCCGACCGTCGAGACGGTGATGCCGCGCTGCGACAGCCCGAGACCGTCGGGCTCCGGGTCGGTGAGCCGGCGGATCGCCCCGGTCACCCGGTTGTAGTTGGCGAGCGGCTCGCCCATGCCCATGAACACGATGTTGCTCAGCCGTGCCGGGCCGCCGGGGATCTCCCCGTCACGCAGCGCGCGCATGCCGTCGACGATCTGGTGGACGATCTCCGCGGTGGACAGATTCCGGTCAAGGCCGGCCTGGCCGGTGGCGCAGAACGGGCAGTTCATACCGCAGCCCGCCTGGGAGCTGATGCACATGGTCACCCGGTCCGGGTACCGCATCAGCACCGACTCGACGAGCGTGCCGTCGAACATCTTCCACAGCGTCTTGCGGGTGGTGCCCTCGTCCGTGGACAGGTGCCGCAGCGGGGTCATCAGCTCGGGAAGCAGCGCCTCCTGGAGCTTCGCCCGCGAGCCGGCGGGGATGTCCGTCCACTGCTCCGGGTCGTGCGCGTACCGCGCGAAGTAGTGCGTCGAGAGCTGCTTGGCGCGAAACGGCTTCTCGCCGATCGCGGCCACCGCTTCCTTGCGCTCGGCGGGCGTGAGGTCGGCGAGGTGCCGCGGCGGCTTCTTGGCTCCGCGCGGGGCGACGAAAGTAAGTTCTCCGGGCTTAGGCATGGCTGTACCAGTGTCGCAGATCCACTCCGCTGGCCCCGGCCACACCGAGGTGGGAGCGGTCACGCCGGGCGCTGCCTCTCACCGTTGGCCTGCCTCGCACGGGTATGAGGGTGACCTGCGGCCACGGCGCTGACCAGGAGTCCCGCGGTCTGGCACCACGTCGAGGAGGCTGTCGTGCGAGCGGGCGCAGGCCCAACCGCTCGCCGTTGACCGGACGCGCAGCCGTCCCGGTCTCGCGTCCTGAGCACGTGGTCAGTGCGGATGCCCGTGCTTGTGCAGTGCTGCGCCGGCACGGAACCGCACCCGCCCGCAGCGGTCCTTGGCCTCTTCGGGCGCGTCCTCAGGGCAGCAGCAGTGTGTGGACAGCCACCGCACGTCGTCCGGGTCCAGCCACAGAGGCACCCGGCCCTTGGCGGCTTCCGTCGACGGGTCGGTTTCTTTCATGACGGGACCATACCGAGGACGTCACCCAAGGCTCGGCCCGGTCCGCAACTGGCTGCCGGTGATGCGGAGCGTGGAAGCAGATGCAGAGTTGCTGGCGGACTTCACCGTTGTCGTACGCCATGACGTGCCCGGGGTTGGTGTGGATACCGACGAGCCGGGCCACCTCCACGTCGGAGCCGGTCTCCTTCTTCGTCTCGCACACCGCGGCGTCGCAGAGGATCGTGTCGTGAGGCCGGACTTCCCCGCCGGGCGTCACGTATGGCGGGCTCGAGGCCGTCAATCGGGTGCGGTCGACCCCGCGTCAGTCTGACGGCCCACGGACGGCCCGACCGTAGCGCCGAACCTGGTGGCCACGGCCCCGGCAGCTCGAGCGGACAGGTCCACCGCCGCCGGCAGGCGACCGGCGGCCGCCCGTCATGAGGCGGACCCCGCCTCCAGCTGAGGCCAGGCTGACGCGGTGTCGCCGGTCCTGCTTCCCGAGCTTGTCAGCACTCGGAGCCCGCACAGCGTAGACCGCCGGTTCCTCCTCGCACCGCGGGAGTGGGAAACGCCGAAGCCCCGCTCCACGCCACGGGGGGCGGAACGGGGCATCGGCACGGCGTGGGGTCAGCTGCCGACGAAGATCTCCAGGAGGAGCCACACCACGGGGGCCGTGGGGAGCAGGGAGTCCAGGCGGTCCATGATGCCGCCGTGGCCCGGCAGCAGCGCGCCCATGTCCTTGATGCCCAGGTCCCGCTTGATCATCGACTCGCCGAGGTCGCCCAGCGTGGCGCTGATCGCGACGGCCGTGCCCAGCAGCAGGCCCTGCCACCAGGCGCCGTCGTCCACCAGCAGCGTCATGCAGAGCACGCCCGCGACCATGGAGAAGCCGATCGCGCCGAGCAGGCCCTCGCGGGTCTTGCCGGGGCTGATCCGCGGCGCCAGCTTGTGGGTGCCGAACCGCCAGCCCACCGCGTAGGCGCCGGTGTCGCTGACGATGGTCAGCAGGACGAAGGTGAGCACCCGCTGCGGACCGTCGTCGGCGGTCAGCATGAGGGAGACGAAGGTCGCCAGGAACGGCACGTAGAACGTGGCGAACAGGCCGGCCGAGACGTCCCGCAGGTAGTCCTGCGGGGCAGAGGCCATCCGCCACACCATCACCGCCAGCGCGGTGAACGCCGTGGCCACCCAGGCGCCCTCGGGGCCCGCCGCGTACCCGGCGACCACCATCGCCGAACCGCCGACGATCAGCGGCACCTGCGGCGCCTTGATCCCCTTGCGCTCGGCGAACCGCGAGGTGAGCTCCCACAGGCCGACGGCCACCGCGGCCACCACGACCCCGACGAAGACGGCCTTCACGACGAAGAGCGCGACCAGGACGACGACGCCGAGTCCGAGACCGACCCCTATCGCCGCGCCGAGGTCGCGTCCCGCGCTCTTCTTCTTCCGCTGCCGCGGTTCCTCGGGCCCGTGCGGGGCGGCCGGGGGCGGCTGGGAGGCGTCGGACATGGGCTCCTGCGGCTTCTCGCTGACGACGGGCATGGGGCGGGTGTGCTGGACGGCGTCACCCTGCGGCACGAATGCCCCGTGCTCCGCGATCACATGCCCCGCGGTGCTCCGACGCGCGGCCCCGTGCTGTACGGGGACGACACCTTCCTGCGCGGGCGCGCCGTACGGCTGCCCGTAGGCGCCGTACGGCCCGGACGCCACAGGGACGTCCTGCGCCACCGGTGCCGCATACGACTCACGCGGCGCGTGCGCCGCATGCGCATCGTACGCCGGACCCGTCGGTACAGCTCCCTGGACGGGGCCGCCGGGCGGTCCATACCTCTGCTCGTGCTCGGACGGCCACCCGTGTCCTGCCTGCGGCGGCGCCCCCCAGGAAGAGTCGTTCATCAGACTTCGAGCAGCTCCGCTTCCTTGTGCTTGAGCAGCTCGTCGACCTGGGCGACGTACTTGGCGGTGGTGTCGTCCAGCTCCTTCTCGGCGCGACGGCCCTCGTCCTCGCCGACCTCGCCGTCCTTCACCAGCTTGTCGATGGCGTCCTTGGCCTTGCGGCGCACGGAACGGATCGAGACCTTGGCGTCCTCACCCTTGGTCTTCGCGACCTTGATGTAGTCGCGACGGCGCTCCTCGGTCAGCTCGGGGAACGTCACGCGGATGATGTTGCCGTCGTTGCTCGGGTTCACGCCGAGGTCGGAGTCCCGGATCGCCTGCTCGATGTTGCGCAGCGCGCTCTTGTCGAACGGGGTCACCACGGCCATGCGCGGCTCCGGCACGGAGAACGAGGCCAGCTGGTTGATCGGCGTCAGCGCGCCGTAGTAGTCGGCCACGATCTTGTTGAACATCGCCGGGTGCGCACGGCCGGTGCGGATCGCGGCGAAGTCCTCCTTGGCGACCACGACGGCCTTCTCCATCTTCTCCTCGGCCTCGAGGAGGGTCTCTTCGATCACCACTTGCTCCTGCGTGTCTTGAAGTAGGCCCGTCCGCCGCTCCTGTGCGCGCCGGCGGACGGTTGCGTCGCGTCTTCTTCCTGCACGGTTCCGGACCGGCAGGACATTGTCCATCCCCCGGCCGGGACGTCGCCCGGACCAGGGACCTCACCCGGCACGGCCGGGTGAGGCGCGCCGGTCAGTCCCGGCCGCCCGCGTCGCCCACGAGCGTGCCGATCTTCTCACCATTGACGGCCCTGGCGATATTGCCCGCCGAGAGCAGTTCGAAGACGAGGATCGGCAGGTCGTTGTCACGGCACAGCGTGATGGCGGTCATGTCGGCGACCTTGAGGTCGCGGGTGATGACCTCGCCGTAGCTCAGCGCGTCGTACTTGACCGCGGAGGGGTTGGTGCGGGGGTCGGAGTCGTAGACCCCGTCGACGCCGTTCTTGCCCATCAGCAGGGCCTCGGCGTCGATCTCCAGGGCGCGCTGGGCCGCGGTGGTGTCGGTGGAGAAGTAGGGCATGCCCATACCGGCGCCGAAGATGACCACACGGCCCTTCTCCAGGTGCCGCACGGCGCGCAGGGGGATGTAGGGCTCGGCGACCTGGCCCATGGTGATCGCCGTCTGGACACGCGAGTCGATGCCCTCCTTCTCCAGGAAGTCCTGGAGGGCGAGGCAGTTCATCACCGTGCCGAGCATGCCCATGTAGTCGGATCGGGCGCGGTCCATGCCGCGCTGCTGCAGCTCCGCGCCGCGGAAGAAGTTGCCGCCGCCGATGACGACGGCGATCTCCGCACCGTCCCGGACCACGGCGGCGATCTCGCGCGCGATGGCGTGCACCACGTCCGGGTCGACGCCGAGTCCGCCCCCGCCGGCGAACGCCTCGCCGGACAGCTTCAGCAGATACCGGCCGCGTACATTGCCGTCGTCGCTCTTCTCGGCCTTCGTGGTCATGGGGACTCTCACTTCGTTTGCAGTGCACACACACGAAGAAGGCCATTGCCGGTGGGGTGTGGTTCGCATCCCATGCGGCAATGGCCTCCCTCGTCAGATCTGTTGTCGCCCGCCGCGCGCGAGTGCGTGGCGGCGTACCCGGACGACTGCCTCCGACCTTAGCGGTCGGATCCGTCGATCACGGTACTGACTCAGATGCCGACCTTGATGCGCGCGAAGCGCTTCAGGGTGACACCGGCCTCGTCCAGAACCTTCTGGACGGACTTCTTGTTGTCCAGCGCGTACGGCTGGCCCAGCAGGGTGGCGTCCTTGAAGAAGCCGTTGACACGACCCTCGACGATCTTGGCGATCGCGGCCTCGGGCTTGCCCTCGGCGCGGGTGGTCTCCTCGGCGATGCGACGCTCCTTGTCGACGACGTCGGCCGGGACGTCCTCCTTGGAGAGCCACTGCGGCGCGAACGCGGCGATGTGCTGGGCGATGCCCTTCGCGACCTCGGCGTTCTCCTTGTCGAGCTCGACGAGGACACCGATCTGCGGGGGCAGGTCCGGCATGGTGCGGTGCATGTACGCCAGGACGTAGCCGTCCTTGAACTGGGCGAAGCGGTCCAGGACGATCTTCTCGCCCAGGTTCGCGTTGGCCTCGTCCACGAACGCCTGGACGGTCTTGCCGGCCTCGATCTCGGAGGCGAGCAGGGCGTCGATGTCCGCCGGGGAGGTCTTCACGATGTGCTCGGCGATGGCGTTGGCCACGGCCTGGAACTTCTCGCCCTTGGCGACGAAGTCCGTCTCGCACTTCAGCTCGACGATGACGCCGGCGGAGTTGTCGTCGGCGATGATCTCGACGACGGCGCCGTTCTCGGCGGAACGGCCCTCGCGCTTGGCGACGCCCTTCTGGCCCTTGATGCGGAGCGCCTCGACGGCCGCGTCCACGTCGCCGCTGGCCTCGTCGAGGGCCTTCTTGCAGTCCATCATGCCGGCGCCGGTGAGCTCACGCAGCTTCTTGACGTCGGCGGCGGTGTAGTTCGCCATGTCTGTGCTTCTCTTCTCGGAGTACGAGTGCGAATGGAAGATCTACGGCCCGGACGGCACGGTCGTGGATCCGGCGCGGTCTGGATCCGGCAGGGCCGGGGTTCCTACGCGGTGCTGGGCGATGCCCTTCGCGACCTCGGCGTTCTCCTTGTCGAGCTCGACGAGGACACCGATCTGCGGGGGCAGGTCCGGCATGGTGCGGTGCATGTACGCCAGGACGTAGCCGTCCTTGAACTGG
>NZ_JBRIOU010000004.1:100398-101636 GCF_053474865.1 Streptomyces sp. CO7
GCCTTCTCGCCCTTGTTCTCGGCGGCGCCGGAGCGGGACATCAGGCCCTCCGCCACGGCGTCGGCGATCACGCGGGTGAGCAGGGTGACGGAGCGGATCGCGTCGTCGTTGCCCGGGATCTTGTAGTCGACCTCGTCGGGGTCGCAGTTGGTGTCGAGGATGGCGACGACCGGGATGTTGAGCTTCCGGGCCTCGCCGACCGCGATGTGCTCCTTCTTGGTGTCCACGATCCAGACGGCGCTGGGCACCTTCTGCATCTCGCGGATACCGCCGAGGGTCTTCTCCAGCTTGGCCTTCTCGCGGGAGAGGACCAGGAGCTCCTTCTTGGTCAGACCCGACGCGGCGACGTCCTCGAAGTCGATCTGCTCAAGCTCCTTGAGGCGCTGCAGACGCTTGTAGACGGTCGAGAAGTTGGTGAGCATGCCGCCCAGCCAGCGCTGGTTGACGTACGGCATGCCGACGCGGGTCGCCTGCTCGGCGATGGCCTCCTGCGCCTGCTTCTTCGTGCCGACGAACATGACCGTGCCGCCGTGGGCGACGGTCTCCTTGACGAACTCGTAGGCGCGGTCGATGTACGACAGCGACTGGAGCAGGTCGATGATGTAGATGCCGTTGCGCTCGGTGAAGATGAAGCGCTTCATCTTCGGGTTCCAGCGACGGGTCTGGTGACCGAAGTGGACGCCGCTTTCCAGCAGCTCCCGCATCGTGACGACGGCCATGGCCGTTCTCCTTGAGATTCTCGGTTGTGCCGCGGACACCGGACGGCATCCGCGCCTGACGCCCGCGTACGACGCCCTGCCACAAGGGACCGAGGGGCGCCGACCCAGGCCACCGGCTTGCGCCGGGGCCCTCATCGAGGCGTGCGAAGTCGACCCGGTGACCCGGATCGCCTCAGAAAGTGTACGGGACTGCCGGGGCCCCGAGTGACGCCGCCGTCCACAACCGGCGGGTAGTCCACAGGCCGGGGCGGACACCGGCCGCTTTCCGGGACGGTTCCGGCATGCGAAAGATGCGACGTGATGCGCGGAGCCCCCGGAACGGCAAGGCCCGGAACCGGCGGCGGAGGAGCGGCTGGACCCTCGCGGTGCTGGCCGGGGCGGTGCTGGGGGCGGCGGCCGCGCCGGAGCCGCCTGCGCCCGGGCCTTCGGTGGCTTCTGAACCTTCCGGGCCCTCGGCGCCTTCGGCGGAGGTGCCGCGGATCGCCCGGAACTGGCCGACGGGAGTGCGGCCCTCGGTGC
>NZ_JBRIOU010000004.1:101736-104781 GCF_053474865.1 Streptomyces sp. CO7
GCACGGGTGGGCGCCGGGGCCCACGTCCCCACGAGACGGTTCGCTTCACGACGCGTGAGCCCTCCGGGAAGGGGGCGGGTAGGGCGAACAAGGCGGGGCTGCCGGCCGGGGCCCACTCCTGCGCCGTACTGCGCCGGGGGCCGGGGGTCGAGGGCTCGTCCTTACCGTGCCGTCGGCTAACGCGGGGGGAGCGAGCCGCGCACCGCGGAGGCGCCGCCCAGCGCCCGCAGGACGGCGGAGTCACCCGCGGGACGGCGGGTTCGCCCGCAGGGCGGCGGAGTCGGGTCAGGTCGTGGGGGTGGTGAGGGTGCCGTGGAGGGCCATGTGGACGGCGGCCTCGGTGATGTCCGCGGGGTCCTCGGCCGCGCCGAGCTCGATCCGCCGCACCGCCGCGTCGACGACCCCCTGCAGCAGCATCGCCGCCATCCGCGGCTGCTCGTGCCCGAGGTCCCGCAACGCGCCGCCCAGCATCGCGACCAGTCCCCCGTGCGCCGCGCGGATCTTCTCCCGGGCCCCCTGGTCCAGCTCCCCGGCGGAGATGGCGACCACGGCCCGGTGCCGCCGGTCCCCCACCAGCGACAGCTGCTGCCGCACGTAGGCCTCGACCTTCGCGGCCGGCCCGTCCGCCGCCGCCATCGCCGCCTCGACCTCCGCGGCCCAGACCGGGAAGTCGACCGCGCACAGCTCCTCGACCACGGCGCCACGCGAACGGAAGTACTCGTAGACGGACGACCGCGCCAGCCCCGTCCGCTCGGCGAGCGCGGGGAAGGTCAGCGCCTCCGTACCGCCCTCGGACAACAGGGACCGCGCAGCGTCCAGCAGTGCGGCTCGCTGCATCGACCGGTGCTCGGCCACGGAGGCCGCTCGAATCCTTGGCACGTCACCACTCTACGGAGCCACGCCGCGGAACGTGTCAGCGCCCGAAACTCGCCAGCTTGGCCCGCAGCTGCAGCACCGACTTGGTGTGGATCTGGCTCACCCGGCTCTCCGTCACCCCGAGGACGTTGCCGATCTCCGCGAGGGTCAGGCCCTCGAAGTAGTACAGCGTGACCACCGTCTTCTCACGGTCCGGCAGCATGTTGATGGCACGGGCCAGCAGCCGCCGCAGCTCCCGGTCCTCGGCCACCTCGACGGGGTCGTCGGCGGCGGTGTCCTCGAGGGTCTCCATCAGGCTCATCCGCCCGCCCCCCTCACCGCCCCCGTGCAACACCTCCTCCAGGGCGACCACGTTGGCCAGCGAGAGCTGGCTGAAGACGGCGTGCAGCTCCTCGACGGTGACGTCCATCTCGTCGGCCACCTCGGCCTCGGTGGGGGTGCGCCGCAGCCGCGCCTCCAGGGTGGCGTAGGCGCGCTCCACGTTGCGCGCCTTCTGCCGCACGGAGCGCGGGATCCAGTCCAGCGCCCGGAGTTCGTCGATCATCGCGCCGCGGATCCGGGTGATCGCGTACGTCTCGAACTTGATCTCGCGTTCGACGTCGAACTTCTCGATCGCGTCGATCAGCCCGAAGACGCCCGAGGAGACGAAGTCGGCCTGTTCGACGTTGGACGGCAGCCCCACGCTCACCCGGCCGGCGACGTACTTGACCAGGGGCGAGTAGTGCAGGATGAGCTGCTCCCGCAGCCGCTCGTCCCCGGTCGCCTTGTAGGTCCGCCACAGCTCGTCGACGGTCGAGGGGGCGGGAGGCCGCACTCTGCCCCGGGCCGCGGGGGTGACCGCCGCCGCCCGGTCGGGCCCGGAGGTGTGCTGGGGCATTCGTCGCCTTGTGCCGTTCTGCCGTGGTACCGGTCGCGCGCTCCGGCGCACCGGAGCGCCGGGGAACTTCGTGAGCGTAGCGCGACTGGAGCATCGCAGTCCGTGAAGGACGAACCGGGACCGATCCGCAGATACGTTCCTCTCCGCCCCGTCCGCCAGGGCGGCAAGGCCCCGGGGCTCACCGCGCGTGACCACCCGGAAGGCCCAACTCCGGGACGCCGCAAGGGCGTCGGGACCACCCGGACGGCCGAGCGGTCACCTCACGGTGGCCCTGCGCCGCCCCGCGCCGAGATCACCGCATGGCGTGTCAACTGCCATCCGTCGCCGTGTCGTTCGACATGACCCAGCGAGCGGAGCTCGTAGAGCCTGGCCACGGCGTCGTCCGGGGTGGTCACCGCCTCCCGGGCGATCACCTCCACCGGGACCGGTCCCCGGGCGGGCAGGGCGTCCAGCACCCGGCGGACGTCGGCCCCCAGCAGGTCACGCGGCAGCAGCGGGCCCTCGGGGACCTCCTCCAGCTCACCGATCGAGCCGACGAGTTCGACGATCTCGGCCGCGTCGGTCACCAGCGCGGCCTCCTCCCGCAGCAACTGGTGCACGCCGGTGGACAGCCCGCTGGTGACGGGACCGGGCACGCCCATGGTGAACCGGCCGAGCCGGCGGGCCGCCCTGGCCGTGGACAGGGATCCGCTGCGCCGCGCGGCCTCGACGACCACCGTGCCCCGGGTGAGCGCGGCGATGACCCGGTTGCGCAGCACGAACCGGGACGGCGTGGGGTGGTCGCCCGGCGGCAGCTCGCCGATCACCAGGCCCTGTTCCGCGATCCGGCCGATCAGCCGGGCGTGCCCGCGCGGGTAGGCCCGGTCCACGCCGCAGGCCAGCACGGCCACCGTGGCGCCGCCCGCGCCGAGTGCGCCCCGGTGCGCCGCCCCGTCGATCCCGTAGGCGCCGCCGGAGACCACCACCCAGCCCCGCTCCGCGAGCTCCGCGGCCAGCCCGGCCGACACATGGGCGCCGTACTCGGTGCAGGCCCGCGCGCCGACGACCGCCACCGACCGCAGCGCCCACACCCGCAGGCTGGGCCGTCCGCGGATCCACAGACCGACCGGGCGGGCGTCGCCCAGGTCGTCGAGCTGGGTGGGCCACTCCGCCTCGCCGGGCACCACGAACCTGGCGCCGCTCTCGGCGGCCGCGGCCAGGTCGCGCGCGGGGTCGGCGGCGGCCGCCCGGGCGCACAGGCCCGACCACCGGGTGGCGCGCACCCCGGCGAGCGGCCGCCCGCCCTCCCGCAA
>NZ_JBRIOU010000004.1:104881-106874 GCF_053474865.1 Streptomyces sp. CO7
GCCCCGCCGTCGTCCGGTGCGCGCCCCGCCTCCCCGTTCACACCAGCTCCCCGATCGTGGTCGCGGCGCCCAGCGGGCAACCGGTGCGCAACTCCAGGGCGAAGGCGACGTCGTGGGCGTCCGGGCGGTCGTGACCCACCAGGTCGGCCACCGTCCAGGCCACCCGGAGCACCCGGTCCAGGCCCCGCGCGGTGAGCGTGCCGCGCTCCAGGAGACGCTCCGCGCGCTCCATGGCGCCGGGGGCCGCTCTCCACCGGCCGCGCAGCTCCCGGCCTGGCACCTCGCCGTTGGTGCGCCACGGCGTGCCGTCGAGCCGCGCCGCCGTGCGCTCCCGGGCGGCCAGCACCCGGGCCGCGACGGTCGCCGAGGACTCCCCGCTGCGCCCTCGCCCGGCCAGCTCCGCCCGTGTCACCGGCCCCACCTGCACCCTCAGGTCGACCCGGTCCAGCAGGGGCCCGGAGATCCGCGCCTGGTAGCGCCGCACCGCGTGCGGGGAGCACTCGCAGCTGTCGTCGGTCCGGGAGAACCGCCCGCACGGGCACGGATTGGCCGCCAGCACCATCAGGCATTTGGCCGGAAACCGCACCACACCCTCGCTCCGGGCGATCACCACATGGCCCGACTCCAGCGGCTGACGCAGCGCGTCCAGGGCCGCCCGGCTGAATTCCGGCGTCTCGTCGAGGAAGAGCACGCCCTGGTGCGCCAGCGAGACCGCGCCGGGTCTGGCCGTGCCCTTCCCGCCGCCCACCAGCGCCTGCATGGTGGCCGAGTGGTGAGGGGCGCAGTAGGGCGGCTGGTCGATCAGCGGGCGGCCCGGCGGCAGCAGCCCGGCCACCGAGTGGACGGCGGTGACCTCCAGGGACTCCTGCCGCCCCAGCGGCGGCAGGAGCGTCGGCAGACGTTCGGCCAGCATGGTCTTGCCGGTCCCCGGCGGCCCGGACAGGAACAGGTGGTGGCCGCCCGCCGCGGCGACCTCCAGGGCGGCCCGCGCCCGCAGACCTCCCGCGACGTCCGCGAGGTCGTGCCCCTGCTCGGAGAAGGCGCCGCCGGGCACTCCGACGGCCGCGGCGGCTCCCGGCAGCCGCAGACCGGCCAGCATCGCGTCGGGACGGCCCTGCGCCACCGGCTCCTCCTCGGGCACCGGCGCGTCCGTCAGGACGGCGATCAGCTGTCGCAGGCTGCGGACCCCCAGCACCGACACCCCGGGCACCAGGGACGCCTCCGCCGCCGCGCACTCGGGCACCACCACCTGTTGATAGCCGGCCTCCGCGGCCGCCAGCACCACCGGCAGGACGCCGCGCACCGGCCGCACCCGGCCGTCCAGCCCCAGCTCACCGATCATCACCAGCTCGGCCAGCGCCTTCGGGTCGATCAGCTCCGCCGCGCCCAGCACGGCGCAGGCGACGGCCAGGTCGAACCCGCTTCCGCCCTTGGGCACCGAGGCCGGGCTGAGACCGACGGTGAGCTTCTTCTGCGGCCACGCGGCGCCCGAGTTGACCACCGCGGCCCGCACCCGGTCACGGCTCTTGCTGAGGCTCTTGTCGGGCAGGCCCACCAGCGTGAAGGCGGCCACCCCCGGTTCCAGGTCGGCCTGCACCTCGACCACCACGCCCTCGGCGCCGACCAGCGCCACCGAGCAGGTACGCGCGAAGCCCATCTCAGGCCACCCCCCGCACGTGCTCGACCTGGGGCGCTCCGCGCCGGGGCAGCAGCACGCCGACCACGTCGATGCGCACCCCGCCCGGCGGAGCCCCGCCGTGCTCCTGCATCCACCGCTCGGCGAGGCCGCGCAGCCGGGCGGCCTTGGCGGGCGTCACGGCGGCCATCGGGTGCTCGAAGGCCGCCCGCCCCTCCGCCGGTGCGCGGCGGGTCTTCACCTCGCAGACCACCACCGCGTCACCGTCCCGCGCGACGATGTCGATCTCTCCGGTCCGGCCGCCCCGCCAGTTGCGGTCCAGCACCGTCATGCCGGCCTGGGTCAGCCGTCGTGCGG
>NZ_JBRIOU010000004.1:106974-109684 GCF_053474865.1 Streptomyces sp. CO7
CCTCCCGGGCCGCCCCCTGCCGGCCCGCCTGCCCGAACCGTCCCTGGGACCGTCCCGGCGGCCGTTCCTCGGCCTTCGTCCCGTCCATCTCGTGCACCGTGTCCACGTCGAGCGCCCATCCGGCACCACCTCCGGCACCCACGGTGGTCGCGTTCCCCGCACCGTGTGGATCTTGGTGGATGGACGGCCCCCGCACGACAGAAGCCTCACCCTTTCGAGTGAGGCTTCTTGGCCGCTTGCGGTGGTTTTCCACAGGTCAGCCGCCCGGGAGCTCCAGATCCGTCTTGTTGAGCTCCTCGATGTTCACGTCCTTGAACGTCAGGACCCGTACCTTCTTGACGAAGCGGGCCGGCCGGTACATGTCCCACACCCAGGCGTCGGCCATGGTGACTTCGAAGAACACCTCGCCCTGGACGGAGTGCACCTGCATGTCGTAGTCGTTGGTGAGGTAGAACCGGCGTTCGGTCTCGATCACGTAGGTGAACAGTCCGACGACGTCTCGGTACTCCCGGTAGAGCTTGAGCTCCATCTCGGTCTCGTACTTCTCGAGGTCCTCGGCGCTCATGGCATGTTCCCCTTCAGCCGTGCGATCCCACCATTGTGCGTCAGTCCCACGAGCCCCTGGGCGATTTCCGGCTCAGGGGTCTCCGGCCCGGCAGGGGGACCTTCGCCGAGCGGCCTGTGCGGCAGCCCGGCGAGTCCCGTGGGATACACCGTCTCATGCGACCGCCCGAGTTCCCCACACGTCCACCACCGCGCTTGCGCGAAAGTCGCACGCTCCAGGACGATCCCGGTCGTATCGACCCTGACCAGGCAGGACCGCCGGGCAGCGCCCGGCAGGCGTCGCGTCTGCCCGCGGCGGCGTGAGGCGTTCGTCGGGGTCAGGGACCACCGCCCGCACCCACGGCTCGGGGCGGGCCGAGGTCAGCCACCCTCAGCCACGGGCCGGGGTCGTCCCCCGCCTCCGGGTCAGCAGGCCCGCCACCGGCCCGTAGGCGGCCCCCGCGAAGATCATCAGCGCTCCGGCCGTCACCAGGGTGACCTGGGTCGTCAGCGGCCCGGCCGGGGTGGGTTCGTCGCCGAGCACCCGGAAGCCGGTGGCGGGCTCCAGCATGCCCTTCATCGGCCACACCACGGCGTCCACCCGTCCCTTGACCGCGCTGCGGGCGACCGTGCCCCCGCCCTTCTCCATGAGGTGGGCGGTGGAGTCGAGGGAGCCGCTGCGGTCGTCGCCCAGCAGGAACAGCCTGCCCTTGGGCACGGTGACCTCGGAGAAGGACGCCGTCGCCGCGAACGGGTCGTCGTGGGTGTAGGGCTCGTCGATCCGCTCGCCGTTCACCTTGAGCCCGCCGTCGGAACAGCAGGCCACGGTGTCGCCGCCGATCGCGACGACCCGCTTGACCAGGGGAGCGTCCGCCCACGACTTCTGCTCGAAGACCACGACGTCGCCGCGCCGCACCTCGGAGCCGTCCACCCGCTGCGCGAGCACCCGGTCGCCGGCGCCGATGGTGGGGTGCATGGACAGCGTGGGAACGGTGAACGGCACGTACATCAGCGCCGCCCAGCCGAAGCCGCCGAGGAACAGCAGCGTGCCCAGCGCGACCACCAGGCCCGAAAGCCGCTGTCCCAGCCGGCTGCCGGCCGGGGTGCCGCTCGGGGCGACGGCGCCCCCGCCGCTGCTCGCCGCGGCCGTTTCGGTCCTGCTCTCACTGCCCATGGCCCCGCACCCTACCCGGCGGTACGGCGCCTGGTCAGCCCCTGTCGGCCGGCTCCCCACACGGTCTCCTCACACCCCGACGGCCCGCGCCCCGGTCCCGGAACGGGTCACGGCCCGTTCCTCCGCGGGCGGAGGAACGGGCCGTGACGGCGTCGAGGCGCGGGATCGCGGGGCGAAAGGGCCCTGCCTACTTGTTCAGCGCGGGCTGGTCGAAGGTCTCCGGCACCGGCAGGGTGCCCCAGCGGTTGATGGGCCACGCCTTCACGACGGCGCGTCCGACGACGTCGTCGACCGGGACCATGCCGTTGTGGGCGTCCTCCTGGTTGTAACGGGAGTCCTTGCTGTTCTGGCGGTGGTCGCCCATCACCCACAGGTAGCCCTCGGGCACCTTGACCTTGAACTGCCCGGCGTCGTCGTCGCTGCACGGGGTGTTGCCCGGGAAGACGTACGGCTCGTCGAGCGCGACGCCGTTGACGACGACCTTGCCGGTGCCGCGGCACTCGACGGTGTCCCCGCCAACGCCGATCACGCGCTTGATCAGGTCCCGCTCCTCGGAGGAGGGCATCAGACCGACCCAGGTGAGCACCTTCTGGAAGGCGTTGGGCTCCTCCACCGGCTGGCCCGCGAGCCAGTTGTCCGGGTCGTGGAAGACGATGACCTCGCCGCGCTCGGGCTCCGCGCCGAACCACGGGGTGAGCTTGTCGACCAGCACCCGGTCACCGCGCTGCAGCGTGTTCTGCATGGAGTCCGAGGGGATGGAGAACGCCTGCAGCAGGAACGTCTTGATCACCAGGGCGAGGACCAGCGCGATCACGACCAGCAGCGGCAGTTCCTTCCAGAACGACCGCACCTGCTGGTTCGAGGAGCCGCGCCGCGACCCCTGGCCGCCGTCCTCCTCCGGAGCCCCGCCGGAACCCTCGGGGTCACTGCCGTGCGTCACGTCCTCACCTTCCTGCGGGCCGGGTTCGGGAGACCGCCTCCGCCATCCGTCGC
>NZ_JBRIOU010000004.1:109784-110541 GCF_053474865.1 Streptomyces sp. CO7
CCCTCCCGGCCCCGGGACGGAGGTGAAGGTCTCCGGCGCGGTCAGGCGCCCCCAGTGCCCCAGCGGCCAGGCCACCGCGACCGCCCGGCCCACCACGAGGTCCTCCGCGACGGCCCCGCCGTACGGTCCGTCGCGGTGCTCACGGGAGTCGGCCGACCGCGACCGGTGGTCGCCCATCACCCACAGGGTCCCCTCGGGGACCGTCACCTCGAACGGCATCGCGGACGGATCGTCACCCGGATGGAGGTAGTCCTCGTCGAGCGGAGTGCCGTTCACGGTCATCCTGCCCTCGGCGTCGCAGCACATCACGTGGTCGCCGCCGACCCCCACCACCCGCTTGATCAGGTCCTGTTCGTCGGCCGACGGCAGCACGCCCACGAAGGCGAGACCTTCCTTGATCCGCCGGGTCACCGCCGACTCGTCGGTGAGCGCGGCGACCTCCTCGTGCCCCAGCCAGCCGCCCGGGTCGCGGAAGACCACGACGTCACCCCGCTCGGGCTTCGACCCGAACCACGGGGAAAGCTTGTCGACGATCACCCGGTCGCCGATCCGGATCGTCTGCTCCATCGAGCCGGAGGGGATCACGAACGCCTGGAACAGGAAGGTCTTCAGCAGCAGCGCGATCAGCAGCGCCACGCCGCCCAGCAGGGGTATCTCCTTCAGCAGCGCCCGCCGGCGGCGTCGCTGGACCCGGCGGCGCAGCCTGCGCCGCTCGGCCCGGCCCGGCGGGGGTCCGGCGGGCTCCGGCCCCTCCCCC
>NZ_JBRIOU010000004.1:110641-118744 GCF_053474865.1 Streptomyces sp. CO7
CTCCCCCGCTCCTCGTGTACGTCCCCGCCTACCCATGGGCCCCCTCCGCCTCGGGCACGCCGGCATAGGCGCCGGACGGTTCGATCCGCGTCCACCGGCCGGCCGGCCAGAGGATCCAGTCGGCCCGCCCGGTGACGTCCTCCACGGGCACCATGCCCCCGCCCGGCGAGCCCAGGTGGTCCCGGGAGTCGCGGGAGGCGGCGCGGTGGTCGCCGAGCAGGAAGAGTCTTCCGGCGGGCACCACCACGTCGAACGGCACCGCCGACGGGGCGTCGCCGGCCAGGAACGGCGACTCGTCCACCGCGCGCCCGTTGATCCGCAGCCGGCCGTCCCGGTCGCAGCAGACCACGCGGTCGCCGCCCACCCCGGCCACCCGCTTGACGAAGTAGCCGTCGCCGAACCGCGACCCGCCCTCGAAGACCACCACGTCCCCGCGGGCCGGTCCGTCGCCGAAGCGGTAGGCCAGCTTGTTCACCAGGACCCGGTCACCGGCCTCGAGGGCGGGCTCCATGGAGGAGCTGGGGATGCGGAAGGGCTGGGCGACGAACAGCGTGACGGCCAGGAGGAAGACCAGGCAGGCCCCCAGGGTCAGCGTGAGGCTTCCGCCGGGCAGCCAGTCGCGGAAGCCGCCCCCCTCCTGCGTGTCGCCGCCCTCGTCACCGTCCCCGGCGTCCGGGGCGTCCCGCCCCGCTCCCCGGGAAACAGCGAAGCGCGACCGCGCCTCCCCGTCCTGCGGCCGAGGAGAGTCCTCGGACGCGGTCGGGAAGGAGCGGTCGCGCTCCTGGTGCTGAGCTTCGGTGTCCATAGGGGGCAGATGCTATCCGGCCCCCGCCGGCACACCGGCGCGAGCTCAGTTGTCGCGCTTCTCCTTGATCTTCGCCGCCTTGCCGCGCAGCTCGCGCAGGTAGTACAGCTTGGCGCGACGCACGTCACCGCGGGTGACCAGCTCGATCTTCTCGACGATCGGGGTGTGCACCGGGAAGGTGCGCTCGACGCCGACGGAGAACGAGACCTTGCGGACCGTGAAGGTCTCGCGGACACCGGCGCCCTGGCGGCGGATGACGACGCCCTTGAACTGCTGCACACGGGAGCGGTTGCCCTCGATGACGCGGACGTGGACGTTGACGGTGTCACCCGGGCGGAAGGCCGGGACGTCGCTGCGCAGCGACGCGGCGTCGACGGAGTCGAGCAGGTGAGACATTTCGTCTGCTTTCTTCGCTGATGCCACAGGTCATCAACGGGAGCTAGGTTTCATCGGGAGAACGTCGCCGTGGCCGGGACGCCGCGTCGTGTCCCCCTGTGGCAGGGGCGCGGACCGGGCCACACACAACAGCGGCCTATTCTTCCACGTCTTCGACGCGTCGCCAAAACCGCCCGTGCGCTCCGGCTCCGGGGTCGGGCGCCCAGCCGAGGATGGAGAGCATCTCGCGGTCCTTCTTGTCGAAGGCCTCGGGGGCGGTGCGCTCGATCAGGTCGGGCCGGTGGGCGGTGGTCCGGCGCAGCGCCTCGTCACGGCGCCAGCGGGCGATCTTCCCGTGGTGGCCGCTCAGCAGCACCTCGGGGATCCCGCGGCCCCGCCAGACGGGCGGCTTGGTATGGACCGGCCCCTCCAGCAGGTTGGCCATGGCGCCCGGGGCGAAGGAGTCGTCGCGGTGCGACTCGGCGTTTCCGAGCACGCCCGGCAGCAGACGGGCCACCGCCTCGGTGACCACCAGGACGGCGGCCTCGCCGCCGGCCAGCACGTAGTCGCCGATGGAGACCTCGTACACCGGCATGCGGGTGGCGTACTCGTCGATCACCCGGCGGTCGATGCCCTCGTAGCGGGCCGGGGTGAAGACCAGCCAGGGCCTGGCGGAGAGCTCCACGGCCAGTTCCTGGGTGAACGGGCGGCCGCTGGGCGTCGGCACGACCAGCACGGGGGCGCCGGCGCCTGCCTCGTACCCGTCGGCGAGGACCTCGTCGAGGGCGTCCCCCCACGGCTCGGTCTTCATGACCATGCCGGGGCCACCGCCGTAGGGGGTGTCGTCGACGGTGTTGTGCCGGTCGTAGGTCCAGTTCCGCAGGTCGTGGACGCCGACGTCGAGCAGCCCGCGGGCGCGGGCCTTGCCGACCAGGGAGACGTTCAGCGGCTCCAGGTACTCCGGGAAGATGGTGACGACGTCGAGACGCATCAGCCCTGGTCCCGCTTCGTCTCGTCGTCGGCCCGCTCGCCGGACGCCTGCTCCTCGCCGGACGCCTGCTGCTCGCCGGAGGCCTCCTCCTCGGCGGACGCCGAGGCCTGCTCCTCCGCGGCCGCGTCGCGGGCGGAGGCGATCTCGGCGCGCTCGTCGATCAGCCCGGGCGGCGGGTCGATCACGGCCCGCTGCTCCTCGAGGTCGATCTCCACGACGATCTCCTGGACGAACGGCACGTAGACCTCGCTGCCGTCGGGACGCTCGACCACGAAGAGGTCCTGCGAGGGCAGGTGGGAGATCTCGGTGATCCGGCCCACCTCCTCGCCGTCCACGGTCACCACGTCCAGGTCCATCAGCTGGTGGTCGTAGTACTCGTCCTCCTCCTCGGGCAGTTCCTCGGGGTCGACGTCCGCGATGAGGAGGGTGTTGCGCAGCGCCTCGGCGCCGGTGCGGTCCCGCACGCCCTCGAAGCGCAGCAGCAGCCGGCCGCTGTGCACCCGTCCCGTCTCGATGGTCAGCGGGCCGACCGAGGCCGGGTCGGTGGCCAGGACGGCGCCGGGCGCGAGCCGCAGCTCCGGCTCGTCGGTACGTACCTCGACGGTGACGTCGCCCTTGATGCCGTGGGCGCGGCCGATCCGTGCGACTACCAGCTGCACTGTGCTTGCTCTCCTGGTCGGGACTGCGGGGGACGGACCCGAGGTCGGGAACGACGCCGGGAACGACGTCGGGCCGGGGACGGCTGTGAGGCCGTCCCCGGCCCGAGCCGGTGTTGCGTGTGTCAGCGGACGTCGTCCACGTCGACCAGGTCGACACGGACGCCGCGACCGCCGATGGCGCCCACGACGGTTCGCAGGGCGCGAGCGGTGCGGCCGTTACGGCCGATCACCTTGCCGAGGTCGTCCGGGTGGACCCGGACCTCGAGCACGCGCCCGCGACGCAGGTCGCGGGAGGCGACCTGCACATCGTCAGGGTTGTCGACGATGCCCTTCACGAGGTGCTCGAGAGCCTCCTCGAGCATGCTCAGGCCTCGGTCGACTCAGCCGGAGCGGACTCGGCAGCGGCCTCGTCCTTCTTCTCGGCCTTCTTCTTCTGGGTGATGGCCTCGCCCTTGCCGGTGTCCTCGCCGCCGAGCGCCTCGAAGGACGGACGCGCCGGCTTCTCGGCGCGCTGAAGCAGCGGCGCGGGGGCGGGCTCGCCCTTGAACTTCTGCCAGTCGCCGGTCTTCTTGAGGATGGCGAGAACCGGCTCGGTCGGCTGGGCGCCGACGGAGAGCCAGTACGCGACACGCTCGGCGTCGACCTCCATCACCGACGGGTTGTACGTCGGGTGGTACTTGCCGATCTCCTCGATCGCCCGGCCGTCACGGCGGGTACGGCTGTCGGCGACGACGATGCGGTAGTGAGGCGAACGGATCTTGCCCAGACGCTTCAGCTTGATCTTGACTGCCACGGGAGTGGAATCTCCTGGAATTGACGTGGTTGGGCGCGACGGGAAGCCGCGTGGGGTTGCGGCACCGAGTGCCCGATGGACGCGTCAGCCGGAGGAGAGAGGGGTCCTGTGCGACTGTCGAGTACAGCTGGCCATTCTGCCATATGACCGGCCCCGGATCCGAACGGGGGCGTACGGGGCCCGCGCAGGGCCGGCGTCCACGATGCGCCGGCTCCACGCGGGACCCGCGCCGCCTCAGCTCGCCGCGGCGAGCGGCTCGGGCTCGGGGATCCTGAAGGGCTTCCCGCAGCCCCCGCAGACGATGGGCGCCTGCGCCAGGACGGAAGGAACGACACGTACGTTGCGGCCGCAGTCGCAGACGGCCTTGACCCGCACACCTCCCCCCGAGGAACCGTGACGGGCCGCAGGGCCCCGGAAGGTGCCGGCCGTGTCCGACGCCACAGCCGCGTTGTGCGCCTTGAGGGCGCGCTGCAGCCGTTCGATCGTGGGCCGGTACCGGCGCTTGGCCTCGGGCTTGAGCGTGACCAGCGAGAAGCCGCTGCTGGGATGCGGCTCCTCGGAGTGGTCGAGCCCGAGCTCCTCGGCGATCGCCAGGAACCTGCGGTTGTGGTAGCGGCCGGCCCGCGACGTGTCGCGAATGCCACGGGCGGCGGCGATGCCGTGGACTGCCTCATGGAGGAGTCGCTCGAAGGAGAGTTCGTGTCCACAGGCGGACGAGGACTCCCCGATCAGTGATTCGGGCGCGGCCAGGTCAGGCAGCTCGGGATGGTGCCGTTGGATGTCGGCCCATGCCTGTGCCAGCTCGGCGGCGAGAACTGGTGGTGTCGTGCTCACGTAATGACAACGACGCCGCGCCCCTCCGTGTTCCTATTCCGGGGCATCTCAAATAATTTGCACGTACCCGTCAGTTCTCTCTGATGCGTCCGGACGAGGACGGGTGCGCTGATCTGCGCAGAAGGCCGACGTCTCACCGCAAGCCGGTACGTAGTCACACGTACGTACAGGGCGGTACCCGGCGCACGAGGCTCGACGTGCGCCCCGGCGCGCGCCACAGCTTGGCGCGATTACGACGTGATCGCGAGGTTACACCCCGTTAGGCCGAAGCCTGACGGCGGGTCCCGGTTCACGAATCCTCACCCTTCCTGACGCGGCACCCCCGTCTCCGGTTGCCCTCCGGGTTACCGGTATGTGAAATCTCGCCTTATACGCCCGCATCCGGCAATGGGGTGTCCAAGCGCCCTGGACGGGACAGCGTCCTAGCAGTTACCTGGCATACGGGGGGAAGCCGGGGCACGGACGGGGGCGGCGCGGCGCACGACGACGGCACGGACGGCACGGACCGACGGACGGCCGGAAAGCGGCAACACTTCGGCGATTGGGGCGCTACATGACATCCACTCTCCTGCGACCTCACCCTCCCCGTACGACCCGGACCACGGGGGCGGGCCCGCGGGCGCTGGCCCGCGACTGGTCCGAGATCCAGGAACGCATGCTGGTCCCGCTCTACGAGGCCGTGCACACGCGCCTGGGCGTGGGCCCGGGCACCCGCCTGCTGGGGCTCGGCTGCGGCTCGGGGCTGGCCCTGCTGATGGCGGCGGCGCGCGGCGCCGACGTCACCGGCGTGGAGAGCGACTCACCTGAACGGCTCAACCTGGCGAGGGAAAGGCTCGCGGCCCACCTCACGGCCCACGAGGAGGGCGCCGGCGCCCCGGCCCCGGCGGGCGCCGCGCGGCTGGCCGAGCAGCCGCCGGCCCGGGCGCGGGCGTACACCGTGGTGACGTCGCTGGAGCCGGTCGGCTGCCTGACCGGGGACACCGACGCCCTGGTCGCCCGGCTGCGGGACGCGGCGCCGCTCGCCGAGCGCGGCGCGGCCGTGGTGCTGACCGGGTGGGGGCCGCCGGAGCGGTGCGCGACGACGGCGGTGCTGCGGGTCGCGGAGCGGCTGGCGGAGCCCCGGGCGCCGGGGAGCTGGCGGCCGGCCGGCCGGGACGACCTGGAGGACGTGGCCCGGCGGGCCGGTCTGGTCCCCGACGGCTCGGGCCGGGTCTCCTGCCCCTTCGGCTACGCGGGGACCGACAGCGCGGTGCGCGGCCTGTGGTCGACCGGGCTGTTCGACGCGGCGGCCGCCGCCACGGACCACGACCAGGTCGACAAGGAGCTGCGCGAGGCCCTGCACCCGTACGTGCGCCAGGACGGCACGGTGTGGATGCCGAACGTGTTCCGCTACCTCGTCGCCCGCACCCGCTGACGCGTCGCCGGGCCCTCACCGGGCCCGCCGTCGGGTCCCTGAACGCGAGAGCCGGGTGCGCCCCCGTGAGGGGGCGCACCCGGCTCGGCGTCGCGCGGGATCCCGCGCGACGGTGCGTGGACCGACGCGTCAGCCCATGAACTTCTTGAACTCGTCGGGGAGTTCGAAGTTCTGGGCGTCCTGCTGGGGCAGGCCGAAGGCGTTGCCGCCCTGCGCGGCGGCGGCCTCGCGGCGCTGGGCCTCCTCCAGCTCCTGCTGCTTGCGCTTCATCGGGTTGCCGGAGCGCTGCTTGCCCTTGGCCTTCTTCTGCTGCTTCTTCTGGCGGTTCGGGCCGCCGCCCATGCCCGGCATCCCCGGCATGCCGGGCATCCCGCCGCCCTGGGCCATCCGGGACATCATCTTGCGGGCCTCGAGGAACCGCTCGATCAGGTTCTTCACCGCGCTGACCTCGACGCCCGAGCCCTTGGCGATACGGGCGCGGCGGGAACCGTTGATGATCAGCGGGTCGTTGCGCTCGCCGGGGGTCATCGACTTGATGATCGCCGCGGTGCGGTCGACCTCGCGCTCGTCGAGGTTGTTGATCTGGTCCTTGATCTGGCCCATGCCCGGGAGCATGCCGAGCAGCTTGGAGATCGACCCCATCTTCCGGACCTGCTCCATCTGGGACAGGAAGTCGTCGAGGGTGAACTCCTGGCCCTTCTTGGAGGCCAGCTTGGAGGCCATCTTCTCGGCCTCGGCCTGGTCGAAGGTCTTCTCCGCCTGCTCGATCAGGGTGAGCAGGTCACCCATGTCGAGGATGCGGGAGGCCATCCGGTCCGGGTGGAAGGCGTCGAAGTCGTCGAGCTTCTCGCCGTTCGAGGCGAACATGATCGGCTTGCCGGTGATCGACGCGATCGACAGGGCCGCACCACCGCGGGCGTCGCCGTCGAGCTTGGAGAGCACCACGCCGTCGAAGCCGACGCCGTCGCGGAAGGCCTCGGCCGTGTTGACCGCGTCCTGACCGATCATCGCGTCGACGACGAAGAGGATCTCGTCCGGGCTCACCGCGTCCCGGATGTCGGCGGCCTGCTGCATCATCTCGGCGTCGATGCCGAGGCGGCCGGCGGTGTCCACGATCACGATGTCGTGGACCTTGGACCGCGCGAAGTCGAGGGAGTCCTTGGCGACCTTCACCGGGTCGCCGACGCCGTTGCCCGGCTCCGGCGCGTACACCGCGACACCGGCGCGCTCGGCGACGACGCTCAGCTGGTTGACGGCGTTGGGGCGCTGGAGGTCGGCCGCGACGAGCAGCGGGGAGTGGCCCTGGTCCTTGAGCCACTTGCCGAGCTTGCCCGCGAGGGTGGTCTTACCGGCACCCTGCAGACCGGCCAGCATGATCACCGTCGGCGCGGTCTTGGCGAAGCGCAGCCGGCGGGTCTCACCGCCGAGGATGGTGACCAGCTCGTCGTTGACGATCTTGATGACCTGCTGGGCCGGGTTCAGCGCCTTCGAGACCTCGGAGCCGAGGGCACGCTCCTTGACGCTCTTGATGAAGGAGCGCACGACCGGCAGGGCGACGTCCGCCTCGAGGAGCGCGATACGGATCTCGCGCGCCGTGGCGTCGATGTCAGCCTCGGAGAGCCGGCCTTTCCCGCGGAGGTTTTTGAAAGTCGCGCTGAGGCGGTCGGAGAGGGTATCGAACACGGCGCTCGTCGGTCCTCGGTGTCGGGGGCGGATGAATGTGGTGTCCAGGGTATCCGCCCCGGACCCCTCCCGGTCCCTGCCGGTGGCTTCCCGCCCGCGCGTACACCGCGCGGGCGGTCGGGGCGACCGCGCGAGGGGGTGCGGGGGTCAGGTGGTGCGGAGGGTGTGTTCGAGGCCGTGGGCGACCTCGGCGGCCTCGGCGTCGGGGAGGGGTTCGCCCTTGACGTCCGTCACGTAGAAGCTGTCGACCACGTTGGCCCCCAGCGTGCTGACGTGCGCGCTGCGCACCCTGACCCCCGCCGTCTCCAGGGCCCGGCCGATCCGGTGCAGCAGCCCCGGCGCGTCGTGCGCCCGGACCTCGATCACCGTGGCGTGCCGGGAGGCCGCCGGGGCGACGGTGACCTGCGGGGGCGCCGCCGGTCCTCCGCGACGGCGCGGGTAGGCGGCGTCGCGCTCGGCGAGGCGGGCCGCGATGTCGAGGGAGCCGTCCAGCGCGCGGACCAGGTCGGCGCGGAGCCGGGCGGCCTGCGGGAGGGAGCCGTACTCGGC
>NZ_JBRIOU010000004.1:118844-125330 GCF_053474865.1 Streptomyces sp. CO7
AACGAGGCCGGGCCGCCGGTCCGCCCGGTCCGGCGGCCCGGCCTCGTTCTTGTCCTCGTCCTCGTCCTCGTCCGCGCCCGCCCCCGTCTGGGCGCGCAGCGACAGCACCGGGCCCTGGGTGACGACCGCCTCCAGCGCGAGCCGTTCCTGCTCGGCGGTGGGTGCGGCGTGCTGCGGGCCCGCGGGCGGCTCGCCGGCCAGGACCGCCGAGACGCGGCCCGCCAGGTCGGCGACCAGCGAGGCCCGCCAGGACGACCAGGCGGCGGGTCCGGTGGCCAGCGCGTCCGCCTCGGTGAGCGCGTGCAGCAGCTCGAGCGTGCCCTGCGAGCCGACGGCGTCGGCGACCAGCTGGATGGTGGCCGGGTCGTCGAGGTCGCGGCGGGTGGCGGTCTCGACCAGCAGCAGGTGGTGGCGGACCAGCGCGCCCAGTACGGCGACGTCCTGCCGGTCGAAGCCGATGCGCGTGGCGACGTCCTTGACGATGGTCTCGCCGGCCACCGAGTGGTCGCCCGGCCATCCCTTGCCGATGTCGTGGAGCAGTGCGGCGACCAGCAGCAGGTCGGGGCGGCCGACCCGGCGGATGGTCCGGGAGGCGCGGACGGCGGTCTCGATCAGGTGACGGTCGACCGTCCAGACGTGGACGGCGTTGCGCTGGGGGCGGCAGCGGACCCTCTCCCAGTCGGGCAGCAGCCGGGTGATCAGCCCTTCGGCGTCCAGGGCGTCCCAGACGTCCACGGCGGGACGGCCGGAGCCGAGCAGGGTGACCAGCTGTTCCCGGGCCTCGGCGGGCCAGGGCACCGGCATCGGCGCCGTGTCGGCGGCCAGCCGCCGCACGGCGTGCAGCGACAGCGGCAGTCCCGCCTCGGCGGCCGCGGCGGCGGCGCGCAGCGGGAGGACGGGGTCGCGGTCCGGCCGGGCGGCGCGGGCCAGCACGACCTCACCGTCCTGTTCCACGACGCCTTCGGCGAGCGGGGTGCGCTCCGGGGCCGGGCGGCCGCCGCCGAGCAGCGTGCGCAGCCGGGGCCTGGACGAGCGGGCCCGCAGCACCCGGCCGACCTCGCGCCAGGTGACGTCGCCGGCGTAGGAGATGACGCGGGCGGCCTCGTACACCTGGCGCAGCAGGACGTCGGCGTCGAGCAGGCCGAGGCGTTCGGCGACCTGGTCCTGCTCCTGCAGGGAGAGACGGTCGGTGGCTCGCCCGGTGGTGAGGTGGAGGGCGTCGCGGACGTCGAGGAGGGTGCGGCGGGCGGCGTCGAGGCCCTCGCGCGGGGCGTCGGCCAGCCAGGAGGCGGCGACGGCGCGCAGCGCGGTGGCGTCGCGGAGACCGCCGTGGGCCTCCTTGAGGTCGGGTTCGAGGAGGAAGCGCAGTTCGCCGGCGCGGTCGGCGCGCTCGGCGCACAGGTCGCGCAGTTCGGGCAGGCGCCGGGCAGCCTGGTTGCGCCAGTCGGCGAGGACGGCGGTGCGCAGGCCGGTGGTGAGGGTCAGGTCGCCGGCCAGGTGGCGGGCGTCGAGCAGGCCGAGCTGGACCTTGAGGTCGTCGGCGGCGGTCCGGCGCGCCTCGGCGGTGGTGCGGACCGAGTGGTCCAGGGCGAGGCCCAGGTCCCAGACGGGGTACCAGAGCCGGTCGGCGACGGCGGCGACCGCGGCCGGGTCGGAGCCGTCGTGCAGGAGCAGCAGGTCGAGGTCGCTGCGTGGGGAGAGCTCCCCGCGGCCGTAGCCGCCGACGGCGACCAGGGCGAGCCCACGGGCGCCGGGCGCGGCGGCGGCGAACAGTCCGGCCAGCCAGCGGTCGGTGAGTTCGGCAAGGGCCTTACGGCGCGACGGCCCGGACCGGGCCTCCTCCTGGAGGAGGCCCAGCCGGGCCGCCGCGTAGCCGCCGGGTCCCGAGTTCTCGGTCTCTTCACGTGTGTCCGTGCTCGTCACCCGGCGACTCCTGTTCCTCCGGCTGCCCCGCAGGGCTTCCTCTGGCTGCCTTACAGGGCGTCCGGTCCGCGCTCCCCGGTGCGGACGCGGACGGCGGTCTCGACGGGTACGGCCCAGACCTTGCCGTCACCGATCTTGCCGGTGCGGGCGGCGCTGACCACGACCTCGATGAGCTGATCGGCGTCCGCGTCGTCCACCAGGACCTCTATGCGGATCTTGGGGACCAGGTCGACGGTGTACTCGGCGCCCCGGTAGACCTCGGTGTGGCCGCGCTGCCGGCCGTAGCCGCTGGCCTCGGTGACGGTCAGGCCGTGCACTCCGAAGGCCTGCAGGGCTTCCTTGATCTCGTCGAGCTTGTGCGGCTTGACGACCGCGGTGATCAGCTTCATGCGTCAACCTTGTTGCTCTCGGCGCGGGCGGGGACGGTGTTCTTGGCGGAGCCGCCGCCGACTCCGCTGAAGTCGTAGGCGGTCTCGGCGTGCTCGGCCTGGTCGATGCCGGAGATCTCCTGGTCCTCCTCGACCCGCATCCCGACGGTCTTGTGGATCAGCAGGGCGAGGACCGCGGAGGCCACCAGCGAGTAGGCGAGGACGCCGAAGACGCCGGCCGCCTGCTTCCAGAGCTGGTCGAGGCCGCCGCCGTAGAGGAGGCCGGCGACGTCGGACTGGCCCTTGCCGGTGGCGAAGAAGCCGATCAGCAGCGAGCCGACGATACCGCCGACCAGGTGGACGCCGACCACGTCGAGCGAGTCGTCGTAGTTGAACCGGTACTTCAGGCCCACCGCCATGGCGCACAGCAGACCGGCGATCGCCCCGACGGCGATGGCGCCGAGCGGGGAGACCGCGCCGCCCGCCGGGGTGATGGCGACCAGGCCGGCCACGGCGCCGGAGGCGGCGCCCAGGGTGGTGGACGCGCCGTGCCGGATCTTCTCGTAGATCAGCCAGGCGAGGACGGCCGCGCCGGTGGCCACCTGCGTGTTGACGAACATCAGGGCGCCGACGCCGTCGCTGTTGCCGAGCCAGGAGCCGGCGTTGAAGCCGAACCAGCCGAACCACAGGAGGCCCGCGCCGAGCATGACCAGCGGCATGCTGTGCGGCCGCATCGGGTCCTTCTTGAAGCCGACCCGCTTGCCGATGACCAGGATGACGCCGAGCGCCGCGGCGCCCGCGTTGATGTGGACGGCCGTGCCGCCCGCGAAGTCGATCACTCCGAGTTCGAACGCCCAGCCGCCCGTGCCCCAGACCCAGTGCGCGACCGGGAAGTAGACGACGCTGACCCAGAGCACCACGAACAGGGACCACGCGGCGAACTTGACCCGGTCCGCGAGGGCGCCGCTGATCAGGGCGGGGGTGATGACGGCGAACATGAGCTGGAAGACCGCGAAGACCAGGGTGGGGATGGTGTAGCCGCTCCACACCTCGCCCTTGTCGATGCCGCTGAACCCGAGGTAGCCGGAGTCCCAGCCGATGAGGCCGCCGCTGTCGGTGCCGAAGGCGAGGGAGAAGCCGTACAGCACCCACAGGACGGTGACGATCCCGAGGCTGACGAAGGACATCATCAGCATGTTGAGGGCGCTCTTGACCCGGACCATGCCTCCGTAGAAGAAGGCCAGACCCGGGGTCATGAGCATCACCAGGGCGGAACAGATGAGCATGAAGCCTGTGTCGGCTGACGAAATCTTGTCAGCCGCAAAGGTGATGGCTTGTGCCATCGGCGTCTCCTCGTCGTGGGTCGCGGCCCGTGCGGGCTACCTGGGCGGATGGGGAGGTGGTGGGCCTGTCGTTCGCCACGAGATTGACGCAGCGCCGTTTCGGCCATGACCCCTCGTTGTTTCGCACCGGTGACGAAGAAGCCGTGCGTGTTACGCGTCCATGAACTGGGGGACGGCACACGGAAGCCGGCCGCGGCGGCCTTCCGACGACCTGGCGGGGGGAGCCGAGTCGGGCGGTTCGGGAAGGCCGGCCGCGGCCGGGGTAGGGGGAGGCTGGTCCAGGAGCAGGTCAGACCGCCGCGGCGGCCTCGGGAAGCTCCTCGGACAGCTGGCGGGTGATGTCCCGGACGGCGGGGAGTTCCTTGTAGTCGCGGGCGGCCGTGTCGGCGGTCTTGCGGATACGGGTGTTGACCCGCTCGGAGCGGACCTTCTTGGCCACTCTCATGGCCTGGCCGAGCATCACCGTGCTCTGCTCGGGCTCGCTCTGCAGGAGGTGCACGCTGGCCATGCCGACCAGGTTCAGCGCGTAGGAACGCTGGTGGTCGGGGTCCTGGGCGAACAGCTCGACGGCCTTCCTCATCAGGGGTTCCGCCATCGAGGCGTAGATCGGGCTGCGGCCCGCCACGTAGGCGAGGTCGCGGAAGGAGTGCGAGTTCTCGCCGTTCAGTTCGGCCTCGGTGAAGAAGCCGATCCAGTCGGGCTCCGGCTCGTCCCAGTCCTTCGCGTCGGCGTAGGTGTCCTCCGCCATCCGGACCGCGCGCTTGCACTTGCCGGGCTGGCCCATGTTCGCGTAGGCGCGGCCCTCCATCGCATACAGCATCGCCTGGGTGCGGGGGCCGGCGCAGTCACGGCTGCCGTACTGCGCGAGGTGGATGAGTTCCAGCGCGTCGTCCGGCCGGCCGAGGTGGATCATCTGGCGGCTCATCGAGGACAGGATGTACGAGCCGAGCGGCTTGTCCCCGGCCTCCTTGGCCGCGTGCAGGGCCAGCACGAAGTACTTCTGCGCCGTGGGCTGCAGGCCCACGTCGTAGCTCATCCAGCCGGCCAGCTCGGCGAGCTCGGCCGCGAAGCCGAAGAGCCGGCGCGAGGTCGCCTCGGGGTGGCTCTCCTGGAGCAGGTCGGTGACCTCGTGGAGCTGGCCGACGACCGCCTTGCGGCGCAGGCCCCCACCGCACTGGGCGTCCCACTGGCGGAACATCTCGACGGTGCTCGCCAGCTGGTCGAGCTCCGGCCCGGACAGGCCGCCGCGCCGGTGGGAGGAGTGGGCTGCCGGCTCCACGGGTGAGGCGGGCGAGGGCACCAGCCAGCGCTGCATCGGCTCGATCAGGGACGGCCCCGCGGCCAGCCCCAGGGAGGTGCCGAGGAAGCCCCGACGGGCCAGCATCAGGTCGCTGCGGGAGAACTCGCCGAGCAGCGCGACCGTCTGCGGGCCGGTCCAGGGGAGGTCGACGCCGGCCACCGAGGGCGCCTGGTGCGCGGCGCGCAGGCCGAGGTCCTCGACGGCGACGACACAGCCGAAGCGCTCGGAGAACAGCTCGGAGAGGATCCTCGGAATCGGCTCGCGCGGGTTCTCGCCGTCCAGCCAGCGGCGGACCCGGGAGGTGTCGGTGGACACGTGGTTCGCTCCGAGCTGGCGGGCCCTGCGGTTCACCTGGCGGGCGAGCTCGCCCTTGGACCAGCCGCTGCGCACGAACCACGAGTTGAGCAGCTCGTTGGGGCGCTTCTCAGCGTTCGTCCCGCCTTCGCCGTTGCCGCTCACTGGAACGCCCCCATCCATCCCTGAGACCTGTCGGACCCTGCCCGGGCCCGGTCGTGCCTGCCAACAGCCCTATCAGAATGCCGCCGGACCGTCCTTCGATTCGGCGGATTCCCCGAGCCGCGGGGGGTTCCGCCGCCGCATCTTCCACGGGGGAGCTACGCCGTCACTCTCCGTCACCGTATCGCGGTCACAGGAGTTCCGGCGAGCCGTCGGAAAGGTGCTTCTGGCAAGTTCGATCGGGCATGTGCCACAAGCCTTGCACACTCAACGTAGCCTCACCGTCACCGCTTCAACCACGCTGGTTCGGGAAACGCCACCTTTCGCCACCCCTACGGGTGAACCTCGCGGCCGCGACCCGCGATTCACTTGACCCGCGCCGTCGGAAACCTGTCCGGGAAACCGGATGGGAGCCCGATGCGCGGAGGGGGCGCGGAAGGCCGGTCTCGCCACCCTGCGCGCTTCCACGCGCGGTGCGAACCGGGCGAGCCGGGACGATACGGCGGGTAGTCGCAACGCAGCGTCACGACAGACCTCCGGCACGTAACCAGCCACGCGGCGGACCCGTTGGAGGGGGCATGGGCTTCACGATCGGCGGTATGCGGGATCTCCGTTCCGGCACGCGGTCCGGAGCGCGCGTCGGCGTGCGCCGGCGGGGCCGGGCCGCCGAGTGCACCGCGGTCGCCGAGTTCACCGGCCTGTGGGGCTGGGACGTGGCGCCCGGGGCGCGCGCGGCAGCGCCCGGTGGTGAGTGTTCGTGCGGGCGCGCGGGCTGCTCCGCGCCGGGGGCGCACCCGCTGGGGTTCGCTCCGGAGGTTCCCGCCGGGTCCACGCTGGACGACGCGGCCGAGGCCTGGTCCGAGCATCCCGGCGCCGCGGTGATGCTGCCGGTGGGGCGGGCCTTCGACGTGCTCGAGGTGCCGGAGGCCGCCGGGCGGCTGGCCGTGGTGCGGCTGGAGCGGATGGGGCTGCCGGTGGGGCCGGTGACGGTCACCCCCGAGGGCGGGGCCCAGTTCTTCGTGGCCGTCGGCGCGGCCGAGGAGCTGCCGTCGCTGCTGTACCGGATGGCCTGGACGACGTCGGGCCCGCCGTGGTG
>NZ_JBRIOU010000004.1:125430-130568 GCF_053474865.1 Streptomyces sp. CO7
GCAGACGCCCGCCGGGCCGGTGGCCGGGGCGGGCGTCTGGCGATCCGCTGCGTCGGGTGGGTCAGTCGCCGATCAGGGCGTCGACGAAGGCGCCCGGCTCGAAGGGCGCGAGGTCGTCGGCCCCCTCACCGAGGCCGATCAGCTTGACCGGCACGCCCAGCTCGCGCTGGACGGCGACCACGATGCCGCCCTTGGCCGTGCCGTCCAGCTTGGTCAGCACGATGCCGGTGATGTTCACGACCTCCGCGAACACCCGGGCCTGGACCAGGCCGTTCTGCCCGGTGGTGGCGTCCAGCACCAGCAGCACCTCGTCCAGCGGGGCCTGCTTCTCGACGACCCGCTTGACCTTGCCCAGCTCGTCCATCAGGCCGGTCTTGGTGTGCAGGCGGCCGGCGGTGTCGATCAGCACCACGTCGGCGCCGGTGACGATGCCCTCCTTGACGGAGTCGAAGGCGACCGAGGCCGGGTCGCCGCCCTCGGGGCCGCGCACCGTGTGGGCGCCGACCCGCTCGCCCCAGGTCTGCAGCTGATCTGCGGCCGCCGCGCGGAAGGTGTCCGCGGCGCCGAGCACCACGGTCCTGCCGTCGGCGATCAGCACGCGGGCCAGCTTGCCGGTGGTGGTGGTCTTGCCGGTGCCGTTGACGCCGACGACCATGACCACGCCCGGGGTGCCCTCCTTCGCGTCCGTCTTCACCGAACGGTCGAACTCGGGGTTCAGCAGCTGGAGCAGCTCCTCGCGGAGCAGGGTGCGCAGCTCTTGCGGGGTGCGGGTGCCCAGCACCCGCACCCGCTCGCGCAGACGGTCCACGAGCTCCTGGGTGGGCTGCACGCCGACGTCGGCGGTCAGGAGGGTGTCCTCGATCTCCTCCCAGGTGTCCTCGTCGAGGTGCTCGCGGGAGAGCAGGGTCAGCAGGCCCTTGCCCAGCGCGTTCTGCGAGCGCGAGAGGCGGGCGCGCAGCCGGACCAGCCGGCCGGCGGTGGGCTCGGGAACCTCGACCGCCGGGGCGGCGGGCTCCAGGGGGACCTCTTCGACCAGGGTGGCGCCGCTGGGCGATCCGGGGAGGTCGACCTCCTCGATCGTGCGGCGCCCTTCGTCCCGTGGAGTCTCCGCCTCCTCCCCGACCGTGGGCTCGGCCGGCGGGGCGGTGATGTCGGGAGCGGACGGGGGCGGGGGCGGCGGCTTCCTGCGCCGGGTGCCGACGACGAGGCCGGCGAGGGCGACCAGGGCCACCACCGCGATGACTACGGCAAGGATGAGGGTGTCCATAACGGTCCCAGTATCGGCCATGGGGCGCACGCCGCCCGGGGCGCGCGCCGGGCTTCTTCCCGATGAGGCGGGGCCGAGGCCTCACGCGCCCCGGCCCGCGAAGGGACGGACCCGCCCGGAACCGCCCTCATCGGGCGAACCGGCCGGGCGTCGCCGGCCGGGCGTCGCCGTCAGCGCAGTCGCTGGCTGATCACCTTGGAGACGCCGTCGCCCTGCATGGACACGCCGTAGAGCGCGTCGGCGACCTCCATGGTGCGCTTCTGGTGGGTGATCACGATCAGCTGGGAGGACTCCTGGAGTTCCTGCATGATCCGGATCAGCCGCTGCAGGTTGGTGTCGTCGAGCGCGGCCTCGACCTCGTCCATCACGTAGAACGGGCTGGGCCTCGCCTTGAAGATGGAGACCAGCAGCGCCACGGCGGTCAGCGAGCGCTCGCCGCCGGACAGCAGGCTGAGCCGCTTGACCTTCTTGCCCGGCGGCCGGGCCTCGACCTCCACGCCGGTGGTCAGCATGTTGTCCGGGTCGGTGAGGATCAGCCGGCCCTCGCCGCCGGGGAAGAGCCGGCCGAAGACGCCCTCGAACTCGCGGGCGGTGTCCCGGTAGGCCTCGGTGAAGACCTGCTCGACCCGCTCGTCGACCTCCTTGATCACCTGGAGCAGGTCGGCGCGGGTCTTCTTCAGGTCCTCCAGCTGCTCGCTGAGGAACTGGTGGCGCTCCTCCAGCGCGGCGAACTCCTCCAGCGCGAGCGGGTTGACCTTGCCGAGCTGCTGGTAGGCGCGCTCGGCGGCCCGCAGCCGCTTCTCCTGCTCGGCGCGGACGAACGGCCGTGGCCGGTTGCGGGGGTGCTCGGGGTCCTCGGGCAGTTCCTCGCCCTCGGCGGGCGGGGACGGCGGGACGGGCTGGGCCGGACCGTACTCGCCGACCAGCGCCTCGGGCTCGACGCCCAGCTCCTCCAGCGCCTTGGTCTCCAGCTGCTCGATCCGCAGCCGCTTCTCGGCGCCGAGCACCTCGCCGCGGTGGACGGAGTCGGTGAGCTTGTCCAGCTCCCCCTTGAGGTCGCGTCCTGCCGTGCGGGCCGCGGCGAGCTCGCGTTCCTGACGTGTGCGGGCGGCGTCGGCGGCGGTGCGTTCCCGGTCGGCGCGCTCCAGCGACACCTCGACGTGGGCGAGCAGCTGCCGAGCGCCGGAGGCGACCGCCGAGGCGACGGCGGCCTCGTGGCGCAGCCGGGCCTTGCGGCGTTCGGCGCGGACCCGGGCCTCGCGTTCGGCGCGGGCGGCACGGTCCAGTGAGTCCGCGCGGCCGGCCAGGGCCTTGACCCGCTCCTCGTGGGTGCGCAGCTGGAGCCGGGCCTCCATCTCGGTCTGCCGGGCGTTGGCGCCGTCGGCGGCGAGCCGGTCGCGGGCGGAGGTGTCGGGGTCCTCGTCGACCGGCATCTCCTCCGCGACGGCCAGCCGCTCGGCCAGTTCCTCGACGTCGGTGAGCGCCTTCTCCAGGGCCTCCTGGGCGCGGGCGGTGGCGGCGGCGGCACGCTCGGCCTCTCCGGCGGCACCCCGGGCCTGGCCGGCAAGGCGGCCGAGCTGCTGCGAGACGCCCGACTTCTCGCGGTCGGCGGCCCGGCGGCGTTCGCCCAGTTCCTCCACCAAGGCGGCGCACCCGGTCCGCCGCTCGGCGGCCAGCCGCTGGGTGACGGCCAGCTCCCGGCAGCGTGCCTCCAGTTCCTCGAGCAGGGCGGCGGCCTCGTCGACGGATGCCTGGACCTCCAGCAGGCTGGGCGCGGCGGCCGAGCCGCCGTGCGCGTAGTGGGCGCCGAGCAGGTCGCCCTCGGCGGTGACGGCGGTGAGGTCGGGGCGGGAGCGGACGACGTCCTCGGCGTCGTCGAGGGTGTCCACCACCACGACGCCGCGCAGCAGCCGGCGGACGGCGGGCATCAGCTGGTCGGGGCCGCCGACCAGGTCGGCGGCGTGCGGCCACCGCTCGTGACGGGGGGCCGGCTCCGGCTCCTCGGCGGCTCCGGTGAGCAGCAGGGCGGCGCGGCCGGCGTCCTGCTTGCGCAGCAGCCGCAGGGCCTCGGCGGCCGCGGCGGGCGAGTCGGCCGCCACGGCGTCGGCGGCGGCGCCGAAGGCCGCGGCGAGGGCCGCCTCGTGGCCGGGGGTGACGGTGAGGAGGCCTGCGGCGGGGCCGAGGACTCCGGTGAGGGTGTCTTGGGCGTCGAGGAGGGCGCCGGTGCCGTCCTTGCGTCGCAGGCCGAGGGCGAGGGCGTCGTGCCGGGCCCGGGTGGCGGCGCTCTCGCGTTCGGCGCGGGTGAGGGCCTCGCGGGCGGCGGTCAGCGCGGCGTCGGCCTCGGCGAGGGCGCCCTTCGCCTCGTCGTGCCGTTCGGCGAGTTCGGTGTCCTCCGCGTCGAGGCCGTCCACCTCGGCCTTCAGCTCCTCGTACTCCTCCTGGGCGGCGACGGCGCGCGCCCGGGCCTCGTCCCGTGAGGAGGTGAGGCGGTCGATCTCGGCCTGGGCCGCGGCGGCCCGGGAGCGGGCGGCGCCCACCTGGCCGCTGAGCCGGGCCAGGCCCTCGCGGCGGTCGGCGATGGCGCGGGCGACGTCCTTGAGGCGGCGTTCCTCGGCGGCGAGGGAGCGTTCCAGTTCCTCGCGGTGGGCGACGGTGTCCTCCAGGGCCCGCTCGGCGGCCTCCAGGGCGGCCTCGAGTTCGGCCTCCTGTTCGCGGATGCGGGCGGCCTCACGCTCCATGTCCTCGGGGTCGCGGCCGCGGCGCTCCTCGACGGGGGCGGCGGTGGCGCTCTTCACCCGGGCGTCGGCCAGCGAGACGGTGCCGCGGACGCGTTCGGCGAGCTGCGAGAGCTCGTACCAGGTCTGCTGGGCGCGCTGCAGGCGCGGTGTGAGGCGGCGGACCTCGTCCTCCAGGAGCGCCTCGCGGCGCAGCGCCTTGCGCAGCTCCTCCTCGGTGGCCTCCTTGCGCTCCTTGAGCGCGGCCTCGTCGGCGACCTCGGCGCTCAGGGCCTCGCGCAGTGCCACCAGGTCGTCGGCGAGCAGGCGCAGCCGGGCGTCGCGCAGGTCGGCCTGGATGACGGCGGCCCTGCGGGCCACGGCGGCCTGCCGGCCCAGTGGCTTGAGCTGGCGGCGCAGTTCGTCGGTGAGGTCCTGGACGCGGGCCAGGTTGGCCTGCATGGCGTCCAGTTTGCGCAGCGCCTTCTCCTTGCGCTTGCGGTGCTTGAGGACGCCGGCCGCCTCCTCGATGAAGGCGCGGCGTCCCATGGGGTCGGCGTGCAGCACGGAGTCGAGCTGGCCCTGGCCGACGATGACGTGCATCTCGCGGCCGATGCCGGAGTCGGAGAGGAGTTCCTGGATGTCCAGGAGGCGGCAGGTGTCGCCGTTGATCTGGTACTCGCTGCCGCCGTTGCGGAACATGATCCGCGTGATGGTGACCTCGGCGTACTCGATGGGCAGGGCGCCGTCGGAGTTGTCGATGGTCAGTGAGACCTCAGCGCGCCCGAGGGGAGGGCGGCCGGTGGTCCCGGCGAAGATGACGTCCTCCATCTTGCCGCCGCGCAGCGACTTCGCGCTGTGCTCGCCCATGACCCAGGTCAGCGCGTCCACGACGTTGGACTTGCCGGAGCCGTTCGGGCCGACGACGCAGGTGATGCCCGGCTCGAACCGGAGCGTGGTCGCGGATGCGAACGACTTGAAGCCGCGGAGGGTCAGGGCCTTGAGGTGCACGCCGGGGGACTTTACCGGCCGGTCCCCCCGCACTCCACGAGCCGGCGGCACGATCCGGTTTGCCGCGGCCCGGTTTCGCACGGTGGGGCGGCGGGCAGATCAGAGCTACAGGATCGCGGTGGGGTGGGGTCGGCACGGTCCCGGGC
>NZ_JBRIOU010000004.1:130668-148788 GCF_053474865.1 Streptomyces sp. CO7
GGCGGGGAGGGCCGCGGAAGCGATGAAGGCGAAAGGGACGCCGAGGGCGTCCCTTGAGGCACCGGCGAGGTGCGGGCGCTGCGGCGGCCCGCCGACGAGCCGGATCAGGTGAGCGCGGGCTCCGCCTGGTGTGCGTCGATGCTCTCCATGCTTTCCAACATCCGGTCGCGAGAAGCGGCAGCCGCGAGCGCGTCCTTCTCCGCCTGGATCCGTACCAGCTCGGATTCCAGGTCCTGGACGCGCTGCTGCAGCCGTCGCATCTCGGCGAGGAGTCGCGGGTCGGAGCCGCCGACGTAACCGAGAAGCGCCTTTGCCATGATGGATGGTCCTCCACACTGAGTGACCGACCGAAGCGGTGGTGGGTCGTGAGGGAATCGCACCCTGATGCCCGACACTGCGGTATCAGACCGGTGACTTCATGCCGCTGTTTCCTCATGCCAAACAGCTAGGGTGCGCGGGGCTTTCAGAGTCTCACCAAAAAGTTTGACGGTCAACACGATCACGCCCCGTATCGACGGTGTCCCCGGGGCGCTCTGCGCTGACGACTTCGCGCGGCGTCTCCTTCGGGGCCCGGGGGCGTGCGGATCATCCTGGCGTGTGCGGGCTGCCGTGACAACCCTTTCGCGGCGGTCACCTGGACTTTTCCTCTCCCGCGCCGCGCCTGCGGGCCTTTGGGACGGCGGCCGCGGCGCCGCGGAGGGCCTCGTTCAGCGGATCTCGAAGCCGGTGTAGCCACCGCGGGGTGTGTCCCAAATCTCGGTCACGCCGTCCACGCGACCCGGCGTGTCCTCCCCCATGAGCCACTCCAGCAACCGCTCGCATTCCGCGCGGGGTCCTTCGGCGACGACCTGCACCCGTCCGTCCTGCAGATTGAGAGCAAAACCACTCAGTCCGCCGAGCTCCAGCGCCTTCGCGCGTGTGAACCAGCGGAAGCCCACCCGCTGTACCTTGCCGCGGACCCAGGCGACCAGACGTGCATCGTCGTTCATATGTGCACGCTAACCGAGCAAAAGTCTCACCGGACGCCCACACCCCCGGGAGCGATGCGGTAGCGTCCCCCCTCGACCGCAGCGAAACTCACCCGTACGAGTGAGTCGCGTGGACCGCAGCCCGAGAAAGGCCAGCAGAGGAATGGGACGCCACCGACGCTCCGCCGCCGGCCGCAAGGGCAGCGGCGGCACCCCTCGCGCCACCGGCGCCGCCCCGGACGCCGCCGGGCCCCAGCAGGGCCACGAGCAGCAGTACCGGGCGACGCACGACTCCTACGGCTCCTACCCCCAGGGCTCCAACAGCCCCTACGGCTACGGCGGACCCCAGGGGTACGGCGGGCAGCACGGCTACGAGGGGCCCCACCGGTACGACGGCGGCCACGACGGCCACGACCAGCACCGTGGCACCGGCCGCTCGGCGGGCGGGGACCCCTACGCGCGCAGCCACGCCTACCTGTTCGGCACGGAGGAGCCCGCGGGCCCGGCCGGCGCCCGCCAGGACGCCCCGACCACCGCGCTGCCCGCGCAGCGCCCCGCCCCGTCGGGCCCCTCGGGCCACCGGGCGAAGGGAAGGCGGACCCGTCACCCGGTGCGCACCGGGCTGCTGGGCGTCTCCGCGGCGCTGGCGATCGGTGTGGTCGCGGCCGCCACGGGCATGGTGCCGGGACTGGACACCTACCGGCTGGGCGGCGACGGCGCGATCCGCGCGTTCGACGGCCCGGACAACGCCGAGACCCAGCAGGGCGGTGCGGGCGGCCGGGTCGACCCGGGCGCCGCCTCCGGCGGGGCCGGCACCGGTTCGGCGAAGCCCTCGCCGACCGCGTCCCCCTCCGCCTCGAAGGAGAAGAAGGAGAAGGCCGAGCCCTCTCCTGAGCCCACCGCCGAGAAGACCACCGAACCCGAGAAGCCGGCGCCCACCACCAAGACGCCGGAGCCCCGCAAGCCGGCGTCCGGCGGCAGCGCGGACCTCTCGCAGGAGGACGCCGCCCGGGCGCGGGTCCTGCAGCTGGTCAACCAGGAGCGGGCCTCCGCCGGGTGCAGCCCGGTCAAGGCCGACAGCGGGCTCACCGACCTGGCCGACGACTTCAGCCGGGCCATGGCCGAGCAGGACTTCTTCGACCACACCGACCCCAGCGGCGCCACGCCGTGGGACCGCGCCGCGGCGGCCGGCGTCGACAACCTGGGCGGCGAGAACATAGCCCGCGGCCAGGCGGACGCGGCGGCGGTGATGGACGCCTGGATGAACAGCGAAGGCCACCGGGCGAACATACTGAACTGCGACTTCAAGACCCTCGGCGTCGGCGTCCACTTCGCCTCCGGCGGCCCCTGGTGGACCCAGGACTTCGGCTACTGAGACACCTGCGGGTCAGGAGGTCATGCCCTGGCCGCCTCCAGTCCCTGGGGGATGCCGGGTGGTGGCCGTCGAGGCGGACGGACCGTACAGCGGCGCCGCTCCGCCGGCCTCGCGTGCGAGCGCAGGCTAATCGGTCACGCGCGTATAGGTGAGGAAGAGCGCTCCGCTCTTCAGGGGGACGTGATCCGTGAGTTCCCAGCGGCGCGGTGCGAAAGTGGACTTCTGCGAGAAGAGCGGAATTCCGGCACCGACGGTCAGCGCTCCCACCTTGAGGATCAGCTGGTCGATCTCCGAATACAGGGAATTGGCCAGTTCCGCGCCACCGATCAGCCAGATGTCCTTGCCGTCCTCCTGCTTCAGCTCTCGCACCTTCGCCACCGGATCGTCGGCCACCAGCTCGACGGCGGGGTCGGGGCTCTCGGACAGGGTCCGCGAGAAGACGAGATGCCGCAGGTGGGGATAGGCGTCGGTGATCCCGGCCGCGAGGCCGATCTCGTAACTGCGTCGCCCTTCGAGGACGGTGTCGAAGCGCGTTCCCTCGGCCGTGACGGACAGTGCCGCCCGCGCCGGGGCGGGCAGCGTCTCCGGGTATTCGGACACGATGTGCTGGAGATAATCGTCAGGAATGGGCCAGAAGCCGTTCGGGCCGGTGGGATCGGCGCCGTCCGGCCCGGCGATGAAACCGTCGAGCGTGGTGGCGATGTAATAGACGAGCCTGCGCACGGATGGCCTTTCGTCGATTGGCTGCGATGTGCGGCTCGAAGCGACCACGTCGTGCGAGATTGGCGGTCCCCCGATCGCCTGGCGATCATTGCACAGCCCGTCGGGAGATTCCGAGGGTTTCGCAGGGGGACGACCGTCAGTCGAGCCACACGAGCATGGCGTCGTCCGCCGCCGCGGCGGCCTCGAAGAACCGCGTCAGGCCGTCGTACCAGTGACGCCCCCACTCGAGCGCTCCGGGCTCGTGCCATCCGAGGGGGTACACGCCGGTCAGCGGATAGACCTCGGCCTCGGTCAGGTCGGCGGGGTCCACGCCGCTCACGAGTTGGTCGTAGGTGGTGGCCCGCAGCTGCGCCGCCGCGTACCGCACCCGCTCCGCCGGCAGGTACCTCGGCGGTCCGTACCCCCAGTCCTCGTCCTCGGCGAACGGCTCCTCGCCGTGGACGACGTCCACCGGGAAGTCGGCACGCTCGAGGAGGAAGCCCAGCAGGTTCCAGGTCTTGTAGGTGCTGAAGTGACGTGCTTCCGCCGGCGCGGGTTCCGACTCCTCCTCGGCGTCCTGGACCTCCTCCGTGAGGTCGAACGCCCAGTCAGGGTCCTGTATCGCCCGGTCGAGCTCAGCCGCCGTGACGCGCAGGTACTCACCGATCATGCTCATGGGCAGAGAATCTATCCTTCGGCCCAGGGGGTGCCATGAACGATCAGGACTGGTACGACGACAGCGACCCCGAAGGCGTGGTGGCGCGGTCGGAGCGGGTGACGCGGGCGGGCTGGGCCGCGGTCGCGGGGGTTTCGGGACTGGTCGGCGCCGTCACGGCCGCGGTGGTCGTCGTCCTCGGTGTCGTCCTGGCCGTGTTCTTCGGCGGGATGCTGTACGTCGTCATGACCGTCACGCGGTAGAGGCCGGTGCGACGGTCACCTCGACGCCGCGTCCGCGGAGGAACAGCGCCAGAACCTCCATCTCGACGAGCGTGCCGAGGAGCCCGTCGGCGGCGACACGCGTGGCCTGTGCGCGTGCTTCGGCGAGGGAGAGGTCCCGCGCGTCCCGGAGGGCCTGGAGCACCGGGACCAGGCTCGGCGCCTCTCCTGACAGGCGGAGCAGCGCGGGCCCGTGGGCCCGCAGCAGGGCTTGTCGGATGTGCTCGGGCGCGACGGGACCGCTGTCCTCGTCGCACCATCCGTTCGGACAGTCGCGCACCGCCCCTCGGTGCCCCAGCGCATCCTGCCACCGTGGAAGGACTGGCCCACGTCGATGGTCGTCACGCCCCCGCACTCGCCGCACCGGCCGGTGACCGGCACTCCTTGCGTGATCAATCGGCGTCGCCCCGGCCGCGGAACCAGCCGGCGTCGTCCGCCGCGTCGGCGAAGTCGGCGAAGTCCGCGTTGGCGATGCTGAGGTTGGCGGACACCTCGGGGTACCACCGGGCCGGAACCCGGAACGTGCGGCCGGGTTCGTCGTGGAGGTCGACGGCGAGCAGCGGGAACGACGGGTCGGTCAGGGTGGCCGCGTCGGCGAGGAACACGTAGGTGAGCCTGTCGTCCTCGCCGGCGGCCGACTCCTCGTCGACCAGGTCCGGCACGGACACGTCGGTGAAGCGGGGATCGCTGACGTAGGTGGCGTGCCCCTGGCCGTCCGCGGCGTCGATCGCCGCGCGCACCGCCGCCCAGGCGGCGTCGTCGGCGAAGTCGGTGCGCAGGACCGTCGAGGCGAGGTCGTCCGGTGCGGGGAGGGGCATGCCTGCCATCCTGTCATCTGCGGGGAGTCGTCGAACGGAGGGGAAGACCTGTGAGCGGGCAGAGCGGCATCCGGCTGGTGCAGACGGTGCTGGACAGCACGGACGCCCGTGGGCTGGCGGAGTTCTACCGCTCGCTGTTGGGTCTCGTATACCGGGCGGGCGACGAGCCGCCCCCGCAGGGCGAGCCCGACGAACGCGGTGGTGACTGGCTGGTGCTGAGGACACCGGAGGGCCTGCCCCAGCTCGCCGTCCAGCAGGTCGAGCGCCTCGCCGCGCCGACCTGGCCGGACGGCCCGGTGCCGCAGCAGATGCACCTCGACCTGTGCGTGGCGTCGCGGGCGGAGCTGCACGTCCAGCACGAACGAATCCTCGCGCTCGGCGGGTGCCTGCTGGACGACCGGGAGGAGCCCGACGAGGACGACGAGGAGTCCTTCCGCGTCTACCGCGACCCGGACGGCCACCCGTTCTGCGTCTTCGTCAGCGAGACGCTTCCTCCAGGGCCGGGCGCGGCGGAGCGCCAGGACTGACGCGCCGTAACCTCAGCCGCGCCGGGCCGCGAGGTGGCCGTAGCCGCCCTCGCTCCACACGAGGCGCCGGAACTCCGCCAGCGGGAGGGGGCCGGCCTCCGCCCCGTCGGCGTCGGGGAGGTGGACGGTGCCGCAGCGCCGGCAGTACCAGCCGCGGGCCCAGATCCGCTCCGCGGCAGGGCGGCCGGCCTGCACCCGGGTGTTCTCGCGCTGCTTGCGCAGGGCCAGGACGATCAGCCGTCAGGGGCACGACAATGGTTCCCGGCCCGCCCCACCGGCGGACCCACCGGCCCGCCCGGCCTCACGCAGGCCGCGGGCCGTCACCCGGCCCGGGGCGGCCTCTGGCAGCGGGGGCAGAAGTAGCTGGACCTGTTCATCCACGGGCGGCGCCGCATCGGGGTGCCGCACCGGCGGCACGGCAGGCCCTCGCGCCCGTACGCGTCGAGCGAGCGGTCGAAGTACCCGGACTCGCCGTTCACGTTGACGTAGAGGCTGTCGAAGCTGGTGCCGCCCACGTCGAGGGCCTCGGTCATCACGTCACGCACGTGCCCGAGCAGTTCGGCCGTGCGGGGGCGGGTGAAGCCGGCCGTGGGGCGTTCGTAGTGCACGCGGGCGCGCCACAGCGCCTCGTCGGCGTAGATGTTGCCGACGCCGCTGATCAGCGACTGGTCCAGCAGTGCCCGCTTGACGGTGGTGCGGCGCCGACGCAGGGCCTGGTGGAACGCCTCGTCGTCGAAGAGCGGGTCCAGCGGGTCGCGCGCGATGTGCGCGATCACGTCGGGCAGCCCGTCGGCGTCGGTGGGGTGCAGCGAGAGCCCGCCGAAGGTGCGCTGGTCGACGAAGCGGAGCTCGGTGCCGAGGGCGTCGTCGAAGCGGACGCGGATGCGCAGGTGCTTCTCGTCGGGGGCGGCGTGCGGCTGGACCAGGAGCTGCCCGCTCATGCCGAGGTGGGCGAGGACGGCCTGGCCGGCGTCCTCCAGCGGGAGCCACATGTACTTGCCGCGGCGGCTCGGCACGCCGATCCGGTGACCGGCCAGCCGGCGGGCGAAGTCCTCCCCGCCCGCCGGGTGCCGGCGCACGGCGCGCGGGTGCAGCACCTCGACGGCGTCGACGGTGCGGTGGGCGACCCAGCGTTCCAGGCCGCGCCGGACGACCTCGACCTCGGGCAGTTCGGGCATGGCGGCTCTCCGTCTTCCCCGTGGGAGTGGGCGAGCGCCCGCCCCCGGTCGGTCGGGGACGGGCGCTCACGGACGTGCTGCGACGGACCGGACCGGACCGCGCCCAGGGCACGGCCGGACCGGACGGACGCGGATCAGGCGGACGCCTGCTCGGCGTCCGTCGTCCCGCCGTCGCGCGGGGCGGCAGCCTCTTCGGGGGCCTCCGGGGAGGCTCCGTCCGAGGCGTTGCCCGAGGAGGCGGTCGCGGCGGCGGTCGCGGCGGCGGCCTCCGCCTCGGCGCGCTCGTCCGCGGCGGCCCGGATGGCCCGCCAGGCGGACTCCGCGGCCTGCTGCTCCGCTTCCTTCTTGCTGCGGCCGGTGCCGGTGCCGTACGAGACGCCTCCGACGCGGGCGGCAGCAGTGAAGGTCTTCTCGTGGTCGGGCCCGGTCTCCGTGACCAGGTACTCGGGAACGCCGAGCCCCTCGGTCGCGGTGAGCTCCTGGAGACTGGTCTTCCAGTCCAGGCCGGCGCCCAGGTTCGAGGACTTCTCGATCAGCGGGTCGAAGAGGCGGTGCACCAGCTCCGCCGCCGCGTCCAGACCCTGGTCGAGATAGACCGCGCCGATCACCGCTTCAAGGGTGTCGGCCAGGATGGATGCCTTGTCCCGGCCGCCCGTGCCCTCTTCACCGCGGCCCAGCCGGATGAAGGAACCGAGGTCGAGCCCACGGCTCACCTCGGCCAGCGCACGCGAGTTGACCACCGCGGCCCGGAGCTTGGCCAGCTGGCCCTCCGGGAGGTCGGGGTGGACCCGGTACAGCGTGTCCGTGACCACCAGGCCGAGCACGGAGTCCCCGAGGAACTCCAGCCGCTCGTTGGTGGGCAGACCGCCGTTCTCGTACGCGTAGGAACGGTGGGTCAGTGCACGCACCAGAAGGGCGGACTCGAGCTTGTACCCGAGCCGCCCTTCCAGAAGCGTGTGGGACGAGGCCGTGTCCGCCTTCTTGGCGTTGGACATGGAGCCTCTCACCAGCCGCTCAGACCTCGAGGACCTGGCGCTTGTTGTACGTGCCGCAAGACGGGCACGCGATGTGCTGCTGCTTGGGCTCGTGGCAGCGCTCGCACGACACCAGGGTGGGGACCGCAGCCTTCCACTGCGACCGGCGGTGACGCGTGTTGCTGCGCGACATCTTCCGCTTCGGAACAGCCACGGCTACTTCTCCTGCTTCTCGTCGGCGCGTGCTGACTGAGGCGCGCCGCCGCTCATCTCGTCCTTCTCGCCGGGTTCGAGTGAACCTGCGAGTCCCTGCAGTGCCGCCCAACGGATGTCGACGGCGTCATGGTGGTGGTCCGGGTCGTCCGCCAGCCGCACCCCGCACTCGGGGCACAGACCAGGGCAGTCTTCCTGGCACACCGGCTGCATCGGCAGTGCGAGTACCACCGCGTCACGCAGCACGGGCTCGAGGTCGAACATGCCGTCCTCGAGATACAGAGTGTCCTCGTCGTCCTCGGCGTCGTCGCCGGCGTCCGCCTTGGGGCGGCCCCGGTCGTCGGCGTCAGGGTACGAGAACATCTCCTGGAAGTCCGCCACGAGCTGACGCTCGAGCGGCTCCAGACACCTTACGCACTCCCCCTCGGCCTTCGCACGGGCGGTCCCCGTGACGAGGACGCCCTCCAGGACCGACTCCAGCCGGAGCTGGAGCTCCAGCGGCCTGCCCTCCGGCACACCGATGACGTCGGCGATGCCGAGGTCACGGGGCGCGTCGACCGTCCTGGTCAGGCGCCGCAGCGCACCGGGCCGCCGCCCCAGCTCATGCGTGTCGAACACGAGAGGGTCACGGTGGTCGAGGCGGGCGTTCTGAGCCATTCCAGCCTTAGATCTGCGAGGTGAAGAGGGGGGAATCGCGCCCAGAGGGCACGACCGAAGAGCCAGGATACTGGACGTTTCGACCGGCACCCAACCGGCCCCCCTCGATCCTACGCTCCGTCGCGGGCGGCTACTGTCCGCGGCCCTGCTCGTAGGCCCGCAGCTGCTCGGGGGTGATCATGCCGGTGTCGAAGAAGCTGGTCTCGTCCAGCGCGCGGGCGGCCGGAGCGGGCTCCTGATAGCCGTAGCCCTGGTCGTAGCCCTGCTGCGGCTGCTGGGCCTGCTGCGGCTGCTGCCGGCCGTAGGCGGCGTACGGGTCCGCCTGCTGGTAGTCGTAGCCGTAGCCCTGGGAGTGCCCGCCCTGCTGGTCGTAGCCGTAGGAGGCCGCGGCCGGCTGGGGCTGCTGGTAGCCGTAGGGGTCCTGGGCAGCCTGCTGCTCGTACCCGTGCTGGTGCTGCGGCTGCTGCGGCTGCTCGTACGGCGACTGCTGGTCGTACTGCGGCTGGTGCTGCACCTGCTGCGGGAGCTGCGGCTGCGGCCGCTCGGGGCGCCGCTCCGGGGCCTGGGCGGCGTCCGCGAGGCCCGCCAGGAAGTCCTCGTCGCTCTCGTGGGCGAGCGGCATGCCGTCATCGCCCAGCGGCAGGTCGGCCAGCGCGTCGGAGGCGATCCGGCCCTGCAGCTTGTCCCGGCCGCGGCCGACCGCCTCCAGCGTCTTGGCGAGCACCGCCTCGAAGGCGCCCAGCTTGAGATCGACGTAGCTGTCGGCGTCGCGGCGCAGGGTCTCGGGGTCGTGGCTGCGCTCGGGGGCGTCCTCGTCCTCGTAGCCGTTCTCGTCCAGGCCGGGGCCGGTGCCGAGCAGCTTCTCGCGGCCGCGGCCCACCGAGCCCAGGGTCTTGGTCAGGACGACCTCGAAGTTGGCGAGCTTGGAGTCGACGTAGTCGTCGGCCTCGGCCCGGATCTCCTCGGCCTCGGCGCGCGCCTCGGTGAGGATGCGGTCGGCCTCCTGCTGGGCCTGGTGGGCGATCTCGGTGCCCGAGATGAGGGAGGCACGCTCGGCGTGGGCGCCCTCGACGATCCGCTCGGCCTCCTCGCGGGCCTGCTGGACCATCGTCTCGCGGCCGCCGATCAGCTCCTGGGCCTGGGCCAGGGAGCCGGGCAGAGCGTCCCTGACCTCTTCCAGCAGGGCGAGGAGTTCGGCGCGGTTGACCACGCACGAGGCCGACATCGGCATCGACCTGGCACCCGACACCATGCCGACGATCTCGTCGAGCTTGTTCTGCACGTCCACCTGGACTCGCCACTCTCTACAGCTGGTTGGAGACGGACGGGACGACTGTACGGCGACCGCCGCCCGTCCGGCACGATGGGCGGGACGTCGCTGCGTCCCCGGCGCGTCGGCGCCGTGCGGATCACTTCCCGCGCAGCCGCCCGGCCAGCGCCGTCAGGACGGTCGGCGGCACCAGGTGGGCGACGTCGCCGCCCCAGGCCGCGACCTCCTTGACCAGCGAGGAGGACAGGAAGCTGTACGTGGGGTTGGTGGGGACGAAGAGCGTCTCCACCCCGGAGAGGCCGTTGTTCATCTGGGCCATCTGCAGCTCGTAGTCGAAGTCGCTGACCGCGCGCAGTCCCTTGACGATGGCGGGGATGTCGCGCTGCTTGCAGAAGTCGACCAGCAGGCCGTGGTGGGACTCGACGATCACGTTGGGGCAGTCGGAGGTCACCTCGCGGATCAGCTCCATCCGCTCGTCGACGGTGAACAGGCCCGACTTGTTCTGGTTGATCATCACGGCCACGTAGACCTCGTCGTACAGGCGGGAGGCCCGGGCGATGATGTCGAGGTGTCCGTTGGTGATGGGGTCGAACGACCCGGGACAGACGGCGCGGCGCACGTGGGATCCCTCGCTCTCCGGTCCGGTCATGGCGCGTCCTCGCTGGTGGAGGCGGCGTGACCGTACCAAAAGGTGCCTTCTCCGTAACGGCGGGACCTCAACGGTTCGAAACCGTGCGGCCAGCTGAATTCGCCGCCTCTGGTGCTGCGCTCCACGGTGACGAGCGCCTCGTCGGCGAGCCAGCCTCCGGAGCGGAGTGTGAGGAGAATCTCCCGGAGATCGTCGTCGGTGACCGCGTACGGCGGGTCGAGGAAGACGAGGTCGTAGGGGGCGCCCGGCGGCGGTCCCTGGATCACCTGCTCCGCCTTGGCGTTGCGGACCTCGGCGCCGGGCAGGCCGAGCGAGCGGACGTTCTCCCGCACCGTGCGGGCGGCCCGGTTGTCGGCCTCCACCAGCAGGGCGTGCGCGGCGCCGCGGCTGAGCGCCTCCAGGCCGACCGCGCCGGAACCGGCGTACAGGTCCAGGACGCGCTCGCCCTCCAGGGGGCCGCCGAGCAGCGCCTCCCAGGTGGACAGCAGGCCCTCACGCGCCCGCTCGGAGGTGGGACGGGTGCCGTTGCCCGGGGGGACGGCCAGCCGGCGCCCTCCCGCGGTCCCGGCGATCACGCGGCTCATCTGCTGCTCAGGTCCTCTTCGCGGTCCGACGGTGGATGTGACGATCGGTCCCCAGTCTCTCAGCCCTTCTCCAGGTACTGCTCGCGGTCCTCGTCGAGGAGGGCGTCGAGGGCGGCGCGCAGCCCCGGGTGGGCCGCGAGGTCGGGGTCCTCGGCGACGGTGGCGGCGGCCTCCTCGCGGGCCTGGGCGATGACCTCCTCGTCCTCGATGACGGCGAGGACCCGCAGCGAGGAGCGGGCCCCGGACTGGGCCTGGCCGAGCACGTCGCCCTCACGGCGCTGCTCCAGGTCGATCCGGGAGAGCTCGAAGCCGTCGAGGGTGGAGGCGACCGCGCCCAGCCGCTGCCGGGCGGGGCTGGCCTCGGGGGCGTCGGTGACCAGCAGGCACAGGCCGGGCGCGGAGCCGCGGCCGACCCGGCCGCGCAGCTGGTGCAGCTGGGAGACGCCGAAGCGGTCGGCGTCCATGATCACCATGGCGGTGGCGTTGGGGACGTTCACGCCGACCTCGATGACCGTGGTGGCGACCAGGACGTGCGTCCCGCCGGCGGCGAAGCGGCGCATCACGGCGTCCTTGTCGTCCGGGTGCATCCTGCCGTGCAGCACCTCCACCTGCAGTCCGGCAAGGGGACCCTTCGCGAGCTGTTCGGCGACCTCCAGGACGGCCAGCGGCGGCCGCTTGTCGGCGGTCTCGGCCTCCTCCTTCTTCCGCCGGCTCTTCGGGTCGTCCTCCTCGTCGCCGATGCGCGGGCAGACCACGTAGGCCTGGTGGCCGTTCTCCACCTCCTCGCGGACCCGCTCCCAGGCGCGGGCCAGGAAGTGCGGCTTGTCGGCGGCGGGCACCACGTGGCTGGCGATCGGCGAGCGTCCGGCGGGCAGCTGGTCCAGGACGGAGGTCTCCAGGTCGCCGAAGACCGTCATCGCCACCGTGCGGGGGATCGGGGTGGCCGTCATCACCAGCAGGTGGGGCGGCTGCTTGCCCTTGCCGCGCAGCGCGTCGCGCTGCTCCACGCCGAAGCGGTGCTGTTCGTCGACCACGACCAGTCCGAGGTCGTGGAACTGCACCTTGTCCTCGATCAGGGCGTGGGTGCCGATGACCAGGCCGGCCTCGCCGGTGGCCAGGTCGAGCAGGGCCTGGCGGCGGGCGGCAGCGCCCATGGAGCCGGTGAGCAGCACGACCTTGGTGGCGTGCTCGGCGCCGCCCAGCATGCCGCCCTGGGCGAGGTCGCCCATCATCTCGGTGACCGAGCGGTGGTGCTGCTGGGCGAGCACCTCGGTGGGCGCGAGCATCGCGGCCTGTCCCCCGGCGTCGACCACGGCGAGCATGGCCCGCAGCGCCACCATCGTCTTGCCCGACCCGACCTCGCCCTGGAGGAGGCGGTGCATGGGGTGTTCGGCGGCGAGGTCGTCGAAGATCTTCTTCGAGACCTTCCGCTGGCCCTCGGTGAGGGTGAACGGGAGGCGGTCGTCGAAGGCGGCGAGGATGCCGTCCGGGGTGGGCCTGCGGGGCACGGCGGGCAGCTGGGCGTCGGCGTGGCGGCGGCGGGCGAGGGCGACCTGGAGGACGAAGGCCTCGTCCCACTTGAGGCGGGAGCGGGCGTCCTCCACGTCGGCCGGGGTCTGCGGCCGGTGGATCTTGAGCAGGGCCTCGGGCAGCGGGACCAGACCGCGGCCCTCGCGGAGGGTGTCCGGGAGCGGGTCGACGGCCTCCTGGGCGCTGGGCAGTACCGTCTGGACGGCCTTGGCGAGCTTCCAGGACTCCAGCTTGGCGGTGGCGGGGTAGATCGGGATGAGCGCCCCGGCCCAGCTGTCGACCGTCTCGGCGGCGTCCTCGCCCCGCAGCAACTCGTACGCCGGATGGGCCAGTTGGAGCCGGCGGTTGAACATGGAGACCTTGCCGGCGAACAGCGCGCGGGTGCCGGGGAGCAGGTCCTTGTGCGGCTTGTGGACGCCGTTGCCGAAGAACACCAGCTGCAGGCGGCCGCTGCCGTCGGTGATGGTGACCTCCAGGCGCTGCCCCTTGCCGCGGGGTGCCCGGCTGGAGGCGAAGGTGTGCAGCCGCGCGTCGGCGACCTGGGCGACCACGGTGACGTGCTCGTCCATGGGGAGTTCGGCGAGCCGGGTGAGGCGGCCGCGCTCCTCGTACCGCCGCGGGTAGTGGTGCAGCAGGTCACCGACCGTGTGCAGGCCGAGGTTCTCGGCCATCACCTTCGCGGTGGCGGGGCCGAGCACCTTCTTCAGGGGTTCTTCCAGTGCGGGCACGCACCCATTCCACACCACGGGTGCGACAGCCCTGCGGAATGGCTGTGGAAACTCCTGGTCAGGTGTGTTCTTCAGCTTCTAGGATGGCGCGTCCGGCCACCACTGACCCGCGGTCCACCGCCCCATACGGTGCCGCCCGACCCCGCGCCGACCTCGCACCTCCCCCACCGGCGCCGTGACGATGGACTCCCAGACCTCGAAGCCGTCCCAGCCCGCACCCACCGCCCCGCACTCCTTCCAGGTCGACCTGCGCGGTCTGGTGGATCTGCTCTCCCACCACCTGTACTCCAGCCCGAAGGTCTACCTGCGCGAGCTGCTGCAGAACGCGGTGGACGCCGTCACCGCGCGGCGCGCGGAGGATCCGGACGCCCCGGCCCGCGTGCGGCTGCACGCCCGGGGCGGGACGCTGCGGGTGGAGGACACCGGCGTCGGCCTCACCGAGGAGGACGTCCACAACCTGCTGGCGACCATCGGCCGCAGCTCCAAGCGCGGCGACGCGGCCTCCCTGGAGTCGGCGCGCTCGGGGTTCCTCGGGCAGTTCGGCATCGGTCTGCTGGCCTGCTTCCTGGTCGCCGAGGAGATCCGGGTGGTCAGCCGCAGCGCCCGGACGCCCGATGCGCCGCCGGTGGAGTGGCTGGCCACCGACGACGGCTCGTACACGGTGCGCACGCTGCCCGACGACGCCCGCGCCGAGCCCGGCACCACGGTGCACCTGCGGGCGCGCGCCGGGGCGGGGCAGTGGCTGGAGGAGGAGCGGGTGCTGAAGCTGGCCCGCGACTTCGGCTCGCTGCTGCCGTACGACGTGCGGGTGAACGACGAGGCGGTCACCGACCTGCCGGCGCCCTGGGACCGGTCGTACCAGAGCCCGACGACCCGGCGGGTGGCGCTGGCGCGGCACTGCCGTGACCTGTTCGGCTTCACCCCGCTGGACTCGATCGACCTGGACGTGCCGGTGGCCGGGGTGCGCGGCGTGGCGTACGTGCTGCCGGCCGCGGTCAGCCCGGCGCAGCGGGCCGGTCACCGCGTGCACCTCAAGGGCATGCTGCTGACCGACCGGGCCGACGAACTGCTGCCGGACTGGGCGTTCTTCGTGCGGTGCGTCCTGGACACGGACACCCTGCGGCCCACCGCCTCACGGGAGTCGCTGTACGAGGACGAGACGCTGGCGGCGGTGCGGGAGGCGCTGGGCGAGCGGATCCGGTCGTGGCTGACGGGGCTGGCGGCGGGCGACCCGGACCGGCTGACGGCGTTCCTGGCCGTGCACCACCTGGGTGTGAAGGCGCTGGCCCGGCACGACTCCGAGATGCTGCGCGTGATGCTGCCCTGGCTGCCGTTCGAGACCACGGACGGGCAGCTGTCGCTGGAGGAGTTCGCCCAGCGGCACAAGATCGTGCACTACACGCGGACCGTGGAGGAGTACCGGCAGGTCTCCGCGATCGCCTCGGCGCAGGGCGTCGGCGTGGTCAACGGCGGCTACACCTACGACACCGAGCTGGTGGAGGCGCTGCCGACGGTGCGGCCGGGGTCGGTGGTCGCCGAGCTGGACGCGGACGTGGTGACGGCCCACCTGGACTCGGTGGACCCGTCGGTGGAGCTGGCGCTGCAGCCGTTCCTGGCGGCGGCCCGGACCCGGCTGGACGCCCTGGGCTGCGACGTGGTGCTGCGGGCCTTCCACCCGATGACGGTGCCCGCGCTCCACCTGGACGACCGCTCCGCCCGCCACGAGCAGGCGCGGGCGGAGGCCGAGGAGCAGGCCGACGACCTGTGGTCGGGCATCCTCGGCTCGCTGCGGGGCGGGGCGCCGCGCGCCCGCCTGGTGCTCAACCATCTCAACCCGCTGATCCGGCGCCTGGGTTCACTGACGGACCCGGAGCTGGTCGGTACGGCGACGGAGTCCCTGTACGGTCAGGCGCTGCTCATGGCGCAGCGGCCGCTGCGGCCCGCGGACACCGCGCTGCTCAACCGTGCGTTCCTCGGCCTGCTGGAGTGGGCCACGCACGGCGATGCCACGCACGGCGACCCTGAGGAGGACGTCCGTTGACTTCCGTCACCGGCCTGGACGAGCTGCGCCGCGCGATCGCGGAGAACGGCGAGCGGCCCGAGGGCCCGGCGCGCAACGCGCGGGCCGAGCAACTGCTGGCGGACGCCGAGTCGCTCGGCATACCGCTGGCCGTGATCGAGGCACTGGGCCACCAGCTGACCGTCTACAACTACAGCTCGGAGAAGGACAAGGCGTTCGTGCCGTTCGCCCGGCTGCTGCGGATGTGGGACGAGCGGCCGGAGGACTTCGACGCGTACGAGACGCACTCGCTGTTCTGGCGCTTCAAGTGGATGTCGACGGGGATGCTGGGGCAGCCGCACATCCCGCTGGACGCCATGGAGAACTGGCTGGAGGAGATGGAGCGCCGCTACCGGCTGGCGGGCCACTCCGAGCGGGCCGTGCGGTCCTGCGAGTTCCACGTCGCCAGTCACGTCGGCGACCTGGAGCGGGCGGAGCGCGCCTACCGGGCGTGGATGGCGGCGGACCGGGACCGGATGGCCGACTGCTACGCCTGCGAGCTGCAGGGGCAGGGCTGGTGGCAGGTGACGGGCGGCCACGACGCGGAGGCGCTGGAGGTGTGGGGTCCGGTCCTGGAGGGCCGCTTCACCTGCGCCCACGAGCCGCACAACGTGCTGGCGTCCTCGCTGCTGCCGCTGCTGCGGCTGGGCCGGCTCGACGAGGCGAAGGCGAACCACCTGCGCGGTTTCCGCCTGGTGCGGGCGACGGAGAGCATGCGGTCCTCCTACGCCGAGCACGTGGAGTTCTGCGCGCTCACCGGCAACGAGGCGCGGGCGCTGGAGCTGCTGGCGCAGCGGCCGGCGTACTTCACCGACGACGGGCACCCGTCGAGCAAGAAGGACTACCTGGCGGTGACCGCGCTGGTCATGGACCGGCTGGTGGCGCTGGACATGGGCGCGAGACAGGTGCCGGGGCCGGCCGGCCGTGACTGGACGGCCGCTGAGCTCGCCGCGCACGCGCGGGCGGAGGCGCTGTCGCTGGCGGAGGCCTTCGACCGGCGCAACGGCACCTCGTACGTGAGCGACCGGGTGCGTGAGCGGATGGCGCGCGAGCCGCTGGTGGAGCGCCTGCCGCTGGGCGTACGGGTCTCCGTCGCCACGGTGGCGCCGCGGCCGGCGGCGGGGGCGTCCGCCTCCGGGGCGGCCCCGGACCAGCGGCTCGGCCTGGCGGAGCTGCTCGCCGAGGCGCGGCGGCGGTCGGAGGCGCTGTTGCCGAGCGCGGTGGACGCCTGGGAGGCGGTGGAACGGGCCGCCGCGGGCTCGGGCGTGACCGGTGCGGCGGGCGTGGCAGGCACGGGCGTGACCGGTGCGGCGGGTGCCGGTGCCGCGGGTGCGGGCGTGAGCGCCACCGCGGGCGGGACCGGTGCCGCGGGCTCCGCGGACGACGTGGTGCTCACCGCGCGGGACCGCGCGGAGATCGCCGAGCACCGGGCGATGGCCCTGGGCCCCGACGGCCTGGACCTGTTCGCCACCGCGGCCACGCTGTACGCCGAGGCGGGCGACCTGGGCGAGGCGCTGGCGGCGCGGGCCCGCGGGGTGTACGCGCGGACGCTGTCCGGCAAGCTCGACGGGGCCCTGGAGGACGTCACCGCCCCGTACCGGCAGTGCCTGGCGCTGTTCGCGGCCGGGGACACCGGGGTGCGGCAGACCGCCTCCGTGCTGATGGCCCGGGCCCGGGTGCTGCTGCGGCTCGCCCAGGGCGCGGACGGGCAGGAGCCCGACCCGGCGGCGGAGGCCGAGGCCGCGGAAGGGACCCGGGAGGCGGCCCGCGAGGTGCTGGCCTTCGTCGCGGAGCACGCCCCGGGCGCCGAGGACCCGCACCTGGTCTCCCGGACCGCCGAGGCGCACGCGATGCTCGGCGACCTGGCCGGGTCCCCCGAGGAGGCGGTGCCCGAACTGACGCTTGCGGTACGGCAGTTCCTGGAGGCCGGGCTGCCCTGGTACGCGGTGGAGTACGAGTCGCGGCTGGCCGCGATCGCCCACCACCTGGACGACCCGGAGACGGCGGCGCTGCACCTGCGGGCCGCGCTGGAGCACGGCGGGGACGCGCTGCCGCCGGCCGGGCACGCCCATCTCCACCTGCAGCTGTGCGAGGTGCTGACCGAGTGCGCGGACGGCGGCGCGGGGGTGGCCGAGGCCGCCGACCACGCGCTGGAGGCCGCGCACTGGGCCGACGAGTCCGGTCAGGGCGCCACGCTGGGCGCCTACGCGCGGCACCGCCTCGGCGGCCTGCTGCACCGGCAGCGGCGCTGGGCGGAGGCGGCGGAGGTGATGGAGTCCACGCTGCCGGACCTGTCGCCCGAGACGCACGGCGACGGCGTGGTGGTGCAGACCCTGTGGTGGCTGGGCGACTGCCTGGCCGCCCTCGGCGACCACCGGGACGCCGCCGAGCGCCGGCTGCAGGCTGCCGAGCTGGCCGCGCACTGGCCGGAGCAGCAGGACCACGCGACGCTGGCGCACCTCGCCGCGGAGTCGCTGTCGCGCGCCGAGCTCCCGTCCGAGGCGCACGCCGCGTACGCGCGGGCCGGGGAGCTCTGGCGTGGGCTGGGCGACCTGCCGGGGCAGGTCCGGGCGCTGCGGGCGCGGGCGTGGCTGGCGGCCGAGGACGACGTTCCCGCGGCGCGAGCGCTGATGGAGCAGGCGCTGCAGGCGTGCCGGGAGGCGGTCGCCGTCGCCGAGGAGGACGCCGAGCTGCTGCCCGCTGCGGCGGAGCTCGCGGGCACCCACCATCAGTTCGGCGGGCTGCTCGCCGACCACGAGGGGCCGTCGGAGGAGGCGCACGAACACCTCGCGGAGGCCGCGTCGGGGTTCGCGGCCCTCGGGGAGGTCGCCCGGGCCGCCCACGCGGACGCCCTCCTCACCCTGGGGCGGCTGGAGTCCGCCCTCGGCCGGCCCGCCGAGGCGGCCGGCCGGGCCCGCGAGGTCCTCGCCGCCTGCGACGCGGACCCCGACC
>NZ_JBRIOU010000004.1:148888-151379 GCF_053474865.1 Streptomyces sp. CO7
CTCCCCCTCCCGTCCTCAGCCTCTGGGATCCTGCATGTCCGCGATCGGCGCCCTTCGTCCACCCGCCGTCCCGCTCACGGCGCGGCCCGCCTCGCGGGGGCCGCTCGTCGCCCTGACGGCCCTGCTGGCGGCAGCGGCGCTCAGCGACCTGTTCGCCGTGTACGCCGGCGTCCGGCTGCTCACGCTGCTCGGCCGGGACCCGGGCTTCGTCGCCGTCCCCGTGGACGAGCTGAACTCCGCGCTCCGGCTGTACGCGACGACGGCTGGGCATTTTCAGATGTCGGCCCACCTCTTCTGCGCGGTCGCCTTCCTCGTCTGGTTCACCGCGTTGCGCCGCGCCGCGGGGCCGCTGGAGCCGGAAGGTTTCCGCCAGGGCCCCGGCTGGGCGCTCGGCGCGTGGTTCGTCCCGCTGGCGAACTTCGTGCTCCCCCACCGGGTCGCCGTCGACATGTGGCGGGCCTGCGCCCCCACGCCGGCCGAGTGGTGGACGCCGCCCCGCACACCTCTGTGGCCGGTGCACCTCTGGTGGGGCACGTTCCTCGGGATCGTCCTGCTCTGCGAATTGAGCGCCTTCAGCCTCGACCTGGCCGGGACGCTGCCGCAGCTGAGGGCCGCCGTGGCCCTGTACACCGTGAGCGACCTGCTGGCCGTCGTCGCCACGGCGGCCGCCGCGTACTTCGCCGTCCGGCTGACGGCCCTGCAGCGCGCGAAGGCGTCCCGGGCACAACTCGCCCCGGTCGCCGGTGAGGTCACTCCACTCCGATGAGGAGGGGGGCTCCCTGGGTGCCGCCGTGGTGGACGATCGTGTCGACGGCGAGGTGGCGGTCGTGGACGTGGGCCTCGAGGGTGGCGGCGAGGGCGGCGGGGGCGGTGTCGTCGAGGACCAGGGTGACCAGTTCGCCGCCCGCGGAGAGCATGCGGTCCAGGACGTCCAGGGCCACCGCGGTGACGTCGGAGCCGATGAGCGCGACATCGCCCTCGACCATGCCCAGCACGTCCCCCGGCTGGCAGATGCCGGCCATCGTCCACGCCTGCCGGTCGGCGACCGCGATCTCGGCGAACCGCGTCGCGCCGGCCGCGGAGGTCATGGACACCACGTCCTCGTCGAAGCTGCGCTCCGGCTGGTGGACGGCGAGCGCGGCGATCCCCTGGACCGCGGCGCGGGTGGGGATCAGGGCGACGCGGATCCCCTCGGCGCGGGCCTGTTCCGCGGCGGCGGCGGCCGTGCGGCGCAGCTCGTCGTCGTTGGGCAGCAGCACCACCTCGCGGGCGTGCGCGGAGCGGACGGCGTCCAGCAGTTCCTCGGTGGAGACCGGCCGCCCGGGCGGCGCCAGCACCGTGGAGGCGCCCGTCCCGGCGCACAGCGCGGCAAGACCCTCGCCGGGCAGGACCGCGACGACGGCCCGCCGGCCCGGCTCGGGCGGGGCGCCCCGGTCGTCCGTCCGCCCGGCGGCGGCGTCGGCGGCGAAGTGGGTGATCCGGATCCGGTGCGGCCGTCCCGTCTCGACCGCGGCCTCCACCGCGGCCCCGGGGTCGTCGACGTGGACGTGGACGTTCCACAGCCCGTCGCCGCCGACCACCACGAGCGAGTCGCCGAGGGCGTCCAGCCGTCCGCGGAGCCGGTCCACGGCCGGGTCGTCGCACCCGTCGAGAAGGAAGATCACCTCGTAGGCCGGGCCGTCACCGCCTTCGCCGTGCCCGTGCGTCCCGCATCCGGCCGCGGCCTCGGCGGCGGCCGCCGCGGGAGCCTGCGCCGCCGCCCCGGCCACCGGTCCGCCGGCCGGCCGGGTCACCGGCGTCACCCCGGGCCGCTCCCCGGTGAGCGCCTCGACCAGCGCGCCCAGGACGGCGACCAGCCCGCGTCCGCCCGCGTCGACCACACCGGCCCGGCCCAGCGTCTCCAGCTGTCCCGGCGTCCGGGCGAGCGCCTCGCAGGCGCCGGCGTACGCGGCCCGCGCGACCGCGCCGCAGTCCGCGTCGGCCCCGGCCGAGGCCGCCGAGGCGGCGGAGGCCGCGGTGGCGGCCGCCGCGGCGGCCGAGGCGACGGTCAGCACGGTGCCCTCCACGGGGCGCGCCACCGCGTCCCAGGCGGAGTCGGCGGCCCGCCGCAGCGCCGCGCACAGCCCGTCGGCGTCCGCGTGGGGGGCCTTGTCGTCGAGGCCGTCGGCCAGGCCGCGCAGCAGCTGCGCGCAGATCGTGCCGGAGTTGCCCCGGGCGCCGACCAGCGCGCCGTGGGCCATCGCCCGCATGGCCTCGGAGAGGGAGGGGCGGGCGCCGTCGGCGAAGGCGTCCTCGACGCCGGCGGCGGCCGACTCGAGGGTCAGGTAGAGGTTGGTCCCGGTGTCGCCGTCGGGCACCGGGTAGACGTTGATCGCGTCGATCTCCTCGCGCGCCCGTCCCAGCGCGGCCAGCGCGAGGGCGCACCAGGCGCGCACCGTGGATGCGTCGAAGAACGTCTCCGGCACCTTCGGCACCCTGCGCCTCCCTGATG
>NZ_JBRIOU010000004.1:151479-156030 GCF_053474865.1 Streptomyces sp. CO7
CCCCGGTGTCCCCCGGTCCTCCGGCGGTCGCTCCCCGTGAGGGGCTCCGGGCGGGTCGACGGCCGCTCCGTGGTAGTTTCGTTGTACGGACGCAGTCGTTGTATGCTGCTCCGGTTGCCCGATCCGTTCGGGCCATTCCCCTGGCAAGGCCACTCAGATCCCTTCGATCCGACCCCTGGCATGCCGGGGTCCACCGTAAGTGCATCTGAAGTCTTTGGAGTGACCCGTGGCTGCCAACTGCGACGTCTGCGGCAAGGGCCCGAGCTTCGGCAACAACATCTCGTTTTCGCACCGCCGTACGCCCCGTCGCTGGAACCCCAACATCCAGCGCGTTCGTACCGTGGTGGGCGGGACGCCGAAGCGCGTGAACGCTTGCACCTCGTGCATCAAGGCCGGCAAGGTCTCGCGCTGACGTCCACCACCCGCTGTCCCGGGACTCCCCGGGTTGCGGGGACATCACGCGCGGCCACTGCCGGTTCGCTGCATTGAGCCGGTCCACGATTACCGTGGACCGGCTTTCTGCTGTCCGGATGCGCCGTCCCGGGTGAACCCGGAGGGGCGGGTGCAGGACGGCCGACCCCTCACCGTCCGCGCGTGCGCCAGCCGTGGTCGACGGGGCCGATCCCCGAGCCGAGCCGGAACCCGGCGGCTATCGCGCCCGTGACGTACTCCTTCGCCCTCGCGACCGCCTCCGGCACCGGCAGTCCGAGCGCCAGGTGGGAGGCGATCGCGGAGGCGAGGGTGCACCCGGTGCCGTGGGTGTGGCGGTTGTCCAGCCGCGGCGCCCGCAGCAGGTGCTCCTCCGTCCCGTCGGTCAGCAGGTCCACCGCCTCGCCCGCGAGGTGACCGCCCTTGACCAGCACCCAGCGCGGCCCGAGCTCCAGCAGGGCTTCGGCGGCCCGCCGCATGCCGGGCTCGTCCTCCACGCGCACGCCGGTGAGCTGGGCCACCTCGTCCAGGTTCGGGGTGACCACGGTGGCCGCGGGCAGCAGCCGGCGGCGCACCGCGTCGAGGGCGGAGCCGGCCAGCAGCGGGTCTCCGTGCTTGGACACGCTCACCGGGTCGACCACCGCCGGAGCCCCGGTCGAGCCGATCAACTCGGCTACCAGCTCCACCAGTTCGGCCGAGGACAGCATCCCGGTCTTGACGGCGTCCACACCGATGTCGTCGGCCACCGCCCGGTACTGGGCGCGCACCGCCTCAGCCGGGAGGTCCCAGACGCCGTGCACCCCGCGCGAATTCTGCGCGGTGACGGCGGTCAGCACGCTCATACCGTGCACGCCGAGCGCCAGCATCGTCTTGAGGTCCGCCTGGATGCCCGCGCCGCCGCCGGAGTCGGACCCGGCGACGGTCAGCACCAGCGGCGGCGCCCCGGCACCGGTGGTTCCCGGGTTCTTCACGTCCGCCCCACCCACGTCCGCCTCGCCCACGTCCGCCTCAGTCCTCCATGTCCGCGAAGTGGTCCCAGCCGCCCTTGCGGGTCCACGGGGCGCCGTCCACGGTGACCTGGGGCAGCGCCGACGGGTTGAGGACCTCGCCGATCACCTTCCACCGCGCGGGCAGCTTCACGTCGGGCGGGAAGGTGGCCACGATGGCGTGGTCCTCGCCCCCGGTGAGCACCCACTGCAGCGGGTCGACGCCGACCGCGGAGCCGATGTCGTTCATCTGCGTCGGGATGTCCAGCGCGCCCGAGCGGATGTCGATGCGGACCTTGCTGGCCTCCGCGATGTGGCCCAGGTCGGCGATCAGGCCGTCGCTGACGTCGCACATCGCGGTCGCGCCGAGGGAGGCCGCGGCGGGACCCGCGTGGTACGGCGGCTCGGGGCGGCGGTGCGCCTCCACGAAGGCGCGCGGCGAGCGGAACCCGCGCGAGAGCACCGCGAAGCCGGCCGCCGACCAGCCCAGCCAGCCGGTGACCGCGACCAGGTCTCCGGGCTGCGCGCCGGCCCGGGTCACCGGCTCGTGGTTGCGCAGGTCGCCGAGGGCGGTGATGGAGACGGTGATGGTGTCGCCGCGGACGACGTCCCCGCCGACCACGGCCGCGCCGGCCACCTGGCACTCGTCGCGCAGGCCGTCCATCAGCTCCGTCGGCCAGGTCACCGGGAGGTCGGCGGGCAGCACCAGGCCGAGCAGCAGGGCCGTCGGCACGGCGCCCATCGCGGCGATGTCGGCCAGGTTCTGCGCGGCGGCCTTGCGGCCGACGTCGTAGGCGGTCGACCAGTCCCGGCGGAAGTGGCGGCCCTCGACCAGGATGTCGGTGCTCGCCACCACGCGCCGGTCGGGTGCGGAGACCACGGCGGCGTCGTCGCCCGGACCTAGCCGGACCGCCGGGGTGGTGGTGAGCCGGGAGGTGAGCTCCCTGATGAGCCCGAACTCCCCCAGTTCCCCCACGGTTCCCTTCACCGCGTCTCACCGTTCCCTTCAGCCGTCGTTGTGCCGGGTATCAGTGTCATGCGTATCCCCCTGTGTACATGTCGGCGGGGTCCGCCTGCGCACCGGGCCGCCCGGTCCGCAGGTCGCGGGCCGTGCGGCGGCCGCGGAGGGCGTCAACACGCGCCGGGGAGTGCACTCGGGCGCGCGAGCCCTTGATCGGCGAGGTCTCCCCCCGGGGAGGGGCTACGCGATACCGTGGCGTTCCTTTTCCCCACACGATCCTCGAAGCCGCCCTGGAGGTTCCGTGGTACAGGCGTACATCCTCATCCAGACGGAGGTAGGCAAGGCGTCCTCCGTCGCCGACACGATCAGCAAGTTCTCCGGTGTGATCCAGGCCGAGGACGTGACCGGGCCGTACGACGTCATCGTGCGGGCGCAGTCCGAGTCGGTCGACGAGCTCGGCCGCATGGTCGTCGCGAAGATCCAGGGGGTGGACGGCATCACGCGGACACTGACCTGCCCGGTCGTGCATCTGTAGCCCCCGTCTACCCTGGGCCGGTGCGTTCCTTCCGTCACCGGCCTCGTTCCCGTGCCCGTCGCACCCGTCCGCTCGCGTCGGCGGGCGTGGCCGGGCTGCTGCTCCTGGCTCCCGCCTGCTCCTCGGCAGACGACCGGGCCGAGGCGGCGGTTCCCGCTCCGGGCAAGGAAGTGGCCGGACTCTGCCGTGCGCTGGACGAGGCGTTGCCGGGGACGGTGGTCGACGAGGACCGCTCCGACCCCGAGCCGCAGTCCGAGTTCACGGCGGGCTGGGGAAGCCCGGCGATCATACTCCGCTGCGGCATTCCGCGACCCCCTGTGATGAGCGATCCCGAGCAGGTGCCGGTGGCGATCGACGGGGTGGTGTACGTCATGGAGGAGTTGGGCGACGGCGGATACCGCTTCACGACGGGGCTGCGCCGGGCCTACGTCGAGGTCACCGTCCCCAAGGAGGTGGCCGGGGAGAACGGCTCCTACCCGCTGGTCGACCTGGCGCCCGCGATCAAGCGCGCCATCCCTGACGAAATCGCGGACTGAACCCCGCCGAGGGCGCCGGGGGCCACGGGATTCGCCCCACTGTCCCTAGCCCCCCAGCCCGCGGACCCACCGCAGGACGGCGCGCAGGCACTGCCGGAGGGCGGCGGCGTGCCTGGTGCGGGACGGCGGGGCGTGGCCGGCCCGGCGGCTGCCGGCCGACTCCGGCGGGCGCCCGGTGCGGGGCTGCGGAACCGGAGGCCCGTGCGACGGGCCGGTCTGCGGCGCGGGCGTCGCCTCCGGCTCGGCGAGGCCCTCGGCGATGCGCCGCCAGACCCGCTCCGGGGGCGCGGCCGGCACGTCCCGCTCCTGCACCCCGCGCGCGGCCGCGACGACGAGCGCGGTGCAGAGCAGTTCCTCCCGGCAACGCGCGCACCGGGCGAGGTGGCCCAGGACGGGATCGTCGGCCGGGGCCGCGTGGCCCAGGGCGATGTCCATCAGGCGGGTCGGGTCGACGTGCGCCACCGTTGTCTTCCTTGTCGCTGTGCCGTGCCGCGGACCGCGCCGCCCGGCGCCGCCGTCGCTCTCACGCGGGGACCGGTTCAGCGACGACGACCAGGTTGGCCCGGTAGCCGCCCTCGCCGGGGGCGTAGGGCGGGGCACAGGTGATCAGGGTGAGGACGGGAGGGCCGTCGCGGCGGAACACCGCGGGCGGCAGGGCGTCGTCGGGCACCGTCGTGCGGGCGGTGACGCGGTAGCGGACCGGTTCGGCCCCCTCGCGCCAGACCTCCACCTGGTCGCCGGGCTCCGCCTCGCGCAGCAGCGCGAAGGTGCCGAGGGCTCCGGCGGCGTCGTCGAGGTGCCCGGCCAGTACGGCGGACCCCCGGTCGCCGCCCGGGGCGGGGCCGTGGCGGTACCAGCCGGCGACGGCCGGGTCGGACGGGACGGACATGTCCCCCTGCCGGGTGACGCCCACCGGCAGCACCGGTGCGTCCAGCCCTATCGCACGCACCAGCACGCGCAGGGGAGCGTGCTGCCGTCGTCCGTCCGCCGCGGGCACCGGCGTGCCCGGCCGTGCGGCCGAGGCGGACAGTGCGGGAGCGGGGGCGAGGGGCGGCACGGCCGCCGACCCCGGGGGCGCGGCCGCCGCGGCGCGCGGTCGCGCGG
>NZ_JBRIOU010000004.1:156130-158068 GCF_053474865.1 Streptomyces sp. CO7
GCCGGGAGGTCGGCGAGGGCGGGCCCGAAGTCGGGCACCGCCTGGACCTGTCCTGTCCGTTCCTCGACCGCGACGACCGCCGCCAGGGCGGCGATCGTCGTGGCCAGGGTGACGAAGCGGCCCGTCCGCTCACCCACGGCGTTCCGCCGCGCGGCGGACGAGGTGGACGCCGGTCAGGGTGACCGCGCCGGTGACGGCGGCCCAGGCCAGCCAGGCGTCCGGGGAGTTCTGCACGGCTCCGGCGGCCTGGGCGCCGCCCGCGGGGACGGCCTTCGGGGTGCTGCCCATGCCGCTGAGCGTCTGGGTCGCCAGGGCGAGGTTCTTGTCGTTCGCGCTGCCCCAGGCGTAGACGATGTTGTCGCTGCCCTCCTTGAGGTTCAGGTCGGCGGGGCCGATCGCCACGGTGTCGGTGCCGGCGAGCGTCACGTCGGCCGAGACGGTCCCGGCGTCCACCACGGTGGAGGCCTGGTTCGGGTTCGTCAGCCCTTCGAACACGGCCTGTCCGCCGGCCCGGACGTCCACCGCCGGGGCCGCGGCCACGTGCCGCACGGTCAGGCGGGCCTTGCCGGCGTCGATCTTCGACGTGTCGTTGGTGAAGGTGGTGAGCATGGGCTTGCCGTCGGCGGACAGGTGCGCGGCGATGGTGGCGTTGGCCCCCTCGGGCACCTTGACCGTCTTCTCCAGGGCGGGGGTGCCGTCGGGCCCCTGGCCGGCCTTGAAGAGCTGTATGTCGTAGGTTCCGGCAGTCAGGTCCTGCGGCTGGGTGACGGTGCCGGGCTTGAAGTCGCCGAGCAGCCGGTCGCCGTTGGCGTAGACGTCGACGGTCATCCCCGGCACACCGTGGAAGACGGACACCTTCGCCGTCTCGGCCGCCTTGTCGCTGTCGTCGGCGGCCACGGCCATGGGGGCGGCGACGCCGAGGGCGAGAGCGCAGGCACCGGCGGAGGCGGCGAGGCGGAAGGGGGTGCGGACGGTCATGGCAATCATCCCTTCTCGGAGGTCCGCGCGTTCTCGCGCGGTCTCGATGTGGGTTCGCGCGCGGCATCCCGTACGGATGCACACGGCGGACATATTTCTCAATTCGCCCGACTACCCCTCCTTGCCGACGGTGACCCCTTGCTCGATCGCCGCGCGCAGGCGGTGCAGGCCGCGGCGGGTGTGGCTCTTGACGGTGCCCAGCGGGAGGCCGGTGCGTTCGGCGATGCCGGCCTGGGTCAGGTCCTGATAGAAGGCCATGCACAGCACCTCGCGCTGGCCGTGGGGCAGCCGGGAGAGGGCGTCGACCAGGAGCACCCGGTCGAGGACGTCGTCGGGCGCGCCGGCGGGGCGCCCGACGACGTCCCCGTCGCCCTGCCCGACGGTGTCGAGGGGGGCGGGCCGCTTGGTCCGCGCCGCCAGGGCGTCGACGATCTTGCGCCGGGTGATGCCGACGAGCCAGCCACCCAGCGACCCGCGTTCGGGGTGGTAGCCGTCGCGGCCGCGCCAGGCGCCGAGGAAGACCTGCTGCGTCACGTCCTCGGCCTCGTGGGAGTCGCCGAGCGAGCGGGTGGCCATGGTGTGGACGAGGGGGCCCCAGCGCCGGTAGACGGCGGCGAACGCGTCCTGGTCGGCCGCACGCAGTCCGCGGACGAGTTCCGCCTCGTCCTCCTCGACCGACGGCCGGGCCCCAAGTGCGGAGCCCGGGGGCCGGAGGCCGGCGTCCCGCGTGAACGTGGTGGTCATTCTGTTCCTCCTGCCGTCTGCGCCGTGCGGGCGACCAAGCCGCCCGCGGAGCGGGCCAGGACGGTGCGTGCGTCCTCGCCACCGGCTCGTGCTCGTCAGTCTTGTGAGTGAATTCGACGCGCTCAACATGCGTCGTTTGTGCGTCGTAAGATGGACGCGAGTGACAGGAGGTGCGGACGATGGACGAGGAGCTTCGCGAGGTGGTGGACGGGGGCG
>NZ_JBRIOU010000004.1:158168-161897 GCF_053474865.1 Streptomyces sp. CO7
CCGCACCCCCCGGGGCGGCTCCTCCCGGGGGCGACGGGACGGTTTCCGCTCCCCGCGGAGGTCGTGCGGCTGCCGCCCCGGGGGGTGCGGAGGGAGCGCGCAGCCGGGCCGGGTCGGGGATGCGGCTGGGCGACGTGCGGCAGGAGTGCAAGGGCATCGCCCGGGCGGCGCTGCGCCTGGACGCCGTGGCCCTCGACGGACTCCTGGACGACGTCATACGCGAGCACGGCCTGGTGGCCTCCTGGACGGAGGTGATCATGCCGACCCTGCAGGCGGTGGGCCGCAAGTGGGAGACCTCGGGCGAGCGGTACGTGGAGGTCGAGCACTTCCTGTCCTGGCACGTCTCCGGTGCGCTGCGGCGCCACGCGCCCCCGGTGGTCGCCGACCGGCCCGGCGCTACCACGGTGCTCGCCTGTGTCCCGGGGGAGAACCACACGCTGCCGCTGGAGGCGCTGTCGGCGGCGCTCGCCGAACGGGGCCTGCCGGTGCGCATGTTCGGCGGGGCGCTGCCGGTGGAGTCCCTGGTGACCGCCGTGCGCCGGACCGGGCCGGCGGCGGTGGGGCTGTGGGCCCAGTCCCGCACCACGGCCAGCCGGCCGCTGGCCCTGCACGTGGCGGCCATCGAGTGGGGCGTACGCGGGGCCCGCAGACGGCCTGCCGTCCTCACCCTGGGCCCCGGGTGGGCCGGCCAGACCGCCGCGGGACTCCCCCACCCGCCGGGCCTCGCCGAGGCGGTCACGGCGATGGAGTCCGCGGCACGCGGGTGAGGCCCCGGGCACGGCGGGACGTGGCTTCCGCCCGGTCGGGTGGGAGAGGGGCCGACCGCGACGACCCGCGAGCACCCGGGCCCCGCCGGGAGGTGGGCGCCCACCGGCCGCGTCACCCGTACGGCCCAGCTGGTGCCGGGGCGAGGTGCGGGTGGTCGGGGCCCGGGTACTCGTCCGCGGTGCTGCCCGCCCTCCGCCCGGAGGCCGGGTGGGCCACGTACGCGGCCGGGCTCAGACCCCGGCGGCGCCCGTCGCGCCCCGCGGGACGGGCGCGGAAAGCCGAAGGGAAGGGGCACCATGAGCGATCAGCGGCCGCGCACCCCGGACACCGTGGTCGTCGGCGCGGGTCTCGCCGGGCTGGCCTGCGCGTTGGACCTGTGCCGCGCGGGCCGGCGCGTGGCGCTGCTGGAGGCGTCCGACGGCGTGGGCGGCCGGATGCGCACGGACCGGCGGGACGGGTTCCTGCTGGACCGCGGCTTCCAGGTGTTCAACACCTCGTACCCCCAGGTCAAGCGGCGCCTGGACCTCGGAGCGCTGCGGCTGAGGCCGTTCACCCCCGGCCTGCTGGCGCACACCGCGGAGGGCACCGTCCGCCTCTGCGACCCCACCCGCCGCCCCGCGGACGCGGGCGCGCTGCTGCCGGGACGGGTCCTCCCGGCCCGTGACCTCGCCGCCCTCGGCGCGATCACCGCCCGCGACGCCGTGCTGCCCGCCCGCGTCCTCACCCGGAGTCCGGACACCCGCTCCACGGCCGCCGCCCTGGCCTGCGCCGGGGTCTCGTCGGACACGGTGGACAACATCCTGCGCCCGTTCCTGTCGGGGGTGTTCCTGGAGGACCGCCTGGAGACCTCCGCCCGCTTCTTCCACCTGGTCTGGCGGACGATGGTCCGCGGCACGCTCTGTCTGCCCGCCGACGGCATCGGCGCCGTCCCCGCGCAACTGGCCGACGGCCTGCCCGAGGGCGTGCTCCGTCTCGGGGCGCCGGTGGAGGCGGTCACCGACGACGGCGTGCTCCTCGCGGACGGCCGCGAACTGGCCGCCCGCGCGGTCGTGGTGGCGACCGACGCGGCCACCGCGGCGCGTCTGCTGCCCGGGGTGGGCGCACCGGCCGGGCGCACGGTCACCACGTACTACCACGCGGCCGCCCGCCCGCCGCTGGACGAGCCGACGCTGGTGGTGGACAGCACCCTCCAGGTGCTGAACACCTGCGTGCCGAGCAAGGTCACGCCCGCCTACGCGCCGCCGGGGACCGCGCTCGTCTCCACCTCCGTGCTGGGCGAGGACCACCCGGGCCGGGGCGAGGCGGTGCTGCGCCGCCTGGGCGAGCTGTACGGGACCGGCACCGGAGACTGGCGGCAGGTCGCCGTGTACACCGTGCGGGGCGCCCTGCCCGCGATGGAGCCGCCGTGGCCGCTGAGCCGCACCACGCGTGCGGGGGCCGGGAGGTACGTCTGCGGCGACCACCGGGCCACCGGCAGCGTCCAGGGCGCGCTGGCGTCGGGCACCCGGGCCGCCCGGGAGGTGCTCGCCGACGCCGCCGTGTCACCCGGCTGACGCCACCGGGGCCCGCGCGCCGCATCCACCACGGGGCCCGCCGCGGAAGAGACGATGACACGTGCAAGGCCGGCGACCCGCCTGAGACCTCCGGGAGTGGACTGTGACCCTCGACGGCGCGCGCTCCGCCGCGTCCTCCCTGACGTCCGAGGTGGTGGTCCTCGGCGGCGGCGCGGCCGGACTGAGCCTGGCGCACCGGCTGTCGCGTGAGGCGCCCGCCCTCACCCTGACCCTGGTGGAGGCCCCCGACGGCCCCCTGCGCCCGCCCGAGCGCACCTGGTGCCACTGGACCGCCGACGACGACGGTGCCGACGCGCATCCCGGCGGCGGCCCCGACGGCCACCACGCCCCGGGCCACCATGCCGAGGGCCACCGCGGCGACGGCGACCGCGGCGACGGCGACCTGCGTGAGGCCGTGGCCGCCTCCTGGTCGCGCCTGCGCGTCCACGGCGCCGACGGGCGGGCCCTCACCGTGGACCCGGCCCCGCTGCGCTACCGGATGATCCGCTCCCCCGACTTCGAACGGCTGGTGCACGCCCGGCTGGCCCGCTCCCCGGGCGCCCGGATCGTGCGGGCCACGGCGGAGGCGGTGCGGGAGACGGCCGACGGCGCCGCGGTCCGCTGCACGACCCGCGAGGGGCAGACGCTGCTGCTCCACGCACGCCACGTGTTCGACTCCCGGCCCGCGCACGCCCTGCCGCCGGCCCGCACCCACCTGCTGCAGCACTTCCGCGGCTGGTTCGTGCGGACCTCGGGCGACCGCTTCGACCCGGCGGTGGCCGACCTGATGGACTTCCGCGTGCCGCAGCCCCGCCACGGTCTCGCCTTCGGCTACGTGCTGCCACTGGCTCCCGACCGGGCGCTGGTCGAGTACACGGAGTTCTCCCGCGCCCCCCTCACCACCGAGGCCTACGAGGCGGCGCTGGACCACTACTGCCGCCAGGTGCTCGGGCTCGGCGCGCTCACCGTGGAGGCGTCGGAGCAGGGCGTCATCCCCATGACGGACGGGCGCTTCGCCCGCCGGCCCGGCCGCTCCGTCTTCCGGATCGGCACCGCGGGCGGCGCGACCCGGCCGGCCACCGGCTACACCTTCGCCGCCGTGCAGCGCCAGAGCCGGGCCGTCGCGGACGCGCTGCGCGCGGGCCGGGCGCACATGCCCGCCCCGCACGGGCGGCGGGCCCTCGCCATGGACGCCGTGATGCTGCGGGCGCTGGACACCGGCCGCATCGACGGCCCCGCCTTCTTCACCGACCTGTTCCGCCGCGTGCCGGCCGAACGCCTGCTGCGCTTCCTCGACGGACGCACCTCCCTGTGGGAGGAGTTCGGCGTCGGGCTGCGCACCCCTGTCGGCCCGATGCTCCGCACCGCCCTCGAGGTGCCCCTCCTCCGCCGCCGCCCGCCGTCCGCC
>NZ_JBRIOU010000004.1:161997-166824 GCF_053474865.1 Streptomyces sp. CO7
CCTCGACGACGACGGTCCGCGGCCGGGGGTCGTCGGGGGCGGTCAGCGGGGTGGCGTGGGTCTCCACCACCGAGGTGCTGCCCTCCCCCTCGGTGATGTGCATGACGACCGTGCGCGGCTCGGGCGCGGTGAACTCCGCGCGGACCGGCACCACCAGACGGTCGGTCACCCGGAAGGAGACGTCGACGACGAAGGCGTCGTCGTCCTCCCCCACGGGCGGCCGGGCGACCGTCAGGTCGACGAACGAGTAGGGGTGGAACCAGGAGCCGTGCCAGGGGTCGAGCCGGTTGGCGACCACGTCCTCCGGCTCGCACCGCCCGACGCCCGTGTACACGGAGTCCACCCCGGCGCCCTCGGCCGGGCGCGCCGGGACGACGGGGCGCTCCGTCGGCTCCTCGCCGCCCGCCCGGTCGAGCCTCACCCACACCAGCACGCCGTCGTCGTGCACCGGGTACGGCTCCCACCCCGCGGTCGGGCCGCCCTTCAGGGCCAGGCCGTGCCAGTGGCACACGAGGGTCCCGCAGACCACCCGGCTGTCCCGCAGCGGGGCGCCCAGGTGCGGGCACACACCAGGTCCGGCCCGCAGTTCGCCGTCCTCCGCCCGCCAGAGCACCACCTCCACCCCGGCGACGGTCCGGCCGTAGGGGCGGTCCCCGGCGCGCACGCCGCGGGAGGAGCCGACGACGTACCAGTTGCCGGAGGGGCGGGCCGAGGCCCGCTTCAGCGCCTCGGCGATCAGGCCGGGGCGCGCGTCGCGCCAGGTCGGCGTCTGGGACGCCCAGTCCGACCGGCGGCGGCGCCGCAGGGGGGACGTCCAGCCGTCGCGGTCCGCTCGGTCGCTCACCTCACGGCTCCTTTCACAGGGTGTTCGGCCACGGGGCTTCCGGCCGGGCTCCCGGCGGGGAGCGCCCCGCCCGGGCGGGGCGCGCGGCGTGCGGTGCGGGCGCGGGCGTGGGCGCGCGCACCGACGACGCCCGCGATCCCGGCGGCCGCGGTGGCGGCGCGCCGCCCGGCGGAAACCACGGCGCGGCGGTGCAGCACCCGGTACTCCTGTCCGGCGATCACGTCGAGGATGCCGCCGTAGAGGACGAACGCGGCGCGGACGCAGGGCCGGGTGAGCGGGTCGAGGAGCGCGATGCCGGGTTCCGCCGCGCGGTACACCTTCCTGGTCAGCTCCTCCGCGGCGACCATGGCGGCCCGGATCCGCGGGTCGGTGCGGCCGGTACGGCGGCTCCACTCCAGCAGCGGCCGGTCCACGCCGTGGGAGGCGAGGAGATCGGCCGGCAGGTAGATCCGGCCGCGGTCCAGGTCCTCGCCGACGTCCCGCAGAAAGTTGGTGAGCTGGAACGCCTCGCCCAGGGCCGCCGCGTACGGCGCGGCCTCCTCGCGGGGCCCGACCGTGCCGAGCACGGGCAGCACCTGCAGGCCGATCACCGCGGCCGACCCGTGCATGTAGGCCCGCAGGTCGCCGTAGGTCGGGTAGTCGGTGACGTGCAGGTCGCTGCGCATCGAGGCGAGGAAGTCGGCGAACAGGCCGTGGTCGATGGCGTACCGCTCGGCGGTGTCGGTGACCGCCTTGACCACCGGGTCGTCCCCCTCGCCGGTGCGCAGCGCCCGCGCGAGGTCGTCCTCGAGGCGGCGCAGCGCCCGGTCGCGGTCCTCGCTCGTCGCGGTGGCGCCGAGGTCGTCCACCAGGTCGTCGGCCCGCCGGGCGAAGCCGTACAGGGCGTGCACGGCGGGCCGGCGCTCGACGGGGAGGAGGCGGGTGGCCAGGAAGTAGGTCCTGCCGTGCCGGGCGTTGAGCGTGCGGCAGCGGGTGTAGGCGTCGCGCAGCGCGGGATCGGTGATCCGCGCCGCGTCCAGTTCACGGCGCGTCATGGACACCTGCCGGGGTCGGCGGGACGGCTCGGCCGCCGCGCGGTGCGGAGGGGATGTGCACGGAGGTCCTGCGGACGGTCGGGCCGGTGACCCGGGCGGCGGCGAGCTTGCCGCTGATGAGCACCGTGGGCACGCCGACGCCGGGGGTGGTGCCGCAGCCGGCGAGCACCACGTTCTCCGCCCCGCGCACCAGGTTGCGGGGCCGGAACGGGCCGGTCTGGGCGAAGGTGTGGGACACCGAGAAGGGGCTGCCGTCCGCGTGTCCCTGCGCCGCCCAGTCCAGCGGTGTCACCAGCATCTCCTCCTGGACGCTGCCGGCGAACCCGTCGAGTCCGCGGCGCTCGAGTTCGGCGACCAGGCTGTCCCGGTAGCGGGGGCCCAGGGTGTGCCAGGCGGCCGCGGAGGGGCCGACGGCGGTGTTCGGGCAGGGCGCCAGGACGTAGTGGAGGTGCCGGCCGGGCGGGGCGAGCCCGGGGTCGTGCGTGGTGGGCCGGGTGATGAGCAGGGAGGGGTCGCTCATCAGCTGCCCGGAGCGGGTGAGTTCCTCGAAGGTGTCCTCCCAGGCGTGGCCGAAGGACAGGGTGTGGTGGGCGAGCGAGTCCCAGGTGCGGTCCGTCCCGGCGTGCAGGACGACGGCGGACGGCGAGTGGCGCAGCCGTACCGGGCGTCGCGGGGCGCGTCCCAGCAGGTCGTGCGCCGCGGGGAGTTCGCAGGTCAGCACGACGGCGTCGCAGGCGATCCGCTCGCCGGAGGCCAGCCGCACGGCGCGGACCCGGCCGGCGGCGCGTTCCAGTTCGGTGACCTCCGAGGACCAGCGCAGCTCGGCGCCCGCCTTCCGCGCCGCGTCCGCCATCCCGCGGGGCAGCGCGTGCATGCCGCCCTTGGGGAACCAGACGCCGGCCACGGTGTCCATGTAGGCGATCACCGCGTAGGCGGCGAGGGCCCGGGCGGGCGCGACGCCCGCGTACAGGGCCTGGAAGGAGAAGACGCGGCGCAGCCGGGGGTCGTCGATGAACCGGCCGATGCGGCGGTCCAGGCGTCCGAAGCCGCCGAGCGCGGCGAGCCGGGCCAGGTCCGGGTGGAGCAGCTGGAAGGGGGAGTCGAAGTTGGTGTCGATGAAGCGCCGCATCTGGGCCCGGTAGAGCCGCTCCAGCCAGTCCCGCAGCCTGCGGTAGCCGTCCGCCTCGGCCGGTCCGGCGAAGCGCCTGACCTCGTCCTCCATGGCCGCGCCGTCGGTGTGCACGTCGAGCGCGCTGCCGTCGGCGAAGCTCGCCCGGTAGGCCGGGTGCAGGGGCGTCAGTTCGACGTGGTGGCGCAGGCTGTCGCCCACCGCGGCGAAGGCCTCGTCGGCCAGGTGCGGCATGGTCAGCACGGTGGGGCCGGTGTCGATCTCGTACCCGCCGAGGCGGGCCCGGCCGGCCCGGCCGCCGGGTCCGTCCTCGCGTTCGACGAGGGTGACGCGGCGTCCCGCGCCGAGCAGGTGCAGGGCGCAGGCGAGACCGGACAGGCCGGCGCCCACCACGACGACGTGGTCCGTGGGACCCGGTACCGTCCTCATGCCTCCTCCCCGGTGACGTCGGCGGAGTCGAGGGAGACGCCCGCGGCCCGCTCGACCAGGGCGGCGAACTCGCGCCGGACGGCGGGGTGGGCGCCGGTGCTGCCGAAGTGCCGCAGGGCGTCCTGGGCCAGCTCCCCGATCCGCGACTCGACGGCCTTGCGCGCCCCGGTGCGGGTCAGCGCGGCCCGCATCCGCCGCAGGTCCTGCTCGGTGCCGGCCGGCGCGCCGACGGCGAGCGCCGCGGCGGCCTCGGTGTCGCCGGTGGCCTCGGCGAGGCGGACGCCGGCGGCGAGCAGGCAGGTGAGCTTGCGGGTGCGCAGGTCGTCGTCGGCGGGCTTGCCGGTGAGGGCGGGGTCGCCGAACGCGCCGAGCAGGTCGTCGCGGAGCTGGAACGCCAGTCCGGCGCTGCGGCCCGCGCGGCGCAGCGCCTCGGTGGCGTCCGCCTCCGCCCCGGCCAGGGTGGCGCCGAGCGCGAGGGGGCGCTCGACCGTGTACAGGGCGCTCTTGAGGGTGGCGACGGTCATCGCCTCGTCCATCCCGGACGCCCCGGTGGTCTGCGCGTGCAGGTCGCGGTACTGGCCGGCCACCATCTCGCCGCGCATGGCCCGCCATTCGCGCAGCAGCCGGCGGCCGTGCGGGGAGCCGAGGGCGGTCTCCGTCATCAGGTCGTCCGCCCAGGCGAGGGCGAGGTCCCCGGCGAGCACGGCGGCGGACAGGGCGAAGGCCGCGCCGGAGCCGCCGGACGCGCGGGCGGCCGTCGTGGCGCGGTGCAGTTCGGCGAACTCCACGTGCAGGGCCGGGGCGCCGCGGCGCAGCGCGGAGCCGTCCATCACGTCGTCGTGGATCAGCGCGCACGCCTGCAGCAGCTCCAGGGCCGCGCCGGTGCGCAGGACCGGCGTCGGGTCACCGGTGCCGCCGGCGGCCTGCCAGCCGCACCAGGCGAAGGCGGCGCGCATCCGGCGGCCGCCGCGCCGGACGAACGCGGCGAGACGGTCGGCGACGTCGCGCGCGTACACGGGGTCCGTGTCGCGGGCGCGGGCCAGCGCGTCGTCGAGCACGTCCGCGAGTTCCGCCTCGACCGCCCGGACGGCCTCACGGGCCGTGGGCGGACCTCCGGGCGGCCTGGCCGGTTCGGCCACCGCGAGCCGCAGTCCCAGCATGCGCAACCCCTCTTCACTCTCGGTCACCTGCATACCTGTGCTTCGGCCGAGGGATGGTGAATGGATGCGCTGATTCCTTCCCGCTCCGGACCCTTCCGGCGGGCCAGGTCACCCCACCGGCCCTATACGCGCGCCCGAACGGTCCGCGGCAGGCGGGGGAGGCGGGGCCGCTCACCGGACGGGGACGCACGGCGGCCCCGCGCGGCGGTGACGCCGGACGGGGCCGAGGTG
>NZ_JBRIOU010000004.1:166924-177379 GCF_053474865.1 Streptomyces sp. CO7
GGGCCGAGGTGGCGGAGCCGAGGGCCGGGAGGGCCGGCCCGCCGGGGCGGGCGGGCCGCGGTGAGGAGCGGGTCAGCGGAGGCCGGTGCGGCGGCGGAGGGCGGCCTGGATCAGCCGGTCCACCAGCTCGGGGTAGGACACCCCGGTCTCCTCCCACATGCGCGGGTACATGGAGATGGGCGTGAACCCCGGCATCGTGTTGATCTCGTTGATCACGAACTCCCCCTCGTCGGTGAGGAAGAAGTCGGCCCGCACCAGGCCCTCGCACGACGCCGCGTCGAACGCCTCGACCGCCAGCCGCTGGATCTCGGCCGTCTCCTCGGGCGTGAGCGGCGCCGGCACGACGCCGGCCGCGGAGTCGATGTACTTGGCCTCGAAGTCGTAGAAGGAGTGGCTCTGCGCGGGCGGGATCTCCGCGGGGACGCTGGCCCGGGGCCCGTCCTCGAACTCCAGGACGCCGCACTCGATCTCGCGCCCCACCACCGCCGCCTCGACGATGATCTTCGGGTCGTGGAACTGGGCCTCGGCGATCGCCTCGTCCAGCCCGGACAGGTCGTCGACCTTGGTGATGCCGATGGACGAGCCCGCCCGCGCCGGCTTCACGAACAGCGGCCAGCCGTGGTCGCCCGCGAGATCCACGATCTTCCTGCGGGCCGCGGCCTGGTCCTGCTCCCACTCGCGCGGGCGGATCACCACGTAGGGGCCGACCTTCAGGCCGAAGGAGGTGAAGACCCGCTTCATGTACTCCTTGTCCTGGCCGACGGCGGAGGCGAGGACGCCCGCGCCGACGTACGGGATGCCGGAGAGTTCGAGCAGACCCTGCAGCGTGCCGTCCTCCCCGTAGGGGCCGTGCAGGACGGGGAAGACCACGTCGACCTCGCCCAGGGTCTTGGAGACCGACCCGGGCTCGCTGTAGACGACCTCGCGGCTGGAGGGGTCGACGGGGAGCACCACGCCGCCCTCGGTCGACTCGGCGAGCTCGTCCACGCCCGGCAGGGTGCGTTCGGCGATCGCCATGCGGTCCGGCTCGTCGGCGGTCAGGGCCCAGCGCCCCTCCCGGGTGATGCCGATCGGCAGGACGTCGTACTTCGTCCGGTCGATCGCGCGCAGCACGGCGCCGGCGGTCACCACGGAGATGCCGTGCTCGGAGCTGCGGCCGCCGAAGACGACGGCGACGCGCGGCTTGCGCTGCGGTTCCTCGGCGGTCCGCTCAGGGCTCTGGGGGAGGTTCTGGGTGCTCATAACGGATTGAGCGTACCCGCTGCTCTCGCACACGTCGGCGAACGCGCTCGGGCACACGGTCGATTCGCCCGGTCTGCCCCGCGCCGGGCGGCCGCGGGGCCGGGACAGGGCTACGGCACGCGGGGACGGCGAGGGTCCGGCCGCGCACCGCGTGCCGGCCGGACCCTCGCGGACGACCGGGTCAGCGCCGTTCCGGCTTGGGGTCGCGCCCCATCAGTTCCTTGAGCGCGACCGCCGGCGGCTTCCCCTCGTGGACGATCTCCACGACCATCTCGGTGATCGGCATGTCCACCCCGTGCCGGTGGGCGAGGTCGCGCACCGACTCGCAGGACTTGACGCCCTCGGCCGTCTGCCGGGTGACGGCGATGGTCTCCTCCAGCGTCATCCCCTTGCCGAGGTTGGTGCCGAAGGTGTGGTTGCGCGACAGCGGCGAGGAGCAGGTGGCGACCAGGTCGCCGAGGCCGGCCAGGCCGGCGAAGGTCAGCGGGTCGGCGCCCATGGCGAGCCCGAGCCGGGTGGTCTCGGCGAGACCCCGGGTGATCAGTGAGCCCTTGGCGTTGTCGCCCAGGCCCATGCCGTCGGCGATGCCGACCGCGAGGCCGATGACGTTCTTGACCGCGCCGCCCAGTTCGCAGCCCACCACGTCGGTGTTGGTGTAGGGGCGGAAGTAGGGGGTGTGGCAGGCGGCCTGCAGGCGGCGGGCGACCGGCTCCTCGGCGCAGGCCACCACCGCGGTGGTGGGCAGCCGGGAGGCCACCTCGCGGGCCAGGTTGGGTCCGGTGACGACGGCGACGCGCTCGGGGCCGACCTTCGCGACCTCGGCGACCACCTCGCTCATCCGCATCGCGGAGCCCAGCTCGACGCCCTTCATCAGCGAGACCAGCACCGTGTCGGGGGCGAGCAGCGGCGTCCAGGCGGCCAGGTTGCCGCGCAGGGTCTGGGACGGGACCGACAGGACGGTGAAGTCCGCGTCGCGGGCGGCCTCGGCGGGGTCGGCGGTGGCCGAGATCCCGGCGGGAAGTTCGACGCCGGGCAGGTAGTCGGCGTTCACCCGGGTGGAGTTGATCGCCTCGGCCACCTCGGGTCGGCGCGCCCAGAGGGTCACCTCGCAGCCGGCGTCGGCGAGCACGACGGCGAAGGCGGTGCCCCAGGAGCCGGCGCCGAAGACGGCGGCCCGGACGGGTTCGCCCGGGCGGGCCCCGCTGCCGAGGGGGTCGTTCGCGGCGGGGTCGGTCACTTGCCGTTCCCCTCCCCCGCCGTGGCGGCGGACCCGGTCGTCCGCTCGGCGGCCCGGGCGGCGGCATGGCGGCGCTGCTCGAGACGGACCTCGCGGGGGTCGTAGCGGTGGGCGGGCGCCTTCTCGCCGCGGAGCTGCTCCAGCTCGCGGGTGATGGCGTCCATGATCGCCTCGGTGCACTCCTTGAGGAGCTCCGGCGTCATCTCCCGGTCGTGGAAGCGGGAGAGGTCGACCGGCGGGCCGGCCACCACGCGGGCGGTCTTGCGCGGGAAGAGACTGGGCTTCTTGCTGTACGGCGGCAGCAGTTCGTTGGCGCCCCACTGGGCGACCGGGATCACCGGGCACTTGGTGCTCAGGGCGACCCGGGCGGCGCCCGTCTTGCCGGTCATCGGCCAGACGTCGGGATCACGGGTGAGGGTGCCCTCGGGGTAGAAGGCCACGCACTCGCCGCGGTTCACCGCGTCGATCGCGGCGCGGAAGGCGCTGAGCGCGTCGGTGGACTCGCGGTAGACGGGGATCTGGCCGGTGCCGCGCATCATGGTGCCGACGAACCCCTTCTTGAACAGCCCGCTCTTGGCGAGGAAGCGGGGCAGGCGGCCGGTGTTGTACTGGTAGTGCGCGTACACGAGCGGGTCCACGTGCGAAATGTGGTTCACGACCGTGATGAAGCCGCCCTCGGCCGGAATGTTCTCCATTCCTCGCCAGTCCCGCTTCAGCAGAAGCACCAGCGGCGGTTTTGCGATGACCGCTGCGAAGCGGTACCAGAAGCCGATTCTGCGGCGAGGCACGCGCACACCTTCCTCTTGGGCCCGTCCGGCCCCACGGGGCCAGGGCCTGGTTCTTCGGTTCGTCGGTCGTGAGTCGCACAAGTGTGGCCCCGGCCCGACCGTCTGTCGAGAACACCGTACGCCCCGTCCGGCGACGGCCGTCGTCCTGTCGCCGGACCCGCGGGGGGACAATGTGGGCGACAAGAGAGGTACGAACGCGCGTGCACTGGACCCTGGTCATCCCCCTGAAGCCCCTCACGCGGGCCAAGAGCAGGCTGTCGGACGCCGCCCCGGACGTCCTGCGGCCGGGGCTCGCGCTGGCGTTCGCGCAGGACACGGTGGCCGCGGCGCTGGCCTGCGGCGCGGTGCGGGATGTGGCAGTAGTCACGGACGACCCGCTGGCCGCGCGCGAACTGGGCGGGCTGGGGGCACGGGTCGTACCGGAGGCCACGGCGGGCGCCGGACTGAACGCCGCGCTGGCCCACGGCGCCTCGGTGGTCCGCCGTCAGCGGCCCGGGGCGGGGGTCGCGGCGCTGAACGCCGATCTCCCGGCGCTGCGGCCGGTGGAATTGGCCCGCGTCCTGGTCGCGGCGGCGGAATTCCCGCGCGCCTTTCTGGCGGACGCGGCGAGAATCGGGACGACTTTGCTGACGGCGTCGTCCGGCGTCGAATTGCGCCCGGAATTCGGACCGGATTCCCGGGCCCGGCACTCCGCATCGGGCGCCGCCGAGCTGCTGGTGCCGGACGTGGAGTCGGTCCGCCAGGACGTGGACACCGGCGCCGACCTGCGCGCCGCCCTGGCCCTGGGGGTGGGACCGCGCACGGCGGCCGCGGCCGCGCGCCTCCTGCCGGCCGGGCCCTGAGCGCGAGCGGAGCCGTCGCACCTCGCGGGAGCGGGAACGCCTCGCGGGAACGCCTCGTGGGAGGCCGGGCGGGAGCGCCTCGCGGGAACGCCGGGCGTGATCCCGCCCCGCCGGTACGCTGACCGCATGCAGGCCACCGCTTACACCTTCGACCCGGACACCCGCACCGGTCAGGTGCTCCTCGACGACGGCACGCCGGTCCCCTTCGACGCCGCCGCCTTCGACGCGGGCGGCCTCCTGCTGCTGCGTTCCGGGCAGCGGGTCCGCCTGGAGGTCGGCGACAGGCCGGCGGCGGACGGCACGCCGCACATCACCCTGATCACGCTGCAGACCTTCTGAGGCCCGCGGGCCCCGGGCCCGCACGCCCCGGCCGGGGCCGTACGGCCCGCAGCGCGCCGCGGGCCGGAACTCCAGGAGGAGTTCCGGCCCGGCGCGCGAGCTGCCCCAGGGGCGCGTGGCGGTCCTACTTGCCGCCGCGCGAGGTCGTCTTCTTCGCGGTGGTCTTGCGCGCCGTGGACTTCTTGGCGGGCGCCTTCTTCGCGGTGGCCTTCTTCGCCGGGGCCGAGGTGCTCTTCTTGGCGGCGGCGGACGTCTTCTTGGCCGTCGCGGTGGTCTTCGCCGGGGTGGTCTTCTTGGTGGCGGCGGCGGAGGTCTTCTTCGCCGTCGCCGACGTGCTCTTCTTCGCCGCGGCGGTGGTCTTCTTGGCGGCGGCCGTGGTCTTCCTCGCGGCCGTCGTCTTGGCGGCGGAGGCCTTCTTGGCGGCGGTGGTCTTCTTGGCCGCGGCCTTCTTCACGGTGGCGGAGGCGCCACCGGTGAGGCTGCCCTTGGGGGCCTTCTTCACCGCGACGTCGTTCTTCGGAAGCTTCTTGGAGCCGCTGACCAGGTCCTTGAAGCCCTGACCTGCGCGGAAGCGCGGCACGGAGGTCTTCTTCACCCGCACCCGCTCCCCCGTCTGGGGATTGCGGGCGTAGCGCGCCGGACGGTCGACCTTCTCGAAGGAACCGAACCCGGTGACCGAGACCCGGTCCCCGGCGACGACCGCGCGGACGATGGCGTCCAGGACCGCGTCCACCGCGTCGGCGGCCTGCTGACGGCCACCGACCTTGTCGGCAATCGCTTCTACGAGCTGCGCCTTGTTCACGTCTTCCCCTTCGGAGACATTGCCAGAACGTATCCGTTCAAGCGTTTTCGCACGTTAGGCAGATATATACCGCAAATCAAACACGAAACGGGCTAATCACCCTTGTGCCGCAACGGACTCGACCGCCCCGGAGTGCTCAGAGACCCTCGGCGGGGAATCGCCCCTGCGCGAGATCGTCCGTGAACCGCTCCAGCCGCTTCGTCGCGTCACCGAGATCGTGTTTGGCAGCCGCTGTGATGACCAGCAGCTTCCGGGTCAGCGCCACCCGTACGCCCTCCGGGACTTGCAGTGCGCGCACTCTTGTGTGCGCTTCCTTGAGTCGGTCCGCGACTGCCGCATAGAGCGCGAGTTGGCCGTCGTGTTCCATGCACAGATTGTGCCATCTAGGGCGAGTTGTCGCCTGCGCAGGGTGCAACTGCTCCCTCGACAGGCCCGTCGACGACACCGTCCGAAAGCGGCGCCAGAGCTCGGGTACCCGCACAACACCGCAGCTAAAACACGGAGTTGGGAACGAATCGGACACCGTCAACCTGGCTCCGCCGACCGGCGCGCAGGTACCCCCGTTCGTGGCGGCGGGGCGTCGCGGGGCCTTCGCGCGGTGGCCGAAAAAGGCCCCCGGATCCGACCGGTCAGGTCGGTTCCGGGGGCCTCGACGGCTCGGGCGCTGTGCCCGGGAGTCGCTCAGGCGGTGCTCACGCGACGCGCGTCCTGGGCTTGTGGGCGGGCCGTTCGGCTTCGTAGGCGGAGATGTCCGCCTCGTTGCTCAGGGTGATGGAGATGTCGTCGAGGCCGTTCAGCAGCCTCCAGCGGGAGTTCTCGTCCAGCTCGAAGGACGCGGTGACGCCCTCGGCGCGCACCTCGCGGGCCTCGAGGTCGACGGTGATCTCGGCGGTCGGGTCCTTCTCCACCAGCTCCCACAGCGCGTCCACCACGGACTGCTCCAGCACCACCGTGAGCAGGCCGTTCTTCAGCGAGTTGCCGCGGAAGATGTCGGCGAACCGCGAGGAGATCACGGTCTTGAAGCCGTAGTTCTGCAGCGCCCAGACGGCGTGCTCACGCGAGGAGCCGGTGCCGAAGTCGGGGCCGGCCACCAGGACGGTGGCGCCCTCGCGCTCGGGGCGGTTGAGGACGAACTCCGGGTCCTTGCGCCAGGCCTCGAAGAGCCCGTCCTCGAACCCGTCCCGGGTCACCTTCTTGAGCCAGTGCGCGGGGATGATCTGGTCGGTGTCGACGTTGCTGCGGCGCAGCGGGACGGCCCGGCCGGTGTGAACGGTGAAAGCTTCCATGTCTCGGTTCCTCGGTTCCTCGGTGCCGGATCGCTCAGACGCCGGCGGGGGCGGGCGCGTCGGACAGGTCGGCCGGGGAGGCGAGCCGGCCCAGGACGGCGGTGGCGGCGGCCACCGGCGGCGAGACCAGGTGGGTGCGCCCGCCCTTGCCCTGACGCCCCTCGAAGTTGCGGTTGGACGTGGACGCGGAGCGCTCGCCGGGGGCGAGCTGGTCCGGGTTCATGCCCAGGCACATCGAGCAGCCCGCGTGACGCCACTCGGCGCCGGCCTCCTTGAAGACCACGTCGAGGCCCTCGGAGACGGCCTGCAGGCCCACCCGCGCCGAGCCGGGGACGACCAGCATCCGCACGCCGTCGGCGACCTTGCGGCCCTTGATGATCTCGGCGACCGAACGCAGGTCCTCGATGCGGCCGTTGGTGCAGGAACCGACGAAGACGGTGTCGACCGCGACCTCGCGCAGCGGGGTGCCGGCCTCCAGGCCCATGTACTCCAGGGCCTTCTCGGCGGCGAAGCGCTCGGAGGGGTCCGCGAAGGAGGCGGGGTCCGGGACCGTCGCCGAAAGCGGCGCGCCCTGGCCGGGGTTGGTGCCCCAGGTGACGAACGGGGCCAGCCCGGCCGCGTCGATGACGACCTCGGCGTCGAACACCGCGTCGTCGTCGGTGCGCAGGGTCCGCCAGTACTCCACCGCGGCGTCCCAGTCGGCGCCCTCGGGGGCGTGCGGGCGGCCCTTGAGGTAGGCGAAGGTCGTCTCGTCGGGGGCGATCATGCCCGCCCGGGCGCCGGCCTCGATCGACATGTTGCAGATGGTCATCCGCGCCTCCATCGAGAGCTTCTCGATGGCGCTGCCGCGGTACTCCAGGATGTAGCCCTGGCCGCCGCCGGTGCCGATCTTGGTGATCACGGCGAGGATGAGGTCCTTGGCGGTGACGCCGTCGGGCAGCTCGCCGTCCACCGTGATCGCCATCGTCCTCGGACGGGCCAGGGGCAGCGTCTGGGTGGCCAGCACGTGCTCGACCTGCGAGGTGCCGATGCCGAACGCCAGCGCGCCGAAGGCGCCGTGGGTGGAGGTGTGCGAGTCGCCGCAGACCACCGTGGTGCCGGGCTGGGTGAGGCCGAGCTGCGGTCCCACCACGTGGACGACGCCCTGCTCGACGTCGCCCAGCGAGTGCAGCCGGACGCCGAACTCGGCGCAGTTCTTGCGCAGGGTCTCCAGCTGGGCGCGGGAGACCGGGTCGGCGATCGGCTTGTCGATGTCGATCGTCGGGGTGTTGTGGTCCTCGGTGGCGATGGTGAGGTCGAGGCGGCGCACGGTGCGGCCGCTCTTGCGGAGGCCGTCGAAGGCCTGGGGGCTGGTCACCTCGTGGAGCAGGTGCAGATCGATGTAGAGGAGGTCGGGCTCGCCCTCGGCGCGCCGGACGACATGGTCGTCCCAGACCTTCTCCGCCAGTGTCCTACCCATCGCTTTCCCTTCGGCGGGGACCACGTCGGCCCCGCACTTCGTGAGACTCAGGTGGCGGCCGACCGAAGCAGCGACCACGACGCCATGCGTCCAGAGTGGCGGCTCCCACGCGAAAGTGAACTTGCGTTTCACAGAGTGAGACGCGAGTATCGTTGCATGGACAACAGCAGCGGCGTCGGCGTTCTGGACAAGGCGGCCCTTGTGCTGAGCGCTCTCGAGTCCGGTCCGGCCACCCTCGCGGGTCTGGTCGCGGCGACCGGACTGGCAAGGCCTACGGCACATCGACTGGCCGTGGCCCTGGAGCATCACCGCATGGTGGCGCGCGACATGCAGGGCCGTTTCATTCTCGGGCCGCGCCTGGCCGAGCTGGCCGCGGCGGCCGGCGAGGACCGGCTCCTGGCCACCGCCGGCCCGGTGCTCACGCACCTGCGCGACGTCACCGGCGAGAGCGCCCAGCTCTATCGCCGGCAGGGCGACATGCGGATCTGCGTCGCCGCCGCCGAGCGTCTGTCCGGACTGCGGGACACCGTGCCCGTGGGGTCGACGCTGACCATGAAGGCCGGTTCGTCGGCGCAGATCCTGATGGCCTGGGAGGAGCCCGAGCGGCTCCACCGGGGCCTGCAGGGCGCCCGGTTCACCGCGACCGCGCTCTCCGGCGTGCGGCGCCGCGGCTGGGCCCAGTCCATCGGCGAGCGCGAGCCGGGCGTGGCCTCGGTCTCCGCCCCGGTGCGCGGCCCGTCGAACCGGGTGGTGGCGGCGGTGTCCGTCTCCGGCCCGATCGAGCGCCTCACCCGGCATCCCGGCCGGATGCACGCGCAGGCCGTCATAGACGCGGCCTCACGGCTCTCCGAGGCGCTGCGGCGCTCCAGTTGACACCCGCCGGCCCGTGCCCGCCTCCGCGCGGGCACGGGCCGTCCTCGACACCCAGCTCACCCGGCACCACACACGAAGACCCGCCCTCGCACACGAAGAAGGGTCCCGTTCATCGAACGGGACCCTTCCCTTATCTGTACCCCCGACCGGATTCGAACCGGCGCTACCGCCTTGAGAGGGCGGCGTGCTAGGCCGCTACACAACGGGGGCGAGGATCATGCGTTTCCGCAGATCCGAGCTGGTCTACCTGGACTCGAACCAAGACTAACTGAACCAGAATCAGTCGTGCTGCCAATTACACCATAGACCAATGCGTGGTTAGACCAGCTTGTACCCCCGACCGGATTCGAACCGGCGCTACCGCCTTGAGAGGGCGGCGTGCTAGGCCGCTACACAACGGGGGCCTCTTGTCGGTTCTCCGAGGAGAACCAGTACCCCCGACCGGATTCGAACCGGCGCTACCGCCTTGAGAGGGCGGCGTGCTAGGCCGCTACACAACGGGGGCTTTGCAGATGAGCTCTGCGAGCTGGCCTACCTGGACTCGAACCAAGACTAACTGAACCAGAATCAGTCGTGCTGCCAATTACACCATAGGCCACTGGAACGCAAGCCCCCCGAGCGGGAGGTCCTTGTTCTAGTTGTGCGCTTCCGGTTCCGGGCTCCTGGCCCGTTCCCCTCGGCGCAGGAAGAACATTACCCGAAGGTTGACCGTGCTCCAAAACGGGATTCCGCGCCCGGCACCCCCAGCACCCCGGGCAGCTCCGCCAGCGAGCGGATGCGGCGCCAGGTGCGCTCCCCCTCCTCCTCGGGCGGCTCCTCCCCGTGGCGGTCGATCCAGACGGAGAGCAGGCCGGCCTCGGCCGCGCCCCGGCCGTCGATCTCCGGGTGGTCGCCCACGTAGGCGACCTGCCCCGGCGGCAGTCCGAGGGCGTCGCAGGCCGCGTGGAAGGCGCCGGCCTCCGGCTTGGAGACGCCCAGCTCGGCCGCGCAGAGCACGGCCTCGAAGCGGTCGAGCACGCCCAGCGTCCCCAGCTTGCGCTCCTGCACCAGGAAGCTCGAGTTGGAGAGCACCGCGTGGCGGTGGCTGGGGACCAGGGCCTCCAGGGCCGGCAGGAAGTCCGGGAAGAGCGCCCAGGACGCCTCGTAGTGGGCGAAGTACCGCTCGAACCAGGCGTCGGCCGCCGCGTCGTCCAGGTCGTCCTGGCCCGTGAAGGTCCGCACCCTGTCGCGCCGGTGCTCCTCGAAGGTGACCTCGCGGGCGGCGAAGCGCCCCCAGTGGAGCTCGGTCACCTCGCGCCAGCGGGCGAGGGCGTGGTCCGGGCCGTCGAACCCGGCCAGCAGGCCCTCGGCGGCGAGGTGGGCGGCGATGCCCTCCCGGTCCGCCGTGCGGTAGTCGAAGAGGGTGTCGTCCACGTCCCACAGGACGGCCCTGACGTTCATGGTTCGACGGTACGCCCGGCGAGCGGCCCCTGTCCCCGGTTCGGCCCGGCCGGCCCGTCGGGCGGGAGCCAGGCGACGTGCCCTCCGCCCAGCTCGGCGGGCCGCCAGCCGCCCGCGAACCCGGGCGGGCGGCGGCCGTCCACGGTG
>NZ_JBRIOU010000004.1:177479-181581 GCF_053474865.1 Streptomyces sp. CO7
TCCACGGTGATCACGGCGAGCGGCCGGGTGTGCCCGAGCCGCAGCAGCCCCGCCACCGTGATGCTGCCGTCGTGGCCGCCGACGGGCTGCCGCGAGGAGCAGCCCGTGTAGTAGGCGACGGGCACGAACTGGTCCCCGGCGATCACGCACGGCGGCCGCACCCCGAGCCGGCGCAGTTCCGCGGCGACGGCGGTCAGCTCACGGTGCTGCGCCCGGCTGCGCTCGGTCACCTCGGCGGCCACCGCCAGCTGGACGGCGAGGTGACCGGCGAGGACCACCGCGAGCCCTCCGCCGAGCGCGACGCGGCGGCGGCCGCGGGTCCGGCCCACGGCCCGCGCCGCGGCCACCAGCGCCTCGGCGACCGGGACGGCCAGCAGGGCGTAGGAGGGCAGCAGGAAGCGCGGTGCCGCGTAGTCGATGGTGAACAGGTACGTGACGGCGAGGGACGAGGCGACGACGGCGGCGAGGAGAGACGCCGCCTGCCGTCCGGCCCGCCGGGCGACGAGCACCCCGGCGACGGTGACCGGGGGCAGCAGGAACCACCAGGCGGCGGTCCACCGGTGGTTCCAGGGACCGACGCAAGGGCGGCACAGGGTCCGTCCGACCAGGGAGCGGACCTGGTCGTCCACCGCGAAGCGCAGGCCCATGCCGCCCTGGATCTCGCCCGCGCGGGCGAGCCGGGCCATCAGGCCGCCGTAGGACGCGTACGCCTCCATCACCCACGGCAGGGCGCCCAGGGCCAGACCGCCGGCCAGCAGGAAGGACAGGGTCCACCGGTGGCGCCAGGCGGGGACGAGGAGCGCGGCGGCGCACAGCGGCAGGGCGAGCCAGAAGCCGTCGGCGGGGCGCATCAGGGCCACGAAGGCGACGGCCGCGGCCGCGCACCAGGGGGCCCGGCGGTCCGCGGCCCCGCCGGGGCGGCGGCGCACCCCGCGCAGGAACCAGCCGGTGGCCGCGAGGGCGCCGAGGGCGCACCAGAGGTTGGGCATGGCGCGCGGGCCGTAGAAGAGCGAGATCCACAGACCCGCGAAGAACAGCCCGGCGACGCCGAGCACCGGGGGCGGGAGCAGGGTGCGCCAGACCCGCAGGGCGAGCAGGAGTCCGAGTCCGGCGAGCAGGGCCAGGTAGACGCGCAGCGCCGCCGGGGAGGCGGCGGAGTCGGTGAGGGCGGCGACCGGGGCGCTCAGCCAGCTGACCCCGCGCGCGCGGGGGGCGGAGAAGAAGGCGGCGGGGGTGTCGCCCTCGACCTGGGTGACGTAGACGATCTCGTCCCAGCCGAGGCCGGTGCCGGGCACCAGGACGAGCTGGGCCGCGGTGAAGACGGCGGCGGCAGCCGCCGGCCACAGGAGTGCGGGGCGCGCGTCCACGAGGTGAGGCATGGGGCCACCTTGCGGGCGGACGGTCGCGCCGCCGGTACGGCGCGGGGGCGGCGTCCCGCAGGAGGGGGACAGGCTGTAGCCCGTGTGCCCCCGGGAGGGTCGGCCACGCGTGTCCCCCGCCCCGTCCGGGGCGGGGGACTTCCGCGGCCCACCGGCGTCACGCGTTCTTGATCGCGGAGATGTCGAAGCGGAGCTTGATCTTGTCCGAGACCAGCACGCCGCCGGTCTCCAGCGCGGCGTTCCAGGAGACGCCCCAGTCGGAGCGCAGGATCTCGCCGCGGCCCTCGAAACCGACGCGCTCGTTGCCGAACGGGTCCTTGGCCGCGCCCTGGAACTCCAGGTCGATCGTGACCTCCTTGGTGACGCCCAGGAGGCTGAGGTCACCGGTGACCCGGTAGTCGTCGCCGCCGGCGGCCTCGACCGCGGTGGAGCGGAAGGTCATGGTCGGGAACTCGTCGATCTTGAAGAAGTCCGCGCTCCTGAGGTGGCCGTCGCGGTCCGCGGAACCGGTGTCGATGCTGTTCACGACGATGTCCAGCGAGGCGGTGGACTTCGAGGGGTCGGAGCCGTCCAGGTGCAGGGTGCCGGTGAACTCCCGGAACTGGCCCTTGACGTTGGTGACCATGGCGTGGCGGGCGACGAAGCCCAGCGTGGTGTGCGACGGGTCGACGGTGTAGTCGCCGGTCAGTGCGGCGAGGTCCGGGCTGACCGGGGCGGCGGCGGTGTCGTTGCTGCGGTTGAAGAGACCCATGACGTGCTCCTTGGGAACGTGTGCGGACGGAACGGAACAGGACCGCTGTCGGTTGAAGATTCAACAACTCCCGACGACCACGAAGGTAGCGCGGTTCTGTTTAAGATTCAACCGTCCCGGTCGAGGTTCTGTTCCTGGAGACCTCCAAGCCGCTCTCGCAGGCGCGTACTGGAGACTTCCTGAAGGGGTCACCCGCTCGGCCCTGCCCGCACGACCGCGCCGCGCCTCACCCGGACGGCGCAGTCTCTTTGTGGCACCTCCACAACGGCACGGGCGGTTCGGCAGGAGGAATGCCTGCACCGGTGGGGTCTTCTGTCCGGTAGCGCCAGGAAATCGCGCCGGACACTGTACGGAGTCGACGGTCCGGTCCGTCCGTCCCCCTTCGTATGGTCGCTACATGACCGTTGTGGAAGAGGCACTTGACGAGCCCACGGAGGACCTGACCGAGCCGGCCGACGCCCGGGGGCGCGTGGCGGAACTGCACGAGATCCGGGCGCGCGCACTGGCCGGACCGAGCGACAAGGCCACCGAGGCTCAGCACGCCAAGGGCAAGCTGACCGCACGGGAGCGCATCGAGCTGCTGCTGGACCCGGGGTCCTTCCAGGAGGTCGAGCAGCTGCGCCGGCACCGGGCCACCGGGTTCGGCCTGGAGCACAAGAAGCCCTACACGGACGGCGTGATCACCGGCTGGGGCACGGTCGAGGGCCGCACGGTCTTCGTGTACGCCCACGACTTCCGCATCTTCGGCGGCGCGCTGGGCGAGGCCCACGCCACCAAGATCCACAAGATCATGGACATGGCCATCGCGGCCGGCGCGCCCCTGGTGTCGCTCAACGACGGCGCCGGCGCCCGCATTCAGGAGGGCGTCTCCGCCCTGGCCGGCTACGGCGGCATCTTCCAGCGCAACACCAAGGCCTCCGGCGTCATCCCGCAGATCAGCGTGATGCTGGGCCCGTGCGCGGGCGGCGCGGCCTACAGCCCCGCCCTCACCGATTTCGTCTTCATGGTCCGCGAGACCTCGCAGATGTTCATCACCGGTCCGGACGTGGTCAAGGCCGTGACCGGCGAGGAGATCACCCAGAACGGCCTCGGCGGCGCGGACGTGCACGCGGAGACCTCGGGTGTCTGCCACTTCGCGTACGACGACGAGGAGACCTGCATCGCCGAGGTGCGGTACCTGCTGTCGATGCTCCCGCAGAACAACCGGGAGAACCCGCCGCGGCTGCCCTCCGGCGACGCGGTCGGACGGCGCTCGGACGTGCTCCTCGACCTGGTCCCCGCCGACGGCAACCGCCCGTACGACATGACCAAGGTCATCGAGGAGATCGTCGACGACGGCGACTACCTCGAGGTGCACGAGCGCTGGGCGCGGAACATCGTCTGCGCGCTCGGCCGGCTCGACGGCCAGGTCGTCGGCATCGTCGCCAACCAGCCGCAGGTGCTGGCGGGCGTGCTGGACATCGAGGCCAGCGAGAAGGCCGCGCGGTTCGTCCAGATGTGCGACGCCTTCAACATCCCGATCCTGACCTTCCTGGACGTGCCCGGCTTCCTGCCGGGCGTCGACCAGGAGCACGGCGGCATCATCCGCCACGGCGCCAAGCTGCTGTACGCGTACTGCAACGCCACGGTGCCGCGGATCTCGCTGATCCTGCGCAAGGCGTACGGCGGCGCGTACATCGTCATGGACTCGCAGTCCATCGGCGCGGACCTCACGTACGCCTGGCCGACCAACGAGATCGCCGTGATGGGCGCCGAGGGCGCGGCCAACGTGATCTTCCGCCGGCAGATCGCGGGCGCCGAGGACCCGGAGGCCATGCGGACCCGCATGGTCAAGGAGTACAAGTCCGAGCTGATGCACCCGTACTACGCCGCGGAACGGGGACTCGTCGACGATGTGATCGACCCCGCCGAGACCCGCGAGGTGCTGGTGCGGTCGCTGGAGATGCTGCGGAGCAAGCACGCGGACCTGCCG
>NZ_JBRIOU010000004.1:181681-189530 GCF_053474865.1 Streptomyces sp. CO7
CCTCGCCCCCGTCCCCCGAACCTCTCAACCAGGAGTGCATGTGATGACCGCCGGTGTCGACATCCGCGTCGAGAAGGGTCACGCCGACCCCGAGGAGCTCGCGGCGCTCACGGCGATCCTGCTGGCCCGGGCGACCTCCGCGGCGTCCGCCGGACCCGTCGCCCGCGGCGGCTCGGTCCGGGCCGGCTGGCGCCGTCTGGAACGCGAGCCGGGCTTCCGGATGCCCCACAGCTGGCGCTGACCCCGCCACACGCCACACGCGCCGCGGCCCGTCCTCTCCCCCGTGGGAGGGCGGGCCGCGGCGCGTTCGGGCAAGGGTGCGGGAGCGGGTGCGCGACGGACCGGGGCCGGCGCGAGGCACGGGCCCGCCGCACGGGTGCGCGGGGCCCTGCGCAACCGCTCGGGGGGTGCGGGACACCCGGCCGCCGACAAGCCCGTCGGACGGAGCCCGCGCCCTCCGGACCGCCCGAGGCCGCCCTGGCGCCGACAGGGGACGCCCCAGGGGACCGACAGCGCCCCGTGGCCCCCCGAGGCCGCCCCGGGACCGACAGGGGTCGCCCCAGGGTCGGACAAGGGCCGCTCTGGGACCGCCAGGGCTGCCGGCGCCGTCTGGGCCCCCTGGAACGCCGAATCCGGCGGCGCCGTGTGGGGCGCCGCCGGATTCGGGGCGGTTCGTCGGCCGGTGCCGTCGCGTCGCGCGGACGGCTTCCCCGGAGGCGGGTCTACCGGAGGCGGGCCATCAGGGCGTGCTCGACGAGCGTGATGAGGGCCGACTTGGCGTCCGCCCGGTGCCGCGCGTCGGTGGTGATGATCGGGGTGTCCGGCCCGATCTGCAGCGCCTCCCGCACCTCCTCCGGCTGGTACGGCTGGTGGCCGTCGAAGCCGTTGAGGGCGATGACGAAGGGCAGGCCCGAGTTCTCGAAGTAGTCGACCGCGGGGAAGCAGTCGGCGAGACGCCGGGTGTCGACCAGGACCACCGCGCCGATGGCGCCGCGGACCAGGTCGTCCCACATGAACCAGAACCGGTCCTGTCCGGGGGTGCCGAACAGGTACAGGATCAGGTCCTGGTCCAGGGTGATGCGGCCGAAGTCCATGGCGACCGTGGTGGTCTTCTTGTCCCCGGTGTGGGTGAGGTCGTCGATGCCCGCCGAAGCGGACGTCATCACGGCCTCCGTGCGCAGCGGGTTGATCTCCGAGACCGCGCCGACGAACGTGGTCTTGCCCACGCCGAAGCCGCCCGCCACCACGATCTTCGCTGAGGTGGTGGAGCGGGAAGGACCACCGTCAGAGCTTGCGAAGTCCACTGAGCACCCTTTCGAGCAGTGTCACGTCTGGCTGGCCGCCGGCGCTCTCGTCGCCGCCGGGCTGATGGATGGCGACCAGGCCCGCCTCCGCCAAGTCGGCGACGAGGATCCTGGCCACGCCGAGAGGGAGCTGCAGCAGGGCCGAGACCTCGGCGACCGACTTGATCTCCCGGCAGAGGTTGCAGATCCGCTGATGCTCGGGCAGCTGCCCCTGCATCTGGTGCGGCTGCGCGGTGGTGTGCACCAGCGCCTCGATGGCGAGCTGGTAGCGGGGCCTGGTACGGCCGCCCGTCATGGCGTACGGACGCACCAGGGGGTTCTTGGCCGCCTGTGACTGGCCGCCGGCGGGCGAAGGCTCGTGAGCCCGCCGCTGGGGTGCCACAGGACGGTCGTACGGCGCAGTCGGCTGCCCGTACTGCTGTCCCTGACCCTGCGGGTTCTGGGGGGCGTACGACTGCTGGTGCGTGTGGCTCGCAGCGGAGGAGAAGTCGTACGACTGCTCGCCGTGCTGCCCGTTCTGGCCGTGGTCGTAGGACCAACCGCCCTGGTTCGGACCGCCTGGGGGTGTTGCCACTCTCTCTCTCCTCCTCCAACTGTGCCGGGCGCCCAACGTGTGGAAGCCGCGTCCCGAAACCTTACGGTCTCGGGACGCCAAGACGCACGCGGGTCCTGCTAGTTGAGCAGGCTCCCCTGAAGCTCCGCGCGCAGATCCGGCGTAAGTACCGTACCTGCACGGTCGACCAGGAGTGCCATCTCGTATCCCACCAGACCGATGTCCGCATCGGGGTGGGCCAGCACGGCGAGGGACGAACCATCCGAAATGGACATGATGAAGAGGAAACCCCGCTCCATCTCGACCACGGTCTGGTTCACATGGCCGCCCTCGAAGATCCGCGAGGCTCCCGCGGTCAGCGAGGTCAGACCCGAGGCGACCGCCGCGAGCTGGTCCGCGCGGTCACGCGGGAAGCCTTCCGACATCGCCAGAAGAAGGCCGTCGGCGGAGACCACCACGGTGTGGGAAACACCGGGGGTGTTGTCCACGAAGTTGGTGATCAACCAGTTCAGGTTCTGCGCCGCCTGGCTCATCGGGCTCACACTAACGCTCCTGGTTGTAGGTGCTGTCAGGACCACGGAACTGGTTCCCGTCGGCCTGGCCGTTCGTTTCGTTGCCGGCGGTACGTCCGCGCTGGACGCCCCGCCGCAGGTTGCTCAGCCGGCCCCGCACTTCGTCGGGGTTGCGGGAGACCTGCGGACCGCCCTGCGGGGTCGCCTCGGCGGTGCCCTCCACGAGGTTCGCCTTGGGCACCCGCTTCGGCAGGCCGGAAGAGGTCACTCCGCCCGCCTTGGGCTTGCGGAGCTTGGACGCGGACTCCCAGCGGTCGTCGTTGGAGGACCGCCAGTCGTCGCCGGCCGCAGCCGGGCCCTGGCCGTTGCCCTGACCGGCGCCGTCACCGAAGCCCCCGCGCCGCGGAAGTCCGGAGTCGGTCGTCGCCGGGCCCTGGCCGAAGCCTACGCCGCTGGACATGCCCGCGTCAGCGCCCTGAGGCGACCCCGCGTCCGCGGGGTAGCCCTCGGCGTAGCCGCTCTGGTAGCCCTGCTGCTGCTGCCAGTCGCCCTGGTAGGGCTGCTCGGCGTAGTTCTGGTAACCGTCCTGGCCGTCGCCCTGCTCCTGCGTCCGGCCGGGCTCCGCGTAGCCCTGCTCGCCGGCGCCGTAGTACGACTCGTCGTAGGCCGGCTGCTCCTGGTAGCCCTGCTGGTCGTAGCCGCCGTCCTGGTAGCCCTGACCCTCGTCGAACCCCTGGCCCTGGCCGTCCTGGTAGCCCTGGCCGTCCTGGAAGTCCTGCGGGTGGGTCTGGGCCTCGAGGGCGGCGCGGCGCTCCTCGCGGAGGAGCTGGCGTCCGACCGAGTCGAGCTCGCGGGCGTCCTCCCCCGGCTGCTGGTAGCGGCTGTCGTCGAAGCCGAGCTCGGCGGCGGTCCGCAGCGGGGCCTGCTCGATCGGAGCCTGCTGCTGGTACTGCTGCGGGATGATCTGCGAGACCGTGAACTCGTCGGCCGGCACGTTCTGCGCGGCGCCACCGTGCGTGATGTTGTCCGGGAGCATGACCAGCGAGGTGGTGCCGGCCTGCTCGCCCGAGGGGCGGAGCTGGACGCGGATGCCGTGCCGGTCGGACAGGCGGCCGACCACGAAGAGGCCCATGTGCTGGGAGATCGCGGCGTCCACGGTCGGCGGGTTGGCCAGCTTGTGGTTGATGTCCGCGAAGTCCTCGGCGGTGAGGCCGATGCCCTTGTCGTGGATCTCGATCATGACGCGGCCGTCCGGCAGACGGGTCGCGGTGACGCGGACCTTGGTCTGCGGGGAGGAGAACGTGGTCGCGTTCTCCAGCAGCTCGGCGAGCAGGTGCACGAGGTCGGTCACGGCGCGGCCGTGGATCTCGGCCTCCGGGACGCCGGCCAGCTCGATGCGGTCGTACTGCTCCACCTCGGAGGAGGCGGCGCGCAGGATGTCGACCAGCGGGACCGGCTGGTCCCAGCGGCGGCCGGGCTCCTCGCCGGCGAGGACCAGGAGGTTCTCGCCGTTGCGGCGCATACGGGTCGCCAGGTGGTCCAGCTTGAAGAGGTTCTCCAGCTGGTCCGGGTCGGCCTCGTTGTTCTCCAGGTCGGTGATCAGGGTCAGCTGGCCCTCGATCAGGGACTGGTTGCGACGCGACAGGTTGGTGAAGATCGCGTTGATGTTGCCCCGGAGCAGTGCCTGCTCCGCGGCGAGCCGGACCGCCTCACGGTGGACCTGGTCGAAGGCGCGGGCGACCTCGCCGATCTCGTCGGTGGTGTTGATCGGAATCGGCACCACGCGGGTGTCGACCCGGCCCGGGTCGGTGCGCGAGAGCTGGTCGACCAGCGTCGGCAGGCGCTGCTCGGCGACGTCGAAGGCCGCGTTGCGCAGGTCGCGCATCGAGCGGCTCATCTGACGGGCGACGAGACCGGCCAGCACGAAGGCGGCGATCAGGGCGAGGAGCACGGCGCCGGCGGCGACGAAGGCAGCCGTCCTGGCGTCGTCGGCGACCTGCTGCGAGCCCTCCACCGCGGCCTCGGTCAGATCGGACTCGATCTTGCCGTAGGCCTCGAACTTCGGGTCGTTGACCGCCTGCCAGGTCTCGGCGGTGACGCCGATCTGCTTCAGCGTCGCCTTGCCCACGGGAGTGCCCGGGTCGTTGAGGAGGATGGCGCCGATGATCTCGGTGGTGTCGGTGAGGTTCTTGTGGAACGGCGTCTCGGCCGCCGTCTCCGCGAACTTCCGCTTCACCTCCACCATCTCGGACTCGAGGCGCTCCTGGTCCTCGACGCGGCCCGCGCCGGTGTACTCCTCGATCGCGATGCGCTCGAGGTAGGCGTACGAGGAAAGGGTGACGCGCTGCTTCAGCCGCCCGCTGTCGTCCGTGTCCGGCTTGACCAGAAGATGCGTGCCGATCGAGCGCTGCAGCGACTGGGCGCCCTTGGTGAGCGACATGGCGTACGCGGTACGGCCGTACGAGGCGACGTTTCCCTCGTCGAGGGTCAGCTCGTTGGCGAAGTCCATGAGGGGGTGGATGACCTGGACGTACCCCTCCTCGGTGCTGGTGCCGGGGAGCAACTTGGTGTACGCCCGCTCGCGCAGGGCCGGGAGCTTCTCCTCGGCCGCCACGAACAGGTCCTTGCGGCGCTGGAGGCTCGGCGTGTCCGGAAGTTCCTTGAGCACCTGGTCGAACTCGGCGCCGGCCTTGTCGCTCCGCTCGCGGAGCTCCTTGACGACCGGGTTGTTCTTGCCCTTGCCCTCCAGGAGCGGGGCCGCGCTGAGGTCACGCTCCTCGGACAGGGCGTCGGCGTAGTTCAGGGCGCCGCGGACGACACGCGCGGTGGCGGCCGCGTCCTCGGCCTCCTGCCACGTGTCGATGGATCCCTTGACCTCGACGGCGGCCAGAATGAGACCGAGGACGACGGGTATCAGGAGGATCGCGTTCAGACGCGTACGCACCCGCCAGTTGCGGGGCGAGAGACGGCCACCGCCCGCGTCGGGCGTGACCACCGGCTCGGAACCGGGCAGCTCCTCCGACCCCGCCCGCGGGGGCGGCGTGAAGTTGCCCCGGGCCGACGGCTCGGGTCCGTTCTTGCTTCGCCTCACTCGACCAACAACCTCTCGGCGGTCGGCACCTTCGTCGTGCCGCGGTGTCTCTGGGCCCTTGTGACCAATGGGCAGTTCTGGCATTCCAGCACGTGGGTACGGACAGTTCCAAACGTCCGGACGCGACTGATCCACGCCACGAAAGGGACCCGTAAAAGGGACATAAGGAGTGTCGTCCGGCAAATGGCGGGGCGTTTGTACGCGTAGCGGCACCGGCCGACCGCGCCCTGTGGCATCAGGTGACAGATATCTCTGTCGAAATGTTATGAACTCCTGCCCCCGGGTGGCCAAGGCCACAGAGGGCTTTTGATGCAGGTCATAACTCCTGTGCACGACGGTGCACTTGATGTGTACCACGAACACATTCCGTACGGCACCCCCCACGAATTCCGTGCCGCTCCCGCACAGCGGAAACCCGGCCGCGCCGGCATGCGCGCGACCGGGTTTTCGCAGGCCGCGGGCCTACGGGCGCAGTCGCGCCATGAGCGCGTGCTCCACGAGATTGATCAGGGCGCCCTTCGCCTCGGTGCGGTGGCGGGCGTCCGTGGCGATGATCGGGGTGCCGCTGCTGATCTGCAGCGCCTCCCGCACCTCCTCCGGCTGATATGCCTGCTGCCCGTCGAAGTTGTTGAGGGCGACCACGAAGGGCAGGCCCGAGTTCTCGAAGTAGTCGACCGCGGGAAAGCAGTCGGCGAGACGCCGGGTGTCGACCAGGACCACCGCGCCGATGGCGCCGCGGACCAGGTCGTCCCACATGAACCAGAACCGGTCCTGCCCGGGGGTGCCGAACAGGTACAGGATCAGGTCCTGGTCCAGGGTGATGCGGCCGAAGTCCATGGCGACCGTGGTGGTCGTCTTCCCGGACGTGTGGCTCAGGTCGTCGATGCCCGCCGAGGCGGAGGTCATGACCGCCTCGGTGCGCAGCGGGTTGATCTCCGAGACGGAGCTGACGAACGTGGTCTTGCCGACGCCGAAGCCGCCCGCCACCACGATCTTCGCCGAGGTCGTCGCCCGGCTTCCGTCAGAGGTTGCGAAGTCCACTGAGCACCCTTTCGAGCAGTGTCACGTCCGGTGCACCGCCGTTGTTCTCGTCGCCGCCCGGCTGGTGGACGGCGACCATGCCCGCCTCGGCGAGGTCGGCGACGAGGATGCGCGCCACGCCCAGGGGCATGGACAGCAGGGCCGACACCTCCGCCACCGACTTCACCTCGTGGCAGAGGTGACAAATGCGCTGATGCTCGGGGAGGAGTCCCCCTGTCTGTGCCGGATTCGCGATCGTGCTGATCAGCGCCTCGATGGCGAGCTGATAGCGCGGCCGCGTCCGGCCGCCGGTCATGGCGTAGGGCCTGACCAGCGGCCCCTCTTCACCGTACTGATCTCTGTACGGATCGTGAGCGGCGGAAGGCGGGTTCATTGATCCTCCGGGCGGACAGCAAGTCGGGTTGAAGTGCCGCGGGCCGGTGGGGGGTTGCGTGCATGACGGCCGGACGGTGGGGGGTGTCGGTCACATGGCGCGGGCAGCTCAGCGGAGCAGGCTGCCCTGGAGCTCCGCGCGCAGGTCGGGCGTGAGGACGGCGCCTGCACGGTCGACGAGAAGAGCCATCTCGTAGCCCACCAGGCCGATGTCGCACTCCGGGTGGGCCAGGACGGCCAGGGAAGAGCCGTCCGAGACGGACATGATCAGCAGGAAGCCGCGCTCCATCTCGACGACGGTCTGGTTGACGTGGCCGCCCTCGAAGATCCGCGAGGCTCCCGCGGTCAGCGAGGTCAGGCCCGACGCGACCGCAGCGAGCTGGTCGGCGCGGTCGCGCGGGAAGCCCTCGGACATCGCCAGGAGCAGACCGTCGGCGGAGACGACGACGGTGTGGGAGACCCCGGGCGTGTTGTCCACGAAGTTGGTGATCAACCAGTTCAGGTTCTGTGCAGCCTGGCTCATCGGGCTCAACTAGCGCTCCTGCTGGTGAGTGGGGTTCGGGAAGGAACCGGTCTGGCCCGAAGTGGCCTGCCGGCCCTGCGCGATGCCCCGGCGGAGATTGGTCAGCCGGCCCCGCACGGCGTCGGGCGCGCGGGAGACCTGCGGCCCGCCGGTGTGCTGGTTCTGCTGCGCGGTGCCCGGGACGAGGTTCGCCTTGGGTACCCGCTTGGGCAGGCCGGACGTGGTGACGCCGCCCGCGCTGGGCTTGCGGGCGCGCTCGGCCTGGCGGGACAGCTCGTCGTTGGGCGAGCTGCGCCAGGGTGCCGCGGACGGCCGCTGGGCCGCCTGGGCCCCGGGCCGCTGCGGGGCCGGCGGCTGCTGCGCCGGCTGCTGGGGGGTGCGCTGCGGGGCCTGCGGCTGCTGCGGACGGCGGGGCTGGCCCGGCGCCTGCTGCTGCGGGGCGGGGCGGGCCGC
>NZ_JBRIOU010000004.1:189630-198929 GCF_053474865.1 Streptomyces sp. CO7
GCGGGGGGGGGGGCGGGCCCGCCTGCGGCTGCTGCTGGTACTGCTGCTGACCCTGCGGGCCCGGGGCCTGCTGCTGGCCGCGGAACCAGTTGGTCTCCAGCGAGTCGAACAGCGGGGTCCCGCCGTCGGTGTGGCCGTTGACCGGGGGCAGGTCGCCCTGCGCGGGCTGCTGCGCGCCGTAGCCGCCGTACTGCTGCTGGCCGCCGGCCGGAGGCTGCGGGAACTGACCGGTGGAGGACGGGTCCTGGTACTGGCCCGGGGCCGGGAACTGACCGGTGGACGAGGGGTCCTGGTACTGGCCCGGCGCGGGGAACTGACCGGTGGACGAGGGGTCCTGGTACTGGCCCGGCGCGGGGAACTGACCGGTGGACGAGGCGTCCTGCGGCGCGGCCGGGTAGCCCTGCTGCGGGTACTGACCGCCGGCGGGAGCGCCGGGGCCGCCGTACTGCTGCGGGGCCTGCGGCTGCTGGGGGGACTGCGGCTGCTGGGCCTGCGGCCGGGCGCCCTGCTGGGGGCCGCGGGCACCGGGCGCCTGGGGCTGCTGCTGCGGCGCGGGGCCGTCGAAGTCGGGGCGCGGGAACTGGGCGGTGGAGCCCGGTCCCTGCTGGTCGTCGACGCGCGGCAGCTGCGAGGTCCGGCCGAAGTCGTCGTGACCGCGCGGACCGTCGGCCGGACGGGCGCCGCCGGGGAGCTCGGCACGCGGGCCGCCCGGAGGCGGCAGCTGCGGCTGACGCGGACCGGACTGGCCGCCCTGGGCGCGGTTCTGCTGCCCGGCACCGGGACCCTGGCCCCTGCCCTGGCCGCCGGCCGGACCCATGCCCTGACCGCCCGCCGGGCCCATGCCCTGGCCGCCGGCCGGGCCCATGCCCTGGCCCTGCTGCGGGGTGCGCTGCGCCGGGACCGAGCCGCGGTTCTGCTGCTGCGCCGGGCCGGCCGGGAAGCCGGCCTGCGGGGCCTGCGCGGAGGGACCGCCGAAGCCGGCGCCCGCGGTGGGACGGCTCTGGCCGGGTCCGCCGCCGGGCATGCCGCCCTGGCCGCCGGAGCCGCCCTGGCCGAACGCTCCGCCGCCGGAGCCGCCCTGCCCGAAGGCTCCGCCGCCCGAGTCACGGGCGGGCAGCGCGGGACGCGCGCCCGAGCCGAGGGCCGCGCCGGCGCCGCCGCCGCGGCGGGCCGCCGCCGCACCGGCCGCGGCCGCGGCGACACCGCCGCCGCCCTGGCCCTTGCCGGGAACGGCCTTCTTGTCGCCCTGGGCGACGTCCACGGGGAGCATGACCAGCGCGGTCGTGCCGCCGGAGTCCGAGGGACGCAGCTGGATGCGGATGCCGTGACGCTGCGAGAGGCGGCCGACCACGAACAGGCCCATGCGGCGGGAGACGGAGACGTCCACCGTGGGCGGCGCCGCGAGGCGCTCGTTGATCGCGGAGAGGTCCTCCGGCGAGAGGCCGATGCCGGTGTCGTGGATCTCGATCAGCGCGCGGCCGTCGGGCAGCGCGTGACCGGTGACCCGGACCTTGGTCTGCGGGGAGGAGAACGAGGTGGCGTTCTCCAGCAGCTCGGCGAGCAGGTGGACGAGGTCGTTGACGACGCGGCCGGCGATCTCGGTCTTGGGGACCGTGGACAGCTCGATGCGCTCGTACTGCTCCACCTCGGAGGCCGCGGCGCGCAGCACGTCGACCAGCGGGACCGGGCGGGTCCAGCGGCGGCCGGGCTCCTCGCCCGCGAGGACGAGGAGGTTCTCGCCGTTCCGGCGCATACGGGTCGCGAGGTGGTCCAGCTTGAAGAGGGAGGACAGCTGGTCCGGGTCGGCCTCGCGGGACTCCAGTTCGGAGATCAGCGTCAGCTGGCGCTGGATGAGGCCCTGCGAACGGCGCGAGAGGTTGGTGAACATCGCGTTGACGTTGCCTCGCAGGAGGGCCTGCTCGGCGGCGAGGCGGACCGCCTCGCGGTGCACGTCGTCGAAGGCCGAGGCCACCTGTCCGATCTCGTCCCGGGAGTGCACACCGACCGACTCGACGGTGGTGTCGACGTCCTGCGGGTCGTTCTCGGAGAGCTGCTTGACCAGCTCGGGCAGGCGGTCCTTGGCGACCTTGGTGGCGGTGTCCTGCAGGCGGCGCAGCGAGCGGATCATGGAGCGGGCCACGACGAAGGCGCCGACCAGGGAGACGCCGAGGACGACCAGGATCAGGACACCGGAGATCAGCGCCTCGCGCTGGGCCTCGTCCTGGAGCTCGCGGGCCTTCTGCTCCATCTCCTCGAGGAGCGTGTGCTCGATGCTCTCCATCGACTCGAGCTTGGTGGAGGCGTCGTCCACCCAGTCCTGGTAGGACTGCCGGTTCACGTTGCGGGTGCCCTTGGGGCTGAGCACGGTGTCCGCGTACTTGTCCGCGGCCTCGATGACGCTGTTGTTGCCGAGCGGCTCGAGGGTCTTCTTCGCGCCGGATCCGTAGATCGTCGTGAAGGCGTCCAGGTCGCTCTTCTCGCTGCCGATCGCGGCCTCGCCGTAGAGGCGGTCGTTCTCGGAGAGCTTGGCGAAGGAGGCGGCGTCCTTGGGGAGCGCGGCGGCGATGACCGCGCGCTGCATGGACGCGTACTCCTTGGCGGAGGAGAAGGCGGCCAGGGCACGGGTGCGCTGGATCATCTCCGGGTTGCTGGTCGCCTCGGCCATGTCGGTGGAGAGGTCGAGCAGCTGGGTGATGAGCCGGTGGTAGGACTCCACCGTCTGGGTGGCGTTGCCCTTGGAGTCGTAGGCGTTCTTGCGCAGCTTGTCGAGGTCGCGCAGCTCGCCGACGAGGCCGACGAGGCTGTCGCGGACGCCCTGCAGCTCACCCTCGGTGAGCTGGTCGTCGACGGCCTCGGTGTCCTTGAGGAAGGTGCTCTTGGCGCGGTCGGTCTTCTCGCGCGGCGTCTTGACCTTGTAGTCGCGGTCCGAGCCGCCGTGGGCCAGCGGGCCGGCCGTCACGTCGCGCTCCTCCTGGAGCGCGGTGGCGAGCTCGGTGGCCTGCTTGGTCATCTCGGTCAGCAGCTGCATGTTCTCCAGCTGCTGCATGTCCTCGAGCGAGTCGCTGATCCGCAGTCCGCCCAGGGTGGTCGCGGCGACCACGGGCAGCGCGAGCAGCGAGACCAGTCGGGTGGAGATGCGCCAGTTGCGCAGGGCTATGCGGGAGCCCGGGCCCGTGGATCCGCCGCCGGCCGGCTGCAGCACCGGGGCGGCCGCGTCGCCGTCCGGTGCCTGGCCCGGGGCCTGGGCGTGCTGGGGCGAGGCACCGCGTGCGGTCCCGTTGTGTGGCTCCGGCTCCGCCGAAGCGCTGCCATCCCTCTTGAAACGTCCCTGCACTAGCGTCGCAACCTCTGGACCAGGCGTCCCCCCGGGGGAAGGGACGGTGTCGGCGTATGCGAGGGCGCGTTCGGGCTGCGCCCCCGTTGTGTGGTCGTGAAGTGACCTACGTGGTCGTGATGGACCGGCGCTTCCTCCCCCTGCTGACCTCCGCCCGGAGCTGTCGGCGCTCCGGAGCGTCGGCTGGTTCCACGACGGTCCGTGGAATTCCAGCACAGTGGCCGATCCTCAACAAGGCCCGTAGGGCAGGCCGTGACCCAGATGACACGTTGTACCGGCCGCGTCACACCCCGTGGAGGCTTACACCGGGCAAAACGGGTGTTCCCCCAGGTACCGCACGGCTCGCACAGGTGTCCCAGTCGCCATGATCAGGAGCGGAATGGAGACTTTCACTTGCTTATGTCCGCTATCGCCCTGTGCCCGTTTCGCCCGACTGGCCCGGAATGACGGGCGGTCAAGTGAGGAAAATCACTAAGGATTCACGTACCCTTCACCGGTTGGGCGGTGAAACGCGCGTTTAGTCTGACGTTTTAGCCTGACGCTTGAGAGGGAACCGTCGGCGGGCCGCCGACGTCCGCCCGACGCCGCACCCGACGCAGCAGCACCCGCCATCAGAGGGGTCCGAACGACAGTGAAGACGAACATGAGCGCTCGCAACACCGCCAACCCGCGCCGCACCACCCTGGCGCACCTGGAAGACGCCGCGCACCTGCTCGGCGAGGAGCTGGAGCACTCCGTCGACCTGCCGGCCCAGACGGCCAACCCCCGCCGCACGATCCTCAACGAGGTCCCGGTCCGCGCGACCGCCGAGTAACGGCGCCGCGGCACACCCGCCGCCCGTGCGGACGGTGCGCACCACCGGCCCCTCCCTCCGCGTTAGCCTGGAGCGTCAGACTCCGGCCGGCAGCTCAGTGAGGGGCACCAGGATCCCGTGCGCATCGCCAGATTCTCCATCGACGGGAACGTCGCCTTCGGCGTGGTCGAGGGCGACAAGCAGGACGAACTCGTCCTCGACATCATCAAGGGCATCCCGTTCGCGGAATTCGAGCTCTCCGGCACCAAGGTCCCGCTGAGCAAGGTCCGCCTCCTGCCGCCCGTCCTGCCCAGCAAGGTCGTCGCGTTCGGCCGCAACTACGCGGAGCACGCGGCCGAGATGGGCGGGGAGGCGGCGCAGGACCCGTTCGCTTTCTTCAAGCCGTCCACCTCGGTGATCGGCTCCGGCGACGTCATCCAGTACCCGTCCTTCTCCCAGGAGCTCCACCACGAGGCGGAGCTCGCCGTGGTGATCGGGCGGATGTGCCGCGAGGTCCCGAAGGAGCGCGTCAAGGACGTGATCCTCGGCTACACCTGCGCCAACGACGTCACCGCCCGCGACGTGCAGCGCCGTGAGCAGCAGTGGGCGCGCGCCAAGGGCTTCGACACCTCGTGCCCGCTCGGCCCCTGGATCGAGACCGAGCTCGACCACTCCGACCTCGCCGTCCAGTGCACGGTCAACGGGCAGCAGCGCCAGCTGGGCACCACCGCGCAGATGGTCAACTCGGTCGAGGACCTGGTCGTCAACATCTCCGCGGCGATGACGCTCCTGCCGGGCGACGTGATCCTCACCGGCACCCCGGCGGGCGTCGGCCCGCTCCAGGACGGCGACGAGGTCGCCGTCACCATCGAAGGCATCGGCACTCTCACCAACAAGGTTGTCAAGCGTGGCTAGCGCACCTGTCCGTGTACGTTTCTGCCCCTCCCCCACCGGTAACCCGCACGTGGGCCTGGTGCGCACCGCCCTGTTCAACTGGGCGTTCGCCCGGCGCAACCAGGGCACCCTGGTCTTCCGCATCGAGGACACCGACGCGGCCCGCGACTCGGAGGAGTCGTACGAGCAGCTCCTCGACGCGATGCGCTGGCTGGGCTTCGACTGGGACGAGGGCCCCGAGGTCGGCGGTCCGCACGCGCCGTACCGGCAGTCGCAGCGGATGGACATCTACCGCGACGTGGCGCAGAAGCTGCTGGACGGCGGCTACGCCTACCACTGCTACTGCTCCGCCGAGGAGCTCGACGAGCGCCGCGAGGCCGCCCGCGCGGCCGGCCGCCCGTCCGGCTACGACGGCCACTGCCGTGAGCTGACCGCCGAGCAGGTCGCCGCCTACGAGGCGGAGGGCCGCAAGCCGATCGTGCGCTTCCGGATGCCCGACACCACGATCACCTTCGACGACCTGGTGCGCGGCGAGCTGACCTTCACCCCGGAGAACGTGCCGGACTACGGCATCGTCCGGGCCAACGGCGCCCCGCTGTACACCCTGGTGAACCCGGTCGACGACGCGCTGATGGAGATCACCCACGTCCTGCGCGGCGAGGACCTGCTCTCCTCCACCCCGCGCCAGGTCGCGCTGTACGGCGCGCTGATCGAGCTGGGCATCGCCAAGGCGGTCCCGCGCTTCGGCCACCTGCCGTACGTGATGGGCGAGGGCAACAAGAAGCTCTCCAAGCGCGACCCGCAGGCCTCGCTCAACCTGTACCGCGAGCAGGGCTTCCTGCCCGAGGGCCTGCTGAACTACCTGTCGCTGCTGGGCTGGTCCCTCTCCGCCGACCGGGACGTCTTCTCCATCGAGGAGATGGTCGCCGCCTTCGACCTGAAGGACGTCAACCCGAACCCGGCGCGCTTCGACCTCAAGAAGTGCGAGGCGATCAACGGCGACCACATCCGGCTGCTGGACCCGAAGGAGTTCGCGGCGCGCTGCGAGCCGTGGCTGCGGGCGCCGTTCGCCCCGTGGGCCCCGGAGGACTTCGACGAGGCGAAGTGGGCGGCGATCGCCCCGCACGCGCAGACCCGTCTGCGCGTCCTGTCGGAGATCACCTCCAACGTCGACTTCCTCTTCCTCCCCGAGCCCGTCTTCGACGAGGCCTCGTGGAACAAGGCGATGAAGGAGGGCTCGGACGCGCTGCTGCGCACGGCGCGCGAGAAGCTCGAGGCCGCCGACTGGTCCTCCGCGGAGTCCCTCAAGGAGGCCGTCCTGGCCGCCGGCGAGGCCCACGGCCTCAAGCTCGGCAAGGCCCAGGCCCCGGTCCGCGTCGCGGTCACCGGCCGCACGGTGGGCCTGCCGCTCTTCGAGTCCCTGGAGGTCCTGGGCAAGGACGCGACCCTCGCCCGCATCGACGCGGCGCTGGCGAAGCTGGCCGCGTGACGCCTTAGCCGCACGCCGCACGAACGAAGGGGCGGTGGCCGCTCCCGGAGGTACCTCCGGGAGCGGCCACCGCCCCTTCGCGCTTCCTGTGTGCACGTGCACCGAATCGCGCCCGGTGCGTTCCCCTGACGTGGCCTTTCCTCCTACTGTGCCGTTGTCGGCGGGGCGGGCGGTCGGGCCGGTCCCGGGCAGGGAAGGGACGAGGGGCACGGCGTGGCCGAGCTGAACGGATTTGTGGACGAGCGCTTCGCGGCGGTGCGGGAGGCGGCGGAGGCCAATCTGGCCACCGGGGCGGAGACCGGGCTGTCGATCTGCCTGGACGTCGACGGCGAGCGGGTGGTCGACCTGTGGGGCGGTCACGCAGACCGGGCGCGCACCCGTCCCTGGGAGCGGGACACTCTGGTCAACGTGTGGTCGACGACCAAGACGCTGACCTCGCTGGCCGCGCTGATCCTGGTGGACCGCGGTGAGCTGGACGTCGACGCCCCGGTGGCCAAGTACTGGCCCGAGTTCGCGGCGGGCGGCAAGGAGGGCGTGCTGGTCCGGCACCTGCTGAGCCACACGTCCGGCGTCTCCGGCTGGGCGGCGCCGTTCGACGCGGCGGACATCTTCGACTGGGAGCGCTCGACCGCGCACCTGGCGGCGCAGGAGCCGTGGTGGACCCCGGGCGAGGGCTCCGGCTACCACCTGCTCGACTTCGGGCACCTGGTCGGCGAGGTGGTCCGACGGGTCGGCGGGAGGCCGCTCAAGCGGTTCGTCGACGAGGAGATCGCGGGCCCCCTGGGCGCGGACTTCCGCATCGGCGCGCGGGAGGAGGACTGGGACCGCTGCGCGGAGATCATCCCGCCGCCTCCGCTGCCGGTCGACCAGAGCGCGATCGACCCGTCGAGCGTCTTGATGAAGACGTTGACGAGCGCGCCGCTGCGGGCGGAGATCGCCAACACGGAGCAGTGGCGTCGCGCCGACATCGGCGGGGCCAACGGTCACGGCAACGCGGCCTCGATCGCTCGGGTCCTCTCCGTGATCTCGCGCGGCGGCGAGGTCGACGGGGTGCGGCTGCTGTCGCCGGAGACGGTGGAGCTGATCTTCCGCGAGCAGGCGCGGGGCGTCGACCGGGTGCTGGGCGTCCCGCTGCGCTGGGGCATCGGGTACGCGCTGCCTGAGCCGGCCGGGGTCCCCTTCATCCCGGAGGGCCGGATCTGCTTCTGGGGCGGCTGGGGCGGCTCGCAGATCGTGATGGACGTAGAGCGGAGGATGACCTTCTGCTACGTGATGAACGAGATGAAGGCGGGCCTGGTCGGCTCCGAGCAGGGGGCGCAGTACCTCTCCGCCGTCTACGCGGCGGTCTGACCGCACCGGGGCCCGACCGCGCCGCGGCGCAGACGGCGGGGCCCGACTCCGCCGGGGCCTGACCACGCCGGGGCCCGACGTACCCGTGCCGAGGGGGCGGCTCCCTGAGCCGCCCCCTGCGCCGTGGTCCTCGGTGGCGTGGGCCCCGGTGCCGTGGGCCTCGGTGCCGTGGTCCCCGGTGCCGTGGTCCCCGGTGCCGTGGTCCCCGGGTGCCGGGTCAGAAGCCGCCGCCGAAGTCGCCGCCTCCGCCGCCCCCGAAGCCGCCGCCGTCGCCGAACCCGCTTCCGAAGTCACCGGAGTTGAAGTCGCCGCCGCTGAAGTCGCCGCCTTCGGACCCGCCGCCGTCGCCGTAGCCGCCGCCCCAGCCCGCCCCGTAGGCGGGGCCCGCCATCATGCCGCCGAGCATCGTGCCCATCAGCAGCCCCGGCAGCAGCGCGCCGCCGAAGTAGCCGCCGGCCCAGGGACCGTAGACCGGGCCCGCGTCCCAGTAGGGGCGGCGGGTGCCGTACCCGGTGTCGACCTCACGGATCATCGGGTCGAGCCCGTCGGCCAGCCGTGCCTGGTCCGCGGCGCACACCGGCACGTCACGCGCCGTGCCGCCGGGCGGCGTCCACCGCGCGTCGGCCACCGACGGCCCGTGCCGCGGGTCGAAGAAGCAGGGCGCGCGCCGCTCCGGCAGGGGGCGGCCCTCCCGCCGCGCGGCCAGCACGGCGAGTGCGAACCGGCCGTCCTCCAGGGTCTCGGTGACGCCCTTGACGTCCTCGGGCCGCTGGGCGGCCGCCATCTTCGTCTTGGCGTCCTCGTAGCTGTCCAGCGCCCGCGCGTAGTCCGCGCGCATCGCGTCGTCGGCGCCCGGCTCGCCCGGGTGGAAGTCCAGCCGGTCGAGTTCCTCTCCGTACGCGGTGATGTCCTCGTCCACGACGACCCGCAGCCGCTCCAGCGCCTCGCGCCGGTCCGCCTCGGCCCGGCGGCGGCTGCGACGGGTGACCACCAGCGCACTGCCCCCGACCACCGCGGCGAGCGCGCCGACGGTCACCAGGGCGCCGACGCCGTTGGCCGCGCCGGCCCCCCGCCCGTTCCAGCTGTCGGGCGCGGACCCGCTCATGGTGTCCAGGGCCCGGTCGGTGAAGTTGCTCAGCTGCTGCGCGGCCGGCTCGCCGTCCACGCTGCGGGCCAGGTTGCTCACCGCCTGGCGGGACATCACCGAGGAGTCGGCCCGCGCGTCGAACCGGTCGCCCAGGCGTATGCCGTAGACGCCGGTGATGCCGGTGGCGGAGCGCAGGTCGCCGAAGATGTTGTCGGTCGGGTAGTCGGCGGGCAGGACCACCAGGAACACCGCGCGGTCCGCGTCCTCGATCCGGTCGGCGAGATCGGCCGCCTCGGCCTGCGAGAGCTGGTCGGCCGCCTGCGGGTCGACGTAGACGGGGTTGTCCCGCAGG
>NZ_JBRIOU010000004.1:199029-203905 GCF_053474865.1 Streptomyces sp. CO7
GGCGGGACTCCGCCGCGGCCACTGTCCCGGTGGGCGCGGCGGAGGCAAGGGGCACGCCGGTCGCCAAGCCGGCCGACGTGGTGAGCAGCGCTGCGGCTGCTATGGAGGCCGGTCGCCCGAGACGCCGGCGGGTCGGGGTGCCCTTCATACGTACGAAGGTACGCCCGATGACCCATAAGGGTGAAATGGGTCACCGGTGGACACCCGGAACTCCGAGTTACGCCGGCTCGACCCCCGCCCGGAGCAGGCCGTAGGTGTAGGCGTCGGAGAGCGCCTGCCAGGAAGCGGCGATCACGTTGTCGGCGACGCCGACCGTGGACCACTCGTTGCGGCCGTCGGAGGTGGAGATCAGCACCCGGGTCGTCGAGTCGGTGCCCGAGCGGCCCTCCAGGATGCGGACCTTGTAGTCGACCAGACCGATCTTGGCCAGCTCCGGGTAGATCCGCTCCAGGCCCGCACGCAGCGCCCGGTCCAGCGCGTTGACCGGGCCGTTGCCCTCGCCGGCGGCGTGGATGACCTCGCCCTTGGCGACCAGCTTGACCGTGGCCTCGTTGGCGTGGCTGCCGTCGGGACGGTCCTCGGTGATGGCGCGCCAGGAGTCCACCGTGAAGTAGACCGGCAGCGTGCCCGCCTCGGCGCGCAGCAGCAGTTCGAAGCTGGCGTCGGCGGCCTCGTAGGTGTAGCCCTTGAGCTCGCGCTCCTTGACCCGCTCGACAACCCGCCCGACCAGTTCCCGGTCGTCGCCGAGGTCGATGCCGAGCTCCTTGCCCTTCAGCTCGACGGAGGCCCGGCCGGCCATGTCGGAGACCAGCATCCGCATGGTGTTGCCGACCTGCTCGGGGTCGATGTGCTGGTACAGGTCCGGGTCGACCTTGATCGCCGAGGCGTGCAGTCCGGCCTTGTGGGCGAAGGCGGAGAGGCCGACGTAGGGCTGGTGGGTGGAGGGCGTGAGGTTGACGACCTCGGCGATGGCGTGGGAGATCCGGGTCATCTCACGGAGCCTGCCCTCGGGCAGCACGCGCTTGCCGTACTTGATCTCCAGCGCGGCGACGACCGGGAAGAGGTTGGCGTTGCCGACCCGCTCGCCGTAGCCGTTGGCGGTGCACTGGACGTGGGTGGCGCCGGCGTCGACGGCGGCCAGGGTGTTGGCGACGGCGCAGCCGGTGTCGTCCTGGGCGTGGATGCCCAGGCGCGCTCCCGTGTCGGCGCGGACGGTGGCGACCACGGCGTGGATCTGCGCGGGCAGCAGGCCGCCGTTGGTGTCGCACAGGACGACCACGTCGGCGCCGGCCTCGGAGGCGGCGCGCACCACGGCCTTGGCGTACTCGGGGTTGGCCCGGTAGCCGTCGAAGAAGTGCTCGCAGTCGACGAAGACCCGGCGGCCGGCCGCCCTGAGGTGGGCGACGGTGTCGCGGACCATCTCGAGGTTCTCGTCCAGGGTGGTGCGCAGCGCCAGCTCCACGTGCCGGTCGTGGGCCTTGGCGACCAGCGTGATCACCGGGGCGCCGGAGTCCAGCAGCGCCTTGACCTGCGGGTCCTCGGCGGCGGAGCCGCCGGCCCGGCGGGTGGCGCCGAAGGCCACCAGCTGCGCGTGCCGGAAGTCGATCTCCTCGCGGGCGCGGGCGAAGAACTCGGTGTCCCGCGGGTTGGCGCCCGGCCAGCCGCCCTCGATGAAGCCCACGCCGAACTCGTCCAGGTGCCGCGCGATGGCGAGCTTGTCGGAGACGGTGAGGTTGATGCCCTCCCGCTGGGCTCCGTCGCGCAGCGTGGTGTCGAAGACGTGGAAGGCGTCGTCGGGTCGGCTGGTTTCCGTCATGGCAGGAACTCCTGAACTGGTCGTCTCGGTCGGACCGGAAGAACCGGCTCCACCGTCCCCGACGCTCGCGCGCCCTCCGTCCCGGCCGTGGGTGGGGCCGAAACAAAGAAAACCCCTCGCGGGTGCGAGAGGTCTGCGCGCGGGTCGACGACGAGGGTGACCACGCGTACGGGGTGCGTACGGGCGGTCACTGCGGACCGGCGCGCCTGCTGCCGATAATCATGGCGAACGAGGGCACATCGCCAGTCTGGCACAGGTTGCGCGGCCCAAACCGGGTGTCTCAGAATCCGGGCGAACCGTCCCACCGCACGAAGCGGCCCCGGGGAGCGCCGCACGCTCCCCGGGGCCGCGGGTCGGCCGGACCGCCGTGGGTCCGCCGTCCGCGGTCTCAGCAGACCTTGTGCATCCAGCCGTGCTTGTCCTCGGCGGTGCCGCGCTGGATGTCCAGCAGGGCGTCGCGCAGGCGCAGGGTGACCTCGCCCGGCTCCCCCGTGCCGTGCTTCCACTCGGCGCCGCTGCTGCGCTTGACCGTGCCGACCGGGGTGATCACCGCGGCGGTGCCGCAGGCGAAGACCTCGCGGAGGGCGCCGCTCTGCGCGTCGGCCTGCCACTGGTCGACGGACACCTTGCCCTCCTCGGGGGCGAGGCCGAGGTCGGCGGCCACGCTCAGCAGGGAGTCACGGGTGACGCCCTCGAGGATGGAGCCGCTGAGGGCCGGGGTGACGATCCGGTCCTCGTAGACGAAGTACAGGTTCATGCCGCCGAGCTCCTCGATCCACCGGCGCTCGATGGCGTCGAGGTAGCAGACCTGGTCGCAGCCCACCTTGGCGGCCTCGGCCTGGGCCATCAGGGAGGCGGCGTAGTTGCCGCCTGTCTTGGCGTCGCCCATGCCGCCGGGGACCGCGCGCACGTGCTCCTCGGCGACCCAGATGGAGACCGGCTTGACCCCGCCGGGGAAGTACGCGCCGGCCGGGGAGGCGATGACCAGGAACAGGTACTCCTTGGCGGGCCGGACGCCGAGCCCCACCTCGGTGGCGATCATGAACGGGCGCAGGTACAGCGACTCCTCGCCGCCGTGCGCCGGGACCCAGGCCTCGTCCTGCCGGACCAGCGCGTCGCACGCCGCGATGAAGGTCTCGACCGGGAGCTCCGGCATGGCCAGGCGGCGGGCGGAGGCCTGGAAGCGCAGGGCGTTCTTCTCGGGGCGGAAGATGCCCACCGAGCCGTCGGCGCGGCGGTAGGCCTTGAGCCCTTCGAAGATCTCCTGCGCGTAGTGCAGGGTCATGTTGGCCGGGTCGAGGGAGAGCGGGCCGTAGGGGACGAGCTCGGCGTCGTGCCAGCCGCGGCCCTCGGTCCACTTGATCGACACCATGTGGTCGGTGAAGTGGCGGCCGAACCCGGGGTTGGCCAGGACGGCCTCCCGCTCGGCCGCGGGCAGCGGGTGCGAGGTGGGCTTGAGCTCGATCGTGGGCGTCGTCGTCATCAGCAGAACTGTCCTTCACCGTTGTAGTGACGGGCCGCGTCTCCGCTCGTGCTTCCCGCCGTCGTCGGACGTCGGTCAGGACGCCCGGTCGGCACGTTCTGGCGATGATCGAACGCGACTCCACGTCCGATTATCGCAAGAGGGTGCCCGGTGAAGGACGGTGCGGTGGTACGACCCTGCGTTTCGATGGTGGCACCCGGCGGGACATGACGGAAGCCGCCGGGTGCGAGGGGCATCCCGGCGGCTTTCGTAGGTGTGAGAGGCCGGGGTCAGCCGGCTACTCGTGCGGCGAGCGCGTCGCCGATCTCCTCGGTGGAGCGGGCGGGCAGGCCCGTGCGCTCGACCAGGTCGGCGGCGACCGCGTCGTCGATGCGCGCGGCCTCGGCCTCCAGGCCGAGGTGGCGCAGCAGGAGGGCGACGGACAGGACGGTGGCCGTGGGGTCGGCCTTGCCCTGGCCGGCGATGTCCGGGGCCGAGCCGTGGACCGGCTCGAACATGGACGGGTACTGGCCGCTCGGGTTGATGTTGCCCGAGGCGGCCACGCCGATTCCGCCGGAGACGGCGGCGGCGAGGTCGGTGACGATGTCGCCGAAGAGGTTGTCGGTGACGATCACGTCGAACCGCTCCGGCTGGGTGACCAGGTAGATGGTCGCCGCGTCGACGTGCATGTACTCGGTGGTGACCTCGGGGAACTCCTGGGCGACGCGGTTGAACACGTCGGTCCACAGGTGTCCGGCGAAGGTCAGCACGTTGTTCTTGTGGATGAGCGCCAGCTTCTTGCGCGGGCGGGCCTGGGCGCGGGCGAAGGCGTCGCGGACCACGCGCTCGACGCCGTAGGCGGTGTTCACCGAGACCTCGGTGGCCACCTCGTGCTCGGTGCCCTTGCGGATGGTGCCGCCGTTGCCCGTGTAAGGGCCCTCGGTGCCCTCGCGGACGACCACGAAGTCGATCTCCGGCTCGCCGGCCAGCGGCGTGGCGACGCCGGGCAGGAGCTTGGAGGGGCGCAGGTTGACGTGGTGGTCGAAGGCGAAGCGGAGCTTGAGCAGGAAGCCGCGCTCCAGGACGCCGGACGGCACGGAGGGGTCGCCGATGGCGCCGAGCAGGATGGCGTCGTGCCCCTTGAGCGCGGCCAGGTCGTCGTCGGTGAGGGTCTCACCGGTGGCGTGGTAGCGGCGGGCGCCGAAGTCGTACTCCGTGGTCTCCAGCTTCACATCCTGCGGGAGGACGGCGGAGAGGACCTTCAGGCCTTCGGCCACGACTTCCTGCCCGATGCCGTCACCGGGGATCACTGCGAGATCGATGCTGCGAGACATGTCGGCACCCTAATGCGTCGTCCCAAGGAGTGGCACGCGCCGTCCGCGATGCGGACAGCGGCCTCCTCGAGGGCTGGTCGGGCGGCCTGCTCAGTGGCCGGTCGCGCCGCCGTTGTCACGGCGGTCGAGGGCGCGCTGGAGGGCGGCGGCGGCGTTGCGGCGGTCGGCGTCGGCCAGCCGGGCGCGGCGGGCGCGGGAACGGGCGGCGGTGTGGGCGTGCTGGGCTGCGGTGGTCTCGTGCATGACGCGTCAGCTCCTTCGGAG
>NZ_JBRIOU010000004.1:204005-207529 GCF_053474865.1 Streptomyces sp. CO7
GGGCGGAGCGGTCCGGTGGGGGCGGTCAGCCCATGTGCGGGTAGCCGTACTCGGTCGGCGCGACCAGGGTCTCCTTGATGGCCCGGGTCAGGGTCCAGCGCTGCAGGTTCTGCGGGGCGCCGGCCTTGTCGTTGGTGCCGGAGGCGCGGCCGCCGCCGAACGGCTGCTGACCGACCACGGCGCCGGTCGACTTGTCGTTGATGTAGAAGTTGCCCGCCGCGTAGCGGAGCTTGTCCATCGTGTACGCGGCCGCGGCGCGGTCGCCGGAGATGACCGAGCCGGTGAGGGCGTAGTCGGAGGCCGACTCCATCTGGGTCAGCATCTCCTCGTACTTGTCGTCCTCGTAGACGTGGACGGCGAGGATCGGACCGAAGTACTCGGTGGTGAACACCTCGTTCTCCGGGTCGGTGCACTCGATGACGGTCGGACGCACGAAGTACCCGACCGAGTCGTCGTAGGTGCCGCCGGCCACGATGGTGCAGGCGTCGTCGGCCTTGGCGCGGTCGATGGCCGCCTTGTTCTTGGCGAAGGCGCGCTCGTCGATCACGGCGCCGAGGAAGTTCGACAGGTCGGTGACGTCACCCATGGTGATGCCGTCGACCTCGGCCGCGAACTCCTCCTTGAACCCGTCGTTCCAGATGGAGGCCGGGATGTAGGCGCGCGAGCTGGCGGAGCACTTCTGGCCCTGGTACTCGAAGGAGCCGCGGGTCAGCGCGGTCTTCAGCACGGCGCGGTCGGCGCTCGGGTGGGCGACGACGAAGTCCTTGCCGCCGGTCTCGCCGACCAGGCGGGGGTAGGCGCGGTAGTTCTCGATGTTGGCGCCGACCGTCTTCCACAGGTGCTGGAAGGTCTTCGTCGAGCCGGTGAAGTGGATGCCGGCCAGGTCGCGGTGGTTCAGCGCGACCTCCGAGACCGCGATGCCGTCACCGGTGACCAGGTTGATGACGCCCTTGGGCAGACCGGCCTCCTCCAGCAGGCGCATGGTGAGGACGGCGGCGTGGGTCTGCGTCGGGGACGGCTTCCACACCACGACGTTGCCCATCAGCGCGGGCGCGGTCGGCAGGTTGGCGGCGATGGCCGTGAAGTTGAACGGCGTGATCGCGTAGACGAAGCCCTCGAGCGGGCGGTGGTCCAGCCGGTTCCAGACGCCCGGGGAGTTGGCCGGGGGCTGCTCGGCGAGGATCTGGCGCGCGTAGTGCACGTTGAAGCGCCAGAAGTCGACCAGCTCGCAGGGGGTGTCGATCTCGGCCTGCTGGGCGGTCTTGCCCTGGCCCAGCATGGTGGAGGCGGCCAGCGTCTCGCGCCACGGGCCGGACAGCAGCTCGGCGGCGCGCAGGATGATCGCGGCGCGGTCGTCGAAGGACATGGCGCGCCAGGCCGGGGCGGCGGCCAGGGCCGCGTCGATGGCGTCCTGGGCGTCCTGCTGGGTGGCGTGACGGCCGGTGCCGATGACCGCCTGGTGGTTGTGCGGCTGGACGACCTTGAACTCCTCGCCGCCGCCGAGGCGCTTGACGCCGCCGATGGTCATCGGGAGCTCGATCGGGTTGTCGGCCAGCTCCTTGAGCTTGGCCTCCAGCCGGGAGCGCTCGGCCGAGCCGGGGGCGTAGCCGTGCACCGGCTCGTTCACGGGCGTGGGGACCTGGGTCACAGCGTCCATGGGTTCCTTCTCCTTGTGAGAGCTCTGAGCGGTGGGTGCGGTCGGGCGGTGCGGGGCTCAGCCCTTGCTGACCATCGAACGCAGGAAGAACTTCAGGTTCGACGGCTTCTCCGCGAGACGGCGCATGAAGTAGCCGTACCAGTCGGTGCCGTACGCGGTGTAGACACGCATCCGGTGACCCTCGGCGGCGAGACGCAGCGATTCGTCGCCGCGGATGCCGAACAGCATCTGAAACTCGTACTCGTCCATTTTGCGCCCGGCGCGGCGCGCGAGCTCCTGTCCGATGGAGATCATCCGCGGATCGTGCGACCCGATCATGGGGTAGCCGTCGCCCTCCATGAGGATCTTCATGATCCGCACGTACGCCTTGTCGATCTCGGCCTTCGACTGGTACGCCACCTCGGCCGGCTCCTTGTAGGCGCCCTTGACGATGCGCACCCGGCTGCCGCTCGCCGCGAGGGCGCGGGCGTCCTCCTCGGTGCGGTACAGCATCGCCTGGATCACGCAGCCGGACTGCGGGAAGTCCTCGCGCAGCCAGGCGTGGGTGGCCAGCATCCTGTCGATGGTGGTGTGGTCCTCGGCGTCGAGGGTGACCGTGGTGCCGATCGCGGCGGCGGCCTCGACGACCGGGCGGACGTTGGCGCGGGAGAGCTCGACGCCGTTCTCCAGGTCCTGGCCGAACATCGACAGCTTGACGGACATCTCGACGCGGGGGCCGAGCTCCATCTCCTCGAGGCGGGCGATCAGCTCCAGGTAGGCGTCGCGGGCCGCCTCGGCCTGCTCGGGCGTGGTGATGTCCTCGCCCACCACGTCCATGGTGAGCTCCAGACCCTGCTCGGTGAGCTTGCGGACAATCGGCAGGACGTCGCCGACGGTCTCGCCGGGGATGAACCGGTCGACGACCTGCTTGGTGCCCGGGGCCGCGGTGACCAGACGACGCATCCTGTCGCTGCGCGAGGCGGCGAGAATCACGGGACCCAGCACGGGGACCTCCTGGAAATACGAAAGTGACGAGGGCGTGGACCGCCGATTCGAACGGTAGGGATCCAGGTTCCGTTTCACCTATCGACACCTGTCACGGATCGACGCCTTTCCTCTCAGACATCTGTATGAAGAGGGAGGACAATGGAGCCGTGAAACCGGACTACCAGGAACTGGTCGACGAGATCTCCGCCCTGCTGGGCGTGCCGGCGACCCTCGAGGGGCGCGACTTCGGTCTGATCGCCTTCGGGGTGCACGACGGCCTCGGCGACGAGGCGGCGCTGGACCCCGTGCGGACCAGGACGATCCTGGCGCGCAGTTCGTCGGCGCAGGTCAGGGCCTGGTTCGAGGGTTTCGGCATCGCGCGGGCGACGGGTCCGGTACGGATCCCGCCGGCACCCGAGGCGGGGGTGCTGCGGGGCCGGATCTGCCTGCCGGCCCGCTCCCGGGACGTCGTCCAGGGGTACGTCTGGCTGCTGGAGCCGGACCCGGGCCCCACCGATGCCCAGCTGGCGGCGGCCATGCGGGTCGCCGGGCGGATCGGCGCGCTGCTCGCCGAGGAGGCCTCCGCCGAGGACGCGGTGACCCGGGAGTTCCGCCGGGTCCTGGTGAGCGGCGGGGCGGGACGGGAGCGGGAGGCGGCGCTGGGTGTACTGCGGTCGGCGCTCGGGCCGGACGCGGGCGACCTGTACACCGTGCTGTGCGTGACGCCGTGGACCGAGGAGGAGCCGCCGTCGGCCCGCCGGGTGCCTGGCACCGCGGCGGCCGTCGCGGCCCCGCTGACCGGCGGCCCGCAGATGCTGGCGCTGCTGGTGCGGGTGCGCACCGGAGCGGAGGTGCCTGCCTCGGTGCTGAGTGCCGCGGCCCGGCTCGCGCCCGGCTCGGC
>NZ_JBRIOU010000004.1:207629-216423 GCF_053474865.1 Streptomyces sp. CO7
GGGCCGGGGAGGCGGGCGAGCTGTGGGACCAGGCGCTGGCCGCGGCCCGCGCCGTCACGGCGGAGCCGCGGCTGGGACCGGTGGCGCAGTGGTCGGCGATCGGCCCGTACCGCCTGCTCACCCGGCTCCCCGCGGGCGCGGCCGAGGACACGGCGCTGCGCGAGCTGCTGGCCCACCCCGAACTGGCCCGCACGGTGGAGGTCTACCTCGACCACGCCGGGCAGGCCGGCCGGACCGCCGCCGCCCTCGGCATCCACCGGCAGACCCTCTACTACCGGCTCTCCCGCGTCGAGCAGCTCACCGGCCTCGACCTCGACGACGGCGAGCACCGTCTGCTGCTCCACATGGGCGTCAAGGCCGCCCGCCTCTGACCGCCGGCGCCCGGGCGGCCGCCGGCTAGCGCTCCTGCGCCGGCGCGCCGCCGACCAGCCGGAACAGGCCGTCCGTGATCTGATCGCCGGTCGGGGCGAGGGCGGGGTCCAGCGAGTGCTGGGCGATCATGCCCGCGAGCAGCACCATGATCAGGCTTCCGACGGTGTCCGTCGTCCCGTCGTCGAGGCTCTCCTCCGGAAGCCCCAGCAGCAGCGCGGCGAGACCGCGGCCGCCCTCCCGCTGGGCCGCGACCAGGTTGCGGGTGATCTCCGGGAACCGGTCCCCCATGGTGATGACCTCGATGCTGAGGTGCCAGACCGAGTCGGGCCGGTCGAACGACTCGACGACCGTCTTCAGTACTTTCCGGATCCGCTCCGGCGAGCCCGGGGCGGTTCCGGCCGCGCCGGCCTCCCAGTCGAAGTGCTCGGCCTGTTCCTCCATCAGCCCCACGTACGCCTGGGCGAGCAGGGCGTCCTTGGACCCGTAGTGGTAGCCGATCGACGCCAGGTTGGCCCCCGACTCCCGCACGATGTCGCGCGCGGTGGTCCGGGCGAAACCCTTCTCCCGCAGACAGCGCTTGGCGCCGTCGAGCAGATCCTCACGATGACCCATGTGCTCACCCTATCCGTCCCTGTACAAGCGTCCCTGACATCTGTCTTATACAAGCGTCATAGACAAGCGTATAAGACGTGTGTACCGTCACTGCCATGACGACGACAACGCCTTCTCCGGCCCGGGCCGGACGCCGTGAGTGGACCGCGCTGGCGGTCCTGATGCTGCCGCTGCTGCTGGTCTCGATGGACGTCTCGGTCCTGTTCTTCGCGATCCCCGCGATCAACGCGGACCTCGCGCCCACCGGCACCGAGCAGCTCTGGATGTTCGACATCTACGCCTTCGTCCTGGCCGGCCTGCTGATGACCATGGGCTCGCTCGGCGACCGCATCGGCCGCCGGCGGCTGCTGCTGTTCGGGGCGGCGGCGTTCGGCGCGGCGTCGCTGGTGGCCGCCTACGCCGACAGCGCGCCGACGCTGATCGCCGCCCGCGCCGTCCTCGGCATCGGCGGGGCCACCCTGATGCCGTCCACCATGGCGCTGGTGCGCACGATGTTCACCGACCCGGGCCAGCGCGCCCAGGCGGTCGGCGTGTGGAGCGCGGTGATGACCGGCGGTGTCGCGCTCGGCTCGGTGATGAGCGGCCTGCTGGTCGAGTTCTTCTGGTGGGGCTCGGTGTTCCTGGTCAACCTGCCCGCCATGGCGCTGCTGCTGGTCCTCGGCCCGGTGCTGCTGCCGGAGTCCAAGGACCCCTCGCCGGGCCGGTTCGACCTGCTGAGCGTGCCGCTCTCGCTGGCGGCGGTGCTGCCGCTCATCCACGGCGTCAAGGAGTTCGCCTCCCACGGCTGGGAGCCCGAGCAGGGCGCGTTTCTCGGGGCCGGGCTGCTGTTCGGGGCGCTCTTCGTGTGGCGTCAGAGGACGGCGGCCTCCCCGATGATCCCGCGGGGCCTGTTCCGCTCGCGCGGCTTCGGCCCGGCGGTGGCGCTCAACGCCGTCTCCGCGCTGGGCATGATGGGCTCCTCCCTCTTCACCACGCAGTACCTGCAGTCGGTGCTGGGCATGAGCGCCCTGGAGGCCGCCCTGTGGTCGCTGGCGCCCTCCCTGCCGATCGGCGCCGCCGCGCCGGCCGCCGCCGCGGCGGTCCAGAAGGGGGTGCCCCGGGTCCACGTGGTCACCGCCGGGTTCGCCGTCGCCGCCGCCGGTTACGCGCTGCTCGCCGCCCCGGGGACCGACTCACTGGTGCTGGTCCTGGTCGCCGCGGGGGTCCTGGCCTGCGGCATCGTCCTGGTCATGTCGCAGATGACGGACCTGGCGCTGGGCGCCGCGCCGGTGGAGAAGGCGGGCGCCGCCTCCTCGGTGCTGGAGACGGGCGCGGAGTTCGGCGGCGCGCTGGGCATGGCGGTGCTGGGGTCCGTGGGCACCGCCGTGTACCGGGACGCCATGCCGGCCTCGGCCCCCGGGACGGCCCGGGAGACCCTCGGCGGCGCGCTGGCCACCGCGGCCGAACTGCCCGGCCGGGCGGGCGAGTCGCTGGCCCGGGCGGCGCGGGCGGCGTTCACGGACAGCATGCACGTGGCGGGACTGACCGGTGCGGCGCTGCTCGCCGTGGCCGCGGTGGCGGCCGCGCTCACCCTCCGCGGGATCCGGCCGGCCGCCGACTGCGGCGACCGCGACTGAGCCGGCCGTCCTGTCGAGCGGGCCGTGGTCGGCTGGTGCTCCCGGCAGGCGGGAAGGGGATGTAGCAGGAAACGGGGAAGGACCCGTCCACCGCTTCTCGCGGCGGGCGGGTCCTTCCTCGTGCCCCGGGGGGCGGTCGCTCAGGTCAGGTTGATGGCCCGGGCGGAGGTCGCGCCGATCTCCTCGGCCAGCTCCGACAGCACCGCCGCCGGCACCGTGTCGTCGACCGTCAGCACCGCGAGCGCCTCGCCGCCGGCCGCCGCACGGGCGACCTGCATGCCGGCGATGTTGACGCCGGACTCGCCGAGCACCCGGCCGACCGTGCCGACCACGCCGGGCCGGTCCGCGTAACGCAGCACCACCATGTGGTCGGTGAGCGCCAGGTCCACGTCGAACTCGCCGACGGCGACGAGCTTCTGGTGGTGCTTCGGCCCGGCCAGCGTGCCGGAGACCGACACCTCCGCGCCGTTGCCCAGGGTGCCGCGGACGGTGACCACGTTCCGGAAGTCCGGGGACTCGGAGCTGGTGGTCAGCCGCACCTCGACGCCGCGCTCCTGCGCGAACAGCGGGGCGTTGACGTAGGAGACGGTGTCCTCGACGACGTCCTCGAACACGCCCTTGAGCGCCGAGAGTTCCAGCACCTTGACGTCGTGCTGGGTGATCTCGCCGTACACCTCGACGTCGAGCCGCACCGCGACCTCGCCGGCCAGCGCCGTGAAGATGCGGCCCAGCCGCTCGGCCAGCGGCAGACCCGGCTTGACGTCCTCGGCGATCACGCCGCCCTGGACGTTGACCGCGTCCGGCACCAGCTCGCCCGCGAGCGCCAGGCGCACCGAGCGGGCGACGGCGATGCCGGCCTTCTCCTGCGCCTCGTCCGTGGACGCGCCGAGGTGCGGGGTGGAGACGACCTGGTCGAACTCGAAGAGCGGGGAGTCCGTGCAGGGCTCCTTCGCGTAGACGTCGAGGCCGGCGCCGGCGACCCGGCCCTCCTTGAGCGCCGAGTACAGCGCCTCCTCGTCGACGATGCCGCCGCGCGCGGCGTTGACGATGCGCACCGTCGGCTTGACCTTGCGCAGCGCCTCGTCGCCGATCAGGCCCAGCGTCTCGGGGGTCTTGGGGAGGTGGACGGTGATGAAGTCGGAGACCTCGAGCAGCTCGTCCAGCGTCAGCACCTTCACGCCCATCTGCGCGGCCCGGGCGGGCTGCACGTACGGGTCGTAGGCGACGACCTTCATGCCGAAGGCCGACATCCGCTGGGCGACCAGGGCGCCGATGCGGCCGAGGCCCACCACGCCGAGGGTCTTCTCCGCCAGCTCGACGCCGGTGTACTTGTTCCGCTTCCACTCGCCGTTCTTGAGCGCGGCGTTGGCCTGCGGGATGTTGCGGGCCGTGGCGAGGAGCAGGCCGCAGGCCAGCTCGGCCGCGGTCACGATGTTCGAGGTGGGGGCGTTGACGACCATCACGCCGGCCTTGGTGGCGGCGGAGACGTCGACGTTGTCGAGGCCGACGCCCGCGCGGGCGACGACCTTCAGGCGGGACGCGGCGGCGATGGCCTCGGCGTCGACCTTGGTGGCCGAGCGGATCAGGATCGCGTCGACGTCGGCGATGGCCGGGAGCAGTTCGCCCCGGTCGGCTCCGTTGCAGTGCCGGATCTCGAAGTCCGGACCGAGCGCGTCGACAGTGGCGGGCGACAGCTCTTCAGCGATGAGTACGACAGGTTTCGAGCTCACGTGAGTCCTCAATTGCGTTGCGGACGGCCGTCCCGACGGCCGCAGGCGTGGAGGGGTGCTAGCCGCGTGGAAGACGCACGACGCTGTGGGCCTGACGCGTATGCAGTGCAGTGTAGTGGGGCCCCGGTCGTCGTCCCGCGCCCCTGCGGAAGGATCACCCGTCCGTGCGGTTTCCGCACGGACGGGAGAACGGGGCCGGAGCGGTGCTCCGGCCCCGCCGGGCGGCTCAGGCCTCCTCGTCCACCCAGCTCATGAGCTTGCGCAGCTCCTTGCCGGTGGTCTCCAGCAGGTGCTGGGAGTCCTGGTCCTTGTACTCGTTGTACTTCTTCAGACCGCCGTGGTACTCGTCCATCCACTGCTGCGCGAAGGTGCCGTCCTGGATCTCGGCGAGGACCTTCTTCATCTCGGCCTTGGTGGCGTCGGTGATGATCCGCGGGCCGGTGACGTAGTCGCCCCACTCGGCGGTCTCGGAGACCGACCAGCGCATCTTCTCCAGGCCGCCCTCGTACATGAGGTCGACGATCAGCTTCAGCTCGTGGAGGCACTCGAAGTAGGCGATCTCCGGCTGGTAGCCCGCCTCGGTGAGGGTCTCGAAGCCCGCCTTGACCAGCGCCGCGGTGCCGCCGCAGAGCACGGCCTGCTCGCCGAACAGGTCGGTCTCGGTCTCCTCGGTGAAGGTCGTCTTGATGACGCCGGCGCGGGTGCCGCCGATCGCCTTGGCGTACGACAGGGCGAGCGCGAAGGCGTTGCCGCTGGCGTCCTGCTCGACGGCCGCGATGCACGGGACGCCGCGGCCCTCCTCGTACTGACGGCGCACCAGGTGGCCCGGGCCCTTGGGGGCGACCATGCAGATGTCGACGCCGGCCGGGGCCTTGATGAAGCCGAACCGGATGTTGAAGCCGTGGCCGAAGAACAGCGCGTCGCCGTCCTTCAAATTGTCCTTGATGGACTCCTCGTAGACCTGCGACTGGATCGGGTCCGGGACCAGGATCATCACGACGTCGGCCTCGGCCGCGGCCTCGGCCGGGGTGACCACGCGCAGGCCCTGCTCCTCGGCCTTCGCCTTGGACCTGGAGCCCTCGTGCAGACCGACACGGACGTCGACACCCGAGTCACGCAGCGACAGGGCGTGGGCGTGGCCCTGGCTGCCGTAGCCGATGACCGCGACCTTGCGGCCCTGGATGATGGACAGGTCGGCATCGGCGTCGTAGAACAGCTCGGCCACTTCGGTTCACTCCTAGTTGTGTCACAGGTGCTGCGCCCAGCGTATGACCGGGCGGCGGAAGAGGGTTGACGGTCTCGCCATGCGGGCGAGCCGGTGGTTCCTGGGAAGCGGAGCAGCTCAGGAGGCGCGCTCGACGGCGCGCAGCGAGCGGTCGGTGATCGACCGCGCGCCGCGCCCTATGGCGATCGTCCCGGACTGCACCAGCTCCTTGATGCCGTAGGGCTCCAGCATCCGGAGCATGGCCTCGAGCTTGTCGCTGCCGCCGGTCGCCTCGATGGTGACGGCCTCCGGGGAGACGTCCACCGTCTTGGCGCGGAACAGGTCGACGATCTGGGTGATCTGCGAACGGGTCTCGTTGTCCGCGCGCACCTTGACCAGGACCAGCTGGCGCCGGACCGACTGGACCGGGTCCAGCTCGACGATCTTCAGGACGTTGACCAGCTTGTTGAGCTGCTTGGTGACCTGCTCGAGCGGCAGGTCCTCGACGCCGACCACGATGGTGATGCGGGAGATGTCGGGGTGCTCGGTGACGCCCACGGCGAGCGAGTCGATGTTGAACCCGCGGCGGGAGAAGAGCGCGGCGATCCGCGCCAGGATGCCCGGGGTGTTCTGCACCAGGACGGAGAGCGTGTGCTTCGACATGTCAGGTGTTCCTCGTCCCATCACTCTTCGTTGTCGCCGAAGTCGGGGCGGACGTCCCGGGCGGCCATGATCTCGTCGTTGGAGGTGCCGGCCGCGACCATCGGCCAGACCATCGCGTCCTCGTGGACGATGAAGTCCACGACGACGGGACGGTCGTTGATGGAGTTGGCCTCCTCGATGACCTTGTCGAGGTCCTCGGGCGACTCGCAGCGGATCGCGTAGCAGCCCATCGCCTCGGACAGCTTGACGAAGTCCGGGACCCGGGTGCCGGCGCTCGGGCCCTTCTGGTCGGCGCCGGGACCGGAGTGCAGCACGGTGTTGGAGTAGCGCTGGTTGTAGAAGAGCGTCTGCCACTGGCGGACCATCCCCAGCGCGCCGTTGTTGATGACGGCGACCTTGATCGGGATGTCGTTCAGGGCGCAGGTGGTGAGCTCCTGGTTGGTCATCTGGAAGCAGCCGTCTCCGTCGATCGCCCAGACCGCGCGCTCCGGCCGGCCGGCCTTGGCGCCCATCGCGGCGGGGACCGCGTAGCCCATCGTCCCGGCGCCGCCGGAGTTCAGCCAGGTGGCCGGGGTCTCGTGCTGCAGGAAGTGGGCCGCCCACATCTGGTGCTGGCCGACGCCCGCGGTGAAGATCGTGCCCTCGGGGGCGAGCTGCCCGATCCGCTCGATGACCTGCTGCGGGGAGAGCGAGCCGTCGGAGGGCAGCTCGTAGCCCAGCGGGTAGTTCTCCCGCCACCGGTCGAGGTCCGCCCACCAGGCGCCCAGGTCGGCGCGGTGGCCCTCGGAGTGCTCCTTCTGCACGGCCTGGACCAGGTCGGCGATCACCTCGCGGGCGTCGCCGACGATCGGGACGTCCGCCTCGCGGTTCTTGCCGATCTCCGCCGGGTCGATGTCCGCGTGGACGATCTTCGCGTACGGGGCGAAGCTGTCCAGCTTGCCGGTGACGCGGTCGTCGAAGCGGGCGCCGAGGGCGACGATCAGGTCGGCCTTCTGCAGCGCGGTGACCGCGGCGACCGAGCCGTGCATGCCGGGCATGCCCAGGTGCTGCGGGTGGCTGTCGGGGAACGCGCCCAACGCCATCAGCGTGGTGGTGACCGGCGCCCCGGTCAGCTCCGCGAGCACCTTCAGCTCGGCGGTGGCGCCGGCCTTGAGGACGCCGCCGCCGACGTAGAGCACGGGGCGCTTCGCCGAGGTGATCAGCCGGGCGGCCTCGCGGATCTGCTTGGCGTGCGGCTTGGTCACCGGCCGGTAGCCCGGCAGGTCGACGGCCGGGGGCCAGGAGAAGGTGGTCTTCGTCTGGAGGATGTCCTTCGGGATGTCGACCAGGACCGGGCCGGGGCGGCCGGTGGAGGCGATGTGGAAGGCCTCGGCGATGACCCGGGGGATCTCCTCGGCGCGGGTGACCAGGAAGCTGTGCTTGGTGATCGGCATGGTGATGCCGACGATGTCCGCCTCCTGGAAGGCGTCCGTGCCGATCGCCGCGGACACGACCTGCCCGGTGATCGCGACCAGCGGCACGGAGTCCATGTTGGCGTCGGCGATCGGGGTGACCAGGTTGGTGGCGCCCGGCCCCGAGGTGGCCATGCAGACACCGACCTTGCCGGTGGCCTGCGCGTAGCCGGTGGCCGCGTGGCCGGCGCCCTGCTCGTGCCGGACCAGGACGTGGCGCACCCGGGTGGAGTCCATCATCGGGTCGTACGCCGGAAGGATCGTGCCGCCGGGAATGCCGAAGACCGTGTCGACCCCTACCTCCTCGAGCGAGCGGATGAGCGACTGGGCGCCCGTGACGTGCTCGGTCGGCGACTGCTGGAGTCCTCCGTTGCGGGGCCGCGGCTGCGGATGGTGGGCCCCGGTGGCCTGCTCGGTCATCGGCATTCTCTTCTCGATGCGAGGTGGTGTGTGCGAGCTGTTCGCGAGTTCTGTTCTCTGGGCGCGTCGCCCCCGTGCAACAAAAAACCCCTCGTGCCGTGAGGCAAGCGAGGGGAGCGCGTCGGGCGGTAGGGCGCTGGATCTCCGGTTCTCCTCCGGAGGTCCAGCTCAGCCGACGCGCTGTCCAAGTACGAGAATTCGGGTGCGCATGACCTTGACCCTCCCCCCGACGCCTGTCGGGTGTCAAGTGGGTGGGACGACGGTCTCACTATGTGGCCGAAGACCGCCGTACTGCCAGCCCCCGTACGGCACTCCCCCGGCCCGCGCGGGAGGCAGCGGAGAGCGGTTGCCGGGGCCCCCGCCCGGACCGGCCCCGGACGGCGCCGTCCGGCCCGCGGAGGAGGCGCGGTGCGCCCCGGAGCCGCCGGGCCTGCCGCTGCCGCCCGCGCCGTGCCGGACGACGTCGGGCGGCACCGGACAGCGCCCCTCGGCGAGCGCCCGGCGGATGCGGTACTCGTCCAGCGGCGCGGAGAAGGCACCGCCCATGCCGTGGGTGCAGCCCATGGCCCGCAGCACGCTCACCTGGTCGGGCAGGTCCACGCCGTCGGCCACCGTCTGCATCCCGAGATCGGCGGCGATCCTCAGCAGGCCGCTGGTGATCTTGTAGAGGCGGGCCGACTCCAGCACGCCCTCGACCATGCTCCGGTCGAGCTTGATGACCTCCAC
>NZ_JBRIOU010000004.1:216523-218281 GCF_053474865.1 Streptomyces sp. CO7
GCGCCTGCCGGTGGAGGTCATCAAGCTCGACCGGAGCATGGTCGAGCTTGATGACCTCCACCGGCAGGCGCCGCAGCGCCGTGACGCCGCCGAAGCCCGTGCCGAAGCCGTCCAGGGCGAAGCGGACGCCGAGGCGGCGCAGCACCTTCAGCCGGCTCTCCAGCTCGTCCAGGGCGATGCCGGGTCCGAGCTGGGTGAGCTCGATCATCAGGGACCCGGGCGCGAGCCCGTGCCGGGTCAGCAGTTCCTCTATGGAGGTGAGCGTCGTCTGCGACCGGTCCAGCAGGCGCCGGGCCGCCATGCGGACCGCGACCGACGTGCGCAGGCCGGCGCGGGACCGGTCGGCGGCCTGGACGACGGCCTCCTCCAGCATCCAGCGGCCGAGCGCCGCCGTCCGGTCGCCCTCCTCGGCGACCCGCAGGAACTCCGCGGGGGTGAAGAGCGAGCCCTGCCCCGACCGCCAGCGGGCCTGCGCCGACAGGGCCGTGATCCGGCCGTCGGACAGCGCCACCACCGGCTGGTGCAGGAGCGCGAACTCCTTGCGGTGCAGGGCGGTGCGCAGCCGGGCGGCGACCTCGGCCCGGCGCACCACGTCCTGCTGCATCTGGGGCGCGTACAGCTCGACCCGGTCCTTGCCGGCCGCCTTGGCCCGGTACATCGCCAGGTCCGCGTTGCGCAGGAGTTCGCCCGCGCCGAGGCCCGGCTCCGCGAAGGCGACGCCGATGGAGGCGGCCACCCGGACGTCGTTGCCCTCGATGTCGTACGGCTGGGAGAGCCGCAGCCGCAGCCGGTCGGCCAGTTCCACGATGTGCCGCTCGCGGGCGGCCCGGTCGCTGACGCCGTCTCCGATGATCAGCGCGGCGAACTCGTCCCCGCCGAGCCGGGCGGCGGTGTCGCCCTTGCGCACGGCCTCGTGCAGCCGGCGGGCCGCCTGGACCAGGAGCTCGTCCCCGGCCTGGTGGCCGATGGTGTCGTTGACCGCCTTGAAGCCGTCGAGGTCGATGAAGAGCACCGCGGTGCCCTGGTCGGAGGTCCGGCGGCCGGCGAGCGCCTGCCCGACGCGCCGGGTGAACAGGGCCCGGTTGGGCAGGTCGGTGAGCGGGTCGTGTTCCGCGTTGTGCTGCAACTGGGCCTGCAGGCGGACGCGTTCGGTGACGTCCCGGCTGTTGAGGATGAGGCCGCCCTGGTGCCGGTTGACCGTCGATTCGACGTTGAGCCAGCCTCCGCCGCCGGACCGGAACCGGTACTCGATCCGGGTGGTGGGGTCGGCGGGAGGGCCGGCGGCCAGGAAGCGGCGCAGCTCGTGCAGGACGCCCGGCAGGTCCTCGGGGTGGATCAGCGCCGCCAGCTCACGGCCGACCAGCTCCTGCGGACGGAGGCCGTAGACGCCCTGGGAGGCGTCGCTGACGTACTTCAGGCGGCCGGTCGGCGCCGCGATCATGATGACGTCGCTGGAGCCCTGCACCAGGGACCGGAAGTGGTTCTCCTTCTCGGCCAGCTTCTGGGTGAGCGCCATGTTGTCCATCAGCATGATGCCCTGCCGGACGAGCAGCGCCAGGACCACGGCACCCGCGGTGAGCAGCACGACCTGGTCCACGCTGCGGCCGGCCAGGACGTTGTAGAGGATGCCCAGGGTGCAGACGGCGGCGGCCAGGTAGGGCAGCAGCGCGGCCAGCGATCCCGCTATGGGCCGCGTCGGCTCGTAGTAGCCGGCCTCCGCACCCGGCGCCGGGAGACCTGGGGTGGAGGGGCAGGGGC
>NZ_JBRIOU010000004.1:218381-219409 GCF_053474865.1 Streptomyces sp. CO7
CAGGTGGTGGTCCGGGCCGTCGCCGTCGCCGAGGCGCCGCGCGGCCGGGGCGGGCTCGCCCGGTGGTTCCGCCCCGGCCGCGCGGCGCCTCGGCGACGGCGACGGCCCGGACCACCACCTGCGCCCGCCCCGGCTCGGCCGGTCGCCACCGCGGCCGTCCTGCTCGCGCGAGGAGGCCGCGGCCCAGGGGGCGTAGGCGAGCAGCAGCGAGCCGGCGAACCAGCCGGCGTCGAGCAACTGCCCGGAACGGTAGCTCTGGTGGAGCAGCGGCGAGGTGAACAGGGCGTCGCAGACCACGGTCAGCGCGAGGGCGCCGACCGCGGTGTTGACGGCGACGCGGTTGGCCGCGGTGCGCCGGAAGTGCAGCGCGAGGACCACGCTCACCAGCGCGATGTCCAGTATCGGATAGGCCAGTTGGAAGGCGGCGTGCGCGACGCCCTGGTCGGCGGCCCCGGCCTTGCGGCTCAGGGCCAGACTCCAGGAGAGCGTCAGCAGCGAGCCCCCGATCAGCCAGGCGTCGAGCACCAGGCAGACCCAGCCCGCCCTGGTCAGCGGGCGCCGCGCCAGCATCAGCAGGCCGAGGATGGCGGGCGGGGCGAAGCACAGGAAGAAGAGGTCGGCGAGGCTGGGCCGCGGCATCTCCGCCCGGAGCACGACCTCGTACCAGCCCCAGACGAGGTTGCCCAGACTGGCCATGGCCGAGGAGAGGGCGAACAGCAGCCAGGCCGGGCGGACCTCGTCGCCCTGGCGGCGGGAGTAGAGGAAGCAGGAGACGGCCGCGGCCGCGCCGGCGGCGCTCAGACCGAAGTCCCCCATCACCAGGGCCGCGCGGGGCGAGCCCCAGCCGACCGCGGAGCCCAGCGCGTAGCCCGCGCACACAACGGCGAGGAGGAGCAGCGGCGCCAGCGCCGCGGCCCGGCGCAGCCCGGTCTCCGTCCGGGACGGGACGGACGCGACCGACGGCAGTCGCGGCTCAGGGGCCGCGCACCCTCCGCCGTCGAGCACGGGCGGGGAGAGGGAGGGGGAGC
>NZ_JBRIOU010000004.1:219509-225770 GCF_053474865.1 Streptomyces sp. CO7
GAGGGGGAGCTCACCGGGGCCCCCCGCAGGCGCCGGGGCGGCGGGCGGCACTCGATCGGCGGCGGAAGGCCCGGGCGTGCGCCGTCGCGCACGAGGGTCGCCGACGGCGGCCCTGCGGCGCCGAGTTGCGGGTCGCGGCGCGGCAGGCCGCGGCATGATGGGTCCGTGGTCCGGTCGCTCGGCCGTACATCGCCCGTCGCCCCCCTCGCAGTTCGGTCCAGATCCTCTCCGGCGCCCCGGTGCGCGGCGCAGCCCCCGAGTGACGATACACCAGCATCGTCACTCAGGGACATACTTCATCTACTCTCCGTGATGACGTACGGAAGTTCGGAACGTTCCGCATCCACAGGACAGCGGAGAGTACCCGAAGCGGAGCGAACCATGCGTCAGGGACCGGTCGTCAGCATCACATTGCGCAGGGGGCGTCCGTCGGCGAACCGTGACAACTGGTCCACCAGCAGCCTCTTGGCCCTCGGGGCGAACGCACTGGTGGGGCCGCCGACATGGGGGCTGATCAGGACGCCGGGCGCGGTCCACAGGGGGTGGCCGGGCGGCAGCGGCTCGGGGTCCGTGACGTCCAGGGCGGCCCGGAGCCGGCCGGTCCGCACCTCCGCGAGCAGGGCATCGGTGTCCACCACCGGACCGCGCGAGACGTTCACCAGCAGGGCCCCGTCCTTCATCCCCGCCAGGAACTTCGCGTCCACCAGGCCCCGCGTGGCCCCGGTGAGCGGGGTGAGCAGTACCACCACGTCCGCCTCCGGCAGGAGCCCCGGGAGCTCGGGGAGCGGATGCACCGGTCCGCGCACCGTGGCGCGGGCGGAGCGCGCGACGCGCACCACCCGCGCGGGTTCGAAGGGCACGAGCCGGTCCTCGACCGCCGAGCCGATGGCCCCGTAGCCGACGATCAGCACGGTCCGGTCGGCGAGCGCGGGCCGGAAACCGTTCAGCCACTCCCCCCGCTCCTGGGCGCGCGCGAAGTCGGGGATGCCGCGCAGCTGGGCGAGGATCAGGGCCAGGGTGAGCTCCGCGGTGCTGGCGTCGTGGACGCCCCGGGCGTTGCAGACCTGGACGCCGCCGGGCAGCGAGGCGAGTCCCGCCTCGATGTGGTCGATGCCGGCCGACAGCGTCTGCACCACCTTGAGCGAGGTCATCTCCGGCATCGGGCGGACGGCCACGGAACCGGGCTTGAGGTACGGCACGACATAGAGGACGCAGGCCGCGGGGTCCGCCGGGTACGCGTCCTGGCCGTCCCAGAACCGGGGGACGAGGCCCTCCGGCAGTCCTTCCAGTTCGTCCTCGCGGTAGGGCAGCCACACTTCAGCAGTCATGCCCCGAGGCTAGGTGAGTGACGCCGGACGGCAGACGTTAGGTTGGGATCCCGCGTGCGGTGGCGGGCAGGGCAGGCCTAGGGAGGGTCGCGGGCAGGTGGAGCGCAGGAGGATGGGCTCGACGACGCTCGAGGTCGGCGCCGTCGGGCTGGGGTGCATGCCGATGAGCTGGGCGTACAGCACCTCTCGGCAGCGCGGCGGGGAGTCGCTGCGCGCCGTGCACCGGGCCCTGGACCTGGGCGGCGGAGCCATGCTCCTCGACACGGCCGACATGTACGGGCCGTTCACCAACGAGCTGTTGCTGGGCCGCGTGCTCAAGGAGCGCCGCTCCGAGGCGTTCGTCTCCACCAAGGTGGGGCTGCTGGTCGGCGAGGGGCATCTGGTCGCCAACGGCCGTCCCGGCTACGTGAAGCGGGCCTGCGACGCCTCGCTGCGGCGGCTGCAGACCGACGTGATCGACCTGTACCAGCTGCACCGCGCGGATCCCGAGGTCCCGGTCGAGGAGACCTGGGGCGCCATGGCCGAGCTGGTGCGCGAGGGCAAGGTCCGCTCGCTCGGGCTGTGCGCGGTGGGCGGCGCCCGCTCCGGTCGGCGGCCGGGGGCGAGACCTCACCGGGGGACGCTGGAGCAGCTGAGCCGGCTGCAGCGGGTGTTCCCGGTGACCGCGGTCGAGGCGGAGCTGTCCGTCTGGTCGCGGGAGGCGCTGGAGACCCTGCTGCCCTGGTGCACGGGGCACGGGGTCGCGTTCCTGGCCGCGACCCCGCTGGGCAGCGGCTACCTCACCGGCACGCTCACCCCGGGCGAGGGCTTCGAGCCGGACGACGCGCGGGCCCGCCACCCGAGGTTCACCGCGGAGATGATGGCCGCCAACCAGCCGATCGTCGCCGGGCTGCGCCGGGTCGCCGCGCGGCACGGGCAGGACGTGACCCCGGCGCAGGTGGCCCTTGCGTGGGTGCTCGCGCAGGGGCCGCACGTGGTGGCGGTGCCGGGCACCAAGCAGGAACGCTGGGCCGGGCAGAACGCGGCGGCGGCCGCGCTGCGGCTCACCGCCGAGGACCTCGCGGAGCTGCGGGACCTGCCGGCGGCGCTGGACTGAACGCGCGCGGTCGGCGCGGAGCATCCGACGCGGTCGGCGCGGTCCGCGCGGAGGACCCGGCGCGGTCGGCGCGGTCCGCGCGGAGGACCCGGCGCGGTCGGCGCGGTGCGCGCGGTGCGGGAACTTTCGGCGGCCGTCGGGTGTAGGACAGGGTGGGCCCGAAACCCGTGCGGTACCGCTACGCCCCCGCCGTGACCGACCCGACCGAAGGGACCTCCCCGTGCGACGTCCAACCGCCGCGGCCGCCGCCCTGGCCACGTCCGCGCTCCTGATGACGGCCGGCTGCTCCTCCGGTGACGGGAGCGGGAACGGGCCGTCCCCCACGTCCGGGAGCAGCGCGGCGGCGGCTCCCTCGCCGTCGGCGAGCCCGGGCCCGAGGACGCCTGGGGCGAAGGGGTCGGTGGAGGTGGTGCGGACGGTCGCCACCGGGCTGAAGTCGCCCTGGGGTGTGGCGGCGCTCGGCGACGACGCGCTGCTGGTCGCCTCCCGCGACGAGGGGACGATCACCCGGATCGACACCAGGAACGGCAGGAAGAGCGAGGTCGGCGAGGTGCCGGGGGTGTCCCCCGAGGGCGAGGGCGGGCTGCTCGGGCTGGCGCTGTCCCCGGGCTTCTCCTCGGACCACTACCTCTACGCCTACTTCACCTCGGCCTCCGACAACCGGATCGTGCGGATGCTCTACCGCCCGGACCGGCCGGCGGGAGAGCAACTGGGCGAGCCGGACACGGTGTTCCGGGGCATCCCCAAGGCCTTCGTGCACAACGGCGGACGCATCGCCTTCGGGCCGGACAAGCTGCTGTACGTCGGCACCGGTGAGGCGGGCGACCGGCCGCTGGCGCAGGACCGGGAGTCGCTCGGCGGCAAGATCCTCCGGCTGACCCCGGAGGGCGAGCCCGCGCCGGGCAATCCCTTCCCGGACTCCCCCGTCTTCTCGTGGGGTCACCGCAACGTGCAGGGCCTGGCCTTCGACGGCAAGCAGCGCCTGTTCGCGGCGGAGTTCGGGCAGGACACCTGGGACGAGGTGAACCAGATCGTGCCGGGCGGCAACTACGGCTGGCCCGAGCAGGAGGGCAAGGGCGGCGGCCCGGAGTTCCGCGACCCGCTCGCCCAGTGGCGCACCGAGGACGCCTCGCCCAGCGGCTTGGCCTACGCCGAGGGTTCGCTGTGGCTGGCCGGGCTGCGGGGCGAGCGGTTGTGGCGGATCCCGCTGGACGGCACCAGGGCGTCGGCGAAGCCGCAGTCCTTCCTGGAGGAGAAGTACGGCCGTCTGCGGACGGTGGTCGCGGCGGGCGGGGACCGGTTGTGGCTGGTCACCTCCAACACCGACACCCGCGGGGAGCCGCGCGACGGCGACGACCGCGTCCTGGAACTCCGGGTCACCTGACGGCTACCTGCCGCGCGCCTCACCGCTCCGGGCGGGTGGCGCGCGGCAGGTAGCCGTACAGGAAGGCCCGCACCCCCGCGGTGACCAGCGCCTCGCGCTCGGCCTCCGGCATGGGAACGGCGCCCAGGTGCGTCCGGCTGCTGATCTCGGTGCCGGTGAGCAGCAGGAAGTGCATCGCGGCCTGTCCGGGGTCCGGGGCCTCGAACCACCCCTCGTCGGCCAGTTCACGGAACCGCTCGCCCAGCGCGGCACGGGAGCGGTCCGGTCCGGCGGCACGCCAGGTCTCGAGGAACTCGGCCGGCAGCCGTCCCGCCTCGGCCTGCATCTGCCGGACGACGGCGAAGTGTTCGGAGGGGAGGGACTTGGGCTCCTGCCAGGCGTGGGCGAACGCCGCCAGGTCCGCCTCCAGATCGGTGATCTTGTGGAGTCTGCGGTCGATGGCGTCGATCTGCGCCCGGACCACCCGCTCACAGCCCTCCAGCAGGACGGTGCGGAACAACTCGGCCTTCCCGCCGGGGAAGTGGTTGTAGATCGTGCGGGTGGACACCGCCGCCTCCTGCGCGATGACGTCGATGCTCGCGCGCGCGTAGCCGTCCCGCCCGAACACCCTGGCGGCGCCCTGCACGATCGCCTGCCACTTGCCGGTCCGCCGCTCGCCCACCACGCCCGCCCTTTCGCCGTCCTGGCGCACACGGTATCGGCCGCCGAGAGAAATACAACGACCGTTGCATTTTCTACAACGCTCGTTGTACTTTCTGGGCATGACTTCTCACCTCTCCGCCCCGTTACGGGTCCTCGTCCTGACCGGCTCCACCCGGGAGGGCCGCTTCGCCCCCGTGGTCACGAACTGGTTCCTCCGGCTGGCCGCACAACGTGACGACCTCGTCCTCGATCCGGCCGACCTCGCCGACCACCCCGGCGGCGAGGGCCTCGACGAACGCCTCGCCGCCGCCGACGCGTTCGTCGTCGTCACTCCGGAGTACAACCACAGCTTCCCGGCTCCCCTCAAGCTGGCGATCGACCGCTACCGCGACGAGTGGCAGGCCAAGCCGGTCGGCTTCGTCTCCTACGGCGGCTTCGCCGGAGGGCTGCGCGCCGTCGAGCAACTGCGGCAGGTGTTCGCCGAGTTGCACGCGACGACGGTGCGCGACACGGTCAGTTTCCACCTGGCCTGGGAGCAGTTCGGGGAGGACGGCGCACCGCACGACCCCACCGTCCCCGAAGGATCCGCCAAGGCGATGCTCGACCAACTCGTCTGGTGGGGACGCGCCTTGCGCACCGGGCGGGCGACCGTGCCGTACCGGGCGGACTGACCGCGATGGCCGCCCTCGTGCGGCGGCCCGGGACCGCCCGGGCCGCCGCCCCGCTGCCCGCCGTCCCCCGGCAGGTCCTGGCCATGGCCGGTGTCCTGGTCCTGGGTTCGTTCATGACCGTCCTCGACCTGACCATCGTGAACGTGGCCCTGCCCCGTCTGGGGACGTCGTTCGGGAGCCCGCTGACCGTCGTCCAGTGGGTGGTCACCGGTTACGCCCTGGCGCTGGCCGCCGTCCTCCCGGTCACCGGTTGGGCGGTCGGCCGGTGGGGCAGCAGGCGCGTCTTCCTGACCTCCGTCGCGCTGTTCACCGCCGGCTCGGGCCTGTGCGGCCTCGCGGGGGACGCCGGGGCGCTGATCGCCTTCCGGGTGCTGCAGGGGGCGGGCGGCGGACTGATCGTCCCGGTGGCCATGACCGTCCTGCTGCGCGCCGTCCCCGCCGGGCGCAAGGGCACGGCGATGGCCGTCCTGAGCATCCCCGTGCTGATCGGCCCGATGACCGGGCCGGTGCTCGGCGGTGTCCTCGTCGACGTGCTGTCCTGGCGCTGGATCTTCCTGGTCAATCTGCCGGTGGGCGTCCTCACCCTGGTACTGGGCGCCCGGCTCGTCCCGGGCGGCGACCGGGATCCGGTGCGCCGCCCACTGGACCTGCCGGGCCTGCTCACCCTCTCCCCCGGCCTGGCCGCCCTGTTCTACGGCCTGACCGTGGCCGGCGAGACCGGTACGCTCGCGGCGCCCGGCACGCTGCTCCCCGTTCTCGTGGGCGGCTCGATGGTCGCCGTCTTCGCGGTCCGGGCGCTGCGGGCCGGCCGGCACGCCCTGCTGGACCTGCGGCTGCTCGCCCGGCCCGCGTTCGGCCGGGCGGTCGCGGCCATGGTGCCGTTCTCGGCGGCCTACTTCGGGCTCCTGATGGCGGTACCGCTGTACTGGCAGCAGGAGCGTGGACTGAGCGGGACCGCGACCGGGCTGCTGATGGCGCCACAGTTCCTGTGCAGCGGCACCGTGATGCAGCTGTCCGGCCGTGTCGCCGACCGGCTGCCGGCCCGGAGACTCGCGTTGCCCGGCATCGTGCTGACGGTCTGCGCGTACACGGCCCTCGCCATGGCCTCGGGCGAGGACCGGGTTCCCCACGGCTGGGTGG
>NZ_JBRIOU010000004.1:225870-231983 GCF_053474865.1 Streptomyces sp. CO7
GCCTGCTGGGGGTCGGGGTGGGGCTGGTCAACATGCCGTTGATGACGGCGGCCACCCGTGGGCTGTCCGGGCCGGAGACGGCCGGGGGAACCACCCTGCTCAACGTGGTGAGCCGCCTCGCCGCCGGCGCGGGGACGGCGCTCTTCGCGCTGCTCCTGCCGGCCACGCACGGGTTCCGCACCACGCTGCTGTGCGGAGCGGGGCTGATGGCGCTGACCTTCCTCTGCGTCCTGCGGCTCCCGGAGGAGCGGGTCTGAGGGCGCCGGCCCCGCCCGCACACGAAGGCGCCCCGGACCGCTCGGGTCCGGGGCGCCTCAGCGTGCGCGACCTGGCGTCAGCCCTCGGAGACGCCGAGCTTCTCGAGGATGAGCTCCTTGACGCGGGCCGCGTCGGCCTGGCCACGGGTGGCCTTCATGACGGCGCCCACCAGCGCGCCGGCCGCCGCCACCTTGCCGCCGCGGATCTTGTCCGCGACGCCCGGGTTGCCGGCGATCGCCTCGTCCACGGCCGCGCCGAGCGCGCCCTCGTCGGAGACGACCTTCAGGCCGCGCTTCTCCACGACCTCGTCCGGCGCGCCCTCGCCGGCCAGCACGCCCTCGATGACCTGGCGGGCCAGCTTGTCGTTGAGCTCGCCCTTGGCGACCAGCTCGGACACCCGCGCCACCTGGGCGGGGGTGATCGCCAGCTGCTCGGGCGCGACACCCGCCTCGTTGGCGCTGCGGGCCAGTTCGCCCATCCACCACTTGCGGGCGGAGGCCGCGTCGGCGCCGGCGTCGATGGTCCCGACGATCAGGTCCAGCGCGCCGGCGTTGAGGATGGCCTGCATGTCGGTGGCCGACACGCCCCATTCCTCGCGCAGCCGGTTGCGGCGGGCCAGCGGCATCTCCGGCAGCTGGGCACGGATCTCCTCGACCCACTCGCGGGACGGGGCGACCGGGACCAGGTCCGGCTCGGGGAAGTAGCGGTAGTCCTCCGCCTCCTCCTTCACGCGGCCCGAGGTCGTCGACCCGGTGTCCTCGTGGAAGTGGCGGGTCTCCTGCACGATGGTGCCGCCCGAGGACAGCACCGCCGCGTGGCGCTGGATCTCGAAGCGGGCGGCGCGCTCCACGGAGCGCAGCGAGTTGACGTTCTTGGTCTCGCTGCGGGTGCCGAACTTCTCCCGGCCGTGCGGGCGCAGCGACAGGTTGACGTCGCAGCGCATCTGGCCCTTGTCCATGCGGGCCTCGGACACCCCGAGGGCACGGATGAGCTCGCGCAACTCGCGCACGTACGCCCGGGCGACCTCGGGGGCGCGCTCGCCGGCGCCCTCGATGGGCTTGGTGACGATCTCGATCAGCGGGATGCCGGCCCGGTTGTAGTCCAGCAGCGAGTGGGAGGCGCCGTGGATGCGGCCGGTGGCACCGCCGACGTGCGTCGACTTGCCGGTGTCCTCCTCCATGTGGGCGCGCTCGATCTCGACGCGGAAGGTCTCCCCGTCCTCCAGCTGCACGTCGAGGTAGCCGTTGAAGGCGATCGGCTCGTCGTACTGGGAGGTCTGGAAGTTCTTCGGCATGTCCGGATAGAAGTAGTTCTTCCGGGCGAAGCGGCACCACTCGGCGATCTCGCAGTTCAGCGCGAGACCGATCCGGATCGCCGACTCCACGCCGGTCGCGTTGACGACCGGGAGGGCGCCGGGCATGCCGAGGCAGATCGGGCAGGTCTGGGTGTTCGGCTCCGCGCCCAGCGCGGTCGAACAGCCGCAGAACATCTTGGTGTTGGTGCCGAGTTCGACATGGACCTCGAGGCCCATGACGGGGTCGTAGGACGCCAGCGCGTCCTCGTACGACACCAGGTCGGTCGTGGTGGTCACGGTGTAACTTCCCTCTCAGCCCAGCAGGACGTCGTCGTCGCCCAGCTGCTTCAGGTCGCGCAGCAGCAGGGCGATGCCGGTCACGATGGCGACACCGGAGACGGCGGCGTCCAGCAGCCGCAGCGTGTCGCTCTCCTGACGGGCCCTGCGGATCTGCTTGACGACCGTCACGGCACCGAAGGCGGTGGTGGCGATGGACAGGTACGTCCCGTTGCGGGACTTCTTGAAGCCCTTGGCCTTCTTCAGCGAGTTCACAGCGACGGAGCCTCCTCGAGGAGCGGGTGCCCCCACTTTTCCACGAAGGCGGCCTCGACGGCCGCTCCGACCTTGTACAGACGGTCGTCCTGCATCGCCGGGGCGATGATCTGCAGACCGACCGGGAGGTTGTCCTCCGGGGCGAGTCCGCAGGGCAGCGACATGGCCGCGTTGCCCGCCAGGTTGGTGGGGATGGTGCACAGGTCGGCGAGGTACATCGCCATCGGGTCGTCGGCGCGCTCGCCGATCGGGAAGGCGGTGGTCGGCGTGGTCGGCGAGACGATCACGTCGACCTGCTCGAAGGCCTTCTCGAAGTCGCGCGTGATCAGCGTGCGGACCTTCTGGGCGCTGCCGTAGTAGGCGTCGTAGTAGCCCGAGCTGAGCGCGTAGGTGCCGAGCATGATGCGGCGCTTGACCTCGTCGCCGAAGCCTGCCTCGCGGGTGAGCGAGGTGACCGTCTCCGCCGAGTTGCCGCCGTCGTCGCCGACCCGCAGGCCGTAGCGCAGGCCGTCGAAGCGGGCCAGGTTGGACGAGCACTCGGAGGGCGCGATCAGGTAGTACGCGGAGAGGCCGAGGTCGAACGACGGGCAGTCCAGCTCGACGATCTCGGCGCCGAGCGACTTCAGCAGCTCGACCGACTCCTCGAACCGCTGCACCACGCCGGCCTGGTAGCCCTCGCCGCGGAACTGCTTGACCACGCCGACGCGCATGCCGGCGACCGAGCCGTTGCGCGCGGCCTCGACGACCGGCGGGACCGGGGCGTCGATGGAGGTGGAGTCCATCGGGTCGTGGCCGGCGATCGCCTCGTGCAGCAGGGCCGCGTCGAGGACGGTGCGGGCGCAGGGGCCGCCCTGGTCCAGGGAGGACGAGAAGGCCACCATGCCGTAGCGGGAGACCGCGCCGTAGGTCGGCTTGACGCCGACCGTGCCGGTGACGGCGGCCGGCTGGCGGATGGAGCCGCCGGTGTCGGTGCCGATGGCCAGCGGGGCCATGTACGCGGCCAGCGCGGCGGAGGAGCCGCCGCCGGAGCCGCCGGGGATCCGGGTCAGGTCCCAGGGGTTGCCGGTCGGGCCGTAGGCGCTGTTCTCGGTGGAGGAGCCCATCGCGAACTCGTCCATGTTGGTCTTGCCGAGGATGACGACGTCGGCCGCCTTCAGGCGCTTGACCAGCGTGGCGTCGTACGGCGGGATCCAGCCCTCGAGGATCTTGGAGCCGACGGTGGTCGGGATGCCCTCGGTGGTGAAGATGTCCTTGAGCGCCAGCGGCACGCCGGCCAGCGGGCCGAGCCTCTCGCCGCGCTCGCGCTTGGCGTCGACCTCGCGGGCCTGCGCGAGCGCGCCCTCGCGGTCGATGTGCAGGAAGGCGTGGACCTTCTCGTCGACGGCCTCGATGCGGGCCAGGTGGGCCTCGGTCACCTCGACGGCCGTGAGTTCGCCGGAGGCGATCTTCTCGGCGGTCTCGGCCGCGGTGAGCTTGATGATGTCGGTCATGACTACTGCTCCTCACCCAGGATCTGCGGCACCTTGAAACGCTGCTGCTCCTGGGCAGGGGCGCCGGAGAGCGCCTGCTCGGGGGTGAGCGAGGGACGGACCTCGTCCGCGCGCATGACGTTGGTCAGCGGGAGCGGGTGGGAGGTCGGGGGCACGTCTTGGTCGGCGACCTCGCTGACGCGGGCGACCGCGCCGATGATGTCGTCGAGCTGGCCTGCGAAGTGGTCGAGCTCTTCGGGCTTCAGCTCCAGACGCGCCAGCCGGGCGAGGTGGGCGACCTCCTCGCGCGTGATGCCAGGCATGCAGCGATCCTCTGGGGTGAGAGTTCTGTGGTGTGGACCCCAATCCTATGGCTCGCGGCCACGTGACCACGCACCGGTTTCCCCCGGGGAGCCGTTTCGGGGCCGCCCGCCTCAGCCCCGGCCCGGGTCGAGGGCGGCCGGGGAGCGTCGGACGCCGCGGGCCTTGAGCCACGCGGTGGTCTCGTCGGGCGGCATCGCCGCGGAGACGAGCCAGCCCTGGACGGCGTCGCAGCCCAGGTCCCGCAGGCGCTCCCAGGTCTCGTCGTCCTCCACGCCCTCGGCGACGACCAGCAGGTCCAGCGAGTGGGCGAGGTCGACCGTGCAGCGCACGATCTCGGCGTCCTGGGAGTCCACGGCGAGCCTGGCGACGAAGGAACGGTCGATCTTCAGTTCGCTGACCGGCAGCCGCCGCAGGTGGACCAGGGAGGAGTAGCCGGTGCCGAAGTCGTCCAGCGACAGCTTGACTCCGTGGCCGCTGAGCGCCGCCAGCGTGTCCGCGGCCCGCTGCGGGTCCTCGAGGAGCACGTGCTCGGTGATCTCCAGCTGGAGGGCGCCCGTCGGCACGCCGTGCCGGGCCAGCCGCGCGGCCACGGACCCGGCGAACCCGGGGGTGTGGACGTCGCGTGGCGAGACGTTGACTGCGACCGGGACCATCAGGCCCTGCGCCCGCCACCGGGCGACCTGGGCGAGGGCGGTCTCCAGCACGTACTCGGTGAGGTGCGGCATCAGCCCGGAGGACTCGGCGATGGCGATGAACTCGTCGGGCGGCACCTTCCCCCGGTCGGGGTGCACCCACCGCACCAGCGCCTCGAGGCCGGCGACCTGTCCGTCGAAGCGCACCTTGGGCTGGTAGTGGAGCTCGACCTCGTGGGCGTCGAGCGCCCTGCGCAGGTCGCCCAGGAGCCCGAGGCGGTCGGGGGTGTTGGAGTCCCGCTTGGACTCGTAGGCCTCCACGCCGGTGCGGTCCCGCTTGGCCTGGTACATGGCGACGTCGGCCCGGCGCAGCAGCCCCTCGGCGTCCGGCGCGTGGTCGGGGAAGAGCGCCACGCCGGCGCTGGCCTCCAGGACCAGGGTGAGCCCGTCCAGGTCGAGCGGGGAGCCCAGCTCGGCCACCAGGGCGCGGGCGGCCCGGGTGGCCGAGGTGGTGGAGTCGGTGAGCGGCAGCAGGACGGCGAACTCGTCTCCGCCGAGCCGGGCGGCCTCGGCCCCGTCCGGCAGGGCGCGGCGCAGGCGGTCGGCCGTCTGCACCAGCAGGCGGTCGCCCGCCATGTGGCCGAGCGTGTCGTTGACCGAGCGGAAGCGGTCCAGGTCGATCAGGACCAGGGCGGTCCGGGCGTCCAGCCGTTCGGCGTCGTCGATGGCGCCCCAGGTGCGCTCCAGCAGCCACTGACGGTTGGGCAGACCGGTGAGCGGGTCGCGCAGCTGTTCCTCGGCGCGGGCCCGGGCCATCCACAGGGTGCGGTCCAGGGCGATCAGCGGGATGGCGAAGAGCGGCAGCAGCATCGGCTGCACGGAGGCCACCACGCACATCAGCGGGGCGATGCCGAACAGGGCGGCGGCGAGCAGCCCCTGCCGGGTGACGTCGGTGCGGGTGAGGACGGGAAGGCTGTCGCCGCAGGGTGCCTGCAGGTACCAGAGCAGGACGCGGGTCACGGCCAGGTAGGCGACGGCGACCGCGGCGACCTCGGGGGCGACGGACCCGGTCCAGTACTGCGCCTGCCACGGGGCCTCGACGGAGGGGAACCTGCCGAACAGGGCGAGCACCAGCGCCCCCACGGCGATGCCGAGCATGTCGACGGCGCCGCACAGCAGGTTCTGGCGTCTGCTGCGTCTGCGGGCCATGCCGGAGAAGACGACCACGGTGAGACTGACCAGGCCGGCCGGCACCCAGCCGTAGAGCAGCAGGACGGCGAGGGTGAGCGCGGCGCCGGCTCCGGTGCCGCCCCACCAGCGGGTCCGGCCGAGCAGCACCAGGTGGCCGACGATCACGCCGGTGAGCAGGGCCAGCGACCAGCCGACGGCGCCGGGCGGGAAGAGGGCGTGCGGGCCGGAGAAGGCGCGGTAGAAGCCGGCCCCCAGCACGAAGCCCGCGGCGGCGACCGGGCCGACGTGGCGGATGGAGAGGCTGGTGAGGATGCGGGCCAGCGGCCGCTCCTTGGCGGCGGCGATGTTCTCCAGCATGGCCACGGCGTTCTTCCGCGGCTCGCCCTCCTTGTT
>NZ_JBRIOU010000004.1:232083-232519 GCF_053474865.1 Streptomyces sp. CO7
GCCGCGAGGGTGGCGGGCCCGGTGCCGGCCCACTGTCCGCCGAACGGCGCGGAGGCCGGGCGGGAAGGGGAACCGGGTGTGCCGGGACGGCCCGCGGTGGCGGGGGCGAGCCGGGAGAACGCCCGCCGCAGGGCGCCCGTCAGGCGTGCGCGCAGCCCAGGGCCCGACGCGGCGTTCTCGGTCGGTTCCATACCCCGTCCCTCTCCCGGCCGACGGCGCCACGCCGCACGGCCGGTGCGCGACCTCGCGGCCGCGCGTGTCCGAACCCTCTGCTCCGCGGCGGTTCCCGCAGCGGTGGGCGTGCCCCGACGCCGGGGGGCGGCCGGTGCACCGTCCCCACAGTAGGCGGCGGACGGCCTCCTGGGCACCGGTCACCGGCGGTTGCCCGCTTGCGCCCGAACCGCCCGGAAGGCCCGCTCTCCACCCGTTCGTCCGG
>NZ_JBRIOU010000004.1:232619-236046 GCF_053474865.1 Streptomyces sp. CO7
GGTGCGGAGGGTCGAATGCCGCGCCGCGCCGCTACCCCGCGTCCCCGGCGCCCCCTTCCGCCGCCGCGTCCTCGGCGCCCCCTTCGGCCGCCGCGGGCTCCGAGGCCCCTTCGGCGGGGAGGGCGGCCTCGTGGGCGGCGTCCGGGCCCCGCTCCAGCAGCACGGCGAACCCGTCCTCGTCGAGCACAGGCACCTTCAGCTGCATCGCCTTGTCGTACTTGGACCCGGGGTTGTCGCCGACCACCACGAAGGAGGTCTTCTTCGACACCGACCCGGTCACCTTGGCGCCCCGGCTCACCAGGGCCTCCTTGGCGCCGTCCCGGGTGTGGCCGGTGAGCGTCCCGGTGACCACGACGGTCAGGCCCTCCAGCGGGCGCGGGCCCTCGTCCTCGCCGGTGGCCTCGTCCTCCGTACGGACGCCGGCCGCCCGCCACTTGCGGAGGATCTCCTGGTGCCAGTCCTCGGCGAACCACTCCTTGAGCGAGGCGGCGATGATCGGCCCGACGCCCTCGGTGGCGGCGAGTTCGGCCTCGGTGGCCGCCTCGATGCGCTCCAGCGACCGGAACTCGCGGGCCAGCGCCTCGGCGGCGACCGGGCCGACGTGGCGGATGGAGAGGCTGGTGAGGATGCGGGCCAGCGGCCGCTCCTTGGCGGCGGCGATGTTCTCCAGCATGGCCACGGCGTTCTTCCGCGGCTCGCCCTCCTTGTTGGCGAAGGGGGTCGCGATCTTGTCCTCGCCGGTCTTCGGGTCCCGCTTGGGCAGTCCGCTGTCCTTGTCCAGGACGTACGCCTTGATGGGCAGCAGCTGCTCGATGGTGAGGTCGAAGAGGTCGCCCTCGTCGCGCAGCGGCGGCTCGGACGGCTCCAGCGGCCGGCTGAGCGCGGCGGCGGACACGTAGCCGAAGTTCTCGATGTCCAGCGCCTTGCGGCCGCCCAGGTAGAAGAGGCGCTCGCGGATCTGGGCGGGGCAGGCCCGGGCGTTGGGGCACCGCAGGTCGATGTCCCCCTCCTTCATGGGCCGCAGCGCCGTGCCGCACTCGGGGCACTCGGCGGGCATCACGAACTCCCGCTCGCTGCCGTCCCGCAGGTCGGCGACCGGGCCGAGGATCTCCGGGATGACGTCGCCGGCCTTGCGCAGCACCACCGTGTCGCCGATGAGCACGCCCTTGGCCTTGACGACCTCCTGGTTGTGCAGAGTGGCGAACTCGACCTCGGAGCCGGCCACGGTGACCGGTTCCACCTGGGCGTACGGCGTCACGCGGCCGGTGCGGCCGACGCCCACGCGGATGTTGACGAGCTTGGTGTTGACCTCCTCCGGCGCGTACTTCCAGGCGATCGCCCAGCGCGGCGCGCGCGAGGTGGAGCCGAGGCGGCCCTGCAGCGGGATCTCGTCGAGCTTGACGACCACGCCGTCGATCTCGTGCTCCACGGAGTGGCGGTTCTCGCCGAACCAGGCGATGAACGCGCGCACCCCGTCGAGGCCGTCGACCACCTTGTTGTGCCGGGCCGTCGGCAGGCCCCAGGAGCGCAGCAGGTCGTAGGCCTCGGAGAGCCGGGACATGCCGGAGCCCCGGTAGCCCTCCAGGGCGCCGATGCCGTGCACCACCATGTGCAGCGGGCGGGTGGCGGTCACCTTGGGGTCCTTCTGGCGCAGCGAACCGGCCGCCGCGTTGCGGGGGTTGGCGAAGGGCTTGTCGCCGGCCGCGACCAGGCGGGCGTTGAGCTCTTCGAACGCCTCCATCGGGAAGTAGACCTCGCCGCGGATCTCGACCAGGTCGGGGAGGTCCTCGCCGTGCAGCCGGTGGGGGATCTCGGCGATGGTGCGCACGTTGGGCGTGATGTCCTCGCCGGTGCGGCCGTCGCCGCGGGTGGCGGCGCGGGTGAGGCGGCCGTGCTCGTAGGTCAGGTTGACGGCGAGGCCGTCGACCTTGAGCTCGCAGAGGAAGTGGTGGGCGGAGGCGCCGATCTCCTTGGCCACGCGGTCGGCCCAGGCGGCGAGTTCCTCGGGGTCGAAGGCGTTGTCCAGGGACAGCATCCGCTCGCGGTGCGTGACGGCGGTGAACTCCGTCTCGTACGCCCCGGCGACCTTCTGGGTCGGCGAGTCGGGCGTGCGCAGCTCGGGGAACTCCTCCTCCAGCGCCTCGAGCGAGCGCAGCAGCCGGTCGAACTCCGCGTCGCTGACGACGGGAGCGTCCTTCACGTAGTAACGGAAGCGGTGCTCCTCGATCTGCTCGGCCAGCTGCGCGTGCCGGTCCCGGGCCTCGCTGGGCACCGCACTCTCCGGCGTGCCGCCCGCCACGCCGTCCGCCGTGTTCGCCTGCTCGTCGCCGGCCACTGTCGGTCCTCCCGTCACTCAGGGTTGTCCGCGAGCGATGTCGCCGCCCGGACACAATGCGCGAGCGCCTTGCGCGCGTACCCGGGGGTGGCCCCCGCGAGTCCGCACGCGGGCGTGATCGTGACCGCCTCCGGGAGCAGTCCCGGACGCAGTCCCAGCCTGCGCCACAGCGTCCTGACACCCATGACGCTACCCGCAGGGTCCGACAACGGGGCGTCGGTTCCCGGCACGACTCCGGCGAACAGCCGCATGCCGTCCTCCACGGCCTCGCCGATCGTGTCGTCGTCACGCTCGGTGAGGAGCGAGAAGTCGAAGGACACCGCGTCGACGCCGGAGCGGCGCAGCAGGGCGAACGGGACGTCGGGGGCGCAGGAGTGGACGACGACGGGGCCGTCGTGGACGCCGATCACCTCGCGCAGCCCGGCCTCCACCACCTGCCGGTCGACGGCGCGGTGGGTGCGGTAGCCGCTGGCGGTGCGCACCTGGCCGCGGAGCACGGCGGTGAGGGAGGGCTCGTCGAGCTGCAGCACAATCTCGGCGCCGGGGACGCGGCGGCGCAGTCCGGCGAGGTAGTCGCGCAGGCCCTCGGTGAGGGAGCCGGTCAGGTCGCGTGCGGCGCCCGGATCGGAGAGGACCGCCTCGCCGTTCCTGAGCTCCAGCGCGGCGGCGAGCGTCCACGGCCCGACGGCCTGCACCTTCAACTGGCCCTGGTATTCCTGGGTGTGCTCCTCGAGGGCGTCGAGGTCCTGCCGCAGCCAGGCGTGCGCGCGGCGGGTGTCGCGGCCGGGGCGGTCGCCGAGGCGCCAGCCGCTGGGCTCGACGCGGGCGTACATCTCGACCAGCAGGCCGGCGGTCCGGCCGAGCATGTCGGCGCCCGGGCCCCGGGCGGGCAGCTCGGGGAGGAACGCGAACGTCTCGAAGGACCCGACGGCGGTCCTCGCGGCCTCCTGCGCGTCCTCGCCGGGGAGGGAGCCGACCCCGGTGGCGGCCTCGAAGGTGTACCTGCGCTTTTCGCTCACGTCGGAAGGGTACGGAAGGGGCCGGTGGGGCGGAAACTCAGCTGCCGTCCGGCTCGGGCAGCAGGGCGGGGGC
>NZ_JBRIOU010000004.1:236146-245743 GCF_053474865.1 Streptomyces sp. CO7
CGGTGTCCACCTCGCCGAGCAGCAGGGCGGCGGGGGCGGCCCGCCGCAGCCACGCCGTGAGAGCCGTCGGGTCGGCGACCTCCAGGTCGTTCCGGAAGCGGGCGCGCTGCCAGGCGACGGTGTCCGTGCCGTGCAGCGACGCGGTCGCCGCGATCTCGGCGTCCTGGTCCAGCAGGACCAGCGTCGCGTGGCCGTGGCAGCGGCAGATGTCCCCGGTGAAGGTGCCGCCGGTGGTCAGCTCCCGCAGCCCGGCGAGGGCGCCGGGGTCGAAGACCTCGGCGAGCACCGGCCGCCGGTCGAGGGGCGGCCCGAGCTCTCCCCCGGGCAGGAGCAGCGCGGCCCCGGCCCGGGACCAGACGTCCTCGAGCCAGGCGCGGACCGCGTCTCCGGCGGCGGCCGGCACGCCGGTCAGCGGCCCGGGCGGACGGTGAGGTCGTTGACCTCGGCGTCGCGGGGCAGGTCGAGGGCCATGAGGATGCTGGTGGCCACCGACTCGGGGTCGATCCAGCGGCTCTCGTCGTACTCCTTGCCCTCCTGCTGGTGGACCTTGGCCTGCATGGGCGTGGCGGTCCGGCCGGGGTAGACGGAGGTGACCCGCACGCCGTTGCCGTGTTCCTCCTGGCGCAGGGAGTCGGCGAGCGCCTTCAGGCCGTGCTTGGAGGCGGCGTACGCGGACCAGTGGGCGTGGGCGGCGAGCCCGGCGCCGGAGTTGACGAAGACGACGTGCCCCTTGGCGACCCGCAGCTGCGGCAGGAAGTGCCGGGTCAGCTCCGCGGGGGCGATCAGGTTGACGTTCAGCTGGTGCCGCCACGCCTTGGGCGTGAGGTCGCCGACCGGCCCGAGGTCGACGACGCCGGCGATGTGCAGCAGCGAGTCGATCCGCTCGGGCAGGGTCTGGTGGGAGAAGGCCCAGGACAGCTTGTCCGGGTCGTTCAGGTCGCCGACCAGGGTGCGCGCCCCGGGGAAGCGGGCCGCGAGTTCCTTGGCCCGGCCGGCGTCGCGGGCGTGCAGCACGAGCTCGTCGCCGCGCTCGAGGAGCCGGCGGGCGACGGCCGCGCCGATGCCGGAGCCGGCGCCGGTGATCACATGAGTTGCCATGCGCCCCATGCTCGCATCCGGCTCCCTTCAGACATGCCCGAGGCTCTCCTCCAGGTGGGCCATCGCGCCCAGCGGCTCCTCGGCGAAGAAGAGCATCTCGGTGAGCGGCCGGAACAGGAAACCCTCGGCCTCCATCCGCAGGAACTGCTGGTGCAGCCCGTCGTAGAAGCCCGCGGTGTTGAGCAGCACGATCGGCATCTCGGTGTGCCCGTGCTTCTTCAGCTCCATGATCTCGGTGGCCTCGTCCAGCGTGCCGGTGCCGCCCACCATGATCACGACGGCGTCGGCGCGCTCCAGCATCAGCCGCTTGCGCTCGGCGAGGTCCTTGGCGACGACCATGGTGTCCAGGCCCGGCCGAGCCTTGGCGGAGAGGAAGTCGACGGAGACGCCGTACAGCCCGCCCCCGGCCTCCTCCACACCGTCCGCGACCACCTTCATCAGGCCGGAGTCGGACCCGCCCCACACCAGGGTGTGCCCGCCCGTCCTATGAGCTCGGCGAACTCCCGGGCGGGCCGGGTGTACTTCTCGTCGAGGTCGGCGGCGGAGAGGAAGACGCAGATGTTCATGCCGCTCACCGTACTCGTTCGCCCCGGGGCCGCCGGGGCCTCCGCCGAGGTCGCGGGCCGTTGCCTGCGCGGACCGGGCGGGCCGTTGCCTGCGGGGACCGGGCGGGCTGTCCCGCCGCGGCCCCCGGGGCCGGACCGTCAGGCGCGGCGGCCCGCCCTGCGGTAGCCGTGCGCCGCGTACGCGCCGAGGACCAGCAGCCAGGCGGCCAGGCCGGCCACGGTGACCAGGCCGGGGGCGTGCCCGGCGACGGTGTCGTGGCCGAGCCGGGCGAAGAGGTACCCGGGGGTCCACTCGCCGACGGCGGCCAGGCCGGAGGGGAACTCGGTGAGGGGGAACCAGAGGCCGCCGATGAGGGCGAGCGCCAGGTTGCAGGTGACGTTGGTGACGTTGGCGGCCTGCTGGGAGAGCAGGTAGCCGTTGGCGATGCCGAGCATGGTGAACGGCAGGGACCCCAGCCAGAGCAGCGCGGTCAGGGCGAGCCACTGCCACAGCGCCAGGTCGACCCCGTTGAGCAGCCGGGCGGTCAGCAGGACCGCCACGACCGCCGGAAGCACCATCAGCGACCCGGTCAGCGTCCGCCCGGCGACCACCTGGGCGGGCGTGAGCGGGGTGACGCGCAGCTGCCGCAGCCAGCCGTTGGCCTTGTCCTCGGCGACGGCCGAACCGGCGGTCAGGGCGGCGCCCAGCGCGCCGTAGGACGCCATGCCGACCATGGCGAGGACGTCCCAGCCGCCGGCGGCTGCGCCCTGGTCGCCCACCGAGGTGAAGATGCTGTACATCAGCACCGGCGTGCCGATGCCGAAGATCACGAAGCCGAGGTCGCGGAAGGTGCGCCTGAGTTCGAGACGGACGTAGCGGGAGACGACCGCGGTTCCGGCGCTCATCGGGTGAAACCTCTCTCTGCGGGGGCGGCGGTCGCTGCCGCGGGGCCGGCCGCCGGGGACCCGGACGTCTCGGAGGCATCGGACGCCTCGGACGTCAGGGTGAGGAAGGCCTCCTCGAGACCGGCCTGGGTGACCTCCAGGCCGCGCGGGGTCAGGAGCCCGACCAGGGCGACCGTGGTCGCGTCCGGGTCGGTGGTCCGCAGCCGGACCCTGTCGTCCCGCACCTCGGCCGTCCGCACTCCGGGGAGCGCGGCGACGCCCTCGGGAAGCGTGCCGTCCACCGCGTCGAAGGTCACCAGACCGGTGCCGACGGTCCGCTTGATGTCGGCGCTGCCGCCGTCGGCGATCAGCCGGCCGCGGTCGATCATCACGATCCGGTCGGCGTTGCGGTCGGCCTCCTCCAGGTAGTGGGTGGAGAACAGCACCGTCTTGCCACGGTCGGTGAGGGCGCGCATCGACCGCCAGAACTCCTGCCGCGCCTGCACGTCCAGGGCCGCGGTGGGTTCGTCCAGGACCAGCAGGTCCGGGTCGCCGGACAGGGCGACGGCGAAGCAGACCCGCTGGATCTGGCCGCCGGAGAGCTTCTCCACCCGGCGCCCGCGCAGGTGGGCGATCCCGGCGAGCTCCAGCACCTCGGCGACGGGCAGCGGCGCCGGGTAGGCGGAGCCCACGAAGCCGATCAGTTCCCCGACGGTGATCCGGGAGACCGGCTTGAAGTCCTGGAGCATCGCTCCGACCCGGCCGCCCTCCACCGCGTCACGCGGCGCTCCCCCGAAGAGCTCGACCGTCCCCGCCGTGGGTTCGTCGAGCCCCAGCATCAGCGCGATGGAGGTCGACTTCCCCGCGCCGTTGCGCCCCAGCAGGGCGACCCGCTCCCCGGCCCTGAACTCCAGGTCCAGCCCGTCCACCGCCCGTACGGCGCCGTAGTCCTTGACGGCACCCTTGAACGCCACAACTGGCGTACTCCCCCGCGTGGTTGTCATGGAGCGCACCCTAAAGGCGATCACCGTGCGCTGCCGGGAGTTGGCGGAACGGACGGTCGCACCCAAGCGTGAGCTGGGGTACGGCCATCGAACCCTGGGCTTGCCCTGGGGGTACCGGACGCTGATCATCTCGGTGGGGCCCGGGCTCGGGCTCCGTTCGCCCGGAAGGAGCCTCACCGCCATGTCCTCCCCCACCCATGCGACCGCTTCCCCCGCCACCGTCGCGGTACTCGGCCCCGGCGGTGTCGGCGGGCTGCTCGCCGCCGTGCTGTCCCGCGCCGGCCACCGGGTGATCTGCGTGGCCCGCGAGGAGACGGCATCGGTGCTGCGGCGCGACGGGGTCACCGTGCGCAGCGGTGCCTACGGCGACTTCACCGCGGTGGTGGAGGCGGACACCGGGCTGCGCGAGCCTGTCGACCTGCTCCTGGTCGCCGTCAAGCAGACCTCGCTGGACGCCGCCCTGGAGCGGGTGCCGGCCACGGCCGTAGGCCCCGGCACGGTGGTGGTGCCGCTGCTGAACGGCGTGGAGCACGTCGAGCGGTTGCGCGGGCGCTTCGGCGCCGGGCGGGTGGCGGCGGGGGTGATCCGGGTCGAGGCGACCCGGATCGCACCGGGTGTGGTGGAGCACGGCAGCCCGTTCTGCGACATCGACCTGGCCGGGCTGCCCGAGCCGGTGCTCGGACGGGTGGCGGAGCTGCTGGGCTCGGCGGGGGTGCGGGCACGGATCGCCTCCTCGGAGGCCTCGGCGCTCTGGGGGAAGCTGGCGTTCCTCGCGCCCTTCGCGCTGCTGACCACCCGCCACCTGACCGACGCGGAGGGCGTGCGCACCACGCACCGGGAGGACCTGGTCGCGCTGACCGAGGAGATCACCGCGGTGGCGTCCGCCCGCGGGGCCTCGCTCGACCCGGCGAAGACCCTGGCCATGTACGACAACTGCCCGCCGGGGATGCGGTCCTCCATGCGGCGGGACGCCGAGGCGGGCAGGGCCCTGGAGCTCGACGCCATCGGCGGCGCCGTACTGCGCGCGGCCGAGCGCGAGGGCGTGGCGGCGCCCGTCATGGCGCGGCTGGTGGCCGAGGTCGGGCAGCGCTACGGCGGCGCGGGAGCCTGATCCGCCGCGTCCCGCCAAGATCGACGGTGTGGCCAACCGCACACGCTCGCCCGGTACTTGGCAGGTCTAGCATCGCCCTGCGGGGGCCGGCGAGCGACCGTGCCCCGGAAGTGGGGGACGACGTGCGCTATTCCGACGGGCCTGCGACCGAGCGCGAGATCCACATCGCGGCGGAGCCCGCCCGCGTGTGGGCCGTGGTCGCCGACATCGAGGAGATGTCCAAGGGCAGCCCGGAGCTGAAGCGCACCGAGTGGCTGGACGGGGCGACCGGCCCGGCCGTCGGCGCGCGGTACATCGGCCACAACGAGCACCCGATCGCCGGAGCGGGCCGGACGCTGGCCCACATCACGGAGTTCGAGCCCGAACGGCGGCTCACCTGGGCCGTCCTGGACGTCGACGGCCGCTTCGGCGACCCGGCCCAGGCACTGGAGAAGCGGATGGCCACCTGGTCGTTCAGTCTCACGCCGGTCGACGGCGGCACCCTGCTCCGGGAGTCGACGGTGATCGGGCCGGGGCCTTCGGGGGTCACCCGGGTGATCGCGAAGATGCCGGAGAAGGAGGAGGCCGTGATCGACTACCGCCTCCGGGAAATGGGCGAGGGCATGGAAGCCACGCTGAGGGCGGTCAAGGAGACCGCCGAGAAGGCGGAGTGACGCAGTGGACCGGGCGGCCGGGAGGGCATCCTCCCGGCCGTCCGGTCTCCCTCCCGGTTCACCCCACGCGCGCCACCAGCGCGTAGCGGATGTCGTCCACCTCGCGGCCCCACAGGTCGGGGTCGGTCGTCAGGTCCTCGATCTCGATCTCGGAGGCGTACGGGGCCACCGCTTCCCGCAGCGTCCGGGGCGGCACCCCGCCGGTCCACGGCAGCGCCTCCGCGCCGTCCACGTACGGGGCCGGGTCGGCGGACTGCCGCCAGCGGCCCTCGACCAGCAGCAGCGTGCCGCCGGGGCGGAGCAGGCCCGCCCAGCGGCGCAGGGCGGCCTCGGGGTCGGGCAGCGTCCACAGCACGTGCCGCACGACGACCATGTCGAAGCGGTCCTCCCCCACCGGCGGCGCGGCCGCGTCCCCGACGTGGAAGACCCCCGGCAGCCCGGCGGCGGCCAGCTTCGTGCGGGCGGCCTCCGCCATCGCGGGCGCGAGGTCCACACCGGTCACCCGGTGCCCGGCCCCCGCCAGCAGCACGGAGAGCGAGCCGGTGCCGCAGCCCAGGTCGAGCACGTCCGCGGGCAGCGGCGGCGCCCACCGGCGCAGCAGCCGGTCCCAGGCGGCGCGGGTCGCCTCCCCGCGCAGCCCGTGGTCGGGCTCCTCGTCGAACTCGCGGGCGGCGGCGTTCCAGTAGGCGGCGATCGCGGTGGAGTCGGTCATCCGGTCATGGTGCCAGTGGGGTCCGACAGCGCCCCCGGGCGGAAGAGGGCCCGGACGCCCCGCTCATGACCTGTGCCGTGACGCGCGCACTCTCACGGCTGGTCGCGCCGGACGGAGCCGACGAACAGAGCGCACGCCGCCCATATGCACAGGCACATCCCCAGCACCACCCATCCTCCGGCGTTCCCGGAGACGGCGAGGAAGACCCCGAGGGCGACGCCTGCCACCGCGAACAGTGTGGTGAGAAGCATGTACCGCTGCACCGTGGCTCGCTGTTCCATGGTCCAGCTCATACGAGGCATGAGGCCGCCCTTCAGCAGTCGCTGTGGTGGCTGTCCACCCCGGCACCGGTGTCGTCAGAGGTACGGGTGCCCGGTGTTTCCGGGAGCAGTCGGACCAACTCCCCTCGCCACGAGCTCCGTTCGGCCCGGGGCATCGGCGGCGTCAGGCCGTGGCGGCCGTCTCCGTCGCCCGGACGGTGGAGGCGATGGTCGCCGAACCGACGACCCGGGTGCCGTCGTAGAGGACCACGGCCTGCCCGGGGGCGACGCCGCGGACCGGCTCGGCGAAGGCGACGTGCAGGGTGCCGTCGACCAGCTCGGCGGTGACCGGGGTCTCGTCGCCGTGGGCGCGCAGCTGGGCCGTGTACGCGCCGGGGCCCGAGGGCGCGGTGCCGCACCAGCGGGGCTTGATCGCGGTCAGCGCGGTGACGTCGAGCGCGGCGGCGGGGCCCACGGTGACCGTGTTGTTCACCGGGGAGATGTCCAGGACGTAGCGCGGCTTGCCGTCGGCGGCGGGCGTGCCGATCCGCAGGCCCTTGCGCTGGCCGATGGTGAAGCCGTAGGCGCCCTCGTGGGTGCCGAGCTTGGCGCCGGACTCGTCGACGATGTCGCCCTCGGCCTTGCCGAGGCGCTTGGCGAGGAAGCCCTGGGTGTCGCCGTCGGCGATGAAGCAGATGTCGTGCGAGTCGGGCTTCTTCGCCACCGCGAGGCCCCGGCGGGCGGCCTCGGCGCGGATCTCGTCCTTGGTGGTGACGGTGTCGCCGAGCGGGAACAGGGCGTGGGCGAGCTGCCGGTCGTCGAGGACGCCGAGGACGTAGGACTGGTCCTTGGCCATGTCCGAGGCGCGGTGCAGCTCGCGGGTGCCGTCCTCGCGGAGGACCACCTTGGCGTAGTGGCCGGTGCAGACGGCGTCGAAGCCGAGGGCGAGCGCCTTGTCGAGGAGCGCGGCGAACTTGATCTTCTCGTTGCAGCGGAGGCAGGGGTTGGGGGTGCGGCCGGCCTCGTACTCGGCGACGAAGTCGTCGACCACGTCCTCCTTGAACCGGTCGGCGAGGTCCCACACGTAGAAGGGGATGCCGATGACGTCCGCGGCGCGGCGGGCGTCGTGGGAGTCCTCGACGGTGCAGCAGCCGCGGGCTCCGGTGCGGAAGGACTGCGGGTTGGCGGAGAGCGCGAGGTGCACTCCGGTCACCTCGTGTCCCGCCTCGGCGGCACGGGCGGCGGCGACGGCGGAGTCGACACCGCCGGACATGGCGGCGAGGACGCGGAGGGGGCGCTGCGGGGAATCGGTCATAGCCCCTCCAGGGTACGGGGCGCCCGGGAACCGCCGCCCCCGGATATGCGTTGTGCGGTACGTGAACGCCACCACCGGGTCCGGCAAGGGCAAGAGCAAGGACGAGGGCCGGCGCGTCAGGCGCCGGACCCTGCTGATCGGCGGCCTCGCGACGGCCGCCGGCGCCGGCCTGGTCGCACGCGAGGACCTCAGCCGCGCGTGGTGGCGGGTGCCGGGCGTCGAGAAGCCCCGCGCCGAGGGCGCGGTGGACTACCCGGGCGCCCGGTGGACGGCCGCCTCGGAGGCCAACTACCGCCGGGCCGACCGGCCCGACGACTACCCGGTGGAGCTGGTCGTCGTCCACATCACCCAGTGCGAGTACCGCACGGCGGTGATGGTGTTCAAGGACCCCGCCCACCAGGCGGCGGCGCACTACATCGTCGACCGGGACGGCCACGTCACGCAGATGATCCGCGAGCTGGACGTGGCGTACCACGCGGGCAACCGGGACTACAACGAGCGCAGCGTCGGCATCGAGCACGTCGGCTTCGTGGACCGCCCGCAGGACTTCACCGCGGCCATGTACGAGGGCTCGGCGCGGCTGACGGCCGGGATATGCGAGCGCCACGGCATACCGGTGGACCGCAAGCACGTGATCGGCCACCACGAGGTGCCGGGCGCGGACCACACGGATCCCGGGCCCCACTGGGACTGGGACCGGTACATGAAGCTGGTGCGCAGGGCGCTGAAGAACCAGGCCTGACGCCCGGCAGGGTCCCGGGGCGGGCGGTCCGGGTTCAGGTGAGGCCGGCGGCGCGGGCGCGCTCCACCGCGGGGCCTATCGCCTTGGCGACGGCCTCCACGTCGGCGGGCGTCGAGGTGTGGCCGAGGGAGAACCGCAGGGTGCCGCGGGCCAGGTCCGGGTCGGTCCCGGTGGCCAGCAGGACGTGGCTGGGCTGGGCGACGCCGGCCGTGCACGCGGAGCCGGTGGAGCACTCGATCCCCTGGGCGTCCAGCAGGAGCAGCAGGGAGTCGCCCTCGCAGCCGGGGAAGGTGAAGTGCGCGTTGGCGGGGAGCCGGCCGGCCCGGTCGGGGTCGCCGCCGAGGATCGCCTCGGGCACGGCGGAGCGGACGGCGTCCACCAGCTCGTCGCGCAGGGCGCCGATCCGCTCGGCGAAGAGCGGCTGGTGCGCTGCTGCGTGCGCCCCGGCGACCGCGAAGGCGGCCACGGCGGGGACGTCGAGGGTGCCGGAGCGGACGTGGCGTTCCTGGCCGCCGCCGTGCAGCACGGGGACGGGGGTGTGCTCACGGCGCAGCAGCAGGGCGCCGATGCCGTAGGGGCCGCCGATCTTGTGGCCGGAGACGGTGGCGGCGGCGAGGCCGGACTCCTCGAAGGAGAGCGGCACCTGCCCGAACGCCTGCACCGCGTCGGCGTGCAGCGGGACGCCGAACTCGGCCGCGGCGCCGGCCAGTTCGCGGACCGGCATCAGGGTGCCGATCTCGTTGTTGGCCCACATCACGGTGGCGAGGGCGACGTCGTCGGGGTTGCGGGCGATCGCCGCGCGCAGGGCGTCGGCGTGGACCCGGCCGTGGGCGTCGACGGGGAGGTACTCGACGGTGGCGCCCTCGTGCTCGGCGAGCCAGTGCACGGCGTCCAGGACGGCGTGGTGCTCGACGGGGCTGGCCAGGACGCGGGTGCGGGCGGGGTCCGCGTCGCGGCGGGACCAGTACAGGCCCTTCACGGCGAGGTTGTCCGCCTCGGTGCCGCCGGAGGTGAACACGACCTCGCTGGGGCGGGCGCCGAGGGCCTCGGCGAGGGTCTCGCGGGCCTCCTCGACGGTGCGGCGCGCGCGGCGGCCGGCCGCGTGGAGGGAGGACGCGTTGCCGGTGACGGCCAGCTGGGCGGTCAGCGCGGCGGCCGCCTCCGGCAGCATCGGGGTCGTCGCCGCGTGGTCGAGGTATGCCATGGTGCCTCGATTCTACGGGGCGGTGCGTGAGGGCCCGGGGCGGCGGGGGTTCCGGGCCACTGCGCGGG
>NZ_JBRIOU010000004.1:245843-254117 GCF_053474865.1 Streptomyces sp. CO7
ACCCCACCCCTTCCCGAAACCGGGGCTCCGCATCGGACCCCGGGCCCTGTTGAGCGAGCCGTCACGCCATGGGTGACCGCCTGCGCCCGCCCGGAGGGCGGGTGCGGGGTGAGGAACCGCGGACCCCAGGTCAGGCCAGGCGGGCGCGGGCGAGTTGGCGGGACTGGGCGACGAGGCGGCCGGCGGTGTCCCAGACCTCGGCGTCCTCCTCGAGGAAGCCGTGCGCGAGGTTGCGCGTGGTGATGGAGACCCGCAGCGGCCCGGGGGCCGGGCGGCACCGGATGTGGGCGGTGAGCTCCACCGTCGGCACCCACCCGGTGAGGCCCAGGTCGAAGGCGGTCGGCGGCAGCGCGTCCACGGTCAGCAGCAACGAGAACGGGTCGGCGTCCCGCCCGTCGGCGAGGCCGAAGTACCCGCGCACCTCGCCCTTGCCGGAGGGCGCGCCCAGCGCCCAGCCCAGCGTGGCGGGGTCCATCTTCATGAAGAGGCGGTCCGTGATGGCGGACGCGCCCGGCAGCGGCTCCGGCGAGTCGTCCGGCCCGAAGCACTGCTCGATGGGCGGGAAGGCCGGCGGCACGGCGCTGGTGCGGACGTCGTCGGGCAGCGAGTCCAGGTCGCCGTAGGAGGCGAGCACCCGGATCCGCTCGACCTCGTTGCCGTCCGCGTCCTGCTGGTAGAGGGAGGCCTGGCCGGTGGAGAGGGTGCGGCCGGTGCGGACCACCTCGGTGCGCACCACGGCGGGTCCCGGTGTGGAGGCCGTCAGGTAGTGCGCGGTGACGGAGAACGGGTCGGCGTGCGGCAGCGCGTCGGAGAGGGCGCGGGCCGCCACGGCCAGCAGGAAACCACCGTTGACCGCGTTGAAGATCGTCCAGCCGGCGGGCAGATCGATGTCGTACACGCCGGGCTCCCGGCGGGTGACCGTGCTGTCCCGGTCGAACTCGCTGTCACCGATCGTGGCCCGGGTCGCCTGGGCGGAGGCTGCATCTGACATGGGAGAACGATACCCCGTACGTTACTAAGCGGTAGCTTTCCCACCGCCGACAGTGACCCACCTCATACCGCGGCCTCAGACCGCGGCTTCCTCCGGCTGGACCTCCTTGACCGTCGACCGGCGGTGCCAGGCGCGCGGCGCCCGCCAGTGGAACCGCATGGCGAGCAGCCGGAGCAGGAAGGCGACCATGACGGCCAGCCCCAGGGTGGCGGGGGTGAGCGCGTCCAGCTTGATGCAGACCGCCGCCATCGCCGAGCCGACGATGGCCGGCACCGCGTACAGGTCGCGGTCCCAGCGCAGCAGCGAGGGCACCTCGTTGGCGAGCATGTCCCGCAGCACACCGCCGCCGACGGCGGTCGCCATGCCCAGCGTGGCCGAGGCGGTGAGCCCCAGGCCGTACTCGTACGCCTTGAGCGTGCCGGCCACGCAGAACAGGCCGAGGCCCGCTGCGTCGAAGACGTTCACCGCGGTCTGGATGCGCTCCACCTGGGGGTGGAGGAAGAAGACCAGGGCGGTGGCAGCCAGCGGCGTCAGGAAGAAGCCCAGGTCGGTGAAGGCGACCGGCGGCACGGCGCCGATCACCACGTCACGGATGAGCCCTCCGCCGAGCGCGGTGACCTCGGCGAGCACGGCCATGCCGAAGACGTCGAAGTTCTTGCGCACGGCGAGCAGCGCGCCGGATATGGCGAAGACGAAGATGCCGACCAGTTCGAGCGTGTGCTGGACGCCCGGGCTGAACAGTTGCGGGTACACCTCGACATTGTGCCCGGTATCCGCCGTCGACCTTGCATTGGAAGGTCCAGCATGCGAGATACCTGGAGTTCAATGCGTCACGTCCTCGGCCACGTGACCGGAGACGCGAACCGCGGACGGGAACCGGGGACCTGAACCGGACGCGCGAAGGGGGACGGCGCCCCGTGGACGCCGCCCCCCTTCGACCACCGGCCGGATCACCGGCCCGGCTCACTTCTTGCTGACGACCCCCGCGTCCGGGGCGTCCGGGGCGTCCGGCGCGGAGCCCGGCTCGTCACCCGTCGCCTGGGCCGGCACCGGCGCCGTCTCCGGCTCCGCGGGCCGCGCCGCCGCGACCACCTCGCCGCCGGTCCGCTCCAGCTCGCCCGCGGCGATCTCCGCCGCGAAGTGGCAGGCGACCCGGTGCCCGTCGCCCATGTCCAGCAGCTCCGGACGCTCGGTCGCGCACCGCTCCCGCGCCCAGGGGCACCGGGTGTGGAAGCGGCAGCCGGCGGGCGGGTTGGCCGGGGAGGGGAGGTCGCCGGTGAGCAGGATGCGCTCCCGCTTCTCCTCGACCTCCGGGTCCGGCACCGGCACCGCCGACATCAGCGCCTTGGTGTACGGGTGGCGCGGCTCGGCGTAGAGCGCGTCGCTCGACGCCTCCTCGACCAGCGCGCCCAGGTACATCACGCCGACCACGTCGGAGATGTGCCGGACCACCGCGAGGTCGTGGGCGATGACCAGGTACGTCAGGCCCAGCTCCTCCTGCAGGTCCTCCAGGAGGTTGATCACCTGCGCCTGGATGGACACGTCCAGCGCGGAGACCGGCTCGTCGCAGATGATCACGTCGGGCTCGAGCACCAGCGCCCGGGCGATGCCGATGCGCTGGCGCTGGCCGCCGGAGAACTCGTGCGGGTAGCGGGAGAGCGCGTCGGCGGGCAGGCCGACCTTGGTCAGGATGGCCTTGATCTTCTCCCGCCGCTCCTCACGGCTCGCGCCGATGCCGTGGGCGGCCATGCCCTCGGAGAGGATCGACTCGATGTTCTGCCGCGGGTTGAGGGAGCCCAGCGGGTCCTGGAACACCATCTGGAGCCGGCTGCGGAAGCGGCGCATCTCCTCCGGCGGCAGCTTGGCCAGGTCGGTGCCGTCGAGCACGACCTCGCCCTCGGTGATGTCGACCAGCCGCAGCACGGCCCGGCCCAGGGTGGTCTTGCCGCAGCCCGACTCACCGACCAGGCCGTAGGTCTGCCCGGCCTCCACCTTCAGCGACACTCCGTCCACGGCGTGCACATGGCCCACCACGCGGTCGAAGATCACGCCCTTCTTGACGGGGAAGTGGACCTTCACTCCGTCGAGTTCGAGCAGGCTCATGCGGGGACCTCCTCGGTCCGGAGATCGTCGGTTTCGCCGTTGCCGTGCAGCACCGGGTGCACGCACCGCACCTGGTGACCGGCGACCCGGGGCTCGCGCAGGCCGGGGGCGCCGCCGAGGCAGTCCAGCTCGTAGCGGTCGCAGCGCGGCGCGAAGGCGCAACCGTCGGTCCAGGCGATCCGGTCGTTGATGGAGCCGCGGACCGGGGTGAGCGGCTCGCCGCGGGGGGCGTCCAGGCGCGGGATGGAGCCGAGCAGACCGTTGGCGTACGGGTGCGAGGGGTGGGCGAACAGCTCACGGCGGGCCGCCGACTCGACGACCCGGCCCGCGTAGAGCACGTTGACCTGGTCGCACAGGCCGGCGACCACGCCCAGGTCGTGCGTGATCATCAGCAGGGCGGTGCCCTCCTGGTCGACCAGTTCCTTGAGCAGTTCCAGGATCTGCGCCTGGATGGTCACGTCGAGCGCGGTGGTCGGCTCGTCGGCGATCAGCAGCTCGGGGGCGCAGGCGACGGCCATGGCGATCATGGCGCGCTGCCGCATGCCGCCGGACAGCTGGTGCGGGAACTCCTTGAGCCGCCGCGTCGGGTCGGGGATGCCGACCCGGTCGAGCAGCTCGGCGGCGCGCTTGCGGGCGGCCTCGCCCTTCAGGCCGCGGTGGCGCTCCAGGATCTCGGTGACCTGGACGCCGATCGGGATCACCGGGTTCAGCGAGGACAGCGGGTCCTGGAAGATCATGGCCATCCGCCGGCCGCGCAGGTCGCGCAGCTTGCTGCGGCTCATGGTGAGCAGGTTGTCGCCGTCGAGGTCGGCGCGGCCGCCCAGCTCGACGCCCTTGGAGGGCAGCAGGCCCATCAGGGCGAGCGAGGTGACCGACTTGCCGCAGCCGGACTCGCCCACCAGACCCACGACCTGGCCCTGGTCGACCTGGAAGGAGACGCCGTCGACCGCGCGGTTCGTCCTGCGGCCGTGCGCTCCGGTGAACGTGACCGTCAGTTCGTCGACTGAGAGAAGTGGCATGGTGGATCAGCCTCGCAGCTTCGGGTCGAGGGCTTCCCGCATGGACTCACCGAGCAGGGTGAAGCCGAGGGCGGTGATGATGATGCCGACGGCCGGGAAGACGGCCATGAGCGGCGCGTTGTCGAAGAAGCGCTGCGCCGTCGAGAGCATCACGCCCCACTCGGGGACCGCGGGGTCGGGGTTGCCGAGACCCAGGTAGGACAGGGCGGCCGCCTCGATGATCGCGGTGGCCAGGGTGAGGGTCGTCTGCACGATCACCGGGCTCAGGGAGTTCGGCACGATCTGCGTGAGCACGATCCGGCGCTTGCGGATGCCGAGGGCCCGGGCGGCGAGCACGTAGTCGGCGCCGCCCTGCGCGAGCATCGAGCCGCGCAGCAGCCGGGCGAAGATCGGCACCTGCACGACGCCGACCGCGATCATCACCGTGGTCAGGGACTGGCCCATCACGGCGGCGACGGACACGGCGAGCAGCAGCGAGGGCAGCGCCAGCATCATGTCGATGAAGCGCATGATCACCGAGTCGAAGCGACGGCCGGCGTCCCCGCCGAGCGTGGCCGCGGCCCCGGAGACCCCGCCGATGAGCGCGCCGACGATCAGGCCGATCAGCGTGGAGACCACACCGACCAGCAGGGTCTGCCGCGCCCCGACCAGGAAGCGCGAGAAGAGGTCGCGGCCCAGGTGGTCGAGACCGAACCAGTTCTCGGCGCGCGGGTTGACGAACTTGCCCTGGTTGGGGAAGACCTCACTGCGCCAGGTCTGCGCGGTGGGTGAGAACGGGGCGACCCACGGGCCGACCACGGCGACGATCAGGAAGAGCAGGATGATCGCGCCGCCGATGAGCGCCATCTTGCTGCCCCGCAGCCGGCGCAGCGCCTCCTTCCAGAGGCTGGCGCCGCTGGTGGTCTCGTCCCGGGCGGTGAGCTCCGCGAGCCGCTGGATCTTCTCGGTCTTGGTCATACTCACGGTCAGTGCACCCGCACTCTCGGATCGATGAGGCTGTACGCGAGGTCCACCAGCAGGTTGATCAGGACGTACGTCATCGCGATGAACATGATGAAGCCGACCAGGACGGGGTAGTCACGGCCGTCGATGGCGGTGCGGATGAACTGGCCGATGCCGTTGAAGGAGAAGACGGTCTCGGTCAGCACGGCGCCCGAGAGCAGGGAGCCGGTGAGCAGGCCGCCCGCGGTGATGACCGGCAGCATGGCGTTGCGCAGCACGTGACGGCCGCGCACCACCTTGGGGTGCAGGCCCTTGGACTCGGCGGTGCGGACGTAGTCCTCGCCGAGCACCTCCAGGACGCTCGCCCGGGTCATGCGCACGATCACGGCGAGCGGGATGGAGGCGAGCGCCAGCGCGGGCAGCACCAGGTGCATGATCGCGTCCCAGGTGGCGTCGAACTCACCGGTGAGGAGGCCGTCGAGAGTGGCGAACCCGGTCACGTCGGTGGCGTTCAGGCCCGTGGAGAGGCGGCCGTAGCTGGGGAACCAGCCCAGGTGGACGGCGAAGACCTGCTTGAGCAGCAGGGCCAGGAAGAAGACGGGGATGCAGATGCCGATCAGCGAGCCGGAGACGGCGCTGACGTCCAGCCATCCGCCGCGGCGCTTGGCGGCGAGGTAGCCCAGCGGAACGCCGATGGCGACGGCGATCAGCATGGCCAGCAGCGACAGTTCGACGGTGGCCGGGAAGCGGAGGGTGAACTCGTCCCACACCGGCTGTCCGGTCTGCACCGAGGTGCCCAGGTCCAGCTCCACGATGCGCTTGAGGAAGCGCCAGTACTGGACGTAGAGCGGCTGGTCGAGGCCCAGCAGCCGGTTGATTCTCGCGACCTCGGCATCGGTCGCGCGCTCGCCCAGGATCGCTGAGGCGGGGCCGCCGGGAAGCCGGTTGAGCCAGATGAAGAGCAGGACCGACAGGCCCAGCAGCGTGGGTATGAGCTGGAGCAGTCTTCGTGCGACGAGACGCAGCACCGCGCATGCCCCTTTCTGACGTACGTGTTGCCTGATGGACGCGTCCGCCCGGCCGCCTTGGGTGCGGCGGCCGGGCGGAGCGGGGATGCGGTGCCTGGGTACCGCGGCTTACTTGAAGGAGACCTCGGCGAAGTTCTCCTGCGTCAGCGGCGACACCTTCGGCGGGACGACGTTCTTGCCGAACGCGATGGCCGGAGGCGAGGAGGAGACCGGGAGACCCGGCAGGTACTCCATGATCGCCTCGTTGGCCTTCTTGTAGGCCTCGGTGCGCTCGTCACCGGTCAGCGTGGAACCGGCGTTGACGGTCTCGAAGAGCTTCTTGTCCTTGAAGCCCCACTGCTTGTCGTACTCGGCGAACCAGGTGCCGATGAAGTTGAAGCCGTCGTTGAAGTCACCGGTCCAGCCGAGCATGTGCAGCGCGCAGGAACCGGCCTCGGTGGCGTCCAGGTAGTCCGGGGCCCACTTCATCGGCTTCGGGGTGACGGTGATGCCGGCCTTCTCCAGGTCGGCCTTCATCAGCTCGAACAGGTCCTGCGGGGCAGGCATGTACGGGCGGGTGACCTCGGTCGGGTAGCAGAACTCGATCTTGAGCTTCTCCTCCCCGGCCTTCTTCAGCAGGTCCTTGGCCTTCGCGGTGTCGAACGGGTACTGCTTCACCTTGTCCGAGTAGCCCGCGATGGTGTCGGGCATGAACTGCGTGGCGACCTTGCCGCCCTCGGGCAGCTGGGTGGAGACCAGGTTCTGGCGGTCGACGGCGTGCGCGATCGCCTGGCGGACCTCCTTCTTCTTCAGGGCCGGCTCGGCCCCCTGGGACATGCCCACGTAGAAGAGGTTGAAGACGCCACGGGTCGGGACCTGGAAGCCCTCCTTCTCGAGGGTCTTCACGTCCGCGGGCGCGACCAGGTCGTAGCCGTCGATGTCACCGGCCTGGAGCGCCTGACGACGGCCCTCCTCGGTGTCCAGCGTACGGATGACGATGTTCTTGACCTTGGCCTTGTCGCCCCAGTAGTCGTCGAAACGCTCGAGGGTGACTTCCTTGTTGCCCTTGTTCCAGCCCTTGATCTTGTACGGGCCGGTACCGGCGACCGTGCCGGCCTTCTGGCTGTACTCGGGGTACGTGATCGCGTCGCCCTTGGCGGTCGCGTCCTGCTTCTCGTACTCCTTGATCGCCTTCGGCGAGTGGATCGCCAGGGCGTTCAGCGAGAAGCCGCCGGGGAGGTTGGCGGTCGGCTTCTTCACCTCGATGACGGCGGTGTTCTCGTCCTTCGCGGTGCAGGACTTGTAGTTGGCCTCGGGGGCCTCCTTGTCCTCGTTCTTGGCGAAGCCGCCCATGACGGTCTGCCAGTAGTAGGACACCGCGCTGGACTGGTAGGTGCCGGCCCAGTTGAACCAGTGGTCGTAGTTGGCGCACACCGCGGCGGCGTTGAACGCCTCGCCGTCGTGGAACTTCACGCCCTTGCGGAGGTTGAAGGTCCAGACGGTGCCCTCGGGGTTGCTCTCCCAGGTCTCCGCCAGGCCGCCCACCAGCTTGCTGCCGCCGGACTCGTGCTCCAGCAGGGCCTCGAAGGCCTGGCGGGTCACGCGGAACGTCTCGCCGTCGCTGGCGAGCGCCGGGTCGAGCGAGCTCGGGTCGCCCGGGGCGCCGAAGACGAAGGTGTCCTTGGCGCCGTCGCCGGAGCCTTCATTGTCGCGCTCGCTCGTGCACGCCGACGCGATCATTCCGACCGCCAAGGCGGCCGTTATCGCCCGAGCGACGCGGGATTTGACTATGCGCATACGGGGCCACTCCGGGGTTCACTGGTGGGTGCCTGCTGACCGATCGAACATTACTCAGGGCTCTACGCGAGGAGAACAGTCCGCATAGTGGTGATACCTAGCTGAGATCTGAACAGCTGACGAACCCGGCAAATCACCTGTAGCAGTGGGCCGTTCAGGGGTCGCGTTACACGCTGGAAACGTCCGGGATGTCGCCCGCGAGCTGCACGAACGCGCCGGTTCCCCGGCCGTGCGCACGAGTTGCCGGGCGTCCCGCGGCCCGAGGGACCGGCGGCCCGGACACCGGGCCGAACACCCGGCTGTCTCACGGCAGACACCCCAGGCCGGCGGAGCCCGCCGAACGCAGAGGCCGACGCCGACGGCGATGCCGGCGCCGACTGGGCGGGGAAACGGCGGGCTCCGCCGGCCTGGGGTG
>NZ_JBRIOU010000004.1:254217-263916 GCF_053474865.1 Streptomyces sp. CO7
GGTCAGTGCACGGCCGGGTAGCCGTACCCCCCGCGGCCCGAGCCGGCCGGCCCGTGGGCGTCGCGGTCGTAGAAGGGACGGGCGTTGGCCCGCATCCAGAGGGCGACCGGGTCGTGGTCGTCGGCCATGGCGACCGTGGAGACGGCCAGCCCGTCCGGCACCACACCGACCGACTGGCTCATCATCGCCCGCACCGACTCCACCGCCGCCGGCGACGTCTCGTACACGTCGAGGCCCACGGCGAGGTAGGGCGCGCCGAGCGCCGGCTGCACCCAGGCGCGGCGCAGCGCCCGCACCGCCGGGGTGCGGTGGGCGTTCTGCACCAGCAGGGCGTAGAACTGGGGCACCTCGATGGCCGGTTCGGACAGCCGCAGCGGTCCGGCCGGCTGACGGTCGAGGCCGGCGACGATCCGGCGCAGGTCCAGCCACGGGACGCCGACCCCGCCGCCGGGGGCGTGCGGGTTGAGCCACAGCCCGTGGTGGTCGGGGTAGAGGGCGCGGGCCGCCTCGAGGGCGTCGGTCACCTCGTAGCCGCGCGTCCAGCCGCTGGCGGAGAGCTCCTGGTCGGAGGTCACGCAGGGGACGTAGAAGTACCCGTCGACCTCCATGCTCCCGTAGCGCGCGTCGGGGGCTCCGGACCGGCCCTGCCACAGCAGCATCCACAGCCGGCCGGCGGACGGGTTCGCGAGGGCGCGCAGCAGCGCCTCGTAGGCGTCATAGCGCCCGGGCGTCACCTGGCGCAGCATCTGCTCCACCTGCCCGGCGGCGGCCGTGCCCGACGCGCTCACCTCAACCAGCCCTTCGCGAAGACATTGGTTCCGCCCCATCGATGTCCGACAGCGAGTGTTCGACCGGGATTATGAAACCAGCTTAAGCGGGGTCAGAGACACCACCTTGACCGAGCCGTGAGGTCCCGGGCGATTTGCCCCGTGGGGGCGCCCGGTCACAGGGCGCCGAAGAACGGCCGCACCTTGGTGCGCAGGTAGTCGCAGACCGGGTCCGGCACGGCGTCCAGCAGGACCAGGTTGACGGGCCAGGGCACCGGGTGGCGGCCCAGGGCGCGGCCCAGCGCCTCCAGCGGCAGGGCGCGGGCGTCGCCGGAGGGGGCGTCCCAGGTGGTGAGTTCGACGCCGACGAACAGCGCGGGCTCCGCCGTCTCGACCGCGGCCAGGCAGCGGCGGGCGCTCGCGACCACCCCGAGCGCGGCGAACTCCTCGGAGGCGGCGCGCAAGAAGTCGACCGGGTCCTCCTGCCAGTCCGGTTCGCGCAGGCGGACCCGGCCGCCGCTGCCGGGTCCGGCGGCGCGGCACAGCTCGGCGACCGCCTCCGGCGTCAGCGGCAGCCCCACCGCGCCGTCCGGGTTGACGACGATGCCGACCTCGGGCGGCAGGCCGCGGGCGAACTCCACGACCGGGGCGATGGTGAACGACATGTGGGAGCCCACCACGCGCTGGAACTGTTCCTGGGAGCTGAAGACCGGCACGAAGGTCTGCCCGCCCAGGTCGACGGTGGGCAGGTCGAGGGTGACGCTGTCCCGGCCGCCGCCCTCGGGGAGCGGGATCCACACGAAGCTGCGGGTCAGCACCTCGAGCACGCGGGCGCCGGTGGCCGGGGACGCCGGGGCGGCCGCCGAGGCCGTCAGCACCTCCTCCAGCTCGTTGCCGGGCCATCCGCCCGCACGGGCCTGCTCGTCCGCCGCGAAGTTCATGCCTACCGCCTGGGGTTCTGCGCTGTCCGCTGCCGTCGTCGCGGTCCGTCCCGCCGCGGCCGGACTGCGGCTCGTCAGACTACGGGACGCCCGCGGGCCGTTCGAGGGCGAACCCGATGCCCCGCAGCGAGCGCGCGGCGGAGCGGTCCAGCAGCACCGCCGAGCCGCAGTCCCGGGGCAGCAGCCCCCGGTCCCGCACGTCGGCGAGCAGCTGCCCGACCGCCCTGCGGTGGCGGGCGAAGGCGTACCGGGAGACGCCGCGCCCCCGCGCCCGCTGCCCCTGCAGCGCCTCGCCCGCGGTGACGTCGAGCAGCACGAGGCGCATCGCTCCGCCCCGCCGCCGCGCCGCGCGCCCCAGCCAGGAGCGGACCCACCGCTGGGTGCCGCAGTCGTGCACCACCACCGGCCGCGCGCCGCGCAGGGCACGCCGCAGGCCCGCGTAGTGGTCGAGCCGCACCAGCGGCCGGTAGACGGCGTAGGGCAGCGAGCGGGGCATCCGGGCGTCCCAGCGGTCCCGGGTGTCCTGGCTGTCGATCCGTACGGCGTCCTCCCCGACGACCCGCCGCATCATGGTCGACTTGCCGCTGCCCGGCAGCCCCGTGACCACCACCACGTCGTGCGCCCCGAAGATCAGCCGCTCGCCGGCCACGCCGCCGCCGGGCCTGCCGCGCAGGTCGCGGACCCTGCCCGCGGCCGTCTCCCCCACCGCGCAGCGCCCCGGCCGGTCCGCACCCTCGGTCCGCACCCGCCCGGTCCGCGTCCGCTCGCCCGCCCAGGAGCGCGCCCGGTGGCGCACCCCGGGGCCGGTCACGGGCACGGCGTACGCGGCGCCGGCGATCGTCCTCTTCACGTGGTCGTCCTCCCCCTCAGGTTCGGGACCTGGAGCATCCCCCTCGAGTGTAAAAAGAAGGTAATGCGCCGTCGTCTCATTTACGCCCGGTTCCCGCCACAGTCCCGCAACACACGGGGGTCCGCCAGTGCCCCGGGAGCCCGTGCGATGATGTGCGGGTCAACTGCATACCGGCCGCTTGAATCCGCGCGGGAGAGTCCCGGGGACCGGACCCACGTCTTCTCGGACGTGGCGTCGGCCCGGGCGCCGAAGGAGCAAGTCCCTCCCTTGAATCTCTCAGGCCCAGTCACCGCGCGGGCGAGGCACATCTGAAAAGCGGTCCGCCCCCGTGGCGGTCCCACCCACGGTGCAAGCTCTGGCCCCGGACCGTCATCGCGTCCGGCGTTCATGGCGAACCTCTCAGGTTCCGATGACAGATGGGGAGGAACACTCCACCGTCATGTCCTCGCCCGTACCGGGAGTCCGCCCATGAGCAGTTCCGACCTCCGCCACACCGCGCTCGACGCCGTGCACCGTTCGCTCGGCGCCACCATGACCGACTTCGCCGGCTGGGACATGCCGCTGCGGTACGGCTCCGAGCGCGACGAGCACAACGCCGTGCGCACCGGCGCCGGCCTCTTCGACCTCTCGCACATGGGCGAGATCACGGTCACCGGGCCGCAGGCGACCGAGCTGCTGAACTTCGCCCTGGTCGGCAACATCGCCACCGTCGGCGCCGGCCGCGCGCGCTACACGATGATCTGCCAGGAGGACGGCGGCATCCTCGACGACCTGATCGTCTACCGCCTCGCGGACGCCGAGGACGGCTCCCCGGTCTTCATGGTCGTGGCCAACGCCTCCAACGCCCAGGTCGTCCTGGACGCGCTCACCGAGCGGGCGGCCGGCTTCGACGCCGAGGTGCGCGACGACCGCGACGCCTACGCCCTGATCGCCGTCCAGGGCCCCGCCTCCCCCAGCATCCTGGCCTCCCTCACGGACGCCGACCTCGACGGCCTGAAGTACTACGCGGGCCTGCCGGGCACCGTGGCGGGCGTGCCGGCGCTGATCGCCCGTACGGGTTACACCGGCGAGGACGGCTTCGAGCTGTTCACCGCCCCCGAGCACGCCGAGAAGGTGTGGCTGGCGCTGACCGAGGCGGGCGCCCCCTCGGGCCTGATCCCCTGCGGCCTGTCCTGCCGGGACACCCTGCGCCTGGAGGCCGGCATGCCGCTGTACGGCCACGAGCTCTCCACCTCGCTCACTCCCTTCGACGCCGGACTCGGCCGGGTCGTGAAGTTCGAGAAGGAGGGCGACTTCGTGGGCCGCGAGGCGCTGGCCGCGGCCGCGGACCGCGCGGAGCAGAAGCCGCCGCGCAAGCTGGTCGGCCTGATCGCCGAGGGCCGCCGGGTCCCCCGTGCGGGCTACTCCGTGGTCGCGGGCGGCGAGGTGATCGGCGAGGTCACCTCCGGCGCCCCCTCCCCCACCCTCGGCAGGCCGATCGCGATGGCCTACGTGGACGCGGCGTACGCCGGTGCCGGCACGGCCGGCGTGGGCGTGGACATCCGGGGCACCCACGAGCCGTACGAGGTCGTGGCCCTGCCGTTCTACAAGCGCCGGAAGTAACCCCTTTCCGTCGCACATCCCGTCCGACACCCCCGTTCCTTCCTTTCCCGGTTCTTCCGGACCCTTCGGAAACTCCCCGCGTACAGGAGAATCTCTGCCATGAGCAACCCCACGGACCTGCGCTACAGCAAGGAGCACGAGTGGCTCTCGCCCGTCGAGGACGGCGTCGCCACCATCGGCATCACCAAGTTCGCGGCCGACGCCCTCGGTGACGTCGTCTACGCCCAGCTTCCCGAGGTCGGCGAGTCCGTCTCCGAGGGTGAGACCTGCGGCGAGCTGGAGTCGACCAAGTCGGTCTCCGACCTCTACTCGCCGGTGTCCGGCGAGGTCACCGAGATCAACGAGGATGTCGTCAACGACCCGTCCCTGGTGAACTCGGAGCCCTTCGAGGGCGGCTGGCTCTTCAAGGTCCGCCTCTCCGAGGAGCCGACCGATCTGCTGACGGCCGACGAGTACACCGAGTTCGCCGGGAACTGAGCCTGATGTCGACCCTGAACACTCCCCTCCACCAGCTCGACCCCGACGTCGCCGCGGCGATCGACGCCGAGCTGGCGCGCCAGCAGTCCACCCTCGAGATGATCGCGTCGGAGAACTTCGCTCCGGTCGCCGTCATGGAGGCCCAGGGCTCGGTGCTGACCAACAAGTACGCCGAGGGCTACCCCGGCCGCCGCTACTACGGCGGCTGCGAGCACGTCGACGTGATCGAGCAGATCGCGATCGACCGCCTCAAGGAGCTCTTCGGCGCCGAGCACGCCAACGTGCAGCCCCACTCGGGGGCCCAGGCCAACGCCGCTGTGATGCACGCGCTGCTGAAGCCGGGCGACACGATCATGGGCCTCAACCTGGCCCACGGCGGGCACCTGACCCACGGCATGAAGATCAACTTCTCCGGCCGGCTCTACGAGGTGGTTCCGTACCACGTCGGCGAGGACGGTCAGGTCGACATGGCCGAGGTCGAGCGTCTCGCCAAGGAGTCGCAGCCGAAGCTGATCATCGCCGGCTGGTCGGCGTACCCGCGTCAGCTGGACTTCGCCGCGTTCCGCCGGATCGCGGACGAGGTCGGCGCGTACCTGATGGTCGACATGTCGCACTTCGCGGGCCTGGTGGCCGCGGGCCTGCACCCGAGCCCGGTCCCGCACGCGCACGTCGTCACCACCACGACGCACAAGACGCTCGGCGGCCCGCGCGGCGGTGTGATCCTCTCCACGGCCGAGCTGGCCAAGAAGATCAACTCCGCGGTCTTCCCCGGTCAGCAGGGCGGCCCGCTGGAGCACGTGATCGCGGCCAAGGCGGTGGCCTTCAAGGTCGCCGGTTCCGAGGAGTTCAAGGACCGCCAGCGCCGGACGCTGGAGGGCTCGCGGATCCTCGCCGAGCGCCTGGTCCAGGGCGACGTGACGGCGGCCGGAGTTTCGGTCCTGTCCGGCGGCACGGACGTCCACCTGGTCCTGGTCGACCTGCGCGACTCGGAGCTGGACGGCCAGCAGGCCGAGGACCGGCTCCACGAGATCGGCATCACCGTCAACCGGAACGCGGTCCCGAACGACCCGCGTCCGCCGATGGTGACCTCCGGTCTGCGGGTCGGCACCCCGGCGCTGGCCACCCGGGGCTTCGGCGCGGAGGACTTCGCCGAGGTCGCGGACGTGATCGCCGAGGCCCTCAAGGCCCCGACGCCGTTCCCGGCCGACACCGCGACCGCCCTGCGGGTGCGTGTCGAGGCGCTGGCCGCCAAGCACCCGCTCTACCCGTCGCTGTGACCACTCGGACACGGTAGGTGCGATTTTCGCACTGCCTGGGGTGTTCCGTACGATTCCTGTACGTCTCGGGGGCGTCCGTCCACCATGACCCGGTGGGCGCGGCGCCCCCGCGCCCTTCCCCCACACCGCCCCCTGCACAGCCAGCCAACGATTCAATGAGGAGTCGACGTGGCCGTCTCGGTCTTCGACCTGTTCTCGATAGGCATCGGCCCGTCGAGCTCCCACACCGTGGGTCCGATGCGCGCCGCACGCATGTTCGCCGCCCGCCTGCGCAACGAGGACCTGCTGGAGGCCACCGCCTCCGTCCGCTGTGAGCTCTACGGTTCGCTCGGCGCCACCGGCCACGGACACGGCACCCCCAAGGCGGTGCTGCTCGGGCTGGAGGGCGACTCGCCCCGCACGGTCGACGTCGAGTCCGCCGACGAGCGCGTCGAGAAGATCAAGCAGACCGGCACCCTGCGCCTGCTCGGCGAGCAGGAGATCCCCTTCGACTTCGACGCCGACCTGGTGCTGCACCGCCGCGAGGCCCTGCCGTACCACGCCAACGGCATGACGGTCGCGGCCTACGACCACGCGGGCACGGAGCTGCTCTACAAGACCTACTACTCGGTCGGCGGCGGCTTCGTCGTCGACGAGGAGGCCGTCGGCGCGGACCGCGTGAAGCTGGACGACACGGTGCTGAAGTACCCGTTCCGCACCGGTGACGAGCTGCTGCGCCTCACCAAGGAGACCGGGCTGTCCGTCTCCTCGCTGATGCTGGAGAACGAGAAGGCCTGGCGTACCGAGGAGGAGATCCGCGGCGGCCTGCTCGACATCTGGCGGGTGATGCGCCAGTGCGTCGACCGCGGCATGTCCCGCGAGGGCATCCTCCCCGGCGGTCTCAAGGTCCGCCGCCGGGCCGCCGTCACCGCCCGCCAGCTGCGCGCGGCCGGCGACCCGCTGGCCCACTCCATGGAGTGGATCACCCTCTACGCCATGGCGGTCAACGAGGAGAACGCGGCCGGCGGCCGGGTCGTCACCGCCCCCACCAACGGCGCGGCCGGCATCATCCCCGCCGTCCTGCACTACTACCTGAACTTCGTCCCGGGCGCGGACGAGGACGGTGTGGTGCGCTTCCTCCTCGCGGCCGGGGCGATCGGCATGCTCTTCAAGGAGAACGCCTCCATCTCCGGCGCCGAGGTCGGCTGCCAGGGCGAGGTCGGCTCGGCCTGCTCGATGGCCGCCGGCGCCCTCGCCGAGGTGATGGGCGGTTCCCCCGAGCAGGTCGAGAACGCCGCCGAGATCGGCATGGAGCACAACCTGGGCCTCACCTGCGACCCGGTCGGCGGCCTGGTCCAGATCCCCTGCATCGAGCGCAACGGCATGGCCGCGGTGAAGGCCGTGACCGCCGCGAAGATGGCGATGCGGGGCGACGGCTCGCACAAGGTCTCCCTCGACAAGGTCATCAAGACCATGAAGGAGACCGGCGCGGACATGTCGGTCAAGTACAAGGAGACCGCCCGCGGCGGGCTCGCCGTCAACATCATCGAGTGCTGACCGGGCGTCCGGCGGCCGGTCGGGCACGGCTAGGCTCACCCGCCTGAGGCCGCTCCGGGGAGGGGGCGGCCGGGAAACCGTTCCTCCGGGGCGGCGAGGGAGGGGAGCGACCGTGGACCGACCCGCAGGAGCCGCGCGAGGGCGGGCCCTCGGCCGGCCCAAGCGGTGCCCAAGACGGCCGTCGGCGGGCCGGCCGGAGCCGGACGCAGCGCGGCCGGACGCAGCACGACCGTGAGTCGACCCGCGGAAGCCGTGCGCGGGGCGGCGGTGGCCGCGCGTACGGTGGCCGCCGTGGTGGCCCTGGCGCTCGGGGCGGCGGGATGCGCCGCGGACCCGCCGCCTGCCTCACCCGCACCGCCGGGCTCGCGCGGGGCGTCCGGCAGCGCGTCGAGGGCTCCCGCGAGCCCCCTCTCGTGGGAGTTCGCGCACATCGCCGACTTCCACGGGAGGTTCGACGACCTCGCCGTGCTCGCCGAGGACGACGTCTGGGCCGTCGGCACGGAGCACACCGGCAGGTCCGACGCCGGCCTCCTGCACCACGACGGCACGGGATGGAAGCGCGAACCCCTGCCCGAGGCGCTCGGCGACGCCGCGGGGACGCCGCATCTCGAGGTCGTCGGCGCCGGGGAACTGTGGCTGTGGTCCCACGCGGCCTCCGGCCCGTCCCTCACCTGGGCCAGGTGGGACGGCGTCCGCTGGTCGGCGCTGCCCCACCCGCCACCGGTCCGGGGCCGGCTCCTCACCAGCGTGACGGACCCGGTCGAGGTCGCCGCCTCGGGGCCCGATGACGTCTGGATCCTCGCCTCCGACCGGTCGGCCCTGCACTGGGACGGGACGCGGTGGGTGACGACCACGCTGCCGTACCCCGCCACCGACATCGCCGCGGCGGAACCGCGGGAGATGTGGGCGGTCGGCCACCGCACGACCGGACCGGGCACGGAGTCGGCCCAGGGCCTGCCGTACACGCAGCCCGCCACCATGCGCTGGGACGGCGCGTCCTGGCAGGCGGTGGGCACGCCGCGGTACCGCTTCCCCGACCCGCTTCCCGCGGAGCCCGGCGCGAGCCTCGACCACGTCGTCGCGCTCGACGGCGGCGAGGTGCGCGCGTACGGGCGCCACGACTTCAACCACGGCGAGGGCGGCGTCGAGCCCGCGACCGAGGCCGTCCGGCTCCGCTGGGACGGTGCGCGGTGGACGGAGCTGCCGGAGCCGCCCGGCGGGTGCGCCCCGAGGATCCCCTTGGGCCAGGACGACGACGGCGGCCTCCTCCTGGACGGCAACTGGTACCTGACCGCCGAGGGGCGCTGCGTGAAGATCGGCCGTCACCGCCTGCCCGTGTCCACGGGCGCCCGCGAGGACTCCCGGCAGTCGCTGTGGCTGGAGCGGATCCAGCGGGTGCCAGGAACCGACGAGTGGTTCGGCGCGGGGCACGTCCAGGTGAACCAGTCCGGCGACCCCTTCGGCGCGCCCGTCCTCGTGCGTCTGAAGCGCCGCGGCTGAGGGGGCGGTCGACATGGACGGAGCGGCGAGGGCCGACCGGGTGAGGCCGCGGACGTGGGCGACGGCGGCCGCGCTGGTGATGTGCGTGCTCGTCCTCGTGTACGTGGGGTCCACGGGGCACGAGGAACGGGATGCGGGCGGCGGTCCGGCCGCCGCCGGTCCGGCCTCCGAGGAGTGCGCCGAGCTGCGGGAACTGGACTTCGCCGGCCCCGACGACAGCCCGACCCTGCTGATCTCGTCGTACGGCGCGTCGAACGACGGCGAGGGCGGCCCGGTGCGCTTCCGCGCCGGCCTGCGGCTCGGCACGGGCGAGCGGCCGCTGGTGCTGGGGGCGCTGGAGGCCACCGTCACCGTCTGCGCCCCGCACACCCACGGGCTGCTGGCCCGGGCCGAGGGGCTGACGCCGCGTGTCGTGAAGGGGGGCGGCGGCCGCAACGCGGACGGTACGGGTGGACTCCACCTCAGGTCCGGCGGGTCGACCGATCTGCGCGTCACCCTGCCGAAGTCGGCGCTGCGGCCGGGGATCTCCTTCGAGGACCTCGTGCTCGGCGACCCGCCGGACAGCAACGACGCCGCCGACTCCCCGCTGCTGATCGTCACCCTGACCGCCCCCGGGCTGCCGGGTCCGCTCCTCGCGGGCAGTTGCGCGGAAGGGTGCGCGGAGATACTGGGCCGCTCCGTCTGACGGCCGCGGCCACGGCCGTGCGGGCGCGGCCGTCAGACGGAGCGGCCCAGTATCTCCGCGCACC
>NZ_JBRIOU010000004.1:264016-279432 GCF_053474865.1 Streptomyces sp. CO7
GGCGCGGTGCGGGCGGGTGCGGGTGCGGTGCGCCTGGTTCCGGTTACGCCTCGACGTTGCGCTCCGCCCAGCGGGCCAGTTCCACCGCGCAGGCGGCGACCGACTCGCGCCAGGTGCGGGCGGCGCCGTCGCCCGCGTCGTCGCTGACGTGCTTCACCAGGCGGATCGGGACGCCGGCCTGCCGGGCCACGTGGGCCAGGGCGTAGCCCTCCATGTCGACGAGGGCGGCTTGCTCGGCGAGACGGTCGCGGGCGGCGTCGTCGGAGATGAAGCTGTCCCCGGTGGCGAGCACGGGGCCCTCGCCCTCGCCGAGGGTGATCGGCGGCCCGTAGACCTCGCCGGTCAGGCCCGCGAGGAGCCGGGAGTCCAGGTCGTGCTGGATCACCTCGGCGATCACGTGCGTGCCGGTCCACCCGGGCCGCAGCGCCCCCGCCGTGCCGAGGTTCACGACCTCGCGCGGCAGCACCCCGCGCCCCAGCACCCCGGCCAGCGCCGCGGCCGCGTTGACCTTGCCCATGCCGGTCAGCAGCACCGGAGCCCCGGTGCGCAGCAGCTCCGCCGCCTCCTCCTTGACCGCCAGGACGAACAGGGGGCGGCCGGGGGACATCTCGCCGATCAGTTCCATGGCGTCAACGGTACGTGGAGCTCTGGGCAGTGCCTTTCGGGGTCCCACGCGTTCGGGGCCGGACCGGCGACACCGGCGGGGTGCGCCCGCGCCACCCGTTGCACCGGCTCAAAACCGGGATGCCCGCAATCCTCCCGATAGATGCCGGTTGCGGGCGTCAGTCCTGTTCGCAAGGGGAATGCTCCCTTCAACCCCTCTCATCCCGGAGCAACTTGAGGGAGACCCCCCACATGCTTCATGGCATCGACGTCAGTTCGCACCAGTCCGCGTCCTACGACACCGACGGGCTCGCCTTCGTGATCGTCAAGGCGACCGAAGGACGTTCCTACGTCAACCCCAGGATGGAGGCGCAGGTCGAACGCGCCCGGGCGGCCGGCCTCGTGGTCGGCTTCTACCACTTCCTGTGGCCCGGCAACATCACCGAACAGGCCGAGCACTTCGCGGAGAAGGCCCTGGCGGAGCCGGGCGACCTGCTGGCCTGCGACTGGGAGGCCACCAGCCGCGGGACGCGGGCAAGCAACGCGGAGAAGGACCGGTTCATCCGGAAGGTCAAGACGCTCAAGCCGCGCAACCGGACCCTGCTGTACTGCAACCGGACCTTCTGGCTGCGGCACGACCGGACCTCGTACGCCGGCGACGGGCTGTGGATCGCGCACTACGGCGTGGCGAAGGGGAAGCCCGGGGTCAGGGCGAAGTGGCTGATCCACCAGTACACCGACGACCCGGTGGACAAGAACGTGGCGCGGTTCCGCAGCGCGGACGCCCTGCGCGAGTGGGCGGAGAGCGCTTGAGCGACCCCTCCCTCACGCTGAGTCACCGTCGTCGCACCGGCAGCGCTCCGCGTAAGGTCGAAGGAGAGCCGATCGCGACAGGGACAGGAGCAGCGCTGTGGACCGCACCCCGGCCGGGTCCTCCCCGAAGCCCCCGAAGACCTCGGGGAGCCCGGTGACACCGGAGCAGCAGTCGCTCTTCGACTGGGCGGACGTGGAGGACGCGGCGCCCGCCGCGCCGCCGGGCGGCGCCTTCCGGGACGGTCCGGAGGCCCGGCGGATGCTGGACGTGCGCGAGGTGTACGCGGAGCCCGCCGCGCTCGCGTCCCTGCGCGGCCGGCAGATCCTGGCCCGCCTGCCGGGCGTGCCCGTCACCGAGGTGCCCGGTCACTGGCGCATCCCCTCACTGCACGGCAACGACGGGAACGTCGCCCGGTGGGCCCGGGTGAAGAGCGAGACCCTGGTCCTGGGCGTCAAGCAGACCCTGGCCACCCGCCCCAACGGCAGATCGGCCGACTGGATCGCGCCGGGCGCCTCCAACGGCTGCGCCATGGCCTGTGCCTACTGCTACGTACCGCGCCGCAAGGGCTACGCCAACCCGATCACGCTGTTCACCAACATCGAGGCGATCGTCGCCCACGTCGGCCGTCACGTGCGCGCCCAGGGTCCCAAGCGGGAGCCGAACCAGTGCGACCCCCTGGCATGGGTGTACGACATCGGGGAGAACGGCGACTGCTCCGTCGACGCGCTGGTGAGCGACAACACTGCCGACCTGGTCGCCGCGTTCCGCAGGCTGCCCACCGCGAAGGCCTCGTTCGCGACCAAGTTCGTCAACCCGGACCTGCTGGCCCTGGATCCGCAGGGCCGGACCCGGGTGCGCTTCTCGGTGATGCCGGGCTCCGACTCACGGCTGCTGGACATCCGCACCAGCCCGGTCGCGGACCGCATCGCCGCCGCGGCCGACTTCCTCGACGCCGGTTACGAGGTCCACTTCAACCTGTCCCCGGTGGTGCTGCGCCCTGGCTGGCAACGGGACTGGGCCGAGCTGCTCGACCACATGGACGACGTGCTGCCCGCCCGGGTCAAGGAGCAGGCGGCCGCCGAGATCATCATGCTCACCCACAACCAGCAGCTGCACGAGGTCAACCTGGGCTGGCACCCCCGGGCCGAGGACCTGCTGTGGCAGCCGGCCGCCCAGGAGACCAAGCGCTCCGAGAACGGGGCGGTGAACGTCCGCTACGCCCGCGAGGTCAAGCGCGACGCCCTGCTCCGGCTGCGCGAGCTCATCGCGGTCCACGCCCCGTGGCTGCGCGTCCGCTACGCGTTCTGACCGTGAGGGGCGGGCCGGGGGTGGCCCTGGTCGCCCCGGAACGCGGAACCGCCCCGGCCGGCGAGGGCGCGGGGCGGTTCCGACGGCCGGTGGGCCTGGTGCTCAGGCCGTCGTCACTTGGACAGGTACGCCCAGAACTCGTCGAAGGAGAGGAGCTTGTCGCCGTCCAGGTCGCGCTGGGCGATGATCGTCGCGGCGACCGTCTCGGTGACGTTCCAGTCGCCGGACTGCGCGAGCGCCCTCTTGAACTCGGCGGCGGTGACGAAGCCGTCCCCGTCGGCGTCGAGCCGGTCGAATTCCTTGCGTGCTTCCTGGATGTCCGCCATGCCGGACCCTCCCCTTCGTGCCGTGCGCGCGTCCGTGATGACGTCTGCGTCCATGTCTGGTTGACGCAGAAAGATTATCCGGCCGCACGGGCGCGCAGAGCGGCGACCACCCAGCCGAACTCCTCCCGGTGGTCCGCGTCCGGCCCCCGGCCCTTCACCACGGCCAGCAACTCGCGGTAACGCGAGAGTTCGTCCGTGGTGTTGGCCTCCAGGCGGGCCAGCACGGCGGTCAGGTCGGCCTGCTCGCCGAGCAGCTCGCGCAGCACCTCGCCGGCCTCGGGCGACTCGGGGGCGACGCCCCGGCGGCGCGCGTCCGAGGCGAGCTGGACCAGGCGTCGCATGAACCACATCGAGGCGCCGGCCGGGGTCTCCCCGGTGCGGTCGGCGGCGTTGAACTCGGCGGCGGCGCGCATCCGGGCGCGGAACCCGGGGTCCTGCAGCAGCTCCGCCAGCTCGACCCACGCGTCGACCTGCTCGGGCGTGGGATCGTCGGGCAGGTCGGCCGCGGCGCCGCGCATCCGCTCCCTGATCACCGGGTCCGCGGTGTCCAGGCCCTGGAAGGTGTCCTCCACGAACTCCTCAATGGCGCGGGCTCGTTCGGCGGCGGACAGTCGGGCGAGCTTGTTCATCAGGGTCATCTCCTCGGTGGTCGAACCGCGGTCGGCGACGGTCGACAGCACTGCCCGGGTGATCCGCAGCGCGCGGATCTGCGCGTCCAGGGCGGCGACGTGGCGGGCGGCCACCTCCGCGGCCGTGGCCTCCCCGGTCACCACCCGGCGCACGTCTCCCAGGCCGAGGTCCAGTTCGCGCAGGGTGCGGATCAGCTCCAGGCGGGCGACCGAGGCGGCGTCGTAGAGGCGGTAGCCGCCGGCGGAACGGGCCACCGGGGGCAGGACGCCCTCGTCCGACCAGTAACGGATGGTGCGCACCGTCAGGCCGGTGGCGCGGGCCAGGTCGCCGATGGTCAGCAGGCTGTCGTCGCCGCCGGAGGTGCTGTCGTCGGTCATGCCGCCGAGTCTGGGGTCTCCACCCGCTGGAGACTCAACCGGCACGCGCCCCGTCCCTCCGCCCGGCCCCGGCGGCCCGGTCGGCCGCCCCCGTCGGCCGGACCCGTCGGCGACCCGGTCGGTCCCACCCGTCGGTCAGACCCGGTCGGTCACACCCGGTCGGTCGGACCCGGTGAGTCACACCCGGTCGGCGACCCGCATCTCGAACCACGTCCGCTTCCCCCGCGGCAGCAGGTCGACGCCCCAGCGGTCGGCCAAGCGGTCGACGAGGAACAGGCCCCGCCCGCTCTCGTCCAGCGGCTGCACGGGCAGCAGGCAGGGCAGCCCCCGGGAGGGATCGCGGAGCTCGAGGCGGATCCAGCCGCGGCGGCGGCGCATGCGCAGCCCGTACTGGGCGGTGCCGGTGTGCCGGACGGCGTTGCCCTCGAGCTCGGAGACGAGCAGTGTGCAGTCCTCGGCGAGCTTGGGACCCAGCGCCCAGTGGCGCAGGACGACGATCTGGACCAGCCGCCGCGCGGTGCCGCGGGACTCGGGGCAGGTCGGCAGGACGACCTCCGTCTCGGCCGGGTTACCGTAGGCCACGAGGGCCGTCAGCGCCCGCTCGTCCTCCACCGCGGGCGACCAGCGCGTCACGGGTACGACGCCCGGTGCCCGTGACTGCTCGATGCCTTCCAGCCCCGCCATGCCCCCCATCATGACCGGCCGGAGAGAGCTCCGGGGGCGGTTCCGCAGGAATCCGCACACCGGAGCGATCGATTCCGTCCGTTCGGGCGACATATGCCAAGGAAACATTACTCAGCGCTGGCCAGAGCTTTTACGGAGGGAACCACCGGAGGGGGTGATTCCGTCCGGATCGCCCGGATCCGGAATCACCGCCCCCGAAGCCGAGGAGCGGCTCAGAGGAACTTGGCCTTGCCCGGGCCCTCCTCGACGAAGGACTTCATCCCCCGCTCGCGGTCCTCGGTGGCGAACAGGCCCGCGAACCAGTTCCGCTCGATGGCCAGGCCGGTGTCCAGGTCGGTCTCCAGACCGGCGTCCACCGACTCCTTGGCGGCGCGCAGCGCGATCGCCGGCCCTTGGGCGAGCCCCGCGGCCCAGGCCTGGGCCTCGGTGTACACGTCGGCGGCCGGGACGACGCGGTCCACCAGGCCCAGCGTCAGGGCCTCGTCCGCGCGCACGTGACGGCCGGTGAAGATCAGGTCCTTGGCGCGGGACGGGCCGATCAGGCGGGACAGGCGCTGGGTGCCGCCGGCGCCGGGGATCAGGCCGAGCAGGATCTCCGGCTGGCCGAGCTTGGCGTTGTCGCCGGCGATGCGGTAGTCCGCGCACAGCGCCAACTCGCAGCCGCCGCCCAGCGCGTAGCCGGTGATCGCGGCGACGACCGGCTTGGGGATGCGGGCGACCGCGGTGAACGAGTCCTGCAGGCCCCTGGCCCGGGCCACCATGGCCGCGTGGTCCATGGCGCGCATCTCCTTGATGTCCGCGCCGGCCGCGAACACCTTCTCCCCGCCGTACACGACCACGGCGCGGACGTCGTCGCGCCGGGTGATCTCCTCGGCGAGTTCCTTGATGCGGTCCTGGGTCGCGATGTCCAGGGCGTTCATGGGCGGGCGGTCCAGGCGCAGGGTGCCGACGCCTTCGGCGACTTCGAGATGAACGGTCATGCCCAGCAGATTACGGGGGCAAAGCGGCAACGGACCCGGTGCGCTGTGTCACACCGGGTCCGTCGTGAGCTGGGAAGGAGGGGCGGGAAGCCTACTTCTTCCAGTCCTCCCAGGACATGTTCCAGCCGTTGAGGCCGTTGTCCGGGGCGACCGTGCCGTCCGCGCTGTTCTTCACCTCGACCACGTCGCCCAGCAGCGAGTTGTCGAAGAACCACCGGGCGGGCGCCTTCTTGTCCCAGCCGCCGCGGGTGTCGCGCAGACCGACGCAGCCGTGGCTGGCGTTGTAGTTGCCGAAGGCGTCGCCGCCCCAGTAGTTGCCGTGGATGAAGGTGCCCGACTGGGTCAGGCGCATCGCGTGGGGGACGTCCTCGATGTCGTACTCGCCGTCGTAGCCGACGGTGTCGCCGTTCATGCGGGTGACCCGGTACTTCTCGCTGATCACCATCGCGCCGTTCCAGGTCTCGTAACCCGGGGCGCCGGTAGTGACCGGGATGGTCTTGAGGACCTTGCCGTCCCGCTCGACCTTCATGGTCAGCTTCTTGGCGTCCACGTAGGACACCTGGCTGCGGCCGATGGTGAAGGAGACGGTCTTGGCCTGGCTGCCGTACACGCCCGGCCGGCCCTCGACGCCGTCGAGGTTGAGCTTGACGGTGACCTTGGTGCCGGACTTCCAGTACTCCTCTGGGCGGAAGTCCAGACGGTCGTTGCCGAACCAGTGGCCCTCGACCTCGACCTGCGGCTCGGTCTTGATCTCGATCGCCTTCTCCACGGCGTCAGGGTCGGTGATGCCGCGGGTGAAGCGGATGGAGAACGGCATGCCCACGCCGACGGTGGAGCCGTCCTCCGGCGTGAAGTGGCCGATGAAGGTGTTGGCGGGGGTCAGCGTGGTGAAGCTGGTGTCCTTCACCGCGACCCGGCCGTCGGCGTCCTTGGCCTCCGCGTGGACGCTGTACTTGGCGCCGGAGGCGAGGTGGGTGGAGGGGATCCAGGCGGCGCCGTCCGAGGAGATCTCGCCCGCGACCTTCCCGCCCTCGTCGTCCTTGACCTCGACCTTGGTCAGCTTGCCCTTCTCGACGACCACCTTGAGGGCGCCGGTCGTCTTCACCGACGTGGCGCCGTTCTTCGGACTGACCGTCACCACGGCGTCCGACTGCTTGCTCGCCGGCGCGGCGCTCGCGGCGCCGCCGTTCCCGGAGCCCTTGCCCTCGGCGCCCGTGTCGTCACCGCCGCCGCACGCGGTCGCGGTGATCAGCATGAGACCCGCCAGCAGGGACGCGGCGGCCGCACGCCTCCCCCCGGAACGCCGTCCGGTCGTGGTTCCCCTCGTCGACCACACGTTCACGTGTGCTCCCCCTTTTCCCCTCATCGGGCCTGGTCAGACCCCCTCCCGGCGCGTCACGCGCGCCATGACGAATCGTAAGGGCAGGATCGTTCCCCTTCCCCGGCCGAAAGGTCACCGTTTCGTCCCAAGTTCGGCTCCAAACCTGTCAGGCGACGAATACTTCCGGAGCGTTCCCGTCGGCACGCTGTCCGGGGACGTGAGCTGGACGCCCGGGATGGGCAGAAACCTGGGGTAGGACGACGCACCGGAGCGGTCGCGCGGGACGCGCGGCCCTCCGCCCGTTGTCGCCCCACGAGCCGCAGGAGGCGGACCGGTGTCGAGCGCAGCCGAGCAGGAGGCAGTGGCGGAGCAGTACGCCGCCGACGTGGGCCACGACGCCCGCCGGGCCCCCGTGCCGTCCGGGACCGCGCGCCCCGCGGCACCCGCGCCCCTGGTGTGGCCGGGGTCGTCGACACCGCTGGGCGCCCGGTACCGGGTGGGGCCCGACGGTGTGGCCGGGACAAACTTCGCCCTGTGGGCGGGCGGCGCGGAGGCGGTCGACCTCTGCCTCTTCGACCCGGACGGCGCCGAGCGGCGGCTGCCGCTGGGCGAGCTGACCCACGAGATCTGGCACGGCTTCGTGCCCGGGGTCCGCCCCGGCCAGCGGTACGGCTACCGGGTGCACGGCCGGTGGGACCCGTGGACCGGCGCGCGCTGGAACCCCGCCAAGCTGCTCCTCGACCCCTACGCCCGCGCCGTCGACGGGGAGTTCGCCCTGCCGCCGGAGGTGTACGGGCACGTCCGCGACTGGCCCGACCAGCAGGTCGCCGACACCGTCCGCGACGACCGGGACTCCGCGCCCTTCGTGCCCAAGGGTGTGGTGGTCCACGACGACGACGACTGGGCGGACGACCGGCGGCCCAAGACGCCGTGGTCCGACTCGGTCATCTACGAACTCCACGTCCGCGGCTTCACGATGCGCCACCCCGGCATCCCCGAGAAGCTGCGCGGCACCTACGCGGGCCTGGCCCACCCGGCGGCGATCGAGCACCTCACCCGCCTCGGCGTGACCGCCGTCGAGCTGCTGCCGGTGCACCAGTTCGCGCACGAGGACCACCTGCTGCGCCGGGGCCTGACCAACTACTGGGGCTACAACTCCATCGGCTACTTCGCCCCGCACGCAGGCTACGCGGCCACCGGCACCGACGGGCAGCAGGTGGGCGAGTTCAAGCGGATGGTGCGCGCCCTGCACGCGGCCGGCATCGAGGTGATCCTCGACGTGGTCTACAACCACACCGCCGAGGCGGGCGAGTTCGGACCCACGCTCTCCCTGAAGGGCGTCGACAACCGCGGCTACTACCGCCTGCAGTCCGACGCCCGCCGCTACGCCGACTACACCGGCTGCGGCAACACGCTGCACGTGGTGCGCCCCCAGGTGCTGCGGCTGATCACCGACTCGCTGCGCTACTGGGTGACCGAGATGGGCGTGGACGGCTTCCGCTTCGACCTGGCCGCGGCGCTGGCCCGCTCGATGCACGACGTCGACATGCTCTCGCCGTTCCTCGCGGTGATCGCCCAGGACCCGGTGCTGCGCCGGGTGAAGCTGATCGCCGAACCCTGGGACGTCGGGTCGGGCGGTTACCAGGTGGGGTCCTTCCCGCCGCTGTGGACCGAGTGGAACGACCGGTACCGGGACGCCGTGCGCGACTACTGGCGCGGCGCGCTGCCGGACGTCCGCGACCTCGGTTACCGGCTCTCCGGCTCCAGCGACCTCTACGCCTGGGGCGGCCGCCGGCCGTACGCCTCGGTCAACTTCGTCACCGCGCACGACGGGTTCACCCTGCGCGACCTGGTCTCCTACCACCACAAGCACAACGAGGCCAACGGCGAGGGCAACCGCGACGGGACGAGCGACAACCGCTCCTGGAACTGCGGCGCCGAGGGCGAGACGGCCGACGAGGACGTCAATGCCCTGCGGCGGCGGCAGCTGCGGAACCTGTTGACCACCCTGCTGCTGTCCACCGGCGTGCCGATGCTGGTGGCCGGCGACGAGATGGGCCGCACCCAGGGCGGCAACAACAACGCCTACTGCCAGGACAACGAGATCGGCTGGCTGGACTGGTCGCTGCTGGAGGAGGGCGCCTGGCGCGAGCTGTTCGAGCTCACCTCGCGGCTGATCGCGCTGCGCCACCGCCACCCCGTGCTGCGGCGGCGCGCCTTCTTCTCCGGCCGCCCGCACGCCGACCACGGCCTGCGCGACCTGGCCTGGTTCACCGCGGACGGCGCGGAGATGACCGAGGACGACTGGTTCGCCTCCACCACCACGCTGGGGATGTACCTCTCCGGCCGGGACATCCCCGGCCGGGACGCGCGGGGCGAGCCGGTCGTCGACGACAGCTTCCTCGCCGTGCTGCACGCCGGGCACGAACCGGTGGCCTTCACCCTGCCGGCCGCGCCCTGGGCCGAGCGGTACGAGGTGGTGGTGGACACCGGGATGGAGGAGCAGCGGGAGGAACCCGGCGAGACGTACCGGGCGGGCACCACCGTCACGGTGCCCCCGCGCACGGTGCTGCTGCTGCGGGTGGCCTGAGCGCGCGGGGCGGCCCGGGCGGAGGAAAGGCGGGGTCACAGGGGTGCGGGCCATGCTCCCCGCCCCGCCCCCGGTGCGCCCGCCGAGGCTCCCGGCCGCGCGGAAAATCGCTGGGCGATGTCAGTATCGAAGCTTAGGCTCGCTCCTGATGCCCAGTACCGCCGCCACCGAGCGTTCCCCAGCCGTCCGCACCCTTCTGCGCCTGTGGCCGCACCTCCGCCCCGTTCGGGCGCGTTGGCTCACCGCCGCGGTCGTCGCCGTCCTCGCCTCGCTGACCAGCCTGGTCATCCCGCTGGTCCTCAAGTGGCTGGTCGACGGCCCGATAGCGGACGGGGACACCGCCGGGGTGTGGCTCGGCGCGCTGTGGGTGCTGCTGCTCGGCCTGACCGAGGCGCTGCTGTTCGGCCTGCGCCGCTGGCTGGTGGCCCGTCCGCTCTCCTCCGTGGAGGCGGACATGCGCGAGGCGCTCTACCGGCGGCTCCAGCGGCTGCCGATCGCCTTCCACGACCGCTGGGCGTCCGGACAGCTGCTCTCCCGGGCCACCACGGACCTGATGATCATCCGCATGTTCCTCGCCTTCCCGCTGACCTTCCTGCTGGTCAACGGGGTCACCATCCTGGCCGGCGTGATCGTCATGCTGAGCATGGACTGGGCGCTGGGCCTGCTGGTCCTGATCCCGGTGATCCCGGTGATCGTCGTCTGCACAGTCTTCGAGAAGCGCTTCGCCGAGGCGTCCCGCACGGCGCAGGACCAGGTGGGCGACGTGACCACCCTGGTCGAGGAGAGCGTGCTGGGCATCCGGGTGATCAAGGGCTTCGGACGCCACCGCAGCCAGGCCCGTGCCTTCCGTGAGCTGACGCACCGGCTGCGCGGGACCGAACTGCGCAAGGCGCGGCTGCTGGGCGGCATCATGGCCGTCATCGTGGTGCTGCCGGAGCTGGCCATCGGCACCTGTCTGGTGCTGGGCACCGTGCGGGTCGCCGACGGGACGCTCTCCGCGGGCACCCTGGTGGCCTTCCTGTCCACGGCGCTGGCCCTGCACTGGCCGGTGATCTCCATCGGGTTCCTGCTCGCGATGAGCCAGGAGGCGGCCACCGCCACCGCGCGCTACTTCGAGGTCATGGACACCGAGCCGGAGTCCGCGGCCGACGACCGGCCGGCCGCCCCGGCGGCATCGGTCTCCGCGACCGCCCCGGTCTCCACGGCCGCCCCGGTCTCCACGGCCGCCTCGCGTTCCGCGGCCTCCGGGACGACGGCGAAGGCTGCCGCCGCGGTGAAGGAGGAGGGCGGGCTGCGGCTCGAGGGGGTCCGCTTCCGCTACCCCGACGCCCCGGCGGACTCCCCGCCCGTGCTGGACGGCGTCGACCTGCACGTGCGCCCCGGCGAGTCGCTGGCCCTGGTGGGCCTCACGGGCTGCGGCAAGACCACCCTGACCGCCCTGGTCCCCCGGCTGCACGAGATCACCGAGGGCCGGATCACCCTGGACGGCGTCGACATCACCGCCATGCCGCGCGAGGAACTCCGCGCGCGGGTGGCCGTCGCCTTCGAGGACCCGACGCTGTTCTCCGCCACCGTCGGCGAGAACGTCCTGATGGGCGCCGCCGACCGGGACGCGCGGACGGATCCCAAGGCCCTCGGGCGCGCCCTCGGCGTCGCCCAGGCCGGGTTCGTGCACGCCCTCCCGCAGGGCGTCGACACCCAGGTCGGCGAGCAGGGCCTGAGCCTGTCCGGCGGCCAGCGGCAGCGCCTCGCGCTGGCCCGCGCGGTCGTCGGCCGCCCCGACTTCCTGGTCCTCGACGACCCGCTGTCCGCGCTCGACGTGCACACCGAGGCCGCCGTGGAGGCAGCCCTGCGCGAGGTGCTGGCCGACACCACCGCGCTGATCGTCGCCCACCGCCCGTCCACGGTGCTGCTCGCCGACCGGGTGGCACTGCTGTCCGGCGGCCGGATCGCCGCCGTGGGCGAGCACCACGAACTGCTGCGGACCAACGCCGAGTACGCCTGGCTGATGTCGGGCGCCACCCTGGAGCCCGAGGAGGCCCGCCGATGACGGCTCCCGCCGCACAGAAGCGCGACGAACGCGACGACCGGATCGGCAAGCACGGCGCCGGGGGCGACGGCTCGCGGCCGGGCGAGCCGGACGACCTCACCGCCGCGGCCGCCGCGCAGGACGCGGGCAACGACTTCGACCGCGACGTCCTGCCCACCCCGCCCGGCGCCACCGCCGGTCTGCTGCGCTCGCTGCTCGCGCCGCTCCGCGGCCGGGTGGCGCTCGCCGTCGTCCTGCTGCTGCTCCAGCAGGCCGCCGTGCAGGCCGGTCCGCTGCTGGTGGCGTACGCCATCGACACCGCCGTGCCGGCGTTCCGGGTGAGCGACCACGGCCCGCTGCTGCTGGTCGCGGTGGCCTACCTGATCACCGCCGCCTCCAGCGGCGGCCTGGAGTACGCCTTCATCACCTGCTCCGCCCGGGTCAACCAGGACGCCCTGCTGGACCTGCGGGGCCGGATCTTCCGGCACGCGCAGGCCCTGAGCGTCGACTTCCACGAGCGGTACACCTCGGGCCGGCTGATCTCGCGGTCCACCACCGACGTGGAGTCGCTGCGCGAGCTGCTCAGCGAGGGGCTGCAGGAGCTGATCACGGTGGTCGTCTCCTTCGTCTACATCTCCGCCCTGCTGCTGTGGCTGGACCTCGGCCTCGGCGCGGTCGCGCTGGCCTCCTTCCTGCCGCTGGCACTGCTGGTGCGCAGCTACCAGGACCGCGCGGGGCGGATCTACCGGGAGCGGTCCACCGCGATCGCCTCGGTGATCGTCAAGTTCACCGAGACCATGAACGGCATCCGGCCGGTGCGCGCCTTCCGCCGGGAGGACGCCAACGAGGCCGAGTTCGCGCCGCTGAACGAGCGCCACGAGCGGACCAACGGCGACGCCCTGATCGAGATGGCCCGCTACGTGGTGGGGTCCCGGCTGGTCGCCAACATCACCGTCGCGGGCATCGTGCTGTGGGGCGCCTACCGGGTGGCGGACGGCTCGCTGGCGCTGGGCGTGCTCGCCGCCTCGGTGCTCTACCTGCGCCGCCTGTACGACCCGATCGACCGGCTGGGCATGTTCCTCAACTCGTACCAGTCGGCGGCCGCCTCGCTGGAGAAGATCGCCGGTCTGCTGGCCCAGGTCCCGGCCGTCCCGGAGCCGGCCGCCCCGCGCGAGCTGCCGCCGACGGCGGACGGGCGCCCGGGCCGCGAGGTGGTCTTCGACTCCGTCCGGTTCGCCTACCGCACCGGCGGCGAGGTGCTGCCGCGCTTCGACCTGACGATCCCTGCCGGACAGACCGTGGCCGTGGTCGGATCCACCGGCGCGGGCAAGTCCACGCTGGCCAAGCTGCTCGCCCGCTTCTACGACCCCACCGAGGGCGAGGTCCGGCTCGACGGCGTCGACCTGCGCGACCTCGTCAACGCGGACCTGCGGCGCGGCGTCGTCATGGTGACCCAGGAGGCGTTCCTGTTCTCCGGCACGGTCGCCGAGAACATCGCCATCGGCCGCCCGGACGCCACCCGCGAGGACGTGGAGCACGCCGCCAAGGCCATCGGCGCGCACGACTTCATCGCCGCGCTCCCCGACGGCTACGACACCGACGTCCGCAAGCGCGGCGGCCGGATCTCCGCCGGCCAGCGCCAGCTGGTGGCGTTCGCCCGCGCGCTGCTGGCCGACCCGGCCGTGCTGATCCTCGACGAGGCGACCAGTTCGCTGGACGTGCCCGGCGAGCAGGCCGTGCAGCGCGCCATGTCGACGGTGCTGAAGGGCCGCACCGCGGTGGTCATCGCGCACCGGCTCTCCACCGTGGAGATCGCCGACCGCGTGCTGGTGATGGAGAAGGGCCGGGTCGTCGAGGACGGGTCGCCCGCCGCGCTCATCGGCGGGGAGGGACGGTTCGCCGATCTGCACCGCGCCTGGCGGGAGAGCCTCGCGTGAGCCGGTGGCGCCCCGGCGGGGGCGCCGTCGACGTCGACGGCGGTCCGGGGGATCCGGACCTGCGGGGCGGGGGACGCTACCTGACCTGGCTGGTCACCCGTCAGTCGGGCCGGTCGGCGGCGGGGGCGGTGTACTCCGTCGTGTGGATGGGCCTGTTCGCGGTGGCGCCCTACCTGCTCGAGCGGGTCTTCGACGACGGGTTCGGCGCGGGCGACCCCGGCGGCGGCCCCGCCGTGGTCGACACCTCCGCCCTGATCACCTGGACGGCGGTCCTGCTCGTGACGGCGGTGGCCGGCGCGGCGGTCAGCCTGCTGCGGCACCGCACCATGACCAAGGTCCGGATGGACGCCAACTTCCGCACCGTGAAGCTGCTGCTGGGCCAGTCGGTGCGGCTCGGCTCGGCCCTCACCCGCCGGGTCTCGGCCGGTGAGGTCATGACCATCGGCGTGGGCGACGTGCAGACCATCGCCGCCGCGCTCACCGTCGTGGGACCCGGCTTCGGCGCGGTCGTCACCTACCTGCTGGTGGCCGCCCTGTTGTTCTCGGTGTCGCCGCTGCCCGCCGTGGTGGCCCTGCTGGGGGTGCCCGCGCTGGCGCTCGCGCTCGGTCCGCTGACGACCGGGCTGCAGGCGCGGGAGACGGTCTACCGGGAGCGGCAGAACACCCTCACCGCACGCATCGGCGACCTGGCGGGCGGCCTGCGGGTCCTCAACGGGCTCGGCGGGAAGGGCCTGTTCTCCGACGGGTTCCGCCGCGACTCGGCGCTGCTGCGGGAGCAGGGCTACCGGGTGGGCGCGGTCACCAGCTGGATGCAGTCCCTCGGGCTGGGTCTGCCCACGGTGCTGCTCGCCGCGGTGATCTGGTCGGCCGCCCGGCCGGCCGCCCTCGGAGAGATCACGGTCGGCCAGCTGGTGTCGGTGTACGGGTACGTGGTCGCCCTGGTCTACCCGGTGTTCTTCCTGGTGGAGGGGGTGCAGCTGCTCAGCCGCGGCCTGGTCGCGGCCCGCCGGGTGGTCGCCTTCCTCCGCCTGGAGCCGGACCCCGGCCCCGCCCCGGGCGAGGCGCTGGCCGCGCTCGCCGGGCCGGCCGAGCTGCACGACCCGGCCTCCGGCGTCACCGTCCGACCCGGCGTCCTGACCGCGCTGGTCTGCGCGGACCCGGGGGACGGCACCGCGGTGCTGGACCGGCTCGCCCGGTACGGCCCGACGTCCGCCACCTGGGGCGGCGTGCCGCTCGACCGGATCGACCCGGCCCCGGTGCGCGAGCGGATCCTGCTCGCCGAGGCCGAGGCGGACCTGTTCGCCGGATCCCTGCGGGCGCTGCTCGGCGGCGGCGCGCGCGAAGGGGCCGACGAGGCCCGGGCCCGCGCGCTGCGGACGGCCGCCGCCGAGGACGTGGTGCGCGGGCTGCCCGACGGCCTGGACTCGGCGGTCGACGCGCAGGGCCGCAACCTCTCCGGGGGCCAGCGGCAGCGGATCCGTCTGGCCCGGGCGCTGCTGGCCGACGCGGAGGTTCTGCTGCTCGCCGAGCCCACCTCGGCGCTGGACGCCCACACCGAGGACCTGGTGGCCGGCCGCCTGCGCGCGGCGCGGGCCGGGCGGACCACGGTGGTCACCTCCACCTCGCCGCTGATGCTCGACCGGGCCGACGTGGTGCACCTGCTGGCCGACGGGCATGCGGTGGCGACCGGGCGGCACCAGGAGCTGCTCGTGGCCGAGCCCCGGTACCGCGATCTGGTGGCCCGCGAGTCGGGCGCCGCGGCCGGCCCCGAGGACGTGCCCATGAGCGAGGAGCCGGTCCGATGACCACGCCGCCCC
>NZ_JBRIOU010000004.1:279532-282149 GCF_053474865.1 Streptomyces sp. CO7
CCCCCCCCCCCCCCCCCCGGCCCGCCCCCCCCCCCCCCCCCCCCCCGCCGGCACGGCCGCGGGCGCCCCACCGTCCGGCACGGCCTCGACCCCGAACCCGGCCCCGGCTCCGGCTCCGGCCCCAGCTCCGACCCCGGTTCCGGCGGACGCCCCGGCCGGGGACCGTGAACTGCCCGAGGACCGGGCACCGTCCGGGAGCCCCGAAGGCTCCGGAAGCCGTGAAGGCTCCGGAAGCCGCGAAGGCTCCGGAAGCCGCGAACTGCCCGAGGACCGCGAACCGTCCGGGAGCCGCGAACTGCCCGTCGCCCGGCCCGCCGAGGTGCGTCGTGCGGCGGCCCGGCTGGTGCGGGAGGACCGGCGCGGCTTCGCCGGGGTGGTCGCCCTCACCACCCTCGCCGCACTGGCCGGGCTCGCCGGGCCGTGGCTCGTGGGCCGGATCGTCGACGAGGTCCGGGACGGGGCGGGGGTGTCGGTCGTGGACCGGCTCGCCCTGGCGGTCGTGGCCGCCGCGGTGGTCCAGCTCCTGCTGTCCCGCTGGGCCCGCTACGCCGCCCACCGGATGGGCGAACGCGCCCTGGCCCGGGTCCGGGAGACCTTCGTCGACCGGTGCCTGGCGCTGCCCGCCTCCGTGGTGGAGCGGGCCGGCACCGGCGACCTGGCCACCCGGGGCACCGCGGACGTGGCAGCCGTCGGCGCCACCCTGCGCGACTCGGGGCCGCAGATCGTCATCGCCTCCGCGCAGCTGGTGCTCCTGCTGTTCGCGGTGGTCCTGACGGACCCGCTGCTCGGCAGCTGCGCGCTGGCCGGGCTGGTCCCCTCCTACCTGGCGGCGCGCTGGTACCTGCGCCGTGCCCGGACCGCGTACCTGGCCGAGGGCGCGGCGAACTCCCAGGTGGCCGAGATCCTCTCCGCCACCTCCTCGGGCGCCCGCACGGTCGAGGCGTTCCGGCTCGGCGCGGCGCGGACCGCGGCCGGCCGCGAGGCGCTGACCGTCTCCCGCGGCGCCCGGATGCGGACGCTGTTCCTGCGCAACGTGTTCTTCCCGTCGGTGGAGATCTCCTACGCCCTGCCGCTGGTCACCGTCCTGCTGCTGGGCGGATGGCTGCTGTCCCGGGGCTCGGTCGAGCTGGGCACGGTGGTGACCGCGGCGCTGTACATGCGTCAGCTGGAGGGGCCGCTGGACGAGGTGCTCAGCCACATGGAGCAGCTCCAGTCCGGTGGCGCCTCGTTCGCCCGGGTCGAGGGGCTCTCGCGCGCGCCCGCCACCGCGGCGTCCGGCGCGGCGGAGCCGGACGGCGACCGGATCGAGGTGCGGGGGGCCCGGTACGCCTACGCGGGCGGGGCCGAGGTGCTGCACGACGTGGACCTGATGGTGCGGCCCGGTGAACGGCTGGCCGTCGTGGGCCCCTCCGGCGCGGGCAAGACGACGCTGAGCCGGCTGATCGCCGGTATCGACGCGCCCACGGCCGGTTCGGTGACGGTGGGCGGGGTGCCGGTGGTGTCGCTGACGCCGGAGCGGCTGCGGCGGCAGGTGGTGCTGGTGACCCAGGAGCACCACGTCTTCCTCGGCACGGTGCGGGACAACCTGCTGATCGCCGACCCGGACGCGACGGACACCGCGTTGTGGGCGGCGCTGAAGGCGGTCGGCGCGGAGTGGACGTCCGCGCTGCCGGACGGGCTGGACACGGTGCTCGGCGCGGACGCGTACCGCACGTCGGGACCGCAGGCGCAGCAGCTGGCGCTGGCCCGGGTGGTGCTGGCCGACCCGCACACGCTGGTCCTGGACGAGGCGACGGCGCTGCTGGACCCGGCCACCGCCCGGCACACCGAGCGCGCGCTGGCCGCGGTGCTGGAGGGCCGGACGGTGATCGCCGTCGCGCACCGGCTGCACACCGCGCACGACGCGGACCGGGTGGCCGTCATGCGGGACGGCCGGCTCACGGAACTGGGCCCGCACGACGAACTGGTCGCCGCGGGCGGCGACTACGCCGCCCTCTGGCACACCTGGCACGGCGCCCCCGCCCCGCACTGACCCCGCGCCCGGGGCCGTCAGCCGTCCCGCAGGCGGCCCCGCGGCCTCACCGTCACGACGGCCCGCACCCCGCCCCGGCGGACCTCCGGACCCGGGAAGCCGGCCGGGGCGAACTCCCCGCGGTCCGCTTCCCCTGGGCCGCCCCGCACGCGAGGCGCGGCGCGCACCACTCGGCAGGCCATCAGGTTGCGGCGATATCCGGCCAAGGCCCTCGCCGTCCGCCCGCCGATTTCGGGCCCCGGCCCATTTACCCGGCCGTGACGTCCGCCGGCCCGTCCGCCCCGCCGCCCATGGGCCGGGCCGACGGCGGCGGTCCCGCTCTTTGATCTTCCTTTGCGCGGGACCGGGCCGCTCTTGGTTGCGGCTTTACCGATCACCGGCCCGCGTCACACCCCTGAAACATCCATCTGCCTGCCGCTTTCCGGCCAACCTGACTTCGCGGTCATGACATGTACGCGTCCCCGGTGTCACAGTTCCACCGCAGCCCGCTGCACCCGCACCACCGCTCCTCCCGCACTGCCTTCCCCCTGCAAGCCGTCCGGACCGGCCCGACCCCGGCCCCCGCCCGGACATCCACACAAGGAG
>NZ_JBRIOU010000004.1:282249-284720 GCF_053474865.1 Streptomyces sp. CO7
CCGGTGCAGCTGTCCCCCACCGCCCGCACCGCCCTGCTCAAGGCGGCCGAGGGCCGCACCGCCGACACGGCCGAGAAGATCGGTCTGGGCGCGCAGGAGAAGCTGGTCGTCCGGGACGTGGTCCAGGACGGCGACGGCTCGGTGCACACCCGCTACGAGCGCACCTTCGGCGGCCTCCCGGTCCTCGGCGGCGACCTCGTCGTCCACACCTCGGGCGCCGGCAAGCACCTGGGCGTCACCAAGAACGTCAAGGCCGAGATCAAGGCCGACCTGACCGCCGAGGTCTCCGCGGCCAGGGCGAAGGGCCAGGCGCTCTCCGCCTCCGAGGCCGCCGACGCCGAGAAGTCGGCCGTCGAGTCCTCCCGCAAGGTGATCTGGGCCGCCGACGGCGAGCCGAGACTGGCCTACGAGACGGTGGTCGGCGGTCTGCAGGCCGACGGCACCCCCAACGAGCTCCACGTGATCACCGACGCCGCCTCCGGCGAGAAGATCTACGAGTTCCAGGGCGTGCACACCGGCACCGGCAGGACCATGTACTCCGGCAGCGTCACGCTGAACACCACGCTCTCCGGCTCGACGTACCAGCTGACCGACGCCACCCGCGGCGGCCACAAGACGTACAACCTGGCCCGCGGCACCTCCGGCACCGGCACCCTGTTCACCGACGCGGACGACATCTGGGGCACCGGCGCCGCCTCCAGCGCCTCCACCGACCAGACCGCCGCCGCGGACGCCGCCTACGGCGCCCAGACGACCTGGGACTTCTACAAGAACACCTTCGGCCGCAGCGGCATCAAGAACGACGGCAAGGCCGCCTACTCCCGCGTCCACTACGGCAACGCCTACGTCAACGCCTTCTGGCAGGACTCCTGCTTCTGCATGACCTACGGCGACGGCTCGGGCAACACCCACCCGCTGACCTCGCTCGACGTGGCCGCCCACGAGATGTCGCACGGCGTCACCTCGGTCACCGCCAAGCTCACCTACAGCGGCGAGTCCGGCGGCCTGAACGAGGCCACCTCGGACATCCTGGCCACCGGCACCGAGTTCTACGCCGCCAACGCCACCGACGCCGGCGACTACCTCATCGGCGAGAAGATCAACATCAACGGCAACGGCACCCCGCTGCGCTACATGGACAAGCCCAGCAAGGACGGCGCGTCCGCCGACTACTGGTCCTCCAGCCTCGGCTCCAAGGACGTGCACTACTCGTCCGGGCCGGCCAACCACTTCTTCTACCTGCTCTCCGAGGGCAGCGGCGCCAAGACGATCAACGGCGTGAGCTACAACTCGCCGACCTACAGCGGCACCGCGGTCACCGGCATCGGCCGCGCCAAGGCGCTGCAGATCTGGTACAAGGCGCTGACGACCTACATGACGTCCAGCACCAAGTACGCGGGCGCCCGCACCGCCACGCTGAACGCCGCCACCTCGCTGTACGGCTCGGGCAGCGCGGAGTACACCGCGGTGAACGCGGCCTGGGCCGCGATCAACGTCAAGTGACACCGGTCGGGACCTGACCGGAAATTCTCGAACGACTGAGCGGCACCCGGGGGCATATGCCCCCGGGTGCCGCTTAGTCTTGGGCCTCATGTCGTTCACCTACGAGGACGTCGGCGCCACGCGTGACGGCGGCGTCCCCTGCCCGCCCGGCTTCCACTCCCTGCACGAGCGCACCCGGCTCGGCGAGGGCGAGGAGGTCTTCCGCCGGGCCGCCGAGGCCCTGACGACCTGGCGGATGCACCGCGAGATGGGCGTGGGGATCACCACCTCGGCCGAGCGGGCGGCGCCCGGGGTCGATGTCACGGTGACCCTGGCCGGCATCGTCAGGGCGCCCTGCCGGGTGGTGTGGACGGTGGACGAGCCGCGCCGCGTCGGCTGGGCCTACGGGACGCTGCCCGGTCATCCCGAGAGCGGCGAGGAGGCCTTCGTGGTCAGCCGCACCGGCGACGGCACCGTCTGGCTCACCGTCACCGCGTTCTCCCGCCCCGCCAAGTGGTACGCCAAGGCCGGCGGACCGGCGACCCGCGGCTTCCAGCATGCCTACGCCCGGCGCTGCGGCGTGGTGCTGCGCCGCCTCGCCGACCCGCCGGCCGAGTTCTGAGCCGACCCACCGGCGCGGCGCCCACCCCCCGGCGCGGCGCCGACCCGCAGGCACGGCGCCGGCCCCCAGTCGCGGTGCCGAGGGACCGCGCGCGGCGCCGGGGTGGCGCCGCGCGGAGACCCGTCAGCGCATGAGCACCCCGGCCGCCTCCACCATTTCCTCGGCGGGCAGCGCGACCAGCCCCAGCTCCGCGCCCGAGGCGAGCAGCCGGTGCGCGGGCAGCACCCGCACCGTGTAGCCGAACGGTCCCGTGCGGTCCAGGGTCAGCGGGCCCTCGTAGACCCAGTTCCCCTCCGTGTCGGGCCCGTTGGACGCCGGCTTGAGCGGGACCGTGGTCGGGGCGGTGAGCCGGTCCTCGGCGTCGACC
>NZ_JBRIOU010000004.1:284820-287614 GCF_053474865.1 Streptomyces sp. CO7
GGTCCTCGGCGTCGACCCGGCCCGCCGCGGCCTGCACCTCGACGTCCTCCGGGGCGAGCCGGCCGAGCGCGACCCTGACCCGCAGGGTGAGCGTGGCGCCCAGCTCGGCGGTGGCCGTAGCGGACGAGGTCTCCACGTGGCCGACCCGCACGCCGGACCAGCCGCCGCGCACCCGCGCCTTCCACTCGCCGAGCTCGCGGGCCGCGTCCGCGTCCATCGCCCGGTGGGAGCGGGCGGCCGGGGCGTAGAGCCGCTCCACGTACTCCCGCACCATCCGGCCGGCCAGCACCTTGGGCCCCAGGTGGGTGAGGGTGCGGCGGACCATCTCGATCCAGCGGTCCGGCAGGCCGCTCGATCCGCCCTTCTCGTAGAACCGCGGGGTGACCCGCCGCTCCAGCAGGTCGTAGAGCGCCGCGGCCTCCAGGTCGTCACGCCGCTCCGGCCCGGTACCGGTCCCGTCCGCGGTGGGGATCGCCCACCCGAAGTCGCTCTGGTACCACTCGTCCCACCAGCCGTCGAGGACCGACAGGTTGAGGCAGCCGTTGAGCGCGGCCTTCATGCCGCTGGTGCCGCACGCCTCCAGCGGCCGCAGCGGGTTGTTCAGCCAGATGTCGCAGCCCGGGTAGAGCTTCTGCGCCATGCCCATGCCGTAGTCGGGCAGGAAGACGATCCGGTGCCGCACCCGCGGGTCGTCGGCGAACCGCACCAGTTCCTGGATCAGCCGCTTGCCGCTCTCGTCGGCCGGATGGGCCTTGCCCGCGACCACCAGCTGCACCGGCCGCTCCGGGTGGAGCAGCAGCGAGCGCAGCCGGTCGTGGTCGCGCAGCATCAGGGTGAGCCGCTTGTACGAGGGCACCCGGCGGGCGAAGCCGATGGTCAGCACGTCCGGGTCGAGGACGCCGTCGATCCAGCCGAGCTCCGCGTCGCCCGCGCCGCGCTGGCGCCAGGAGTCGCGCAGCCGCCGCCGCACCTCGTCGACCAACTGGGCGCGCAGCGAGCGGCGCAGCTGCCAGATCTCGTCGTCGGACACGTCCGTGACGGCGTCCCAGCGCTCGGAGCCGCCGACGCTCAGCGCCTCCTCGGCCCGCTGCTCGCCGACGCCGCGGGCGCCCATCCTGAGCACCTCGGGCGCCACCCAGGTCGGCGCGTGGACGCCGTTGGTGACGGAGGTGATCGGCACCTCCTCGGGGTCGAAGCCCGGCCAGAGTCCGGCGAACATCTCGCGGCTGACCTTGCCGTGCAGCAGCGAGACGCCGTTGGCCCGCTGGGCCAGGCGCAGGCCCATCACCGCCATGTTGAAGACGCCCGGGTCGCCGCCCGGGTAGGTCTCCGCGCCCAGCCGCAGCACCCGGTCGACGTCGACGCGGGGCAGCTCGGCGTCCTGCCCGAACTGCCGGGCGACCTGGTTGCGGTCGAACCGGTCGATGCCGGCCGGGACGGGGGTGTGGGTGGTGAAGACCGTGCCGGCCCGCACCGACTCCAGCGCGGAGTCGAAGTCCAGCCCTTCGCTGACCAGTTCGTGGATGCGCTCCAGGCCGAGGAAGCCGGCGTGGCCCTCGTTGGTGTGGAACACCTCGGGTGCGGGGTGGCCGGTGAGCTCGCAGTAGGCGCGCACCGCCCGGACACCTCCTATGCCCAGGAGCATCTCCTGCAGCAGCCGGTGCTCGCTGCCGCCACCGTACAGACGGTCGGTGACGCCCCGTTCGCCGGCGCCGTTGTCCTCGACGTCGGAGTCGAGCAGCAGCAGCGGCACCCGGCCGACCTGGGCGACCCAGATCCGGGCCCGCAGCGACGTGCCGCCGGGCAGGGCGAGCGAGACGTGGGCGGTGGAGCCGTCGGGCCGGGCGAGCGGCGTGAGCGGCAGCTCGTGCGGGTCGAGGACCGGGTAGTGCTCCTGCTGCCAGCCGTCGCGGGAGAGCGACTGGCGGAAGTATCCGTGCCGGTAGAGGAGTCCCACCCCGATCAGCGGGACACCCAGGTCGCTGGCGGCCTTCAGGTGGTCGCCGGCCAGGATGCCCAGGCCGCCGGAGTACTGCGGCAGGGCCGCGGTGATGCCGAACTCCGGTGAGAAGTAGGCCACCGCCGCGGGCAGCGAACCGGACTGCTCCTGGTACCAGCGGGGCCCGCCGGTGTACTCGGCCAGGTTCTCGGCGGCCGCGGACAACCGGGCCAGGAACTCTCCGTCCTGGGCCAGCTCGGCGAGCCGGGCGGGCGGGACGCTGCCCAGCAATCGCACCGGATCGTCGCCGCAGGCCGCCCAGCGTTCGGGGTCCACGGACCGGAAGAGGTCGCGGGTCTCGGCGTGCCAGGACCAGCGCAGATTTCGCGCCAGATCGCTGAGTGGCCGCAGGGGTTGGGGGAGGACGGGACGGACGGTGAATCGACGGATCGCCTTCACGTTTCCACCTCGGCTGGGCGTGCGGAAAATTTGGGGGACACATCCGCACGAATGCGTCCCCGTCGTCACCCCTGACGGTATCCACGTAACGACGGATCAACCACGGCGTGCGGGTTCACCGGCGTGCCGCCGGGGCATACGGCGCACGACACGCGACGCGGCCGGGTGAAATACCCGCCGCTCAGGGGGGAATACGTCGATGGATGTACAAGTCCGGATCGTAGCGATCGGGTACGGGACCGGTCTTGTGCTCCCGGATACGCATGAGTAGTTAACAAAGCGCCGGATTGCTCACCCGAAGAGGGTGGGAAGGCTCCCCCGGTACCCCCGTTCGGTGGCTCTCGCCGGAACCACCACCGCGGTCCTCCCGCCCCACCCGATCAGCATCTCCCCATC
>NZ_JBRIOU010000004.1:287714-293143 GCF_053474865.1 Streptomyces sp. CO7
CCCCCTCGCCCCCGCGTCGACCGTGGGGCGCATACCCGTGGAGGACGTCCGCCCCCGCGTGGCCGACGGCCGGCGTCCCGCCAAGGCGGTGGTCGGCGAGAGCTTCGAGGTCACCGCCACCGTCTTCCGCGAGGGGCACGACGCCGTCGCCGCCAACGTGGTGCTGATCGATCCGGACGGGACGCCCGGCCCGTGGACGCCGATGCGCGAGGCCGCTCCCGGCACCGACCTGTGGGCCGCCTCCGTCACCCCCGACCGCACCGGCCGCTGGAGCTTCGTCGTCGAGACGTGGAGCGACCCGGTGGGCACCTGGCGGCACGCCGCCCGCATCAAGATCCCGGCCGGCATCGACACCCACCTGGTGCTGGAGGAGGGCGCGCGCCTCCACGAGCGGGCCGCCGAGGGCGTCCCCGACGGCCCGGACCGCCGCGCCGTGCTGGCCGCGGTGGACGCGCTGCGCGACGAGGACCGCCCGGTGGCCTCCCGCCTGGCGGCCGCCCTGGCCCCCGAGGTGACCGCGGCCCTGGACCGCCACCCGCTGCGCGAACTGGTCACCGCCTCCGACCCGCTGCCGCTGCTGGTGGAGCGGGAGCGGGCGCTGTACGGCTCCTGGTACGAGTTCTTCCCGCGCTCCGAGGGCGCCGTGGTGCCGCAGGACGGGCCGCCGGTCAGCGGTACCTTCCGCACCGCCGCCGAGCGGTTGCCGGCCGTCGCCGCGATGGGCTTCGACGTCGTCTACCTCCCGCCGATCCACCCCATCGGCCGCACCCACCGCAAGGGACCCAACAACACCCTCTCCGCGCACGAGTGGGACGTCGGCGTGCCGTGGGCCATCGGCTCGCAGGAGGGCGGGCACGACGCGGTCCACCCGGACCTGGGGACGATCGAGGACTTCGACGCCTTCGTGGCGAGGGCCTCGGAACTGGGGCTGGAGATCGCGCTGGACTTCGCCCTGCAGTGCTCCCCCGACCACCCCTGGGTGGAGAAGCACCCGGACTGGTTCCACCACCGTCCCGACGGGTCGATCGCGTACGCGGAGAACCCGCCGAAGAAGTACCAGGACATCTACCCGATCGCCTTCGACCAGGACCTGCCCGGTCTCGTCGAGGAGACCGTGCGCGTCCTGCGGTTCTGGATGGACCACGGGGTGCGGATCTTCCGCGTCGACAACCCGCACACCAAGCCGGTCGTCTTCTGGGAGAAGGTCATCGGTGAGATCAACGCCGCCGACCCCGACGTCATCTTCCTGGCCGAGGCCTTCACCCGCCCCGCGATGATGCGCACCCTCGCCCAGACCGGGTTCCAGCAGTCCTACACGTACTTCACCTGGCGCAACACCAAGGAGGAGCTCACCGACTACCTCTCGGAGCTGAGCGGGGAGACGGCGCCGTACCTGCGCCCGAACCTGTTCGTGAACACCCCCGACATCCTGCACGCCTACCTGCAGCAGGGCGGCCGGCCCGCCTTCGAGGTCCGCGCGGTCCTGGCGGCCACCCTCTCCCCCGCCTGGGGCGTCTACGCGGGCTACGAGCTCTGCGAGAACACCCCGGTGCGCGAGGGCAGCGAGGAGTACCTCGATTCGGAGAAGTACCAGCTGCGCCCCCGCGACTGGGAGGCCGCCGAGCGGGAGGGCCGCACCCTCGCCCCCCTGCTCGCCCGGCTGAACGAGATCCGCCGCACCAGCCCCGCCCTGCGCCACCTGCGCAACCTGCGTTTCCACCACGCCGACAAGGACGAAGTGATCGTCTATTCCAAGCGGCACGGCTCGAACACGGTTCTGGTGGTGGCCAACCTGGACCCGCACCACACCCAGGAGGCCACGGTGTCGTTGGACATGCCGCAACTCGGCCTGGACTGGCACGAGTCGGTACCGGTGCGCGACGAGCTCACCGGCGAGACCTATCACTGGGGCAGGGACGCCTATGTACGCCTCGGACCCGGGGGAGCACATGTGCTGACCGTCGGCGCCGGTGGCGACGGGGCCCTGCGACCGTCCTCACCGCAGATCGGAGGGTCACCCACCACATGATCGTCAACGAGCCCGTCCCGGACAAGTTCGAGGACACCCCCGCCCGCGACCGCGATCCCGACTGGTTCAAACGCGCCGTCTTCTACGAGGTCCTGGTCCGCTCCTTCCAGGACTCCAACGGCGACGGCGTCGGCGACCTCAAGGGCATCACCGCCAAACTCGACTACCTGCAGTGGCTCGGCGTGGACTGCCTCTGGCTCCCGCCGTTCTTCAAGTCGCCCCTGCGGGACGGCGGCTACGACGTCTCCGACTACACCTCGGTGCTCCCCGAGTTCGGCGACCTGGCCGACTTCGTGGAGTTCGTCGATGCCGCGCACCAGCGCGGCATGCGCGTGATCATCGACTTCGTCATGAACCACACCAGCGACCAGCACCCGTGGTTCCAGGAGTCCCGCAAGGACCCGGACGGCCCCTACGGCGACTACTACGTCTGGGCCGACGACGACAAGCAGTACCAGGACGCCCGGATCATCTTCGTCGACACCGAGACGTCCAACTGGACCTTCGATCCGGTGCGCAAGCAGTACTACTGGCACCGCTTCTTCTCCCACCAGCCGGACCTCAACTACGAGAACCCGGCGGTGCAGGAGGAGATCATCTCCGCGCTGCGGTTCTGGCTGGACCTGGGCATCGACGGGTTCCGGCTCGACGCGGTGCCCTACCTGTACCAGCGGGAGGGCACCAACTGCGAGAACCTGCCGGCGACGCACCAGTTCCTGAAGCGGGTGCGCAAGGAGATCGACGCGCACTACCCGGACACCGTGCTGCTGGCGGAGGCCAACCAGTGGCCGGAGGACGTGGTCGACTACTTCGGCGACTTCGCCTCCGGCGGCGACGAGTGCCACATGGCGTTCCACTTCCCGGTCATGCCGCGCATCTTCATGGCGGTGCGCCGCGAATCGCGCTACCCGGTGTCCGAGGTCCTCGCCAAGACGCCGGCGATCCCCCAGAACTGCCAGTGGGGCATCTTCCTGCGCAACCACGACGAGCTGACCCTGGAGATGGTCACCGACGAGGAACGCGACTACATGTACGCGGAGTACGCCAAGGACCCGCGGATGCGGGCCAACATCGGCATCCGCCGCCGCCTCGCGCCCCTCCTCGACAACGACCGCAACCAGATCGAGCTCTTCACCGCCCTGCTCCTGTCGCTGCCCGGCTCCCCCGTCCTGTACTACGGCGACGAGATCGGGATGGGCGACAACATCTGGCTCGGCGACCGCGACGGGGTGCGCACCCCCATGCAGTGGACGCCCGACCGCAACGCCGGATTCTCCTCCTGCGACCCCGGCCGGCTCTACCTGCCGACCATCATGGACCCCGTCTTCGGCTACCAGGTCGCCAACGTCGAGGCGTCGATGGCGTCGCCGTCGTCGCTGCTGCACTGGACCCGCCGGATGATCGAGATCCGCAAGCAGAACCCGGCCTTCGGGCTGGGCGCGTACACCGAACTCCCGTCGTCCAACCCGGCGGTGCTCGCGTTCCTGCGCGAGTACGAGGACGACACGGTGCTGTGCGTGCACAACTTCTCCCGCTTCGCCCAGCCCACCGAGCTGGACCTGCGGGAGTTCGCCGGTCTGCACCCGGTGGAGCTCATCGGCGGGGTTCGCTTCCCGGCCATCGGCGAACTGCCGTACCTGCTGACGCTGGCGGGCCACGGCTTCTACTGGTTCCGGCTCCGTGAGGATCCGGCGGACAAGGGCCCGGCGTAACCGGCCAGTTCCGTCGCGAGGCGGTTTCGGCCGCCTCGCGACGGGCACGCGAAAACACCCGCTCCCCCGTCCCGAAGGGGAAAGGACGCGCCGCCATGTCGGAAGCCTCGCCGTACGCCCCCGCCCGCTCCACCCTGCCCGCGCAGGACCTCTCGGCCTCGCTGGAGCCGCTGCTGCTCGAGTGGCTGCCCCGCCGCCGCTGGTTCGCCGGGAAGGGCAACGCGCTCTCCCACCTGACCGTGGTGGCCGAGACCGAGCTGCTGCCCCTGCCCGCCGCCGGCAACCAGCCCGGGCTGCTGCACCTGCTGGTCCGCGCGGGACGACATCCCGGCGACTGCTACCAGTTGCTGCTCGGCGTCCGCCGCACCCTGCCGCCCCACCTGGCCCCCGCCCTGATCGGGCGACTGCACCACGGACCGTTCGCCGGGGCCACGGTGTACGACGCGCTGCACGACCCGCGCGCCACCGGGCTGCTGCTGGAGGCGCTGCGCAGCCGCGCCCGGGTCGGCGGGTTGCGCTTCGAACGCGAGGGTGAGCAACCGTTACCTCTGGACGCCGCGCCGCGGCTGGTCACCTCGGAGCAGTCCAACTCCTCGGTGGTCTACGGCGAATCGTTGATCCTCAAGCTGCTGCGCCGGGTCACCCCGGGCGTCAACCCCGACCTGGAGCTCCCGCTGGCGCTGGCCCGCGAGGGCTGCGCCCGGGTGCCCGCGCCGGCCGGCTGGCTGACCGCCCATCTGCCGGGCGAGCCGGAGCCGTACGTGCTGGCGGTCCTGCAGCCCTTCCTGCGCGGCGCCGACGACGGCTGGCAGCTGGCCCTGGCGCGGCTGGCCGAGGACCGGGACTTCACCGGCGAGGCCCGCGCCCTGGGCCGCGCCACCGCCGAGGTGCACCTCTCGCTGGCCCGCGCCCTGCCCACCGTCACCCTGGGCCGGGCCCAGCTCGCGCAGATGGTCGAGGGGATGTGCGAACGGCTGGACGCCGCGGTCCACGCGGTGCCCGCCCTCCTCCCGTACGCGGACGGTCTGCGCTCCGCGTACACCGCGCTGGCCGACCTGGCCTCGGAGGGCCGCACCTGGACCGCCCAGCGGATCCACGGCGACCTGCACCTGGGCCAGTGCCTGCGCACCCCGGACGGCGAGTGGTCGCTGATCGACTTCGAGGGCGAGCCGTCGCGGCCGCTGGCCGAGCGGCGCCTGGAGCAGCCCGCGGTCCGGGACGTCGCCGGGATGCTCCGCTCCTTCGACTACGCGGCGCACTCCGGGCGCCCCTGGCCGCCGGGCTGGGCGGACGCCTGCCGGTCCGCGTTCTGCACCGGGTACGCCGAGGTGTCCGGCCGCGACCCGCGCACCGACCCGGTGATGCTGCGGGCCTGCGAGACCGAGAAGGCCGTCTACGAGGTGGTCTACGAGGCCCGGCACCGGCCGGACTGGCTGCGGGTGCCGCTGGCCGCGATACAGCGCCTGGCCGCCGGGGCCGCCGGAGCGGTCCCGTGAGCCCCCGGCCGCGGCCCGCCGTGCACGCGCCGCCCTGATCCCGCGCCGCCCGTTCCCCTACCGGCCTGATCCCGTACCGCCCCACGCGTCGGACCGTCGTGTGTTCCCCCGAGGAGGCCCCCTGTGGTGAAGCCCAGCCAACCGTCCACCCGTGCGACCTCCGGCCGGGAGCGGGCGGCCGCCGTCCGCAGG
>NZ_JBRIOU010000004.1:293243-295499 GCF_053474865.1 Streptomyces sp. CO7
CCCGTGGACCGGCCCGACGGGCCGTCGCCCGCCGCCGCGCCGCGCCCCGCGCCGCTGGAGGTGGTCCCCGCGCCGTGTCCGCCCGAGGACCGGGAGCGGCTGCTGGCCGGAACCCACCACGACCCGCACGGCGTGCTCGGCGCCCACCCGGCCGACGGCGGCACGGTGGTCCGCGCCCTGCGCCCGCACGCCCGCTCGGTCACCGTGGTCGCCGAGGGGCTGCGGGCCGAACTCCACGACGACGGCGACGGCTTCTTCTCCGGCCGCCTCCCGCTCGCCCACGACCAGTTCGCCGACGACCAAGGGGCGCCCGCCTACCGGTTGCTGGTCGGTTACGAGAGCGGCACGCACGAGACCGAGGACGCCTACCGATTCCTGCCCTCCCTCGGCGACCTGGACCTCCACCTGATCGGCGAGGGCCGCCACGAGGAGCTGTGGAAGGCCCTCGGCGCGGAGCCCATGGTCCACCAGGGCGTCACCGGCACCCGCTTCACCGTCTGGGCGCCCAACGCGCGCGGGGTGCGGGTGACCGGCACCTTCAACTTCTGGGACGGCACCGGCTTCCCGATGCGCTCGCTGGGCGCCACGGGCGTCTGGGAGCTGTTCGTCCCCGCGGTCGGCGAGGGCGAGCTCTACAAGTTCGAGATCACCCGCCCCGACGGCAGCCGCACCCTGCGCGCCGACCCGATGGCCCGCCGCACCGAGTGCCCGCCCGCGACCGCCTCCGTGATCACCTCCTCGGACTACGAGTGGGGCGACCGGGAGTGGCTGGAGCGGCGCGGCGCGGTCCCCGCCCACGAGGCGCCGCTCTCCGTCTACGAGGTGCACCTGCCGTCCTGGCGGCCGGGGCTGGGCTACCGGGAGCTCGCCGAGCAGCTGCCCGCGTACGTCGCGGAGCTCGGCTTCACCCACGTCGAGCTGATGCCGGTCGCCGAGCACCCCTTCGGAGGCTCCTGGGGCTACCAGGTCACCGGCTTCTACGCCCCGACGGCCCGGATGGGCACCCCGGACGACTTCAAGTTCCTGGTCGACAGCCTGCACCGGGCCGGCATCGGCGTGATCATGGACTGGGTGCCCGCGCACTTCCCGCGTGACGCCTGGGCGCTGGCGGAGTTCGACGGCCGCCCCCTGTACGAGCACCCGGACCCGCAGCGGGCCGCCCACCCCGACTGGGGGACGCTGGAGTTCGACCTGGGGCGGCGCGAGGTGCGCAACTTCCTGGTCGCCAACGCCGTGTACTGGTGCGAGGAGTTCCACATCGACGGCCTGCGGGTGGACGCCGTCGCCTCGATGCTCTACCTCGACTACAGCCGCGAGGACGGGCAGTGGACGCCCAACGAGCACGGCGGCCGGGAGAACCTGGACGCGGTGGCCTTCCTGCAGGAGATGAACGCCACCGTCTACCGCCGGGTCCCCGGCGTGGTGACCATCGCGGAGGAGTCCACCGCCTGGGACGGGGTCACCCGCGCCACCCACCACGTCGGCCCGTCCGGCTTCGGCGGCCTGGGCTTCGGCCTGAAGTGGAACATGGGCTGGATGCACGACTCGCTGGAGTACATGGCGCACGACCCGGTGCACCGGGCGTACCACCACGACCGGATCACCTTCTCCATGGTGTACGCGTACAGCGAGAACTACGTGCTGCCGATCTCGCACGACGAGGTGGTGCACGGCAAGGGGTCGCTGGTGTCCAAGATGCCGGGCGACTGGTGGCGTCGGCGGGCCGACCTGCGGGCGTACCTGGGCTTCATGTGGGCCCACCCCGGCAAGCAGCTGCTCTTCATGGGGCAGGAGTTCGCGCAGGGCGCGGAGTGGTCGGAGGCGCACGGCCCGGACTGGTGGCTGCTCGACCCGTCGTACGGAGCGGCGGCCGACCACCGCGGGGTGCGGGATCTGGTCGGCGACCTCAACGCCGTGTACCGGCGGACGCCGGCGCTGTGGCAGCGGGACGTCTCGCCGGACGGGTTCCGGTGGGTCCTGGCGGACGGGGCCGGGGACAACGTGCTGGCGTTCCTGCGCTACGACGCGGAGGGCTCGCCGCTGCTGGCGGTGTGCAACTTCTCCCCCGTGGTGCGGGAGGACTTCCGGGTGGGGGTGCCCGACGACGTTCCCGCCTGGACGGAGGTCCTCTGCACGGACGCGGCGCGCTACGGCGGCTCCGGCCTCTCCCCGACCGGCGACGCCGCCCCCGTGAAGCCGGAGCCCCAGCCCTGGCACGGCCTCCCCGCGAGCCTCCGCCTCACCCTGCCCCCACTG
>NZ_JBRIOU010000004.1:295599-311340 GCF_053474865.1 Streptomyces sp. CO7
CCGCCAACGCCTCCGGCAGCGCCCCCGCGTGCACCACCGCGAGCCGCTGCGTCGCCCGGGTCAGCGCCACGTACAGGTCGCTCGAACCGAAGGAGGCCGGTTCGACCACCACCACGGAGTCGAACTCCAGCCCCTTCGCCCCCCGCGGATCCACCAGCACGACCCGCCGGGTCAGGTCCGGCACCCCGGTGACCGGAACCCCCAGCGCCTCCCCCAGCTCCCCGTGCAGCTCCCGCGGCGCGATCACCGCGAGCCGCCCCTCCTCGGGGACGAGGTCGCCCACCACCGAGGCGACGGCCCCCGGCAGCTCGCCGGAGCCGCCCGCCGCGACGGCGAACGGCCGGACCCCCGTCTCCCGCACCGACCGCGGCGGTTCGAACGCGGGGTCGCCCGCCCGCACGACCGCCGCCGCGACCTCCATGATCTCCGCCGGCGTCCGGTAGTTGACGGACAGCCGCCTGTGCTCCCACCGGTCCTCGACATAGGGGGCGAGGATCCGCTCCCAGGACCCCACCCCCGCCGCCTCCGCGGTCTGCGCGGGGTCGCCCACCAGCGTCATCGCCCGCGTCGGGGACCTCCGCATCAGCAGCCGCCACGCCATCGGCGACAGCTCCTGCGCCTCGTCGACGATGATGTGGCCGAACGCCCAGGTCCGGTCCGCCGCCGCCCGCTCCGCCGCGCTGCGGTGGTCGGCCTCCTCGTGCCGCTCGGCGAACCGCTCCGCGTCGATGACGTCCTGCGCGCCGAGCACCTCCGCGTCCTCGTCGTCCTTGTCCTCGAACTCGTAGGTCCGTGAGGCGTAGGCGACGTCGAGCACGCCCTGCGCGTAGGCGATCCGGGCCTGCTGCTCGCGCGCCGCCCGGTCCCGCGCCGCCCGGTCGTCCTCGCCGAGCAGTTCGGCCGCCTCGTCGAGGAGCGGCACGTCGGCGACCGTCCACGCGGTGGTCACCGGCCGCCGCACCGCCTCGGCGTCCTCGGGCGACAGGTAGCCGTCCGGCTCCGCCAGCAGCCGGGCCACCACCTGCCGCGGCGTGAGCACCGGCCACAGCTCGTCGATCGCGTCCCACACGGCCGGGTTGTCGGCCAGCTCGTCGCGGATCGCGGAGACGTCGCTGTCGTCCAGCAGGTTGGACCCGTCGTACGGGTCGGTGCCGATCTGCTCGGCGACCAGCTCGGTGAGCGTGTTCAGCAGGTAGCCCTCGAAGTACTCCCGGGCCAGGTTGTGCGGCAGCCCGGTGGACCGGGCGCGGTCGCGGGCGACCCGCACCAGGCCCTCGTCGAGCATCACCACCTGCCGGTCGTGCTCGACGGCGAGCACCGGGTCGGGCAGCCGCTCGTGGTCGCGCACCAGACGCCGAAGCACCTCGGCCATCTCCGCGCGCCCCTTCACCGCCGCCGCGGCCGGGGTGTCGGCGGCCGTCGCCGTGACGCCGGGGAACAGCTCGCCCACGGTGGCCAGCAGCACGCCGGTCTCGCCGAGCGAGGGCAGCACTTCGCCGATGTAGCCGAGGAAGGCCGGGTTCGGGCCGACGATCAGCACGGCGCGCCGCGCCAGCAGTTCGCGGTGTTCGTAGAGCAGGAAGGCGGCGCGGTGGAGGGCGACCGCGGTCTTGCCGGTGCCCGGCCCGCCCTCGACCACCATCACCCCTTGGTGCGGGGCGCGGATGATGCGGTCCTGGTCGGCCTGGATGGTCCGCACGATGTCGCCCATCCGGCCGGTGCGGGCCTGGTCGAGCGCGGCCAGCAGCACGGCGTCGCCGGTGGGGTCCTCGTGGCCGGTGCGGGTGGTGTCGCCGAGGTCGAGGATCTCGTCGTGCAGCGCGGTGACCGTGCGGCCCTCGCTGGAGATGTGCCGGCGGCGGCGCAGCCCCATCGGGGTGTGGCCGGTGGCCAGGTAGAACGGCCGCGCCACCTCGGCGCGCCAGTCGATCAGCAGCGGGGTGCGTTCCTCGTCGCCGGCCCGGATGCCGATCCGGCCGATGTGGTGGGTGGCGCCGCCGGTGAGGTCGATCCGGCCGAAGCACAGCGCGCTGTCGACCGCGTCCAGGGCGGCGAGCAGCCCGGACCGCTCGGCGACCAGGATGTCGCGCTCCAGCCGCCCCTGCCGCGTGGTGCCCTCCTGGGAGAGCGCCTCCTTGACGGCACGGTCAGCGTCCGCGCGCAGGGCCTCGACGTGCGCATGGAGTCCGTCGACGAATTCCTGCTCGCGCCGCAATTCGAGGTCGTGGAATTCGTCGTCCCTGCCGTCGTGTGAATGTGCCGTGTTTGACAATGCCACTCCCGCCCGGATATACTCTGCTCAGTGCACTTTTTCGTGACTTTGTGAAATAAGTCGCGAATGAACAAAGATAGACGACGAAAACCCCCGGAGACAATTCCCCGGGGGTTTTTCCGTGTGCCCCGACCTCACGCGGCGTCGGGCCGCGACGTCGGGCGCCGGTGTCAGGACCTGGCGAGCGCCTTGCCGTCGCCCGCGGAAGACGCGGGCGGTTCGGCCGTCCCGGCGGAGGCCTCGTGGCCGCCGTCGTGTCCTTCGTGCCCGTCGAGCAGCGTGCGCTCGTCGAAGGGCAGCTCGCCGGCCAGGACCCGCTGGACCCGGTCCTTGTCGACCTCCTTGGTCCAGGTGCCGATCAGCAGCGTGGCGACCGCGTTGCCCGCGAAGTTGGTCAGGGCGCGCGCCTCGCTCATGAACCGGTCGATGCCGACGATCATGCCGACGCCGTCGACCAGGTCGGGCTTGTGGGACTGGAGCGCGCCGGCCAGCGTGGCCAGGCCCGCGCCGGTGACGCCCGCGGCGCCCTTGGAGGCCACCATCATGAAGAGCAGCAGGGTGATCTGCTGGCCGACCGTCATCGGGTCACCCATGGCCTCGGCGATGAACAGCGAGGCCATGGTCAGGTAGATCATCGTGCCGTCGAGGTTGAAGGAGTAGCCGGTCGGCACGGTGATGCCGACGACCGGGCGGCTGACGCCCAGGTGCTCCATCTTGGCGATCAGCCGCGGCAGCGCCGACTCCGAGGACGAGGTCGAGAAGATCAGCAGGAACTCGCGGCCCAGGTACTTCAGCAGGCTGAACAGGTTCACCTTGGCGACGATCCGGACCAGCGCGCCGAGCACGACCAGCACGAACAGGGCGCAGGCGAGGTAGAAGCCGATCATGATGGCCGCCAGCGCCTTCAGGGCGTCGACGCCGGTCTCTCCGACCACCGCCGCGATGGCGCCGAAGGCGCCCACCGGGGCCGCCCACATGATCATGGCGAGGATGCGGAAGACCAGCCGCTGGATGTGCTCGACGCCGCGCAGGATCGGCTCGCCGGAGCGGCCCATGGTCTGCAGTGCGAAGCCGGCCAGGAGGGCGACCAGCAGGGTCTGCAGGACGACGCCCTCGGTGAAGGCGGAGACCAGGGTGGTCGGGATGATGCCCAGCAGGAAGTCGGTCATCGTGGTCTCGCTGCCGGCCGCCGCCTGCTCCTGGCCGACGCCCTTGGCCGCCTCGGTGAGTTCCACGCCGCCGCCCGGATGGACGACGTTGCCGACGACCAGGCCGATGGCCAGCGCGACGAAGGACATCGTCACGAAGTAGCCGATGGCGAGGCCGCCCACCTTGCCGACCTTGGCCGCCTTCCGCACCGAACCGATGCCGAGGACGATGGTGCAGAAGATGATCGGCGAGATCATCATTTTGATCAGTCCGACGAAGGCGGTGCCTATCGGCTTGAGTTCCTTGGCGACGCCGGGAGCCGTGAGGCCCAGGACGATGCCGAGGACCACCGCCACCACGACCGCCAGATAGAGGAAATGCGTGCGGTCCCGCCGGGGTTTCACGTCGGGTCCCGCCTGACCCGGGATGGTCGCGCCGGTCATGGACGGCCTCCTTGACAGCTCTGTCGGGGAAAAGTGTCCGACGATGCTTGCACATGGCATTCAGCTGCCGGTCGACTTTCCGAAGGCACAGGAGTCGTCAGATTTTCACGTAAAGTAATCAGATGTGAGCAAGCGGTGGTGAGCTGAATGACGCCGCCCTACCGTCTGCATCGTGCACAGATCCTCCTCCCCCGCCTTCGACGCCGCCGCCGCGCACCGCATCCGCACCGCCCTCGGGCTCGGGCCCGAGGAGATCGCCCACGGGATGCGCACCGCCTTCGGCCTGGGCCATGTGACGCCGGAACTGGTCACCGCCTGGGAGAAGGGTCAACTGCAGCCCAGCAGGGACGAGTTGGCCGGACTGGCCGGGATGCTCTGGTGCTCCCCCGCCGATCTCGCGGGCCGGCCGCGCACCCTGCGCGAGCACCGCCTGGCCCGCGGGCTGACCCCGGAGGAGGTGGCCGCGGCGATCGGTATGGACGTGCTCGCCTACCTCCGCATGGAGCAGGAGAACGTCTGGCGCGGCGCCGACCGGCCGACCCAGGAGCTGCGCCGGCTGTTCCGGCTGGACCAGTCCGACCTGGTCGCGGTCAGCGGACGCAACGCGAAACTCTCACTGCTGCTGCGCGAGACCTTCACCTCGCGGGGCGCCGGACCGGCGCGCGCGGTGGCCCGCACCGCCTCCCTGGACCGCCGGGTGGTCGACATCGCCCTGCGCCGGCTGCGCGCGGAGCACACCGCGGCCCCCGACCCGGAGGTGTTCGCCTCCCACGCGGTGGAGCACTTCTGGGAGGCGGTCCGGGCGAACGCCTGACGCTTCCCCGGACCGGCCGGCCGAGAGGTCAGAAGACCGACTCGGCCTCCTCCATGCGGCTCCTGGGCACGTGCTTCAGCTCGGCCGTCGCCTCGGCCAGCGGCACCATCACGATCTCGGTGCCGCGCAGCGCGGTCATCATGCCGGAGACCCCGCGGTGCGCCGCCTCCACCGCGTGCCAGCCGAAACGGGTCGCCAGGACCCGGTCGTAGGCCGTGGGGGTGCCGCCGCGCTGGACGTGGCCGAGGATGACCGGGCGGGCCTCCTTGCCCAGGCGCCGCTCGAGCTCGCGGGCGAGGGCGGTGCCGATGCCCTGGAAGCGCTCGTGGCCGTACTGGTCGATCTCGCCCTTGCGGTAGTCCATGGTGCCGTCGGCCGGGTGCGCGCCCTCGGCCACGCAGATCACCGCGAACTTCTTGCCGCGGGCGAACCGCGCCTGCACCAGCTCGACCAGGTCGGCCGGGTCGAACGGCCGCTCCGGCAAGCAGATGCCGTGCGCGCCGGCGGCCATGCCGGACTCCAGGGCGATCCAGCCCGCGTGACGGCCCATCACCTCGACGACCATCACCCGCTGGTGGGACTCAGCGGTGGTCTTCAGCCGGTCCATCGCCTCCGTCGCGACCGTCACGGCCGTGTCGAAGCCGAAGGTGCGGTCGGTGGAGGAGATGTCGTTGTCGATGGTCTTCGGCACGCCGACGATCGGCATGCCGGCCTCGGCGAGCATGCTGGCGGCCGTCAGGGTGCCCTCGCCGCCGATCGGGATCAGCACGTCGATTCCGAAGCGGTTCGCGGTCTCACGGACCTCGCGGCAGGCCTCCTGCAGCCGGGCCCGGGGCAGCCGGGAGGAGCCCAGTATCGTGCCGCCGCGGGCCAGGATGCCGCTGACCGCGTCCAGGTCGAGGGTGCGGAACCGCCCGTCGAGGAGGCCCTCGTAGCCGTCCTCGAAGCCGATGACCTCGTCGTCGTACTGGGAGATGGCGCGGTGCACCACGGAACGGATCACCGCGTTGAGGCCGGGGCAGTCGCCGCCGGCGGTAAGAACTCCGATGCGCATGCCGCTCCCGCGTCTCGCCTCTTCCGTCGGGCCCCGATTGTTCCACGCCGCACCGGACCCCGCGCGCCGGCCCGGGCCGGACGCCCTGCGCGGAGGGCGCCGCCGGACCCGCGCCCTGCCCGGCCCCGCGCGGCGGACACGGGGGGACAGGGGCCGGACACGGGGCGGAGGTGGCGCGGACATGGGGCGGCCACACCCGCCCGGCGTAGCCGCGCGGCCCCCCGGTACCCGGCCGGGGGCGATGTTTGACAGGCTGGCCCAGAGGCACCGGAACGGGAACATCACCACGGCGACGGCGAGGCGCCGGCGCACCGAAGGCACAGGACCGAAGGCACAGGAACGGAGACCCCCGCGTGACGCGCAGCGTGTACGTGACCGGCATCGACCGCGGCGACGGCCGCCAGGTCGTGGACCTGGGGGTGATGGAACTCCTCACCCGCCAGGTCGACCGCGTCGGCGTCTTCCGCCCACTCGTGCACGACGGCCCCGACCGCCTCTTCGAGCTCCTGCGGGCCCGCTACCGGCTCGGCCAGGACCCGGCCACCGCCTACGGCATGTCCTACGAGGAGGCCACCGCCCTGCAGGCCGAGCGCGGTCTGGACGAGCTCGTCACCGCCCTGGTCGAACGGTTCCACGCCGTCGCCGACGCCTACGAGGTGGTCCTGGTCCTCGGCACCGACTTCGCCGGCGCCAACCTGCCTGACGAGCTCGGGCTCAACGCCCGGCTGGCCAACGAGTTCGGGGCGTCGGTGATCGGCGTGGTCGGCGGCCGCGGCCAGAGCGCCGAGGCGGTGGCCGACGAGGCCCGCAACGCCTGCCGCGCCTACCAGAACCTCGGCTGCGACGTCCTCGCGATGATCGCCAACCGGGTCGCCCCCGAGGACCGCGACGCCGTGGCCGAGCTGCTGGACCGGCGGCTCGACAAGCGGCACGGTCTGCCGGGCTACGTGCTGCCCGACGAACCCGCCCTCTCCGCGCCCACCATGGGTCAGATCGCGCACGCCCTGGGCGCCGAGGTGCTGCTCGGGGACGCGGCGGGCCTGGCCCGGGACGCGCTCGGCTTCGTCTTCGGCGGCGCCACCCTGCCCAACCTGCTCAAGGCGCTGACCCCCGGCTGCCTGATCATCGCCCCCGGCGACCGGACCGACCTGGTGATGGGCGCGCTCGCCGCGCACAGCGCCGGCTCGCCGCCCATCGCCGGCGTGGTGCTCACCCTGGGCATCCTGCCCGACCCCGACCTGATGGCACTGGCCGCGCGGCTGGCCCCCGGCACCCCGGTGCTGTCCGTGCGGGAGAACAGCTTCCCCACCGCGGAGCGGCTGTTCACCATGGAGGGCAAGCTCAACGCGGCCACCCCGCGCAAGGCGGAGACGGCGCTGGGCCTCTTCGAACGGCACGTCGACGTGGCCCGTCTGCGCACCCTGGTCTCCGCGCCCAGCAGCGGCCGCGTCACCCCGATGATGTTCGAGCACGGCCTGATCGAGCGGGCCCGCGCCGACAAGCGCCGGGTGGTGCTCCCGGAGGGCACCGAGGAGCGGGTGCTGCGCGCCGCCGAGGTGCTGCTGCGCCGCGGGGTGTGCGAGCTGACGCTGCTCGGGCCGGCCGAGCAGATCCGCAAGAAGGCCGCAGACCTTGGTCTGGACATCGCCGACGCCGAGCTGATCGACCCGCAGACCTCCGAGCTGCGCGAGTCCTTCGCCCACCGCTACGCCGCGCTGCGCGCCCACAAGGGCGTCGGCTTCGACCTGGCCCACGACGTGGTCTCGGACGTCAACTACTTCGGCACCCTGATGGTGCTGGACGGCTTCGCCGACGGCATGGTTTCCGGCTCGGTGCACTCCACCGCCGCGACCATCCGTCCCGCCTTCGAGGTGATCCGGACCCGCCCGGACGCGGAGCTGGTCTCCTCGGTCTTCTTCATGTGCCTGGCCGACCGGGTGCTGGTCTACGGCGACTGCGCGGTCAACCCGGACCCGGACGCCGCCCAGCTCGCCGACATCGCCCTGCAGTCGGCGGAGACCGCCGCCCAGTTCGGGGTGGAGCCGCGGATCGCGATGCTGTCCTACTCGACCGGGGCCTCCGGCTCCGGCGCCGACGTGGAGAAGGTCCGGCAGGCCACCGAGCTGGTGCGGGAGCGGCGCCCCGACCTTCCGGTGGAGGGGCCGATCCAGTACGACGCCGCCGTGGAGCCGACCGTGGCCGCGACCAAACTGCCCGGGTCCCGGGTGGCGGGGCAGGCCACCGTGCTGATCTTCCCGGACCTCAACACCGGCAACAACACCTACAAGGCGGTCCAGCGTTCGGCCGGCGCCATCGCCGTCGGACCGGTGCTGCAGGGCCTGCGCAAGCCGGTCAACGACCTGTCCCGCGGCGCCCTGGTGCAGGACATCGTCAACACCGTGGCCATCACCGCCGTCCAGGCCCAGCAGCCGGCGCCCGGTGCCCCGGCGACCGCCCCGGAACAGACCGCCCCCGCAGAGTCCGACCGCGCGCAGAAGGGGAGCCGGTCATGACCGCCACCCGTGTCCTCGTCCTCAACACCGGCTCGTCCTCGGTGAAGTACCAGCTCCTCGACATGGCCGACCGCTCCCGGCTGGCGGTGGGCCTGGTGGAGCGGATCGGGGAGGAGTCCGGCCGGATCAAGCACACGCTGGTCAACGGCCCACAGGGCAAGGAGCGCACCCGGGAGACCACCGGTCCGGTCCCCGACCACCGGGCCGCGCTGGAGGCCGTCGCCGACGAGCTGGCCCGCGATGGGCTGGGCCTGGACTCCCCGGAGCTGGCGGCGGTCGGCCACCGGGTGGTGCACGGCGGCAAGCGGTTCACCGAGCCCACCCTGATCGACAGCACCGTGGTCAACGAGATCGAGCGGCTCTCCCCCGTCGCCCCGCTGCACAACCCGGCCAACCTCACCGGCATCCGCACCGCCCAGAAGCTGCGCCCGGACCTGCCGCACGTGGCCGTCTTCGACACCGCGTTCCACTCGACGATCCCGGAGGCGGCGGCCCGCTACGCGATCGACGTGGAGACCGCGGACCGGCACCGGGTGCGCCGGTACGGCTTCCACGGGACCTCGCACTCCTACGTCTCGCGGGCCGCGGCGAAGCTGCTGGGCAAGGACCCCGCCGAGGTGAACGTCATCGTGCTGCACCTGGGCAACGGCGCCTCGGCCTCCGCGGTGCGCGGCGGGAGGTGCGTGGAGACCTCCATGGGGCTGACCCCGCTGGAGGGCCTGGTGATGGGCACCCGGTCCGGGGACCTGGATCCGGCGGTGGTCTTCCACCTGATGCGGGTGGGCGGCATGACGGCCGACGAGATCGACGTCCTGCTCAACAAGCGGTCCGGCCTCGTGGGGCTGTGCGGCGACAACGACATGCGGGAGATCCGCCGCCGGGTCGACGAGGGCGACGAGGCGGCGAAGCTGGCGTTCGACGTCTACGTGCACCGGCTGCGCAAGTACATCGGCGCGTACTACGCGGTCCTCGGCCGGGTGGACGTGGTCGCCTTCACCGCGGGGGTGGGCGAGAACTCCGCCCCGGTGCGGGCCGCGGCCGTGGAAGGGCTGGAGGGTCTCGGCCTCGCCGTGGACGAGCGGCTCAACTCCGCGCGCGCCGACGGACCCCGGATCGTCTCGCCCCCGCACCTGCCCGTGGCGGTCGCGGTGGTGCCCACCGACGAGGAACTGGAGATCGCCGCGGAAACGTACGAGCTGGTCACGGGCGCCCGGCGGAGACGGTGAGGGCGGGGGCCGCCGGCAAGCTACCGCCGGGTATTTATTCCGCTGCGAAACAAACGGATAGGATCGCTTCCATGCGCCGTTCGAAGATCGTCTGTACTCTCGGCCCCGCGGTCGACTCCCATGAGCAACTGGTCGCGCTGATCGAGGCGGGGATGAATGTCGCCCGCTTCAACTTCAGCCATGGCTCCCACGAGGAACACCAGGGCCGGTACGACCGGGTCCGTGCCGCCTCGCAGGAGACCGGCCGCCCGGTGGGCGTGCTCGCCGACCTCCAGGGCCCGAAGATCCGCCTGGAGACCTTCGCCGAGGGTCCCGTGGAGCTGGTGCGGGGCGACGAGTTCACCATCACCACCGAAGACGTGCCCGGCGACAAGTCGATCTGCGGCACCACCTACAAGGGCCTGCCCGGCGACGTGAGCCGCGGCGACCAGATCCTGATCAACGACGGCAACGTCGAGCTCAAGGTGCTGGACGTCGAGGGCCCGCGGGTGCGGACCATCGTCATCGAGGGCGGGGTGATCTCCGACCACAAGGGCATCAACCTGCCCGGCGCCGCGGTGAACGTCCCCGCGCTGTCCGAGAAGGACATCGACGACCTGCGCTTCGCGCTGCGGATGGGCGCCGACCTGGTCGCCCTCTCCTTCGTCCGGGACGCCGACGACGTGCGCGACGTCCACAAGGTGATGGACGAGGTGGGCCGCCGGGTCCCCGTCATCGCCAAGGTGGAGAAGCCGCAGGCGGTGGAGAACATGGAGGCCGTGGTGGCGGCCTTCGACGGCGTCATGGTGGCCCGTGGCGACCTGGCCGTGGAGTACCCGCTGGAGAAGGTCCCGATGGTGCAGAAGCGCCTGGTGGAGCTGTGCCGGCGCAACGCCAAGCCGGTGATCGTGGCGACCCAGATGATGGAGTCGATGATCACCAACTCCCGTCCGACCCGCGCCGAGGCCTCCGACGTGGCCAACGCGATCCTGGACGGCGCGGACGCGGTGATGCTCTCCGCCGAGTCCAGCGTGGGCGCGTACCCGATCGAGACGGTCCGCACCATGTCGCGGATCGTCCAGGCCGCGGAGGAGGAGCTCCTCTCCAAGGGCCTGCAGCCGCTGGTGCCGGGCAAGAAGCCGCGCACGCAGGGCGGTTCGGTGGCCCGCGCGGCCGCCGAGATCGCCGACTTCCTCGGCGGCAAGGGCCTGGTCGCCTTCACCAAGTCCGGTGACACCGCCCGACGCCTGTCCCGCTACCGGGCCTCGCAGCCGATCCTCGCCTTCACCACCGACGAGTCCGCCCGCAACCAGCTCTGCCTGAGCTGGGGCGTGGAGCCGCACGTGGTGCCGTTCGTCAACAGCACCGACGAGATGGTCGAGCTGGTCGACCAGGAGCTGACGCGGCTGGGCCGCTTCGAGCCCGGCTCCGTCGTGGTCATCACCGCCGGTTCGCCCCCCGGCGTCCCCGGCACCACCAACATGGTCCGCATCCTGCACCTGGGCGCCGACGGCGTGAGCTGACGCCGACGGAGAAACCCAGGGGGGAGGCGGCTTACGCAGCCGCCTCCCCTTTGGCGTGGTCGTGGTCGAAATTCGCGCTGGAGCGTGGAAAAACAGGCGCACGCCGTGTGGGCAGAATCAGAAGCCCGGGGGCTCGGTGTAGATGCCCCACTCCTCGCGGAGCACGTCGCAGATCTCGCCCAGGGTGGCCTCGGCGCGGACCGCCTCGACCATCGGTCCGATCATGTTGGCCCCGGAGCGCGCCGCGGCCAGCATCGCGTCCAGCGAGGCCCGCACCGCGGCCTCGTCGCGGGCGGCGCGGCGCTCGCCCAGCGCCCGCACCTGCTCGCGCTCCACCTCGTGGCTGACCCGCAGGATCTCCAGGTCGCCGGTGACCGAGCCGGTGTGGGCGTTGACGCCGACGACCCGCTTGTCGCCCTTCTCCAGGGACCGCTGGTACTGGAAGGCGGCCTCGGCGATCTCCCCGGTGAACCAGCCGTCCTCGATGCCGCGCAGGATGCCGGAGGTGATCGGCCCGATCGGGTGCCTGCCGTCGGGGTGGGCCCGCAGGCCGCGTTCCCTTATCTGCTCGAAGATCTTCTCCGCGTCCGCCTCGATGCGGTCGGTGAGCTGCTCGACGTACCAGGAACCGCCCAGCGGGTCGGCCACGTTGGCGACGCCGGTCTCCTCCATGAGCACCTGCTGGGTGCGCAGCGCGATCTCCGCCGCCTGCTCGCTGGGGAGCGCGAGGGTCTCGTCGAGGGCGTTGGTGTGCAGCGAGTTGGTGCCGCCGAGCACCGCGGCCAGCGCCTCCACGGCCGTGCGGACCACGTTGTTGTACGGCTGCTGGGCGGTGAGCGAGACGCCGGCGGTCTGGGTGTGGAACCGCAGCCACTGGGCCTTCTCGGTCTTCGCCCCGTACACGTCGCGCATCCAGCGGGCCCAGATGCGGCGGGCGGCGCGGAACTTCGCGATCTCCTCGAAGAAGTCCACGTGGGCGTCGAAGAAGAAGCTGAGGCCGGGCGCGAAGACGTCCACGTCCAGGCCCCGGCTGAGGCCGAGCTCGACGTAGCCGAAGCCGTCGGCCAGCGTGTAGGCAAGCTCCTGCGCGGCCGTGGAGCCGGCCTCGCGGATGTGGTAGCCGGAGACCGAGAGCGGCTTGTAGGCCGGGATGCGCTCGGCGCAGTACTCCATCAGGTCGCCGATCAGGCGCAGGTGGGGCTCCGGCTCGAAGAGCCACTCCTTCTGCGCGATGTACTCCTTGAAGATGTCCGTCTGCAGCGTGCCGTTGAGCACGGACGGGGAGACGCCCTGGCGCTCGGCGGCCACCAGGTACATGCAGAAGACCGGGACGGCCGGGCCGCTGATGGTCATCGAGGTGGTGACGTCGCCCAGCGGGATGTCCTGGAAGAGGACCTCCATGTCGGCGGCGGAGTCGATGGCGACGCCGCAGTGGCCGACCTCGCCCAGCGAGCGCGGGTCGTCGGAGTCGCGGCCCATCAGCGTCGGCATGTCGAACGCCACGGACAGTCCCCCGCCGCCGTTGGCGAGGATCATCTTGTAGCGCTCGTTGGTCTGCTCGGCGTTGCCGAAGCCGGCGAACTGGCGGATGGTCCAGGTGCGGCCCCGGTAGCCGGTCGGGTACAGGCCTCGGGTGAAGGGGTACTCACCGGGCCAGCCGATCCGCTCGAACCCCTGGTAGACGTCACCGGGGCGCGGGCCGTAGACCGGCTCGACGGGGTCTCCGGAGAGCGTGGTGAAGTCGGCGTCCCGCTTGCGCGCGGAGTCGTACCGGGCCTGCCAGCGACGGCGGCCCTCCTCGATGGCTTCAGCGTCCATACCTACAAGTTACTTGGACGTCCTAGTAAATGTCGACGCCGGACGGTCGCGCCGTGCCGGGGCGCCACCGGATTCCCCCTGTCGGGCCTGGTGGGACGGGGTGACGCCCTTCCGCAGGCCCGCGAAAGGAGAGGGCCGCGCCGGGACGGGCGCGGCCTCGGGGAGGGGTCAGACCTTGGCGGCGGCGGGCGCGGCGCCGTCGGACACCTGGGGATCCAGCTCGCGGGTGACCTTGCGCTCGACGACGAACGCCGCGACGGGGATGGTGCCGGCGAGCAGTACCCGCACCTGCTTGCCGACCTTCCAGCGGGCCTTGGAGCCCAGGTCGAAGGCGAAGATCAGGTAGAGCACGTAGAGCCAGCCGTGCGCGATGCCCACGATCTGGGTGAAGTCGGCGGCGCCGTCGAGGTCCAGCACGTACTTGCCGACCATGCCGAGGCACAGAAGGATGAGCAGCACACCGGTGACGTAGGACATCACGCGGTAACGGGTCAGCACGGCTTTCTTCATGCCTACGAGGGTAACCGCGGATTTTGCGCGATCTTGACGCACCCCCGCCCCCGCGGAGCGGTCCGCTCAGGCCTCCTCGAAGTCCCCGGCCGCCACCCGCAGGGGGCGCAGCAGGGCGAAGATCTCCCCGCACTCCTCGGCGTCGTAGGCGCCCAGGCCGAAGTCCATGGCCATCAGGTCGCGGGTGGCCGCGTCCACCACCTCGCGGCCCTTGTCGGTGATGCCCGCCAGCGTGCCGCGCCCGTCGTCCGGGTTGGGCCGCTTGGCGACGAGCCCGGAGCGGACCAGGCGGTCCACCGTGTTGGTCACCGAGGTCGGGTGGACCATCAGGCGCTCACCGATCTTGGACATCGGCAGCTCCCCGCTCTTGGAGAAGGTGAGCAGCACCAGCGCCTCGTAGCGGGCGAAGGTCAGACCGTAGGGCTTGACGACGGCGTCCACCTCGGCGAGCAGGATCTGGTGCGCGCGCATGATCGAGGTGATCGCGGACATGGACGGAACGCCGCCCCACCGCCGCTTCCACAGTTCGTCGGCGCGCGCGATGGGGTCGAAGGCAAGACTGAGCGGCTTCGGCACGACGCCGACGATACCCGCCGGTTCAGCGGCCTGCGGGGGTGGAGCCGAGGCCGGCGAGCAACAGGGCGGTGAAGTCCCGCGCCCAGACCTCGTCGACCGGACCGGCGCTCACCAGGCTGCGGTGCACGACGGCGCCGGCGACCACGTCGAAGATCAGGTCGAAGGAGCGGTCGGCCGCCTCGGGGTCGGGGTCCGGCGGGAGTTCGCCGCGACGCTGCGCCCGGGCCTTGCCCTCGCGGACCAGCCGCTTCTGGCGCTCGACGATCGAGGTGCGGATGCGCTCGCGCAGCGTGGCGTCGAGCGTCGACTCGGCCACCACGGCCATCAGCCCGCTGCGCGCCTCGGGGCGGGCCAGGATGGCCGCGAACCGGAGCACCACGCCCTCGATGTCGGCGGCCAGGCTGCCGCGGTCGGGGAGTTCGAGCTCGTCGAAGAGTTCGGCCACCGCGTCCACGACCAGTTCGTTCTTGCCGGGCCACCGGCGGTACAGGGTCGTCTTGGCGACCTTGGCCCGCAGCGCCACGTCGCCCAGGGTGAGCCGGGACCAGCCGAGTTCGACCAGCGCCTCGCGGGTGGCGGCGAGGATCGCGGCGTCGGCGGCGGCGCTGCGGGGGCGGCCGGTCCGGGGTGCGGGCGTACTGCGGGGCATGACACACGACGATACGGCCGTGAGGCAGATCACGCCGGGGGCGGTGGGCCGGAGGGCCGGAGGGTGGTTACGCTACGACTCGTAGCGAAAGCCGGGTCCCACCCGGCCGAGCGACAACCACGTTTTGGCGTCAGGTGGGGACCCGACGCCCTTCGAGGGGGCCGTTTCCGGTTCCTTTCTCCCGCGCTTCCCCGACGGTTTCCGCCGGGGTGCGCCGACAGGGGAGGATAGGCGCATGCAGCCACGGAACATGTCCATGAGCGGAGTGGTCGACCTCGCCGCCGTGAAGGCGGCCCAGGAGGCCAAGGCGAAGGCGGAGCAGGCGCGGGCGGAGGCCGCCCGCCGGGGCGGCGCCGGCGCCGTCTCCCCCGCCGACCTGGTGTACGACGTCGACGAGGCCGGCTTCGAGCGCGACGTCCTGCAGAAGTCCACCGAGGTGCCCGTCGTCCTCGACTTCTGGGCCGAGTGGTGCCAGCCCTGCAAGCAGCTCTCCCCGGTGCTGGAGCGTCTGGCCGTCGAGTACGACGGCCGTTTCGTCCTGGCCAAGGTGGACGTCGACGCCAACCAGATGCTGATGCAGCAGTTCGGCATCCAGGGGATCCCCGCGGTCTTCGCGGTGGTCGCCGGGCAGGCACTGCCGCTCTTCCAGGGGGCCGCGCCGGAGACGCAGATCCGCGAGACCCTCGACCAGCTGATCGCGGTCGGCGAGCAGCGCTTCGGCCTGACCGGCCTGACCGTCGACCCGGAGGCCGAGCCGGGCGGCAGCGCCGACGCCGTCGCGGCGGCTCCCGAGGGACCGCACGACGCCGTGCTCGAGGCGGCGGCCCTGGCGCTGGACGCCGGGGACCTGGGCGGCGCGATCCGCGCCTACCGCAACGTGCTCTCCGACGACCCGGGCAACGAGGAGGCCAAGCTGGGTCTCGCCCAGGCCGAACTCCTGGAGCGCGTGCAGGGCCTGGACCCGCAGACCGTGCGGCGGGACGCCGCCGAGAAGCCGGCGGACGCCGCGGCGCAGATCGCCGCCGCCGACCTGGACCTGGTGGGCGGTCACGTCGAGGACGCCTTCGGACGCCTCATCGACACCGTGCGGCGGACGGCCGGGGACGACCGGGAGGCCGTGCGGGTGCGGCTGCTGCAGATGTTCGAGGTCGTCGGCGGCGAGGACCCGCGGGTCGTCGCCGCGCGGCGCGCGCTGGCGCGCGCCCTCTTCTAGGA
>NZ_JBRIOU010000004.1:311440-313880 GCF_053474865.1 Streptomyces sp. CO7
GGGCGGAAGTCGACGACTTCCGCCCCGCCTCGGCCGTTTCGGCCTCCGGGGTGCGGGGAAAACATGTGGCCGGCGTGAAGAGAGCCGCCCCAGGGACGCGTTGCGGCCACGCTTTGCCAAATCTTGGGAAAACACCCAGCTGTTACTGGCAGTAAATCTTGCCGACCATCCTGCCCGGCTCCGCCGTGTTTTGCCCGGCTTTGCCATGGGATGGACCGCCACCCTCCGTCGTGGACCGGGGCGAGACGGGTGATCCACGGCCATGTCGCCGTTACCAGCGGGTAACGAGACCCCTTGCGGGGGCGCGCAGAATGCACAACGATCGGCGACGCTCGGTCCTCTTCCGTGTCCCCGACAACCAATCGGGACCACGGAACACAGGGTCCCCACCGGGCAGGCGTGGCGTCACCGAGACGCCACGCCCAGGACAGGGGGGTCTCCGCCCGCGGCGGAGCCTGTCCGAAAAGGTCGCACGGGACCACCTGTCCGGTGCGGCCAGTGGTTGTCGCTCGGGGGTGATCGCCGGTGATTCGGGCGCATACAGCGCTGTACGAGAAACAGGCGCTCTCCTTCCCGAGGACGTAGCACTTCTCCCATCCCTGCCCGGTTCGGGCCGCCTTCGGCGGCAGCCGGGACCAGGAGATGTACGTCCGAGAAGGAGGACATATGCAGTCCCAGCTGCGCGGCGGTACCAGATGGAAGCGGTTCGCCGTCGTCATGGTGCCCAGCATCGCCGCCACGGCCGCGATAGGCGTCGGCCTGGCCCAGGGCGCGCTCGCCGCGTCGTTCAGCGTCTCCGGCCAGTCGTTCAAGGTGACGACCGACCGGCTCGAAGGCAAGGGCTTCAACCAGTACGGCTCCCTGGCCCAGGGTGTCGACCTCGAGGGCAACAAGGCGCTCCACCCGGTCGCCGTCTCCGCCTTCAAGAGCGCCGACATCACGAACATGTGCCAGTCCGTCGTGACGCCGCACGTGCCGGTCTTCGGCAACGTCAGCCTCCGGCTGACCGCGGGCACCGGTGACAAGCCGGTCCACGCCGAGAACCTGTACCTCGACGTCGAGAGCCTCGAGACCACCTCGGCCGAGTTCCGCAACATCGACATCGGTGTGGCGGCCGGTCAGGCCACCAAGGGTCCCGAGCTCGCCGCGGGCACCAACGCCAACGGTTTCGCCCAGCACGCCAGCGAGGCCACCCTCACCGGTGTGAAGCAGACCGCGTGGGCGACCACCGCCGGCACCTTCAACCTCAGCAACCTGAAGCTGTCGCTGAAGCCGGGTGTCCACGAGTGCTACTGAGCACTCGCTGACGGGCGAGGGAGCCTCACGGCTCCCCCGCTCGTCCCAGCACCACGCACCATCACACTCATCACGGCAACGCCGTTCCAGGGAGCTGTTTTCCATGAGCGCCGAGACTCCTGCCGCGCCCGGTCGTGAACGCCTTCGGGTCATCCGGCGGAACTTCCGCACGTGGCGGGGCACGCGGCCGTTCTGGGCCGGCCTGTTCGTCATGATCGCCGGTCTGCCCATCGGGTACTTCCCCTACGCCGACCTGCACATCGGCAACCTCACCATGACCATGGCCACCACCGCCGGGGCCGGCTCGCTGATCATCGGCGTGCTGCTCGGGGTGCTGGGTCTGTGTCTGTGGTTCCAGCGGCACATCCAGATCTTCTGCGGTGTCGCGGCGATCCTGCTGGGCCTGGTCTCCATCCCGGTGTCCAACCTCGGCGGCTTCTTCATCGGCTTCCTGTTCTCGCTGATCGGCGGCGCCATGGCGATCGCCTGGGCGCCGGGCCGTCCGGACGAGGCCGAGCAGGCGGCCGGCGCCGAACCGCTCGCCGGTGAGCCGGAGCACGCCGCCGCGGCCGTGTCGTTCGCGAAGGACGACGCCGCGCGGGACGAGCACGGCTTCGGCACCGTCAACGCACGGCTCCCCGAGGCGCGCCGCCCCGCCGACGAGTGGGACGAACTGTCAAGCACCAACCCGGCCAACGAGGTGAACGGGAGGCACAGTGCCGGCTGACGAGGAGGTCCACGGTTCGGCCGTGGACGAGTCGGACGCGAGAACAGGGCCCCGCCACGCGGCACCCCGGAAGCCGTTGCGCGCCCGGGTCCGCATCCCCGGCGGCAAGGTGATGGCCATCGCCGCCATGCCGACCGCGGTCCTCATGGGCATGGGCTTCACGCCCACGCTCGCCCAGGCCGACGACCGGCCCGACCTTCCCAAGGGTTCGCTGACCGCGGAGGAGTTCCAGGCCTGCGTCGAGGTGCTGGAGGAGGCCGAGAAGGGCGACGCCCCCGAGGACGACAAGGCCCCGGAGACCGACGGCGAGGAGAAGCCCGCGCCCGGCGGCGACGAGGACGAGGACACGGGCGGCGGCGACGACAAGCCCCCGGCCCCCGAGGAACCGGAGCCGGAGGAGCCCGGGCCCACCGAGCC
>NZ_JBRIOU010000004.1:313980-315136 GCF_053474865.1 Streptomyces sp. CO7
CCCGAGGAGCCCGCACCGGCCGACCCCGCTCCCGAGGAGCCGGCCCCCGCGGAGCAGGAGGCCGGCAAGCCGAACGTCCTCGAGGACATCGGCAACGCCCTCGGCGACCTGCTCGACGGCCCCGACGCCCAGCAGGACGACGCCGCCGAGGCCGAGGAGCCGGCCACCGAGCCCGCCGAGACCGAGGAGGGGACGGCCCCCGCCGACTCCCCGGAGGCCGGCGCCGAGGCGGACTCCGACGCCGGGAAGGACGCGGAGGACGAGAAGGCCGCCGACGCTCCCAAGGAGGCCGTCGAGGAGACCGCCAAGGCTCTGGAGAAGGCCACCGAGGACGAGAAGGCCGCCGAGGAGGGCGAGGCCGTCGAGGAGACGGCCGAGGAGCCCGCCATCGACCCCGAGGACTGTCCCGTCGCCACCGACGAGGAGGGCGGCCTCGAGAACATCGTGGCGCTGCCCGACCAGCCCTGGGAGCTGCAGGCCAGTTCGCTGCTGCTGAAGGGCGCCAAGTACGAGGGCGTCGTCAAGGTGAAGACGGCGAACGGCACCGTCAAGAAGGTGCTCAAGTACGTCGTCACCGACGGCACCGACATCGGCGACCTGCACCAGGTGGTGCACGACTCGCAGAACAAGAAGACGCACCACGCGGTCGCGGGCAAGGGCACCACGTCCACCATCCGCGGCGGCGACACGGTGATGTACACCGAGTCCATCTCCGGCAACCTGCTGGGGCTGATCCCGGTGACGTTCTCCCCGGAGAACCCGCCGCCGCTGGACATCCCGATCATCTACTTCACCAAGGTGAAGGTGATCCAGGCCGGCCAGTTCGGCGGCAACCTGACCATCCCGGGTCTGCGCCAGTACGCCGACTAGGCGACCGCTCCCCGCGAGCACAGCACGAAGTGCCCCCGCAGCCCATCGGGCCGCGGGGGCACTTCTCGTGGGGCCCTACGAGATCCACCGAGTCAGATCATCGTCGGCTTCCCGTCCTGGGCGCCGCCGGTGAGCGGGGTGCGGTCGGGGGTGGTGGCGGCCGTCACCACCGAGGTCGCGGTCGCGACGGCGGAGCCTGCTGCCGCCCCCACGGAGCCGGCGGGCAGCGCCGCACCGGCGGGACCGGAGCCGGCGGGCGGCACGGACAGCCCGGCCCCGGCGGGGT
>NZ_JBRIOU010000004.1:315236-317256 GCF_053474865.1 Streptomyces sp. CO7
GGCGGTTCCGGTGCGGCGGCCGGCACGGGCTCCGGGGCGCCCACCGGGACCGGTTCCGGCGCGGGGGCGGCGTCCGCGCCCTCCGTCGCGGCGGGCACGGCCGTGACGTCGGCCGCGGTGACCGGTGCGGCGTCGGGCAGCGTGACCGGCACGGTGACCGGGGCGGCGGCCCGGCGGCGACGGGCCTCGGCCATCACCGTGTACCGCCAGATCACGACCGGGGAGAGGGCGATGACCAGGGCGAGCACCGCCCAGGTGCGCATCGCCGCGTGGGTGTGGCCGAGCATCTCGGAGGCCACCAGCGAGACGGCCAGCACCGCCGCCCAGAACAGGTGCACCCGGAAGGTGAGCAGCCGGTCCGCGCTGCTGTCGCCGCCCTTGGGGGTGACCACGAAGCGGCACGGGCGGCGCGTCAGGGCGGCGGTGAAGGACTTCAGGTAGATCGGCGCGGAGATCGCCGACATCGCCATCCCGGCGAGGCCGCCGGACCCCTTGGGCTCGTGCGGCGAGACGTTGTGCCGCCGGTTCCAGAGGTAGAGGCCGATCTGCAGGGCGGCGGCGTCGCTGTACAGCATCAGCCACACCGACGTGGACACCGAGGTGCCGGAGGCGCCGAACCACATGAACAGGACGCAGCTGAAGACGCCCAGGAACCAGTTGACCGCGGTCATCGGGTAGTAGCAGACCATCAGCGAGTACTGGAACAGCCGGCCGTACGGCATGCTGAACGGCGCCTTCCAGAACTGCTTGAAGAGCGTCTCGTAGGTGCCGCGCGACCACCGCATCTGCTGGGTGAAGAAGTCGGTCCACGAGGTCGGGCCCTCGCCGACGGCCAGCACGTCCGGGGTGTAGACGGAGCGCCAGCGCCGCCGGGTGCCGGGGTTGCGGGTGCGGTGGAGCTCGAACCCGGTGGCCATGTCCTCGGTGATGGAGTCGTACAGGCCGCCGATCTGCTTCACGGCGGAGATCCGCACGACGTTGTTGGTGCCGACGAACATCGGCGCCCGGTAGCGGTTGCCCGCCCGCTGGATCAGCGCGTGGAACAGGTACTGCTGCGACTCGGCGGCCTTGGTCACGGGGTTGGTGTAGTTGCCGTAGACCTGCGGCCCGACCACGAAGGCCACGTCCGGGTCGCGGAAGTAGCCGAGCATCCGCTCCAGGAAGTTGGGCAGCGGCACGTGGTCGGTGTCGACGGAGGCGAAGAAGTCGTACTCGTCGCCGTGGGCGTCCAGCCAGGCGTTGTAGTTGCCGTGCTTGGTCTTCGCCTTGTGGTGGCCGGTGGGGCGGTTCCAGCGGTCGACGCCCTTGCGGGAGAAGTGGCGCACGCCCAGTTCCCGGCACAGGGTCTTGGCCTCGTGGTCGTCGCCCTCGTCGAGGAGCCAGACGTCCAGGTGGCCGTCGTGGGTGATGCGGGTCGCGCCCTCCAGGGTGGCGCGGAGCATCGCCAGCGGCTCCTTGCCGGGGACGTAGGTGGTGATGAAGGCGACCCGGGTGCCGGGCGCGGGGGTCACGGGCACGGGGTCGCGGGCGACCATCGTGGCGTGGGCGACGGAGAAGACGTTCACGACCATGAAGAACTCGATCAGCCCGATCCCTATCAGCATGGCCACGTCGAGCACGGCCAGCCAGAGCTGGGTCTCGTCACGCTCCACCCAGTGCGTGGGCCACACCAGGTAGACCAGCAGCAGGCCGGTGAGCAGCGGGGCGAGCGCCATCATCGCGACGGCGCGCCACCGGTGGGGCTCGCGTGCGAGCAGCGACGTGTACCGCACTCGGTAGGGCTCGTCGGCGGGCGGCTCGGTGAGCGGGCCCGCCAGTCGGCTGTGGGTGTCGTAGTCGTAGCCCTCCGGCAGCACAGCACCCTCCAATGATCGAATCCGCGCTTCGCTGATCGAGAGTTCGAAGCCCGGGTTCGGAGATCGAAGATCGGCGATCAGGAACGGACAAGATGCTATCCACACAAAAATGGATATTCCGGGAGCTGTCGACTTGGGCGCGTCCGGGCGCGGAGGGCCGCGGG
>NZ_JBRIOU010000004.1:317356-322717 GCF_053474865.1 Streptomyces sp. CO7
GGGTGGGACGGGGCGGCGTCGGCCCGGTAATCCCGGTGACCGGCGAGGTTCCCGGCGCTACGGCGTGTCGGTCGGCCCTCGACCGGAAACCGCCCGTTCGGCCGAGGAGGACGACCGCTCCGGGCGAGCGACGCTGCGGCGCAGGTGGGCGCGGACCGCGCGCTGCGCGACGGGGCCCAGGGCGTCCACGGCGGAGACCAGGTCCGCCAGCCGCTCCAGGGCGTCCAGGGCGCGGGTGGCCCCCTCGGGGTCGGCGCCCTCGTAGAGCTCCAGACCGACGAAGGAGGCGGCGATCGCACGGGCCAGCCCCTCGGGGTCGGCGAACTCGCCGAACGGGGTGGCCGCCAGCACCCGGCGCAGCACCCGCTCGATCTCGGTGATCCACAGGTCGAGCCCGGCGGCGGTGGCCGGGCCGAGGCGGGCGTGGGTCTGGGCGCCGGCCAGCATCTGGCCGATCAGCGCCACGTGGCCGGAGGCCCGCTCGGTGTCGTGGATCTCCCGGCCCAGGGCCAGCAGCCCGGACAACGAGGTCACCTCGGCGAGCCGCTCCCGGTACCGGGCGACCCGCTCCCCCGCGCCGTGCCGGCAGGCGGCGGCGAGCAGCTCGTCCATCGACCCGAAGTGGTAGAAGACCAGCGCCTGGTTCACCCCGGCCGCGGCCGCCACGGACCGGGCGGACACCTTGGCGATGCCGTGCTCGGCAAGGGTGTGCAGGGTCCCCTCCAGCAGCCGGGTCCGGGTGTCGGGCACGGCTCCCGGCGCCTGGGCTGCGCCCGTGCCGCCCGCGTCGTCCCCGCCGCTCGGGCCGCCCGTGCCTCCGCCCTGCCCGCCCGGGCCGGACCCGCGGGCCGCGTCGCGGTTCGCCGGGATCACGCCCGGGCCTCCTCTCGCACCGGCCGCAGCCCGGCGCGCACGCCGTGGCGGGCGGCCTCGGTGTACTCGGCGGTGAAGGAGCCCTCGTAGCCGAAGAGCGGGCCGACGTACCGGTTGACCACACGGACCCGGATCGTGAAGCGCCCGGTGGCGTCGTCGAACGCCTCCCGCACCTCCGCGTCGCCGCCGACGAGCCCGGGGACGCGGAGGTCCAGCGGCCCCTCGCGGAACCGGTGCTCGCCGGAGCGGATGATCAGCTCGCCCCCGTCCCCCGCCGCGAGGTGCAGGTCGCTGGCCAGGTGCTGGTGGGTGCCGAGGTAGTCCAGCACCCGGTCGCCCCGCGGCCCCAGGACCATCTGCGCGTCGAAGCGGCGGGGTCCGTCGGCCAGCTGGAAGGTCCGCACGAAGCTGACCGTCTCCCGGCCGAAGGAGTCGATGTAGGGAACGTTCTCGATCACGAAGGGCACGTTCCGCCCTTCCCGCGGGACCAGGATGTTCCGGGTGGCGCCGAGCGCCAGGAACGGCCGGACGAAACGGCCTCCGTGCCAGATCCGGTCCATCACCCCGGTCCCGACACAGGCCTCGCCGCTGTCCAGGCCGACGGAGAACCGGCGCCGCAGCTCGGGGTGCAGCCGTCCGAAGTCCGCGCCCATCACCCGGCGGAAGATCGAGCCGTGGCTCATGACGTGGGCCCTTCCAGACGCAGGAGCAGACGCGGAGCACGCACCCGCAGCGGCGGGGTGCGCAGGCAGCGGCGGGCGGCCGGGGTGCCCGGCAGCGGGGTCTTGATCAGGGCGAGCGTGAGGGCGACGGCGGCCGCCAGGGGCAGCGCGAAGACGGTGCCGGGGCCGAGCGGCCCGGTCAGCGCGGCGATCTGCAGGGGTCCGGCCAGCAGCACCGCGCAGGAGGCGGCGATCACCAGGGTGCGGACGGCCATCTCGGCGATCCAGTTCAGCAGCGCGCGCTCCGGGCTGATCCCGCGCTCCAGCCAGAGCCGGAGCCGGTCGAAGGACCAGGCGGTCGCCCAGCCCATCAGACGGCGGAACACCAGCCGGTCGAGCAGGCTGCCGGCCCGTCCCCAGCGCGGGCGGTAGTCGTAGCCGGTGAGGAAGCGCACCCCGTCGCCGTCCGGCACGTACCGCCAGTAGCCGCTGCCCTCGGCGAGCGGCGAGAGCGGGTGGGGGCAGGAGAAGCGCAGCGCGGAGGTGCGCGTGCCGTCGGGCCGCTCCCGCTCCCCCGCCGAGACGCCGGTGCCGGCCACGACGAGCCCCGGCAGCACCCGGGTGGCGTAGCGGAACCGCACCGGGCCACCCTCGGGCCCGGGCAGCGGCTTGATCTCCGTGAAGCGCAGGTCCCAGCGCTGGTGGCAGGCCGGGTCCTGGGTGAGCCGCCAGAGCTCGTCGAAGTCCGCGCCGACCGTGGCCTCCACGTAGATCCCCACCGTGAACTCCCCCTCCCCGCACCGCGTTTGAGCGATCGCTCAAGTACCGAGGGCAGAAACGTACACCCGTTTGAGTAGTCGCTCAATACAGCGGAGCGACGGACGCGCGCCCCGCGGGCACGCGCGTGGGCGGCGGGCCCGTGGGCGCGCCGTGAAAGCGAGAAGCCCCGGCCGCGGCGGCCGGGGCTTCTCGCACGGGTGGAGCGCGGGTGAAGAGGGGGCGGGTCAGTCCGCCGCCAGGTGCCGCTCCACCGTCTCGACCTTGGAGGTCAGCCCGTCCCGCACACCGGGGCGGATGTCGGCCTTGAGCACCACGGACACCCGGGGCGCACGTGCCTCGACGGCCGCCACCGCGCGCTTGACGACGTCCATGACCTCGTCCCACTCGCCCTCGACGGACGTGAACATGGCGTCGGTGCGGTTCGGCAGACCGGACTCGCGGACCACGCGGACGGCGTCGGCGACGTACTCGCCGACGTCCTCGCCCACGCCCAGCGGGGTCACGGAAAAGGCGACGATCATGCTGCTGCCGTTCCCTTCGTCATCTCCTTGCGGGCCCGCGCCGCGATGACCGCGTCCTCCGTCTCACGCCGCAGCCGGCGCTCGGCGTAGAACCCGCCGAACGGCAGCACACCGAGCACGAAGTACAGCGCGCCGGTCCCGAACGACCACTTGGCCCGGTACCAGGCGTCCGCCCAGAACAGGACGTACAGGATCCACAGCACGGCGTGGATCGCGCCCAGCGCCGGCACGGCGTTGAACTCGGTGGTGCGCTTGAGGACCGAGCACACCAGCAGCAGGAGGAAGGACACCGCCTCGGGCGCCGACACCAGGCGGAGGCGGCGGAGGGCGGCAGCGGTCTTGAGGTCCACGGATCACCTTAGGTCGGAAGAACGTCACACCTTGTGAATGTGCGCACAAGCGGGCCTCGCCCATTGTGGCATCCCCTGCTCGGCTCAACGGGTGAGGGGCTTCACAGGTTCCCGGACCCCGCCGTGGGGGACCCTGAGGCATTTTTCAGGGCCACGGACCTCCCCCCGGCCTGTCCACCGGGCCCCGCCTGCGGATACCGTCGCCTGGTGGCGATGTTCCGACTTCAGGGGAGCAAGGTACTCGCCGTCGAGATGACCGGGGACTCCGTGCGCGCGAAGAACGGGTCGATGGTCGCCTACGACGGGGAGATGGCCTTCAAGAAACTCAGCGGCGGGGGCGAGGGCCTGCGCGGCATGGTGACCCGCCGGCTGACCGGCGAGCAGATGACGCTGATGGAGGTGAAGGGGCGGGGCACCTGCTGGTTCGCGGACCGGGCGTCCGAGATCAACCTGGTGAGCCTGCAGGGCGACAAGCTGTACGTCGAGTCGAGCAACCTGCTGGCCACCGACGCGGGGCTGCGCACCGGCACCACCTTCACGGGCCTGCGCGGCGCCTCCCAGGGCAACGGCCTGTTCACCACCACCGTCGAGGGCCACGGCCAGGCGGCCCTGATCTCCGACGGACCGGCCGTGGTGCTGCGGGTCTCGCCGCAGTACCCGCTGTCCGTGGACCCGGGGGCGTACGTCGCCCACCAGGGCAACCTGCGGCAGACGCTGCAGTCGGGGGTGACCTTCCGGACCTTCCTCGGCGAGGGCGGCGGCGAGGCCTTCCAGATGCGGTTCGAGGGGGACGGCCTGGTGTACGTCCAGCCGAGCGAGCGCAACACGATCGCGGGTGACGTCTGATGCCGTTCCGCGAGGTCAACTCCAAGATGGTCGAGGCCACGGTGCTGCCGGGGCAGACCATGTACAGCCAGCGCGGCGCGATGCTGGGCTACCGCGGCGAGGTCTCCTTCACGCCCAACCTGCAGGGCGGACAGGGCGGCCTGGCCTCCATGATCGGCCGCCGGGTGGCGAACGAGGCGACGCCGCTGATGACGGTCGAGGGCAACGGCACGGTGCTGTTCGGCCACGGCGGACACCACGTGCACGTCGTGGCGCTCACCGGCGAGACCCTGTACGTCGAGGCCGACCGGCTGCTCGCCTTCGACGGGACGCTCCGCCAGGGCACCATGTTCATGGGTTCGCAGGGCGGCGTGATGGGCATGGTCCGCGGCCAGGTCACCGGACAGGGCCTGTTCACCACCACCCTCCAGGGCCACGGTTCGGTCGCGGTGATGGCCCACGGCGGCGTCTTCGAGCTCCAGGTGACCCCACAGCGCCCGGTCCACGTCGATCCGCAGGCCTACGTCGCCCACCGCGGCGACCTGCGCAACAAGCTGTCCACGGCGCTCGGCTGGCGCGACATGGTCGGCCGCGGCTCCGGCGAGGCCTTCCAGCTGGAGCTCAGCGGCAGCGGCACGGTGTACGTCCAGGCCTCGGAGGAGAAGCTGTGACCGTCCCGGTCTTCGACCCCGCCACGCTCCCGGCGGACGACAACGTCAACCCGTACACCTTCTGCGTGGAACTCAAGGGCTCCCAGTGGTTCCTGCAGAAGGGCAAGATGATCGCCTACTACGGGCAGATCGAGTTCAACGGCATCGGCCACGGGGCGCTGGAGCGCCTGGTGCGCACCAGCTTCCACTCCCCGCTGCACGCGGGCGACTGGGTGGTGGCGCAGGGCTCCGGCAAGATGCTGCTGGCCGACCGGGCCTTCGACGTGAACTCCTTCGACCTCGACGACGGCAACCTCACCATCCGGGCCGGCAACCTGCTCGCCTACCAGCCCAGCCTGGCGCTCAAGCAGTCCATCGTGCCCGGCTTCCTCACGCTGATCGGCACCGGGAAGTTCGTCGCCGCGTCCAACGGGCCGGTGGTCTTCATGGAGCCGCCGATGCGGGTGGACCCGCAGGCCCTGGTCGGCTGGGCCGACTGCCCGTCGCCGTGCCACCACTACGACCACGGGTATGTGCGGGGCGTGATGGGCGGCCTGCGCGCGATGACCGGGCTCGGCGGGGCCAGCGGCGAGGAGCACCAGTTCGAGTTCGTCGGGGCCGGGACGGTGCTGCTGCAGTCCAGCGAGACGCTGATGCCGGAGCAGGCGACCGGGGCGGTTCCGCACGAACCGGGTGTACC
>NZ_JBRIOU010000004.1:322817-323283 GCF_053474865.1 Streptomyces sp. CO7
GTTCGGTCTCTGAGGGCCGACGGTGTGATCCGTCCCGCGTTCACCTCCGGTGGACCGGTGGACCTCCCCCAGTAGTCCGGATTTCAACATCTTAGGTAGACTGGGGTTCATGGACAGCGAGACGGACACGAGGTGGCTGACGGCCGAGGAGCAGTGCGCCTGGCGCACCCATCTGGAGGTCAACCGGCTGCTCACGCACCAGCTGGAGCGTGACCTGCAGCCGTTCGGCCTGACGATGAACGACTACGAGATCCTGGTCAACCTCTCCGAGGCGGAGGGGCGGCGGCTGCGGATGAGCGACCTGGCCGCGGCGACGCTGCAGTCCAAGAGCCGCCTGTCGCACCAGATCACGCGGATGGAGAACGCGGGGCTGGTGCGGCGGGAGAACTGCGAGTCGGACCGGCGGGGGCTGTTCGCCGTGCTGACCGAGCAGGGTCTGGAGACGATGCGGAAGGTCGCCCCGCAC
>NZ_JBRIOU010000004.1:323383-338935 GCF_053474865.1 Streptomyces sp. CO7
AGGAAAGCGTCCCGCGGCGGACGCCCGGGGTCAGGACGCGGTGAGGCCCGCCACCAGTTCGTCGGCGGCGCGGTACGGGTCCAGCTCGCCGGCGACGATCCGCTCGGCGAGGGCGCCGAGGCGGCGGTCGCCGTGCAGGTCCCCGATCCGCTCCCGGAGCGCGGTGACGGCGATGGTCTCCACCTCGCGCTCCGCCCGCGCGAGCCGCCGCTGCTGCAGCACCCCGCGCTCCTCCATCCACGCCCGGTGCTTCTCCAGCGCCTCGACGACCTCGTCGACGCCCTCGCCGCGCGCGGCGACGGTCTTGACGATCGGCGGCCGCCAGTCCCCCGGCTCCCGCGCCTCGCCGAGGCCGAGCATGTGGTTGAGCTCCCGGGCCGTGGCGTCCGCCCCGTCCCGGTCCGCCTTGTTGACGACGTAGACGTCGCCGATCTCCAGGATTCCGGCCTTGGCCGCCTGGATGCCGTCGCCCATGCCCGGCGCGAGCAGCACCATCGAGGTGTCGGCCTGCGAGGCGATCTCCACCTCGGACTGTCCCACGCCCACCGTCTCGACGAGGACCACGTCGCACCCGGCGGCGTCGAGCACCCGGATCGCCTGCGGCGCCGCCCAGGCGAGGCCGCCCAGGTGCCCCCGGGTGGCCATGGACCGGATGTACACGCCGGGGTCGGAGGCGTGCTCCGACATCCGCACCCGGTCTCCCAGCAGCGCGCCGCCGGAGAAGGGGGAGGACGGGTCGACCGCGAGCACGCCGACCCGCCTGCCCTGCTTGCGGTACGCCGTCACCAGCGCCGAGGTGGACGTCGACTTGCCCACGCCCGGCGATCCCGTCAGCCCGACCACGTACGCGCCGCCGGTCAGCGGCGCGAGCGCGGCCATCACCTCCCGCAGCTGCGGGGACGCCCCCTCCACCAGGGAGATCAGCCGGGCCACGGCCCGCGGCCGGCCCTCCCGCGCCTGGGCGACCAGCGAGGCGACGTCCTGCATCCAACAGCTCCGTTCAGGTGAGGGACCAACGGGATCGTAGACGGGCGGAACCTGACCGGCCCACGAAGGGGCGGGTCAGGCGCCCGAAGGGAGGGTCAGGCCTTCGGCACGCGCAGGATCAGCGCGTCGCCCTGACCGCCGCCGCCGCACAGCGCGGCCGCGCCGACGCCGCCGCCGCGCCGCTTGAGCTCCAGCGCCAGGTGCAGCACCAGCCGCGCGCCGGACATGCCGATCGGGTGACCGAGCGCGATCGCGCCGCCGTTGACGTTCACCTTTTCCGAGGAAACGCCGAGGTCCTTCATTGACTGCACGGCGACCGCCGCGAAGGCCTCGTTGATCTCGATCAGGTCGAGGTCGGCGACCTCCAGGCCGTCCTTCTTCAGCGCGTGCGCGATGGCGTTGGACGGCTGCGACTGCAGCGAGTTGTCCGGGCCGGCCACGTTGCCGTGGGCGCCGATCTCGGCGATCCACTCCAGGCCCAGCTCCTCGGCCTTGGCCCTGCTCATCACCACGACGGCGGCGGCGCCGTCGGAGATCTGCGAGGAGGAGCCGGCCGTGATGGTGCCCTCCTTGGAGAAGGCGGGGCGCAGCTTGCCGAGGGACTCCGCGGTGGTCTCCGGGCGGATGCCCTCGTCCTTGCTGAAGACCACCGGCTCGCCCTTGCGCTGCGGGATCTCGACCGGGGTGATCTCGGCGTCGAAGACGCCGTTCTTCTGCGCGGCGGCGGCCCGCTGGTGGGAGAGGGCCGCGATCTCGTCCTGCTCGGCGCGGCCGATGCCCAGGCGGGTGTTGTGCTTCTCGGTCGACTCGCCCATCGCGATGTTCTCGAAGGCGTCGGTGAGGCCGTCGTAGGCCATCGCGTCGAGCATCTGGACCGCGCCGTACTTGAAGCCCTCACGGGACTTCGGCAGCAGGTGCGGGGCGTTGGTCATCGACTCCTGGCCGCCGGCCACGACGATGTCGAACTCGCCGGCCCGGATCAGCTGGTCGGCCAGCGCGATCGCGTCGAGGCCGGAGAGGCAGACCTTGTTGATGGTGAGCGCGGGCACGTTCATCGGGATGCCCGCCTTGACGGCGGCCTGGCGCGCCGGGATCTGGCCGGCGCCGGCCTGCAGCACCTGACCCATGATCACGTACTGCACCTGGTCGCCCCCGATCCCCGCACGGTCGAGGGCGGCCTTGATGGCGAAACCGCCGAGGTCTGCGCCGGAGAAGTTCTTCAGCGAGCCCAGCAGTCGCCCCATGGGCGTGCGCGCACCCGCGACGATCACCGAGCTGTTCGTTCCGGACATGAAAGCGTCCCTTCCGGCCTGCCGGCCGTGGAATTGACGTGAGGGTTTCCTCGAATGTACTGAGCGGTAGTCGGGGCGTCACCGTGCCGCGGGTGTGATCGCGCGCACGTTGCGTAACCGCTCCGTGCACGCTGCACTGGACCGCATGCTGACGCGAATCGACCACATCGGAATCGCCTGCTTCGACCTGGATCGGACCGTGGAGTTCTACCGGGCCACGTACGGCTTCGAGGTCTTCCATTCCGAGATCAACGAGGAACAGGGGGTCCGCGAGGCCATGCTCAAGATCAACGATACGTCGGACGGCGGCGCCTCCTACCTCCAGCTCCTCGAACCCACCCGCGAGGACTCCACCGTCGCGAAGTGGCTGGCCAAGAACGGCGAGGGCGTGCACCACATCGCCTTCGGCACCGCCGACGTCGACGCGGACGCGGCGGACATCAAGGACAAGGGCGTCCGGGTCCTCTACGAGGAGCCGCGGACGGGTTCGATGGGCTCCCGGATCACCTTCCTGCACCCCAAGGACTGCCACGGAGTCCTGACAGAACTGGTCACTTCGGCCCCTTCCGAGTCCGCGGACCACTGACCTCCCCCGAAAGGGGCCGGTAGGGTGGGGGCGGTCGTCTCTTCCCGGGTCTCCGGCGGAGTGGCGACCGCGGGCCGGGGTCCGGGTATCGGGGGGCGCGCGGGCAGGCAGCAGCCCTTGCCCAGCGAGTCCGACACCACTCCCCGGGGGCCCCGTCCGACCGACTGGACGGAGCTCGTTGACACGCTTGCGACCAGGGGACGGATGGGACCGCGCTGTGCGGGGCTACGAAAGCCAGGAGCGGGAACCGGCGGATGACGTCGACCACCTGACTCGGTTCGAGGCCGAGATGAAGCGGCTGAAGACCGAGCGGGAGAAGGCGATCCAGCACGCCGAGGATCTCGGCTACCAGGTCGAGGTGCTGCGCGCCAAGCTCCACGAGGCGCGCCGCACCCTCATGTTCCGGCCCCCTTTCGAGGGCGGCGACATCGGCTACCACGCCGAACAGCTGCTGCGGAACGCCCAGATGCAGGCCGACCAGCTCCGGCAGGACGCCGAGCGCGAGCTGAGCCAGGTCCGGGCGCAGACCCAGCGGATCCTCCAGGAGCACGCCGAGCAGGCGGCCCGTCTGCAGAGCGAGCTGCACACCGAGGCGGTCACCCGCCGGCAGCAGCTCGACCAGGAACTCGCCGAGCGCCGCGCGACCGTCGAGTCGCACGTCAACGAGAACGTCGCCTGGGCCGAGCAGCTGCGCTCGCGCACCGAGCAGCAGGCCCGCCGGCTCCTCGAGGAGTCCCGTGCCGAGGCCGAGCAGGCCATGGCCGCCGCCCGCGCCGAGGCCGAGCGGCTGGTCACCGAGGCCCGCCAGCGGCTGTCCGGCGAGGCGGAGGCCGCCCGCTCGGAGGCCGACCAGATCCTGCGCCGCGCCCGCACCGACGCCGAGCGCCTGCTGAACGCCGCCTCCGCGCAGGCCCAGGAGGCCACCGAGCACGCGGAGCGGCTGCGCACCACCACCGTCGCCGAGTCCGACACGGCCCGCCGTCAGGCCACCGAGCTCAGCCGCGCCGCCGAGCAGCGGATGGCCGAGGCCGAGGAGGCCCTGCGCACCGCCCGGGCCGAGGCCGACAAGGTCGTCACGGAGGCCAAGGAGGCCGCCACCAAGGCGCTGGCCGGCGCCGAGGCCGCGCAGGAGCAGCGCATCCGCACGGCCAAGGAGCAGGTCGCCCGGCTGGTCGGCGAGGCCAACGAGGAGGCCGAGACCACCAAGGCCGAGGCCGAGCAGATCGTCGCCGCCGCCCGGGCCGAGGCGGAGAAGATCGTCGCCGAGGCCGCCGAGAAGGCCCGCGCGGCCACCGCGGAGGAGAGCGCCACCCAGCTCGCGCAGGCCGCCCGCACCGCCGAGGAGGTCCTCACCAAGGCCTCCGAGGACGCGAAGAAGACCACCAGGGCCGCCGCCGACGAGGCCGAGCGGATCCGCACCGAGGCGGAGGCCGAGGCCGACCGGCTGCGCGCCGAGGCGCACGAGATCGCCGAGCAGCTCAAGGGCAGCGCCAAGGACGACACCGAGGAGTACCGCGCCCGCACGGTCGAGCTGCAGGAGGAGGCGCGCCGCCTGCGCGGCGAGGCCGAGCAGCTGCGTTCGGACGCGGTCGCCGAGGGCGAGCGGATCCGGCAGGAGGCCCGCAAGGAGGCCGTCCAGCAGATCGAGGAGGCCGCCAAGTCGGCCGAGGAGCTGCTCGCCAAGGCCAAGGCCGACGCCGACGACATGCGGCAGACCGCCACCGCGGACAGCGAGAAGACCCGCACCGAGGCCCTCACCCGCGCCACCGCGCTGCGCCGCCAGGCCGACGAGGCGCTGGAACGCGCCCGCGCCGAGGCGGACCGGCTCAAGGCGGAGGCCGCCGAGCGCGCCGAGGAGGTGCGCACCGAGGCCGAGGAGGCCGCCCGTGCGCTGCGCGAGGAGGCCGAGGCCGCGGCCGAGGCCCGCAGGGCGGAGGCGGCCGAGGAGCTCAACCGGCTGCGCACCGAGACCGAGGAGCGGCACGCGGCCGCCGAGGAGGCGCTGACCGAGGCCCGCGCCGAGGCCGAGCGCCTGCGCCGGGAGACCGCCGAGGAGACCGAGCGGCTGCGCACCGAGGCCGCCGAGCGGATCGCCTCGCTGCGCGCCCAGGCCGAGGAAGAGGCGGAGCGGCTGCGGACCGAGGCCGCCGGCGACGCGGCCGCCTCGCGTGCCGAGGGCGAGTCGGTAGCCGTCCGGCTGCGCACCGAGGCCGCCGCCGAGGCCGAGCGGCTGAAGACGGACGCCCAGGAGACCGCCGACCGGCTGCGCGCCGAGGCCAGGACGGCCGCCGAGCGCATCGAGACCGAGGCCGCCGAGACCCTGGCCGCCGCGCAGGAGGAGGCCGCCCGCCGCCGACGCGAGGCCGAAGAGCTCCTGGGCGCCGCCCGCGAGGAGGCCGGCCAGGAGCGCGAGCGGGCCCGCGAGCAGAGCGAGGAACTGCTCGCCTCGGCCCGCAAGCGGGTCGAGGAGGCGCAGGCCGAGGCGCTGCGTCTGGTCGAGGACGCCGAGCGCCGGTCCGGCGAGATGGTGTCGGCGGCCGAGCAGCACGCCCAGCAGGTGCGCGAGTCGGTGGCCGGGCTGCACGAGCAGGCCCAGGAGGAGATCCAGGGTCTGCGCACCGCCGCCGAGGTGGCGGCCGACCGTGCCCGCAAGGAGGCCGAGGAGGAGGCGGACCGGGTCCGCTCCGACGCCTACGCCGAGCGGGAGCGGGCCGCTGCGGACGCGAGCCGCATCCTCGGTACCGCCCGCGAGGAGTCGGACGCCGCGAAGGCGCTCGCCGAGCGCACCGTCACGGAGGCGGCGGCCGAGGCGGAGCGGCTGCGCACCGAGGCCGAGGAGAAGGCCCGCCGGGCCCGCGAGGAGGCCGCCGAGACGACGGCCGAGGCCGAGCGGACGGCGTCCCGGACGCGCGCCGAGGCCCGTGACGACGCCAACCGGATCCGCAGCGAGGCCGCGACCCAGGCGGACACCCTGATCGGCGAGGCCCGCAGCGAGGCCGAGCGGCTCACCTCCGAGACCGCCGCCGAGAGCGAGCGGCTGATCGGCGAGGCCCGCAGCGAGGCGGAACGGCTCACGTCCGAGACCGTCGCCGAGAGCGAGCGGCTGCGCGCCGAGGCCCGCAGCGAGGCCGAGCGGCTCGCCTCGGAGACGGCCGCCGAGAGCGAGCGGCTGCGCGCCGAGGCGGCGCAGACGGTGGCCACGGCGCAGGAGCGTGCCGAGCGCACCCGCGAGGAGTCCCGCCGGCTGCGCGAGAAGGCGGAGGCCGAGGCCGACCGGCTCACCGCGGCGGCCCGCGAGGAGGCCGAACGCACCCTCGACGAGGCCCGTCAGGACGCCAACAAGCGCCGCTCCGAGGCCGCCGAGCAGGTCGACGTCCTCATCTCCGAGACGGCCGCCGAGGCCGACAAGCTGCTCGCCGACGCGCAGCAGCAGGCCCTGCGGACCACCGCGGACGCGGAGGCGCAGGCCGACACCATGGTCGGCGCGGCCCGCCAGGAGGCCGACCGGCTGGTCTCCGAGGCGACGGTCGAGGGCAACTCCCTGGTGGAGAAGGCCCGCAAGGACGCCGACGAGCTGCTGGTCGGCACCCGCCGGGACGCCACGGCGATCCGCGAGCGCGCCGAGGAGCTGCGCGACCGGATCACGGCCGAGGTGGAGGAGCTGCACGAGCGGGCCCGCCGCGAGACCGCCGAGACGATGAAGTCCGCCGGCGAGCGCTGCGACGCGCTGATCAAGGCGGCCGAGGAGCAGCTGGCCAAGGCGGAGGCCAAGGCCAAGGACCTGATGGCGGAGGCGAATTCCGAGGCCGGCAAGGTCCGGATCGCCGCCGTGCGGAAGGCCGAGGAGCTGCTCAAGGGCGCCGAGCAGAAGAAGGCGTCGCTGGTCGCCGAGGCGGAGAAGATCAAGGCGGACGCCGTCGCCGAGGCCGAGCGGACGGTCGAGGAGGGCAAGCGCGAGCTCGAGGTGCTGGTGCGCCGCCGCGAGGACATCAACGCCGAGATCTCCCGTGTCCAGGACGTGCTGGAGGCGTTGGAGTCCTTCGAGGTGCCCGGCGCCGGCAAGGACACCGGCGTCAAGGCGGGGGCCTCGGCAGGGAACACCCGATCGGGTGGCAAGTCGTCCGACAACTGAGCGGTGGGTGAATTTCGGTGTCCTTGGGACGGTCCGACCGTTGTAACCCAGGTCAAGACCGGCGATTTCCACCCGAACAGGGCGGCATTCTCCCGATGAATCGGGCTTTCCGCTCGATGACACGCCGCCCGGCAGCCTAGGATTCCCTCTATCACCTCACCGGTCTCTTCGACAGGAACCCCATGAGCGACACTTCCCCCTACGGCTTCGAGCTGGTCCGGCGTGGGTACGACCGCGCTCAGGTGGACGAACGTATCTCGAAGCTCGTCTCCGACCGCGACAGCGCGCTCGCCCGCATCACCGCGCTGGAGAAGCGCATCGAGGAACTCCACCTCGAGACGCAGAACGTCCAGGCGCAGCCCGACGAGTCGGAGCCGTCCTACGCCGGCCTCGGCGCCCGCGTCGAGAAGATCCTCCGTCTCGCCGAGGAGGAGGCGAAGGACCTGCGCGAGGAGGCCCGCCGCGCCGCCGAGCAGCACCGGGAGCTCGCCGAGGCCGCCGCCCAGCAGGTCCGCAACGACGCCGAGTCGTACGCCGTGGACCGCAGGGCGAAGGCGGACGACGAGGGTCTGCGGATCGTCGAGAAGGCCAAGTCGGACGCGTCCCAGCTGCGCTCGGACGCGCAGAAGGACGCCCAGGCCAAGCGTGAGGAGGCGGATGCCCTCTTCGAGGACACCCGCGCCAAGGCCGCGCAGGCCGCCGCCGACTTCGAGACCAACCTGGCCAAGCGCCGGGAGCAGTCGGAGCGTGACCTGGCCTCGCGTCAGGCCAAGGCGGAGAAGCGCCTCGCCGAGATCGAGCACCGCGCCGAGCAGCTGCGCCTGGAGGCCGAGAAGCTGCGCACCGACGCCGAGCGCCGTGCCCGCCAGACGGTGGAGACCGCGCAGCGCCAGGCCGAGGACATCGTCGCGGACGCGAACGCCAAGGCCGACCGGATCCGTTCGGAATCCGAGCGCGAGCTGGCGGCGCTGACCAACCGTCGCGACTCGATCAACGCGCAGCTGACCAACGTGCGCGAGATGCTGGCGACCCTCACGGGCGCGGCGGTCGCGGCGGCGAGCTCCCCCGCCGACGAGGAGCCGGTCCGCACGGTCCCGGCCCAGCAGACCCGCTGACCCACGGACCGCCCCGCGGCCCGCACCCACGGCCCTGTCCGGAAGGCCCGTACCGTCCCCCGCGGTGCGGGCCTTCCGCGTGCCCGGCACGTGGCCGCGCGTTCCGCTGGCACCGCATCCCGCGCCCCCCTACGGTGGTGGCCATGATTGCGCTGGAGGGGCTCACCAAGCGGTACGGCGAGAAGGTCGCGGTGAACGACCTGACCTTCGAGGTGCGGCCGGGCATCGTCACCGGCTTCCTCGGACCCAACGGCGCCGGCAAGTCCACCACCATGCGGATGATCCTCGGCCTGGACCACCCGACCTCCGGCGCGGTCCGTATCGAGGGACGCCGCTACGCCGAGCTGCACGACCCGCTGCGGACCATAGGGGCACTGCTCGACGCGAACGCCAACCACGGCGGCCGCAGCGCCTACCACCACCTCCTGTGCCTCGCCCAGAGCAACGGCCTGCCCGAGCGGCGGGTGCACGAGGTGCTGGACGTGGTCGGGCTGACCGCCGTGGCGAGGAAGAAGTCCAAGGGGTTCTCCATGGGCATGGGGCAGCGCCTGGGCATCGCCGCCGCGCTGCTGGGCGACCCGCGGATCCTGATGTTCGACGAGCCGGTCAACGGGCTGGACCCGGAGGGCATCCACTGGATCCGCACCCTGATGCAGCGCCTGGCGTCCGAGGGCCGTACGGTCTTCGTCTCCTCGCACCTGATGAGCGAGATGGCGCTGACCGCCGAGCACCTGGTGGTGATCGGGCAGGGCCGCCTGCTGGCCGACCTGTCGATGGCGGACTTCATCGAACGCAACTCCCGTTCCTACGTCCGCGTGCGCACCCCCGAGCGGGAGCGGTTCCTGGACGTGCTGCGCTCGGCCGGCCTGACCGCCATGGAGACCGGCGGCACGCTGGAGCTCGACGGGGTGGCCTCCGAGCAGGTCGGCGAACTGGCCGCCCGGCACGGCCTGGTGCTGCACGAGCTGAGCCCGCAGCAGGCCTCGCTGGAGGAGGCGTTCATGCGGCTGACCGCGGAGTCGGTCGAGTACCACGCCCACAGCGACACTCCGGCGGCCGGCGAACGGGCGCCGTGGGGCGCCGACTGGAAGAAGGGTTGAGCATGGCCGTCGCGCAGGTCCTCCGCTCCGAGTGGACCAAGATCAGGTCGGTGTCCTCCACCGTCTGGACGCTCTCCGTCGCCCTGGTGGTGACGGTCGTCCTCGGAGTGCTCATCTCCTGGCTGACCCGCCGGGAGTACGGGACGATGCCGGCCCGGGACCGCGCCACCTTCGATCCGACCTTCATCAGTTTCGCGGGCATGAGCCTCGGCCAGCTCGCGATGATCGTCTTCGGCGTCCTGGTGGTGTCCACCGAGTACAGCACCGGCATGATCCGCACCTCGCTGGCCGCGGTGCCGCAGCGCGGCACGTTCTACGCCTCCAAGCTGGCCGTGGCGACCGTGCCGGCGTTCGTGGTGTCGCTGGTCACCGCCTTCGCCTCGTTCCTCCTCGGCCAGGCGGTGCTGGGCCCGTACCGGGTGGCGCTCGGCGACGACGGCGTGCTGCGGGCGGTGGTGGGCGGCGCGCTGTACATGACGCTGATCGCCGTCTTCTCGATGGGCGTGGCCGCGATGCTGCGTTCGCCGATGCTGGCGCTCGGCGTGCTGATGCCCTTCTTCTTCCTGCTGTCCCCGATCCTCGGCGCGGTCTCGGCGACCAAGAAGGTGGGCCAGTACCTGCCCGACCAGGCCGGTTCGCGGATCATGCAGGTGGTGACGCTCGGCGACGACGTGCCGTACGGTCCCTGGGGCGGCCTGGGGATCATGGCGTTGTGGTGCGCGGCGGCCCTCGTCGGCGGCTACCTGCTGCTCCAGCGGCGCGACGCCTAGCCGGACGCGCCGGGAATTTCCTGCCTTCACTCTGGAACCACGGGCCCCGCTGATGTTCTCCTAAACCGAATGGGGGGCACAGCGTCCCCGTCCGTTCCGACGCGGTGGCCGAACGATGGGTGAAGCATGATCGAGGCAGTTGGCCTGACCAAGCGCTACGGCGACAAGACAGCCGTGGACGACCTTTCCTTCCAGGTGCGGCCCGGCATGGTCACCGGCTTCCTCGGGCCCAACGGCTCCGGCAAGTCGACGACCATGCGGATGATCCTGGGCCTGGACACGCCCACTGCGGGCCACGTCACGGTCAACGGCTCGCCGTACCGCCGGCTGCCCAACGCCCCGCGCCACGTGGGCGCGCTGCTCGACGCCAAGGCCGTGCACGGCGGCCGGGACGCCTACCGGCACCTGCTGAGCATCGCCCAGCTCTCCGGCATCCCCGCCCACCGGGTGGACGACGTGCTGGAGCTGGTCGGCCTGTCGGAGGTGGCCGGGCGGCGCACCAAGGGCTTCTCGCTGGGCATGGGGCAGCGCCTGGGCATCGCCGCCGCGCTGCTCGGCGACCCGCAGGTGCTTCTCTTCGACGAGCCGGTCAACGGCCTCGACCCGGAGGGCATCCTCTGGGTGCGCAACCTGATGAAGTCGCTGGCCGCCGAGGGCCGTACCGTCTTCGTCTCCTCGCACCTGATGAGCGAGATGGCGCTGACCGCCGACCACCTGGTGGTGATCGCCCGGGGCCGGCTGCTCGCCGACATGAGCGTGCGCGACTTCATCGCCGCCAACTCCGCCGGTTTCGCCCGCGTCCGGGTGCCGGACACCGGCCCGCAGCAGCGCGAGACGCTCACCGCGGCGCTGACGAAGGCGGGGGCGCAGGTGCTGCCCGAGCAGGACGGGGCGCTGCGGGTGACCGGGCTGCCGCTGCCGCGGATCAGCGACGTCGCCCACGGGGCGGACGTCCGGCTGTGGGAGCTGTCCCCGCACCACGCCTCGCTGGAGGAGGCCTACATGCGGCTGACCCAGAGCATGGTCGACTACCGCTCCAGCGCCGACCCGCAGGTGGGGATGCGGCCCGCGCCGATGCCCGGACCGGCGGACGGCTGGGACCCCGATCCCGGCCCCGGGGCCCCGCTCCAGCCCGTCCACGCCGCCGACGGCCCGACGTTCAGCAAGGACTCCCGATGAGCACCGAGCACACCGAGCACACCCGGCAGATCCCGGGCCAGGCGCCCCGGACCCCCGCCTACGTCTCCCCCATCCCGATCCGGCAGGCCCACCTGGGCCACGCGCTCGCCTCGGAGTGGACCAAGATCCGCTCGGTGCGCTCCACGATGTGGACGCTCGGGGTCTTCCTGGCGCTGGTGGTCGTGCTCGGCTGCCTGATGGCGGGGCTGGTCGACGGCGACACCTACCTCAACACCCCGTACACGATGCCCGCCTTCTTCGGCCTGCTGCTGGGCCAGATGTGCCTGGTCTCGCTGGGCGTGCTGGTGGTGTCCTCGGAGTACGGCACGGGCATGATCCGCACCACCTTCACCGCCTCCCCGCAGCGGCACCGGGTGCTGGCCGCGAAGATCGTCGTGTTCTTCCTGGTGGCGTTCGTGACGGCGGCGGTGGCGATCACCGCGGTCGGCCTCTACACGCAGCTGACGGTGGACGCCCGGAGCAACCCGGCCTGGGTGCCGACGGTGTTCATGGGCGCGCTGTACGTGTCACTGATGGGCGTGCTGGCGCTGGCGATGGGGTCGATGATGCGGCACTCGGCGGGCGCCATCACCACCATGCTGGGCGTGGTGCTGCTGCCCGCGATCATGCCGGCCTTCCTGCTCTTCAACGAGAACCTGGCGGACGTCGCGCAGTTCATGAGCGACTACAACGCCATCAGCGCCCTGTCGCTGATCTTCGAGGGCGACGCGTCGACCGGTCACGGCGGCGCCCAGACGGCGCTGCTCGCCGGGCTGACGGTCGCCGCCTGCGTCGGCGCCTTCGCCGTCCAGACCAACCGGGACGTGTGAGCCGCACGCTAGGAGGCGCGGCTCAGTACCGCGGCGCGTTACGGGACCGCCGGTCGCTCGTCGACCGGCGGTCCCGTGCGTTCCAGCAGGCCTTGTGCCAGTGGCGGCGGTCGTCGACGCCGGCGTGGGAGGGCCAGGCGACCACGTGCGGGACGCCGGAGGGGATCGGCTGGTCGCAGCCCGGGCAGCGGTAGGTCTTGCCCGCCCCGCTCGCGCCGGCCACGTGCCGCACGCTCCAGTCCTCGCCCCGCCAGCTCTCCGACGACTGCCAGCCGCCGTAGCGCCCCGAGCCCTCGTCGTCGTCGCCGGCGAAGGGGCCGCCGCGTCCGTTCCCTCCGGCGGGGCCCTTGGGTCGGTTGCGGCGCGGGGACACGGTTCACCTCACGTGGACGGTCGGGCGGGGACGGGCACCAGCCTACGCGGCCCGGCCGAGGGCTCCGGGCAGGCCGCCGGAAGGCGTGCGGCCCGACCGGACACCGGCGTCCCCGCTCCACTCGGCGCCCATCGGTGACTCATTCTGCAGACAATCCGCAAATTCCTGGGCCCGGCCGTGACCTCGGCACGTGTCAGGCGGTTATGCCGCGTGGGGGAGCTCCGACTCGGGAGCCAGGAAAGCAGGAAGTGTCCATGCACGTCGGAAGTTTTGTCGTCGCCGCCCAGTTCCCGGGCCAGGGTCACGTCGAGGCGCTGCACCGCGCGGTCCGTTCCGCGGAGGTCGCCGAGGAGGCGGGGCTGGCCCAGGTGTGGCTGGCCGAGCACCATTTCGTGCCGTACGGGGTCTGCCCCTCGGCCGTGACGCTGGCCGCCACCCTGCTCGGCCGCACCCGCCGCCTGCGGGTCGGCACGGCGGTCAGCGTGCTGCCCACCACGCACCCGGTCGCCCTCGGCGAGCAGGCCGCGATGCTGCACATCACCTCCGGCGGGCGCTTCTCCCTGGGCGTGGGCCGGGGCGGTCCCTGGGTGGACCTCGAGGTCTTCGGCGCGGGCCTGGAGGCGTACGAGCAGGGGTTCCCCGACTCCCTCGACCTGCTGCTGCGCTGCCTGCGCGAGCCCACGGTCGCGGGCGACTTGGGACGCTTCCGCTTCCGCGAGGTGCCGGTGGTGCCCCGGGCGTCCGAGGCGCTGGAGGGCGGCGCCGCCCCCGAGGTGGTGGTGGCGTGCACCTCGCCGGCGACGGTGCGGATGGCCGGCGGGCGCGGGCTGCCCATGCTGCTGGGGATGCACGTCGGGGACGAGGAGAAGGCCGCGATGGTGCGCGCCTGGCAGGAGCACGCGCGGGCGGCGGGCCGGCCGGAGGACGAGATCCGCTCCGCGGCCCATGTCTCGGCCGGCGTCTGCCAGATCGCCGACCGGCCGGAGGACGCCCGGGAAACGCTGCTCAAGGCCATGCCGGGTTGGCTGAAACAGGGCCTTGCCGCCCATGTGACGGTGGACGGCCGGGTGCGCGCGATGCGCGATCCGTACGCGTACACCGAGATGCTCTGCGGGCTGCACCCGGTGGGCACGCCCCGGTGGTGCGCCGACCGGCTCGCCGCCACGGCGGAGGTCACCGGCATCCGGCGCTTCGCGCTGCTCACCGAGGGGTCGGGAGACCTCGCGGCCACCGAGGAGAACCTGCGGCGGCTCGGCGGCGAGGTGCTGCCGCGGTTGGTGTGAAGGGCCGGCCGGGCGACCCGGCCGTCGGGGAGGACGGTCCGGAGCCCCGGCGAGGGCGTGTCCGTCCTCGCCGGGGCTCCGGACGTGCCGCACGGGGTCAGCAGTCCCGCAGGTCGGGAGACTGGTTGAGCAGCTGGGCGCGCACGGAGGTGAAGCGGGCCAGCCGCTCGTCGCTCCCGTCCAGCGGGAACACCGCGACGCGGTGGCAGTTCTGGAACGCGAGGCGCACACCGAAGTGGCGCTGCAGGGCCCCCCGGATCGCGTCGCTGGCGAGCGCGCGCAGGAGCTGGCCCCGTGCCTGCTCGTCCGGCGGCGGCGTCTGGTTGTCGGCGAACGGTCCGCCGTCCACCTTGAGCTGGGCCACCAGGGAGCTGACCATCTCCCAGGCGTAGGGCAGGGAGGTCCGGACGCAGTCGACGAAAGCCGCTTCGTCGACCTCGCCTCGCTCGGCCTGTTCGAGCAGGGCCGGTGAGACGTCGAGCGACATGAGTACTCCTCTCGCACCCCCTCGGCGAAGGGGGTTGCCGGACGGGAAGGGACGTCGCGGACCGCGGACACGCTCTGTACCCGCGCCACGACCGCCCGTTCACTACGGTAGGCACGCGAACGCGCCGCGCACCAGGAGACGGCGTACTTGACCGGATTCGAATCGTCGCGCTCCGCACACAATCAGCCAGAACCGAACATGGCCCTTCGAGGGCGAATCGCGTGGACCGCCGTGGGTCGAGTAGCGTTGCCGACCATGCGTCTTGTCATCGCCCGCTGCTCCGTCGACTACGCGGGGCGCCTCACCGCTCATCTGCCGTCCGCTCCCCGCCTGATCCTGGTCAAGGCGGACGGGAGCGTCTCGATCCACGCGGACGACCGCGCCTACAAGCCGCTGAACTGGATGTCGCCGCCGTGCACCCTCAAGGAGGGCACCGGCGACGAGGCCGGCGTTTGGACGGTGATCAACAAGGGCGGCGAGAAGCTGATCATCACGATGGAGGAGATCCTCCACGACTCCTCGCACGAACTGGGCGTGGACCCTGGCCTGATCAAGGACGGCGTGGAGGCGCACCTGCAGGAGCTGCTCGCCGACCGCATCGAGACCCTGGGCGAGGGATACACGCTGATCCGCCGCGAGTACATGACGGCGATCGGCCCGGTCGACATCCTCTGCCGGGACGCCGAGGGGCGGACGGTGGCCGTCGAGATCAAGCGGCGCGGGGAGATCGACGGCGTCGAGCAGCTGACGCGCTATCTGGAGCTGCTGAACCGCGACCCGTTGCTCGCGCCGGTGCGGGGCGTGTTCGCCGCGCAGGAGATCAAGCCGCAGGCCCGGGTGCTGGCGACGGACCGGGGCATCGCCTGCCAGGTCCTCGACTACGACGGTCTGCGCGGCATCGAGGACGACAAGCTCCGCCTGTTCTGAGCGGCCCGCGGCCACCGCCGCGGCCACCTCTCCGCAGCGCCGCCCCGCCCCCGCAGAGCCGCACCGCCCCCACGGATCCTCTCCGTGGGGGCGGTGCGCGTCGCGGGCCCGGCGCCGTGCGGCCGGCGGGCCGTCAGGCCACGCTCGGGGTGACCTGCGGCTCGACGCTCGCGGACATGGTGACGGTGGGCTCGCCGGGCTGCGGGGCGCCGGCGGAGACGCTCTCGTCGGGGCCGGTCGGCGGGTCCACCGGCGGCGGCTCCTCCGTCGGCTCCTCGGTGGGCTCCTCCGTCGGCTCCTCGGTCGGGTCCTCGGTGGGGTCCTCCGTCGGGTCGTCGGGCGTGGCCGGCGGCTTGGTGGTGGGCTTCTTCGTCGGCTTGGCGGTGCTGCTGCGGCTCGGCTCCCCGTCCGGCTCCTTCTCGTCCTCGTCCTCGTCCGCCGTCGCGCCGGGGCCCGCGGTGGGGGTCGCCGGGTCGTCGGGGGTGCCGGGC
>NZ_JBRIOU010000004.1:339035-340326 GCF_053474865.1 Streptomyces sp. CO7
GTCGTCGGTGCCGGCGGCCTCGTCGGCGTCGAGCTCGTCGCCGTAGCCCTGACTGGCGGACGGGTTGGGGCCGGTGCCCTCGGTCGGCGTGTCCTGGTCCCCGCCGGTCGCGCCCAGCGTGACCACGGTGCCCAGCACGGCGACCAGCAGCGCGCCGGCGCCGGCCGCGACGAGGTTCTTGCGCGCGCCGCCCACCAGCCCGCGGCCCCTGCCGGCGGGCTCGGGGCGGCGGGTGACGGGCGCGTCGCCGACGAACACGGTCGACCCGTGACGCGCGGCGTCGGCCTCATCCTTGAGGGCCGCGTCCTGCGGGGTGTCCCCCGGGCCGGGGCCGAACGCCTCGAAGGCCGCCAGGGCGGCGAGTGCGGCGCTGCTCTGCGGGGTGGCCGGGGCCGGTGCGCCGGCGGGACCGGCGGCGGCGTCCACGCCGGGCAGGTCGCCGGTGCGGTCGGCGACCAGCGTCAGCGCGCGGCGCCCGGCGAGCTGCCCCCGCTTGTCGGAGGCGGTGGTCCGCAGCGCGACGGCCGCGTCCAGTTCGTTGCGCGCCCGGTCGTGGCGGCCCTGACAGAGCGCCAGCACGCCCAGTTCGTGGTGGAAGTAGCCCTGGTCGGCGGCCTCGCCGGCCAGCCGGGCCGCCTCGGAGCCGGTGCGCAGGGTGTGCTCCCAGGCCGTCCAGGCGAGCCCGGCGGCGAAGGCGGGGGCGGCGTTGCGGGAGAGTCGCAGCACCAGCTCGCCGGCGGAGGGCGGGAGCGCGGTCAGCGCCGCGAGCACCGCGTCGGCCTCGGCGCGCACCCGGTCCGCGGTGACCGACTGGTGTCCGGTCCACCAGGCGTAGTGCTCGGCGGCGGTGCGGATCCGCTCCTCGGCGCCGTCCCGGTATCCGGCGGCCTCCAGCTGGGCCGGCACCCCGGCGGCGAGCCGGTGGCGGCCGCCCGCTGGCGAGACCAGGGCGCAGCCCAGGAGTTCACCGAGCGCGGCGTCGGCGTGGGTGTCGCCCACCAGCGCGGGCCAGTGCGCGGAGTGGGGGAGTTCGCCGCCGAGCGCCACCGCGAACGAGCGGTGCGGCCCGGGGTCGCCGCAGCGCGAGCAGTCCGTGAAGCTGGGCGCCCACCCCGCGACCGCGAAGGCGCGCAGCAGGTAGGAGTCCAGGACCAGGCCGGGGGCGTGGGCGTTGACCGCGAGAGAGCGGACGGCCCCCGCGAGCAGCCAGAACTGCTGCACCGCGGGCTCCTTCTCGGCCTCGACCAGGCGGTCGGCCGTCTCCAGCATCGCGGTCCCCGCGGTGTAGAGG
>NZ_JBRIOU010000004.1:340426-344433 GCF_053474865.1 Streptomyces sp. CO7
GCCGGGAGGCGAGCAGGGGGGCGGGCGCGGCGCCCTCGGCCAGCGAGGGCAGCGGGGCGGCCTCCTCGCGGGTGTCGAAGGGGAGCTCGGTGTCGGGGACGACCACCGCGTCCTCGAAGACGCCCACCTCGTCGACGGCGTCGGTGGCGGCGCGCAGCCGGTCCCGCTGCCGCAGCAGCGCGCCGGCCTGGACGAACCGCAGCGGCAGGCCCTCCGACTCGAACCAGAGGTCGCCCGCCCAGGTGGTCTCCTCGTCGGTGAGGGTGCGGCCGGCGGCGTGGCCGAGCAGCTGGAGTCCGGCGGAGCGGGTGAGGCCGATCAGGGTGACCGTCTCCATCAGCGCCTCGGCGGGCGGTTCGGGGACCTCGGGGGTCGCCGATATCAGGAAGGCGCACTCGGGGGTGGCGTCCAGGAGCCGGGCGAGCTCGGCGCCGCCGAAGGCGATGTCGTCGATGACGACCACGGCGCCCACCGCGCCGAGCAGCTCGCGCAGTTCGTCCTCGGCGGGGCGGCGGCGCGGGGCGTCGTAGGCGGCGTGGAAGAGGTCGTCGAGGAGTTCGCCGGCGTCGCGGCCGAGGCCGCTGAGTCGGATGACGCCGTCGGGGGCGAGGTCGGCGCAGTCGTCGGCGACGACATCGAGGAACCGGCTGCGGCCGGAGCCGGACGGGCCGACCAGGCGGGCGGAGCGGCCGCGGGCGAGCAGCCGCACGACCTCCTCGCGCTCCTCCTGGCGCTCGAGCAGCGGCAGCGCCGGCAGGCCGGAGCCCGCTTCGGCGGGATGGACGGCGGCGCGGGCCGCGGCCCGCTCGGCCTCGGCGCGCTGCTCCGCGGTGATCTTGGGGGGTCGCCCCGGCGTCCGCTCGGGCGGGCAGAGCTCGATCTCGCTGCCGTCGACGGGGTTGACGGTCAGCAGGAGGTCGTCGACGAAGATCTCGGTGGTGCGGCGCACCGCGGGCGCGTGCTGGCCGAAGTCGGGTGTCAGCGCGTCGCGGGGCGGACGCGGGCGCGACGGGCGGCCGCTCCCCCCGTGGCCGCGCTCGTCAGGCCGCCGGCTGTTCGGGTCCATGGTCCAAAGCCCCCAAAGCGTCGTGTGCCGAGCCCCTCCCGGCCGTGCCGCACACCGCGCGCTCGCTTCCGGTCCGGGCCGCCGTAGGGAATGTCTGATGTCGGGTCGGCGGGCGACCGAACCTTAAACCTCGGTCAGTATCTCCGAACAGCCGGGGTGCGGCCCCGTCCGCGACGTCACAGTCTGATGTGGATTCGCGGCGGGCGACAGACCGCAGCGCCACGGGTGGGACCCGCGAGCGGTCGGGCGGTACGAGGGGCTGCCGGGCCGTCAGACCCGCGGCAGGCTGTCGGCGGCGAGGCCGCCCTCGATGGCGAGGATGCGGTGCAGCCGGGTGGCCACCAGCAGCCGCTGCATCTGCGGCGGCACGCCGCGCAGCACCAGGCGGCGCCCGGCACGGCCGGCCCGCCGGTGCACGCCCATGATCACGCCCAGTCCCGTCGCGTCCCAGGAGTGGAGCTCCGAGAGGTCCAGGACCAGGTCGCCCACGCCGTCGTCGACGGCGGAGTGCAGGACCGTACGGGCGTCCGCCGCGCTGCGGACGTCGAGGCGGCCCCCGACGACCAGCTCGGCGTGGTCGCCCCTGATGAACATAAGCGCTCCCCGGGAATGCGTCTTGTATCACCGTGTGCATACGGTGATGCCACTTCTGACGCCTTGTTGGGGACAGAAGTTGCCGTCTGTAAGCGAACCGATACCGAAATCACCCTCGCGAGTGAAGCTGAGGGTGATCTCGGTACCGGTGTACGGGCCGGGCCCGTGATCGTCACGCGATCAGTGCTTGTAGAAGCCCTGCCCGCTCTTGCGGCCGATGTCACCGGCGTCCACCATTCGGCGCATCAGCTCCGGCGGGGCGAACTTCTCGTCCTGCGACTCGGTGTAGATGTTGCTGGTGGCGTGCAGCAGGATGTCGACGCCGGTGAGGTCGGCGGTGGCCAGCGGGCCCATCGCGTGACCGAAGCCCAGCCTGCAGGCGATGTCGATGTCCTCGGCGCTGGCGACGCCCGACTCGTAGAGCTTGGCGGCCTCGACGACGAGCGCCGAGATCAGCCGGGTGGTGACGAAGCCCGCCACGTCGCGGTTGACCACGATGCAGGTCTTGCCCACCGACTCGGCGAACTCCCGCGTGCGGGCGAGGGTCTCGTCGCTGGTCTTGTAGCCGCGGACCAGCTCGCACAGCTGCATCATCGGCACCGGCGAGAAGAAGTGCGCGCCCACCACCCGCTCGGGACGCTCCGTCACCGCCGCGATCTTGGTGATCGGGATGGCGGAGGTGTTGGAGGCGAGCACCGCGTCCTCACGGACGATCTTGTCCAGCGCCCGGAAGATCTCGTGCTTGATCTCGATCTTCTCGAAGACCGCCTCGACCACGATGTCCGCGTCGGCGACGGCGTCCAGGTCGGTGGTGGGCGTGATCCGGGCCAGCGCGGCCTCGGCGTCGGCGGCGTCGAGCTTGCCCTTGCTCACGAACTTGTCGTACGAGGCCTTGATGCCCCCGAGACCCCGCTCCAGCGCCTGGTCGGTGACATCGCGCAGGACGACGTCCCAACCCGCCTGCGCGGAGACCTGGGCAATGCCGGAACCCATGAGGCCGGCCCCGATGACGGCGAGCTTTCCTGCCACTGCCACTCCCTGTTCTCGTGTCTTCGGGTCGGACATTAGCGCCCGGCGGGACACTCGTGACCGCTAAGTAACGCGCGTCACGTCTCATTTGACGGACGTCACACCCGCGGCCTCCCCGGGCCCCGCGTTGCCTAGGCTGTGCGCATGGTCAATCTGACGCGCATCTACACCCGTACCGGGGACAAGGGCACCACCAACCTCGGTGACATGAGCCGGGTCCCGAAGACGGACCTCCGCATCTCCGCCTACGCCGACGCCAACGAGGCCAACGCGGTCATCGGCACGGCCATCGCCCTGGGCGGCCTGGAGGAGGACGTCGTCGCGGTCCTCACCCGCGTCCAGAACGACCTGTTCGACGTGGGCGCCGACCTGTCGACGCCGGTCGTGGAGAACCCGGAGTACCCGCCGCTGCGGGTCGAGCAGTTCTACGTCGACCGGCTGGAGGAGGACTGCGACCGCTTCAACGACCGCCTGGAGAAGCTCCGTTCGTTCATCCTCCCGGGCGGCACCGCGGGCGCGGCGCTGCTCCACCAGGCGTGCACGGTGGTGCGCCGGGCGGAGCGGCAGACCTGGGCGGCGATGGAGGAGCACGGGGAGACGATGAACCCCCTGACCGCCACGTACCTCAACCGGCTGTCAGACCTGCTGTTCATCCTTGCGCGGGTCGCGAACCTCTCCACCGGCGACGTGCTGTGGGTCCCGGGCGGGGAGCGCTGACGCCCGCGGGGCGGCGTCCGCGGGCTGCCCGCCCTTGTCCCGCTTGGGGAAGAGCAGGTAGCTGAGGGCGATCACCCCGTGCACGAGCACGATCCTCAGCGCCGTCCCCTGGAAGGCCCGCAGGGAGGACGTGTCGCCGTCGTCGCCGAGGTAGAGGATGCCGCCCTGCAGCAGGGCGGCCGCCACGGCGGCGGCGAGCACCGTGCGCAGCCACAGGCGCCCCTCGTGGAGGGCGCGGGGCATGCCGTACCGCGGGGGCTTCGGCGGACGCGGGGCGCCGGCCAGGCGGTGCGCGGCGTGGCCGTCGAGCCAGGTGATGGTGTAGTGGCCGTAGGCGACGGTGAAACCGATGTAGAGCGCCGCCAGTCCGTGCTCCCAGCTCGGTTCGGCGCCGCCCCGCAGGTCGATCACGGTCACCACGAACAGCACCACCTCCAGCACCGGTTCGCACAGCAGCAGGACGGTGCTCGCCCGCCGCCGGCGCAGCAGGTAGCGCACGGCCAGCCCCGCGGCGAGCAGCACCCAGAAGCCGACCTCGCAGGCGATGATCAGGGCCAGGATCACGTCGGGTCCCTCCTCTTCCCTCCCCTCCACCCTCTCC
>NZ_JBRIOU010000004.1:344533-345735 GCF_053474865.1 Streptomyces sp. CO7
CCTCCACCCTCTCCCCCGCCCCGCGCGGACGCATCGACCGCGGCGACGAGATCGCCCTGCATCCTTCGGTGGAGGTCCGCCCCGGGCGGGCGCGCGCCGGTCCGATGTGCCGGGCGGCCCGAGTGTGTTGGATGGGGTCATGACCCTCGACGGCTCCCCGCCGGGCCCGCGCCCCTTCGACGTGGCCACGGCCCTCGGCGGACTGGCCCTGGGCCTGCTGCTGTGGGCGGTGGGCCTGGACGTGTATCCGGCGCGGGACGTGCCGGGCTGGTGGGTGCTGGTCCCGCTGGCGGTGATGTCGGCGCTGGAGGTGCTGCGCCGCGTGCGCCCGTGGACGGCCCTGGCCGCCGGCACGGTGGCCCTGGTGGCCGACCAGTTCACCACCGGCAGCCTGGCGACCGTGCTGCTCTTCACCGACCTGCTGTACGCGGCGGCCGTCTACGGCAGCGCCCGGCCGGCCCGCCGACTGCCGCAGGTCACCGGCGCCCTCACCCTGGCGGCGATCGCCTGGGGCGTGTTCACCTGGCAGGACGCCTACTCGCTGATGCTCGGCCTGGGGGTGGGGCTGGCGGCCTTCGGTCCGGCCGCCACCGGGGCGCTGGTGCGCCACCACCGGGACGCCGCGCGGGCGGCGCGGCGGGAGGCCGAGCAGACGGCCCGGCTGGCGGAACTGGACCGCGCCCAGGCCGTGACCGCCGAACGCACGCGGATGGCACGGGAGTTGCACGACGTCATCGCCGGTCATCTGTCGGCCGTGGCGGTGCACTCGACGGCGGCGCTGTCGCTGGACGACGCCGACACCTCCCGCGAGGCGCTGGGCGTGATCCGGGAGAACAGCGTGGCGGCGCTGACCGAGATGCGCCGCATGATCGGCCTGCTGCGGGCCGGGGGCGACGACCTGGAGCCGTCCGCCGTGCCCAGCCTGGAGGGCCTGGCGCCGCTGGCCGAGGGGATCCGGGCGGCGGGCTTCCCGGTGACGGTGACGCCCGCCCCCGAGGCGGGATGGGACCTGCCGTCGCCGGTGGAGCTGGCCGCCTACCGGATCGTGCAGGAGTCGCTGACCAACGTCCTCAAGCACGCCGCGCCCGGTCCCGTGACGGTCGCCGTGGAGCGGGACGGCGGCGCCCTGCGCGTGGTGGTCACCAGCGCCCTCACCGCGCCGGGCGGGCAGCCCGCCAGGGCTCCGGGGGCGGGGGCCGGGC
>NZ_JBRIOU010000004.1:345835-348729 GCF_053474865.1 Streptomyces sp. CO7
CCAGGGGGGCGCGTGGGTGGTGCGGGCGGTTCTGCCCGTGCCGGACGGGGAAGGGTGACGTCGTGATCCGGGTGGTGGTCGCCGAGGACCAGTCGGCCGTACGGGCCGGACTGGTGCTGATCCTGCGCAGCGCGCCGGACATCGAGGTGGTCGGCGAGGCGGCGGACGGGGAGCGGGCGGTGGAGCTGGCCCGCGAGCTGCGGCCCGACGTGGTGCTGACCGACGTGCGGATGCCGCTGCTCGACGGCGTGGGCGTCACCCGTCGGATCACCGCGGAGCAGCTGGCCGACGTGCTGGTGCTGACCACCTTCGACCTCGACGAGTACGTCTTCGGCACCCTGCGGGCGGGCGCGGCCGGCTTCCTGCTGAAGAGCGCGGAGGCGGCCGAACTGCTGGAGGCGGTGCGGACGGTGGCGCGTGGCGAGGGACTGATCGCCCCGGCCGTCACCCGGCGGCTGATCGCGGCCTTCGCCGCCGGGGCCCAGGACCGCCCGCCGCGGGCGACGGGCCCCGGGGCGGAGGCTGTGAAATCCCTGACACCCCGTGAGCGCGAGGTGCTCCGCTGCCTCGGCGAGGGGTTGTCCAATGCCGAGATCGCCGCCCGCCTGGAGATGGCAGAGGCTACGGTGAAGTCCCACGTCAGCCGCCTGCTCGCCAAGCTGGAGCTGCGCAGCCGACTCCAAGCGGCGGTGCTTGCGCAGGAGTTAGGACTGCGCTGAGGTCAGGAGGCCCAGGTCGGGGGCCTGGGTTTACTCAAGAAACCTGCATTGGTCCAGACCTATTGACCGGTGGTCCAGACCTTTCTACTCTGACCGCACCGCTCGGCGTCATGGCCTCGTCAAGTGGCTCGGAGCCGTAGCACCCCCCTCACCCTCACCCCGAGGAGGCGCAGATGCGCTTCAGACAGCGCGTGACGGCGGCAGTCGCCACGCTCGTCCTTCCCCTCGCCGGACTGGTCGGGCTGGCCACGCCGGCCCAGGCGGCCACCTCCGTCACCGCCACCTACGCCAAGACGCAGGACTGGGGCACCGGCTTCGAAGGCAAGTGGACGGTCAAGAACACCGGCACCACCGCTCTCTCCTCCTGGACCGTCGAGTGGGACTTCCCCACCGGCACCAAGGTGACCTCCGCCTGGGACGCCACCGTCACCAACTCCGGCAACCACTGGACCGCCAAGAACCTGGGCTGGAACGGCTCCCTCGCCGCGGGCGCCTCCATCTCCTTCGGGTTCAACGGCTCCGGCACCGGCTCCCCGACCGCCTGTACGGTCAACGGCGGCTCCTGCGACGGCGGGCCCTCCGTGCCCGGCGACAGCGCCCCGTCCGCCCCGGGCAAGCCGACCGCCTCGGACATCACCAACACCTCGGTCAAGCTGGCGTGGACCGCGGCCACCGACGACAAGGGCATCAAGAACTACGACGTCCTGCGCGGCGGCGTGAAGGTGGCCACGGTCACCGGCACCTCGTACACCGACTCCGGTCTGACCGCCGGCACGGACTACTCCTACGCCGTCCTGGCGCGGGACACCGCCGACCAGACCGGTCCGCTCAGCGGCTCCGTCGCGGTCCGCACCACCGGCGGCTCCACCACGCCCACCGACCCGCCGCCCGGCGACAAGGTCAAGCTCGGCTACTTCACCGAGTGGGGCATCTACGGCCGCAACTACCACGTCAAGAACCTGGTGACCTCCGGTTCCGCCTCGAAGATCACGCACATCAACTACTCGTTCGGCAACGTCAAGAACGGGCAGTGCGTCCTCGACGACGCCTTCGCCGCCACCGACAAGGCGTACACCGCGGACCAGTCCGTCGACGGCGTCGCCGACACCTGGGACCAGCCGCTGCGCGGCAACTTCAACCAGCTGCGCAAGCTGAAGGCCAAGTACCCGCACATCAAGGTCCTGTACTCCTTCGGCGGCTGGACCTACTCCGGCGGCTTCGGCCAGGCCGCGCAGAACGCCGCGGCGTTCGCCAAGTCCTGCAAGGCCGTGGTGGAGGACCCGCGCTGGGCCGACGTCTTCGACGGCATCGACATCGACTGGGAGTACCCGAACGCCTGCGGCCTGACCTGCGACACCTCCGGTGCGGCCGCGTTCAAGAACCTGGTCTCCGCGCTGCGCACCGAGTTCGGCCAGAACTACCTGGTCACCGCGGCGATCACCGCCGACGGCTCCAGCGGCGGCAAGATCGACGCGGCCGACTACGGCGGCGCCGCGCAGTACCTCAACTGGTACAACGTGATGACGTACGACTACTTCGGCGCCTGGGCCAACACCGGTCCGACCGCCCCGCACTCGCCGCTCACCTCGTACTCCGGCATCCCGACCGCGGGCTTCAACTCCGCCGACGCGATCGCCAAGCTGAAGTCGAAGGGCGTGCCGTCCGCGAAGCTGCTGCTCGGCATCGGCTTCTACGGCCGCGGCTGGACCGGCGTCACCCAGTCCGCCCCCGGCGGCACGGCGACCGGTGCGGCGCCCGGCACGTACGAGGCGGGCATCGAGGACTACAAGGTCCTCAAGAACTCCTGCCCGGCCACCGGCACGATCGCCGGCACGGCCTACGCCCACTGCGGCACGCAGTGGTGGTCCTACGACACCCCGGCGACCATCGCGGGCAAGATGTCCTGGGCCAAGTCCCAGGGCCTGGGCGGCGCGTTCTTCTGGGAGTTCAGCGGTGACACCGCGAACGGCGAGCTGGTGAGCGCCATCTCCAGCAACCTGTAGTCAGCAACCTGCACAGCGCGTCACAGCACCACGAAGCGGGGGCGGCCCACCAGCCGCCCCCGCTTCCGCGTTCCCCAGCACACGAGCCGCGGGCCTCGTACCTGTTCCCCCTGCGGGCGGCTGGGCCGCCCAGGGGGCGGCACGGGCGGGCGCAGGGGCGGCGCCTCCGCGG
>NZ_JBRIOU010000004.1:348829-360526 GCF_053474865.1 Streptomyces sp. CO7
AGCGGGGGCCGCCCCCAGGCGGCCCCCGCTCGACATTCGCGTCACGCGACGCCTACGCGACGTTGACCCTCTGCCCCGGCGGCGCCGCCTCCAGCCACGCCAGGAACCCCGTCAACGCGTCGTCCGTCATCGCCAGCTCCAGCCGCGTGCCCCGGTGGACGCACACCAGCACCACCGCGTTCAGCAGCAGCGCCAGTTCCTCCTCGCCCTCCGGCAGCCGCCGGCCGACCACCTCGATGGCGGACCGCTCCAGCAGCCGGCGCGGCCGCGGCGAGTACGAGAAGACCCGGTACCAGGCGATGCTGTCGCCGCTGTACCGGGCCACCCCGTACGCCCAGCCCTTGCCGTCGCCCTCGCCGCCCTCGGACGGCGCGGGGGCCTCCCAGCGCAGGCTGCAGTCGAAGGTGCCCCCCGACCGCTGGATCAGCCGGCGTCGCATCCCGAAGGCGAACAGTCCCACCCCCGCGAGCACGACCAGCGTCCCGATCACAGTCAGAGCGAGGATCATCGGCACCGACCTCCTCGTCTCCTAGAACTGGGAACCTGTCAACTGGCAAAGATGAAAACCGGTAACGCGGGAACCGTCTCCGGATTCACCTCAGCCGCGGCCGGTTCCGGAGTGTTCCGGAACCGGCCGCGGCTGAGTCACGCGCGTGCACAGCGCGCGCCGGGCGCGCCGGGGTCAGCGGGCCGACACCGCCCGCAGGCGGACGTCGGCGCGGCGCTCGGCGGAGGCGTCGGCGTCCGACTTCGCGCGCTCCAGCGCCCGCTCCGCGCGCTGGACGTCGATCTCGTCCGACAGCTCGGCGATCTCGGCCAGCAGCGACAGCTTGTTGTCCGCGAAGGAGATGAAACCGCCGTGGACCGCTGCCACGACCGTCTCACCGCCGACCGTACGGATGGTCACGGGGCCCGACTCCAGCACACCGAGCAGCGGCTGGTGACCGGGCATGACGCCGATGTCGCCGGAGGTGGTGCGCGCCACGACCAGGGTGGCCTCGCCGGACCAGACCTGGCGGTCGGCAGCGACCAGCTCGACGTGCAGCTCAGCAGCCAAGGGTGGCTCCTCGGGTCACCACCCGGCGGTATGCCGGGTGTTGGGTCAAAGTCTAGACCCGTCCGAAGACGGGGGTCCCGGGAACGTCGTCCCGGAGGGGAAGCGGGGAGGAGGCGGAGGGCCCGCCCGAAGACGGGCCCTCCTCACCTCAACCGGCTCTCAGAACCCAGGGGTTCAGGAGACGCCCAGCTCCTTGGCGTTGGCCTTGAGGTCCTCGAGGCCACCGCACATGAAGAACGCCTGCTCCGGGAAGTGGTCGAACTCACCGTCACAGATCGCGTTGAACGCCGTGATCGACTCGTCCAGCGGCACGTCCGAACCGTCCACGCCGGTGAACTGCTTGGCGACGTGGGTGTTCTGGGACAGGAAGCGCTCCACGCGACGGGCACGGTGGACGACGAGCTTGTCCTCCTCGCCGAGCTCGTCGATACCGAGGATCGCGATGATGTCCTGGAGGTCCTTGTACTTCTGCAGGATCCCCTTGACGCGCATGGCCGTGTTGTAGTGGTCCGCCGCGATGTAGCGGGGGTCCAGGATCCGGGACGTGGAGTCCAGCGGGTCCACGGCCGGGTAGATGCCCTTCTCGGAGATCGGACGGGAGAGAACCGTCGTCGCGTCGAGGTGGGCGAAGGTGGTGGCCGGGGCCGGGTCGGTCAGGTCGTCCGCGGGGACGTAGATCGCCTGCATCGAGGTGATCGAGTGACCACGGGTCGAGGTGATGCGCTCCTGGAGGAGACCCATCTCGTCGGCCAGGTTCGGCTGGTAGCCCACCGCGGAGGGCATACGGCCGAGCAGGGTCGACACCTCGGAACCGGCCTGGGTGAAGCGGAAGATGTTGTCGATGAAGAACAGCACGTCCTGCTTCTGCACATCGCGGAAGTACTCCGCCATGGTCAGACCGGCCAGGGCCACGCGCAGACGGGTGCCCGGCGGCTCGTCCATCTGACCGAAGACCAGGGCGGTCTTGTCGATGACGCCGGAGTCCGACATCTCCTCGATCAGGTCGTTGCCCTCACGGGTGCGCTCGCCGACACCGGCGAACACGGAGACACCGTCGTGGTTGTTGGCGACGCGGTAGATCATCTCCTGGATGAGCACCGTCTTGCCGACGCCGGCGCCGCCGAACAGACCGATCTTGCCGCCCTTGACGTACGGGGTCAGCAGGTCGATGACCTTGACGCCGGTCTCGAACATCTCGGTCTTCGACTCGAGCTCGTCGAAGTTCGGCGCCTGGCGGTGGATGGTCCAGCGCTCACCGGTGTAGGACTCGTCGGAGTTCAGCACCTCACCGAGGGTGTTGAACACCTTGCCCTTGGTGAAGTCGCCGACCGGGACGGTGATGCCCGTGCCCGTGTCGGTCACCGGGGCCTGGCGGACCAGACCGTCGGTGGGCTGCATGGAGATGGCGCGGACCAGGCCGTCGCCCAGGTGCTGGGCGACCTCGAGGGTCAGCGTCTTCTTCGCGCCGGCGTTGGCCGGGTCGGCCACCTCGACGTGAAGGGCGTTGTAGATCTCCGGCATCGCGTCGACGGGGAACTCCACGTCGACGACCGGGCCGATGACCCGCGCGACGCGGCCGGAGGCCACGCCCGCGCCAGCGGTCGGCTCAACAGTGGTGGTCATTAGTTGTCACTCCCCGCGGTCGCGTCGGCCAGGGCGCCTGCGCCACCGACGATCTCGCTGATTTCCTGGGTGATTTCGGCCTGGCGGGCCGCGTTGGCAAGCCGGGAGAGCGTCTCGATGAGCTCTCCGGCGTTGTCGGTGGCCGACTTCATCGCACGCCGGGTGGCGGCGTGCTTCGAAGCGGCCGACTGCAGCAGCGCGTTGTAGATACGGCTCTCGACGTACCGCGGCAGCAGCGCGTCGAGGACGTCCTCCGCGGACGGCTCGAAGTCGTACAGCGGAAGGATCTCGCCCTTGGCGGGGAGCTCCTCCGCGACCTCTTCGAGCTTGAGCGGAAGCAGCTGAGCCTGGATGGCGGTCTGCGTCATCATCGACACGAACTCGGTGTAGACGATGTGGAGCTCGTCCACACCACCCTCCGCCGTCTCCGTCTCGATCGCCTCGATCAGCGGCGCCGCGACCAGCTTGGCGTCCGCGTACGTCGGCTCGTCGGTGAAGCCCGTCCACTGTCCCGCGACCTTGCGCTCGCGGAAGTTGTAGTGGGCCAGACCACGCCGGCCGACGATGTACGTGTCGACCTGCTTGCCCGCGGCCTCGAGCTTCTCGGTGAGCTGCTCCGCCGCCTTGATGGCGTTGGAGTTGAACGCGCCGGCCAGACCGCGGTCGCTCGAGAGGAGCAGGACCGCGGCACGGGTCGGGTTGTCCGCCTCCGTGGTCAGCGGGTGGCGCGTGTTCGAGCCGGTGCCCACCGCCGTGACCGCGCGGGTGAGCTCGGTCGCGTACGGCGTGGAGGCCGCCACCTTGCGCTGCGCCTTGACGACACGCGAGGCGGCGATCATCTCCATCGCCTTGGTGATCTTCTTGGTCGCGGTGACGGATCGGATGCGACGCTTGTAGACCCGGAGCTGAGCTCCCATGAGTCAGGTCCCTTCCTTACGTCACTTGGAGACGGAAACCGGAGCGTCCTCGCCGAGCAGCTTGCCGTCCGACGTCGTGAACGTCTTCTTGAACGCGGCGATGGCGTCGGCGACGGCCGTCAGGGTGTCGTCCGACATCTTGCCGCCCTCGCGGATCGACAGGAGCAGGCCCGACTCGTTCTGACGCAGGTACGCCAGCAGCTCCGACTCGAAGCGGCGGATGTCCTGGACCGGGACCTCGTCCATCTTGCCGGTGGTGCCGGCCCAGACGGAGACGACCTGGTCCTCGGTGGCCATCGGCTGGTACTGAGCCTGCTTGAGCAGCTCGACCATGCGCTGACCGCGCTCCAGCTGCGCCTTCGACGCGGCGTCCAGGTCGGAACCGAAGGCGGCGAACGCCTCGAGCTCACGGAACTGGGCCAGGTCGACACGCAGACGGCCGGAGACCTGCTTCATCGCCTTGTGCTGCGCGGAACCACCGACTCGGGAGACGGAGATACCGACGTTCAGCGCGGGGCGCTGACCGGCGTTGAAGAGGTCCGACTCCAGGAAGCACTGGCCGTCGGTGATGGAGATGACGTTGGTCGGGATGAACGCCGAGACGTCGTTGGCCTTGGTCTCGACGATCGGCAGACCCGTCATCGAACCGGCGCCCATGTCGTCGGAGAGCTTGGCGCAGCGCTCCAGCAGACGCGAGTGCAGGTAGAAGACGTCACCCGGGTAGGCCTCGCGGCCCGGCGGACGACGCAGCAGCAGCGACACGGCGCGGTAGGCGTCGGCCTGCTTCGACAGGTCGTCGAAGATGATCAGGACGTGCTTGCCCTGGTACATCCAGTGCTGACCGATGGCCGAACCGGTGTACGGCGCCAGGTACTTGAAGCCGGCCGGGTCGGACGCCGGGGCGGCGACGATGGTCGTGTACTCCAGAGCGCCGTTCTCCTCCAGCGCGCGGCGGACCGACGCGATGGTGGAGCCCTTCTGGCCGATGGCGACGTAGATGCAGCGGACCTGCTTCTTCGGGTCGCCCGTCTTCCAGTTGGCCTTCTGGTTGATGATCGTGTCGACGGCCAGGGCGGTCTTGCCGGTCTGGCGGTCACCGATGATCAGCTGACGCTGACCACGGCCGACGGGGGTCATCGCGTCGACGGCCTTGTAGCCGGTCTCCATCGGCTCGTGCACCGACTTGCGCTGCATGACCGTGGGGGCCTGCAGCTCGAGGGCGCGGCGGCCCTCGGTCGCGATCTCGCCGAGGCCGTCGATGGGGTTGCCGAGGGGGTCGACCACGCGGCCGAGGTAACCCTCGCCCACGGCGACCGACAGGACCTCTCCGGTGCGGTGCACCGGCTGGCCCTCCTCGATGCCGCTGAACTCGCCGAGGACGATGGCACCGATCTCGCGCTCCTCGAGGTTGAGGGCGAGGCCGAGGGTGCCGTCCTCGAACTTCAGCAGTTCGTTGGCCATGGCCGAGGGAAGACCCTCGACCTTCGCGATGCCGTCGCCGGCAAGGGTGACCGTACCGACCTCCTCGCGCGAGGCCGCGTCCGGCTTGTACGACTGGACAAAGTTCTCCAGCGCGTCCCGGATCTCCTCCGGCCGGATCGTGAGCTCCGCCATCTGGGTTCCCTGCTCTCCTTGTTGGGCCCGAAGTTTCTTGGGGGAATCTGGGGGGCTCCCCCAGAAACTTTGCATCCTCTGCACGGCCCAACCAGGGCCGTAAATACGTACTGCTTGCTGTGTTCGGCTCGCTGTCGCGACCCGGTCAGCCCGCGAGGCGCCGGTTGGCGTCCTCGATGCGGTCCACGACCGAGCCGTTGATGACCTCGTCGCCGACCTGCACCCGGATCCCGCCGAGGACCGCGGGGTCCACGTCGAGGTTGAGGTGCATGGCGCGGCCGTAGAGCTTGACCAGCGCGGCGCTGAGGCGCTGCTTCTGGATCTCGCTCAGCGGCACCGCGGAGGTGACCACGGCGACCATCCGGTTACGGCGGCCGGCGGCGAGCTTGGCGAGGGACTCGAGTCCCGCCTCCAGGCTACGTCCACGCGGCGCGGTCACCAGACGGATCACCAGGCGCTCGGTGGCGGCGTTGGCTCGGCCGCCGAGCAGCCTGCTCAGCAGACCGCTCTTGGCCGCGGCGCTCGCCGACCGGTCGGTCAGCGCGGCGCGCAGGCCGGCGTTCGAGGCGACGATCCGGCCGAACCGGAACAGCTCGTCCTCGACGTCGTCCAGGGCGCCGGCCTTCTGGGCCGCCGTGAGGTCGGCGAGGTTCGCCAGCTCCTCCACCGCGTCCACCAGGTGGCGCGGGGCGGACCAGCGGGACCGGACCATGCCCGACACCAGGTCGGTGGCCGGACCGCCGATCTGGGTGCCCAGCAGACGCTGGACCAGGTCGGCCTTGGCCTCTCCGGACTGCGCCGGGTCGGTGAGGACCCGACGCAGCGACACCTCGCGGTCGAGCAGCGCGGTGACGGCGGCCAGCTCGTCGGCGAGCCGCGCCGCGTCGACGGACGTGGAGTCCGTCAGCGCGTCGAGTCGCTCACGGGCGGCGACCAGGGCCTCGCGGCTCGCTCCGTTCATCGCGCGGCCTCGGCCTTCTCCTCGAGCTCGCCGAGGAAGCGGTCGATGACGCGGCTCTGACGGGCGTGGTCCTCGAGGGACTCGCCCACGAGCTTGCCGGCCAGGTCGGTGGCAAGCTTGCCGACGTCCTGGCGCAGCGCGGTCGCGGCGGCCTTGCGGTCGGCCTCGATCTGCGCGTGACCGGCGGCGATGATCTCCTCGCGCTGGCGCTGGCCCTCCGCACGCATCTCGGCGATGAGCGCGGCACCCTGCTCCTGCGCCTCCGAGCGCAGGCGCGCGGCCTCGTGGCGGGCCTCGGCGAGCTGAGCCTTGTACTGCTCGAGCACGCTGTTGGCCTCGGTCTGAGCGGCCTCGGCCTTCTCGATACCGCCCTCGATGGCCTCGCGGCGCTCTTCCAGAACCTTGTTGATGTTCGGGAGGAGCTTCCAGGCGAAGACGGCGAAGACGATGACGAAGGCGATCAGGCCGATGACAAGCTCGGGGACCGGCGGCACGAGGGGGTTCTGGACCTCCTCGGACGCGATCGTGAGCAGCTGGCTCATGTCAATGCCTTTCGTCTAGTCGGCTGGTGGGGATCGTTAGATCACTGGCCGTAGACGAACGGCATGACCAGACCGATGAGGGCGAGCGCCTCACAGAAGGCGAAGCCGAGGATCTGGTTGGCACGGATCAGGCCGGCGGCCTCGGGCTGGCGGGCCAGCGCCTGGGTGCCGTTACCGAAGATGATGCCGACGCCGACGCCGGGGCCGATGGCGGCGAGGCCGTAGCCGATGGAGGCGACAGAACCGGTAACTGCGGCAAGAGTGGACATGCCAGTTCTTCCTTTTCTCAACGGACCGGTGGGGGTTGGCCACCGGACGACTGGGGGTCGGGTCCTACGGGCGTGAGACTCAGTGGTGCTCTGCGAGCGCGCCCTGGATGAAGGTGCAGGTCAGCAGCACGAAGACGTACGCCTGCAGGGCCTGGATGAACAGCTCGAAGACCGTCATCACGATGACCATGATGAAGCTGACGCCGGCGTAGGCGATGCCGATGCCGTTCAGCAGGTACCAGCTGGCGATCGTGAAGAGCACCAGAAGCGTGTGGCCCGCGAACATGTTCGCGAACAGTCGCACCGCGTGGGTGAAGGGGCGGACCAGCAGGTTCGAGAAGAACTCGATCAGCATGGCCAGCGGCAGAACCGGGCCGAGGTCCTTGTTGTAACCGGTGATGTTCTTCCAGCCGCCGACGAAGCCGTGGCGCTTGAAGGTCAGGCTCACCCACAGGACGTAGACGATGAGCGCCAGGACCGCCGGGTAGGCGATGATCGCCGTCACCGGGAACTGGGCGAGCGGGATGACCGACCAGAGGTTCATCATCCAGATGAAGAAGAACATCGAGACGACCAGGGGGACGTACTTCTCGCCCTCCTTGCGCCCGAGGGTCTCGTAGACCACACCGCGGCGGATGAAGTCGTAGCCGAACTCGGCCACCATCTGCAGCTTGCCGGGAACCATCTTCGGCTTGCGGAAGGCGGCCCAGAAGAAGCCGATCACGATGACCGAACCCAGGAGGGCGAGGAGCATCGACTTGTTGAAGTACAGGTTGCTGTCCGCGTCGCCCCACAGGGGCTCGAACAGGAACGAGTGCAGGCCCGGAGCCGGGAAGCCACAGCCATCGAAGATGTGGCAGTCGGTCTCGAAGGCGAGCACCTGCGTCGGGTCAGCACTCACCGCGGGCTCCTTCAGCGTGGCGCATAGGTACGGCAACCTCGTTGTGTCGGCGCGGCACGAGGCCGCTGTTCGGCACGGGACTGGTCTTACGGATGTGGGGGCGGCCGGGGGGCATCAAGCCTCGCGTTCGAGCAGGCGTCAGCTCGCATGCCCGCGCCCGCGATGCCGCAGTCGGCAACGGACGATAGCAGGAACGCTCAGCTGAGATTCCCGCGCCCCCACCCCTCACGACGAGCGCCCCGTCTTCTGCGTCTTCTCGTTCTCGGTCGACTCGGGTTCGACGTACAGGATCTTGGCCTTCATGTGCGCCCGTGCCTGCGCGGCGACCCAGGTGATGGTGCCGACGACCAGCGAGATCGCGAAGGTCTTGGGGTGGAACAGCGACGTGTCCTTGAACACGGCCACGAAGAAGAACAGCAACAGGATCTGTGCCGTGTAGAGCATCAGCCCCATGGCCTGGAACAGGTGCGGAAGCGACCTCGCGACGCGCTGCAGTACGTAGAGCCCGATCCCCATGAAGAGGATGACCACCAGCGTCCCGACGACGGCGCCGAGAGCACCCTTGCCGCCGGCGACCAGCCCGCTGACGACGGCGACGATCGCGCCGACGGCGGCCGTGGGCACGGCGGTGTGGGTGAGCATCCGAACGTCGTTGGACGGCATGGCGGCAACTCCGCTTGCTGAGGGGGGCAGGGTGTCGTCATGGACGAGCGTAGACCCGGGGTGTGAGAGAGAACCTGGGGCCGGGAGACCGTCGCACCTGGCGGCCGGGAGGCCGCCGTACGCGCTGGTCCGGCTCCGGTCCGGGCTACTCGTGAACGCTATCACAAACTATTTGATGAGGTCTTTACCTACTTCGTGTGCCTGCTGTCACACGAGGGGGCTAAGCGGCGCGCCAGTAACGATTCGCCGCACCTCTTGCCTGGTATAGGGGCGATTTGCCCACCCAAGCACTCCCCAAGAGCGTCCCTCGGGCGGGTCAAGCTCTAGGAGGATTCTTACCTTGCGGTCCGGAGGTCAGGGGCGGCGGAAGCGGGTGCGGTGCCCGACCGCGGAGGCGCCGTTGGCGACCCGGGCCGCGCCGACCGCCACCGGCTCGCGGTCCTGGCCGTCCGCGGGCTCCTGCGGCCCCTCGGGCTCCCCGGCGCCCGCCTGCCCGCCGGGCTCACGGGCGGCGTCGTGCGCGCCCGCGGGCCGCCGCTCGGCCTCGTGGCCCGGTGCGTGCTCCTCCACGACGTCCTGGGAGCCCGCGTCGGCCTCGTCGGCCGGCTCGCCCCGGGTCCGCCGGTAGCGCGGCGGCAGCAGCGCCTCGGCCCAGCGCGGGGCGCGCGGCGTGAAGCGCGGCATCAGCAGCAGCACCAGGCCCAGGGCGCTGAGCAGGGCGACGCTCAGCACGATCCACATCGACGCCGCGGTCACCGAGTACGACAGCGCGCCGAAGGCGATCAGCCCGCACCAGAAGTACATGATCAGCACGGCCCGGCTGTGCGAGTGGCCGATCTCCAGCAGCCGGTGGTGCAGGTGGCCGCGGTCCGCGGCGAACGGCGACTGGCCGCGCCAGGTACGGCGCACGATGGCCAGCACCAGGTCGGCGGCGGGGATCGCGATGATGGTCAGCGGCAGCAGCAGCGGGATGTAGACCGGCACGGTCGCGTGCACCGCGCTGCGCTCGCCGCCGGCGAACAGGCTCATCGCGTCCGGGTCGATCTGGCCGGTGATGGAGATGGCCCCGGCCGCCAGGACCAGGCCGATGAGCATCGACCCGGAGTCCCCCATGAAGATCCGCGCCGGGTGCATGTTGTGCGGCAGGAATCCCACGCACATGCCGATCAGGATGGCGGCGAACAGGGTGGCCGGGGCGGCCGCCTCGATGCCGTAGCCGTACCAGATCCGGTAGCCGTACAGGAAGAACGCCAGCGAGGCGATGGCCACCATGCCGGACGACAAGCCGTCGAGGCCGTCGACGAAGTTCACCGCGTTGATGGTGATCACCACCAGTGCCACGGTCAGCAGGGTGCCCTGCCAGGAGGTGAGCGCCACCATGCCGACGCCCGGCACGGGCAGCCACAGGATGGTGAGGCCCTGCATGACCATCACGCCGGCCGCGATCATCTGGGCGCCCAGCTTGATCAGCGCGTCCAGCTCGAACTTGTCGTCCAGCACGCCGATGATCCAGATCAGCGCCGCGCCGGAGAGCAGCGCCCGCGGCTCGTTGGACCGCTCGAAGACCTGGCCGAGATTGGTCAGCTGCGAGGCGACCAGCAGTCCCGCGCACATGCCGAAGAACATCGCGATGCCGCCCAGCCGAGGGGTGGGTTCACGGTGCACGTCACGCGCCCGCACCTCGGGCATGGCGCCTGCCACGATCGCGAACTTCCGCACCGGACCCGTCAGGAGGTACGTCACCGCGGCCGTGATGCAGAGCGTCAGCAGGTATTCACGCACGGGCTTCCCCACAGATCTCGCTGGCCAACTCCGACCCCACCCTAGCGAGGGACGGTCACAAGTGATGACTTCCGGGTGGCCGCGACGGTTTCACCCCTGGGGGTCGGGGTACGGCGGCGGGAAGGCCTCGGCCAGCTCGCGTGCCCCGGCGCGCGCCCCGTCGACGTCACCGCGCAGGGCCCGCCCCACCAGGGACGCGATGGTCCGCGCCTCCTCCTCCCCCATCCCGAGAGTCGTCACGGCAGCCGTACCCAGGCGGATACCCCGGCTGTCGTGCGGCAGTGCGGATGTGTCGAGAACCATGCCGGCGGCGCCCAGCAGATCACGGGCGGCCCGGCCGTCGAGTCCGCCGAGCGGTGCCGGGTCGGCAGTGATCAGGTGGGTGTCGGTGCCGCCGGTGGTGACGTGCAGCCCCTCCGCGGCGAGCTGCTCCGCCAGGGCGCGGGCGTTGGCGACCGTGCGGTGCGCGTAGCGCGCGTACTCCGGGGTGGCCGCCTCCCCGAAGGCCACCGCCTTCGCGGCGACCACGTTCATCGGCGCCCCGCCCTGCGTGAAGGGGAAGACCGCCCGGTCGATCCGCTCGGCCAGCTCCTCGGTGCACAGCAGCATCCCGCCGCGCGGGCCGCGCAGCACCTTGTGCGTGGTCGCGCAGACCACGTCCGCGTACGGCACCGGGCTGGGCGCGGCGCCGCCCGCCACCAGGCCGATGGGGTGCGCGGCGTCGACGATCAGGTAGGCGCCGGCCTCGTCGGCGATCTCCCGGAACGCGGCGTGGTCGATGTGCCGCGGGTACGCGATCGACCCGCAGACCACGGCCTTCGGCTTCGTCGCCCGGGCCAGTGCCCGCACCTGCTCGTAGTCCAGCAGGCCCGACTCGGCGTCGACGCCGTAGCCGGTGAAGCGGAACCAGCGGCCGGAGAAGTTGGCGGGCGACCCGTGGGTGAGGTGGCCGCCGTGGGCGAGGCCGAGGGCGAGCACCGGGTCCCCGGGACGCAGGAGGGCGGCGTACGCGGCCAGCACGGCGGCGGAGCCGGAGTGGGGCTGCACGTTCACGTGCGCGGCCTCGAAGAGGTCCTGGGCCCGCTCCACCGCCGTCCGCTCGGCCAGGTCGGCGTAGGCGCAGCCGCCGTGGAAGCGGTTGCCGGGGTAGCCCTCGGCGTACTTGTCCGCGAGAGGGGAGGCGAGGGCCTCAAGCACGGCGGGCGAGGTGTAGTTCTCGGCGGCGATCAGCTGGAGCGTGGTGTGGCGGCGGTGGGCCTCGGCCGCCAGGATCCCCGCGACCTCGGGGTCCCGCTCCCTCAGCGTCCGCCCCTGCCTCCCGACGACGGTCCCCATCCGTCCCACCTCCTCCGAACACCCCCTCCAGCC
>NZ_JBRIOU010000004.1:360626-366137 GCF_053474865.1 Streptomyces sp. CO7
GGGCGGGCGGGGGCGCAGTTGCGGCTCAGCGGCGGCAAGGACCGCCCGCGAGGCAGAGGGTCCGGCGCTCCCAGGGCCAGCACCGCGCGCTCCCCGGGGCCGGCACCGCGAGTGCCCCGGGGCGAGGTGCCCCAGCAGCGGGACGGACGGGCAGGCAGACACGCAGCCGGCGGGACGGCAAGGCGGGGGAACGGCAGGGGTCGGGCCGGCCGCCGAGGTCAGGGGCGGATGCCGGTGAGGGCGGTGAGGACGGGGTCGAGGGCGCCGTGTATCTCCTCGCCGACGGAACGGAAGAAGGGCAGCGGCGCCCCGTACGGGTCGTACACCTCGTCCGCCTCGGGCGTGGGGGCGAGCAACCACCCCCGCAGCGCCGCCGCAGCCCGCACCAACGCCCGAGCCCGCGCACACACCCCGTCCTCGACCGGCGGCAGCGTCGCCGGATCGATCGCCCGCACCAGCCGCGTGAACTCCTTGAGCGTGAAGGTCCGCAGCCCCGCCGAGTGCCCCATGGAGATGACGTGGGCCCGGTGGTCCCGCGTGGCCGTCAGCACCAGGTCGGCGCGGATGACGTGCTCGTCCCGCAGCTCCCGCCCCGTGAACCCGGACGCGTCCGCCCCGTACTCGTCGAGCACGGTGACCGCGTTCTCCTCCATGGGCGCGCCCTCGTGCCCCCACGTGCCGGCGGACTCGACCACCAGTCCGCCCCACCGGGGGTCGCCGAGCCGCTGCGCGAGGGCATGCCGGGTCAGCCGCTCGGTGATCGGCGAGCGGCACACGTTTCCGGTGCTGACGTGGAGGATCCGGAAGCCGGCCTCCCCGCCGTCTTCCTCTCGTATGCCAAGCCCCGCGTCAGGGGCGGGGGTCAATTCGCCACCTCGAGGTCGGGTACCACCTTGCGCAGCTCCTCGGCGGAGATGGCGCCCTGGCGCAGCAGCACCGGCACCGCGCCGGTGACGTCGACGATCGACGAGGGCACGTTGCCCGGCGTGGGACCGCCGTCGAGGTACACGGACACGGAGTCGCCGAGCATCTGCTGGGCGGCGTCGCAGTCCTCCGGGGAGGGGTGGCCGGTGAGGTTGGCGGAGGAGACGGCCATCGGGCCGACCTCGGTCAGCAGCTCGATGGCGACCGGGTGCAGCGGCATCCGCACCGCGACCGTGCCGCGGGTGTCGCCGAGGTCCCAGGCCAGCGACGGCTGCTGGCGGGCGACCAGGGTGAGCGCGCCGGGCCAGAAGGCGTCGACCAGCTCCCAGGCCGTCTCGGAGAAGTCGGTGACCAGACCGTGCAGCGTGTTGGGCGAGCCGATGAGCACCGGGGAGGGCATGTTGCGCCCGCGGCCCTTGGCCTCCAGCAGGTCGCCGACCGCCTCCGCGGAGAAGGCGTCCGCGCCGATGCCGTACACGGTGTCCGTCGGAAGGACGACCAGCTCGCCACGGCGGACGGCGGACGCGGCCTCGCGCAGACCCGTCGTGCGGTCGGTCGCGTCGTTGGTGTCGTATCGCCGTGCCATGTCAGCTGGCCTCCTCGTGCGGGTCGTGCAGGGGGAAGTGTTCGGAAGAAGTGGAAGGAAGGGAAGCGGTCGAACCGCGACCGGAATGCGTGGAGCGGCAGGTACCGGAGGGTCCGCCCGGCCGCGCGCTCACGGCGTCGCCTTGCGGGCCGTGGCGAACCGCGGCCGGTTGTTGAGGTCGGGGTGGTCGGCCGCGTCGGCCCAGCCCCGCTCCTCGGCGAAGATCCAGGGGACCAGGCCGCCCTGGGTGTCGGCGTGCTCGACCACGACGACCCCGCCGGGCCGCAGCAGCCGGTGCGCGGTGCGCTCCAGGCCGCGGATCAGCTCCAGCCCGTCCTGGCCGGAGAACAGCGCCATGTCCGGGTCGTGGTCCCTGGCCTCGGGGGCGACGTACTCCCACTCGGTGAGCGGGATGTACGGCGGGTTGGTGATGACCAGGTCGACCTGGCCGTCCAGGTCCGGGAAGGCGGACAGGGCGTCACCGTGCCGCAGGTCGACGCGGGAGCCCTCGGTGTTCCTGCGGGCCCACTCCAGGGCCTCCTCGGAGAGCTCCACCGCGTGCACCGAGGACCGGGGCACCTCCTGCGCCATGGCCAGCGCGATGGCGCCCGACCCGGTGCACAGGTCCACGATCCTCGGCTCGGCGACGTCCATCGCCCGCACGGCGTCTATGGCCCAGCCCACCACGGACTCGGTCTCCGGCCGGGGCACGAAGACGCCGGGCCCGACCTGGAGCTCCAGGTACCGGAAGAAGGCGCGGCCGGTGATGTGCTGCAGCGGCTCGCGGGCCTCCCGCCGGGCGATGACCTCCCAGTACCGGGCGTCGAAGTCGGAGTCCTTGACGGTGTGCAGCTGGCCCCGCTTCACGCCGTGCACGAACGCGGCGAGCTCCTCCGCGTCGTTGCGCGGCGAGGGCACGCCGGCGTCCGCCAGCCGCTGGGTGGCCTGGGCCACCTCGGCGAGCAGCACGCTGCGCGGGCTCTGGTTCTGCGGCACGCTGGTCCTCCGGTGTCCGGTGTCGTGCGGGACGTCTTCGCTCGGTGGGCGCCGGGCGTCAGGCTGCCGCGAGCTTGGCGGCCGAGTCCGCGTCGACGCAGGCCTGGATCACCGCGTCCAGGTCCCCGTCGAGGACCTGGTCGAGGTTGTAGGCCTTGAAGCCGACCCGGTGGTCGGAGATCCGGTTCTCCGGGAAGTTGTACGTGCGGATCTTCTCGGACCGGTCGACCGTGCGGACCTGGCTGCGGCGCGCGTCGGCGGCCTCCCGCTCCGCCTCCTCCTGAGCGGCGGCGAGCAGCCTGGAGCGCAGGATACGCAGTGCCTGCTCCTTGTTCTGCAGCTGGCTCTTCTCGTTCTGGCAGGAGGCGACGACGCCGGTGGGGATGTGCGTGATGCGCACCGCGGAGTCGGTGGTGTTCACGGACTGCCCGCCCGGACCTGAGGACCGGTAGACGTCGATGCGCAGGTCGTTCGGGTTGATCTCGACGTCGACCTCCTCGGCCTCCGGCGTGACCAGCACGCCCGCGGCCGAGGTGTGGATGCGGCCCGCCGACTCGGTGGCCGGCACGCGCTGCACGCGGTGCACGCCGCCCTCGTACTTCAGGCGCGCCCAGACGCCCTGGCCGGGCTCGGTGGCGCCGTTGCCGCCCTTGGTCTTCACGGCGACCTGGACGTCCTTGTAGCCGCCCAGCTCGGACTCGGTGGCGTCGATGATCTCGGTCTTCCAGCCCACCCGCTCGGCGTACCGCAGGTACATGCGCAGCAGGTCGCCCGCGAACAGCGCGGACTCGTCGCCGCCGGCGCCGGCCTTGATCTCGAGGATGACGTCCTTGTCGTCGCTGGGGTCCCGCGGGACCAGCAGCAGGCGCAGCTTCTCGGTGAGCTCGTCCCGGAGCTTGTCCAGCACCTTGACCTCGGCCGCGAAGTCCGGGTCGTCGGCGGCCAGTTCCTTGGCCGCCTCGATGTCGTCCCCGGTGCGCTTCCAGGAGCGGTAGGTGGCGACGATCGGAGTCAGCTCGGCGTAGCGCTTGTTCAGCTTGCGCGCGTTGGCCTGGTCGGCGTGGACCGACGGATCGGCGAGCTTCTTCTCGAGATCGGCGTGCTCACCGACGAGTTCCTCGACGGCCTCGAACATGTGGGGCTCCTGGCTCCTGGAAGGCGGGCATGGCGGCGAAGGGGGTGGCGACCAAAAACGCCGGTCCCGGCCGCCCTGGGTGGGGCGGCCGAGGACCGGCGCTGTGGCTCGCTACTTCTTCGAGCCGGCCGCAGCCTTGCCGAAGCGGGCCTCGAAGCGGGCCACGCGGCCACCGGTGTCGAGGATCTTCTGCTTGCCCGTGTAGAACGGGTGGCACTCGGAGCAGACCTCGGCACGGATGTTGCCGGAGGTGATGGTGCTGCGAGTCGTGAACGACGCGCCACAGGTGCAGCTGACCTGCGTCTCGACGTACTCGGGGTGGATGTCGCGCTTCAAGGTGTCTCCTAGATTTCGGGAGGGCGCCGGGTCGCCGCCGCGGGATGCGGGGACGTGAACCGGGGCCGACGTACCAGTTTGCCAGTACTGGCCGCATCCCCCAAAACCGGGGTGAGGGCCGTTCTATTCCCCCGCCGGCGCCCCATGCCTCCCGGCCGCCTCAGCATTGACTCCGGGACGTCTCGGGCCGCCTCAGGAGGCGAGGTGGCGGGCCGCGCCGTGGCCGGGCGGGCCGACGACGGCGTCGGCGTGGCCGGCGGCGGATCCCCTGACCTTGGCCGGGATGGCCCTGTCGTGCCGCAGCGCGGACCACACCAGGGCGGCCTCGTCCTTGTCGACGACGACGCGGTTGGGGTCGGCCGGGTCGTAGCCGACGGGCAGTGTCGTCATCGACAGGCGCGACGGCGAGATGTCCTTGAGCCCGCTCGCGAAGGAGGCGAGCGAGGTGACCGAGCCGATGCCGGAGTCGGTGGTGACGGACTTGGTGGCGGTGTTCGCGAGGTCGTACAGCCGCTTCGGGTGGGAGAGCACGCCGACCTCCTTGACCTGCTCGACGAGCGCCTTGACGAACGCCTGCTGCAGCTGGATGCGGCCCAGGTCGGAGCCGTCGCCGACGCCGTGCCGGGTGCGGACCAGGCCGAGGGCCTGCTCGCCGTCCAGGCGGTGGGTCCCGGCCGCGAGTCTGAGGTGGCTGTCCGGGTCGGCGATCTTCTTGCGGGTGGTGACCTCGACGCCGCCGAGGGCGTCGACCATCCGCTTGAAGCCGGTGAAGTCGACCTCGACGAAGTGGTCGACCCGGATCCCGCTCATCGACTCGACCGTCTTGACCGTGCAGGCGGCGCCGCCGGTGGCGTACGCCGAGTTGAACATGACGTCCTCGGCGGCGTCCTGCCGGTGCCCGGACCGGTCGGCGCAGGCGGGCCGGTCGACGAGGGTGTCGCGCGGTATGGAGACCACGCTGGCCGACTTGCGGCCCTTGTGGACGTGGATCAGCATCGCGGTGTCGGCGCGGGCGACGCCGTCGTCGGAACCTCCGCCGAGCTTCTTGTTGCCGCCGGAGCGGCTGTCCGAGCCGAGGACCAGGATGTCCTGGGAGCCGTTCGCGGTGTTCGCGGGGCGGGCGGAGCCGAGCATGTGGTCGATGTCGATGCTCTGGATGTTCCCGTTGAGCTGGGTGTACACGTAGCCGAGTCCCGCGCCGCCGAGCACGACGACGCCTGCCGCGCTCCAGACCGCGGCACGCAGCGCCCGCTGCCGGGTCGTGCGGGGCCTGCGGCGGCGTCCCTTGCCGCCGCGCGTTTTCGCGCGCGGGGTACCGGGCGTGCCGGGGTCGTCGTCCTCCGGTATGCCGGGCGGGGGGGTGCTCTCGGCTGACATCTCTTTCCTCAGGGCCTCTCGGTTGGACGGTGTACCCGTGCGGGCCGAAGCCGAAAGGTTTGCACACGGGGTGTTCGCGCTCCGTGCCCGGACCGCCACCGCCCCGCTCCCCCGCACCGCGACCGCACCCCGTGTGACCTGCGACGATTCCCGCCGC
>NZ_JBRIOU010000004.1:366237-374434 GCF_053474865.1 Streptomyces sp. CO7
AAGCTCTCCCGCCCCGCCCCGGCGCACACACTGCGCACACGCTCCGGAAAGGCCGAAGGGCCGCCCCCGCGCGATGCGCGGAGCGGCCCTTCGACGGTGCCTTCGCCGTCAGTCCCCGCTGGGGTTCGGCGTGTTCTTCTGGATCATCATCAGGAACTCGGCGTTGGACTTCGACTGCTTCATCTTGTCGAGGAGCAGCTCGATGGCCTGCTGCTGGTCCAGGGCGTGCAGCACACGCCGCAGCTTCCAGGTGATCGCCAGCTCGTCGGCGCCCAGCAGGATCTCTTCCTTACGGGTGCCGGAGGCGTCGACGTCGACGGCCGGGAAGATGCGCTTGTCGGCGAGCTTCCGGTCGAGCTTGAGCTCCATGTTGCCGGTGCCCTTGAACTCCTCGAAGATCACCTCGTCCATGCGGGACCCGGTGTCCACCAGGGCGGTGGCGAGGATGGTCAGCGAACCGCCGTCCTCGATGTTGCGGGCCGCACCGAAGAAGCGCTTCGGGGGGTACAGGGCGGTCGAGTCGACACCACCGGACAGGATGCGGCCGGAGGCCGGCGCCGCCAGGTTGTAGGCGCGGCCCAGTCGCGTGATGGAGTCCAGCAGCACGACCACGTCGTGACCGAGCTCGACCAGACGCTTGGCGCGCTCGATGGCGAGCTCGGCGACGGTCGTGTGGTCCTCGGCCGGGCGGTCGAAGGTCGAGGAGATGACCTCGCCCTTCACCGACCGCTGCATGTCGGTGACCTCTTCCGGACGCTCGTCGACCAGGACGACCATCAGGTGGCACTCGGGGTTGTTGCGGGTGATCGCGTTGGCGACCGCCTGCATGATCATGGTCTTACCGGTCTTCGGCGGGGCCACGATCAGACCGCGCTGGCCCTTGCCGATCGGCGACACGAGGTCGATGATCCGCGTGGTCAGCACGCCCGGGTCCGTCTCCAGGCGGAGGCGGTCCTGCGGGTACAGCGGCGTCAGCTTGTTGAACTCCGGGCGGCCACGGCCGTGTTCGGGCGCCATGCCGTTCACGGAGTCGAGGCGCACCAGCGCGTTGAACTTCTCGCGCCGCTCGCCGTCCTTGGGCTGGCGGACCGCGCCGGTGACGTGGTCGCCCTTGCGCAGGCCGTTCTTGCGGACCTGGGCGAGCGAGACGTACACGTCGTTCGGGCCCGGCAGGTAGCCGGAGGTGCGGATGAACGCGTAGTTGTCGAGGATGTCGAGGATGCCCGCGACGGGGATCAGCACGTCGTCGTCGGCGACCTGCGGCTCGGCCACGTCGTCACGGCCCCGACGGCCACGGCGGTCGCGGTAGCGGCCGCGACGGCCCCGGCGGCCGCCCTCGAAGTCGTCGTCGTCCTGCTGCTGGCGGTCGCGGTCACGGTTCTGGCCGCCGCCCTGCTGGTTCTGACGGCCGCCCTGGCCGCCGCCCTGCTGGTCGTCGCCCTTGCGGCGCTCGCCGCGGTCACCGCCGCGCTCGCCACGGTCCCCGCCGCGGTCCCCGCGCTCACGGTCGCCGCGGTTGCGGTTGCGCTCCCGGTCACGGGTGCGGCCCGAACGGCCTTCCGCGTCACCGGAGTCGCTGCGCTCGCCCTGCGCCTGGCCGGCGGCGTCCTGCTGCTTGTTGTCGGTCTTCACGTCGTTCTTGTCACCGCGCGCGTCGCCCTTACCGCTGTCACTTCTGTCCTGGCCCTGGGTCTCGCCCTTGGCCTCGGCGGTGACGGTCTCGGGGCTGCCGGCCTCGGCGGTGGCGCGACGGCGGCGGCGCTCGGCCGGCGGTTCGTCGCTCTTGGCGGCGGGGGCGGCCTGCTCGGCCTCGCCCTTCGCGGCCTGCTCGGCCTTGGGCGAGGGCTGGCCGGGGATCTGGGCCTTCTCGGCCGCCGTCTCCTCACCCGTACGGGTGCGCGAGGTGGTACGCCGCTTGGGCTTGGCCTCGGCGTCGGCGCCGGACGCGGCCGCCTTGGCGGGGGCGCCGCCGGAGGCCTGCGCCTCCTTGATGACCTCGATCAGCTGGCTCTTGCGCATCCGCGCCGTGCCCCTGATGCCGAGGCCCGAGGCGACCTGCTGCAGTTCGGCCAGCACCATGCCCTCGAGGCCGGTACCGCGACGCCGTCGCGAGCCGGCACCGCTGGCAGGCGTGGAAGCGTCCGTGGCGGGCGCGGCAGCGGTCTCGTCGACACGTGCGCCCATCAGATCGGTGGTGTCGCTCACGAAGGGTCCTTCCCTGGAGCGGGCGTCGGCCTGTCTGGCTCGGCGACCGGTTGTGCTGTCCGGAATCGGTCCCGATCTGATCGATCGGACCGGTCCGGGGCGGTGGTCCGCCACATCGGACGGAGGAAACAACGGTGATTGGTGGCGCTCCCCGCGACGGCGACACCGTGTTTCTGCGTGTCACGTGGCTCGGTCGCACCGGTTCCGAAGCGTGCCCGGAGAGCTGCTCAGTATTCGCGTACGGGTTGCTGCCCGCGTACTACGTACCGTACGAAACACAGTGCGGCTTGGGAGGCTCCCGGAAGAATGTCTGTCCCGGACGGGGACGTGAAGCACCTCGCCACGCTCGGGTGGTCGGGTGCGGACTTGACATTAACACTACCGGATCCCACAAACATTCCCCCTCTCCACATCCGGCAATCGCCTGAATACCCGCTCCCGGTCAGTGCTTATCCGGGAACACGGCCGTTCATGCGGCGGCTCACGCACCGGCCGCGAGCGGAAGCACGCTCGCGCCCGACAGATCCAGGGCCAGCCGGTTCGCGGCCCAGCCGTCACCTGCGGACATCTCCACCTTCTGGGCGGTCTCCTCACTGGCCAGGGCCAGCACGGTGGGGCCCGCCCCGGAGATCACCGCGGGAATTCCGTCGGCCCGCAGCCGCTCCACCAGGGCGGCGCTCTCCGGCATCGCCGGGGCGCGGTACTCCTGGTGCAGACGGTCCTCGGTGGCGGGCATCAGCAGCTCGGGGCGCCTGGTGAGGGCCTCGACGAGCAGCGCGGCGCGGCCCGCGTTGGCGGCCGCGTCGACGTGGGGGACGTTGCGAGGCAGCAGGCCGCGGGCGGTCTCGGTCAGCACCGGCTTCCCGGGGACGAAAACCACCGGAACGATGGAATCGGAGGGCTCGCTGCGCACGGCGCGGCCGACGCCGCCTTCCATCCACGCGAGGGTGAATCCGCCGAGCAGACAGGCGGCGACGTTGTCGGGGTGGCCCTCGATCTCGGTGGCCAGCTCCAGCAGTCCCTCGTCGTCGAGCCGGTTCTCGCCGCCTATCGTCACCGCGCGCGCGGCGACGATTCCGGCGCAGATCGCGGCCGAGGAGGAACCGAGTCCGCGACCGTGCGGAATGCGGTTGGCACAGACGATTTCCAGCCCCCTGGGCTGTCCGCCGAGGATGTCGAAAGCGGCGCGCATCGCGCGCACGAGCAGATGCTTCTCGTCGCGCGGCAGATTGTCGCTGCCCTCGCCGGCGATGTCGATGTGCAGCCCCGATTCGGCCACCCGGACGACAACGTCGTCATACAGCCCGAGCGAAAGACCCAGGGCGTCGAAGCCCGGACCGAGATTCGCGCTGGTGGCGGGCACACGCACGCGCACGGCGGCGGCTCGGAAGGCGGGACCGGCCATCGCTGGATGACTCTCCTTGACTGCGGGACACGAGACGACGCGAACGCGTCGGAACCGAGCACGGCACGGCATATGCGGCGGGCTGGTTCAGTACAGACTATCGAAGGATGCTTCCCCGGCGACATAGGGCGCACAGGAGGCACACGCAGCGTGTCGATTCACGCCAACTTCCGAAAAAGACGGGCGACCACGTGGTCGGGGCGGAGGAGCACGCCGAGCGCTCCCCCGCCCCGGAAACCGGTGCCGATCCGGGGATCAGTCCTGCGGGGTGAGCCCGAGGCGCGCGGCGGCGGCCGCGGCGTCCACCGGAACGACCTCGGGTCGCGCCGGCGCCCCCATCGTCGCCCACTCCGGGTCCTTGAGCCCGTTGCCGGTGACCGTGCAGACGATCCGCTGCCCCGGGTCCACCAGCCCCGCCTCGGTCGCCTTCAGCAGTCCGGCCACCGACGCCGCCGAGGCGGGCTCGACGAACACGCCCTCCTGCGACGCCAACAGCCGGTAGGCGCGCAGGATGTCGCGGTCCGTCACCTCGTCGATGAGGCCGCCGGAGTCGTCCCTGGCCGCCTCCGCGTACTCCCAGGACGCCGGGTTGCCGATCCGGATCGCCGTCGCGATGGTCTGCGGATCCTTCACGACCTCGCCCCGCACCAGCGGCGCGCTGCCCGCGGCCTGGAAGCCCCACATCCGCGGCTTGCGCGTGGCGAGCCCGTCCGCGGCGTACTCCCGGTACCCCTTCCAGTACGCGGTGATGTTGCCCGCGTTGCCCACCGGCAGCACGTGCACGTCGGGAGCGTCACCCAGCATGTCCACGATCTCGAAGGCGGCGGTCTTCTGCCCCTCGATCCGCACCGGGTTCACCGAATTGACCAGCGCCACCGGGTAGTTGTCGGCCAGCGCCCGCGCCAGCTCCAGGCAGTCGTCGAAGTTGCCGTCGACCTGGAGGATCTTCGCCCCGTGGACGAGGGCCTGCCCCATCTTGCCCAGCGCGATCTTGCCCTGCGGGACGAGCACCGCGCACACCATCCCGGCCCGCACCGCGTAGGCGGCCGCCGAGGCCGAGGTGTTGCCGGTGGAGGCGCAGATGACCGCCTTCGCGCCCTCCTCCTTGGCCCGCGTGATGGCCATCGTCATCCCGCGGTCCTTGAACGACCCCGTCGGGTTCGCCCCCTCGACCTTGAGATGCACCTCGCACCCGGTGCGCTCGGAGAGCACCTGCGCGGGCACGAGCGGCGTACCGCCCTCGCGGAGCGTCACGACCTCCGTCGTGTCCGAGACCGGAAGCCGGTCCCGGTACTCCTCGATGATTCCGCGCCACTGGTGAGTCTGAGTCATGACTCCGCCTACTCTCCTTCGACCCGCATGATGCTGGCGACGCCCCGGACCGTGTCCAGGCCGCGAAGCGCCTCGACGACCGCGCTGAGCGAGGCGTCGGACGCACGATGGGTGACGACGACGAGCGATGCCTCGCCGTCCTTGCCCTGCTGACGCACGGTGTCGATCGACACCCCGTGCTCGGCGAAAACCGTGGCCACCTGGGCGAGCACGCCCGGCTTGTCGGCGACGTCCAGGCTGATGTGGTACCGCGTGACCACGTCGCCCATCGGCGACACCGGCAGCGCCGCGTACGCCGAGTCGCCGGGACCGGTGGCCCCGGCAAGCCGGTTGCGGCACACCGCCACCAGGTCGCCCAGGACGGCCGAGGCGGTGGGCGAACCACCCGCGCCCGGCCCGTAGAACATCAGCTGACCCGCGGCCTCGGACTCCACGAACACCGCGTTGTACGCGCCGCGCACCGAGGCGAGCGGGTGGGTCAGCGGGATCATCGCGGGGTGCACCCGGGCGGTGACCGAGCCGCCGTCCGCCGCCCGCTCGCAGATGGCGAGCAGCTTGATGGTGCAGCCCATCTCCTTGGCGGAGGCGAAGTCCCCGGCGGTCACCTCGCTCATGCCCTCGCGGTACACGTCGTCGAGACGGACCCGCGAGTGGAAGGCGATCCCCGCCAGGATGGCCGCCTTCGCGGCGGCGTCAAAGCCCTCGACGTCGGCCGTCGGGTCGGCCTCGGCGTACCCGAGCGCGGTGGCCTCGTCCAGCGCCTCCTGGTACCCGGCGCCGGTCGTGTCCATCTTGTCGAGGATGAAGTTCGTGGTGCCGTTGACGATGCCGAGCACCCGGTTGACCTTGTCGCCGGCCATCGACTCGCGCAGCGGCCGGATCAGCGGGATGGCTCCCGCCACCGCCGCCTCGTAGTACAGGTCCCGCCCCTGCTCCTCGGCCGCCGCGTGCAGCGCGGCGCCGTCCTGGGCGATCAGGGCCTTGTTCGCGGAGACGACCGACGCCCCGTGCTGGAACGCAGTCATGATCAGGTTCCGGGCCGGCTCGATCCCGCCGATCACCTCGACGACCACGTCGATGTCGCCCCGTTTCACCAGGGCGGTCGCGTCGGTGGTGATCAGCGAGGGGTCGATCCCGGCCCGCACCCGGTCCGGACGACGGACGGCGACACCGGCCAACTCCACCGGCGCGCCGATCCGCGCGGCGAGGTCGGCCGCGTGCGTCGTCATGATGCGCGCCACCTCTGAGCCGACGACTCCACAGCCCAGCAGCGCCACCCTCAGCGGACGCGTACGCATCATCCGACCTCGCCTCGTTTCCTGAACCGGTCCCATACCGGTCAACGGTTGTCCAGTCTCAGGCACCGGACGAAATCCCTTCGATTCGTCCGGATCCTGAGATTCAATTTTCCGGGATCTTCCCCGGATTCCGACGGCTTTTCCGCCGGATGCCTCTCACCGCACCTCGCCGCACCCCGTGAAGGCGCAGACGGCACCCGGTGCAGCCGATGCGCCCGCCTTCACCCGACTTCACCCGACGTCGAGACGGAGCAGGTCCTCCTCCGTCTCACGGCGGACGATCACCCGGGTGTCACCGTCCTTGACGGCGAGCACCGGCGGGCGCAGCACGTGGTTGTAGTTGCTCGCCATGGAACGGCAGTAGGCGCCGGTGGCGGGCACCGCGATCAGGTCGCCGGGCGCGAGGTCGGCCGGCAGGAACGCGTCCCGGACCAGGATGTCACCACTCTCGCAGTGCTTCCCGACCACCCGGGCGAGCATCGGCTCGGCCTCGCTCGTCCGCGAGACGAGCGCGACGGAGTACTCGGCGTCGTAGAGCGCGGTGCGGATGTTGTCCGACATCCCGCCGTCGACGGACACGTACGTCCGCAGCCCGTCCAGCGGCTTCAGCGTGCCCACCTCGTACAGCGTGAACGCCGTCGGACCGACGATGGCCCGGCCCGGCTCGACCGAGATCCGCGGCGCGGCCAGGCCGGCGCCCTCGCACTCGCGCGCGACGATCTCCCCGAGCGCCTTGGCGATCTCGTGCGGCCCCTGCGGGTCGTCCTCGCTCGTGTACGCGATGCCGAGGCCGCCGCCGAGGTCGATCTCCGGCAGCTCGACGCCGTGCTCGTCACGGATCTCGGCGAGCAGCCCGACCACGCGCCGCGCGGCGACCTCGAAGCCGGCCATGTCGAAGATCTGCGACCCGATGTGGCTGTGGATGCCGACCACGTCCAGCCCGTCCAGCTTGAGCGCCCGCCGCACCCCCTCGGCGGCCTGCCCGCCGGCCAGCGGGAGGCCGAACTTCTGGTCCTCGTGGGCGGTCGCGATGAACTCGTGCGTGTGCGCCTCGACGCCCACCGTCACCCGGACCAGCACCTTCTGCCGCACCCCGTGCGCCTGCGCGACGTGGGCGACCCGCACGATCTCCTGGAACGAGTCGAGCACGATCCGCCCGACCCCCGCGGTGACCGCCCGCTCGATCTCGCCGAGGGACTTGTTGTTGCCGTGGAACGCGATCCGCTCGGCCGGCATCCCCGCCGCCAGCGCGGTCGCCAGCTCACCGGCGGAGCACACGTCGAGGTTCAGCCCCTCCTCGTGCAGCCACCGGACCACGGCCTTGGAGAGGAACGCCTTGCCGGCGTAGAACACGTCGGCACCCTCGCCGAACGCCTCCCGCCAGGCCCGGGCGCGGGCCCGGAAGTCGTCCTCGTCCATCACGTACGCCGGAGTGCCGTACTCCCGGGCGAGCTCCCGGACGTCGACCCCGCCGACGCGCACGGCGCCGTCCTCGTCACGGGTGACGGACCCCGCCCACACCTTGGGGTCGAGGGCGTTCAGATCGGCGGGCGGAGCGGTGTAGTGCCCCTCGGGGAGGACGTCGGCGTGACGGGGTCCGGCGGGGTGTGCGGAACGGCTCATCGTCTGTCTCTGCGTCTCTGTTCTGTCTCTGGCTCTCGCTGTGCGTGCTGTTCGCTCGTGTTCGCTCGTGCTCAGAGATGGTCGGGTGCGTCGATGCCGAGCAGGGTGAGGCCACCGGCCAGCACCGTCCCGGCGGCTTCGGCGAGCGCGAGCCGGGCGCGGTGGGCGGCCGAGGGTTTCTCCTCCCCCGTCGGCAGCACCGCCCCGTACGTCAGGAACTCCAGCGTGGCGTCCGCGACCCCCACCAGGTGCCGGGCGACCCGGTCCGGGGCGTGGGCCTCGGCGGCCTGGGCGAGGACGCGAGGGTGGTCGGCGAGCGCGTGGAGCAGGGGGC
>NZ_JBRIOU010000004.1:374534-376060 GCF_053474865.1 Streptomyces sp. CO7
GGCACGGGCCGAATGTCGGCGACCCGCGCGTCGTCCACGACCACCATCTCCGCCTCACCGCCCTGCCCCTCGACCAGCCGGCCGACGACCTCGGCGATCACCCGGGCGCGCACCTCGTCCACGACCCGCAGGGTGACCGTCCGCCCGGCGAACGCTCCCCCCCGGCCGTACGCGAGGCCGCCCTCCTCACTCCCCGAACGCACTCTCCGCACCAGGGCAGCATCGACGTCACCCTCAAGACTGATGTTGAGAAACCCCGGCCCGGTGACGACGACGTCCCGCACCCCACCCACCCGCATCAACCGGGCGCGCAGCACCTGGGCGACCTCCGCGGCAGGCCGTCCGGCCGGCCCGGCGAGACGCATCGCGACGTTGGTGGCGTATTCCCCACAGCCCCCGGGGCCGGGCGGGGCGACCTTCACGGTCTCCGGCACGGCCACCGCCAGCTCGCCCTCGTCCACGGCGGAACGCACCGCGCGCAGCACGGTGTGCGAGAGCTCGACGGGGGTCACGGGACCCAGATTAGGGGAGCCGGGGCCGGGTAGGTCGACCCGTTTCGGCGGGGTCCCGCCATCCGGACAGCGTGCGTCCCTTTTGACGGCTGCGCCACGGTTTCAGACGCTCACCGACGCCGCTTCCTCCGGCCCACGCCGGAGCTCCAGCAACCGCCGCACCACACCGACGAGTTCAGCCGGCTCGAACGGCTTGGCCACGAACGCGTCCACCCCGACGTCCAGTCCGGCCTCGACCTCCGGCCGGCTGCAGGCGCTGATGATGGCGAGAGGCAGATCACGCGTCCCCGGGTCCGACCGCAACCGCGCCGCCGTCCCGAGCCCGTCGAGCCGGGGCATGACCACGTCCAGCGTCACCACGTCGGGCTGCACCCGATGGATCACTTCCAGACATTCGGCACCATCGGCCGCGGTCACCACCTCGAACCCTTCCAGCTCGAGATTGACCCTGATCAGCTGCCGGATCACTTCACTGTCGTCGACGACAAGGATCCGGCCGGAAGCGCCCGCCACAACTAGAGAGTAGGCACGGCGCGCACCCCCCGTCCGGCTTTTCCGCACTTCCACCCGTAACGGACAGGACACGGCACCCCCACGCTCCGGCGCACCACCCCCACCACCCGGGAATCCTGTTCACGACCACCCCGGGTGAGCTGGTAGTGTTCTACCCGTCACCGCGACCAACGCGCCGCGGCGAACGCGCCCCCGTAGCTCAGGGGATAGAGCAACGGCCTCCGGAGCCGTGTGCGCAGGTTCGAATCCTGCCGGGGGCACTCCAGCTCGGACAGCGTGAACAACCCGCTGACCAGCGAGAGTGCCAAACACAGAGACCCGGACTCAGTCCCACTGAGTCCGGGTCTCTGTCGTTGTGTGTCACTGATCGCGAGTGAGTGGCGAGTGACTTTGCCTGTCACTCGCCACCCCAAGCCGCCGGCTCGATGATGCCCTCAGCGAACTGGCGACTGGAGGCGGAGGTGCCGCCGGGGAGGGACAGGGCCCCTCCCGGCCCCCATG
>NZ_JBRIOU010000004.1:376160-388177 GCF_053474865.1 Streptomyces sp. CO7
CGGCAGTGGGCCACGCGGGGTGGGACGGAGAACTTCGCGGAACCTGGTGCTCGCGAAAGGCCGTTGAGAATCATCCCGGTCAGCGGGCATCATGAGGCCCTTCCCATCGGTCGATTCCCGCGAGGGCGCCATGCACGGTACGGACCCGGCGGCAGCGGCCTCCTCCGCCACGGGCAACACGCACTCCGCACCGCCCACCGGGGCCGCACTGCCTCCCGGGCCCGTATCAGCCCCGCAGAGCACGGGCATCGCCCCGGCCCCGGTGGCCACTCCACCTACGTCGGCCCGAGGCGCGACTTCCGTCTCCGCGGCCGCAGCGCCCGCCCCGGGTCCGCCCAGGCCACGTCGGCGCGAACTGATCGCCGAGGCTCTCGTCCCGGGCACGCTGGAGAGCCCGCCGGGGCAGAGACGACGGAGGGTCCTGTGGACTCTGGCGAGCGGCGCCGTCATTGGCCTTCTCGCCTGGCTCGTTCCGGCCGTTCTCGACTATTTCGCGACCGAGCCGACGACACGCCACTCGAAGCAGGTCGAGGAGAACCTCGACCGTGAGGGTCCAGCTTTTACGGCGTCCACGCGCGTGGACGCGGACCCGCTCTACATGGCTTATGTACTGGATCGCCCGCTGACCCGTACCGAGGCCGCCACCTTCCTGGAATCCGGCGCCGACGACGGCCCTAACTTCGAGGAAGTGGAAGAACTGGCCGCGACCCACGGTGGCCACGGTCTTGAGGACCCTGGCTGGGACAAGTCCGACGGATACGTGTCCTCGTGGCTCATCGATCTCTTCAGCGACAGATCGGCGAGCCTGGCGATCACCGGCATGAGGGCCAAGGACCTGAGATGCGGCCCCGCCGCCGCGAAGACGGTCATCCTGATCCGCCCCGAGGGCGGGGGTGCCTACGACGGAATTCATTTCAATCTCTCCGAGCCGAAGACGCCGTACTCCCTCAGCCCTGACGACAACCTCGGCAAGCCGTACTTCTCGCACAAGAAGATCGATCTCGGCAACGGCACCGAGCCCGGAGGGTTACGTGCGAGCTTTTCGTCCGGGGTGCAGGATTGCGACTTCCTGCTGGAAGCCGAGTACAGGGATTCCTTGGGGGTGCACCAGCAGGAAATCAAGAATGCTTCGGGACGCTTCGCGGTGCGCGGACTTCCCGCGAACCCGTACCAGTTCTTCCTCTGGACGGACGGGGGTGTCTTCGATTGCGGCCCGCACCAGTTGCAGCGCCCCCGGATGTGCCCGGTGCTCCCCTTCTCGGTCACCAACTGGTCTTCCGTTCACTGAAGCGGCACCGCACCGACTGCGATCAGGTTCCGGCGCCTCCGCGAGCAATTCCACGCCGCCGCGTCGCTCCCGTGCGGACGGTCGTGGTCGTCCCGGCAAAGCTCCCGCCGGAGTCACGTCCGAAGCCCGGACCGGAAGTTCTCCGGTCCGGGCTTCGGACGTGACTTCGAGGGCTTCGGGAGGCGGCAGGGATCAGTTGCCGCCGGGAGGGACGATCACGGCCACGACGAAGTCCCAATGCCGGCCAACGCCCAACGACCGACACGGACAGGATCACCAGGCCGCGCCACCTCATTGTTTTAGCCGTTGTTAGAGCCGTCACCCCAGCCCATCGCCTGCTCGATCTTCTTGTTGTTCAGCTCCTCGTGGCCGTCGATGCAGCCCTGATACCGGCGGTGAATGACCTCGGGTGAGTTGCCCGCCCGCCGGGCCACCTCCGCGACGGGGACGCCCGCGTTCAGCCAATGCGTGATGCACGTGTGCCGCAGGTCGTACGGCGGATGGGCAAGCGGAGATTCCACCTTGTCCGGCGGGAGGGCGATCGGCCGAGCCTCCTGCCAGACCCTCCAGTAGCTGGACGTCCCGGGTACGGCGCCGCGCTCGTTGACGAAGAGCCGACCGTCCTTCGCCGTGCCGAACTCCGCTATGTGCGCGCGGAGCATGGCGACGAGCGTCGGAGGAATCGGTACGGGGCGGTCTGCCTTGGGCTCCCGAGTTCTGAGCCCGCGCTTGTCGTGACGCTGCCCCGAGTCCGTCCACCGCTTGCCGGACACCGGCCGCGTCTCCTTGAGGGTGAGCGTCCCCCACCCCTTCCCGGGGAGGTAGCAGTCCCTTTTCCTGAGCCCCACCGCCTCGGCCGGCCGCATCGCCGCGTACATCTGGCAGGCGCAGAAGGCGACGAGTCGGCGTCCACGGTTTCGGTGAACGGAGCCCACGTAAGAGACGGCCGTGAGGAGTTGCTCACCCTGGACGGCGTTGACCAGGACCCGGGGTTCACGACGTCGCCCTTGGTGGAGCCCGCGCGCTTCACTCCCGCGAGCGGGTTCTCCTCCAGGTACCCGCACTCAATGGCCGTGTTGAAGCCGCGGCGCCGGCGCCTATAGGTCTCCCCCGCTGCCGGGGTGTCGTCCAGCTTGAACGAAAGCCGGTATTGGACGTCCCGCACCACCTTGGGGTCGGCCAGAGCCGAGAGCGTCAACGACCGGGTCCGGAGCCACGTGCACGCCGCCACGAGATCCGGCGGCGGCTCCTCGTCCTGGTGCGCCGGTACAACTGCCCATCGCATCGCGAGCCGCGTCTCCTCCGGCGTGGGCGCCTTCTTGCCGCCCTCCACCATCGCGAGCGCCACCGTGGCCAGGCTGTCGGCCAGCCCTTCACGGGTCTTCGCCGCCGCCGTACGCCACCGGCTCGCCATGTACTCGCGGCTGAAGTCCCACCAGGACGGATCGGGCTTCTCGTTCTCCTTCGCGGCAGCCGCCCGGAGCTCCGACTCCGGCAGGCCGGACGCCACGTCGAACGCTTCGCCCTTTCGCATCGCCTGCCACAGCTCGGAGACGGCGACTCCCCGCGAGGGCCACGGTGGCGAAGCTGGCGGCCCTCACCTTTCCGGCAACCGTCCAGCGGATCTGATCCGGAGCCTTCTTGCTCCGCACTTGGTTGACCTTCCAGACGCGTACGTCCGTAGAGTCGACCGCCGGCGTCCGGGTCCGATTCATGCTCGGCGAGCCGGACTCAGCCGCAGTGGCAGTACGCGGAGCCGATGAGGGGATCGACGGGGCCATGGCGGGCAAGATCCGAAATGCCCTGGTCAACTATGCGCCACTCTTCGGACTTCCCGGTGTGGAGTTCCGCCTCCACTCCACCGTGCTCTACAACTCCCTCTATCGCGCGGATGACCAGATGCTCGCGAACGGGCACCTGTACGGCGTCGGCGCGTACATGGCACCGGTGCTGCACATCCAGCGGGAGCTCTTCGACGCTTACGCCGAGAGCGTCGAGCGAGTCTGGGAGAGCGCCCGCCCCATCACCTCACCCACTGACTTGGGAGCTCAGACGCATGAGCCGGATCGACTACTTCCGTGACCCCACCGCTCCAAAGGCCAACTCGGTTGTGCCATCCGTGACGGTCGTCGTACGCGACGTCGAGGGGCGACTCCTCCTCATCCACAAGACCGACAACGACCTGTGGGCTCTTCCGGGCGGGGGCCACGACATCGGCGAGCGAATCGGCGACACCGCGGTCCGCGAGGTCCGGGAGGAGACAGGGATCGAAGTGGAGGTGGACAACATCGTCGGCCTCTACACGGACCCGGACCACGTCCTGGCGTACGACGACGGAGAGGTCCGCCAGCAGTTCTCCATCTGCTTCCGGGCCCACCCGGTCGGCGGGTCCCTCCGCACGAGCAGCGAATCGAAGGAGGTCCGCTGGGTAAACCCAGCGGATCTCGATGACCTGGACATCCACCCGTCCATGAAGCTGCGCATCCGGCATGGCCTGGACGAGTCGCGACGGGAGCCCTACCTCGGCTGAGCGCCGGCTGCAGCAGCAGCCATACGGCACTCCACCCGCTCGTTGGCGGCGTAGATCTCGGGCGCCGCGCGGCTGAATGAACCGCCCCACGATGGTGTTCGGCCCGTACCGCTGCACGATCTCGTCCAGCCGGGCCACCGGGGTGATGTGCCCGCCGTCGGGCGGCGTCGTGATGTCGGAGACGATCAGCGCGTCCACAAGTTCGGGCCGCTCAAGCTCGAACTCCGTCCCAAGCTCATGCCGGAGCCCTCGCTCCTCAGCCTCTGGGAGCGCACAGGAGTGATGCGCTACGAGCCGCACCACCCGCTCGTCGGCGCCCTCTTGCTCTCGAAGGAACCGAGCCCCATCGAGCGGGTGGAAGCCGGTGGCCGCGATGGCCGGCGAGTACCCGACGTCATGCAGAACGGCGGCGGCCTCCAGCAGCTCGGCGTCGGCGCCGAGGATCGGGCTCAGAGACCGAGCCCGCTTCGCGACGCCGAGGGAGTGTGCCCAGCGACGCGGCAGCGGATCGGACAACATCGATTCGGAGCGAGTACGCGCGCGACGTACTGCAGTTCGTGAGGCTCCAAAGCGCGTACAGAGCTGGGACTCACTGGGGTAGACATCCCCCACCGCAAGGTGGTCATCGAGGACGACGCTCACGACGTTGCGTCGCCACTGCTCAAAACCCGCCATCCGACGCCAGGCACTGACTCATTGACACGGCCAGCCTCAAGAACCTTCAAGGCACGGCGCACGGTGTTTCTCTACACGCCATGAGACGCCATGAGCGTCGCTTCCGACGGCAGCGAAGACGTGAATCTGCCCCCTTCGGCATCCTCCCTTAGGTCATCCGCGATAGACAGATACGTGCCGCGTGGACTCGGTCGCTCCGCCATGCCACCCCACACTTCCCTCCAGAGATTACGGCCTAGGACTCTGCATACACCAAACTGCTCGCTTAAGCGGCTAACACTACGTAGCCTGCCGCAGGCGACAGCAGAAATCGATGCCACCTGCGACGCGCAGCAATCGTTAAGCGCTAGAACATTCCCAACTGGCCCGGAATACCCTCTTGCTCCGAGGAACGCCTAGGGGCCTGAAATTCCTCCAGCGGCCCAAGTGTCCGCACCACAGTGGCGTCGTAGAGCCAACTCAGATTGCCTTCTTTTTCTAGGCGCCCGGCCACAAGAATCGCGAGATCCTCCTCATGCGCCCTAACCGCCTCGTGATAGTCCTCTTCGTCCGCAAGCCTCACGCGAACCTTGCGGGGCCCTTGCGGCTGCAGCGAGTCGATGCCGAATACACCGGGACTTCCTACTGTCTTCTTCGCGAGAAGATGCACTCTACCGGTGATCGTAAACTGCGTAGATGATTCGTCCTCAGCCAACCTTACGGCCGCCTGCGAAAGGGGAGCAACATCCCCGGAATGGAAAAGAAACTCACTTTCCACCCCGCTTGGCCTCGCTTGCCCTTGATCCCACTCCACGGCAATAAGCGCCTCATCGGAATTAGAAGCTATCCCGAGGAGAGCATTGGTCATCTCGTAAGAAATGCCGTCGATGACACCCTGCTCGAACCCTGCGAGTGAGCCACTTGCCCGGTAGTGATCAAGGGCCTCTACGGTTGCTCCCACGGCATGGACCACGGCCTCGTTGACACTCCGCACGCGAGTCACGCCTACGTCTAGCATCCGGGCCGAGCTCTCAGATCCTTGCTTGAGATCGATCGCAGCGTCCGACGGAGCGAGAGCAGTGACAATGTAACTACCAACCGCCGTCTGCCCCATAAGGATCTGATCCAAGTATCGGGTAGCGAATCTCCCATGCCGATTAACGAAATGACGACCTGGACCAAGGTAGTATTTTGCACCAGCCAGGAAAGTCCTGCGTGCGCTCTCAATCAGCCGCTCACCCTGCCGCCACGAAATCAGACCACTCGGCGCCTTCGATTCCTTCTGGAATCGGAATTCGTCGGAGGCGGCGACAGCAATCCTGGGGTACAGCGAACGCGACCAGAAGTCGCGACGCTGAGCCAGTTGAGCTAGCGCCGAATGCATTAGCTGTGGATAGTCTGGGGCATTCGGGTCAAGGGGAATGACGACACTAGGCATGCCTTCATATTCACCACCCCCCGGTGGCGCATAACGTGCATAGATGCCAGCACGTGAACCAGCAACGAGCCATCCCAGCTCACCCAAGATCGCTTGAAGCCTCCCTGGATCAACATTGGCCGGGATGGTCAAGCCGTCGGTCTCACCCAGCAAGCGACTCACCCCTATCCTGCCTACCCAAGAGCTCGATCAGTGCCTGCGCGTCAAATACGTTGCCCGTGGGGACGTCGATCACAGGCTTCACCAGATCCGACACCTCCCCCTCAAGATGCGTCCAGTAGCACTCCCGCTTCACGAGAAGCCCGCCATCCATGATCTCGGTCCAGTCGCACTGAGCGAGGGGCACCGTCATAACGATGAGGATCTTCTTAGGATACGAACGAACCACCGACAGGCCCTCAAAGTACTCACGCTTCGAGAACTTGTAGCGGAATGACTTGTCGTCTCGATTGGGAACCACCTGAGTGGTGCACTTGAGTTGCGCGAAGAGCAAACTCTCCTGCTCCAAGTGGTTGCGCCCAGGGCGGATGAACTGAACATCGACACCGAAGGTGTCCTTGCTCATCACTTCCACGGAACAGCCGGCCGTCGCCGCCACGGTGGAGACATAGCCCACCTGCAGCTGCTCCATCATCGTGGTGACGGTGCGATCATCAACGGCTTGAATGTTCCGCTTGCGAGACTTGCCGTCTCTGTCCACCAAGCAGGACCCCCCTGACCTTTCCGCCCCAGTGCGAGCAGCGTAAAGGGAGGCCCCCTACCTCGGGGAGGGCTGGTACGCGTGATCTCCATAATCGAACACTAGCTCGACGCTCTGACAGTGTCGCGGCCACTGCGGAGACACACAGACCGGCGTGTACGAGTGAGGAGCGAGTGACCGGAAGGCCTCACAACGGCATCAAGGTAAATCTCCGCAGCTCAGAGCGCTGCGGACTGCCCAGACGAGAATGCCCTCCGGAGCCGTGTGCGCAGGTTCGAATCCTGCCGGGGGCACCTTGGATCAGGTGCCCAAAGACCCCGTCATCAGCGGAAACGCTGGAGCCGGGGTCTTCGCGTATGTGCGGGCGCACGCAGGCCGAAGCGGCCGTAGGCCGGGATCCGTGACGAGGCGTGGATAAGATCTTGCGGCATCGCCGAGGGTGGGACGGCTCAGTCCGGCCGATCAGTGCACAGGCCTCGTCTCGCTGCCACTTTCAGCCTCGATGTCTTGTGCTGACGCCTCCGCACCCCAGTCCCACAACGCCTGGAGGACAGGGCCGAGGCGGTGTCCCCTCGGGGTGAGCGTGTAGCGGACTCGCGGCGGCCAGCCCGGTCGACGGTCGCGTTCGACGACTCCGGCCTCGCTCAGCTGCGCCAACCGGTCGGACAGAACCTTGTCCGACAGCTTGGGCAGGGCCGCGTGCAGCTCGCTGTAGGAACGGTCACCACGCAGCAGTTCGCGAACCAACAGCGTCGTCCAGCGGCCGTGCAGCGCCGCCAGCGTGATCTCCACCGGGCACTCGGGGGTGGGTGCGGTGACCGTCGCACGCGGGTCGTCGGGGAGCCCTGCTGGGTGACCAACCGTTCGGTGAGTCACGAGATCGCCTCCTAACGTGAGGGCACTTCGATTCTCCCGGCCCGGAAGGACGTCTGTCGATCATGCGAACCTTGGCCGATCGGCCCGAAGAGGTGCCTGTGGTGTTCGCCGAGCGGTTCAATAACGGCGACGCCGCCGCGTTGGCGCAGGTCTACGAAAGTGCAGCGGTGCTGGTCCCAGAACCGGGAGCACCGGTGACCGGGCGGGATCTGCACGCCGCGAACGGCAGCCTGCAGAAGCTCGGCATTCCCATCGCGGTCCGTCCGCGGCATGTGTACCGGAGCGGAGACGTCGCGCTGCTGATCGTCGATTGGGTCATCGACGGGACCGGCCGTGAGGGGCAGGCCGTGCACGTCGAAGGCACTGCCACCGACATGGCCCGGCGGGGTGCGGACGGCCGGTGGCGGTATGTCATCGACAACCCCTTCGGCACCCGCGCACACCAACATCCGACCGAGGACACCGGGGAACCAGCGCTCTGAGCGGTATACGGAACGGTCTACTCCCCCAGCCGCGGGGCATGCGGGTGCGCATGATGCTGGCTCGCTCCTTACCCGACACCGCCACCGAGTGGTGGATCTTCCTGGGCGCGTTCGTCCTCTACGTGTTCAGCCGATGGTTCTTCGCGTGGCAACAGGCCCGGCGCGACGGCGACAGCCATCCCGTGCGCGCCGCACTGGCCGAGGAGGACGACCCTCAGGAACTGCAGGTGGCCGCGACGACGGGTGGTTTTCGCTCCTACCGGCAGTTCTTCGGCTGCCTGGTCGGCGGCTTGGTAGTTGTCCTGGTCGTTGCCCTGACCAGTGGAGGGCTGCGCCTGGTCCTCCTGTGGACCGTGGTGCCGGTGTTGATCGTGGCGCTGGCGTACCTCGACTTCCGTCAGGCCCGGAAGGCCCGAGAGGCGCAGACGGGCGTCTCCTGAGTTGCCGCACGCGCCTGAGCCCCGCCGCCCGCGAGAGCTGGGGGCGGCGGGGCTGCGAGCAGGGGCCGGGCTGCCGTCCGGGTGGGCCGCTCGGTTCAGCGGGTGCCGAGGAGGGTGCGCCAGGTCTGGGTGCCGATGACGCCGTCGGCCGTGAGGCCGTGGGACTGCTGGAAGGTGATGGTCGCGGACTGGGTGCCGGAGCCGAAGGCCCCGTCGACGGTGAGGCCGGCGCCGTAGACGTTGAGCTGGGTCTGGGCCGCCTTCACCGCGTCGCCCTCGGAGCCGTACTTCACGGTGGGGACCAACGCGGACCAGGTGTTGGCGCCGATGATGCCGTCCGCGGTGAGCGACTTGGACCTCTGGAAGTCGATCACCGCGGACTGGGTGGCCGACCCGAAACTGCCGTCTGCGGTGAGCGGGTAGCCGGCGGCGCTCAGGAGGTACTGCGCGGCGCGGACGTCGTCGCCCTGGGAGCCGGACTTCAGGACCGGCCAGGCCGCGGTGGGCGAGGGGGTGGGAGTCGGGGTCGCGCCGCCGGAGTCGCCGAGCTTCACGGGGCGGAAGGGGTCGTAGTTGTCGGTGCCGATGCCGTACTTGAGCTGGCGGTAGGTGGTGCCGTAGGTGCCGCGCTGCTCGTAGGCCCAGTAGGCGGTGTGCGCGGAGTCGGCCCACTTTTCGAAGATCACGACGTGGCGGAAGTCGCCGTCGGTGGTGCTGTAGTCGATCAGCAGGTCCCCCGTCCGGAGTTGGCTGACGCTGCTGAGGCGTTGGGTGACGCTGCTGGTGGTGGCCAGCCCGACGGTGTTCAGGCCGGGCGTGCTCAGCCCGAGCGTCATGGATACGTAGCCCGAGCAGTCCTGGCGGTAGCCGTCCCTCCAGACGGTTTCCATGCTGTAGGGGACGGGGCCGCCGTTGTTGGCGGTGAGCCAGGTCTTCGCCCGTCTGATCATCTCGTCGGGGGTGAGGGTGGCTGTGGCGCCGGCCGCCTCGGCCTGCAGCGCGTGGGTGTGGGCGACGAATTGTGTGTCGGCCGTGGGAGTCGGGCCGCCGGACTCCAGACCTGTGACCGTCGTGGCCGCCACGCCTGCCGCCGTGACGGCTACCAGGGTGAGCTGGGCGCTGCGGGAGAGCCTGGTGAGTAAGCGCGTGAGCCGCACGAGCCGCATGAGTCCTCCGAAGCATCCGACGAGCCGGGCGTGACGTCCGGACGACACGTCGGGGTGCGACGGTCCGACCGGTCCCTGAGGGCTGAGGACTGAGGGCAGCCTTCAGCGGCCATCAGCGTGGCGTACGACCGGGGCCGGCACCAGAGCGCCGACATGGCGTGCGCATGACGGTTGGCTTGGTGTCGCTGCAGAGATACGACAAGTCCTTGTACGTCCGGCGGCGAGACGGCGGCGGCACGGGGCAACGGGGTAGGCGCTCGCCGGGTCTAAGGGCGGACGAAGGGGCCGTGCAGGGCTGCCCACTGCAGGAGCAGGATGGTCTTGCCGTCGGTGATGCGGCCGTCGCGGGTCATCGTGAGCGCCTCGGCGAAAGGAAGTTCGAGGACCTCGATGTCCTCGCCGTCCTCCTCGAGGCCGCCACCGGCGCCGGTGCGGTCGGCCGGGGCGTAGGGGGCGGCGAAGAAGTGGAGGCGTTCGGTGACCGAGCCGGGGCTCATGTAGGCGTCGAGGACGTGGGTGAGCGGGCCGAGGGTGACGCCGAGTTCTTCGGCCGCCTCGCGCCGGATCGCGCTGGGCGGGTCGTCGGCGTCGAGCAGGCCGGCGGCGGCCTCGATGAGCATGCCGTCCGGGTGGTCGTTCACGTAGGCCGGGTAACGGAACTGCCGGGTGAGCAGGACGCAACCACGGGCCGGGTCATAGGGCAGGACGACGGCGCCGTTGCCGCGGTCGTACGTCTCGCGCTGCTGGGTCTCCCACCGTCCGTCGCGGCGACGGTAGTCGAAGGTGGTGCGGCGCAGGACGTGCCAGCCCTGGGAGGTGAGTTCGACGTCGCGGACGACGACGTCGGGGTTGCGGTCGAGGTCGCGGCCGGCTTGGTCGAGGTGGGTGCGGCCGCGGTGGTCGGGGTGGTCGACGCCCGGGCGGCCGGTCACGCGGTCTCCTGCGGGACGTCGTGGGAGGTCGCTGTGGGGAGCGGGGCCTCCGCGCGGTGGGGGATCTCGGAGACGTCATGGAAGACCGGGAGGCCTCGGCGGCGGGCGGTGGCCACGTCCTGGTCGGCTCCGGCGGAGGCGCCGGGCAGGCGCAGCACGGCGTCGCAGTGGGCGAGCAGGCGGTCGGCGGTCGGGTAGAGCACCTGGTCGGCGAGGGGGTCGGTGGGGCCGGCACCTGCTGAGCGGAGGACGGGCAGGGCGATCCACTCGCCGATCACGGGGATGTGACCGGCCGCAAAAACGGGCCAAGCGGCGGCTTCTAGGCGGGCGAGGTTGGCGGCCATGGCCTGCGGGTCGCCGTCGGTGCCGGAGCGGTAGGGGCCCGCGATGAGGATGAGCAGGGGCTTGTCGGTCATGACGGCTAAGATACATGCAGAAACGAGAAGGAACAGGAAGGAACGTGCATGCTGGCTGCTGAACGGCGTGAGCACCTGCTGGGGCTACTCGCCCGCACGGGGAAGATCGTGGCCAAGGAGGTAGCCGCTGAGCTGCACATTTCCGAGGACAGCGTGCGGCGTGATCTGCGGGAGCTCGCCGCCGAGGGACTGTGTCAACGGGTCTACGGCGGTGCGCTGCCCGCGTCACCCGCGGTGGTGGACTACGACGCGCGGCAGGCGGTGGCGCCGGACGGGAAGCGGAAGGTCGCCGCGGTCGCCGCGGGGCTGGTGCGGGCAGGGGGTTCGGTGATCCTCGACGGAGGCACCACCGCCCTCGCCGTCGCGCGGGCGCTGCCGAGGGACCTCGACTGCACGGTCATCACGCACAGTCCGACGATCGCGGCCGCACTGCTCGAGCATCCGCGGGCGGAGCTGTTCCTGCTCGGGGGGCGGGTCTTCAAGCACTCGGCGGTGACCTGTGGGGCCGCGGCGGTCGAGGCGGCGCAGAATGTCTCGGCCGACCTCTTTCTGCTCGGCGTCACCGGGGTGCATCCGGAGGCGGGGCTGACCACGGGGGACGCGGAGGAGGCGGCGATGAAGCGCGCGCTGGCGGCGAGGGCCGCGGACACCTACGTCCTCGCCTCGTCGGAGAAGATCGGCACGGCCTCGCAGTACCGCGTGCTGGGGTGGGAGAAGGTGAGCGGGTTGATCACCGATGCCGATCCGCGTGACTCGGTGGTCGAGCGGGTCGGGGAGTTGGGGGTGGAGGTGCTGGCCGCGGGTTGAGGGGCCTCGGTCCCGGGCGTCAGTCGACCAGGAGCGCGTGGTGCGGGTCGTGGCGCTGCCAGACCCGCAGCGGACCGAGGGCTTGGATGCCGTGGCGGACGGCGACGTCCAGGTTGGCCTCCTCGGGGTCGCCTTGTGTCCCGAACTCACCCACCAGGCGGTGCGCTTGGCTCATCACCGCGCAAGACTCGGCGTTGTTGCGGGACGCGGCGCGGATCAAGCGGTCCCGGTTCATCTTCGGTACGCATCTATGCCCGCCCCCCCCACCAGTCGCACGCTCTTGCCGCA
>NZ_JBRIOU010000004.1:388277-390885 GCF_053474865.1 Streptomyces sp. CO7
CTCTTGCCGCACCCCCGTGCAACGCCGCTCCATGTGCGCTCTGTTGCCGTCGGGATGGCCGGGCGGCTGGTGGGCTTCTACGCCTTGGTGCTGGAACCGCCGGAGCTGGACCTGGCGTTCGTCGCGGACGATGCGCAGGGGACGGGTGTCGGCCGGTTGCTCGTCGAGCACATGCTCGGCGAGGCCCAGGAGGCCGGACTGACCGAGGTGCGCGTGGTGGCGCATCCCCCGGCGGAGGGGTTCTACCGGCGGCTGGGGGCCACGCGGGTGGGGGTGGTCGCACCGTCGCCGCCCAAGGTCACCTGGGAGCGTCCCGAGCTGCGGTTCGTGACCGCCAGCCGCTCGTCTTGCCGTGGGCTCGCGTCTCCCCTGATCATGGGCGCATGCGACCCGAAGTCCAGGCGTTCGTCGACGCCGGCCCGCTGCCCGACGAGGACGCGGCCGAGGAGGAGATCCAGCAGCGTACGGATGAGTTCCTGGCCATCGCGCGTCCGGTCACCGGTGAGGAGGCTCGGGCGCTGCTCGCCTGCTTCGGTCCGGACGACTGTTACGGCGTTGCGTGGTCGTTGCTGCACCTCATCGAGACGGGGCCCAACCCCGTGCTCACGGTACGGCCCGCGCCTGACGCGAACGAGTGGCATCACAGGCTCTTCGACCGAGCCGTGAACGCGGGCCTGGTTCAGCCGCTCTGATCCTTGCGCCGCGGCACATTGGTGGCGTGACGGTCGGCCGACAGGTACCGGTCATGCCGCTGTGCCGTGCCCGGTCTCTCCCACTCGGCGGCTCGGTTCGAGCTCGTCCAGTTCCCAGTGGTGCCGGCAGTCGTCGCAGCGGTATTCGTCCAGCCCGGCGTCGATGGTGAGCGTCTCCCCGTGCGGGCAACGGGTGTCGTCCCCGCGGCCCGCGCACTCCTGCGTCCAGGTGTCCCCCATGCCTTCGACGGTGCTGCGGGGTCATGGTGGCGGGAAGGTGACCTGGTGGGCGCACGGACGTACGTGCCGGCAGGACGCATCAGCGGTGAGCAGCTGCATCTTCCGGCCGCTCAGTGCTGCTCGGCCGGCCCGCCGTTGCCCCGGTCCGGCAGGCGGCCCGTGTTAGGGGGTAGTGAGAGCGAGGAAGGCCTTCCAGGCAGCGGGGGTGAGGGAGAGCCCTGCGCGGGCGGTGTCCTTCGAGTCGCGGACGTGGACGGTGGCCGAGGAGATGGCCACCTCCAGGCAGGCACCGCCCTCGTTGCCGCTGTGACTGCTCTTGAACCAGGTCAGTTCCATGTTCTTCGCAGCGCTCATGGCTCCCCCAGCAGGTCCGTCATCAGGGACAGGGACTCATGAGGAGTGAGCGCCTGCGCCCTGATGCTTCCGTAACGTGCGGCCAGGATACGGACCTCCTCCCGGTCGACCAGCAGGGACGCTCGGTTCTGAGCCTCGACGTAGGCGACTTGGGGCTGGTTCTTCGGCGTGAGCAGGATGAACGGACCTCCCATGCCGGCGTGCTCCGGGCGGTCGGTCGGCATGACCTGGATCTCCACGTGCCGAAGCCCGGCGAGGGTGATCAGGTGCTGCAGTTGCTCCTTGTGGACTCCGCTCCCGCCGATGGGGCGGCGAAGGACGGCTTCTTCGATCACCGCGGTGACGAGGGGCGGCGGCCAGGAGGTGAGGATCCTCTGGCGGTCCAGACGCGCAGCTACGCGGCGGTCGATCGTGTCCTCGTCCAGCACGGGCTTGCGCATCCCGTAGAGGGCACGCGCCCGGCGTTCCGTCTGCAGGAGGCCGGGGATGTCGTGGTTGCTGTAGTCGTTGATCTCGACCGCACTCCCCTCCAGCCGGGCGTAGTCGCGGAACCAGGCCGGGTGGCGGACCCGGGACTTCGCCCGGGCGCTCTCCACCTCGTCGGCGGTCGCGCTCAACAAGCCGCCCGCGCCGAGGAGATCGTCGGCGGCGGTCAGGAACTCCCGCTGCGGAGTGCGGCGGCCGCGTTCCAGGGAGGAGATCAGGTCCTCGCTGTAGCCGAGGCGGTCGCCCAGGTCGCGCTGGGTGAGGCCGGCGCGCTCCCGTAGGAGCTTGAGCTGTCTGCCGACCGCGCGGAACAGTTCCTCGTACGGCTCGGGCTCGTCCGTCTCGTGGGTCATCGACGCCACCACCTTCCACCCGACAGGTCGTACACGTCGCGTGCCACGTCCGCACGGCGTCGCCTGTACCGGCCGTCGTCCTCGCCAGCGTAGGTCGTGGCGGCCACGCTGAGTCACATGATTCTGGAAACTCCCACGCGGAAGCGGTGGGCACAGTTGTTCAGCGGAACGCCCCGTGGGGCACGGCTCGCCCGGCTGCTTGCTGCGCGCCAGCTGGAGTTGTGGGACTGGCCGCCGTCGTTGGAGGCGGGTGAGGCGGCGGCGCTGGTGGTGGCGGAACTGGCGAGCAACGCTGTCACGCACGGTCACGTCGCGGGGCGTGGGTTCCGGCTGCGGCTGGAGATCGAGGCGTCGGAGTCGGGGCTGCTGGTCGTGTCCGTGGACGACGCGAGAGGTGAGCGGCTGCCGGAACCGAGGGTGGCGGAGGGTGCGGACTCGGGGCGGGGTCTCTTGCTGGTGCAGGCGCTTGCCGTGGCGTGGGGG
>NZ_JBRIOU010000004.1:390985-393334 GCF_053474865.1 Streptomyces sp. CO7
GGTCCCGTGCCGGGCCGGAAGCGGCGACCGCTGACCTCCGCCCGGATGAAGGCGGACGGACGGGCGCCTGAGCATGCGGACGCAAACACTCAGGGCCGGGATCCTTGAAGGATTCCGGCCCTGAGTCTTCAGTAGCGGGGACAGGATTTGAACCTGCGACCTCTGGGTTATGAGCCCAGCGAGCTACCGAGCTGCTCCACCCCGCGTCGTTGTTCCTTGACCGTACGGCATGACCAGGGGAATAGCGAATCGATAAGAGGGCGAGCCGCGGATCGCGGGCGGGGTGGGTGCCTCGGGGTGAGTGAACTCGCCCTGACTGAGGCGGCGTTCACCCTCGCTCTGCTCCGCAGCGCTCGCGGAGGAGCTCGACACCGTCGCCTTCCAGGTCGTCGAGGTACGTGGCTCGCCCGGTCATGGCCATCGTCAGGGCCAGGGTGGTGCCGGACACGAGGGAACCGGAGCCGGTCCGGAAGGGCCCGTCGGTCGCGACGAGTCGCAGGCCCCCGATCCGTCCCTTGGCGAGGACCACGAGGTCGGATCCCTGGTAGTACTCGGCCACCCGCGTGACCACGTCGATCGGGTAGTCGTGGTCGATGCCCAGCGGACGCCGGACGTCTTCCGCGTGCACGATCGTCTCGCCCAGCATCGCGACGACGGGGAGGGGAGGCTTGGTCGTGCTGGGGACGACCTTCCGGAACCGCTGAAGCGTCTCGGCCGGGCTCGCACCGAGCTGCTCGGCCAGCCGCACGGCCACCTGCTTGTCGAAGTCGAAACGGCAGCGGATCACACCTGCCATCCAGCGCGCGGCGTTGAGGCTCGCTCCCGCGGTGAGGTGCGCCAGCACCTCACGCACCGTGAGTCCGGCACACAGCGAGGGGGTCTCCCACTGTTCGTCGGACAGCTCCGCCAGATCGGCCGCCAGTGCCGCGCGTTCGGCGTGGATCAGGGGCCAGATCTCGGACGTCGAGCTGCGATCCGCTGAGGGTGCAGAGGGTTTCGACGCAGTCATACGGGTGGTCTCCTGTCGGCGGTGCTGCGGTGCTGCGGGGCTTCCGGCGTGCGCCTCAGTCGGTTTCGATGCCGCGAGCCACGAGGACGTCCCGCTGTTCGGGGGTCAGGAACTCCGAGCCGATGACGCGCCGGAGGTTGGGGAGCAGCGCGAGGTCGTCGAGGGAGGCGACGTCGAACAGGTCGTCCTCGCCGTCCCAGATCGGGGCGCACTCCTGGTACACCTCGAGCCCGCCGTCCAGGCAGAGTTCCTCGACGCCGGCCAGCAGGTCGTCGGGTATGTGCAACGAGGCGAAGTGGTCGCGGGCCTGGGGCACGACCTTGAAGGCCAGCCCTTGCTGCTGGGCATAGGTGTACGCGTCGTTGCCCAGGCCCTGCTGCCGCAGCAGGTCCACGAGGTGGAACCGCGGGGTCAGGGTCTCGTCGGTGTACATCAACTGCTCGATGACGAGGAGCTTGAAGTTGAAGTCCTTGAACTGGGCCATGAGCTCACCGTAGGCGACGGCACTGACAGTCACGGCGGGCATCGACACGAGCGACGGGCGCGCGACGCCCGATGTACGGTGCCCGCCGTGGACTGGGGCGTGGCGCTGCCTAGGCCGAGACGTGCTTGCGGTACGCCGGGCCCAGTTCGCGTACGTCCACGCTGGCGTGCACCGTCAGGTCGGGCACGGAGGCCACCCGGGTCCGGAGGAGGGCGAGGACGGCCTGGCTCAGCTCCGTCTTGACCTCGTCGGTGCGGCCCTGCAGGAGCGTGATCTCGACGTGGACCACCGCGTTGCCGGGCGCCCCTTCGGCGACGTAGGTCTCCTCCACGCGGCGGAAGCGGGTCTTGCAGTTGCCGACGGCGGTCTTGGCGATGTCGGCGGTGAGCGGATGCAGTTCGCGTGCGAAGCCGGGGCGGTCGAAGGCCTCGGTCAGCGACTCGGAGTAGTCGACGGTGATGTGCGGCATCGTGCGCTCCCGTTCGGGCGTCTCAGGGTCTCGTGATCCTGGTCATCCTCCTGCACGGCGAGGAGGGCGGGTCGGGTTTTCGCCGCCCGACCGGGAGCGGGTGGTCACTTGCTCTGTCCACCGGGACGGAGGCCCTGCTCGGGCGCGGTCGTCTCCGGGGCGGCCTGCCCGCTCGAACGCTTCACGTCGGTGATCATCTCGTCCAGCCCGCCAATTTCGGCCGGCGTGCCGTCCGGACCCGTCATGTAGACACGCGGGGCCCCATCGCCGCCCCGGCCTGCCGCGACGCGGCCTCCCGCTCGGCCACGGTGGGGCCGTGGGGGTCCCGTGTCAGCCGGTGCCCCCCTGGGGCGTACCGGGCTCGGACTGTTCGGTCCGGCCCGGGGT
>NZ_JBRIOU010000004.1:393434-394041 GCF_053474865.1 Streptomyces sp. CO7
GCTCGGGGTGGCGGGGGTCTCGTCGGTTCCGCGGCCTTCGTTGCCGTGGGCGCCGTTGCCGCTCCTGCCGCCCTTGTCTCCCTTGCCGCCCTTCTCCGTGCCGCCGGCCTCGGCGGGGTGGGCCTTCTTGCCGTTCCCGCCCTTCGCCTCCCGGTCCGCGGCCGCCGCCTTGCCGGTCCCCGCCTTGCGGCCGGCCGAGCCCATCGGGTTGGCGGCCGGGACGGCGTAGGAGACGGTCGGGGGGACCCTGTCGCCGGTGGCGTCGGCGGCGGCATCGTCGGCGCTCGCCTTGCCGGAGGGGCGCTGGGTGGGCGGCGCCGCGGCGGAGGCGCGGGTGTCGTCGTTGTTGCCGCTGGTGTCGGGGGCGAGGGCGACGGTCGCGCCGAGGGCCACGGAGAGGGCGGCGAGGACGGTGCCCACGGCCACGCGGCGGCCGTGGCGCGGGCCGGCCGGGAGGGGGGCGGACCGGGTGACCGCGGCGTCCGGCTCCGCGGACCGCGCGGGGAACACCAGGTCCGTCGACGGCGGGACCGGCAGCGGGGCCGCCGCGGGGCTGCGCCCGGCCGCCAGGGCGGCGAGGGTCTTCGCGCAGTGGGCGGCGTCGGGG
>NZ_JBRIOU010000004.1:394141-406323 GCF_053474865.1 Streptomyces sp. CO7
GTGGCGGGTGGCGTCGACGAAGCGGGCGATGCCGAAGTCGGCCAGGTGGGGCGCGCCGGCGGCGGTGTCGAGGAGGACGTTGGAGGGCTTGACGTCGCGGTGCACTATGCCCGACCGGTGGACGTGGACGAGCGCCTGGGCGAGCGCGGCGCCCAGTTCGGCGACCCGCCGCTGGGTCAGGGCCCCGCCTTCCAGGAGGTCGCGCAGCGTGGGGCCGTCGACCAGTTCCATGACCAGGAAGGCACGCCCGTCGTGGCGGCCCATGTCGTAGACGGTGACCAGGCCAGGGCCCTGCAGGCCGGCGAGCAGGACGGCCTCGGCGGCGAGGCAGTCCTCGGCCCGGTGGTCCGTCCCGGTGCGGAAGACCTTGACGGCCACGGGCCTCTGCAGGCGGGTGTCGACGCCCTTGTAGACGTCGGCCATGCCCCCCATCCCGATCTTCTCCTCGAGCTGATATCGGTCACAGAGGAGATGGGTGGTCCAGGGATCCGCCGATGCCTGTGCGATAGGCATGGCTGCAGAGGGGCTGGCCTTCATCTGGATCTCCGTTGCTGTCGCCTCGTGACCGGGCTCGGCTCTGGGCCGTGGCGATGCGGGTACCCCGTGGTCCGGTGTGATATCCGGACGAAGTCGGCGCGGCGGGTCCCGGTATGCCGCCTTCCGGTCTCACCAGGTCGTTGTCCGCGGGGTCCGCCGGTGGGCGGCCGGCGCCCCGACTGCCGTGCGGGGAAAAAGAGTTGGACGGGACGCGGGGCGCGGGGATACCTTGCCGTCGACCGTGACCTTTCGAAGGAGGTGAGACCCGTGAACGACGTTGTTTCGAGGTGGGTGCTCCCTCCTTCCGTCACGGTGTGCGACTGACCCAGGTGGTGTCGTCGGGAGCGCCTTCCTCCGCCGAGGCACTCCTGAAAGGCCAACACCCATGAACAGCACAGTCAGCGTCACGCGCGTCGCGGAGGACCGGTGGGAGGCCGCGGCCGACGACGGGACAGTCGTCGGCCAGGGCGACGTCTCACGCCGGCCCGACGGGCGGCTCTTCCTCAGCGTCGACGTGTGGCAGGACGCCGCCTTCGACCGGCTCGCCGCCGCGATGCTGGCGGATCTCCCCGAACCGCTGCACACCCTGGTCGGCGACGAGGACCACGACCGCCGCGTCGGCTGGGAGCGGCTCGGCTTCACCGTCGGACGCCGCGAGTGGGCGTACGACCTGCCCACGGACCCCCGCGTGACGGGACTCGGGGCGGCGCCGCTGCCGGCGGGGGTGACGATCCTGCCCGCCGGGGAGGCGGACGAGGGCCTGCTGCGCGCCCTGGACCGCACGATCCGGGAGGAGGTCGGTGCCTCGGCCGGCCGGTACGCCCTGCCGGCCGAGCTGGTGGCGGGCCCACCCGGGGACACGGTGGTGGACCCGTCGAAGTACGCGGTGGCCGTCCGGGACGACGCCGCCCGTTCCGGCGACCGAAGGGGCGATGGGGACGGCGGGGACGGTGGCGCGTACGTCGGGCTGGTCCGGGTGGTGCGGGTACGCCGCCGGGCGCGGGTCGGGCTGATCGCGGTCCGGGCCGACGAGCGCCGGCGCGGGATCGGGCGGGCGCTGCTGGCCCACGCGCTGGACACGCTGTCCCACGACGGCGTCGGCTTCGCCTGGGCCGAGGCCGACGTCTCCGATGTCGCGGCGACCGCGCTGCTCGAGGGCGCGGGGGCGCGGCGGGCCGGCGCCTCCCTGGAGCTGGTGCGGCCCTGACCTCCGACCGTTCACGGCGCAGGCGCGCGCCACCCGTCACGGGACCAGGACCGGCATCCGCACGGCATGCGCCCCACCGTCACGGGGCGGGTGCCGGCCTCCCGGCCACGTCCCGGTCCTGACGGCGGGGCGCGCGCACGGTCCTGCCGGGCGGAGACCGGGGGGCGGTCACCGCCCCTGCCTGACCCGGTGACCGAACCGGCCGCCACCGGGCAGACGAAGGACAGGTCACACCTGCCGGGTCACCGGCACACCACTCACATCGAACAGTCGAACTACTCACCGCGGAAGCGAGACGTCTTGGCAAGGAAAGCGAACGGCCTGGAGATGGAAGGCACCGTCGTCGAGTGCATGCGCAACGCCACCTTCACGGTGGAACTGCCGAACGGGCACCACGTGCTCGCGCACATCAGCGGGAAGATCCGCAAGAACCGCATCCGGATCCTCCCCTTCGACCGCGTGCTCGTGGAGCTGAGCCCGTACGACCTGAGCCGGGGCCGGATCCTCTTCCGGTACCGCAACTGAGTCCCGCGCGGCAACGCGCCTCGGGCTTCCCCGCCTGACCTGGGCCCCGTGACCCGGATCTGTCGCGGAAGTGGCAGCAGGTCACCGTCGCGTCCTCGGCGAGCAGCGGCATGCCCGCCGGCTTGCCGGGGATCGCGCTGCGGCGCCTACCACCGCCTGCAGGACACGAAGCGGGGTCGGACCCACCGGGCCGGGACCCCAACTCGCCTGGCGGGATCACGGTGTTGTGGGGGGTCCCTGCGGAGCCACGTGTGCTTGCCTGGCGTCGATGGGGCGGGGTCCCGCCCCCGGTCCACGATGCACGATCGGACCGCACGGGGGCGCCGCTCGGCGCCGGGAAGAACGGACGTCGCAGGATGAGCAGCATCACGCCGAGAACCGCCCTGGTGACGGGAGCCTCCTCCGGTCTCGGGCGGGAGATCGCCCTGGACCTGGCGCGACGAGGGTGGCGGCTGGTGCTGCCGGTGCGCGCCGAGGTGCGGGTGAAGGAGCTGGTGGCGGCCGCGGAGACGATGGGCGCGCCCGCGCCGCTGGCCGTCGAGTGCGATCTGTCCGACCACGCGGCGGTCCGGCGGATGTGCGCGGCGGTCGCCGAGGAGGGCCCGCTGGACCTGGTGGTGAACAACGCGGCCGTCGGCGGCGGCGCCGATCCGTCCGTGCGCGGGACCAACGCGGCCGGCGTGGAGCTGCGGATGGCGGTCAACGCCGTCACGCCGCATCTGGTCGCCAGGGAGCTGGCCGGTGCGCTGACGCCGGAAGGACGTGTCGTGCAGGTCGGCAGCATGGGGCAACTGCCGCTCGCGCTTGACGACTTGGGCTTCGAGCGCGACTACGACGGCGTGGTGGCGTACTGCCGCAGCAAGGTCGCCCTGGTGATGTCCGCGATCGAGCTGGCCCGCGACGGCGTCCCGGTGAACGTCGTGCACCCGGCGCGGGAGATGCCCACCCCCATGGTCAGGGAGAGCGCCCTGACGGTCAGGTCCACGCTCGACGACGGCACGCTGCCGGTGCTGCGCGTCGCGCTCGACTCCGAGCTGGCGGGCGTGCGCGGCGCGTACTTCCACCGCTTCGACCGTGCCGAGCCCCACGAGCAGGCCCTCGACGCGCGGGCCCGCGAGCGCGTGGTGGCGTGGCTGGAGGAGGCCGCGGGGCGCAGGGCCTGAGGGCCGTCACCACCCGTTCCCTCCCCGGCCCCCGCGCGGTGAGGGGGGCACCGGTCCACCCCGTTCCTCGGCCTCGAGCGGCGTAAGGGGCGGCGTCGGCCCGGCTCCGACCGGCGGAAGGGCGACGCCGGCCCACTCCCTATCCCCCGGCCTCGATCAGCGCCGCGAACGAGTCCAGCACCCGGCTCAGCCCGAAGGCGTACGCGTGGTCCGGGTCGTGCGCGCTGCCGTGGGCCTCGCCCGCGGCGGTGCCGACGCGTGAGGCGAGGGGGTAGACGGCCGGGTCGAGGACCTGGTCGAGCAGGGGGGCGTTGGCCTCCCACCACTCCTGCTCGTCCATGCCTCCGTCGGCTCCGGCGGCCTGCGCGGCGGCGGCCGTGCGGGCGTTCGCCTGGACGAAGGCGAGCAGATGGGTGAGGCAGTCGTCCATGGTGACGTCGTCCAGGCCGAGTCCGTCGAACGCGGCGAGCTCGTGCTCGTACTTCGCCATCTGTCCCGGGCCGAGCGGCGGCCGGACGGTGGAGACGGTGGCGGCCCAGGGGTGGCGGGTGAACAGCGCGCGGTTCTCTTCGGCGACGGCGGTCACCTTCTCCCGCCAAGGGCGCCCGGTGGTGTCCGCGCGCGGCATCCGGGCGTAGGCGGCGTCCAGCATCAGGTCGAGCAGCTCGGCCTTGGCGGGGACGTAGGTGTAGAGGGTCATCGGGACGACGCCCAGGTCACCGGCCACCCGGCGCATGGTGAGCGCCTCCAGCCCCTCGGCGTCGGCGAGCCGCGTCGCGGTGTCCACCACGGCGTCGACGCTCAGTGCCCGGCGGGGACCGCGGCGGGTTCCGGCGGGCTCGTCGGCCCGCAGCTCCCCCAGGGCGTCGCGCCACAGCAGGCGCAGAGTGCTGGCGGGATCGCCCGCGCTGGTTCGTTCGGTCGGCATGGATCTGATTTTCCCCGCGAACCTTTTCTGAACGCTGTACAATATACAACGTACAGAGAAAGCGGGCCGGTTCGCCGGTCCCGCCGGGACCCCTCAGGAGGCCTCATGAAGATCACCGCATGCGCCGTTTCCCTCAACGTCGAGGACGTCATCGCCTCCAGCGCCTTCCTCCAGGACCACTTCGGCTTCGTCGAGAAGATGGCGGCCGACGGGTTCGCCTCTCTCGCCCGCGAGGACGTCGCCATGAACGTGGTCTTCCTGCGGCGAGGCCTGGAGACCCTGCCCGCCGACCAGCGCGACGACCGCGCCCAGGGCCTGATCCTGGCCTTCGAGGTCGACGACCTGGAGGGGGAGCTGGCACGCCTGACCGACGCGGGAGTGCCGATCACCATGCCGCTGACCGTGGAGGAGTGGGGCGAGCGCGCCTTCCAGGTCCGCGACCCGAACGGGGTCATCGTCCAGCTCGTCGACTGGAAGGGCGGCGCGACCGCCTGATCCGCCCTTCGCCGCGTGGTGAAGGCTCGCCTCCCGACCGCCGCGAACAGTCCCGGACAGCCTCGAAATGAGGGCCCGCCGGTGAGGTGTCCCATAGGGCCCAGGTCACCTCCTAAGGCGCCTAGTGGCACGGGCGGGGCGGCGCCACGACGCCCGTACGTGCAGGTGAGGCCGGTTCACACCGGCCTCACCTGCATGTTTCCGTTTTGCACAGCTTTGAGGCGTTATAGGCCACTAGGGCACGGCAGTGACCTTATTACGAAGAAGGTTCGTAGATCACACCTTTGTCAGGCGGCCCGGGGTCCGGTTACCAATGAACCCGTCGCCGGGCACCGTCCTGGTTAACCGGCGGCAGTCCTGATCTCCGAGCCAAAGGGTTCCGCATGTTCCAGCGCGTCTCGCTCCGCACCACCGGTACCTCCGCCCTCCGCACCCGCGCCGCCGTCCTGGCAGCCGGCATGGGAGCCTCGGTCGTGCTGGGTGCCGGAGTCGCGACTGCTGCCGGCGCCCCCGAGGCGGCCGGCACCGCGGCCACCGGCGTCCACACCGTCGCCGAGGCCAAGAAGGCCGCCAAGCCGAGCTGGGTCGACCCGGTCCAGCACTACAAGCTGTCCGCCAGCTTCGCCCAGAACGGCGGCATGTGGGCGCACAAGCACTCCGGCCAGGACTTCGCCGTCCCGACCGGCACCAAGGTCTTCGCCGCCCACGAGGGCACCGTCGTCAAGGCCGGCGGCTGGGGCGCCGGTGACGGCCCCGCCTACGGCAACGCCGTCGTCATCAAGCACGACAACGGCACCTACTCGCAGTACGCCCACCTCTCCAAGATCCAGGTGAACATCGGCGAGAAGGTGAACACCGGCGAGCAGATCGCCCTGTCCGGCAACACCGGCAACTCCAGCGGTCCTCACCTGCACTTCGAGATCCGCACGACCGCCAACTACGGTTCGGCCGTCGACCCGGCCAAGTTCCTCGCCACCAAGGGCGTGAAGATCTGACCGGTCGTCCCACCGACTGCGGACGCGTCGGCTCGCGGGAGCGTCTCCGCGGCACGTGAACGAGAGGCCCTCCGGCACCCGCCGGGGGGCTTTTCGCATGCCCGAGCGGCCGGCCGGCCCCTCCCCCGCCCGCTCCGGGCACAATTCACAGGAACAAGGTCCTCCCCAGCCGCCCCGTCGGGCGCATACTGGCAGTAATGACAAAGTCAGCAGCACCTAAACGTCATCTGCCGACCAGCCCGTTCAAGGCTCCGGTCGCGCCTCCCCTCAAGCACTTCGCCGTGGGCGACCGGGTCACGCACGACCTGTTCGGTCTCGGCCGGGTGATCGGCATCGAGGACGGGATCGCCGCGCTGGTGGACTTCGGTCCCACGCAGGAGCGGATCCTGAGCCCGTACGCCAAGATGAGCAAGCTCTAGCCCTGTGCCTTTGCGCCGTCGTCGCGCCTGGCCACCGGCCACGGCCGGTCGGCCGGCTGCCACGACACCCGGGCTCCGCGATCCCCGCGGGCCCGTCACCGAACGGAAGTCCCCCTCATCGAACTCACCTCGCTGTTCTCCGCCCCCGACGGGGCCCAGCAGCACCGCACCGCCGCCGTGTCGTCACCGCCTCCGGTGACCCAGCCGTTCCAGGCCCCCGACTTCGGGGAGGACGAGACGCCGTGGCTCGACGACGCGCAGCACTTCGCCCCCGAGGCATGGGCGGCTCCGCAGAACTGATCCCGGGCCGGAGGTCGACCCGGGCCGAGGACCGGTCCCGGGCCGAGAACCAGCCCCGGACCGAGGATCAGCCCCGGGCCGCCCGGCGGGAGACTCCACGGCCCGGCCCGCGGGCGGCGCGGCGGTCCTGACGGGCCCGGCGGACGGCGGCCGCCCACAGGAGGAGCGAGCCGGCGACCACCGCGACGGTGAGGACCAGCACGAGCCGGTCGAGACGGTCGGCCTTGCTCATGACGTAGATCAGGCCGCCGAACGCGGCGAGGATGCCGAAGCCCTTGAGTGAGTTCACGGTGTCTGCCTGCCTTCGTGGTTACTTCCACGCCGTGACGCGGGTCACGTACGACTTGACGACGGAGGACAGCAGCCAGTAGGCGCGGACCAGCATGTAGACCAGCTCGGGCAGCAGCAGCGCCTCGACGAGCATCGCCTTCCAGCCAAGGTTCCTGACCCGCAGGGCGGGGTGGAGGAGCCAGAAGGCCAGGAGGACGACCAGCAGCGGGTTGTCCGAGAAGCCCTGGCGGGCGACGACGATCATCTGGGTGGTGCCGTAGCCCAGGATGTACGAGAGGCCGAGGAGGCCCAGTACCAGCGTGGCAATGGTGTGCCAGGTGAACTTGGTCCACCCGCGGTAGCGCAGGGTGTCCACGGTCCCGCGACTCCACCGCTCCCGCTGCTGGATCAGTTCGCGCAGGGTCGGCATGAGGTCGGTGTAGGCGATGCAGAGCTGGTTGGCGGTGACCTTCCAGCCGGACTCCTTGAGCGCCAGAGTGGTCTCGTAGTCCTCGACGAGGTTGCGGTGGTCCTCCCAGAACACCGCGCCCCTCCAGTCCAGCAGGCTCTGCAGGGCCTCCGCCCGGTAGAAGGAGCCGGCTCCCGCCATGGTGTGGACGTCCTTGCGGAAGCGGCCGTTGGCGGCGCGGGCGTACTCGATGATCTGCATGCCGAGCAGGTAGCGCTGCCAGGGACTGCGCCACAGACCGGTGCGGCCCAGGCAGGCGGCGCTGACGCCGCCGAGCTCCGGGTCGGAGGCGAGCACGTTGCGGGCCCGCTCGACGAACCGGGGGTGGAGCTCGGTGTCGGCGTCCATCACCAGGACGTGCCCCACCGCCCCGGTGAGCCGGCCGCCGACCGCGTCCCGCAGCCAGCGCAGGCCCAGGTTGAGGGCGCCGGCCTTCTTGTGCGGATTGTCCTCGAAGTTGAGCACCACGGTGAGGGGCGAGGTCACCTCGTCGGCGAACTGCTGGGCGAACTCCATCGTGCGGTCCGTGGAGTTGTTGACGACCACGATGATCAGGTCAGGACGACGGGTCTGCGCCGCGAGGGAGTCCAGCGACATGAGGACGCCGACCTCCTCGTTGCGCGCGGGGACGATCACGACCGTCTCGTACAGCAGCTCGGTCAGTAGGCCGCCGACCGAATGGGCGGCGCCACGGCCCCTGCGGTGCCGGCTGTGCGCCGCACTGGTCCCCGGTTGCTTGCGCGCACGACGCGCCGTAGTGGCCGACAAAGCCTTCTCCCACCCCATGTCGAACGTCATCGGCCCGCACGATGTGATGATTACGTGAAAGCTCAACAAAATTACCTCAGCTTTCCGGATTTCGACCCTCGACCGGGGTCACCGCACGGCCTGGCCGACGTGCCCTCGGGTCGCCGAGGGTGGCTTATCACCACCCCACGGTGTGACCAGGGGGGTTGATACGGGCAATCCGGACACCCGAGTGGCATACCGGGTGACTGATGTCATAGGCGGTGGGTGCGCTTTTCAGCCACCACTACGATGGCGCGGTCGTGCAGATGTGCGGACCAAGCGGACATCGCGTCCCCTCGCTCCTGCCCCCTCCCCCGTAGTCCGCCGAGGAGCCACCATGAGCCGCCGTCGCCTCCACCCCCGCCGCCGTGGCCGTCGAGGAACGCGAGGACGGCTGGTGCCGGCGCTCGTGGTGGCGGCCGCGTTGGCGGCGGCGGCCGGCGTCGGCGTCTTCCTGGTCCCGCAGCTGCGCGCGGACGGGGAGGACGCCCCCGCACTGACCGTGCGGTACCGCGCCACGACCTCCGCCCGGGCGGAGGTGGCGGCGCCGTGGCTGGAAGTGGCCAACACCTCGGACCGCGCCGTGCGGCTTTCGGACGTGGTGCTGCGCTATCACTTCCGGGTCGACGACGGGGTGAAGGGCGAGCCACCGCAGGGCGGGACACTGCAGGGCGGCAAGCCCGGCACGGGGTACGGCGCCAACTGCGTCCGGACCTCGCTGGACTGCTCGCGGGTGACCCTGCGCGTCGGGACGACGACGAAGGACCTGCGCTACCTCGAGGTCGGCTTCTCCCCAGCCGCGGGAACCCTGCCGCCCGGCGGGTCGAGCAAGGGCATCGGCCTCCAGCTGTACCGCCTGGACCACGGGCGGCTGGATCAGACCGACGACCCGTCCTACGACCCGGCCCTCACCCGGTACGGGCCCTCGCGCACGGTGACCGCCTACCTGCGGGGCGGGCTGGTCTGGGGCGACGAGCCCGGCAGCCGGGCCGCGTCCGCGCCTCAGGGGCCGAGGGACGCGGCAGCCGGCGAAGCCCCCGACGGCGTCCTCTTCGACGACTTCCACTACACGGGTCCCGCCGACCCCGCCCTGGAGGCGGGGGGCTGGCGCGTGCGCACCGGCGCGGGCGGCCCGGGGATCGCGGACACCTGGGCCACGGCGGGGATCACCTTCCCCGCCGTGGCGCCGGACGCGGGTGCGGGCGGGGGCACGGCTACGCGTGAGGGCTCCGGCTCCGCGTCCGACCAGGTGCTGCGGCTGCGGGCCGGGACGGACGGCACCCGGGCCGGCACCCGCCAGGTGGAGATCCACACCGCGCCGAGGTTCCGCACCGGCACCCTCGCCGCGCGCGTCCGGTTCAGCGACCGCCCGGCCGGAGGGCGCGACGGCGACCACGTCAGCCAGTCCTTCTTCGCCATCTCGCCGGACCAGCGGTCGAAGCGGTACAGCGAACTCGACTTCGAGTACATGCCGAACGGCGGCTGGGGCGCGTACGGCCCCCGGCTGGACACCACCAGCTGGCGCGAGGTCGACGCCGGCGACCGCGTGACCCGCGCGACCGTCGAGAAACTGGGCGGCGGCTGGCACACCCTGATGATCACGGCCGTCGACGGTGGGACCACCTACTCGGTGGACGGCCGCGTCCTGTTCCGCACCGACGACGCGTACTTTCCGCGCGAGGCGATGGGCGTGCACTTCAGCGCGTGGTTCATCGACCTGCCCTTCCAGGGCTCCGAGCGCGCCTGGGACATGGAGGTCGACTGGCTCTACCTCGCCGAGGACCGCGACGTGTCCCTCAAGGCCGTGCGGCAGCAGGTCCGGGACCTGTCCGACGCGGGCAGCGCGTACGTCGACACCCTGCGTTGACGGGCCCCCTCAGGGCGCGGTGAGGTCGTCGCTCACGAAGCTGCCGTCCGGCTTCCGCCCGAAGGCGGCCGCGAGGACGGCGGGGAGGTCCGAGTCCGCGACGGTGTCGCGCAGGTCGGCGAGGACGCCGTCGAAGTCGTCGTCGGACACCATGCCCAGGTGCTCCTGGCGGAGGTCGTGGACCACCTCCACCAGGTCGGGGCGCAGCCGCATCCAGGCCCGGGAGCGGTGGATCTCCTCCTCGACGACGGACAGGAACCAGGCCATCACCGCGTACGGGACGTCAAGGTGCTCCTCCGGCGCCCGCGCCCCGAAGCAGACGGTCGGCTCCCGCGCCGGGTCCTCGTCCGGGACGATCGCCGTGACGACGGCGCGCTGCGTGCCGACGAGGTCCAGCTCCAGGTACCAGGCGTCGTCGGGCACCGAGTACATCGTGGTGATCGCGTACTCGGGGTCGGGCGACGGGGTGGCCATGGCGGCATGGTGTCAGGGGCCTGCGGGACGGCGCCCCTGGATATCGGGCTGCGCCTCGACGTCGTCCCGTCCTACAGTGCCCCCCGGTGCGGGAGGACAGGAGGCAGGGTGGCAAGGCGGCGTTACGTGGCGCGTGGGGTGCCGGGCGGATACCGGATCTGGGACAACCGGGGGCGGCACCACTGGGGCGACCACTACGAGCTGTGCCCGGACGACCTGCTGGCGGAGCTCAACGGGGCGAAGCGGCCGGAGCGGCTGACGGAGCTGCAGCGCCGGTACCGGGCCGCCAAGCGGTAGGTGGCACCATCGGGGGCGGCGCGCGGTGGCCGTGCGCCTGCTACGAGCACCTACGAGAGGGGCCAGGCGTCGTGCCGCACGTGATCATCAAGCATTTCCCCAAGGACCTGGACGACGAGACCCGGGCGCGGCTGGCGGCCCGGGTCTCGGAGGCGGTGCAGGAGGCGTTCGGGGTGCGGCAGGGGGCCGTGTCGATCGGGCTCGAGCCGGTGGAGCGCGAGGACTGGGACGCCGAGGTGTACCAGCCGGAGATCGCGGGGCGGAAGGACCGGCTCATCCAGTTCCCGGACTACTGATCGACCGGACTGCTGAGCGACCGGACTGCTCAGCGACCGGACTGCTCAGCGACCGGACTGCTGAGGGACCGGCCTTCCGGCCGCCGCCTGCCGGCCGGCCTACTCGCCGTAGCCGCCGATGAAGGCGATGCGCGGGTGCGCGGTCGGGTTCAGCCAGGTCAGCACGCGTTCCATGTCGGTGTCGTTGATGCGCATGTCCGCGTCGCCGGGGGTGACGTTGCCGTGGACGAGCGTGCTCTCCGGCCTGCCCGTGTCGACGACGATGCCGTAGAGCGGACTCCCGTCCGGCGCCGGCAGGTCGAGGCCCTGGTAGCTGCCCTTGGTGACACGGCGGTAGGTGAACGTCGTGCCGGAGGGCGCCTCGACGTTGCCGAACGCGGTCGTGACGGGGTAGGTGCCGTCGGGGACGTCGTGGTCGAAGTCGCCCGGGGAGAGAGCGGAGAAGGCCACGGCCCAGTCGCCGCCTGCGTCCTTGCGCCAGGCGGTGAGTTCGGGGCCGTACTGGGCGTTCAGCTGCACGGTGAGCATCTGGGTGGCGTTCCCGGGCCGCGCCTCGGCGGGGAACTCCTCGGCCGGCGGCGAGTAGTCGTCGGACCCGGAGGAGTCCGAGGAGTCGTCCGAGCCGGACCCGGAACCCGATCCGTAGTCGTCGTCATCGTCGTAGTCGTTGTGATAGCTCCCGCTGTAGCCGGTGGACCCCGAGCAGGACGAGGAGTCGCCCGACGATCCGCCGGAGCGGCCCTTGCGCGTGGTGGAGGCGCAACTGTCCCCGCAGGCGGCGGTGAGCAGCACCGTGGAGGCCAGGGCGCAGACCGTGAGGACCGCGCGCACGCGGAGCAGACGGTGACGGCGGGCCGCCGGGGCGCGGCCGGCCTCCACGGTGGTGTCGGGTTCGGCGGACGGCGGACGTTCGGATGACACGGCGGGGCCTTCTCGGTCGGCGGGACGGGCGCGGACGGACGGACGGCGCAGGGCTGACGGGCCGGCCGGTCGGTCCGTCCGGGACCCTAGCGAAGGGCGAAGACCGACGGGGCGGAAACGGGCGGACCGTCAGCTCAACGGCTCGTTCTCGTCGCACGGCAGGAATGCCTCGACGCAGCGGCGGTCGCGGCGCATCTGGAACGCCGTGGAGACGGCGATCAGCAGGAGGG
>NZ_JBRIOU010000004.1:406423-410119 GCF_053474865.1 Streptomyces sp. CO7
GGGCCACGGGGATCAGGTAGGGGGCCATCGGAGGATCTCCTTCCCTCGCGGGCGTGCGGAGGCGGGCCTGCGCGGGCTCGCGGAGGCGGTCGGCTTGGTCGCGGTCAGAGGGCGGTCGCGGTCGTGGTGCAGCGTGGCACGGGGCACCGACAGCCGGTGCGGTTCACGCGACGCCGAGGTCTCGGACGAGGGCTCCGGTTCCGGACCCCGGCGCGCTGCCGGGGTCCGGAACCGGAGTCATCCGTCGTGCTCCCTCCCCCTCATCATGAACTGCGGTGCCACGCCACCGCATTGCCGGATTCCGGCAGTGTTGACTAAGGTCAGCCTTCCGGAGAAGCGTCAAGAACACGTCAAGATTTGGGGGTGGGGCGATGCCGTCCGGGGTGGAACCGGCGACGTTCCTGGCGGGGTTCGACCGGATGCTCGCGGAGGTAGCGGCCACCGGGCGCCGTCTGAGCCGCGACGAACTGGAGTCCCGACGGGAGTTGGGTGAGCAGGCCGCGGAGGCCGGGCTGGGGCTGCGCAGGATGGTCAGCGCGCACTTGACGGCGGCCCGGGACGCCTGGCCCTCGTCCGCCGACGGACGTCCCGGGAACTCGAGTTCGACGGACTGCGCGCTGGCCGCGGTGCAGCAGGCGGTCGACTCGTTCGCCGAGGGGTACGAGCGGGCGCAGCGGCAGGCGATCCGCCAGGAGGAGGCGGCGCGGCGGGAGTTCATCGACGACCTGCTGCTCGGCCGCAGCGACCTTGGCCGGCTGGCCGAGCGCGCCGAGCGGTTCGGGCTGCGGCTGGCGCGGGCGCACGCGGTGGCGGTGGCCGAAGGGCCGGCCGCGTACGAGGAGGGCGACGCGGTACCGCGGCAGGTGGCGCGGGCGATGACCGCGCGGTTCGACAGCCGGCGCATCCTGGTCACGACCAAGGACGGCCGGCTGCTGTGCGTCGCGCCCGGCGACGCGGAGGACGTCCTCCACTGGTTCGCCAAGCAGGCGTACGCGGCGACGGACGGCGGTCGGGTGGCGGTGGGGCGTTCCCACGGCGGCCCCGGGGGTGTCGTCCAGTCGTACGAGGAGGCGCTGAGCACCCTGGAGATGGCCGAGCGGCTGGGGTTCGACGGGCCGGTGCTGATGGCGGCGGACCTGCTGGTCTACCCGGTGCTGGCACGGGACCGGCAGGCGCTGGCGGACCTGGTGGTGAGCGCGCTGGGCCCGCTGCGGGGGGCCCGGGGCGGGGCGCAGCCGCTGCTGGACACGCTCACGGCGTACTTCGACTCCGGGTGCGTGGCGGCCGAGGCGGCGCGGCGGCTGTCGCTGAGCGTGCGGGCGCTGACCTACCGGCTGGAGAGGATCCGCAAGCTGACGGGCGCGGACGCGGCGGACCCCGCGCACCGCTACACGCTGCAGACCGCGGCGATCGGCGCCCGCCTCCTCAACTGGCCCACCCAGGAACTCTGACCGGGCCCGGGGCACCTGGCATCGGGCCCTCGCGTCGGGCGTCAGCCCCCGTGCGTCAGGCCCCGGCCGGAGCCCTGCGGACGGACGGGCTGCGGACGGACGGGCTGCGGGCGCCGGGCGGACCTCCGAGGACGGGCCCCGGGCATCGGGCAGACCCGGCCTCAGGCTCCCCGGGCCCCGGGCGGACCTCGGCGGGCGGGTCGCTGTCGACGGACCCCGGGCTCCGGGCTCCGGGCGGACCGCTTGCGGAAGGGACCCCGGGCGTCACGCGGACCGCTTGCGGGAGGCCGCCTTCTTCGCGGGGGTCTTCTTCGCGGCCGCCTTCTTGCCGCCGCTGCCGGAGCTCGTGGACTTCTTGGAGGAGCCGGAACCCGAGCCCCCGGAACCGGCGCGGGAGGAGGCCGTCTTCTTGGCGGTGGTCTTCTTCGCCGCCGTGGAGGTGGACTTCTTGCCGGAGGTGTCCTTCGGCGTCGTGCGCGACCGGTTCATCTCGCGCACCTCCCCGCTCTCGCCGCGCGACTCCTGCGCCGCGCGGACGCTGTTCTCCAGCGCGGCCATCAGGTCGAGCACCTTGCCGCCGCCCGCGGGCGCCTCCGGCAAGGCCGGTGCCTCCTGGCCCGAGGCCTTGGCGGCGACCATCTCCTCCACCGCCTCGCGGTACTCGTCGTGCAGGTCGTCCATGTCGACCTCGCCGAGCGTGTCCATCAGCGCGTCCGCCAGGTCCAGCTCCTGGTCGCGGATCTTCACGTCCCCCTCCGGGGCCACACCCGCCGGCTGCCGGATCTCGTCGGGCCACAGCAGACCGTGCATGACGATCGCCTCCTCCACCACCCGCAGCATCCCCAGCCGCTCCCGCCCGCGCAGGGCGAACTTGGCGATGGCGACCTTGTTGCTGCGCTTGAGCGCCTCCCGCAGCAGCGTGTACGGCTTGGCGGCCTGCGCGCCGCCGGCCGCGAGGTAGTAGGCGGACTCCATCTGCATCGGGTCGATCCGCTCGGACGGCACGAAGGCGACGATCTCGATGGTCTTGGCGGTCGGGATGGGGAGCTGCTGGAGGTCCTCGTCGGTGATGGGGATCATCGAGCCGTCCGACTCCTCGTACGCCTTGCCGATCTCGGACTGGCTGACCTCCTTGTCCTCCAGCTCGCAGACCTTGCGGTAGCGGATCCGGCCGCCGTCCTCGGTGTGGATCTGCCGGAAGGAGACGTTGTGGTTCTCGGTCGCGTTCACCAGCTTGATCGGGATGCTGACCAGGCCGAAGGAGATGGCGCCGTTCCAGATCGATCGCACGTTCAGCACCCTTTCGCCGGAGTTGCACCGATATGGCCATGATGCGTGGGATTCTCATCGTATGACGCCGATCACAGAGGTGGAGGGGCGGAGGATCCCGCTCTCCAACCTGGAGAAGGTGATCCATCCGGAGGACGGCTTCACCAAGGGGGAGCTGCTGCACTACTACGCGACGGCCGCGGGGGCGCTGCTGCCGCACCTGCGGGACCGGCCGGTGTCCTTCCTGCGGTATCCCGACGGGCCGCACGGTCAGGTGTTCTTCGCCAAGAACGTGCCGCCCGGTACGCCCGAGTGGGTCACCACGGCGGACGTCCCGCGGTCGGACGGGCCGTCGCGGATGGTGATGGTGCAGGACCTCCCCTCGCTGATGTGGACGGCGAACCTGGTGACCGAGTTCCACACCCACCAGTGGCTCGCCGACGCCCCCGGGGAGGCGGACCGGCTGGTGTTCGACCTGGACCCGGGGCCCCCGGCCGGGCTGGAGGAGTGCTGCGAGGTGGCCCTGTGGCTGCGGGACCGGCTGGCCGGGGACGGGATCGAGGCGTACCCGAAGACCTCCGGCTCCAAGGGCCTGCACCTGCTGGCGGCGGTGCGGGGCGCGTCGTCCGAGCGGACCAGCGCGTACGCGAAGGCGCTGGCGGTCGAGGCGGAGGCGGCGATGCCGCGGCTGGTGCTGCACCGGATGACGCGGAGCCTTCGGCCCGGGAAGGTGTTCGTCGACTGGAGCCAGAACGCGGCGAAGAAGACGACGGCCACGCCGTACACGGTGCGGGCCAGGCCGACGGCGGCGGTGTCGGCGCCGGTGTCCTGGGAGGAGGTCGCCTCCGGCGCGCCGGAACGGCTGACCCTGCGGGCGCCGGACGTCCTGGCCCGCCTGGAGCGGGACGGCGACCTCATGGCGGGCCTGCTGACCCCGGACGGGGCCGCCCCGCTGCCCACCTGACCCACCCCGGGC
>NZ_JBRIOU010000004.1:410219-419878 GCF_053474865.1 Streptomyces sp. CO7
CCAGGTAAGTCCTGGATGTGCTGCTGGAGCAGCACATCCAGGACTTACCTGCGCCGCCCACACACCCAAGGCCCCCGCACCGCCCCCGAGGGCCGCGGCGGCCGCGGCACCCGGACGGCGCTGCACGGCGCGCCGGGGCGACCCCGGCGTGCCTAGCGTGGCAGCACGTAACGGGTCCGACACACCGGAGGTCAGCATGGCCCTGCGCCGTTCCCTGTCCCGCGTCGCCATGGGCGCCGCCGCCATCGCCCTGCTCTGCGCCGGGGCCGCGCCCGCCGTCGCCGGGCAGAGCCACCCCACCCCGCCGGACGAGCGGTTCTACCAGGGCGTCGTCACCGCCCGCGGCGGGCTCCAGCTGCACACCTCGCCCACCCGTGGCAGCGAGGTGATCGGCTTCGCCCCCCACGGCGCGGTGGTCGACATCTTCTGCAAGACGCCCGGCGAGACCGTCGACGGCAACCCGCTGTGGTACCTGCTCGCCGACGGCACCTGGGCCTGGGGTCCCGCCCGGTACATCGACAACATCGGACCCGCCCCGCGCTGGTGCGGCCCGACGCACTGACATAACGGGACATCACGGCCCACGCTTGCTACGTTCCGACCCATGACCACCCAGGCCACGCGGGACTGGAAGGCGGCCGGGCCCACGTCCGCCACGGCGGCGCCCGTCAGCCGCCGGGGCGCGGAGCTCGCCCTGATCGTCCTCGCCGTGTTCCTCTCCGTGTGCGGCTACTGCGCCGTCGGCCTGGCCCGCACCGGTCACGTCCCGCCCGACGCCGTCCGTCACGGCGCCGGGCTCGGGGCGCTGGCCCTGGCCGCGCACGTGGTGGTGCGGCTGCGGGCGCCCCACGCGGACCCGTTGCCGCTGCCCATCGCCGTGCTGCTGAACGGCCTGGGCCTGGTGCTGATCCACCGTCTCGACCTGGAGACCCCCGGCGAGCGGGCCGCGCCCGCGCAGCTGGTGTGGTCGACGCTGGGGGTCGGGCTGTTCATCGCCGTGGTGTGGCTGCTGCGCGATCACCGCACGCTGCGGCCCGCCGCCCGGGCCTGCGGGATCGCCGCGACGGTGCTGCTGGTGCTCCCGGTGTTCTTCCCCGCGGTCAACGGCGCCCGGATCTGGATCCGGATGGCCGGCTTCTCGCTGCAGCCGGCCGAGTTCGCCAAGGTGCTGCTGGTGGTGTTCTTCGCCGGGCACCTGGCCGCGCGCCGCGAGGCGCTCGCCGGGAGCGGGCGACGGGCGTGGGGGCCGGTGGTGGCGATCTGGCTGCTGAGCGTCGGCATCCTGGTCCTGGAGCGGGACCTGGGGACCTCGTTGCTCTTCTTCGCCCTGTTCGTGATCCTGCTCTACGTCGCCACCGGCCGCCTCGGCTGGATCGCGTTGGGGCTGGTGCTGCTGTCGGCCGCCGCGACGGCCGTGGCACGGATGGAGCCGCACGTGCGCGGGCGGGTGGCCGACTGGCTGGACCCGTTCGCCTCCGTCGAGGCGGGGCTGGGCGCCGGGCAGCTCGCCCAGTCGCTCTTCGCCTTCGCTGCGGGCGGGCTGTTCGGTGAAGGGCTGGGCCAGGGGCAGTCGGTGCTGATCGGCTTCGCCGCCAAGTCGGACTTCATCCTGGCCACGGCGGGCGAGGAGCTCGGCCTGGCCGGGCTGAGCGCCGTCATCGTGCTGTACGCGCTGCTGGTGGAACGCGGCTATCGGGCCGCCCTGTCGACGCCGGACCGGTTCGGGCGGCTGCTGGCGGTGGGGCTCGCCTCGCTGATCGCCGTGCAGGTGTTCGTGATCGCGGGCGGGGTGACCGGGCTCATCCCGTTGACCGGGATGGCGATGCCGTTCCTCGCGCAGGGCGGGTCCTCGGTGGTCACCAACTGGGTGATCGTCGCCCTGCTGATCCGGCTCGGCGACGCAGCCGCCCGGCACGAGGCGGGTGACACGGACGACGCGGAGGACGCCGAAGAGGCGGAGGACGCGGAGGACGCCGAGGACGCGGGCAACGCGGGGGACGCCGCGGACGCGTCCGGCGCCTCGCCCGCCCGCCCCGAGGAGCGGGCGTCGTGACCCGGACCGTGCGGCACGCCGGGCTGTTCTGCCTGCTGCTGCTCGCCGCCCTGCTGGTGAACGCGGCGCGGGTGCAGCTGTTCGAGGGCGGGACCTACGAGCACAACCCGGCCAACCGGCGGGCCGACATCGACCGTTACCACCACCCGCGCGGCGACATCCTGGTCGGCGACCGCCCGGTGACCGGCTCGGTCGACACCGGCGGGCGGCTGCGGCACGAACGCACCTACGCCGACGGCCCGTTGTACGCCCCCCTCACCGGTTTCGCCTCGCAGGCGTACGGCACCACCCTGCTGGAGCACGCCGAGGACGACGTCCTCACCGGCCGCCACCCGCTGCTCTCCGCGCTCCCGCTGCTGGGCGGCCCGGCCGGCAGCGGAGGCGACGTGCTCACCACCGTGCAACCGGAGGCGCAGCGTGCCGCGTTCGACGGGCTGGGCCGCCGCAAGGGCGCGGTGGTGGCGCTGGAGCCGGCCACCGGGCGGATCCTGGCGATGGTCTCCACCCCCTCCTACGACCCCGCCGAGCTGGCCGGCAACGGGCCGTCGTCGGCGCGGGCCTGGCGCCGGCTGCTGGCGGACCCCGGTCAGCCCATGCTCAACCGGGCGGTGCGGCAGACCTACCCCCCGGGCTCCACCTTCAAGGTGGTCACCGCGGCCGCCGCGCTGGAGGCCCGGGTGGTGCGCGACCTGGACCAGCGAGTGGGCGAGCCCGGCCCGTACCGGCTGCCGGGCACGGACACCGAACTGGCCGACGTGCGGGGCGAGTGCGGCGGCGCCACCCTGCGGCAGGCCTTCGAGTGGTCCTGCAACACGGTCTTCGCGCGGCTCGGCGTCCGGGTGGGCGCGGAGCGGATGGCGCGTACGGCACAAGCCTTCGGCTTCAACGACGACGGGCTGCGGATCCCCTTCGGGGTGGCCCGCTCCACCTTCGACCCGCGGGTCGACCCGGCGCAGCTGGCGCTGTCGTCGATCGGGCAGTACAACACCCGGGCCACGCCGCTGCAGATGGCACGGGTCGCGGCGGTGGTGGCCGGGGGCGGGATGACACGCACCCCCTACCTGGTGGAGCGGACCACCACCGACCGGGGCACCACGATCGGCCGGGCCGGCCCGCGAGGGCTGCGGCAGGTGGTGCGACCGGCGACGGCGCGGCTGCTGCGGGAGCTGATGACGGGGGTCGTCACCGACGGCACGGGAGGCCAGGCGGCGATCCCCGGCGCGGTGGTCGGCGGCAAGACGGGGACCGCGCAGCACGGGGTCGGGAACGCCGGGACGCCGTACGCGTGGTTCGTGTCCTGGGCGCGGGCGGAGCGGGAACTGGAGCCGCGGGTCGCGGTGGCGGTGGTCGTCGAGGACGCCGCGGCGGACCGGGGCGACATCACCGGGGGCGACGTCGCGGCGCCGATCGCCCGCGCGGTGATGCGGGCCGCCCTCGCCGCGCCCTGAGGCGAACGCCGCTGTCGTCGCGTCGGGCCTTCCCCGGTCACGTGGACATTTGGTGACCGGTGCCGCTCAGGGGATTGACGCGCTTGCTGACACGCAGTCTCATAAGGGGTGTACCCGACGGTAACACTCGCACGACGAGGTGGAGAGCCATGACGACCGTGACGGACGCCGACACGCTCGCCGGACTGCGCGACGCACTGGGTCTGCTCAAGGACCGCGAGCAGGTGGCCAAGCGGCTGCTCGACTCGTCGGCGAAGCACTCGTTCGACCCGGACAAGGAGCTGGACTGGGACGCGCCCTTCGAGGAGGGCAAGTGGTTCTGGCCCCCGGAGCTGGTGTCGCTGTACGGCACCCCGCTGTGGAAGCGGATGAGCGAGGAGCAGCGCATCGAGCTCTCCAGGCACGAGGCCGCCGCCCTGTGCTCGCTCGGCATCTGGTTCGAGATCATCCTGATGCAGCTGCTCTGCCGGCACATCTACGACAAGAACCCGACCAGCAACCACGTCCGGTACGCCCTCACCGAGATCGAGGACGAGTGCCGGCACTCGAAGATGTTCGCCCGGTTCATCCAGCGGTCCGGCTGCCCGGAGTACCCGGTCAGCCCTCTCCACCAGAACCTGGGCCGGCTCTTCAAGACCGTCTCCACCACGCCGGGGTCCTTCACGGCCACCCTGCTGGGCGAGGAGATCCTCGACTGGATGCAGCGGCTGACCTTCCCGGACGAGCGGGTCCAGACCCTCACCCGCGGCGTCACCCGGATCCACGTCGTGGAGGAGGCGCGCCACGTCCGGTACGCCCGTGAGGAGCTGCGGCGCCAGATGGTGACCGCGCCGCGCTGGTCGCGTGAGTTCACCCGGGTCACCTCCGGCGAGTTCGCCCGGGTCTTCTCGGTCGCCTTCATCAACCCGGAGGTGTACACCAACGTCGGCCTCGACAAGCGGCAGGCGATGGAGGAGGTCAGGAACAGCGGCCACCGCCGGGACGTCATGCAGACCGGTGCGAAGAAGCTGACCGACTTCCTGGACGACATCGGCGTGCTGCGCGGCGTGGGCCGCAAGCTCTGGCAGACCTCCGGCCTGCTCGCCTGAGCCCACCGCCGCAGGGCCGCCGAGCCCGCCCCACCGCGCCGCGGGGCCGCCGGGGCGGTCCTGTCCGGTGCTCCTCGCCCCACCCGCGACACTGGTGGGGTGAAGAGTGAAGAGACGCCCTTCGAGGGCGGCCCGCTGGACGGCAGGACGCTGCCCGTCCTGCTGGGCGCGACCGGGCAGCCGCCGCGGTACTACAAGGTCCCGGTGCCCGACCCGGACGGCGGGCGGCCCACGGTCCTGGTGTACCGGCGCGAGCCGCGCGGGCACGGCCGCCGGCTGGGGCTGCCGGTCGGCTGGAAGTTCGTCTTCGTACCCGACGCGAGGGGCGACGAGGGCCGCCCCCGCTGGCCCTGGTCCCGCCGCCCCCCGAAGCCGGCGGACGGGCACGGTTCCACCGACGGGTGACCTCGTTGCGCCGCCCGCCGACCTCCGGCGCGCGGACCGCGACGGGTGCGCCCATCCTGCCGGTGCGGAGCGGAAGTCCCGCCCCGCGCCGGAGGTGACGTCATGTCAGCACGCCCGTCGCGCGGGCGCGTTCCCCGCCTGCTGTGCGCCGCCGCGGTCGCGGCCGGCGCCCTGACCCCCGTGGCCCCGGCGGCCGCCGAGGACGATCCGGCGCCGCCGTCCGCGGCCCGGCAGCGGCCGGTCGCCGTGCTCCTCGCCGATCTGCGCACCCTGCACCGGCAGGCCGGGCAGGCCGCCGAGGAGTACCGGGACGCCGGCGTGCTGCTGCGCGGGCAGCGCGCGCGGGTGGACCGGCTGGACGCCGAGCTGGCCCGCGCCCGGCTCTCCCTCGACGACAGCCGCGCGGCGGCCGGGGCGTTCGCCCGGGCGCAGTACCGGAACACCGCGGGCGCCCTCTCGCCCTACCTGCGGGTGCTGTTCGCCCGCGACCCGCAGACGGCGGTGGAGGAGGGCCGGCTGGTCGCCCGTGCCGCCGACGCGCACGCGCGCTCGGTGGGACGGCTCACCGGCGGCGAACACCGGGTGCGGGACCTGGCCCGGCGGGCGCGTGCCGCGCTGGACCGGCAGCTGGTGCTGGCCGCGAAGCGGAAGAAGGCCGACCAGCGGGTCCGCGACCGGCTGGGCCGCATCGAGAAGCTGCTCGCCGCGCTGACGCCGGCCCAGCTGAAGGCGCTGGCCGCCTACGAGCGGCGCGCGGGAGCCGGCCGCGGCTGAGGCTCCCGGGAGAACGCGCCGCCGCCCGGCACGGGGCCGGGCGGCGGTCATGTCGTGGTGCGGCCGGCGCGCGTGCCTCAGCCGCTGACGGAGGCGAGGTAGGCGCCCGTCTTCTCCGGGTCGAACCAGAAGTTGTCGAAGTCCGCCGGGTCGTCGAACCCGTTGGCGATCCGGTCGGCCACCGGCTGGAGCTGCCCGGCGGCGCCGATCAGGTTGAGGACGTGCTCCGGCGGCGGGGTCAGCATGGCGTTGGTCCACCTGGTGACGTGCTGGGCGGTGTCCCAGTAGCGGTCGAAGGTGGCCTGCATCCACTCCTCGTCGAACGGCTTGTCGCCGTGCTCGACGATGGACGCCAGGTAGGCCGCGGCGCACTTGGAGGCGGAGTTGGAGCCCTGGCCGGTGATGGGGTCGTTGGCCACCACCACGTCGGCGACGCCGAGCACCGCACCGCCGCCGGGCAGCCGGCCGATGGGGTTGCGCACCGTCGGGGCGTAACGGCCGGAGAGGGTGCCGCCCGCGTCGGTGAGCTCCACGTTGGTGGCCCTCGCGTACTCCCAGGGCGTGAAGCGCTCCATCAGCTCCAGGGTGAGCGCGAGGTGCTCGGAGGGGTCCTTGACGCCCTGGAAGACGTCCAGCGGACCGCCGGGGACGCCCTCCCAGAAGAGGATGTCGGCGCGTCCGGAGAGGGTGTACGTCGGCATGATGAACAGCTCGCCGACGCCCGGCACCAGGTTGCAGCGGACCGCGTCGAACTCCGGGTGCTCCGGGCGCGGGCCCAGGCCGTGGACGTACGACACGGCGAGCGCGCGCTGCGGCTCGGTGAACGGGGAGCGGGAGGCGTCACGCTGGAACATGGAGACGAGCTCGCCCTTGCCGGCCGAGACCAGCACCAGGTCGTAGGTGCGGGAGAAGTACTCCAGGTCGGAGACGGCGGCGCCGTGGATGACGAGCTGGCCGCCGCGCTGGGCGAAGGTCTCCATCCAGCCGGCCATCTTGACCCGCTGGTCGACGGACTGGGCGTGGCCGTCCAGCTTGCCGACCCAGTCGACGACCCGCTGCGACTCGGGGCCGGCGACCGACACGCCCAGGCCCTCGATCCGGGGCGCCTGGGACTCCCAGAAGTTCAGCTGGAGGTCGCGCTCGTGCTGGAGGGCGGTGTGGAACATGCACTGCGTCGACATGACGCGGCCGGAGCGGATCTCGTCCGCCGTCCGGTTGGACATCAGGGTGACCTCGTACCCGTGCTGCTGCAGGCCGAGGGCGAGCTGGAGACCGGACTGGCCGGCTCCGACGACGAGTATCTTCCGCATGCGGGATGTCTCCTACTCGGGACGCTGGAGGACGCGCCCGGGTGCTCGGGTGTGACGGACAGGCCTTCTCGGAACGGCCCCTTCGGGAGGGTCCGTTCGAGGAGGGCCTATTCGGGAAGCCCTTATTCGGGAAGGGCCTCGAGGGCGTGGCCGACGAGGGCCAGCAGGGTCTCGATCACCGCGATCCGGCTGCGCGCGTCGATGACCATGACCGGCACGGCCGGGGGTATGGACAGCGCCTCCCGGACGTCCTCCGGTTCGAAACGCTCGCTGCCCTCGAAGTGGTTGACGGCCACCACGTACGGCAGGCCGCAGCTCTCGAAGTAGTCGAGGGCCGGCCAGCAGTCCTTGAGGCGGCGGGTGTCCGCCAGCACGACGGCGCCGACCGCGCCCCGGGCCAGGTCGTCCCACATGAACCAGAACCGCTGCTGGCCGGGCGTGCCGAACAGGTAGAGGACCAGGTCGTCGTCGAGGGTGATCCGGCCGAAGTCCATCGCCACGGTGGTCGTGGTCTTGCCGGGCGTGGCGGTGATGTCGTCGGTGCCGGCACTGGCCTCCGTCATCAGGGCCTCGGTCTCCAGAGGCTTGATCTCCGATACCGTGCCGACCAGCGTGGTCTTGCCGACGCCGAAGCCGCCGGCCACCAGGATCTTGGTGGCCACCGGCGCCCGGTTGCGGTCGGTCTGCCACGGCCGGAGGACCTCCTCCTCGGCGTCGGCCACGGCGGCCGGCACGGCCTCGGGGACGACGGCGTTCCCGGCGTCAGAGACGGCGAAGGCCATGGAGCACCCTTTCGAGCAGTGCGCGGTCGGGACGGCCGGTGGGGTGCCCGGTCCCGTACACGCGGATCTTTCCCTGGTCCGCGAGGTCGCTCAGCAGTACGCGGACGACGCCCAGCGGCATCTTGAGCAGCGCGGCGATCTCCGCCACCGTGCGCATGCGGCGGCAGAGCTCCACGATGGCCCGCATCTCCGGCATCACCCTGGTCACGAGCGAGCCGTTCGGCAGCTCCTTGCGCTCCGGGGGCGCGTCCAGCGCCGCCACGAAGGTCTCGACCAGCAGCACGTGGCCGAAGCGGGTCCGGCCGCCGGTCAGCGAGTAGGGCCGCACCCGGGCGGGTCTGCGGTCCCCGCCGCGCACCGGAAGTTTCGAGGCGCTCATCGTCCGCTCCTCACGTCGCCGGCCTTCCGTTCCATCGAGTCACGGAGCTCGTCGCGCAGTTCGGGGGTCAGCACGTGTCCGGCACGGCCCACGAAGAGCGCCATGTGGTACGCGATCACGCTCATGTCGCAGTCCGGCGCGGCGTGCGCGCCGAGCAGGGAGCCGTCGCTGATCGCCATGACGAAGAGGCTGCCCTCCTCCATGGCGACCATGGTCTGGCGGACGCCGCCGAACTCCAGCAGCTTGCAGGCGCCGACGGTCAGGCTGCCGATGCCGGACACCACGGTGGCCAGGTCGGCGGCCGAGCCGCGCGGGCCGGTGGGGGCGTCCTTCTTCTCCTTCGGGGCGTGGTCGGCCAGGTCGGAGGAGAGCAGGAGCAGTCCGTCGGAGGAGACGACCGCCACCGACAGGAGCCCGGGCACCTCCTCGACGAGGTTGGTCAACAGCCAGTGCAGGTTGCGAGCCTCACTGCTCAGTCCGACGGTGCTGGGCGCGGTCAACTGCTTGCCTCCTCGACGGTTCCCCCCATGGCCTGCTCGGATGCGTTCCCCTGACGAGGGCCCGGCGCGCCGGTGGCGTCGCCTCGCCCCTCCCCCTGCGGTCCGGGCGCCCCCTGCGCACCCGGTCCGCCCGTCGACCCCGCCAGCTCCGCCTCGACGTCGCGGCGGCCGGCCCGGGATCCCGTGTGGAACCCGCCCAGCCTGCGCCGCAGCGCGTCGGCGTCCACCGCGCCCGTGCGCGGGCGCGGTGCGGGAGCGGACACCACCTTGGGCGTGCGCTTGGGCAGGCCCTTGTCGGTCACCGGCTCGGCCTCGGCCTCGTCGGCGACGCGCTCGTGCCGCTCGGGGCCGATGGCGTACGGGTCCGTCGTCCCCTGCCCGTCCGCGCCGGCGTCCGGACCGTCGTCCTGACCGGCGCCGTGGTCGGTGGCGAGGTCGGAGCGGTGGTCGGCGGCGGAGTCGGTGGCACGGTCGGTGGCGTGCTCGGTGGCGTGGCCCGCGGCGATGCGTTCGGCGTCCTCGCCGGACATCTGGGCGGGCAGCCGGAAGGTCACCGTCTCCTCGGCCACGGCCTCGTGCCGGTCCCCACCGGCCCGGGCCGCGTCGGCCACCTCGTCGTCGTCCGCGGCGGCAGGCCGCTGCTCGGCACCGTCGGCGGCGTCCGCCGGGTTCCCGGCAGGCGCAGGCTCGTCGGTCACCTGGTCGTCCGCGGCGGTCCCGGTCGCCTCTGCGTCCGCGGCGGTCCCGGTCGCCCCGGCGGCGGTGTCCTCACCGGCGTCCGTGGCGGCGGGGGTGCGCACCTCCGGCGGGAGGGCGGCGCCCGCCGGGGTGGCCGTGCCCGAGGTGGTGGCCGTGGGCCCGGCCACGGAGGCGCGGGCCGCCCCGGCGGCGGCCTCGGCCGCCTCGACGGCCTTCTCGGC
>NZ_JBRIOU010000004.1:419978-424136 GCF_053474865.1 Streptomyces sp. CO7
GGCGCGGCGCCGTCGCCCGAGACGGTCCCCGCCTGCGGCCGGGCCGTCGGAGCGGGACCCGCCTCCACCGCCTCGGCGGCGAGCAGGTCCTCCCCCGCGGCCGGCTCCGCGCCGCCCGGCAGGGCCGCCTTCGCCTCGGTACGGCCGCGCAGCACGTTGGAGTTGGCCTCCGCGTCGGCGCCCGGCAGCGAGGTCGGAGCCCCCTGCCGGCCGACCGGAGCGGTGGTGACCGGCGCGGCGGCCGGGGCCGCCGCCAGCAGCGACGTGGGCAGCACCGCGACCGCGGTGACCCCGCCCTGCTTCTGCTCCCGCAGCCGCACCCGCACCCCGTGCCGGTGCGCGAGGCGGGCCACGACGTAGAGGCCGAGGCCCAGGCCGTCGTCGCCGTCCGGGGCGTGCGGCTGCTCGGGGTCGAAGTCGGCCAGGCGGCTGTTGAGACGCTCCAGGCGCTCCTCGGTGACGCCGATGCCCTCGTCCTGCACGGAGAGCATCACCTCACCGCTCTCCAGCAGCCACCCGGAGACCTCCACCGGCAGCTCCGGCGGCGAGAACGCGGTGGCATTCTCCAGCAGCTCGGCCAGCAGGTGGCTCAGGTCGTCGGCGGCGAAGCCCGCCAGGTGGGCGGCCGGCGGCAGCGCGCCGATCCGCACCCGCTCGTACCGCTCGATCTCGCTGACCGCGGCCCGCACCACGTCGACCAGCGGAACCGGCCCGGCGTGCTGCTGCCCGTGCTCGACGCCCGCGAGCACCAGCAGGTTCTCGCTGTGGCGGCGCATCACGGTGGCGAAGTGGTCCACCTTGAAGAGCGTGGACAGCCCTTCGGGGTCCTCCTCGCGGGCCTCCAGGCCCTCGATGACGGTGAGCTGACGCTCGACCAGTCCGAGGATGCGCAGCGCCAGGCTGACGTAGGGACCCTCGGCCGAGTTCTGCGACCGGTCCAGCTCCTCCTGCGCGGACTTCAGCTCGGCGCGCAGCTCCTCGCGCGCGTCGGCCATCCGCTGCCGCTCACCGATCAGGTGCTTGCGGTCGGCCTCCAGTGTGCTAACCCGCTCCTGGAGGGCCAGCGCGTGGCCGTGCAGGGTGTTGACGGAGCGCACGACCTGGGCGAACTCGTCCTTGCGGCCGGTGAACCGGATGGGCTCCTCGTCCTCCGGCTTGTCCGCGAGACGCGCCGAGCCGAGGCGCAGCACGGCCAGCGGCCTGGTCAGCGAGCGGGCCAGGCCGGTGGCGATGCCGACCGCGAGCAACAGCAGCGCGACCAGCGCGGCGATGCGGATCTCCAGCTCGGTGACGTCGTCGGCGCGCAGCTCCTCCAGGGCCTTCACCCGGCTCTCGTAGAGCGAGGACTCGGCGCCGCGCATCAGGTCGAGGCGGGCGGACAGCGCGGCGGAGAGCTTCTTCGGGTCGGTGGCCAGTTCCTTGTCGTTCAGCACCGGCCGGTCGGTGAGGTTCCGCAGGTACTTGCCCGCGGTCTCGGACTCGCGGCCGGTGACGGTGGAGTCGAAGGCGTCCGCCGCCTCCTCGGGGGCGTTGGCGCGGAACTCTGCCAGCGCGGCGTCGGAACGGACCCGGGCCTGCTGGGCGGCCGAGGTCAGCGCGTCACGCCGGGAGGCGTCGGCCGGGGTGGACACCCGGGAGGTCGAGGTGGTGCCGGTGACCGGGTCGTAGACGGGGGTGGAGGTGCTCGGCACCGCCAGCGCGGCCAGCAGCAGGCCGCGGGCGGCCGACGCCTGCTGGACGGCGGTGTCCAGGTCGGCCAGCGCGTGCGCGCCCGCCCCGGCCCGCGGCGGCATGCGGTCGGCCAGCTCGCCGGCCAGGCGGTGCAGTTCCGCGATGGCCTTGGAGTACGCCTCGTGCGCTTCGAGAGCGGTGCTCTTGCCGGAGAGCGCCGCTCTGCGGGTGCTCGCGATCTCGTCGAGGTCGGCCCGGAGCGCGGCCGGGAGGTCCGTGTCCTCGCGCAGATCCTCTATCTCCCGGTCCACCCGGGCGCCGCGCTGCTCGGAGGGCGCCCGCGACTCGGGGCGCCCGGCCGCGATGTACGGGGTGACCTCGTCCCGTTCGTCGGCGAGGGCGTGGGCGAGGGTCAGGGCGTCCTGGGTCTGCTTGGTGAGCGTGACCAGGTCCTTGCTCTCGTCCAGCCGCCCCGCGGAGGAGAGGAGGGAGGGGGCGCCGGCTCCCGCGACGGCGGCGGCCACCACGGCCACCGCGACGATGAGCCGGTTGCGTACATGCGTGGGCCGGCCCCTGCCCACCTCGCCACCGGCCGGGGCGGACGCGCCCGGGGTGCCGGTGGGGGTGGGCGAGTTCTCCGTGCCCTCGCGGGAGGCCTTCTTCTTGCCCGTACGCCGAGGCCGCGTCTTCTGCACCGGTGCTCGCATTCCTGACTCGTGTACCCAAGGCCCGGGTGACCTGCCGTCAACTGGGGCGACACTCACCCGGTACGGTTCCGGTTTTCGGTGTCCGACCTTCCCAGTGCCGGTGGGCGGTGACCGGTCATCAACCGCCCCGCCACCCGAAGGAGTGAACATCGGAGGGTAGTTGAGGGGCAAGTTCCGCCCACCCACCCGCGGGGTCGTCCGCACGGGCGTCCGGAGCCCCAGGTGGACGACCGTCACGGACTTTGGCAGGATTCGCCGCCACGCCTTCACAATCGCACCGCAACCCCCACCAACCGGGCATCGCCGCGGAGTTCCCGCGGGTGACGGTGGAGGTGCGGGTGTTCCTCCTGTTCCGGCTGCCACGCCCGGGGCCTGCGGGTGCAGACTGGCCGGATGCGCACCGAACTTGCCTCCGAGCCCTCCGAACTCGGCTTTCCCAACGAGGACTTCGTCTCCGTCGGACTCCCCGCTTCCGGTCTCGGCGGCGTGGTGGTGGTGCTCGACGGGGTCACTCCTCCACGGGGTGAGACCGGCTGTGTGCACTCCGTGCCGTGGTTCACCGCCCGGCTCGGCGGGGCACTGACCGAACTGTCCCTTTCCCGGCGGGATCTGACCCTGCCGGAGGTGCTTGCCTCGGCCGTCGCGCGTACGGCCGCCGCCCACGCGGAGAGCTGTGACCTTTCTCACCCGCGCACGCCGCAGGCCACGGTGGCCCTCGCCCGCTGGGACGCCGGGACGCTGGAACACCTGGTGCTGGCCGACTCGGTGCTGCTGGTGGAGCGGTCGGGGGGAGACGGTGAAGACCCCGGGGTGACCGCCCTCACCGACGACCGGCTCGCCCGGATCCCCCGGGAGCGGCTGCGGTCGGCGGCGGTGGTCGACGCGACGCTGCGGAACAAGGAGGGCGGCTTCTGGACCGCCGCGGCGGATCCCTCGGTCGCGGAACGGGCCGTCACGGGTTCCGCGCCGCGGGAGGGGGTGCGTTCCCTGACCGCGCTCACCGACGGGGCGACGCGGTGGGTCGAGGTGTTCGGCCGCGGCGGGTGGCCCGACGTGGTCTCCCTCCTCCACGCCCGCGGGGCGGCGGCACTCGTCGCGGAGGTCCGCGAGCTGGAACGCGCCGACGCGCAGACCCGCCGCCTGCTGGGCCCCTCCAAGACCCACGACGACGCCACGGTCGCCCACATCACCTTCTGACCCCCGGCCGCCCCGCACGGAACCGGGGGCGATCTGGCGGGGGTCGACGCGCCCCACCCGCTGCGGACAACCGTTCCGCCGGGGCAGCACACACACAACCCGACGCCCGCAAGGCCCGGGGACACTCACCACCGCAGGCACCGCGAACCCACGCGACCCCACCCACGCGGGCCAGGCACGGTCCGCCCGGCCCGCGGCGCCACAACACGGCCCCCACCCGCTGCGGGCAAGCGTGCCGCCGGGGCGGCACGGGTGGGCGCAGGCAGCACACACGCACGCGACCCCACGCCCGCAAGGCCCGGGCGCGGGAACCGCGGGTGACCTGACGGGGTCACCCGCCCCACCCGCTGCGGGCAATCGTGCCGCCGGGGCGGCACGGGTGGGCGCAGGCCGCACGTGACCCCACGCCCGCGAGGCCAGGCACAGTCACCGTCGCAGGTAGCGCGAACGCACGCGACCCACGCCCCGCGAGGCCCAGGCACGGTCAGCGCCGCAGGCAGTCCCGCGTTGCAGCCGCCCCCCGTCGGGGCGAGCATGGCGAAAGGTAGCCCCGCCGCCGGAAGGACCCCGCGTGCGCAGACGC
>NZ_JBRIOU010000004.1:424236-425661 GCF_053474865.1 Streptomyces sp. CO7
GCCTCCCCCGCGCCGGACCCCGGGGGACCCGGCGAACCCAAGGACCCCGCGGCCGCCGCGAACGACCTGGCCACGCGCCTTGTGCGCGCCGCCGACGCGAAGGACGCGCACACCCACCTGGCCGCGTTCCAACGCATCGCCGACGCCAACGGCGGCAACCGCGCCGCCGGCACCCCCGGCGGCGAGGCCACCGCCGCATACCTCGGCAAGGCCCTCCGCAAGGCCGGCTACCGCGTCAGCACCGTCCCGTTCACCTTCACCTACGCCGAGGCCCTCGCCGAGAAGCTGAGCGTCACCGCCCCCGGAACGCCCCCGCGGGACGTCGACGTGGCGCTGATGACGTACACCGTGTCCACCCCCGAGGCCGGCCTCACCGCCCCCCTCGCCGCGCTGCCCCCGAAGACCGGAGGCGATGGAGGCGACGGAACCGCGGACGCGACCCCCGGGTGCGAGCCCTCCGACTACGCCCCGCACGACGTCAAGGGCAAGGTCGTGCTGATCTCCCGCGGCGCCTGCTCGTTCGCCGAGAAGCAGAAGGCCGCCGCCACCGCCGGCGCCGTCGCCGCGCTGATCGTGAACAACGCGGACGGCCCGCTGCGCGGCACCCTCGGCGACCCCTCCGCCGCCGCGATCCCCACCGGCGGCGTCACCCGCGAGGACGGCGCGGCCCTCGCCGCCGCGGCCGCGAAGGCGGGGACCACCGTCACCCTCGACCTGCGCGAGCGCCGCGAGCAACGCACCGCGCACAACGTGATCGCCGAGACCCGCGGCGGCGACCCCTCCCGCACGGTGATGGCCGGCGCCCACCTGGACTCCGTCGTCGAGGGCCCCGGCATCAACGACAACGGCTCCGGCTCCGCGGGCCTCCTGGAGGTCGCCCTCGAACTCGCGCGGGCCGAACGCCGCCCGGCCGACCGGTTGCGTTTCGCCTGGTGGGACGCGGAGGAGTTCGGCCTGCTCGGCTCCACGGACTACGTCTCCAAGCTGTCCGCCGAGGAACGCGGGAGGATCCGGCTGTACCTGAACTTCGACATGATCGCCTCGCCCAACGCCGCCCAGTTCGTCTACGACGGCGACGACTCGGACGGCGCGGGCGAGGGCCCCGGCCCCGCCGGCTCCGCCCAAGTGGAGCGCGGGATCAATGACTTCCTAGACAGCCGCGGCCTGCGCCACCTCGGCGCGGACTTCGACGGCCGGTCGGACTACGGTCCGTTCATCGAGGCGGGCATCCCCGCCGGAGGGACGTTCACCGGCGCGGAGGGCGTGAAGACCGAGGAGATGGCCGCCCTCTTCGGCGGCACGGCGGGCAAGCCCTTCGACGCCTGCTACCACCAGGCGTGCGACGACCTGGACAACATCTCGATGAAGGCCTTCGAGGTCAACATCGACGTCATCGCGCACGCCGTCGGCTCCTACTCCCACGAC
>NZ_JBRIOU010000004.1:425761-430119 GCF_053474865.1 Streptomyces sp. CO7
GCCGACACCGGCCCGACCCCGCCCCACCCCGGCCCGCCCCGGCGGAGGTCAGCCCAGCGCCAGCGCCTGCACCCGGTCGTACGCCCCGTTGAACCGGTTGTGGTCGCCGACGATCGGCCCCGTCGAGGTGTACTGCCACATCGTGTAGTACGACCATCCGGCCGGCAGCGTCCCCACCGCGGTGGCGTAGCGCGCGATCCACAACGGGTTGGTGGCGCCGAAGCCGCTGTAGTTGCCGGTGCACTCGGTCCACCAGCTCGTGGCGGTGTAGATCACCGCGTCCCGCCCGGTGCGCGCCTTGTAGGTGTTCACGAAGTCCCGGATCCAGGCCACCATCTGGCTCTGCGTCCTGCCGTAGCAGGACGCCCCGTACGGGTTCCACTCGATGTCCAGCACTCCCGGCAGGGTCCGGCCGTCGCGGGACCAGCCGCCCCCGTTGTCGACGAAGTAGTTGGCCTGCGTGGCGCCCGTCGTGGTGTCCGGGGTGGCGAAGTGGTACGTCCCGCGGATCATCCCGATGTTGTACGAGCCGTTGTACTGCTGCGTGAAGGAGGTGTTCTTGTAGTACGTCCCCTCGGTGGCCTTGACGTAGGCCCATTTCACGCCGCTGTTCCACAGCGCGCCCCAGTCCACGTTGCCCTGGTGGCCGGAGACGTCGACGCCCTCGGTCTGGACGGCGTCCGCCCGGCCGTTGGAGGGGTCGCCCTGCTGCCCGTCGTGGGAGAGGACGCCCATGCCCAGATGGGCGGTGCCGCGGGCCGGGTACCTGGTCCTGCCGTCGCCTCCGCCGTCGCCCGCGCCGGCGGCGTGGGCGGGGGTGACGGTGAGCGCGGCGAGGACCGCGAGAAGCACGCCGGCGAGAACGGCGCGCGCGGGTCTGAGCACGGACATGCGAACCTCCGGTGAGGGGGAACGGGAGACCTGCCGCTTGGCGCGGACATGTCAGTGATGCCCTGCCGAAGCTACGCCCGTAGACGTCCCCCGGAAAGAGCGCCTGTCCCCGCTCCGCGCCCATGGATCAGCCGTTCGCCGATATCCGGCCACCGCCCTTGGCAGGATGGACGTCATGTCCACCACGTACATCCCCGCACCGGACGGGGGCAACGACACCTCTGACCAGACCCCGGTCGTCGTGGACCGCCGCACCGGCCCTCACGGCGAGGTCGTGCTGCGCCGTCACGGCGCGTTGCTGCAGATCATCGCGAACGGCTGCTTCCTGATGGACACCTCGGACGGACGCTCCGAGCGCCTCCTGGTCGACGCGGCCGCCCGCAGGCTCGACGAGACGGGAGCACGCGGGTCGCGGCGCCTGCTGATCGGCGGCCTGGGCGTCGGATTTTCGCTCGCACACGCCGCCGCGGACAGCCGCTGGGACCGGATCACGGTGATCGAGCGCGAGCCGGCGGTGATCGACTGGCACCGCTCGGGGCCGCTGCGGCACCTCACCGCGGACGCCCTCGCGGACCCCCGGACGGAGATCGTCGAGGCGGATCTGATTCGTTATCTGGATGTGACTTCCCACACCTGGGACGCGCTCTGCCTCGACATCGACAACGGCCCCGGATGGACCGTCGACGAGGGCAACGACAGTCTCTACTCACCGGCCGGACTCGCAGCCTGCGCAAGGGTTTTGCGGCCCGACGGGGTGCTGGCGGTCTGGTCGGCGCAGCCCTCCCCGGAATTCGAAGGTACCTTGCGGAATGCCGGGTTCCGACAGGTGCGTACCGATGAGGTCCCGGTTGCCCGGGGAGTTCCGGACGTGGTGCACCTGGCTCTGCGGCCCGGGATGGCTCTTGCCGGGTGAATCCGCATACGCTGCCCCTTGGCGCCGATCATCGGTGTCAGGACCGCAGGCATGGGAATCACCCCACGGATTCCGGAAAGCACACCAGGGGCGGGCGATGGAGCAGACACACACCTCGCACAGCGGAAGCACGGCGACCTCGCACGCCGGAGGCACGGCGACCCAGGGCGCTCAGCGCAGAGTCCTGGTGGTCGAGGACGACCCGACGATCGTCGACGCCATCGCGGCCCGTCTGCGCGCCGAGGGATTCCTGGTGCAAACGGCGGGCGACGGACCGGCCGCGGTGGACACCGCGGAGGCCTGGCAGCCGGACCTCCTGATCCTCGACGTCATGCTGCCCGGCTTCGACGGCCTGGAGGTCTGCCGCCGCGTACAGGCCCAGCGCCCGGTGCCGGTGCTGATGCTCACCGCGCGCGACGACGAGACCGACATGCTGGTGGGTCTCGGCGTCGGCGCCGACGACTACATGACCAAGCCGTTCTCCATGCGGGAGCTGGCGGCGCGCGTCCACGTGCTGCTGCGCCGCATGGAGCGCGCCGCCCTGGCCGCCGCCACGCCGCGTTCCGGCGTGCTGCGCCTGGGCGAGCTGGAGATCGACCACGCCCAGCGCCGGGTGCGGGTCCGCTCCGAGGACGTCCACCTGACGCCCACCGAGTTCGACCTGCTGGTGTGCCTGGCCAACACCCCGCGGGCGGTGCTCTCCCGGGAGCAGCTGCTCGCCGAGGTGTGGGACTGGGCCGACGCGTCCGGCACCCGGACCGTCGACAGCCACATCAAGGCCCTGCGCCGGAAGATCGGCGCGGAGCGCATCCGCACGGTGCACGGCGTGGGCTACGCCCTGGAGACGCCGACGCCATGACCAGCGACCCGGTGGCCGGGCGACCGACGGGCCGGCGCAGACCCCATGGGCCGCCCTGCCCCCGGCGGGCGGCCATGCGGCCGTTCTCGATCAAGACCAAGCTGTGCGTCCTGGTCGTGGCCTCGGTGCTGATCACCACGGGATTCCTGCTGATAGCGGTGCGGACGGCCACCGAGCTCCGGTTCGTCATGGTCTTCTCCATGATCGCGACGCTGCTGATCACCCAGTTCGTGGCGCAGTCGCTGACCGCGCCGCTGGACGCCATGACCGGCGTCGCCCGCGCCATCGCGCACGGCGACTACGGCCGCCGGGTGTCCGAGAGCCGGCGTGACGAGCTGGGCGACCTGTCCCGGGCCATCAACCGGATGGCCGACGAGCTGGACGCGCAGGACCGCCAGCGCAAGGAGCTTGTGGCAAACGTCTCGCACGAGCTGCGCACCCCGATCGCCGGACTGCGGGCGGTGCTGGAGAACGTGGTGGACGGCGTCTGCGAGGCGGACCCGGAGACCATGCGGACCGCGCTGCGGCAGACCGAGCGGCTGGGGCGCCTGGTGGACACCCTGCTCGACCTCTCCCGGCTGGACAACGGCGTGGTGCCGCTCAAGGCCCGCACCTTCGAGGTCTGGCCGTACCTCTCCGGGATCATCAAGGAGGCCGGGATGGTCGCCGCGGCCCGCCCGGGCCTGGCCTCCGGCTCCGGCACCCACACCCGCAGCGACGTCCACCTGCACCTGGACGTGCAGCCCACGCACCTGAGCGCGCACGCCGACCCCGAGCGGCTGCACCAGGTGCTCGCCAACCTCATCGACAACGCGATGAAGCACAGCCCGCCGCGCGGCCGGGTGACAGTACGGGCCCGTCCCGGCCCGTATCCGGGCTCGCTGACGCTGGAGGTCCAGGACGAGGGTCCGGGCATCCCGCGCGCCGAGTGGCACCGCGTCTTCGAACGTTTCAACCGGGGCTCGGCCGCCCCTTCGCACGGCCCGGGCAGCGACGGCGGCACCGGACTGGGCCTCGCGATCGCCCGCTGGGCCGTGGAACTGCACGGCGGACGGATCAGGGTGGCCGAATCCGAGCGCGGGTGTCGCATGCTCGTCACCCTTCCGGGAAACATCCCGGAAGAGGGTTGACGTAAAGTTCGGACCAAGACCCCTTCAAGATCCATCGGCGTTCGCGCCGGTGGGGGCGTGTCAGCACGTGGAAGGGGGGAACAGGCTCGTGCGGAGGCCGTGCGCGGCTTCCGCCGTCGCACCCGTACACACCTGTTTCATAGGGGAACCCCGGTTGTTTCCCGCCATTTCCGCCGCCGAAACACGCTCGCGGATGTGATGTGCGTGACGATGACCGGGCCCGGCCTGACCATCACTGCCGGGGAGGCGTAGCTTTGTTCCCGCTGTCCATAACCTTGTGAAGCGGAAGAGGGCGGTTGCCGCCGTGTCGCCACAGTCCCCCAGTAACTCGAGTGTCTCGACCGACGCAGGTTCGGCGGGTAAGAACCCCGCGGCCGCGTTCGGTGCCAACGAGTGGCTCGTCGACGAGATCTATCAGCAGTACCTCCAGGACCCGAATTCGGTAGACCGCGCCTGGTGGGACTTCTTCGCCGACTACAAGCCGGGCTCCTCCGCCCAGCAGTCCGCCGCACCGGCCCCGGCCGCCCCGGCCCAGCCCGCGGCCCCGGCCGCGGCTCCGGCGCAG
>NZ_JBRIOU010000004.1:430219-445359 GCF_053474865.1 Streptomyces sp. CO7
CCGCACCACCGGCCTCACCCACCCCGCCGACCCCGTCGGCACCGTCGCCCCTGCCGGTCCCACTCGCCCCATCCGCACGCTCACTCACCATGATCGCCACGCTAGACCGGCCCAGCCGATTCCTCCCCCTTTGTTCACCCGCTCCAACCTCACTCGAAAGAGCACCTTGACTTCCCTCCCCCGCGATATATCGTGTTTGACAGAAGACGCGATACACCGCGTCCTGTCGAGGAGGTCCGCATGCCCGAGTGGTCCGTGACCGAGCCGCTCAAGCTCGCGTTCGACGAGCCCGTCACGTCCCTGCACATCCGCCTGGTCAACGGCGCCGTGAACGTGGTCGGCACGGAGGAGCCCGGCGCCCGCCTGGAGGTGTCGGAGGTCGAGGGCGAGCCCCTGGACGTCTCCTTCGAGGACGGCACGCTGACGGTGTCCTACCGCGACCTCTTCTGGAAGGACTTCCACCGGCTGCTGAACCGCAGCTCCTGGCGCCGCCGCGCCGTGGTGTCCCTGGCGGTCCCGGCCGGCGCGGCCGTACGGATCGGCACGGTCGGCGCCTCCACCGTGGTGTCGGGCATCAAGGCCCGCACCGAGGTCCAGGGCGTCAACGGCGACACGACCCTCGTGGGTCTGGCGGGCCCGGTCACCGCGGCGACGGTCAACGGCGCCGTCGAGGCGCAGGCCCTCACGGGAGACCTGCACTTCAGCTCCGTCGGCGGCGACCTCACCGTCGTCGAGGGCTCCAGCCCTTCCGTCCGGGCCGAGTCCGTCACCGGCTCGGTGATGATCGACCTGGGCCGCACCGGTCCCGCCGACCTCAAGCTGTCGAACGTCTCGGGCGAGATCGCCGTCCGCCTCCCGGAACCCACCGACGCCGAGGTGCACGCGGACACCGCCGCGGGTTCCATCTCCAACGCCTTCGAGGACCTGAGAGTGGGCGGCAGGCCCGGCACGCGCCGGGTGACCGGCCGCCTCGGCGCGGGCAAGGGCCGCATCCGGGCGACCACCGTCTCCGGTTCGATCGCCCTGCTTCGGCGGCCCGCCGCACCCGAGTCCGAGGCCCCCGACAACAGCTCGAGCGACGCTCCTACCGGGAAGGTGCTCTGACATGCCCCCCGTCTTCGCCCACGGCCGTCTGCGCCTCTACCTCCTCAAGCTCCTCGACGAGGCGCCCCGGCACGGCTACGAGGTGATCCGCCTCCTCGAGGAGCGTTTCCAGGGCCTCTACGCCCCCTCGGCCGGGACGGTCTACCCGCGCCTGGCCAAGCTGGAGGCCGAGGGCCTGGTCACGCACACCACGGAGGGCGGGCGCAAGGTCTACTCGATCACCGACGCCGGCCGCCAGGAGCTCGCCGACCGCAGCGCCGAGCTGGCCGACCTGGAGGTGGAGATCCTCGAGTCGGTCGCGGAGCTCGCCGCCGAGATCCGCACCGACGTGAGCAACGCGGCAGGCGACCTGCGCCGTGAGATGCGCGCCGCCGCGGGCCGCACGCACCAGGGCGCGGGTACGCGGGGCGGCGGCTCCAAGGGCGGCCCGTTCGGCCCGTTCACCGAGGGCGGCGGCTTCGGTGACAAGGACGCCTGGCAGGCGGCCAAGGAGGAGATGCGCCGGGCCCGGCACGAGTGGAAGGAACAGGCCCGCCGGGCGAAGGACGAGAGCCGTCGCGCCCGCGAGGAGGCCGACCGGGCCCGCCGGCAGGCCCGGGAGGCCCAGCAGGAGGTGGAGCGGATCGCCCGCAAGGTCCAGGAGCAGGTGCAGGACCACTTCGCCCGAGGCGACTGGCCCACCGGTCTGCGCGAGGGTCTGTCCGAGCTCACCAAGGAGTTCGGCCAGTTCGGTCCGTTCGGCAAGAACGGCCCCTTCGGCAGGCCCGCCCCCGTGGAGGAAGACGCGACGCCCGCCGCCGACTCCCACACGAGGCCCGCTCCTGCTCCCGTACCCGACACTCCGGGCCCTGTCTTCGCCCCGGTGGCCGACGGGCTGGAGGTCGGCTACGAACCGCAGTGGGCCCACGAGAGCGGCACCGGCGACCCGTCCCGTGACCTGGAGCGCCTGCTGGACCGCTTCCGGGACGACGTCCGCGACGCCGCCCGCGACCACGGGGTCACCCAGGAGCAGGTCTCCGAGGCCCGCAGCCACCTGGCCACGGCAGCCGCCCGCATCGCCGCGATACTCCACGCCCCGCGGCCCTGACCGGCCTCGCCTGACCGACCCGGCCCCTGGCCGGCCCGGCCCCCTGACCGGGCGGGCGCCGCCACCTCGGCGCCTCCCGCCCGGTCGGGGCCCGGGGAGCCTCGCCTCCCCGTCAGCTCGCGGCGGCCTCTCCCCCGCCCCAGAGCACCCGTTCCAGCGCCTCCGGGGTGACCCCGTGCTCGGCGAGGACGCCGGAGGCGATGCCGGGGCCGCCGGCGAGGGCGAGCAGCAGGTGCTCGTCGCCGATGTGCCGCTCGCGGTGGGCGAGGGCCCCGCGCAGGGACTGCTCGAGGATGTTCCTCGCCCCCCGGGTGAACGGCCGGTGCCCACGCAGCTTGCGGCGGCCTCCGAGTCCCTTCCGGCGGCCGAGCGCTCCGGCGCCGTGGGTGGCCTCCACCCGCGAGACGATCTCGTCCAGGTCGATGCCCAGCCCCGACAGCGCCTCGACGTCGGCGCCGGTGAGCCCGCCGCGACGCCGCGCCGCGGCGAGCGACTCGGCGACCGACTCCCGCCGCTCGGCCAGCCCCAGGGCCGCCAGGCCGAAGGAGCCCCGGCTGCCGCTGCGGTCCAGCAGGGCGAGCAGCAGGTGCCCCTCGTCCACCCGCTCGTCCCCGGCCCGCTCCGCGTGCTCGACGGCACCGGTGACCACGTCCCGGGCGTCCTTGGTGAACCGTTCGAACATCACTGCCTCCCGTACTTCTTGTGCACGGCCTGCCTGCTCACACCGAGCTCGGCGGCGATCTCCTGCCACGACCAGCCCTGGTTGCGCGCGTTGCGCACCTGGACGGCCTCCAGTTGCTCCAGCAGCTTCCGCAGTGCGGTGACCGCACGCAGTCCCACGCGGGGATCGCGGTCCCCGGCCCGCTCGGCGAGGTCCGTTGCTTCCGTCATGCTGTCAACCATGGTTGACACGTCGCCCCTTTGTCAACCCTGATTGACAAACTCGCCCGCACCGGCACCCGGGCCCGCACGACAAAAACCTCCGCCGCCCGGTCCTGGACCGGGCGGCGGAGGTTGACGGTGGACGTGGGGCCGCGGGTCAGCCCGCGGTGAGCACGATCTTGCCGAACAGCTCCCCCGAGGCCATCCGCTCGAACCCCTCGCGGGCGCGGTCCAGCGGCAGCACCTCGTCGATGACGGGCCGCACGCCGGTGGCGGCGCAGAAGGAGAGCAGGTCCTCCAGTTCGTCCTTGGTGCCCATGGTGGAGCCGACCACCTTGAGCTCCAGGAAGAAGATCCGGGTCAGTTCGGCCTTGGAGGGCGCGTCCCCGCTGGTGGCGCCGGAGATGACCAGTGTGCCGCCGGGCCGCAGCGACTTGACCGAGTGGGACCAGGTCGCGGCGCCGACGGTCTCGATGACGGCGTCGACCCGCTGCGGCAGCCGGGCACCGCTCTCGACCGCCTCGACGGCCCCGAGTTCCAGGGCGCGCTTGCGCTTGGCCTCGTCGCGGCTGGTGGCGAAGACCTTGAGCCCGGCGGCCTTGCCGAGCACGATCGCGGCGGTCGCGACGCCGCCGCCGGCGCCCTGGACCAGCACCGAGTCGCCCGGGCGGACGCCGGCGTTGGTGAAGAGCATCCGGTAGGCGGTCAGCCAGGCGGTGGGGAGGCAGGCGGCCTCCTCGAAGGAGAGCTCCTTGGGCTTGGGCAGCACGTTCCAGGTGGGAACGGAGACCTGCTCGGCGAAGGTGCCTTGGTACCGCTCGGTGAGGATGGAGCGCGGCTCCCGGGGGCCGACGCCGTGACCGGTCTGCCCGATGACGGAGTGCAGGACGACCTCGTTGCCGTCCTCGTCGACGCCCGCGGCGTCGCAGCCGAGGATCATCGGCAGCTTGTCCTCGGCGAGGCCGACGCCCTTGAGGGACCACAGGTCGTGGTGGTTGAGCGAGGCGGCCCTCACGTTGACGGTGGTCCAGCCGGGGCGCGCCTCGGGCGCGGGGCGCTCCCCCAACTCGAGTCCGTTCAGCGGCTGGTCACGGTCGATACGTGCGGCGTAGGCAGCGAACATGCCCTCGACCCTAGGTCGCCCGCGGGCCTCGGGGAACCATCCGGCACTATGACGTGGCCGTCACGCCCCGCGTGAGGCTCCCCACCGCCCCTGGACGGCGCGCCGCGGCCCCCGGCGCCGTGAGGGGCGCCGGGGGCCGCGGGGGTACGCGCACGGGGGGGCTGTCCGGTCAGGCCCGGGCGACGCCCTCGGCCCGCGCGGCCGCCGCCACGGCCGCGGTGACGGCGGGGGCGACCCGCTCGTCGAAGGGCGAGGGGATCACGTAGTCCGCCGCCAGGTCGTCGCCGACCACCGCGGCCAGCGCCTCCGCGGCGGCCAGCTTCATGCCCTCGGTGATCCGGGAGGCCCGCACCTGGAGGGCGCCCGCGAAGATGCCGGGGAAGGCCAGCACGTTGTTGATCTGGTTGGGGAAGTCGGACCGTCCGGTCGCCACCACGGCCGCGTACTTGTGCGCGATCTCGGGGTGGACCTCCGGGGTGGGGTTGGCCATCGCGAAGACGAAGGCGTTGTCCGCCATGGAGGCCACGGCCGGCTCGGGCACGGTGCCGCCGGAGACGCCGATGAAGACGTCGGCGCCCGCCAGCGCCTCCTCCAGGGAGCCGCTGATCCCCGACTTGTTGGTCATCGCGGCGATCTCCGCCTTGACCGGGGTGAGGTCGGTCCGGTCGCTGGAGACGACGCCCTTGCGGTCGGCGACCGCCACGTCCCCGATGCCCGCCTCGAGCAGCATCTTCGCGATCGCGATGCCCGCGGCGCCCGCGCCGGAGATCACCGCGCGCAGCTGGCCCAGCGTCCGGCCGGTCAGCCGCGCCGCGTTGCGCATGGCGGCCAGGGTGACGATGGCGGTGCCGTGCTGGTCGTCGTGGAAGACGGGGATGTCGAGGCGCTCGCGGAGCCGGTCCTCGATCTCGAAGCAGCGGGGCGCCGAGATGTCCTCCAGGTTGATGCCGCCGAAGGACGGGGCGAGCCGGGCGACGGTCTCGACGATCTCGTCGACGCCGGTGCAGTCGAGGGCGATCGGCACGGCGTCGACGCCGCCGAACTGCTTGAACAGGATGGCCTTGCCCTCCATCACGGGGAGGGAGGCCTCGGGCCCGATGTCGCCGAGGCCCAGGACGGCGGTGCCGTCGGTGACCACCGCGACCACCGAGGACTTCCAGGTGTAGTCGTTGACCAGCTCGGGCTGCTCGGCGATGGCGCTGCACACCCGGGCGACGCCCGGCGTGTAGGCGAGGGACAGGTCGTCCTTGTCCCGGACCGGCACGGTGGCCTGCACGGCCATCTTGCCGCCCCGGTGCAGGGCGAACGCCGGGTCGATGGAGTCGAGGCCGTCCTGGCCCTCGATGGTGTGGTCACTGCGAGGATTGACGATCTCCGCTGACACGTGTCGTACCCCTTAAGGCTTCTTGGTTGAGGGTGACCGCTCCTTGTGAGGAGCGGGCGGGCACCGCGCGCGACCATGGAGGGATGCCATGACCGGCCGCGCGCGACGGGCGCGCCGCACACGCGCCCCAGCCCCCGATGTGGGGTGTAAAGAACTTTCTTACCCGACGACGATCCCGGGGACGAGTCCATACCGGGAACCTCACACGTCAGTGACATGACTCATGCCCGTAAAGATGGACAAGTCGTCCCACCGCGCCCCCGGCCGCCCGAGCCGTGTTCCAGGTCCGTCCGCATGCCGAGACGCACGGGAGATCTTTCGGTCCGTTCCGGATATGACCGGAGAAGTGCCGCCCATCTCCTGCCTGTTCTTGGCCATTCGGGCGTGTCCGTTATGCGATTTTGACCTGGGAGTTCACCTGAACGGGTGAGTCCGAATGGCAGGATGCGGTCATTACCCCGCGCGACACCCAAAGCCGTGTGTTCGCGGCGGTGGCTCGCACTCCATCCACCCGCCGGAGGATCCCACCATGACCGCACGCCCCACCCGTCGTCCGTCCGTCGCGCTGCGCCCCACTGCGATCGGTGCGATCGCGGTCGCCGGCGCGCTGCTGCTCACCGGTTGCGGTGACCAGACCAACGAGGCCGAGGCCAAGCAGTCCAAGGACTCCGGCTCCCCCGCGGCCGCCGCCCCGCTGGCCGACCTGCTCCCCGAGGACGTCAAGGCGAAGGGCGTCGTCAAGGTCGGTTCCGACATCGCCTACGCCCCGGTCGAGTTCAAGGACGACTCCGGCAAGACCGCGGGCATCGACCCCGACCTCGCCGACGCCCTCGGCAAGCAGCTGGGCGTGAAGTTCGAGTTCGAGAACGGCACCTTCGACACCCTCCTCACCGGTCTGCGCTCCGGCCGCTACGACATCGCGATGTCGGCGATGACGGACACCAAGGACCGCCAGGAGGGCGTGGACTCCGACACCGGCAAGAAGGTCGGCGAGGGCGTCGACTTCGTCGACTACTTCACCGCGGGTGTCTCGATCTACACCAAGAAGGGCGACGACAAGGGCATCAAGACCTGGGCCGACCTGTGCGGCAAGAAGCTGGTCGTCCAGCGCGGCACGGTCTCCGAGGACCTCGCCAAGTCCGAGTCGAAGAAGTGCGGCAAGGGCAAGAAGATCACCCTCGAGGCCTTCGACAACGACCAGCAGGCCCAGACCCGTCTGCGCGCCGGCGGCGCCGACGCCGGTTCCTCCGACTTCCCGGTCGCCGCGTACGCGGTGAAGACCTCGGGCGGCGGCAACGACTTCCAGCTGGTCGGCGAGCAGGTCGAGGCGGCCCCGTACGGCATCGCCGTCGCCAAGGACGACGCCAAGCTCCGCGACGCCATCAAGGCGGCCCTGGACGCGGTCATCAAGAACGGCGAGTACCAGAAGGTCCTGGACAAGTGGGGCGCCTCCGAGGGTGCTGTCACGGAAGCCGTGATCAACGGCGGCAAGTGACCGCTCCAGCGGCCGTAGGCCACGCGAAAGGCAAGTCCCGTGACTGAAGACATCGACAAGACGGCAGGTCCGGCCCCCGCGGCCGGGCCGGAGGCCGTCAGGGCCATCCCGGTCCGGCACTACGGGCGGTACGTCTCCGCCCTGGTGGCGATCGGGCTCCTCGGCTCGATCGTTTGGGCGTTCTCCCAGGGCAGGATCAACTGGGGGGCGATCCCGGACTACTTCTTCGACGACCGCGTGCTCGAGGGCGTCGGCAAGACGCTCCTGCTGACCGTGCTGTCCATGCTGATCGGCATCGTCGGCGGCGTGCTGCTGGCCGTGATGCGGCTGTCGAAGAACCCGGTGACCAGGGCCGTCTCCTGGTTCTACATCTGGTTCTTCCGGGGGACCCCGGTCCTCGTGCAGCTGGTGGTCTGGTTCAACCTCGGCCTGGTCTTCGAGTACATCGTGCTCGGCCCGCTGTACAAGGACGAGTGGTCGGACTTCATGACCCCGCTCCTGACGGTGCTGCTGGGTCTGGGTCTCAACGAGGCCGCCTACATGGCGGAAATCTGCCGTGCCGGTCTGATGTCGGTCGACGAGGGACAGACCGAGGCGGCGCACGCGCTGGGCATGAGCCACTCGAAGACCCTGCGCCGGATCGTGATCCCCCAGGCCATGCGGGTGATCGTGCCGCCCACCGGCAACGAGGTCATCAACATGCTGAAGACCACGTCGCTGGTCTCGGTGGTCCAGTACGCGGAGTTGTGGCGCATCACCCAGGACATCGGCCAGGTCTCGGGCGCGCCCGTGGAGATGTACTTCCTCGCGGCCGCCTGGTACCTGGTGATGACCTCGATCCTCAGCGTCGGTCAGTACTACATCGAGCGGCACTACGCGCAGGGTTCCAGCCGGTCGCTGCCGCCCACCCCGTGGCAGTCGTTCAGGAGCACGGTCCTGTCCGTGTCGAGCCGGAAGGGAGCGGCGGCATGACCGAGGTCAGCAAGACGGCGGGCACCACGGGATCCTCCGGGGTCCCCATGGTGAAGGCCGACAACGTCCACAAGTCGTACGGCCACGTCGAGGTCCTCAAGGGCATCGACCTGGAGGTGAAGAAGGGCGAGGTGTTCTGCCTCATCGGCCCTTCCGGCTCCGGCAAGTCGACCTTCCTGCGGTGCATCAACCACCTCGAGAAGGTCAACGCCGGCCGGCTGTACGTCGACGGCGAGCTGGTCGGGTACCGGCAGAAGGGCGACAAGCTCTACGAGCTGAAGGACAACGAGGTCGCCCTCCAGCGCCGGGACATCGGCATGGTCTTCCAGCGCTTCAACCTCTTCCCGCACATGACCGCGGCGGAGAACGTGATGGAGGCGCCGATCCAGGTCAAGGGCGTCAGCAAGGCGGCCGCCCGGGAGCGGGCGCACCACCTGCTGGAGCGCGTGGGCCTGGGCGACAAGGCCGGGAACTACCCCGCGCAGCTCTCCGGCGGCCAGCAGCAGCGGGTGGCGATCGCCCGCGCGCTGGCCATGGACCCCAAGCTGATGCTCTTCGACGAGCCGACCTCGGCGCTCGACCCCGAGCTGGTCGGCGACGTCCTGGACGTCATGCGGGACCTGGCCGAGAGCGGCATGACGATGGTGGTCGTCACCCACGAGATGGGCTTCGCCCGCGAGGTGGGCGACAACCTGGTCTTCATGGACGGCGGTGTGGTCGTGGAGTCCGGCGACCCGCGCGAGGTGCTGACCAACCCGCGGCACGAGCGGACGCAGTCCTTCCTGTCGAAGGTGCTGTGACGCCGCCCGCCCGAGGCGCCGGCACCGGTTGAGCACGTCCGAAGGGGCGGTGCGGGGCGACCCGCACCGCCCCTTCGCTTTTCCCTCCCGCGAGGTAATACCTTGTAATCGCGATCGGCCATTACCGCCGGGCGCGCGAGACCACAGAGCCCCGCGTAAGGACGACAAGTGGAACTGGCCTATTACTCGGATTACGCCGTCCGGCTGGTCAACAGCGAGGAGCCGGCCCGGGGCAAGGACGAGCTGACGTCGGTGGACGCCGTCCGGGACCTGTTCGGCGCCAACCGTTCCGCGGCCCGGCGGGCCACCGACGCCGACGTCACCCGGCTGAGGTCGGTGCGCGGCCGGCTGCGGTCGGTCTTCGAGGCGGCCGCCTCGGGCGACGAGACGCTCGCGGTCGACCTGCTGAACTCGCTGCTGCTGGAGTTCCCGGTGAGCCCGCAGATCTCCGGCCACGACCACCGCGACGAGGACGGGCGCCCGCTGTGGCACCTGCACCTGGCCGACCATCCGTCCAACGCGACGGCCGGCTACGCGGCCATCGCCGCCATGGGGCTGGCCTTCCACCTCACCGAGTACGGGGTGAACCGACTGGGCCTGTGCGAGGCGGCGCCGTGCCGCAACGCCTTCCTGGACACCTCCACCAACCGCTCCCGCCGCTACTGCTCCGACCGCTGCGCCACCCGGGCCAACGTGGCGGCCTACCGGGCCCGCAAGCGCCTGGAGGCGGCCTCGCCGGGCCGGGCGCCGAGCACCGGCCGCACCGAGGAGAGCGCCCAGCCCAGCAGCGCGGGCACCGACCGCTGACCGGCCGGGCGCGGACGCACCCGCAGCAGCACCCGGGCCAGCACGAGCTCGGGCGGGACGACGCCGTAGTCGGTGCTGTCCCCGCCCGCGAAGGCGTTGTCCCCGAGCACCCACCAGCCGCCGTCGCGGCGCTCGGCGGCCCGCTTCACCACCAGCAGGTCCTGCTGGAACGGATGGCGCAGCACCACGACGTCCCCTGGCCGCACGCGCGCCCCGTAGCGGACCACCAGACGGTCTCCGTGGCGCAGCGTCGGCACCATCGACGGCCCGGTGACCTCGGCCGTGCCGAAGGGCAGCAGGGGGCGTTCCTGCCCGCCCTCGCACGGTGACTGCTCCGTCATGTCCGTTCCTCCTAGCTCGACTCCTCCGGGAGTCCCGGTCCCACCCCGTACTTTTGCCGTACGCCCCTGGGGGCACCCGCGATTTCCCGGGGCCTACGGAGTAATGTCCCACCTGAGAAGACGATCACGAGGAAGGATTGCTTCATGCTTTCCCGCCTGTTTGCCCGTAGCGTGAAGGTCAGCGCCCACTGCGACCTCCCCTGCGGTGTGTACGACCCGGCCCAGGCCCGCATCGAGGCCGAGTCGGTCAAGGCCACGCAGGAGAAGATGCAGGCCAACGACGACCCGCACTTCCAGACGCGCGCCACCATCATCAAGGAGCAGCGCGCCGAGATTGCCAAGCACCACGTCTCGGTGCTGTGGAGCGACTACTTCAAGGCTCCGCACTTCGAGAAGTACCCGCAGCTGCACCAGCTGGTCAACGACGCGCTGAAGGCCCTTTCGGCCGCCAAGGCGTCGACCGACCCGGCGACCGGTCAGAAGGCTCTGGACCTGATCGCCGAGATCGACAAGATTTTCTGGGAGACCAAGAAGGCCTGACCTTCGCGCCTCCACGGGAAGGGGCCCGGCTCGTCATGAGCCGGGCCCCTTCGCGTGCGTCGCGCCGCGCCCGTTCCGCCGGGCCGCGGCGGCCCGGTCACAGGCCCTGCCACTCCGGCTTGTGGGACCAGGTGTGGCGGAAGTAGTCCGCCAGCCGCAGCTTCGCGGCGGCGGCCTCGTCGACGACGACCGTGGCGTGCGGGTGGAGCTGGAGCGCCGAGGCGGGGCAGACGGCCGCCAGCGGGCCCTCCACGGCGGCGGCCACGGCGTCCGCCTTGCCCGCCCCGGTCGCCAGCAGCACCAGGTGCCGGGCGTCCAGGATGGTGCCGATGCCCTGGGTGATGACGTGCCGCGGCACCTGGGCGACGTCGCCGTCGAAGAAGCGGGCGTTGTCGGCGCGGGTCCGCTCGGTGAGCGTCTTGAGGCGGGTCCGGGAGGCCAGGGAGCTGCACGGCTCGTTGAAGCCGATGTGGCCGTCGGTGCCGATGCCCAGGAGCTGGAGGTCCACTCCGCCGGCCTCGGCCAGCGCACGCTCGTAGGCGGCGCAGGCGGCCGTCAGGTCGGCGGCGCCGCCGTCGGGACCGAGGAAGGCGTCCTCCTTGAGGCCCAGCGGCTCCAGCACCTCGCGCGCCAGCACCGAGCGGTAGGACTCCGGGTGGCCGGCCGGCAGACCCACGTACTCGTCGAGCTGCGCGATCCGGGCCCGGGAGACGTCCGCCTCGCCGGCCCGCACCAGCGCGGCGAGCGCCTCGTACACCGGGAGGGGCGTCGAGCCGGTGGCGACGCCCAGCACGGCGTCCGGCTTCTCGCGCAGCAGGGACGCCATGGCGCCGGCGACGAGCTCGCCGCCCGCCCGCGCGTCGGGAACGATGACGACTTCCACGCCGAGGACCACCATCCTGGTATAGACCTATGGTTTAGACCAATCTAGCAAGAACCGCCGCCCCGGGGAACCGTCCGGGAGCGGTCCCACGTCCGGCCCGGGCGGGCTAGGCTTCACCGTGCGGGAGCCCACGCCTCTGCCCATGGACACGGCCCGGCGGCCGGTCCACAATCGGGTGGGAGGCAGGGACGCACAGACGCCGCCTTCCCCGCACAGGAAGGCGGACCGAGGAACCGGGCCTCTCTGCCCTGACTGCGCCCGGGTCCTCACCGGTCGGTTCCGGGCCGCACACCCGAGGCCGAACGCTGCTCCGGGCTGCGGTGCCGGGAGGGTTGAGGGTCCCTTCCTGCGCCGCGGCCCGTGGGTGCGGCGCCCGCGCGCGGCCCGGGTACGCTCGCAGTCGTGCCCTCCATGAACGAACTCGTACGCCAGCACACCGATCTCGACGACACCGATCTCGAGTGGCTCCACCTGCTGGTCTCCGAGTGGCAGCTGCTCTCCGACCTCTCCTTCGCCGACCTGGTCCTGTGGCTGCCCACCCGCGACGGCGCCAAGTACGTCTCGGTCGCGCAGATGCGCCCGAACACCGGCCCGACCTCCTACCACGACGACATGGTGGGTCACCTCGTTCCCCGCGGGCGCCGTCCGCTGCTGGACGCGGCGCTGGACGAGGGACGCATCGTGCGCGAGGGCGACCCGGAGTGGCGCGAGGAGGTGCCCGTGCGGGTGGAGTCGATCCCGGTGCGCCGCGACGGCCGGGTGCTGGGCGTCATCGCCCGCAACACCAACCTGCTGACCGTGCGCACGCCCAGCCGGCTGGAGCTCACCTACCTGCAGTCGGCCTCCGACCTGGCGCAGATGATCGCCGCGGGGGCGTTCCCCTTCCCCGACCAGCAGGTCGACATGGACGCGGCCCCGCGGGTCGGCGACGGGCTGATCCGGCTGGACGCCGAGGGCATCGTCACCTACGCCTCGCCCAACGCCCTGTCCGCGTACCACCGGATGGGCCTGGCGGCCGACCTGGTCGGCTGCCACCTCGGCCGCACCACGGCCGAACTCGCGCCGTCCCGGGGCCCGGTGGACGAGGCGCTGGCGAAGGTGGCGAGCGGCTGGGCGCCCCGGGAGTTCGAGATCGAGGCCAGCGAGGGCGTCATCCAGTTCCGGGCCATCCCGCTCAAGCCCAAGGGCACCCGCATCGGTTCGCTGGTGCTGCTGCGGGACGTCACCGAACTGCGGCGGCGCGAACGCGAGTTGATCACCAAGGACGCCACCATCCGAGAGATCCACCACCGGGTGAAGAACAACCTCCAGACGGTCGCCGCGCTGCTGCGGCTGCAGGCCCGCCGGATGGACTCCGACCAGGGCCGCGAGGCGCTCCAGGAGGCGGTGCGCCGGGTCGGCTCGATCGCCATCGTGCACGAGACGCTCTCCCAGACCCTGGACGAGCGGGTCGAGTTCGACGAGATCGCCGACCGGGTGCTCGCGATGGTCGCCGAGATCTCGCCGGGCAAGGTCACCGGCCGGCGCAGCGGGCGCTTCGGCATCTTGGACGCCGAGGTGGCCACCCCGCTGTCGATGGTCCTCACCGAGGTGCTGCAGAACGCCCTCGAGCACGGTTTCCGTCCCGGTGACACCGGCGCCGTCGAGGTGTCCGCGGTGCGCGGCGGAACTCCCCGCGACGAGCGGCTGCTGGTGACGGTGCTGGACGACGGAGTGGGCCTGCCGGAGGACTTCAACCCGCACAGCTCCGGCAACCTCGGTCTGCAGATCGTGCGGACCCTGGTCGAGGGCGAACTCGGCGGCGCCTTCGACATGGTCCGGGTCGGCCCCGAGGGCGGCACCCGGGTGCTGCTGGACATCCCGGTCCGCACCCCGAAGTGACGTGACGCCCGCTCGCGACCGGCCCGCGGGTCGTGAACGGGGCGGGCGCGCGCAGGGCGGGACATGGCTCGAGCCCCGGACCGAGAACGGTCCGGGGCTCGAGATCAGATCCCGGTTACTGCGCGCTGCGGCTCGGGGGCGGGAGATGCGTACACGCTGTACGCGCCGCCAAGCTCAGGCTGTCGCGGGGTGGGTTGTCAGGCGGAGGCCTGACGGGCCCGGTTGCGGGCGGCGCGGCGCTTCATGGCGCGGCGCTCGTCCTCGCTGAGACCACCCCAGACGCCGGAGTCCTGACCGGACTCGAGCGCCCACTGCAGACACTGCTCCATCACCGGGCAGCGGCGGCAGACGGCCTTGGCTTCCTCGATCTGCAGCAGCGCAGGACCGGTGTTGCCGATGGGGAAGAAGAGCTCGGGGTCTTCTTCGCGGCAAACGGCGTGGTGACGCCAGTCCATGGCTGCTACCTCTCCTGTGTATTCGTGCAAGTGCTTGTGAATGTGAACGCTTTCACGAAACCCCCAACAAGTGAAGGGCCACAATCCGGTTTCCCGGGGAGGCCATCCTTGGCTTGGAGAGGGGTTCGGGGCTCTGGCGGGAGGCCGTCTGTCGGGCCGTCCCGAGCGCCACGTAGAGACTCGCAAACCTCAGCGGCGGATACAACCCCTTCCGGAAAGTTTTTTTTGATTCTTCGGTGTCTGCTAGGTCACAGCCGTACTTCCATGGGGTGGACCCTGCTCAATACGTTCGAGTGAAAGGTTTAAGGCAGGATCCACTCACACAATCACACGCAGTGCACGGCGTACGCCTGTGAACTTCACGCCCGTCCGCAGCCCCAGGTGGTCGCCGTCCACCTGGAAGGGCAACGGGACCTTGGAAACCAAGGTGAACGCACTGAGATCGTGGAGCGACATCGCGTGCTTTCCGCGCGGCCCCCGCTCCGGCGTCGACGCCACCAGCTGGCTGCCGTAGCGCATCGCCGAAACCGTCGACATGCTGGTCAGACCCAGGACGTCCAGCCCCTTGTCGAACGACGCTCCGGGCGAGGGGTACAGCGGCTTGTTGCCGAGGTACGACCACGGGGCGGTGTTCGAAATAAGGGTCACCACGAGTCCGTCCACCGGATCCTCGCCCTCCCGGTGGAGGGAGATCGTCCCGCGGGTGCGGTGCGGGTCTCCCAGGAACTGGCGGAGCACCTGGCGTACGTACAGGGGGTGTGTGGACCGCCTGCCGCGCTCCCGCTGCTGCTCCACCCTTCCGACGACCCCCGCGTCGAAGCCGAGGCCGGCGCAGAAGGTGAACCAGCGCACCGGAGCGCCGTCGTCCCCGGTACCCGGGGCGGGCTCGGCCAAACCGAGACCCACGGTGCGTTCCCGTCCCTGGCGCAGGGCGTCCAGCAGGGCGCCGGTGGCCTCCACCGCGTTGTTGGGCAGACCGAGGGCACGGGCGAAGACGTTCGTGGAGCCGCCGGGGACCACCGCGAGGCCGGGCAGTCGCTCCGGGTCGGGTCCGTCGTGCAGCAGTCCGTTGGCCACCTCGTTGACGGTGCCGTCGCCGCCGAGGGCGACCACCAGGTCGATGTCCTTGCTGCGGGCGGCGGCCCGGGCGAGGTCGTGGGCGTGGCCGCGGTACTCCGTGGTGACGGCCTCCAGCTTCACCTCGCTCGCCAGCGCGTGGATGAGGACGTCACGCGTCCGGGCGCTGGTGGTGGTTGCCGCCGGGTTGACCACGAGGAGTGCGCGCATGGTGTGCAGGTTACCTACTGATCGGTACCCGGCCCATACGGACGGTCCGGACGCACGGACTACCCTGGCCGTCGTGAGCGCTCAGCGGAAACCCACCCC
>NZ_JBRIOU010000004.1:445459-448372 GCF_053474865.1 Streptomyces sp. CO7
CGCCGGCCCGCCCGCCGGTCCGCAGGACCCCGAGGGCCCGCGGCCCGGGCGGCTGACCGCCGCCGCGGCGATCTCCGGGCTCGAGGGACTCGCCCTGCTGGCCGGAGGCATCGCCATGATCGCCCTCGGGGCGGGCGACGGCGACATCCGGTCCGGCGTCACCGGAGGGCTGACGCTGCTGGTGCTCGCCCTGCTCCCGCTCACGGCGGCACGCGGCCTGCTGGCTCGGCGCAGCTGGAGCCGCGGGCCGGCGGTGATCACCCAGCTGCTGGCCCTCCCGGTGGCGTACAGCCTGCTCCAGGTGGACAGCGTGGCCATCTGGGCGGGGATCCTGCTCGGCGCCGCCGCCGTGGTGGGCCTGGTCCTGCTGGTCCACCCGACGACGGCCCGGGCCCTCGGGGTACGAGGGCCCGGCAGCGAGTAGGGCGGGCTTCCCACCCCCCGGCCCGCTCCTCGGCTCACGCCCGGCTCACGCCCGGCTCACCCCTGGCTCACTCCCGGATCACTCCTCGACGAGGAGCTTCTCCCGGAGCTGGGCGAGGGTGCGGGCCAGGAGCCGGGAGACGTGCATCTGGGAGATGCCGACCTCCTGCGCGATCTGCGACTGCGTCATGTTCCCGAAGAACCGCAGCAGCAGGATGCGCTTCTCGCGCGGCGGCAGGTCCTCGAGCAGCGGCTTGAGCGACTCGCGGTACTCGACGCCCTCCAGCGCCTCGTCCTCCGCGCCCAGCGTGTCGGCGACGGCCGGCGACTCGTCGTCGGTGTCGGGCACGTCCAGCGACAGGGTCGAGTAGGCGTTGGCCGACTCCAGCCCCTCCAGGACCTCCTCCTCGGAGATCCCCAGCCGCTCGGCGAGCTCGTGGACCGTCGGCGAACGGCCGTGCGTCTGGGAGAGCTCGGCGGTCGCCGTGGTCAGCGACAGGCGCAGCTCCTGCAGGCGCCGCGGCACCCGCACCGCCCAGCCCTTGTCGCGGAAGTGCCGCTTGATCTCGCCGACCACGGTCGGCGTGGCGTAGGTGGAGAACTCCACGCCGCGGTCCGGGTCGAAGCGGTCCACGGACTTGATCAGCCCGATGGTGGCGACCTGTGTCAGGTCGTCCAGGGGCTCGCCGCGGTTGCGGAACCGGCGGGCCAGGTGCTCGACCAGCGGCAGGTGCATGCGCACCAGGCGGTCCCGCAGCTCCCCGTACTCGGGCGTGCCGGGCTCCAGCGAGCGCAGCCGGACGAACAGCGCCCGCGCGGCGCTGCGGTCCTGCGCCACCCGCTCCTCACGGGTCTGCCGGCGGCCCGGGTCACGGGCCGCCTCGACGGCCTCGTGGTGAGACTGCCCGGCGGGCCGCTCGTGGTCCGACGCCGTCTCGTGGCCGCCCGCCGCCCCGGCGGACGCGGCGGAGACCGCCGCGTCCGCGGCCGGCTCGTGGCCGCGCTCGGCCCGGGGCGCGGTGCCCGCGCCCTGTCCGGCATCCCGGTCCTGCTCGCTCATCGCCCTGCCCGTAGCCCTTCCCCGAGCCCCCCGACGCCCGGTCTCCCCCGTCGTGCGAGGCCTGCCGGGCACGCCGCTCGGCTCCGTCGCCTCGTCCGGATGCGGCCGGGCCTGCCCGGGAATCCCGTCGGCTCCGTCCGCCCGTCCGCCCGCTCCGGCCGCGGCCCCGAGGGCGCCGCGTTCGTCGTCCCGCACCGGCCCCTCCCCGTTCCTCACGTCGTCCCGGGCCCCGCGCCGCGCTGTTTGTAGAGGCTGATCGACACGGTGCGGTCCTCGTCCACGGCGGACGAGACCTTGCCCGCCAGGGCCGACAGGACCGTCCACGCGAAGGTGTCGCGCGACGGGGCGTTCCCGTCCGTGGTCGGCGCCGAGACCGTGACCTCGAGCGAATCGTCGACCAGCCGGAACACACAGCTGAGGACCGAACCCGGCACGGCCTGCTGGAGCAGGATCGCGCAGGCCTCGTCCACCGCGATGCGCAGGTCCTCGATCTCGTCGAGGGTGAAGTCCAAGCGGGCGGCGAGACCGGCCGTGGCCGTCCGCAGCACCGACAGGTAGGCACCCGCGGCCGGCAGCCGGACTTCCACGAAGTCCTGGGTCGCGGGCTCGCCTGCGATCTGGGACACCCTCACCTCCAAGGTGGTACAAGCGTTTTCAGGTCCCCGGGAGTCGCCCCTCCGGGGTAACGCGATACATGGTTCAGCGGTGACGCTACCGCGCGCGGGACATTCCTGTCCCCGGGACCCCGGTCGCTCGAACTCACTCCCAGTGAACACCTGTTCACGGAGCGTGTCCAGAGGGTGCGTCGTCGCACGTCGTCACTCTGTGCCGGGTTGACGTACCCATCCGTCACACGCGTCAACCGCGTCACGCGCAAGGGGTGCGGATCCGTTCGCGGCGCGGTGCCGGGCAGTGCGACGCCCCGCGCGGCGAACTGCCGGGCGGGGCGTGGCGTGGCGGGCTCGGGTCGACCGGATCGGCCTGCGGGGCGGTCGACGGGATCAGCGACGGCCGCGGCGGTGGTGGTGGAGTGTCCGTTCGCGGGGCACCTCGGCGGCCGGGGCCCTGAGGTGCTCCTCGTCGGGCGCGTGTCCCTGGGCGGGGCATCCCTGGGACTCGCAGCGGCCGGGGCGCCACACGGGCACGAACGTGCCCATCATCTTGTGACGCCGGACCACCATCGGTACGGGTCGCCCGCACGAGGGACAGACATATCGGTCACTGTCCATACCGCCAGGGTAGATCGCCCGGCGGAACCCCGCACGCGGCCGGCCCCGCGCCCCTCGCCGCCCTCCCCCGAGGGCGCGGGACGCCGGGCCGGGCCGCGTCGGTCGACCGGTGCGGCGGTCGACCGGTGGCACCCTCGACCGGTGGCACCCTCGACCGGTGCGGCGGTCAACTGGTGCGTCGGGTGACGAACTCGGCCAGGG
>NZ_JBRIOU010000004.1:448472-449528 GCF_053474865.1 Streptomyces sp. CO7
GACGAACTCGGCCAGGGCGAGCAGGCCGCCGGCCGCCTCCGGGTCGGGCACGGCGCGGGACAGTTCGTGCATCGCCCGCGCCATCCGGTCGGCCGCCTCGACGTGCGCCCAGTCCCGGCCACCGGCTTCCTCGACCGCCCGCAGGACAGCCTCCAGGTCGTCGCCGGGCCCGGGCGGGGCCGCGTACAGATCGGCCAGCCGGTCCCCCGCCGCGGTGCCGGAGGCGAGCGCGGCGACCACCGGCAGCGACTTCTTGCGCGCCGTCAGGTCGGCTCCGGCGGGCTTGCCGGTGCGCTCGGGGTCGCCCCACAGGCCGATCAGGTCGTCGATCAGCTGGAACGCCAGGCCGGCCTGGCGGCCGAAAGCGTCCAGCGCCCGGACCTGTTCCTCGTCGGCCCCGGCGTACAGGCCGCCGACGGCGCAGGCGCAGCCGAGCAGAGCGCCGGTCTTGGCCTCGGCCATGACCAGCACCTCCTCGACGGTGACCGCGCCCGGGTCGCGCCGTTCCAGGGCGGTGTCCGCCTGCTGGCCCTCGCAGAGCTCGATCACGCAGTCGGCGAGCCGGGCCGCCGCCGCGGACGCCGCGGGGTGCGGGTCCTCGGCCAGCAGCCGGGAGGCCAGGGCCTGCAGGGCGTCCCCGGTCAGGACGGCCGCGCTCTCACCGAACACCGTCCAGGCCGTGGCACGGTGGCGGCGGGTGGCGTCACCGTCCATCACGTCGTCGTGCAGCAGCGTGAAGTTGTGGGTGAGTTCCACCGCCACCGCGGCGGTGACCGCCGCCCGGGCCGCCTCCTCCCCTGCGGCCGGTCCGCGGCCCGCGCCGAGGGCGGAGGCCGCGGTCAGCACCAGGGCGGGGCGGATCGCCTTGCCGGTGGGTGCGGCCGTCGGGGCGCCGTCGGCGTCCTCCCGGCCGAAGTGGTAGCGGGCGATGCGGCGGATCTGGCCGGGCAGACCGTCCACCGCGCGCAGCAACGCCGGCTCCACGACCGACTTGACCCGCTCCAGCAGGGCCGCGGCCTCCGGTTCGTCCCCGCCCGGGCGGTCACGGGCCCGCCC
>NZ_JBRIOU010000004.1:449628-459133 GCF_053474865.1 Streptomyces sp. CO7
CCCTTCCTCCGTAGCCCGTCCGTCCTTCGCGGCCCGTACGCCGTCCGCGGCCGGCTCGTCCTCCGTGGCCCGGCGCGCCCGCGGCACGGTGAAGCCGTCCCGCGCCCCCCGCGCTCCGTCCTGTCCGTCCCGTGCCTGTGTCGTCACGTGGCTCATGACCCCCCTCGGGGAACTCCCTTCACTTCTGTCACAGCGGTCTCCCCCCGCAATGTCCCCACCCTGCCGGGCGGGGACACCGCCCGGCCCGGGTCAGCTCACCTCCATCGCCCGATCTCCACGTTCTCCAGCACCCCGAGGGCGTCCGGGACCAGGACGGCCGCCGAGTAGTAGGTCGTCACCAGGTAGTTGATGACCGCCTGCTCGTTGATGCCCATGAACCGAACCGACAGGCCGGGCTCGATCTCGTCGGGGATCCCGGTCTGGTGCAGGCCGACGACGCCCTGGTCGTCCTCGCCGGTACGCATCGCGATGATCGAGGTGGTGCGCGCGTCGGTCACCGGGATCTTGTTGCACGGGTAGATCGGCACGCCCCGCCAGGTCGGCACCCGCTGGCCGCCGACGTCGACCGACTCCGGCACCAGGCCGCGCTTGTTGAGCTCGCGGCCGAAGGCGGCGATGGCACGCGGGTGGGCGAGGAACAGCTTGGTGCCGCGGCGCCGGCTGAGCAGCTCGTCCATGTCGTCGGGGCCGGGGACGCCGTCGTGCGGCTGGAGCCGCTGGTCGTACTCGCAGTTGTGGAGCAGGCCGAACTCGCGGTTGTTGACCAGTTCGTGCTCCTGGCGCTCGCGGAGCGCCTCCACCGTCAGCCGGAGCTGGTGCTCGGTCTGGTTCATCGGCTGGTTGTACAGGTCGGCGATCCGGCTGTGGATGCTCAGCACCGTCTGCGCCACGCTGAGTTCGTACTCGCGGGGCCGCGCCTCGTAGTCGACGAACGTGCGCGGGATGTCCACCTCGCCGGAGTGGCCGGCGGACAGGTCGATGGCCCGCTCGCCGTACTTGTTGGTCCGCTGGGCGGGGATGGCGCGCTGACGCTGCAGGTGGTCGCGCAGCGGCTCGGAGCGCTCGGCGACCTGCTCCAGGTCGCGGCGGGGCAGCGTGAGCACCGTGCAGCCGGTGACGGCGCGCAGGGTGTAGTCCCAGATGGAGTCCGGGTCCAGGATCGACTGGTCGCCGAAGTAGGCGCCGTCGGCCAGGACGCCCAGCACCGCGTCCTCGTCGTAGGGGCCGGAGCCGACCTTCTCGACCTTGCCGTGGGCGAGCAGGTGGACCTCGTCCACCTGGCTGCCGAACGAGGCGATGATCTGGCCGGGCGCGAACTCCCGCTGCCGGCAGCGGCGGGCGATCTCCTCGAGCACCTCCAGGTCCTCGAAGTCGCGCAGCGCGGGCAGTTCACCGAGCTCCGCCGGGATCACCTCGACCTGGTCACCCGTCTTGACGAAGGTGATCCTGCCGTCCCCCACGCTGTAGGTGAGCCTGCGGTTCACCCGGTAGGTGCCGCCCTGCACGTTCACCCAGGGCAGGGTGCGCAGCAGCCAGCGCGAGCTGATCTCCTGCATCTGCGGAGCGGACTTGGTGGTGGTGGCCAGGTTCCGCGCGGCCGCCGTGCCGAGGCTCTGCTGCGGCCGGTCCTGCTCGGTGCGGACCTCTTCGCCTACCGACATAGAGAAATGCCCTCCCGGTTGTGCCCCGCGCCGATGGAACGCGTCGGGGCCTGTTGACGAGCTCCACTCTCGGTGACGCAGCGCGTCCGCACCATTACCCGAAAGAGCGGGACTGATCGCGTACTTGACGGGGCAGGTCTCGTCCTTCGGGTCCGGATGCGCCCCGAACACGCCCGTACGCTCCACGAACCCCCTCGGGCGTGGATTCCGTTCGGCCCGGCGACGGTAGTAACTGATCGCAAGCAAACGGTCACCGAGCGCAAAGGAGGGCGGTCGTGGCCAAGCCCATGGCGGCGAGGACGTTCCTGAAACTGCTGGAGGACGAGGGCCTGACGGTCGAGGAGGTGGGCGACTGGCGGGATCACCATCGCAACGCGGCCGGCCCTTGGGGGCCGGTCCACGGAGTGATGATCCACCACACGGCCACCGAGGGTGCCCGGCGGACCGTGGAGATCTGCCGCGAGGGCAGGCCGGACCTGCCGGGTCCGCTGTGCCACGGCGTGATCACCAAGGACGGCAAGGTCCATCTGGTCGGCTACGGCCGCGCCAACCACGCGGGCCTGGGCGACGACGAGGTGCTGCGCGCGGTGATCGCCGAGCGGGCGCTGCCGCCCGAGAACGAGGCGCAGGCCGACGGCAACCGGCACTTCTACGGCTTCGAGTGCGAGAACCGTGGCGACGGGGACGACCCCTGGCCCGAGGAGCAGCTGGACGCGATCGCCCGGGCGGCCGCCGCGCTCTGCCGGCACCACGGGTGGTCGGCGCGGTCGGTGATCGGGCACCTGGAGTGGCAGCCGGGCAAGACCGACCCTCGGGGCTTCACCATGAAGTCACTCCGCGAGCGGGTGGCGGAGCGCCTCAAGTGACCTGCTGGGCAGCGCGCGCCGGGTGACCTCGTGCGGGCCCTGTCAGGGCCGGGGGGACAATGGGCGGGTGAGTGAGGTCCAGGTGCCGGGGCGGGTGCCGTCGCCGCTGGCGGAGGTCGCGGACGGGCGGTTCGCCCGTCATGGGGTGCGGCTGCTGCTGAAGCGGGACGACCTGATCCACCCCGCCCTGGTCGGCAACAAGTGGCGCAAGCTGGCGCCCAGCCTGCGGGCCGCCGCGGGCAGGCCGCTGGTGACGTTCGGCGGGGCCTGGTCCAACCATCTGCGGGCCACGGCGGCCGCCGGGCGGCTGCTCGGGTCGGGGACGGTGGGGATCGTCCGCGGGGACGAGCTGGCGGACCGGGAGCTGAACGCCTCGCTGGCGCGCTGCGTCGAGGACGGGATGCGGTTGTGCTTCGTCGACCGGGCGTCCTACCGGCGCAAGGCGGAGCCGGCGGTGCTGGAGCGGCTGCTGCGGGAGGCGGGCGCGCCGCCGGACGCCTTCGTGGTGCCGGAGGGCGGGAGCAACGCGCTCGCGGTGCGCGGGTGCGTGGCCCTGGGCGAGGAGCTGCGCGGCCTTGCGGACGTCGCCGCGGTGGCCTGCGGCACGGGCGGCACGCTGGCGGGCCTGGCGGCCGGGCTGGACCCCGGGCAGCGGGCCGTGGGTGTGGCCGTGCTGAAGGGCGGCTTCCTCGCGGAAGAGGTGCGCAGGCTCCAGGGGGAGGCCTTCGGCGGGCCGCGGGGCCGGTGGGAGGTGGAGAACCGTTTCCACGGCGGCGGCTTCGCCCGCGTCCCGGCCGGACTGGAGGCCTTCGCCCGGGACTTCGAGGACCGTCACGGACTCGCGGTGGAGCGGCTGTACGTCGCCAAGCTGCTGTCCGCGCTGACCGCCCTGACCGAGGAGGGCGCCTTCCCGCCGGGGACCCGGCTGGCCGCGGTGATCACCGGGCGCCCGTTCCCGCAGCCGTGACGGGCGCCGCCCCTCAGGTGCCCTGTTCCTCGCGGAACGCGGCGGCCTCCTCCAGGTCCAGGCGCAGCAGCAGCGTGCGCAGCATCTCGTCGTCGATGTACCGGGCGTCGCGCAGCCGCACGAAGACGTCCCGCTCGGACGCGATGACCTCCCGGGCGAGCCGGCGGTAGGTGTCGTCGGTGTTCTCCCCGGTCACCGGGTTGGGCGAGCCGAGCCGCTCCCACACGGAGTTCCTGCGGCGCTCCATGACCCTGCGGAGCCGTTCCGCGAGCGGCGGCGGCAGGGCGTTGCGCTCGTCGGCCATCAGCTCGTCCAGCCGCTCCTCGGCGGCGCGGGAGGCCTGCGCCTGGGCGTTGGCCTCGACGAGGGTCTCCGCCTGGACGTCGCGCCCGGGCAGCCGGAACGCCCGGATCAGCGACGGCAGCGTCAGTCCCTGCACGACCAGGGTGCCGATGACGGTGGTGAAGGTGAGGAAGAGGATCAGGCTGCGGCCGGGGAACTCCTGACCGCCGTGCACGGTGGCCGGGATGGAGAACGCGATGGCCAGCGAGACCACGCCGCGCATGCCGGCCCAGGAGATGATGAAAGTGCCCTTCCAGGTCGGGTTCTCCTCCCGTTCGCGGATCCTGCTCGAGAGGAGCCGCGGCACGAAGGCGGCCGGGTAGACCCAGACGAAGCGGATCAGCACCACCGTCACAAACAGCGCCAGCGCGTACCAGGCGAGCCGGCCGGCGGGGTACTCGTCGCCCAGGTCCCTCACCACCACCGGTAGCTGCAGGCCGATCAGCGCGAAGACCGCCGACTCCAGCACGAAGGCGACCATGCGCCACACCGCGCCCTCCTGCAGCCGGGTGGCGAAGTCCACCTGCCAGGACCGGTGACCGAGGTAGAGGGCGACGACGACCACGGCCAGCACACCGGAGGCGTGCACCTGCTCGGCCAGCGCGTAGGCGAAGAACGGGATCACCAGGGAGAGCGTGTTCTGCAGCAGCGCGTCGTTCATCCGGGTGCGCAGCCAGTGCAGGGGCACCATCAGCGCGAGTCCGACGCCGACGCCGCCGACCGAGGCGACCAGGAACTCCAGGCCGCCGCCGAGCCAGCCGATGCTCTCGCCGACGGCGGCGGCCAGCGCGACTTTGTAGGCGGTGATCGCGGTGGCGTCGTTCACCAGGGACTCGCCCTGCAGGATGGTGGTGACGCGGGCGGGCAGGTGCAGCCGGCGGGCGATGGCGGTGGCGGCGACGGCGTCCGGCGGGGCGATCACCGCGGCCAGCACCAGCGCGCCGGCGGCGGACAGGCCGGGCACGAAGGTGTGCACGATCAGGCCCACCAGGAGCGTCGCGAAGAGCACGTAGCCCACCGAGAGCAGCGCCACCGGCCGCTTCTGGGCCCGCAGGTCGAGGTAGGAGCTGTCGGTGGCCGCCGTGTACAGCAACGGGGGCAGCACCAGCGGCAGGACGATCTCCGGGTTCAGCTCGTACTCGGGCATCCCCGGCAGGTACGACACCAGCAGGCCGGTGGTGACCAGCAGCAGCGGCGCCGGCACGGGGGTCCGCCGAGCGAGCCCGGCGACGGCGGTGCTCCCCGCGATCAGCAGGAGCAGGGGCATCACATGCATCAGGTCCCGACCTCGCTCTGTCCAGGTGCTCTCACCGCACCAGACGTAACCTGAGACCCATGAAACACTGCGCGCACGTCGACTCGCTGCCGCGGCCGGAACCGGCGCCGCGGTCGGACACCTGCGAGGGGTGTGTGGCGGCCGGCACGCATCCGGTGCAGCTGCGGCTGTGCCTGGAGTGCGGGAACGTGGGCTGTTGCGACTCCTCTCCGCTGAAGCATGCGTCGGCGCACTTCGAGGAGACCGGTCATCCGGTCATGCGGACGTTCGAGCCCGGCGAATCCTGGCGCTGGTGCTTCCTCGACCACGTCCTCGCCTGACGCCCGACCCCACTGCGGGCGGCTGGGCCGCCCAGAGGGCGGCACGGGCCTGCGCGGCGAGCGGCTCGCTCAACGGTGCGCAAGCCGACGGCACCATACGGGCGGACCCTGACCGCAGCGCGGCGCAGGGCTGCGGCCGGGTGGACAGCACCTTGCATCCCCCGACCCGCCCCCTTCCCGGAGGGGCTTACGTTGCGTGGAGCGAGCCGTCTCGCCAGGACGTGGGCCCCTGCGCCCACCCGTGCCGCCCAGCGGCACGATTGCCCGCAGGGGGGCGGGTGGGAGCAGCTGACGCACGGTCGGCGCCCCCCGGCATCGGCCTCGCCCGGTGGGACCGGCAGCGAGGGAGGGACGCGCCAGGGCGCGCGGATGGGAGGGGCTACTCGTCGTCCTCGTCGTCGAGGCGGGCGAGCCAGGTGGCGAGGCGTTCGACCGGGACCTCGAAGTCCGGGTTGAGGTCCACGAACGTGCGGAGCTGCTCGGCGAGCCACTCGAAGGTGACCTCCTCCTCGCCGCGTCGCTTCTCCAGCTCCTCGATGCCGCGGTCGGTGAAGTACATGGGGTGGTGTCTCCTGCGCAATGGACGGCTACGGAAGAAAGGGTAAGGCCCGGACCGGGAACCCCGGGCCGGGCCTTACCTGCAGGGCTGGGAGGGCCTACGCCTCGAAGACCTGGTTGAGCAGCTGCTCCTGCTCGGCCTGGTGCCGCTTCGCGGAGCCGACCGCCGGCGAGGAGCCGTGCGGACGCGAGATGCGGCGCAGGCGCTCGGCGGCGGGGACGTCCGCGCCGACCTTCAGGTCGAGGTGGTCGATCAGGTTCAGCGCGATGAACGGCCAGGCGCCCTGGTTCGCCGGCTCCTCCTGCACCCAGAGGTACTTCTCGGCGTTGGGGAACTTGGCGATCTCGGCCTGGATCTCCTCGCCCGCGAGCGGGTACAGCCGCTCCAGGCGGATGATCGCCGTCTCGGTGTCACCACGCTTCTTCCGCTCCGCGTCGAGGTCGTAGTAGACCTTGCCGGCGCAGAAGACGACCTTGCGGACCGCGGCCGGGTCCACCGACTCGTCGCCGATGACCGGGCGGAAGCCGCCCGTGGTGAACTCCTCCGCCTTCGACGCGGCCGCCTTCAGGCGCAGCATCGACTTCGGGGTGAAGACCACCAGCGGCTTGTGGTGCGGGTTGTGCACCTGCCACCGCAGGAGGTGGAAGTAGTTCGCCGGCGAGGTCGGCATGGCGACCGTCATGTTGTTCTGCGCGCACAGCTGCAGGAAGCGCTCCGGGCGGGCGGACGAGTGGTCCGGGCCCTGGCCCTCGTAGCCGTGCGGCAGGAGCAGCGTGACGCCGGAGGTCTGGCCCCACTTCTGCTCGGCGGAGGAGATGAACTCGTCCACGACCGTCTGCGCGCCGTTGACGAAGTCGCCGAACTGCGCCTCCCACATGACCAGCGCCTCGGGGCGGGCCAGCGAGTAGCCGTACTCGAAGCCCATCGCCGCGTACTCCGACAGCAGGGAGTTGTAGACGTTCAGGCGGGCCTGCTCGTCCGACAGGTACAGCAGCGGCGTGAACTCCTCGCCGGTCGCGCGGTCGATGAGCACCGCGTGACGCTGGCCGAAGGTGCCGCGCTGCGAGTCCTGGCCCGCCAGGCGGACCGGGACGCCCTCGAGGAGCAGCGAACCGACCGCGAGGGTCTCGCCCATGCCCCAGTCGATGGTGCCGTCCTCGACCATCGCCGCACGGCGCTGCAGCTGCGGCAGCAGACGCGGGTGCACGGTGATGTGGTCGGGGATGTTGACCTGCGACTCGGCGATCCGCTTGACGACCTCGCTGGAGATCGCGGTGGTCACCGGGACGGGGAAGCCGGCCTGCGGGTCGTAGGCCTCGGAGGGAACCGGCTGCGCGGTGGCCTCACGGACCTCCGTGAAGACCTTCTCCAGCTGGCCCTGGTAGTCCTGCAGCGCCTGCTCGGCCTCTTCCAGGGTGATGTCGCCGCGACCGATGAGGGACTCGGTGTAGAGCTTGCGCACCGAGCGCTTCTTGTCGATCAGGTCGTACATCAGCGGCTGGGTGAAGGCCGGGTTGTCCGACTCGTTGTGACCGCGGCGGCGGTAGCAGATGAGGTCGATGACCACGTCCTTGTTGAACGCCTGGCGGAACTCGAAGGCGAGCCGGCCGACGCGGACGACGGCCTCGGGGTCGTCGCCGTTGACGTGGAAGATCGGGGCCTCGATCATGCGGGCCACGTCCGTCGCGTACATCGAGGAACGCGAGGACTCGGGGGCCGCGGTGAAGCCGACCTGGTTGTTGATGACGATGTGGACCGTGCCGCCGGTGCGGTAGCCGCGCAGCTGCGACATGTTCAGGGTCTCGGCCACCACGCCCTGGCCCGCGAAGGCCGCGTCACCGTGTATGGCGATCGGCAGGACGGTGAAGTCCGTGCCGCCCTTGTTGATGATGTCCTGCTTGGCGCGCGAGACGCCCTCCAGGACCGGGTCCACCGCCTCCAGGTGCGAGGGGTTGGCCACCAGCGAGACGGCGATCTGCTCGCCGTCCAGGCCGGTGAAGGTGCCCTCGGCGCCCAGGTGGTACTTCACGTCGCCGGAGCCGTGCATCGACTTCGGGTCGAGGTTGCCCTCGAACTCGCGGAAGATCTGCGCGTAGGACTTGCCGACGATGTTGGCGAGGACGTTCAGGCGGCCGCGGTGGGCCATGCCGATGACGACCTCGTCAAGGCGGGACTCGGCGGCCGAGTCGATCACCGCGTCGAGCAGCGGGATGACGGACTCGCCGCCCTCCAGCGAGAAGCGCTTCTGGCCGACGTACTTGGTCTGCAGGAACGTCTCGAAGGCCTCGGCGGCGTTCAGGCGGCGCAGGATCCGCAGCTGCTCCTCGCGCTCCGGCTTGGAGTGCGGGCGCTCGATGCGGTCCTGGAGCCACTTGCGCTGCTTCGGGTCCTGGATGTGCATGTACTCGACGCCGGTGGTGCGGCAGTACGAGTCGCGGAGCACGCCGAGGATGTCGCGCAGCTTCATCATCGACTTGCCGGCGAAGCCGCCGACGGCGAACTCGCGCTCGAGGTCCCACAGGGTGAGGCCGTGCTCGGTGATGTCCAGGTCGGGGTGCTTGCGCTGCTGGTACTCCAGCGGGTCCGTGTCGGCCATGACGTGGCCGCGGACCCGGTAGGAGTGGATCAGCTCGAAGACGCGGGCGGCCTTGGTGACGTCGTCGTCGTGCGAGGCGTCGATGTCCTTGAGCCAGCGGACCGGCTCGTACGGGATCCGCAGCGCCTCGAAGATCTCGTCGTAGAAGCCGTTCTCGCCGAGCAGCAGGTTCGAGACGATCCGCAGGAACTCGCCGGAGGCGGCGCCCTGGATGGTGCGGTGGTCGTACGTCGAGGTGAGGGTCATCACCTTGGAGATGCCCAGCTTGTTCAGGGTGTCCTGGGAGGTGCCCTGGAACTCCGCGGGGTACTCCATGGCGCCGACGCCCATGATCACCGACTGGCCGGGCATCAGGCGCGGCACGGAGTGCACGGTGCCGATGCCGCCGGGGTTGGTGAGGGAGACCGTCACGCCGGTGAAGTCGTCCATCGTCAGCTTGTTGTCGCGGGCGCGACGGACGATGTCCTCGTAGGCCTGCCAGAACTCGAAGAAGTTCAGGGTCTCGGCCTTCTTGATGGCCGCGACGACGAGCTGGCGGTCGCCGTTGGGCTTCACCAGGTCGATGGCCAGGCCCAGGTTGACGTGCTCGGGCTTGACCAGCGTCGGCTTGCCGTCCTTCTCCGCGAAGGACCAGTTCATCGACGGCATGGCCTTGACGGCCTGCACCATCGCGTACCCGATGAGGTGCGTGAAGGAGATCTTCCCGCCACGGGCGCGCTTGAGGTGGTTGTTGATGACGATGCGGTTGTCGAACAGCAGCTTCACCGGGACCGCGCGGACCGACGTGGCGGTCGGCAGCTCCAGGGAGGCGTTCATGTTCTTCGCGACGGCGGCGCCGGGGCCACGGAGCGTGACGTACTCGGGTCCCGACTTCGCCTCGGCCTCGGGCTCGGCCTTCGCCTTGGCGGGGGCCTTGGC
>NZ_JBRIOU010000004.1:459233-459636 GCF_053474865.1 Streptomyces sp. CO7
CCGCCGTGTCCGGCCGCGCGGCGAGGAGCACGTCCAGCGCCCGCCCCATCCACCCGTGCCGGTGCTCGTCCCGCACCACGGCGACGATCCGCCGCCCGCCCGCGGCGGCCAGCGCCTCCTCACCCGCGGTGTCGCCGCTGAAGTTGCCCGCCTCGGCCCCCGGCAGCCTGCGCCGCAGCTCCGCGGCGATGCCCCACGGGGTCTCGTCGCCCACCGCGATGTTGGCCACCGGCGTGAACGAGGCGACGTAGGGCTCCCCGGTCAGCGGTGCGAACCCCTGCTCGCCCAGGGTGCGCCGCACCGCCCGGCGCGCGGCGTCCAGGCCGACCTCGGGCGCGGGCGCCGGGCCGGAGGTGCGGGCGAGGGCCGCGGCGGACGACGTCCAGGCCGCCAGCTCCCGCAC
>NZ_JBRIOU010000004.1:459736-471446 GCF_053474865.1 Streptomyces sp. CO7
GCGCCGCGTCGGCCAGCCGTTCCTCCGGCAGCTCGCCCGTGCGCACCGCGTCCACCAGGGCGTCCCGCAGCCGTCGCACGGTGTCGTCGTCGGCCAGGCCGCCGCCGACGCAGATGGCGTCGGCGCCCGCCGCGACGGCGAGCACGCTGCCCCGCTCGATGCCGTAGGTGTCGGCGATCGCGCGCATCTCCATGCCGTCGGTGACGATCAGCCCGTCGTAGCCCAGCTCCCGGCGCAGCAGTCCCCCGAGGATCCGCTGCGAGAGGGTGGCCGGGAACTCCGGGTCGAGCGCCGGGACGAGGATGTGCGCGCTCATGACCGCCCGCGACCCGGCGGCGACGGCGGCCCGGAACGGCGCGAGTTCGCGCTCGCGCAGCAGGTCCACGTCGGCGTCGATCCGCGGCAGCGCGTGGTGCGAGTCGACCGCGGTGTCGCCGTGCCCGGGGAAGTGCTTGGTGCAGGCGGCGACGCCGGCGGACTGCAGCCCCTCGACGTAGGCCGCGGTGTGCCGGGCGACCGGCCCGGGCTCGTCGCCGAAGGACCGCACTCCGATCACCGGGTTGGAGGGGTCGGAGTTGATGTCCGCGGAGGGCGCCCAGTTGAGGTTGACGCCGCACTCGGCGAGCCGCCGCCCCAGTTCGGCGGCGACCCGGCGGGTGAGGTCGACGTCGTCGACCGCGCCGAGCGCGTTGTTGCCGGGGAAGGAGGACCCGGTGCGGACCTCCAGCCGGGTGACGTCGCCGCCCTCCTCGTCGATGGCGACGAGGACGTCCTCGCGCTCCTGGCGCAGCTGCGCGGTCAGCGCGGCGAGCTGCTCCGGGGAGTCGATGTTGCGGCCGAAGAGGCCGACCGAGGAGAGGCCCTCGCCGAGCCGGCGCAGCAGCCAGTCGGGCGCGGTGGTCCCGGTGAAGCCGGGCTGGAGCACGGTCAGCGCGTCCCGGGTGAGCGTGTCCATGCGTGGTGCCGTGGTGGTCATCGGCGGGTCACCCCTTCACCGCGCCCGAGGTCAGCCCGGCGACGGCCCTGCGCTGCAGGAAGACGAAGACGATCAGGATGGGCAGGGCGAACAGCGAGGACGCGGCCATGGTGGCGCCCCAGTTGTCGCCGAAGATGGTCTGGAAGCTGGTGAGCCACAGCGGCAGGCTCTGCATCTCGACGTCCTTGTTGAGGATCAGCACCATCGGGAACTCGTTCCACGCGGTGATGAAGCCGAACAGGGAGGTCGCCATCAGGCCGGGCGCCAGCAGCGGGAAGATCACCTTGACGAAGGCCTGCGGCCGGCTGCAGCCGTCCACCATCGCGGACTCCTCCAGCTCCTTGGGCACCGCGGCGACGTAGCCGCGCAGCGTCAGGATCGTGAAGGGCAGCACCATCACCATGTAGAACGCGGTGAGCGGGAGCAGGCTGTTGAGCAGGTCGGCGTCGCGCACGATCAGGTAGATCGCGATGACCATGACCTCCCAGGGGGCCATCTGCGCGATCATGAAGACGACCACGAAGCCGCGGCGCCCCTTGAACTTCATCCGGGCCAGCGCGAAGGCCGCGGCGAGGCCGATGAGCAGGGACAGCAGCACGGCCGACACGGTGACCGTGACGGAGTTGCCGACCAGCGTCCAGAAGTGGTCCGCGCCGAAGGCGGTGCGGAAGTTCTCCAGCGTGCCGTCGAGCGGCAGGAAGACCGGGGTCTCCGAGATGATGTCCCCGCGCTGCTTGAACGCGGTGGAGAACATCCAGTAGACGGGGAAGACGAAGACGGCGAAGAGCAGCACGGCAAGGGTGCCAGGCCACGTGCGGGCGAACAGCGAGCGGTTCACAGCTCGTCCTCCCCTTGCTTGAGCACGGTACGCAGGTAGTAGGCAGTCAGCACCAGCAGGATGGCGATGGTCAGGAAGGAGATCGCCGCGCCCATGCCGTAGTGCTGGTTGCCGGGGCCCTCGACGAAGGCGTAGAGCGGGAGGATCTCGGTGAGCCGGTCCGGGCCGCCGCGGTTGATGGCGTAGACCTGGGTCAGGGCCTTGAAGACCCAGATGACCTCGAGGAAGGTCGTCGCCCACAGGAACGGCTTGAGGTGCGGGAAGGTCACCGAGGTGAAGCTCTTCCACGCGCCGGCGCCGTCCAGTGAGGCCGCCTCGTAGAGCTCCTTGGAGATGGTGGTCGTCGCCGCGTAGAGGTTGATCGCGACGAACGGGATCGACTGCCAGACGATCAGCAGGATGACCACCGAGAAGGTGGAGACCTGGCTGCCGAACCAGTTGTAGTCGGCCATGGACGTCCAGCCGAGCTCGGCCAGGATCCAGTTGACGACGCCGAACCGCTGGGCGAACAGCCACTGGAAGACGGTGGTGCCGGCGACGGTCGGCATGGCCCAGGCGAGGACCAGGCCGAGCAGCAGCAGGGTCCGCATGCGGCGGCCGAGCCGGGCGAGCAGCAGGCCGACCAGGGTGCCGAGGATCATGATCAGCACCACGTTGATCGTGGTGAAGATGATCGACCGCAGGGTGACGCGCCAGAACACGTCGCTCCCCAGGGCCTCCTGGTAGTTGCTGAACCCGGTCCACTCGGTCAGGTGGAGGATCAGCTGGCGCGGGTTGAGGTTCTGGAACGAGATGACCAGGTTCTTCACCAGCGGCCAGCCCAGCAGCACCGCGGTGGCCACCAGCGAGGGGATCAGCAGCAGGTAGGGGGCGGACGACTCGCCTCGCCGCTTCGGGCGGCTCCCGCCCGAGCTGTTCGGGATCTTGACGGACACGGGGGACCCGGCAGCCGGGTCCGCGTCCACGCGCTCGGTCTGCGCAGTCACAACACTCTCCGTGAAGTCGTCGAGACGTGGCCGGGGGCGGCCGCAGCCGCCCCCGGCGTCACATCACTCAGCTGGTCTGCGCGAGACGCTTGTTGATCTCGCCCTCGACCTGCTTGGCGGCCTCGGCGGGCGTCTTCCCGTTCAGGACGGCCGTCAGGTACGTCTTGATCGGGTTGGGGTCGTTCTCCACCGGAGCCCAGTTCGGGATCAGCGGAGTGGTGCCACCGAAGGCGGCGGCCGGGGCGGCGGCCTCGGCGGCGGCGTTGCCGGTCAGGTTGGAGTTGAGCGCCTCCTTGTTGGGGAGGACGCCGTTCTCCTTGGCCAGCTGGCCCTCGTACTTGTCGGAGAGGGCGAGCTTCAGGAACTCCTTGGCGAGCTCCTGCTTCTTGCTGCCCGCGGCGACGGCCAGGTTGGAGCCGCCGAGGAAGACGCCCTCGGGCTTGTCGGCGGTCTCACCCGGGATGGTGAAGTAGCCGATCTTGTCCTCGATGGACTTGTCGGCCTCGATGGCGATGCCGGCTTCCCAGCCCATGCCGATGAAGGCGCCGACCTTGCCCTTGCCGAAGACCTCGCCCTGCTGCGGGGTGGCCTCGTCCTTGTCCTTGGGGGCCTTGGAGTAGGCCTGGAACTTCTTGTAGAGCTCCGCCGCCTCGGCGACCTTCGGGTCGGAGAGGTTGGAGACCCACTTGTCCCCGTCCTGCTTCACCAGCTCCGCGCCCTTGCCGATGGTCAGGCCGGTGAAGAAGTACCAGTTCTGGCCGGGCAGGTAGATCGGCTCGGCGTCGGTCTTCTTGTCGATGGCGTCCAGCGCCTTGAAGAACTCGTCGCGCGTCTTGGGCGTCTCCTTGACGCCGGCCTTGTCCCAGATCTCCTTGTTGTAGATCACCACGCGGTTGGCGAAGTACCAGGGAGCGGCGTACTGGACGCCGTCGTAGACGGAGGACTTGTTGAGGGCCTCGGTCCACTCGCCGCCGATCTCGGCCTTGAGGTCCGTCAGGTCCGCGAGACCGCCGGTGGCCGCGTAGGCCGGCGTCTGGGTGTTGCCGATCTCGATGACGTCCGGCGGGTTGCTCTCCGAGAGGGCGGTGGTGACCTTCTGCTGGATCCCGTTCCACTGCTGGACTTCGATCTTCAGCTTCGCGCCGGTCTTCTTCTCGAACTCGGCGGTCAGGTCCTTCTGCCACTGCTTGGGAGTGGATCCGTCCATCGCCCAGACGGTCAGGGTCTGGCCCTTGAACCCGTCCTTGCCGGACTTCGCCTCGTCGGTCGAGCCGTCAGAGCCACCGCACGCCGCGATGGAGACCATCATGCCCGCGACGACCGTCGCGGCTGCAAGCTTGCGCTTCACGCCACCCTCCTCAGGGATGCCACGTTCCCCCCTGCCCGCCTCGGTGCCAAGCGCATGTGTGCTGCCGCCGTGTACTGCCCGTGGGGCCGGGACCTGGACCAATGGTGTAGACCAGTAGGGGGAGCTTGGCCCAGACCAATAGGGCTGTCAAGGAGTCCGCAGCAGGCCGCGGGCGTCCGTGACGCTTCCGAGATATGCAGGGTTCCTGCGGGATTGGCCCCTCACGGGGTCCTGGGGCGAGGATGCGCGACGAGGTAGACCAATCGCCGCGGTGACGCTATGGACTAGACCAAAGCGAACGACCGGCGGTATACAGGATCTTCGCGGGGATCACGGAGCGTAGGCGCTCTCCTCCCACCCCACGGAAGGCCCCGACGAGAGGCGGAAGATGAGCACCGAGGTCAGCAGCGCGGCCGGCGAGGGCGGAGCCGTCGTCCGCACCGCACGCGTGCCGAAGTACTACCGCCTGAAGAAGCATCTGCTGGAGATGACCGAGACGCTGCCGCCCGGCACCCCGGTCCCCCCGGAGCGCACCCTCGCCGCGGAGTTCGACACCTCCCGCACCACGGTGCGCCAGGCCCTGCAGGAACTGGTGGTGGAGGGGCGGCTGGAGCGCATCCAGGGCAAGGGCACCTTCGTCGCCAAGCCCAAGGTCGCCCAGTCGCTCCAGCTCACCTCGTACACCGAGGACATGCGGGCCCAGGGCCTCGAACCCACCTCGCAGCTGCTGGACGTCGGGTACATCACCGCCGACGACACCCTGGCCGGGCTGCTGGCCATGAGCCCCGGCGGCCGGGTGCTGCGCATCGAGCGCCTGCGCATGGCCGATTCCGAGCCGATGGCCATCGAGACCACGCACCTGTCCGCCAAGCGCTTCCCCGCCCTGCGACGCAGCCTGGCCAAGTACACGTCCCTCTACACGGCGCTGGCCGAGGTCTACGACGTCCGGCTCTCCGAGGCGGAGGAGACCATCGAGACCTCGCTGGCCACCCCGCGCGAGGCCGGGCTGCTCGGCACCGACGTGGGCCTGCCGATGCTGATGCTCTCCCGTCACTCCCTGGACATGGGCGGCGAACCGGTGGAGTGGGTGCGTTCGGTCTACCGCGGCGACCGCTACAAGTTCGTGGCGCGGCTGCGGCGTCCGGAGGCCTGAGCGACCGTTCGTCGCGCTCGTCGGGCCGCTTACCGATTCGCAACCCGGACGAGCCTTCCCACCTGCGTTCTTCGTCACATACATTGCCGACGCCAATCCGCCAGCGGCAATGGAGCTGTCGATGTCCGAAACGTCAGGAGCAGGCAGAGAGACGGTGACCCCGACGCGGGTCGTCATCGCCCTGTGCCTGCTCGCGCCCTTCGTGGCGATGCTGTGGGTGGGGTCCTACGCCAAGGTCGAACCGACCTTCATAGGCATCCCGTTCTTCTACTGGTACCAGATGGCGTGGGTGCTGATCTCCACCGCCCTCACCATGGTCGCCTACGTCCTGTGGCGCCGCGACCAGCGCGCCCGGGCCGCCTCCGGTAACTCCTCCACCCAGGACGGGGGTGCGTCGTCGTGAACGAGGGCGTGAACGTCGTAGCACTGGTCGTCTTCTGCCTCTTCTTCGTCGCCGTCACGGTGATGGGGTTCCTGGCGGCGAAGTGGCGCAGGGCCGCGAACGAGAACTCGCTGGACGAATGGGGCCTGGGCGGCCGGTCGTTCGGCACCTGGATCACCTGGTTCCTGCTCGGCGGTGACCTCTACACCGCGTACACCTTCGTCGCCGTCCCGGCGGCCATCTACGCGGGCGGCGCGGCCGGCTTCTTCGCGGTGCCCTACACGATCCTGGTGTACCCGCTGATCTTCACCTTCCTGCCGCGCCTGTGGTCGGTGTCCCACAAGCACGGTTACATCACCACCTCGGACTTCGTCCGCGGCCGGTACGGCTCCAAGGGCCTGTCCCTGGCGGTGGCGGTCACCGGCATCCTCGCCACCATGCCGTACATCGCGCTCCAGCTCGTCGGCATCCAGGCCGTGCTGGACGTGATGGGCGTCGGCGGCGGCGAGAACACCCACTGGTTCGTCAAGGACCTGCCGCTGCTGCTCGCCTTCGGTGTGCTGGCCGCCTACACCTACTCCTCCGGCCTGCGCGCCCCGGCGCTGATCGCGTTCGTCAAGGACACGCTGATCTACCTGGTGATCGCCGTCGCGATCATCTACATCCCGATCAAGCTCGGCGGCTTCGACGCCATCTTCGAGGCGGCGAGCGGCAAGTTCGAGACGATCAACGAGGCCACCGGCAAGCCGACCGGCGCCCTGGTGCCGGCCGAGCCCGGACAGTGGACCTACGCCACCCTGGCCCTCGGCTCCGCGCTCGCGCTGTTCATGTACCCGCACTCGATCACCGCGACGCTGTCCTCCAAGAGCCGCGAGGTCATCCGCCGCAACACCACCATCCTGCCGCTGTACTCCCTGATGCTGGGCCTGCTCGCGCTGCTCGGCTTCATGGCGATCGCGGCCGGCATCAAGGTGGCCAACGGCCAGCTGGCCATCCCGCAGCTCTTCGAGAACATGTTCCCGAGCTGGTTCGCGGGCGTCGCCTTCGCCGCCATCGGCATCGGCGCGCTGGTCCCGGCGGCCATCATGTCCATCGCCGCGGCCAACCTGTTCACCCGCAACATCTACAAGGACTTCCTGAAGCCGGACGCCACCCCGGAGCAGGAGACCAAGGTCTCGAAGATCGTCTCCCTGCTGGTCAAGGTCGGCGCGCTCGTCTTCGTCCTCACCATGGACAAGACGGTCGCGATCAACTTCCAGCTGCTGGGCGGCATCTGGATCCTGCAGACCTTCCCGGCCCTGGTCGGCGGCCTGTTCACCCGCTGGTTCCACCGCTGGGCGCTGCTCGCCGGCTGGGCGGTCGGCATGGCCTACGGCACCTACCAGGCCTACACGGTCTCCTCCCCGACGCAGGCGCACTTCGGCGGCTCCGCCAAGGAGATGCCGCTGATCGGCGAGATCGGCTACATCGGGTTCACCGCCATCGTCCTGAACCTGATCGTCACGGTGGTCCTCACCTTCGCCCTGCGCGCCCTCAAGGCCCCGGACGGCGTCGACGAGACCAGCCCGTCCGACTACACCGCAGACGCCGGCGACCCCGGCGTCGACCCCGAGATGCCGCCGCTCGCCGCGGCCACGCACTGACCTCGAGGCCCAGGTCCCGTCCGACGGCCCCGCGCACCCCGGTGCGCGGGGCCGTCGGCACTCCCGGGCCCGTCCGTCCGCCCGCCGGACCCCTCGGGCATGCTGAGCGGATGGACTTCACCATCCGCCCCGTCCGGGAGGGCGAGCACGAGACCCTCGGCTCGATCACCGCCGCCGCCTACCTGGACGACGGGCTGCTCGCCTTCGGCGGGAGCGACTCCTACCTGCGCACCCTGCGCGACGTACGGTCCCGCGCCGCCGCCCCCGGCGCCGAGGTGCTGGTCGCGGCGGAGGGCGACCGCCTGCTGGGCGGCGTCACCTTCGTGGCCGGAGGCCCCCTGGCCGACATCGCCGCCGCCGACGAGGCCGAGATCCGGATGCTCGCCGTCACCCGCCAGGCCCGCGGCCGCGGCGTCGGCGAGGCGCTGGTGCGCTGCTGCGCCGACCGCGCCCGCGCCCTCGGCGGGCGGCGGAGGCTGGTCCTGTCCACGCAGCCGATGATGCTCACCGCCCACCGCCTCTACGAGCGCCTGGGCTTCGTGCGCGCGCCCCTGCGCGACTGGAACCCGGTCCCCGGGACGGCCGACATCGATCTGCTGGTGTACGAGCTCCCGATCTGACCCGGAGCGCCCCGTTCCGTCACCTGAACCTCAACAACCGTGCACGCAGGCGGTGTTGACGCGCGTAGCCCACCGGCCCCACCCTTGCAGCGGCGCCACGTGATCGCGCGGCGCCGCCCCCACCGATCGACGGTCAGGAGGCCGGAATGATCAGACGCATGTCCCGCGCGCTCATCAGCTTTGTCATGATCCTGGCAGGTGCAGTGATAGGTGTCGGCGCCACCGCCGGCACCGCACACGCCGACGAGTGCTACACGTGGAGCCGCACGCTCTCGGAGGGCACCAGCGGCGCCGACGTCACCCAGCTCCAGATCCGCGTCGCCGGCTGGGTCACCTCGGGAGAGCGGCTCTCCTACGACGGCGTGTACGGCGCCCGCACCAAGGCCGCCGTCGCCAAGTTCCAGTCCGCCTACGGTCTGGCCGCCGACGGCGTGGCCGGCCCGGCGACCTTCTCCAAGATCTACGCCCTGCAGGACGCCGACTGCACGCCGGCCCACTTCACCTACGCCGAGCTCAACAAGTGCAACTCGGACTGGTCGGGCGGCAACGTGAGCGCCGCGACGGCCAAGCAGAACGCCCTGCGCACGATGTGGAAGCTCGAGGCGATGCGGCACGCGCTGGGCGACGTCGCCATCACCGTCTCCAGCGGCTTCCGCTCCGTCTCCTGCAACAACGCGGCGGGCGGCGCGTCCTCCAGCCGGCACCTCTACGGCGACGCGGCGGACCTGACCGGCTCGCCCAGCTTCTGCCGCCTCGCGCAGCAGGCCCGCGTCCACGGCTTCTCGGAGATCCTCGGCCCGGGCTACCCCGGCCACAACGACCACACCCACGTGGCGTTCGACCCGTCGCCGTACTGGTCCGCGCCGAACTGCGGCATCTGACCGCTCGCTGAAGCGCCTCACGCACACGGAAGGCCGGGCTGGCGACAGCCCGGCCTTCCTCGTGCTTGCCCGCGGGACGCTCCGCGTCAGTCGTTCGGCACCACGGGGTAGCGCGGCTCGTTCTCCTCCATCTGCTTCAGCGCCTGCTTCCGCTCGCGCTTGGAGAGACGGTCGATGTAGAGGTAGCCGTACAGGTGGTCCGTCTCGTGCTGGAGGCAGCGGGCGAAGTAGCCGGTGCCGCGCACCTTGACCGGGTTGCCGTACTCGTCCTGGCCGGTGACCTCGGCGAAGTCCGGGCGGGCCAGGGAGGCGTAGGCGGTCGGCACCGACAGGCAGCCCTCGTTGCTGTCGTCGAGGATGCGGCGGTCGGCCGGCAGCTCCACCAGCTTCGGGTTGCACACCACGCCGACGTGGCGCACGCCCTCGTCGTCCGGGCAGTCGTAGACGAAGACCTTCCGGTCCACGCCGATCTGGTTGGCGGCCAGGCCCACGCCCTCGGCGGTGCGCTGGCTGGCGAACATGTCGTCGACCAGCTTGCGCAGCTCGTCGTCGAACTCGGTGACGTCCCGGCACTCCTTGTGCAGGACCGGGTTGCCGACGACCGTGATGGGACGCGAGGTGCCGCGTTCGCGGTAGGCGCTCTCGCGCTCCTCGCAGTCCTGGGTGTCGATGACGTAACCCTCGTCGTCCACGGGGAGCACGCCCGCGTGCTGCTGATCGGTCTCCTGCTGCGCCATGCCCGACGTACGCCTTCCTCAGTGTTCCCGCCTCTGACAGAGGCATAGCCTACGGGGCCGGGCGCGACCGCGGCCCCCTGGCCGTCAGCAGACCTCTTCGAGGTCCCGCCAGCCCCGGGTGTCCGGGCTGTCGGCGACCCAGCCGTCCAGCAGACCGCGCACCAGGCCCGCCGGGGCGGCCACCCCGCACTCGCGCTCGGGCACCCACAGCTGTCCGTCGGTGCGGTGGCCGAGCGGGCCGGGCTGGCCGGGCTCGCTGTGGTCGTGCGGGTCCAGGTGCTCGCCGTCGCCCTCGACGGACGCCATCCGCGACTCCGAGCACATCCGGCACAGCAGCCGTACCGAGCTCGACCAGTCCTCGGCGGCGTACCCGGCGTCGGAGGCGAGCGCCTCCAGGGCGTCCCGGTCCTCCTCCGAGGCGGCCTCCAGCAGCACCACCCAGGTGGGCACCGGGGACGGCGCCCAGAGCTCGATCTCGTCGAAGACCGGGAAGCTGTGCCCGCCGGCCGTGGTCCGCTCGCCGTGCGGGACGCCGTCGTGGAGGACCACCTCGCCCCACCGGCGGCCGGAGGACGGCAGCGGGATGGAGAGCACCTCGATGCGCGCCGGGTCCAGACGGCGGCCCCACACCACCTCGGCCTCGCCCTCCGGGGAGAGCCGCACGGCCGCGCTGCCCAGGTCCATCCCGGTGGGCGCCCCGGCGTCCGCGGCGCCGCCGGGCACCCGCAGGCCGTACTCCTGCCAGGCGCGGCGGGCCAGCGGCCAGTCCTGCAGGGCCGTCGCGGCGATGCCGACGTTCCACCAGTCGGGGGCCCCGGTGTCCCGGTCGAGCAGGGCCACCGCGCGCAGCCCGGCGGCGCGGGCCTGCTCCCAGTCGTGCCGGAACTTGTGCAGCAGGGCCAGGTTGAACCAGGACTCGGACAGCCAGGGCTCGAGGTCGGCGGCGCGCGTCAGCAGCGCGCCGGCGTCCTCGTAACGGCCGTCCCCGATCAGCGTGAACGCGCGGTCCGTGGCCTGCCGCCAGGAGGCGGAGGGCCGGTGCCGTCCCTTGCCGAAGATCCTCACGATTCCCGCCTGCCAGTTCTGTGGAGCGGACCGGTCCCTGCCCCCGTGGGCCCGCTCTCCCGCATCCAACCACGGACGGTCGGACGGTCGCTCATTACCCATGGGTTACCCAGCCGGGGGCGGGCTCAGACCGGATTGCCCCGTGCTCCGTCGCGCCGCCGGCGCCCGGCGCCGCCGCACCCGCCGGGTCCCGCAGCACCACCCTGGCCAGCGACTCCACCACGTCGGGCGCGTAGGTCCCCGCCGTGCCCAGCCGCAGGTCCTCCAGGGCGCGCAGGCACGCGCCCGGGCCTCCGGCACGCTGGGCCATCTCGTCGTAGGCGTTGGCGGCCCGCACGATGCGCGCCGCCCGCTGCTGCCGGGTCCAGGGCTCGGCCTGCGACTCGACGACCGCGGCCACCCGGGGGTCCACGCCCGTCTGGCGGACGACGGCGCCGCCGAGGAGGGCCGTGCGCCGCTGCTCGGCCGCCGACAGCCGGGTGGTGGCCCCGTCGGGGACGGGGTCGACGAGGGCGAGCTGGCCGATGTCGTGCATCAGCGCCGCGTACTCCAGCACGGTGAGGTCGCTGCCGGTCAGCCCCATGTCCCGGCCGACGGCCAGGCTCAGCGAGGCCACCCGGTGGGCGTGGCCCTGCGGGGTGTAGCCGGCCACCTCGGTGGCGCGGGCCAGGGAGGCGATGGTCTGCCGGTAGGTCGCCCGGACGGCGGCGTACCGGCGGAAGGCCAGCTGGGCCAGGAGCAGCGGGACGCAGAAGACCGGCAGCGCGAACAGCCCGGCGGCGTCCACGGCGAGGGCGATCACGATGCCCGAGGAGCCGGTGACCGAGCTCATCCGGGTGGTCCCGCGCAGTTCCTCGCGCAGCAGCGGGCCGAAGGCCCGGCCGGTGCGGGAGCGGTTGAGGACCGCCCCGGTCACCGAGTCGGCGAGGGCGGCGAGCAGCAGCACGACGATCACCGTCAGGACGTGCCACGGTCCGGGGCCGGGGGCCTCCGGGGCGGGAGCGGTGAGCGGGCGGCAGCAGACGGCGATGAACCCGACGGAGAGCACCCGGCGGGCCAGGTGGTCGGCGGTGGGCCGTCC
>NZ_JBRIOU010000004.1:471546-472162 GCF_053474865.1 Streptomyces sp. CO7
GGTGGGCCGTCCGCCGGGCCGGGGCCGGGCGATGTGCCCCGTCCTCCCCGCGAGGGTGGCGACGGCGACCACGGCGACCGCCTGGGTGACCGAGGGCGGGGCGACCAGGGCGTAGGCCAGACCCGCCGCGGCCCCGACCGGGGCGGGGTCGCGTTCCTCGGGCAGGCACTCGGGCAGGCGCAGCATCTCGCCGAAGGCGATGAACAGGACGAAGACGCAGGCGCTCTCGCGGTCGGCGACACCGTGCCAGAGCGCCTCGGCGAGGGAGACCGCGGCGAGCAGCGCGGCGGCGAGGTGGACCGCGGCGCGCGGCGCGGCCCCGGGGCGCGGCAGGAGGGTGCGCGGCGGCTTCACGGGCGACCGCCCTCACCGCGCGGCGAAGCCGGCCCGGCGCCCCGCCCGGCGACGCCGGCCTCGGCCCGCGCGGCGGGTTCTGCGGGTGCGGTCGGGCCCGTCGGTGTGGTGGGTTCCACCCGCGCGGTGGGTTCGACCCGCGCGGTGGGGTCCGCCGACGCCGTGGGGACCGTCGATGCGGTGGGGTCCGTCGACGCTGCGGGGTGCGCCGGGTCGGGCGCCGTCGTCCCGCGGGCTCGGTCGGGCGCCGGCTCCCGGGGAG
>NZ_JBRIOU010000004.1:472262-477383 GCF_053474865.1 Streptomyces sp. CO7
TGCCGGGGCCGCGTCGTCGGAGGTGACGACGGGGTTCCAGCCGTGACGGTCGAGTGCGCGGGTGAGGGCGGTGACCATCCGCGGGTCGAACTGGGTGCCTGCGCACCGGGCGAGTTCCTCCAGGGCCGTCGGCACCGGCCGGGCGCGGCTGTAGGAGCGGGAGGAGGTCATCGCGTCGAAGGCGTCGGCGACCGCGACCACCCGGGCGCACTCGGGGATCTGACCGCCCGCCAGCCCGTACGGGTAGCCGCTGCCGTCGAGCCGTTCGTGGTGGTGGAGGATGGCCGCCCGCGCCTCCTCCAGGAAGCCGATGCCGCGGGTCATCTCGTGGCCGTACTCGGGGTGCAGTTCGATCGCCCGGCGTTCCTGCGGGGTGAGCGGGCCGTCCTTGCGCAGCAGCCGGGTGGGGACGCCGATCTTGCCGACGTCGTGCAGGATGCCGGCGAAGCGGATCACCTCGACGCGTTCGTCGGCCATGCCGAGTTCGCGGGCGATCATCACCGAGGCCTGGCCGACCCGCTCGCTGTGACCCCGGGTGTAGTTGTCCTTGAGGTCGACCGCCCGCACCAGGGCCCGCACGGTGGAGCGGTGGGCGGTGCGCTCCTGGTCGGAGTGGGCGAACACCCACCAGGTGACGTACATCGGCAGCAGCACCAGCAGGGCGGCGGCCGGGCCGTCCGGGGAGCGCCACAGGACGGCCATCAGCACGCCGGCCAGTCCGTGCACCGCCATCGGCGGCAGCGAGCGGACGAACTGCCGCCACCAGGGGTCGCGGGCCGGGACCCGGTCGGCCAGCGCCTTCATCCCGCCGTCCAGCAGCGCCGCGCACAGGCAGAAGACCGGCACGGCGAGGGCGGCGGCGGCCAGGGCCCGCGGGAGGTGGGAGGCGACCACGGCGTCGCGGCCGCCGAGCACCCAGTACGTCCAGGCGGTGGCGTGGACGGACAGGCAGAGCACGGCGGCGCGCCAGAGGCGTCTCAGCAGTCTGGGCGGGTCGGCGACCGGGGAGAGGAGGGAGCCCGGCACCGCGACCAAGGCGGCGGCGGGCGGCGGGAGCAGGAAGGCGGCGGCCAGGAGCACCGGGTAGAAGGCGTCGATGCCGGCCCGGCGCCCCGCCTGCCCGCAGCCGGCGTAGACCACGGCCAGCAATGTCACCGCCCACCACGGCGTGCGCAGGTCCGGGAGCGACACCAGGCAGGCGCCGGCGGCCAGTACGGCGGCTGCCGCGTAGACACGCGCGCCGGCCGGCACCGATGCCGCCGGAACAGACCCCATGGTGTCCCCTCCCCGGCCGGACCGGGGCGGTCCGGTTCGTGCCCGTTCTGCACCGGAGCGTAGAGCGGGTGAAAGGGGTACGGGGGGCCTGATAGGTGAATCCGCGGGCCTATGACCCGCGGATTAGCACGTACGGGTGAACGGTCAGGAGTCGCCGGATGACGCGGGGGTCACCGTCGCGCCCTGCTGGTCGACGTCCGGCATCGCGGAGCCGTGCGTCACCTCGCCCGAGCGGATCAGCTCGATGCGGCCCATCACCTTCGCGCGCAGGTCGGAGGGGACGTCGTCATGACCGCAGCACCGCTTGACCAGCTTCTTCACGGCCTGCTCCAGGCCGTACTTCTCCAGGCAGGGCGAGCACTCCTCGAAGTGCTCCTCGAACTTGGTGCAGGCCGAGTCCGGCATCTCACGGTCGAGGAACTCGTAGAGATGGTCGAGGATCTCCGCGCAGTCCGTCTCGTGCGGCTCTCCACAGCTCATGAGCCCGAGCCTTTCGCTTCGTTCGACTCTCCGGCACCGGCGGGGACGAGCCCGCGGTCGCGGGCGTAGTCCTCGAGCATGCCGCGCAGCTGGCGGCGGCCCCGGTGCAGCCGGGACATCACCGTACCGATGGGTGTCCCCATGATGTCCGCGATCTCCTTGTAGGCAAACCCCTCGACATCCGCCAGGTAGACGGCGATGCGGAACTCCTCGGGGATCGCCTGCAGGGCCGACTTCACGTCGGAGTCCGGCAGGTGGTCCAGCGCCTGTGACTCGGCGGAGCGCAGACCGGTCGACATGTGCGACTCGGCGCGCGCGAGCTGCCAGTCCTCGATGTCCTCGGCGGCACTGCGCTGGGGCTCCCGCTGCTTCTTGCGGTAGGAGTTGATGAACGTGTTGGTGAGGATCCGGTACAGCCAGGCCTTGAGGTTGGTGCCCTCACGGAACTGGTGGAAGGACGCGTACGCCTTGGCGTAGGTCTCCTGCACCAGGTCCTCGGCGTCGGCCGGGTTGCGCGTCATGCGCAGCGCGGCCGAGTACATCTGGTCGAGGAACTCCAGCGCGTCCCGCTCGAACCGGGCGCTGCGCTCCTCGGTCGTCTCGGTCGTCCGCCTGCCCTCGGCGCCCTCGGCGCTCGCGGGCTGCTCCGCGTCGGTCCCGGTGACCGGACCCACCTCCTCCAGCGTCGTACCACTCGAATCGGAGAATAGACGACGTTCCCCCCCGGCCGCCCGCCGGGCTGCGCCGGTGCGGGTCGAGGGAAGCACCGACCATTCGAGGTCGGTGGCGCGACGACTGGGGCACGCGACGGATCCCATGCGGCGGATTCCTCCCGGGACGACTGGTCAGAACGTGTTGTTCTCCCCCTTCAACCTCACGCTCCCCCGTGGCATTCCCGCCGCCTCGGGTCAGTGGGCCGAGCCCGACAGCTGGAGGCCGATGACGCCGATGATGACCAGGCTGATCGAGACGATCTTCAGCACGGACACCACGTCCCCCATGAAGACCATGCCGTAGATCGCCGTGCCGGCCGCCCCGATGCCGGTCCACACCGCGTACGCGGGCCCCACGTCCAGCCGCTTGAGCGAGAGGGTCAGCAGACCGAAGCTGCCCAGCGCGAACGCGCAGAAGGCCATCGTCGGGTAGAGCCGGGTGAATCCGTTCGAGAGCTTGAGGCAGACCGCGAACCCGGTCTCCAGCAGTCCGGCGATCATGACCAGCAGCCACGCCATGGGGTGTCCTCCGCATCAATCACGTCCGTGACCGCTCCGACCGCTCCGGCGCCGCGGGGTGGCCGGTGGACGTGATTATGCCCGGAATGACCGGTCAGTCCCCTTCGCGCCGCTCGCGCGTCGAGAGCAGCCGCCGCAGCGAGTAGAGCCGAGCCGGGTCGGCGTGGCCGTCGGCCACCCACCGGTCGAGGGCGCAGTCGGGCTCGTCGTGGCTGCAGGCCCGCGGGCAGTCCGCGGTCCCGGCCTCCAGGTCGGGGAAGGCGTTGATGACGCGGGAGGGATCGACGTGCGCGAGTCCGAACGACCGGACGCCGGGCGTGTCGACGACCCAGCCCTCGGCCCCCTCCAGCGGCAGCGCCAGCGCGGAGGTGGTGGTGTGCCGGCCGCGCCCGGTCACCGCGTTCACGTGGCCGGTGATCCGCCGGCGTTCCTCCGGCACCAGGGCGTTGACCAGCGTGGTCTTGCCGACGCCGGAGTGCCCGACGAAGGCCGTGACCTTGCCGGCCAGGTGTTCGCGGACCCGGTCGGCGGCCCCGCCGGTCTCCAGCTCCTCGCGGCTGGTGACCACGTGGGGGATGTCCAGCGCCCCGTAGAGCTCGAGCATCTTGTCGGCGGAGGCCAGGTCGGACTTGGTGAGCACCAGCAGCGGCGTCAGCCCGCCGTCGAAGGCGGCGACCAGGCAGCGGTCGATCAGCCGCGGCCGCGGCTCGGGGTCGGCCAGGGCGGTGACGATGGCCAGCTGGTCGGCGTTGGCGACCACCACCCGCTCGTAGGGGTCGTCGTCGTCCGCCGTACGGCGGAGCACCGAGGCGCGCTCCTCGATGCGGACGATCCGCGCCAGGGTGTCCTTCGCGCCGGACATGTCGCCGACCAGGGCCACCCGGTCGCCGACCACGGCGGCCTTGCGGCCCAGCTCGCGGGCCTTCATGGCCGTCACGACCGTGTCCTCGACCAGGCAGGTCAGGCGGCCGCGGTCGACGGTGAGGACGAAGCCCTCGGCGGCGTCCTCGTGCTTGGGGCGGATGTGGGTCCTGGGCCGGTTCCCCTTGCGGTTGGGGCGGCTGCGGATGTCGTCCTCGTCGGTGTGCTTGCCGTAGCGACGCATGAGGTGCCCTTTACCGCCGGTCCTCGAGCATCCCTGTCCACAGGTGTGTGAAGTCGGGCAGGGTCTTGGCGGTGGTCCCCACGTTCTCGATCTCCACCCCCTCGACGACCAGACCGAGGATCGCGCCGGCGGTGGCCATCCGGTGGTCGTCGTAGGTGTGGAACACGCCGCCGCGCAGCGCGCGCGGCCGGATGTGCAGGCCGTCGGCGGTCTCGGTGACGTCGCCGCCGAGCCCGTTGATCTCCTTGGTGAGCGCGGCCAGCCGGTCCGTCTCGTGCAGGCGCAGGTGGGCGACGCCGCGCAGGGTGGACGGCGAGTCGGCCAGGGCGGCGACCGCGGCGATGCCGGGGGTCAGCTCGCCGACCTCGGAAAGGTCCACGTCGATGCCGTGGATCCGGCCGGAGCCGGTGAACTCCAGGCCGTACTCCTTCAGTTCGCAGGATCCACCCATCCGGGTGAAGATCTCGCGCAGCCGGTCACCGGGCTGGGTGGTGCGCTCCGGCCAGTCCGGCACGATCACCCGGCCGCCGGTCACCAGGGCGGCGGCGAGGAACGGCTGGGCGTTGGACAGGTCGGGCTCGACGGTCAGGTCGCGGCCGAGCAGGGCGCCGGGCGTCACCCGCCAGACGTTCGCCTCGCCGCCGGACTCGGGGGTGTCCACCTGGGCGCCGGCGGCGCGCAGCATGTCCACCGTCATCCGGATGTGCGGCAGCGACGGCAGCGTGGCGCCGGTGTGCCGGACCTCGACGCCCTGGTTGAAGCGGGCTCCGGAGAGCAGCAGGGCGGAGACGAACTGGGAGGACGAGGAGGCGTCCACCTCGACCGGCCCGCCGTCCAGGGCGCCGCCGCCGTGCACGGTCAGCGGCAGGGCGCCGCGGCCGTCGTCGTCGATCCGGGCGCCGAGGGCGCGCAGCGCGTCGATCACGCCGTGCAGCGGGCGCTCGTGGGAGCGGGGGTCGCCGTCGAAGCGGACCGGGCCGTCGGCGAGGGCGGCCACCGGGGGCAGGAAGCGCATGACCGTGCCGGCGT
>NZ_JBRIOU010000004.1:477483-480462 GCF_053474865.1 Streptomyces sp. CO7
GGGCCGGCCAGCGGGGCGGGGATGACCCGCCAGGCCTCGCCGGCCTTGTCGCCGCCGGAGGTGGCGGCCGGCGTGGCGGCGGAGTTGGAGGAGATGGTCTCCTCGATGCCGACGCCGAGCGCGCGCAGCGCCTCGGCCATCAGCAGGGTGTCGCGGGAGCGCAGCGGGCGGCGGATCCAGCCCGGCTCGGAGGCCAGGGCGGCCAGCACCAGCGCGCGGTTGGTGACCGATTTCGATCCCGGCACGTGGACCGTCGCGTCGACGGGCCCGCTCGCGGTGGGGGCGGGCCAGAGATCGGTCTGCTGCGCGGAGTGAACGGTCATACGGCCCACTCTAGTGGCTGGCCGCACAGGAGATTCCTGATCAAAAGCGCCGAAATATCGTCGAAACTGGTCCGTGGTAGCGGCTTTCCGCGCGCCGGAGGCCCACAGTGCGAGACGCGGACGCTCAGAGACCGAGCAGCCAGCGCGCTCCGCCCATCAGGGAGCAGAGCGACACGACGTGGAAGAGAAAGAGCCACAGCGCGGGCGGGGTGCCGGTGAGGGAGGCCAGCTGGTCGGCGTCGGACGCGCCGGTGGGGTTGCGGCGCCGCTCCCGCTGGAGCTCGAAGGCCGGCCGGACGCCGCCCAGCAGGAGGAACCACACCACCGCGTAGGCGAACGCGGCCTGCACCTGGGCGCCCGCCTGCCAGGAGACCAGCAGGAACAGGGCGCCGGTGAGCAGCACCGTGAGCACGCCGTACACGTTGCGGATCATCACCAGCATGACCAGCAGCAGCGCGGTGGCCAGCCACAGCAGGAGCGTGATCCGGCCCTCGGAGAGCAGCGCCGCGCCGCCCAGGCCCAGCAGCGGCGGGGCGGTGTAGCCGGCCAGCGCGGTGAGCACCATGCCGAGCCCGCGGGGCTTGCCCCTGCTGACGGTGAGGCCGCTGGTGTCGGAGTGGAGCCGTATCCCGGTGAGGGTGCGGCCGGTGAGCAGGGCCACCAGGGCGTGGCCGCCCTCGTGCGCGATGGTGACGGCGTTGCGCGCCACCCGCCAGACGGCGTTCGGCAGCACCACGGCCAGAGCGGCCGCGGCGGTGGCGACCACCACCCACAGGTCGGGGTCGGGCTGGCGGCCGAGCACCTGGTCCATCGCTGGGGTCTCCTTCGCGGGATGGGCGTGCGGCGGGGGCACGCGGTCCGTGCGGCGTCTTCCGGAAGCCGGTGGCCCGGGCGGCGCCCGGCCTGGCAGTGTGGCACGTATGTGCGGACGGTATGCATCCTCGCGGGCTCCGGAGGACCTCGCGGACATCTTCGGCGTCGAGGCCGGACTCCCCTCGCTGCGCCCCGACCCGGGCACACCGGGCGACGATCCGGAGGAGTCCTACGCCCCCGGTCACGAACCCGACTACAACGTCGCGCCGACCAAGGAGGTGTTCGCCGTCCTGGACCGCCCGGTCAAGGGGTCCGGCGACCCCCGGCCGGTGCGGCAGCTGCGCCGCCTGAAGTGGGGACTGGTGCCGAGCTGGGCCAAGTCCCCCGACGGCGCGGCCCGCATGATCAACGCGCGGGCCGAGACGGTGCACGAGAAGCCCTCCTACCGCCGGGCCTTCGCCGCCCGCCGGTGCGTCCTGCCCGCCGACGGCTACTACGAGTGGGTCACCGGCAAGGAGGAGCGGGACCTGGAGGTCGAGGGGCGGCGGAAGCGTCCGCGCAAGCAGCCGTACTTCGTCACGCCGGCCGACGGCTCCGTCTTCGCGATGGCGGGGCTCTACGAGTTCTGGCGCGACCGCACCCTGCCGGACGACCATCCGCTGGCCTGGTGGGCGACCTGCTCGGTCATCACCACCGAGGCGGAGACCTCACCGCTGGCCGTCGCCCCGGCCGAGGGGCCGCGGACCCTGGCGGAGATCCACCCGCGGATGCCGTTGATGCTCACGGCGGACCGCTGGGACGCCTGGCTCGACCCGCGCCGCGACGACCCGGACGAGCTGCGCGGCCTGCTCACCCCGCCGCCGGCCGGCCTGATGCGCGCCTACCCGGTGTCCACGGCGGTCAGCAACGTCCGCAACAACGGGCCGGAGCTGCTGACGGAGCTGGCGGGGCCGGAGGAGGGCACACTTTTCTGACGTGAGCCCCGATCACCGCGATCACCGCGACCAGCCTGATCACCGCGATCAGCCTGATCACCGTGATCTCCCCGAGCGCCCCGAGGCAGGAACCGTGCGCGACCCCGAGACCGAGCCCGACACCGCGGCAGAGGCCGACACCGAGGCCGCGACCGACACCGAGCTCCACGCCGGTCCCGGGACCGAGCTGGTGGACACCGAGGCCGGGCAGGCCCGGATCACCTGGCGGCGGGCGGCGGACGCCCGGCTGGTCCTGGCCGTGAGCCACGGCGCCGGGGGCGGCGTCGAGGCGCGGGACCTGCGGGCGCTGGCGGAGGCGCTGCCGGGGCACGGAGTGAGCGTGGCGCTGGTCGAGCAGCCGTGGCGGGTGGCGGGGAAGAAGGTGGCCCCGGCGCCCCGGACGCTGGACACCGGGTGGCGCGGGGTGTGGCCGGCCCTGGTGCGCGAGGGGCTCCCGGTGGTGTCCGGCGGTCGCAGCGCGGGAGCCCGGGTGGCCTGCCGGACCGCCGGGGAGCTGGGCGCGGCCGCGGTGCTGGCGCTCAGCTTTCCGCTGCACCCTCCGGGGCGGCCCGAGCGGTCCCGGGCCGAGGAGCTGGCGGGGGTGATGGTGCCGCTGCTGGTCGTCCAGGGCGGCGCCGACCCGTTCGGGCGTCCCGAGGAGTTCCCCGCCGCCCTGCGCCCCGCCGCGGTGGTCCCGCACGCCGACCACGCCTTCGCCGTCCCCAAGCGCGCCCCCCTCACCCAGGAGGACGCCCTCCGCCTCGTCACCGACGCGGTGACCGCCTGGACCGCCACCTTGGCGTGACGCCGGGCCGGTGAGCGGCGTGACAGCCGGTCGGGGGCGGCGTGGCCTCACGCCGGGTCGCGGC
>NZ_JBRIOU010000004.1:480562-491502 GCF_053474865.1 Streptomyces sp. CO7
GCCACCGCCCGCTCCCGCGCCGACGCCACCAGCTCGCCCGGAGACGGCAACGCCCCGTCCGCCCGCCGCTGCGCCGGCGCGCTCGCCGAGGACGGCACCGCGGTGAGCACCGGCGACGGCAGCCGCTCGGTCCAGCACCCGGTGAGCACCGCCCGGGCCAGCGGCCCGCCGCGCCCCGCCCGCGCCGTCCACTCGGCGAGGGCCGCGAGCCGTTCCCGGGGGTCGGCGTGCGAGGCCAGCGCCCGGTCGACCCCCGCCAGGTACGCGTCGACCTCCCGCCGCACCAGCGCGCGCCCCAGCCCTTCCTTGCTGCCGAACTCGTTGTAGAGGGTCTGCCGCGACACTCCCGCCTCGGCGGCCACGTCGACCATGCGTACCGTCGCCCAGGACTCCCGCTCCAGCGCTCTCCCGGCGGCCTCCAGCAGCGTCTCGCGTGCCGTGCGCATCGTCGCGTCGCCTCCCCGTGCTCCCCGTGCTCGCCGGGCGGTGGGCCGGGCTCGCCCGGCGGCGAGGCCCGAGGGCCCGCGCCCCCAGACTTGACGGGCCCTGAGGCACTGTCAAGGCCTCCGGACCCTCGCCTCCCTCCTGCCCCGTCAACCGCCCTCCGCCCCGTGTGGCCCGTCCGCGCGCCCGGCCGATACGGTTCCGCCATGGCCGACTACCTCGATGACCTGCGTTTCGCCCACGTCCTGGCGGACACCGCCGACGCCGCGACGACGGCCCGTTTCAAGGCGCTCGACCTGAAGGTCGAGACCAAGCCGGACATGACGCCGGTGAGCGAGGCCGACAAGGCCGCCGAGGAGCTGATCCGCAGTCAGCTCCAGCGCGCCCGACCGCGGGACGCGATCCTCGGCGAGGAGTACGGCGTCGAGGGCACCGGTCCCCGCCGCTGGGTGATCGACCCGATCGACGGGACCAAGAACTACGTCCGCGGCGTCCCGGTCTGGGCCACCCTGATCGCGCTGATGGAGGCCGGCGAGGGCGGCTTCCAGCCGGTCGTCGGCGTGGTCTCGGCGCCCGCGCTGGGCCGCCGCTGGTGGGCGGCGAAGGGCCACGGCGCCTTCACCGGCCGCAGCCTGACCTCGGCCTCCCGGATCCACGTGTCCCAGGTGTCGCGGATGCAGGACGCCTCGTTCGCGTACTCCTCGCTCACCGGCTGGGAGGCGCAGAGCCGCCTCGACGGCTTCCTGGACCTGACCCGCGAGGTGTGGCGGACCCGCGCGTACGGCGACTTCTGGCCCTACATGATGGTCGCCGAGGGCGCGGTGGACATCTGCGCGGAGCCGGAGCTCTCGTTGTGGGACATGGCGGCCCCCGCCGTGATCGTCACCGAGGCGGGCGGCTCCTACACCGGTCTCGACGGCCGCCCCGGCCCGCACGGCGGCAACGCGGCCGCCTCCAACGGGCTGCTCCACGACGAGCTCCTGGGCTACCTCAACCAGCGGTACTGAGTCCCGCGGACCAGCCGTGCCGGGTACCGCGGCGCCCCTCGCTGCGGTTCACGGCGGTTCCGCACGCCCTCCGGTCCGCCCCGCAGTGCCCCGTGCGCCCTGCGTTTTGCCTCTTGTTGACCCGCGCATTGCCTGCGACTCTGGGAGCACCCCCGTTTGTGCTTTTGTGAAGCGCCACTGACCAGGCGTTTCGCAGGAGGAGGTGACCGATGCAGATGCTCGTCCGCGAGGCCATGTCCACCACCCTGCTCACCGTGGGCCCCGCCCACACGCTCCGCCAGGCCGCCGTCCTGATGTCCTCCCGCCGCGTCGGGGCCGCCCTGGTGCTGGACCCGGAGGCGGCCCACCCGGGCATCCTGACCGAGCGGGACATACTCAACTCGCTCGGCCTGGGCCAGGACCCGGACGTCGAGCGCGCCCACGCCCACCTCACCGCGGACGCCGTCCTCGCGGACCCCTCGTGGACCATCCATGACGCCGTCCGGGCGATGGCGCACGGCGGCTTCCGTCATCTGGTGGTCATGGAACACGGGGAGCCGGCGGGCATCGTGTCGGTCCGTGACGTGCTGCGATGCCTGTCCCGGGGCGAGAGCCCGGCCTGACGGGCGGGGCCCGCGGGCGAACTTTAGAACGGATCCAAATCCGGACAAGCTCCCGCACCGCTGTTAGGCTGGCAGTCATGAGCGACCTGTTGGAGCGCCTGCGCGGACGCGGCTGGCGCATGACCGCACAGCGGCGTGTGGTGGCCGAGGTTCTCGAAGGCGAGCACGTCCATCTGACGGCCGACGAGGTCCATGCCCGCGCGGCCGCGAAGCTGCCGGAGATCTCCCGGGCCACCGTGTACAACACGCTCGGCGAGATGGTCTCCCTCGGCGAGGTCGTCGAGGTCACCACGGACAAGCGCGCCAAGCGGTACGACCCGAACGCCCACCGGCCGCACCACCACCTGGTGTGCGCGCGCTGCGGCGCCATCAAGGACGTCCACCCCACGGGCGACCCGCTGGCGGACCTGCCGGCCGACGAGCGGTTCGGCTTCACCGTCTCCGACGTCGAAGTGACCTACCGGGGCCTGTGCCCCGAGTGCTCGGCCTGACGCCGGCGGCGGCCTCCCCGCGGCTGTCCCGCCCCTGGTGCGCCGCCTGAGGGTGCGCCGGGCGGCCGGCGCGGGAACGCGACAATGCCGAAGGGGTCGGACCGGAGAACCGGTCCGACCCCTTCGGGTTTCAGTAGCGGGGACAGGATTTGAACCTGCGACCTCTGGGTTATGAGCCCAGCGAGCTACCGAGCTGCTCCACCCCGCGTCGACTCGTTGAACACTACGCGACGGGTGCGCGGCAGGCAAATCGGATCGACCACCCCGTCCCGAGCGCAGCGGCGCAGGCACGGCGCGGCGGGCACGCCGACCAGGGCGTGCCAGGTCGGGCGGGCCAGCTCAGGCGGAGAGTTCCTCGCGCAGGACGGCGCCCAGCCGGGCGGCCCGCTCGCGGACCTTGTCGGGGCCCAGCGCCGTCGCCCGCTCGGCCCAGCGCTGACCCTCGGACAGCTCGCCCCGCCGCGCGTAGGCAAGTGCCAGGCGCAGCGCCGCGCCGCCGTGGCCCGCGGCGGCGGCCCGCTTCCACCACAGCACGGCCTCGGCCTCGCTGCCCTCCCGGGCCAGCAGCAGCCCGAGGTTGAACGCGCCGCTCTCCGACCCGGCCTGGGCGGCCTCCCGGTACCAGCGGGCGGCCTCCGCCATGTCACCGCGCGCGGCGGCCAGCATGCCGGCTCTGACCTGCGCCTTGCGGTGCCCCTGGCCGGCGGCCCGCTCGTACCACTCCTCGCACTCCGTCTTCCGGTGCGCGCACTGGCCCAGCTCGTGGGCGTGCGCGGGCGGGCGGCGGCGGTCCAGGACCATCGCCAGCCGGTAGGCCGCCTCGGCGCTGCCCGCGCCGGCCGCGCAGCGCAGGTACCGCTCGGCCTCCTGCTCCTCGCCGTCGCGCAGCAGCGCCACACCGACCTGGAGGGCGGCGTCCGGGTGCCCCGCGGAGGCGGCCCGCTCGTACCAGCGCAGTGCCTCCTTCTCCTCGCCGCGGTTGCTGTGCAGGATGCCCAGGTTGCAGGCGGCCTCGACGCTGCCCGCCTCGGCCGCCTTGGAGAACCACGGCTCGGCGCCGGTCGCGTCGCCGTTGCCCAGCAGCAGGACGGCCAGCGCGTTCGCGGCCTCCCGGTGCCCGGCGTAGGCGGCCCGGCGGTACCACTGCTCGGCCTGGGCCGTGCGGCCCTGCTCGGCGCAGAGCAGGCCCAGGTTGTAGGCCCCGTTGACGTCGCCGGCGTCGAGGGCGGCGCGGTACCAGCGGGCGGCGGTCTGCTTCTCGCCGCGCTCCGCGTGCAGCGCGCCCAGGGCGTTGGCGGCGGCGCCGTCGCCGTCGCGGGCGGCCTTGAGCCACCAGGAGGCGGCGTTCTCGGTGTCCCCGGCGTCGCGCAGCAGGTGGCCCAGCGCGCAGGCGGCACGGGTTTCCCCGCCCTTGGCCGAGGTCAGGTACCAGCGGCCGGCCTCCTTGAGGTCGCCGCGGCGCTCCAGGATCTCGCCCAGGCGCAGCGCCGCCTGGTGGTGGCCGCGCGCGGCGGCCTGGCGGTACCACTGCTCGGCCTCCCGCGGGACGACGCCGGCCGGCGCCCCCGCGGCGTCGTCGGCGCCCGTCACGCCCGTGGGCCGGACGGCCCGGTCACCGGCGGTCGCGGCCGGCGCGCCGTCGGCCGCGCGGCGCTCGAGGGCCACGGCGAGGCGGTAGGAGGCCTCGCGGTGGCCGCGGTCGGCGGCGGCGCGCATCCAGGTCTCGGCCTCGTCACCCGCGCCGCGGTGCTCCAGCAGGTCGGCGAGCGCGAAGGCGCCCAGCACGTGGCCCTGTTCGGCGGCCTGGCGCAGCCAGTACTCGGCGCCCGGCTCGTCCCCGCGCTCACGCAGGTGACGGCCGAGGGCGTGCGCGGCGGCGGCGGAGCCGGCCACGGCGGCGATGCGCCACCAGCCGGCCGCCTCCTCGGCGTAGCCGCGCTGGTGGAGAAGGACACCCAGGTTGTTGGCGGCGGCGCGGTCCCCCGCGGCGGTGGCGGCGCGCAGCGGGCCCTCGGCCCCGTCCAGGTCGCCGCGGCGCAGCAGCATGGCGCCGAGGACGCTCATCGCCTCGACGTCCCCGGCCTCGGCTGCGATCCGCTGCCCGGCCTCGTCCGCCGGGTCGCCGACGAGACCGGCGGCCAGGCCGGCTCCCTCGACGCCGGCGGCCTCATCGGCCCCGGCGAGCCCGTCCGGATCGACGGACGGCGCAAATCGCCCTGTGTCCAACAGAGTTCCCTTGTCCCCCATAACGTTCATCGTCGCACCACCCGAACCCCGGGTACACCTGGTATACCGCAGCCTTGGAGGTCACTTCAGCGTTTTGTCGACATGCCCACAGAGAGACAAGTGAAACACGGACCCCCCCACAGCCCCGTCCCCGCAAGGGTTGTCTCCCCCTCCCGACCTGCACGGCAGTCCGGCACGGACAAGGCCCGGTTCCCCCGAACGAGGGACCCGGGCCTTGCACCGCATCCGAAGATCCGGTAGTGGCGCTGAGATCAGCTTCCGACCTGCCCGGTCAGTCGCCGGCCGAGGGGGCCCGGGCCTCCTCGGCGCGCTTCAGCGCCTCCTCAAGATCTTCCTGTGCCCGGCCGTACGCCTGCCAGTCGCCCTTCTTGAAGGCCTCCTGGCCCGCGTCGAAGGCCTTCTGCACGTCCTTCAGGGCCTCGTCGAGCGTGGCGTCGCCCTTGTCCGGCGGAGTCTCCTCGCCGGGCGGGGTCTCCTCCTCCGGCGGCTGCGCCTCGCCTCCGGCGCCGAACACCTTGTCCAGCGCCTGCGCCAGGGTGTCCTCGAAGGCGGTCTGCCCGTTGTAGCTCACCAGCACCTTGCGCAGCAGCGGGTACTTGAGGCCGCCACCGCGGACGTAGACCGGCTCCACGTAGAGCAGACCCTCGTCGAGCGGAACGGTCAGCAGGTTGCCGTACTCGACCTGCGAGTCACCGCCGCTCAGCAGCCGGATGGTCTCGGCGATGTCCTGTTCGGAGTTGAACGCCGACTGGACCTGCTTGGGGCCCTGGACCGTGGTGCTGGTCGGCAGCTTGAGGACGCGGATCTTCCCGTAGTCGTCCGTTCCCGCCTCGGCGTTCACCGCCATGAAGGCGCTCAGGTTGTCGCGGCCGTTGGGCGTGAACGTCGTGGTCAGCGAGAAGGCCTGCTCCGGCTGGTTGGGCATCTTCATGGAGAGGTAGTACGGCGGCACCGCCTCGCCGACCTTGTTGGTCGGGTCGTCCGGCACCTGCCACACCTCGCTGCCGCTGAGGAACGTCTCGGCGTCCTCGACGTGGTAGCGGGTCAGCAGCTCACGCTGCACCTTGAAGAGGTCCTGCGGGTAGCGCAGGTGCGCCATCAGCTGGTCGGAGATGGCCGAGCGCGGCTCCACCGTGTCCGGGAAGGCCTTCATCCAGGTCTTGAGGACCGGGTCCTTCGTGTCCCACTCGTACAGCTTGACGTCGCCCGTATAGGCGTCGACCGTCGCCTTCACGGAGTTGCGGATGTAGTTCACCCGGTCCTGCTGGGCGATGACCGCGCGCTGGTCGGTGGTCAGCGAGTCGGAGGTGGTGTCGCCCAGCGTGGTGCGCGAGGCGTACGGGTAGCCGTTGGACGTGGTGTAGGCGTCCACGATCCACTGGATCTTCCCGCCGATGACCGCCGGGTACGGGTCGCCGTCGATGGTCAGCCACGGGGCGACCGCCTCGACCCGCTCCTTGGGCGTGCGGTTGTAGAGGATCTTCGATCCCTCACCGATGGCGCCCGAGTAGAGGATCTGCGGCTCGCTGAACGCCACCGCGTACGCGGCCCGGTTCAGCGGGTTCGACAGGTTGACGCCGCTGTCGCCCTTGTACCGGGTGCCGACCTCCTGGCCGTCCTTGGAGTAGTCGATCTCCTCCTGCGGACCGCCGACGATCGAGTACTGCGTCGTCTTCTCGCCGTAGTACACGGCCTGCTGGTAGGTGCCCAGCTGGCCCTGCGAGGGCAGGTCGTACTCCGTGAAGACCGGCAGGCCCTCGCTGTCGGCCTCGGTGCCCTTGGCGGCCACCACGCCGTAGCCGTGGGTGTAGCGGAAGTGGTCGTTGATCCAGTTCCGCTTCGGCACGCCGTTGAGGTCGAGTTCACGCAGACCGATCACGGTGTCCTGGGTCTGGCCCTCGACCGTGTAGCGGTCGACGTCCAGGTTCTCCGGGAAGCCGTAGTAGCTGCGGATCTGCTGCCGCTGCTGGAAGGTCGGCGAGACGATGTTCGGGTCGAGCAGACGGATGCTGGCGGCCTGGTCGGCCTGGCTGCGCAGCTCCGGCTTCTTCTCCGGGTCGGCGCCGCGGCCGGAGTACGGGGACACCTGGGTGTCGCCGATGTCGTAGGCGTAGCGCGTCGCGTCGATGTTCTTCGCGACGTACGGCGCCTCCTTGGCCTGCTCGTTCGGCTGGACCTGGAACTTCTGCACGATGGCCGGGTAGAGGCCGCCGATCAGCAGCGCCGACAGGACCATCAGGCCGAAGCCGATGACCGGCAGCTGCCAGGTCCGCCGCCACAGGGTGGCGAAGAAGAGCACGGCGCAGATGACGGCGATGCAGAACAGGATGGTCTTGGCGGGCAGGTAGGCGTTGGCGTCGACGTACCGCAGACCCGTCCAGTTGTCCGTCGCCTTGAAGTCGCTGGACTTCACGGCCAGGCCGTACCGGTCGAGCCAGTAGGCGACCGCCTTCAGGGCCACGAACAGGCCGAGGAGCACCGACAAGTGCCCGGTGGCCGCGCCGGTGGCCTTGGCCCCCGGGGAGCTCAGCCGCAGACCGCCGTACAGGTAGTGGGTGACGGCGGCGGCGATCAGCGAGAGGATCACGGCCGCGAAGCCGAAGCCCAGCAGGAAGCGGTACCAGGGCAGGTCGAAGGCGTAGAAGGAGACGTCCAGCTGGAACTGGGGGTCCTTCCTGCCGAAGTCGACGCCGTTGACCCAGGTGAGCCAGGTGCGCCACTGGCTGCCGGCCGAGGCGCCCGCGACCAGGCCCACCAGGGCCGTGATCGCCAGCAGGACCCACTTCTTGTACGGGGCGATGCCCATCCGGTACCGGTCGAGGTTCTGCTGCTCGACCGACATGGCGCTCAGCGGCGGACGCAGCCGGTGCGCCAGCCAGATGTTGAGGCCCACGGCTGCGGCCATCAGCAGGCCGAACACGAAGAAGAGCCCGATCTTCGTGGAGAGCGTGGTCGTGAAGACCGACGAGTAGTCCACCGAGCGGTACCAGAGCCAGTCGGTCCAGAACCCGGAGAACATGGTGAACGCCATGCCGAGGACGGCAAGGACGCCCAGCGTCATGAGCAGGGTCCGGGACCGCCGGGACGGGCGGCCCACTCTGATCCGCGGTCCTGTCGGGCCTCCGCCGCGGTCCGGCATCTGGAAAGCCAAGGTGCGCACCTCAAGTCAGTGTGTATCCGTCGGGTCCGCGCGGGCCCGGCGGGGGGACCCGTTCATCATGGATCCCCACGTATGCAACTTACCGAGGCTTTACCCAGTTCCCGATTACGGGTGGATACCAGGCAGGATTGTGACCATGTCCAACACCCCCATGGCGGCGAACCCGCTCACCCGGGCCGTGCTCGAGATCGACGAGTACGCCTCCACCCTCGGCTGGGACCAGCCCGCCCGCCTCTTCGCCCTCGTCGACTCCGCCTCGCTGCGCGCCCAGGAGCCCTCTCTCGCGGACCAGCTGGGTCTGCCGGAGGAGGCGGAGACGGCCGCCCTCACCCCCGTCGAGCAGGACGAGATCCCGGCCTCGCAGCCGCTGGACGAGTTCCTCGCCACCATCGCCTGGCCGGACGCGGTGGCCGGCTGCGCGCTCACCGTGGAGCGTCTGATGCTGCCGCCGACCGCGGAGGCCGAGGTGCCCATCGGCCTCGACGACGCCGGGCTGGCCCGCTGGGTGGCCGAGCACCCGCAGCGTCAGGAGGTGCGGATGACGGTCGCCGTGCTGCGTGACGGCTCCCGTGAGTCGGCGCTGCGGCTGCGGGAGAAGGACTCCGCCACCGAGGTGCTCACCGGTTCCGGCCTGGTTCCCGGCCTGGCCGAGGCGCTCTCGGCGACCTTCGAGGACTGACCCCGGGGGCCTTCGGATCAGGCCGGGTCGGGTCCGGACCGGGACACCGACCCGGACCCGGCTCCGGAGGTGATCAGTGACGCGCGCACCGCGGGAGCTCGCCGGTGCGGCCCGCGCGGATGTCCTCCAGGGCGTCCAGGGCGTCGTCCAGGTCCCCGACCTTGACCAGGGTGAGGCCGTCGGGGATGTCCTCGGCGGCTGTCGCGCAGTTCTTCTCGGGCGTCAGGAAGTACTTGGCCCCCTTGGACCGCGCGCCCAGCGTCTTCATGCTGATGCCGCCGATGGGACCGACCTCGCCCTCGTCGTCGATGGTGCCCGTGCCGGCCACGAACGCCCCGCCGGTGAGGCTGCCCGGCGTCAGCTTGTCGTAGATGCCGAGGGCGAACATCAGGCCGGCGCTGGGGCCGCCGACGTCGGCGAGCTTGATGTCGATGGAGAACGGGAACGTGTGGTCGGTCCCGGCCGCGATGCCGACGATGGCGCGCGGCTGGGCCTCGTCCTGGGACTTCGCCGTGGTGAGGGTGAGGTCCTCGGTCCCCTTCGGCTTGCGCCCCTCCCGCTCGGCCGCCGCCTGCTCCTTGGCCGGCACGATCGTGAAGACCACCTTCTCGCCGGGCTTGTGACGCGTCACCAGCTTGGACACGTCGCCGGGCTCCTTCACCGGGGTGCCGTCGACGGCCTTGATCACGTCGCCGGCGTGCAGCACGCCCTCGGCCGGGGTGTCCTTGACCACCGTGGAGACCACCACCCAGGACTCGACCGGGATGTCCAGCTCACGCAGGGCGGCGACCTTGGCGCTCTCCTGGGACTGGCTGAACTCCTCGGCGTTCTCCTGGCTCGACTCCTCCTCGGTCTGCCCCTCCGGGAAGAGCGTGTCGTGCGGCACCACCCTGTTGTCGTGGGCCAGCCAGCCGTACATCGCCGACACCAGGTTCAGCCGGTAGTCCGGGCTGGTGACCCGCACGGTGGTCATGTTGAGGTGACCGTCGGCGGGGTAGGTGCGGTGGCCGGAGATCTGCAGCACGGGCTCGCCGTCGTGCTTGCCGAGGGTGTTGACCGTCGGGCCGGGCGTCATCTCCGAGTACTCGGTCGGGACGGCCAGTCCCGCGCACAGGAGCACGATCAGCATCAGGGTCGAGGCGAGCATCGTCGCAGTGCGGCGTGGCATGGAACGACAGTACGGGACCGCCCCGCCGGAGCACCGCCGGGGCCGTCCGTACGGGCTGCCCCGGCAGTGCTCCGGCCTTGTGCCACTTGTGCCGGACGGGGGCGCGTGTCAGGAACCGGAGACCGAGGTGGTGGTCGTCGTCGACCGTTCCATGGCCTCACGGAAACGGGCGTACCCCACGAGCTCGGGACCGTCCCCACGGGTCCTGCGGGTCCGCAGGGCCCAGGTGCCCCACAGACTCGCGCCGATCGCAGCCACAAGCGGAATCAGCAACCAGGCGAGAGCCGCCATGCCGACCTCCCAACCCGAATGAGCGACTGCAACTGACTGATCAGCAGATTAACCATTCACTGTGACAACGCTCATATCGACCCCCCGGTTACGCAACCGGAGGAACGCGCGGGACGGCGCGGCGCGGAGTTCGGGTGCGGGGGCGGGTGCCGGGGGGTAGCGAGAAGGACGGGTGCGGCTGAGGGACGCCCGAGGGGCACCGGAAGGGGTGTCCGAGGGACGCCTGAGGGGGCGTGCGGAGCTCGGGCGGGGCGTGCGGAAGCCTCAGCAGGCGCCCACCCACTCCTCCGTCCCGTCGCTGAACCGCTGGTGCTTCCAGATCGGCACCTCGTGCTTGAGGTCGTCGATCAGCCGCCGGCACGCCTCGAAGGCCTCGGCGCGGTGCGGGCACGACACCGCCACCACGACTGCCAGGTCGCCCACCTCGAGATCACCCACACGGTGGACGGCCGCCATCGCCTTGACGGGGAAGTCGGCGGCGATCTTCTCGGCCACCCGCCGTAGCTCCGTCTCGGCGGAGGGGTGGGCGGAGTACCCCAGCGCGTCCACGTCCGCCCCGCCGTCGTGGTTGCGCACCGTGCCGACGAACAGCGCGGTCCCGCCGGCCGCGTCGTCGCCGACGGCCCGGAAGACCTCGTCCAGCGACAGCGGCGTGTCGCGGATCGCGATGAGCTTCAGCGGATTCTGCGCCGCGCGCTCACCCGGGTGGACGTCGGAGGAAGTGGAGTCAGCCATGCCCGCCATCGTGCCCCACGCGCCCCGCCAGCGGGAAGGCCCGACCCGCCCGTCCGCCCTGGTCAGCGATTCCACGCCGCCGGAGCCCGGCCGTGCGGTCCCTCGCACCGCCGGGC
>NZ_JBRIOU010000004.1:491602-497252 GCF_053474865.1 Streptomyces sp. CO7
CCCCAGGGGGCCCCCCGCCCCCCCCGCCGCACCCGCCGCGGTGGCGTCCTTGCGGCCCAGCCGCCGCCCGGCGACCGTGTGCCGTCCGGCGACCTCCGCGAGCAGCTCGGCGAGCACCTCCTCGTTGCTCCACCGCGCCCGCCATCCCGCGTCGTGCAGCCGGCTGCCGCTGACCACCCACGGGTACATCGTGTAGGCGAGGTCGCCCGCCGGGGAGGGCGTCAGCCCGATGCGGTGCAGGCGCGCCGCCGCGCCCAGCGCCACCGCGGACGGCAGCTCCATCCGGCGGATCCCGCTGAGGTCCTCGACCTCCTCCTGCTCCAGCCAGCCGTCGCAGCCGACGGCCACCTCCCCCTCGACCTTCTCCAGCACCGCGCACTCCAGCGCGGAGCACAGGTCGTCGACGTGGCAGAACTGCCAGGCCGGCCGCGACCCGGCCACCACGAGCAGGCGCGGCGACTCGAAATACCTGGTCAGGGCCGTGTCGGTGCCGCCGCCCACCAGGACGGCGGGGCGCAGGACGGTGACGTTGAGGCCCGGGTGGGCGCGCGGGGCCCGCCGCCCCAGCCGCTCGATCTCCAGCAGGTCGCCGACGGCCGTCGCCTCCGCGGTGGCCCGCAGCTCGGCGTCCTCGGCGAGCGGCAGCGCGTTGTCCGGCAGCGCGCCGTAGACCATGGCGGAGGTGCAGAGCACCACCCTCCGCACCCCGGCCGCGGCGGACGCCGTGAGCACCGTCTGGGTGCCGCGCACGTTGAAGGCGGTGCGGGCCGCCGGGTCGGTCTCCAGGTCGAGGTCGACCGCCAGGTGGACGACCACGTCCACCCCGCGCAGCCGCTCGGCGAGGGCCGGGTCACGGATGTCGAGGACGTGCCACCGGGCGGCGGCGCAGTCGCCGCGCCGCTCGTCCAGGGCCACCACCTGCCGGATCTCCGGCGAGGCGGCGAGCCGCTCGGTCAGCAGCGCGCCGACGCCGGAGGCCGCGCCGGTGACGGCCACGACGGGCCCCCGCCCGGCGGGGGGTCGGGCCGACGACGCGTCGGCCGGGGCGTTTCGCGCTGCGCGAACCTGCGGATCTGGGGAACTCACCAGGCGTCTCCAGCGGTTGTCTCGAGAGGAACGCGCGTGCCGCGTGTACGAACCAGGTGCCATCCATCCTGCCGCAGGCCGATGGTCGGCGGAGCATCAAGGCTCTATCGGGCCGGGGTGTCTACGCTGGGTGGTGATGTCGGGCAGCCGCGCCGCCGGAGGAAGACCGGTGGCCCAACCAGCCGAGGAACCCCGTGAGTGACAATCCATTCGGATTCGGCCTTCCGCCGGAGGAGCCGGACGACGGCGACGAGGGCAAGAAGAAGGACCAGCAGAGCGGTGGTGGGCAGGAACCGGCGAACCCGTTCGGTTTCGGCACGCCCGGAGCAGGAGGCTTCGGCGGTGGCGCGGACAATCCGTTCGCGTCGCTCTTCGGCTCCTTCGGGTCCATGCCGCCCGGCGGCGGCATGAACCCCGCCGACCTGGGCGCCGCCTTCCAGCAGCTCGGCCAGATGCTCTCCTACGAGGGCGGCCCGGTGAACTGGGACATGGCCAAGCAGATCGCCCGCCAGGCGGTCTCCCAGGGCGCGCCGGACGGCACGAAGGATGCCAGCGTCGGCCCCGCCGAGCGCTCGGCCGTCGAGGAGGCCGTGCGCCTCGCCGACCTGTGGCTGGACGGCGTGACGTCCCTGCCCTCGGGCGCGGCGACGACGCTGGCCTGGAGCCGCGCGGAGTGGGTCGAGGCGACCCTGCCCGCGTGGAAGGAACTCGTCGACCCGGTCGCCGAGCGTGTCGGCACGGCCATGGGCCAGGTGCTGCCCGAGGAGATGCAGGCCATGGCGGGCCCGCTGCTCGGGATGATGCGTTCGATGGGTGGCGCCATGTTCGGCGCGCAGATCGGCCAGGCGGTGGGGGTGCTCGCCGGCGAGGTGGTCGGCTCCACCGACATCGGTCTGCCGCTGGGCCCGGCCGGCAAGGCCGCGCTGCTGCCGCGGAACATCGAGACCTTCGGCAAGGACCTGGGTGTCCCGCTTGAGGAGGTCCGCCTCTACCTGGCTCTGCGCGAGGCCGCCCACCAGCGGCTCTTCGCCCACGTGCCGTGGCTGCGGTCGCACCTGTTCGGTGCGGTCGAGGGCTACGCCCGGGGCATCAAGGTGGACACCTCCAAGCTGGAGGACGTGGTCGGCCAGTTCGACCCGCAGAACCCGGAGCAGCTGCAGGAGGCTCTCCAGCAGGGCATGTTCCAGCCGGAGGACACCCCGGAGCAGAAGGCGGCCCTTGCTCGCCTGGAGACGGCGCTGGCGCTGGTCGAGGGCTGGGTGGACGCGGTGGTGCACGCCGCCGCCACGCCGCGCCTGACCTCGGCGGGCGCGCTGCGCGAGACGCTGCGCCGCCGCCGCGCCTCGGGGGGTCCCGCGGAGCAGACCTTCGCCACGCTGATCGGCCTGGAGCTGCGTCCGCGCCGGCTGCGGGACGCCTCGCGTCTGTGGGCGTCGCTGACCGACGCGCGCGGCGTGGACGGCCGGGACGCCCTGTGGGCGCACCCGGACATGCTGCCCAACGCCACCGACCTCGACGACCCGGACGGTTTCGTCCACCGCGAGCAGATGGACTTCTCCGAGTGGGACAAGATGCTCGGTGAGGCCGCCGGCGGCGGTGCCCGGGGCTCCGGGCCCGGCAAGGACGCGGACGGCGGCTCGCCGAAGGACGGCCCCGAGGCCGGCCCGCAGGGCGAGAGCGGCGACGACCCGAAGGGTGAAGGTTCCGAGTGACCCTGCACGACGACGCCGTCCAGGTCCTGGACGGCCTGCGGACCGCGACGGACTCCCAGGAGGAGCTCCGTCAGGTCTACCTCAAGCACCTGGGCGAGCACGCCGACGGCATGTGGCGCGAGTGTCCCGACGGGCACATCACGGCGAGCGCGCTGGTGATCGACCCGGAGGGCGGCCGGGTGCTGCTGACCTTCCACCGCAAGCTGCGGATGTGGCTGCAGATGGGCGGCCACTGCGAGCCCGGCGACACCACCCTGGCCGGAGCGGCGCTGCGCGAGGCGACGGAGGAGTCCGGCATCCCCGGGCTGCGCCTGCTGGGCGGCGACACCCCGGTGCGGCTGGACCGTCACCACACCCCGTGCGCCTGGCACCTGGACGTCCAGTACGCGGCGATCGCGCCGGGCGGGGCGGTGGAGGCCATCAGCGAGGAGTCGCTGGACCTGCGCTGGTTCCCGTACGACGAGGTGGCGGGGGTCGCGGACGCCTCGGTGGTCCGGCTGGTGGAGGCGACCCGGGCGCTGCTGTGAGCCCGTGAGCCCGTACGGCGCCCGTGAGCCCGTACGGCGAAGGGGCGGCCACCGTGTCGGTGGCCGCCCCTTCCCGTGCCGTCAGTTCCAGGCGTTGTTCTGGTTCTGCGCCCGCGCGCCCTGCTGGCCCATGCCGAACTGGGCGGCGACGCCCGAGCCGATCTGGGCGTTCTGCGGCGGGAGCAGCTCACTGGGCTGCACCAGCGCGAAGCCGGTGCCCATGAAGCTGAGCTCCCAGCCCTCGCCGGTGCTGCCACGGCGCCGCCAGACTCCCGAGGAGTGGGTCTGCGCCTGCATCTGAACCCGCAGCGAGGTCGACCAGGCGATCACCGCGTCGGCGTCCACGTTCACGTACCGGTCCGGGGTGACCTGGAGCATCAGCGGCGCGCCGGAGGTCATGAGCGCGACCTTGCCCCGGCCGGAGATGTTGAGCTGGTATTTCCCGGACCCGGAGATGCCGTAGAGGCTGTCGACCGCGATGACCTCGTGGTGCAGCGCGGAGTCCATGGCCAGGACGTAGGAGCTGTCCACGGTGAGGCCGTCCTGGTCGACGTCCACCAGGTGGACGTACTGGGCCAGGTTGGCCAGGTACACCGTGCCCTGCCCGTGGCAGCGCATCAGGTCCAGGCCCTCGCCGGTGCGGCGGCGGGCGTTGCGCTGGTTGCCCGTCTGGTACTCGGCGTCGAACTCGACGAGGCCCTGGTAGGCGACCATCGATCCCTTGCGGGCCAGGACGTCGCGGTTGCCGTCGACCATGACGCGCAGCATCTGGCTGTTCTGCAGACTCCAGTGCTCCTGGGTCTGCTGCTCGTTGAAGGCGAAAATCGGGCTCTGCATGATCGGTCGTTCTCCCCCTCAGCCCCGGATCCGGAGACGGTCGGTGCTGTCCTCGCTCGGCTGGACGACGACGATGCCCGTGCCGGAGAAGGCCATCTGGAAGGCCTCCCCGCTGCCGCGGCCGATCAGCGAGGACGCCTTGAAGCTGCGCTTGCCCTTCACCTTGAGGTTCGGGGACCAGGCGATCAGCGAGTCCGGGTCGACGTAGGTCTCGTCCTCGCCGCCGCCGCAGTCGACCACTATCGGGGTGCCGCGGGAGGTGATGGCGACCCAGCCCTGGCCCTCGATCCTGGTGTTCCACAGGCCCTGGCCGGCGAACTTGGCCATGCCCTTGACCCGCTCGACGCCCCACTTGAGGTGGGCGTCGAAGGCGAGCAGGTTGGTCGCGTTGACCGAGAGCGCCTCGCCGTTGAGGTTGATCACGACGACGTCGGCGCCGTAGTCCGCCAGGTAGAGGATGCCGTCGCCGTGGCAGCGCATCAGCGCGGCGCCCTCGCCGGTGACCCAGTCCTTGGCGATCTGCCGGACGGCCGGCGGGTTGGGCTCGTACTGCACGAAGCCCTCGTAGGCGACCATGGAGCCGACCCTGGCGAGCAGGTCGTGACCGGTCTGCATGGCGATCTTCGCCATGTGGGTCCCGTGGTTCTCCATGCGGGCGACGACGGGTGCGGGGGCGTGGCCCGCGAGCTGGTGGTTCATGACGGGCTCCCTCAGACCTCGTACGGCTGGACGACGATGAAGTTCCCGGGCGCGCCCCGGAACTGCAGGTTGACGCTCTCCCCGGTGTCGCCGGGGTAGGCGTTGCGCCGCATCCGGACCTGGCTGGAGACGATCACCTGGGCCGCGGCCGACCAGGCGACCACCGCGTTGGCGTCGGCGAAGGTGGTCGGGGTGACCGGCAACACCACGGGGACGCCGTGGGTCTTGAGGACCAGCGTGCCGGTGCCCTGGAACTGCATGGTGAACAGGGCGCCGCCGGGGATGCCGTGTCCCTCGACGCGGCGCACCTCGTACTGGAGGGACTCGTCGAAGGCGAGCACGTTCTCGGCGGAGACGCACAGCGCGTCGCCCTGGAGCTCCACCGTGTGCAGGTGGGCCGCCTCCTCGGCGAGGAAGACCTGGCCGTAGCCGGTGCAGCGCATCAGCTGCATCTCCTGGCCGGTGGCGTTGCCGACGATCCGGCCGCTGAAGCCGGCGCCCTTGTACCCGAACTCGACCTTGCCCTGGTACAGCACCATGCTTCCCTGGCGGGCGAGGACGGGCTGGCCGCCGACGCTCAGGTCGACGCGGACCAGCTTCTCGTTCTGCTGGGTCCAGCGCTGGCCGGTGGGCTTCTCCTTGTACAGGCTCAGCGCGCCCTGGACGCCCGGGGTCTGCGGGGCGTTGGGCGTGCCGGGGTAGGCCTGCTGACCCGGGATGCCGGGGGCGGCGCCGGGGGCGCCGTGCATGCCGGGGACACCGGGCATGCCGGGGGCGCCCGGCGCTCCG
>NZ_JBRIOU010000004.1:497352-511223 GCF_053474865.1 Streptomyces sp. CO7
GCGAAGCCCGGGGCCGGCTGCGGGGCGGCGGGCGCGGCGGGCTCCTCGTCGGCCACCTCGCCGCCGAAGTTGCGCAGCAGCGCCTCGAGTCCGCCGTCGAAGCCCTGGCCGACGGCGGCGAACCGCCAGACGTCCTTGAGGTAGAGGTCGGCCAGCATCACGGCGCGCTCGGTGGAGAACTCGGCTCCGGTGAAGGCGTACCGCGCCACTTCCTCGCCGCCCGCGACGATGCGGACATAGCCGGAGGAGACCTGCGACATCTGCCCGGCGCCGTCGATGGTCGCGGTGAGCGACAGCTTGTGGATCTGCGACGGCATGCGGTCCAGCGTCACCCTGAACGACTGGGTGTCCCCGGCCTGTTCGCCGAGCAGCTGGATGGCTTCCTCGGGCGACTTCGGCTGGTTGTAGAACACGAAGTAGCGGTCGTCCGAGAGACGCTCGTCGGCGTCCAGACCGAAGCAGCTGATGTCGAAGCCCAGCCCGGGCCCCTCGATCCGCACGCCGACGTAGAGGTCGGTACCCGCTGTGAGATCACTGATTTTGGCCTTGTGGCCGCGTTGGAATTCCCTGGCCATGCGTGTACGCCCGTCCCCCATCCCGTTCCCGAAAGGTGCTGGGTCAGGCTAGCCCGGAATTCGCAGGACCGGACACCTCGGGACAGAGCCGCTACGAAACGCGGACGATCTCAGTCCGACTCGCCGGGTCTCGCCGCGGGCAGATGCGGCAACCGTTCCGCGGCCACCACTCCTTCGAGGTACCCGCGGGCGCGCTCGGTGCGGGGGTACGTCTCCAGCAGCCGCCAGAAGTCGGGGCCGTGCCCGGGTACCAGCAGGTGGGCCAGCTCGTGGAGCAGGACGTAGTCGACGACGTACTCCGGCATGCCCTGCAGCCGGTGGGAGAGCCGGATGCTGCCCTCGGCGGGCGTGCAGGAGCCCCAGCGGCTGTTCTGGTTGGTGACCCAGCGGACCGTGGCCGGGCGGGCCCGGCCCGAGAGGTACTGCTCGGAGAGCAGGGCCGCGCGCCGGCCGAGGTCGGAATCGTCCAGGGTGCGCCGGCTCTCCTGGGCGGCCAGCTTGTCCAGCATCACCCGCACCCAGCGCCGCTCCTCCGCCTCGGACATGCGGGCCGGGATGAGCACGACGGTGCGGTCGCCCTCCCGGTACGCGGAGACGGTGCGGCGCCTGCGCGTGCTCCTGCGGACCTCCACCGCGTCCGCCGAGGACCTCCTTGGGGGCGCGCCCGAGGGACCGCGCTGCTGCGTGAAGGCACTGGGGGAAGGGTCGGAGGGCACCCCTCGACGTTACCGCCTGCGACCGGGGACGTCCCCGGTCCGCGCCGACATCCGGTATGACATCCACACCGGACGAGGCCGCCGTTCTTGCCGCCGTTCTTCCGATCGGTACGACAAGTCCCTGGTGCCTGTGGACAACTCCCGACGCCCGTACGGCACATCGGGGCATGCTGTCGGTCGACGGCCCGTTCCGGGTCGTTCCGCGCCGTTCCGGGTCGATCCAGTGCGTTCCGGATCGTTCCGGTGGATTCGGTCACACACGTCCGTGAAGGGGTTGGTCGTCGTGCATCCCAGGGTCAAGCCCGCGCTCCGTCGCGGCTGGCGCGATCTGGACACGGTGCAGTTCGGGATGACCCCGGCGCACGCGATGACGCTCGGGCCGGTGGACACGGTGACCGGCACCTTCCTCGACCTGCTCAACGGCACCCGCGGCATGGGGCTGCTGCGTGAGGAGGCGGTGCGCATGGGGCTGCCGGAGGACCACGCCGACCGGCTGGTCGAGCGTCTCTCGGACGCGGGCCTGCTGGACGACGCCACCGGTGGCGGGGCGGGGGCCGACTCGCTGCGCGAGCGCCCGCACGCCTTGGACCGGCTCCGCTCCGACCTCGCCTCCCTCTCCCTGACGGCGCCCGCTCCCGGTGACGCGGCACGGCGGCTGGCGGCCCGCCGCGCGCTGCGTGTGCAGGTGCGCGGTGTGGGCCGGGTGGGCGCGGCCCTGGCCGCGCTGCTGTCCGCGGCCGGCGTGGGCGAGGTGGACGTGCGCGACGGCGGCTGCGTCGAGCCGTGGGACGTGGCCCCCGGCGGTCACCCGCCGGGCTCCGTCGGCGAGCGCCGCTCCGACGCCGCGCGCCGTCTGGTCCGCGACGCCGCCCCCGAGCGCCCGCCGCGCCGGGGCGCTCCCTGCCCGTTCCGTGACGACACCGGCTTCGCGCTGGTGCTGCTCACCCCGCGGGACGACCTGGCCGTCCACTCCCCCGACCCCCTCGACTCCGAACCCCTGCTGGCGGCGGGCATCCCGCACCTGTACGCCGGGGTGGTGGAGGCGACGGGCGTGGTGGGCCCGCTGGTCCTGCCGGGCGAGACGCCGTGCGCCGAGTGCCTGCAGCGGTGGCGGGTGGAGCGGGACCCCACCTGGCCCCGGCTCCTCGCGCAGTGGCGCTCCCGCCGGCCGAGGACGCCGCCCGCCTGCGACGTGGCGCTGGCCGCGGCGGTCGCGGGGACGGCCGCGGGGCACGCCCTCGCCTTCCTCGACGGTCTCTCCGCCGCCGGGGCGCCGCACGCGGCGGGGGTGCGCTGGGAGGCCGCGCTGCCCGCGCTGCGCTGGCGTGCCCGGGAGGTCGCCGCGCATCCGGACTGCCCCTGCGGGGCCGCGGGGCAGACGGTCCTGGAACTGTCCGGGGCGGCGGGGCAGTCACAGGTCACAATGACTGAGCAGAGGCCGTCGGCCGAGTCCTGCCATCGGGCGAACCGGACGCGTCGGCCCGGGACTTGGAGGGCGCATGTCTGATCTTCCCCGGAAGGCGGTCACCCGGACCGCCAAACTCGCCGCGCTCCCCCTGGGCCTCGCGGGCCGGGCCACCTGGGGGCTGGGCAAACGGATCGTCGGCGAGTCCGCCGAGCTCGTGGGCCGCGAACTCCAGCAGCGCACCGCCGAGCAGCTGTTCAAGGTGCTCGGCGAACTCAAGGGCGGTGCGATGAAGTTCGGGCAGGCCATGTCCGTCTTCGAGTCGGCCCTGCCGGAGGAACTGGCCGGTCCGTACCGGGCGGCGCTCACCAAGCTCCAGGAGGCCGCTCCGCCGATGCCCACCCGCACGGTCCACGCGGTGCTGCGCGAGCGCCTGGGCGAGGACTGGCGGGACCTCTTCCAGAAGTTCGACGACACCCCCTCCGCGGCCGCCTCCATCGGTCAGGTGCACCGAGCGGTGTGGCAGGACGGGCGGGAGGTGGCGGTGAAGGTGCAGTACCCGGGTGCGGGAGAGGCGCTGATCTCCGACCTCACGCAACTCGGCCGGTTCGCACGGCTGCTGGGGCCGCTGGTGCCCGGCATCGACGTCAAGCCGCTGATCACCGAGCTGCGGGAGCGGGTCTGCGAGGAGCTGGACTACGGCCTGGAGGCCGAGGCCCAGCAGGCCCACGCCGAGGAGTTCGCCGGCGATCCGGACGTGCTGGTGCCGGCCGTGGTCCACCACTGCGACCAGGTGCTGGTCACCGAATGGATCGACGGCACGCCCCTCTCGGAGGTCATATCCGACGGCACCGAGGAACAACGGGACCGTGCCGGGCAGTTGCTCGCCCGTTTCCTCTTCTCCGGTCCGGCGCGCACCGGACTCCTGCACGCCGATCCGCACCCCGGCAACTTCCGGCTGCTGACCGGGGGTTCGGACGATCCGGAGGACTGGCGGCTGGGCGTGCTGGACTTCGGCACGGTGGACCGGCTGCCGGGTGGGCTGCCCGCGCCCATCGGTGAGGCCCTGCGGATGGCGTTGGACGGGGAGGCCGAGGCGGTCCATGCCCGGCTGTGCGCCGAGGGCTTCGTGAAGAAGACCGTCGAGCTCGATCCGGAGGCGGTGCTGGACTACCTGATGCCGATCATCGAGCCGGCGCGGGTCACCGAGTTCGCCTTCAGCCGGGGATGGCTGCGGGGGCAGGCGGGCCGCCTCGCCGACCCGCGGTCGCCCGCGCACCAGCTGGGGAAGCGGCTCAACCTGCCGCCCTCGTACCTGCTGATACACCGGGTGACGCTGAGCACCATCGGCGTCCTGTGCCAGCTGGGCGCCACGGTCCGTCTGCGGCACGAACTGGAGTCGTGGCTCCCGGGGTTCGCTCCGGCGGAGTGAGGGGGGCGGCACCCCGTGCCGGGCGCGACGCACTGCGGGGCCGCCCCCCGCAGGGAGCGGCCCCGTCGTCTCCGACTCGCGGCACCGCCTCGTGACGTCACCTCATGGCGTCATCGCTCATGGCGTCATCGCCTCACGGCGCCGTCGCGCCGTTCGCGTGTCGCGCCGTTCGCGTGTCGCGCCGTCGCGCCGCGGTGAGGCGGCGTGACGGTCGCGGCAGTCGCGGCGTCGCGGCGGTTACTGCATCACGGCGAGCGCCAGCGCGCGCCGGGCGCGCATCGACGCGCGCTCGGCCCGCCGCTGCATCCGCCGCGCGGCGAGGATGCGGAGCCCGGGCCGAGCGAGCTCGGCCTCGCGCATCCGCTCGTGCATATGCGCACGCGCGAGGGCTTCTGGGATGAGTTGCATTTCTCGGGTCCTGTTCTGACGCACCTCGGGCGCGCCGGTGTAAGGGAAGTCTCGGGTGGTGGCAGGCAGGGAGCCTGCGGGCTGCTCGAAGATGGACAGCTTCATCGGGGCCTGTTTCCGGGGGTCGTGCGTGTGGGGAGCGTCGATGGTGCGGGGGCCGGTCATGCCGCGACCGGGTTCTTGCGCGGACGGCCACGCGGCCGCTTGCGGGCGACCACGACGCCCTGGACGAACAGCTCGCCGCCCCAGACGCCCCAGGGCTCACGACGCTCCTTCGCGCCGGCGAGGCAGGCGTCGACCAGCGGGCAGGTGCGGCACAGCGACTTGGCGTACTCGACGTCGGCCGGGGACTCGGCGAAGAAGACCTCGGGGTCGTTGGAGCGGCACGGGACCGGGGTGCCGAGGCCCTCGATGGCGTCGTCGAGAGCGGTCAGGGTGATGAGCGGAGTCAAGGAAAGGTCCTCCGTGAGGCCGGGCGGGGAAGTGGTGTCGGAAGGCGGTACGGACGGGGCGTGCGCTTCGAGTTGCACGGGGTTTCTTCCTCGTCTGGTGTCGTCCGGCCGGTCGGCCGGTGGTGGGTACCGGTTGTTCTTTTGTCCCGAGGTCCTTCGGTCCGTCTCCCTGATCAGGGAAAACAGAAGGGCCGCGGATCCCTGATGGGGTTCCGCGGCCCTGAAGGCGCCGGCCTGAGAAATCAGGCTGGTTCGCTCCAGGGTTCCGGCCCGCGGAGGGCCCACATCGTCTGGGGGTGGTTCATCGTCTGCTGGGGCTTACCGGCACCGGCCGCCGCGTAGCCGAAGGCCTGGGCCTTCGCCACTCCTGCTTCCAGTGCCTTGGTCGGTCGCTCCTCGCGGACGGAAATGCCCGCGTAGGCCGACTCGGACCGGCTGCCGAAGACCGGGGCGTCGAGCAGCAGTCCACCCTCGGCCTGAACGCCGCCGACCAGGCCGGAGCCGAGAACGGTGACGTCGGAGCCGGACAGCACGGAGACGGACACACCGGTGCCGCGGTCGAAGGCGTCGAGAGCGCACAGCGAGGCGACGAGATGATCGTTCTCCAGAGCGGCGGTGCCGAAGGCACGGGTGGTGCTGATGCCGGTGGTGTTGGTCTTGCTGATCACTTCAATCGCCTCCTCTCGGCGTCTTGGGGGACCGCGAACGGTCCGGCGGATACAGACGTCAGTACAGCACGGAACGGAAGCCTTTTTGGAGGCTTCGTGTTTCCGTGGTCTAGAACCTATGGGGGATCACACGGCGGGCGCAAACTATTTTTGCGACGACTTCGCAACGGTGTGTCGCGGAGCCGCTCAGTCCGCCTCCGGCGGTTCCTGACCGGCGCAAATGGCGAGCACGTCGGCTCCGTAACGGTCCAGCTTGCGCATGCCGACGCCGGGGATCCGCGCCAGCTCCACCGGGTCCTCGGGCACCGTCTCGGCGATGGCGATCATCGTCTTGTCGGTGAAGACGCAGAAGGCCGGCTGCCCGCTGCGGCGCGCCTGCACCTCGCGCCAGGCCCGCAGCCGCTCGTAGACGCCCTCGTCCATCTCGGAGGGGCAGTCCTCGCAGCGCATCAGCTTCATCTCGCCGGCGTCGGTGAGCGTGCGCCCGCAGACCTTGCAGCGGGCCACGGTGCGCCGCGTCCGCCGGGGCACCGCCCGCTCGGCGCGGGCGGCCGCCCGGACCTCGTCCGCGCCGCCCGCCGCCGCGGTGCCGTACTCGACGCCGCCGGCGCCCCCGAGGCCCGGGCGGGCACCCGCCGCGGAGCCGCTGCCGGGGCGCAGGCCGTCCAGGAAACGGCTGGGCCGCCGGTTGGGCCGGCCGCCCGGCGACCGGGAGAGGGCCCAGGAGACGTGCAGGTGCTCCCGCGCCCGGGTGACGCCGACGTAGAGCAGGCGGCGTTCCTCCTCGATCTGCTCGTCGGTGCGGGCGTAGGTGATCGGCATCATCCCCTCGGCCACGCCGACCAGAAGGACGGCGTCCCACTCCAGGCCCTTGGCCGAGTGCAGGGAGGCCAGGGTGACGCCCTGGACCGTCGGGGCGTGCTGGGCGGCCGCGCGCTCGTCGAGTTCGGTGACCAGGTCCGCGAGGGTGACCTGCGGCCGGGCCGCGGCGAAGCCCTCCGCGAGGTGGACCAGCGCGGCCAGCGACTCCCACTTCTCGCGGGCCGAACCGGAGCCGGCCGGCGGCGCGGGCGTCCATCCCTGGCCGGAGAGCACCGCGCGGACCTGCCCGGGCAGGTCGGAGGCGTCCCCGAGCAGCGCGTCGTTCCCGCCGAAGCGGGCGGCGGCGCGCAGCTGGTGGACGGCCTGGCGGACCTCCTGGCGTTCGAAGAACCGCTCGGCGCCGCGCAGCTGGTAGGGCACGCCGGCGTCGGCGAGCGCCTGTTCGTAGGTCTCGGACTGGGCGTTGGTCCGGAACAGCACGGCGATCTCGCCCGCCGGGACGCCCGAGGCGATCAGCCGTCGGATGGCGCGGGCGGCGCCTTCCGCCTCGGAGGGCTCGTCGGCGTACTCGGCGAAGGCGGGCTCGGGTCCGGACGGACGCTGCGAGACCAGCTCCAGACGGTGGTCGGCGGCCCGGCCGGTGGCCCGGCCGAGCACGCCGTTGGCGAGCCGTACCACCTGGGGCGTGGACCGGTAGTCGCGGACCAGTTTGACCACGGTGGCGCCCGGGTGGCGGGTGCGGAAGTCGAGCAGGTAGTCGGGGGTGGCCCCGGTGAACGAGTAGATGGTCTGGCCGGCGTCGCCGACCACGCAGATGTTCTCCCGCTCCCCCAGCCACAGTTCGAGCAGGCGTTGCTGGAGCGGGGAGACGTCCTGGTACTCGTCGACGACGAAGTGCTGGTACTGGGCGCGGACCTCGCGGGCGATGTCCGGACGGTCCTGGAGGATGCCCACGGTCAGCAGCAGGACGTCCTCGAAGTCGATGACGCCGCGGTCCCGCTTGAGCTCCTCGTACAGGTCGTAGACGCGGGCGATCTCCGCCGGGTCCCGGGGGGCCTCCCGCCCGGCCTTGGCGGCGGCGGCCGCGTAGTCGGCGGCGACGGTCTGGGTGACCTTGGCCCACTCGATCTCCGCGGTGACGTCCCTCAGCTCGCCGCGGTCGAGCCGGATGCCGCAGCCGGCGGCCGCCTCGGCGACCACCTGGATCTTGCGGTCCACGATCCGGGGCAGCGCCCCGCCCACCGCCTTGGGCCAGAAGTACTGGAGCTGGCGCAGCGCGGCCGCGTGGAAGGTGCGGGCCTGCACGCCGGTCGCGCCGAGCTGGCGGAGCCGGCCGCGCATCTCGCCGGCCGCGCGGTTGGTGAAGGTGACGGCGAGGACGGTGGAGGGCTGGAGGATGCCCGCGCGCACGCCGTAGGCGATGCGGTGGGTGATCGCGCGGGTCTTGCCGGTGCCCGCACCGGCCAGGACGCACACCGGCCCGTGCAGCGCGGTGGCCACGGCCCGCTGCTCGGGGTCGAGCCCTTCCAGCACCGCGTCGGCCGAGTCCGGGACGGCGGGGAAGAGGGAGGAGTGCGTTGCTGGTGTCACCCCGCCATGCTGCCAGGTCGCCCGGTGCGGATGAGGCGGCCGTCCACAGGGCACGGGTATTCGTCGTACGAATGCGGCGTAGCTCACCCGGTCCGGGGCGGCGGGAATGCCGGCCGTGCACGGGACGTTCACCGGGTGCGACAGACCGTCGTGCGACTGCCGTCCCCCATCTCCCCGAGGAGCGCGAAGCCCATGCCCGGCACTGTGACGATGTACAGCACCACGTGGTGCGGCTACTGCCACCGGCTGAAGAGCCAGCTGAGCCGTGAGGGCATCGCGTACGAGGAGATAAACATCGAGCAGGACCCGGAGTCGGCGCTCTTCGTCGAGAAGGTGAACGGCGGCAACCAGGTCGTGCCGACGGTCCGCGTCGTGCCCTCCGCGGGCGGTGAGGCGGTCGTGATGACCAACCCGAGCCTGGCCCAGGTCAAGCAGGCCCTCGGCGCCTGACCGCGCTCCTCCGCGACCCCCGTCCCGGCCGTCCCCGGCCGCCGGCGGGGGTTTCGCGTGTCCGGCGCCGCTCCCTCCTTGACCCTGCCGCAGCGTCAGGGTTTCTACTGGCCGTATGCGAACGGGAGAGCTTGCCGCCCTGGTCGGGGTGACCACCCGCGCCGTGCGGCACTACCACCAGGTCGGGGTGCTGCCGGAGCCGGAGCGGGACCCCAACGGGTACCGGCGGTACACGTTGCGCCATGCCGTGCTGCTGGCGCGGATCCGGCGGCTGACCGAGCTGGGGCTCGGCCTCGACGAGGTGCGGGACGTGCTCGCCGACGACGCCGGCCGTGAGCTGGCCGAGGTGCTGGAGGAGCTCGACGACGACCTGGCGCGCCAGGAGCGGCTGATCCGCGAACGCCGGGCGCGGCTCGCGGAGGTCCTCGTCGACGCCCGGGCCGGACGGCTCACCCCCGAGGGCCCCCTGTCCCCGCGGCTGGCCGGTCTCCTCGCCGCCGTCGGCGGGCCGGCCGGGTCGCCGACGGCGGCGCTGGACCGGGAGGTGCTGGCGCTGCTCGACACCGTCATGCCCGCCCAGCAGCGTGACCGGCTGGTGGAGACGCTGGGAGCCATGACCGCGCGGCCGGAGGTCGTGGAGCGGTCGCACGAGCTCTACCGGCGGATGGACGCGCTGCTGGACGTCCCGCCGGACGACCCCCGGGTCGTGGAGGCGGGCGAACTGATGGCGGACCTGCTCCCCGCGGAGCTCCTCGTCGAGTGGGGCGATGCGGAACCCGACACCGCGAGCGCGGAGGCCCTGCTGTCGGGGCTGTCCCCCGCGCAGCGGGAGGCGCTCCGGCACGGCCTCGCGGTGGCCGGACGCCGTGCGCGGGCGGCTTCTGCGGACGGAGCTCCGTCACGGCGGCCGGGCGGGCGCGCGGCGCGCGCGGCCGGTCCGGGGGGTGCGCGATGAGCCGGCGGTGGCTGCGGCGGGCCGCCTGGGCGGTGGTGCCCGCGGAGCTGCTGACGGTGGTGTGCCTGGCGGCCGGAGTGGACGTGCCGCTGCCGTTGCTCGTGGCCGCGGAGATCGCGGTGGCGGCGTTGCTGGTGGCGGAGGCCGTCGCGCTGCTGCGGCTGCGGCGCGCGGGGCTGTCGTGGCGTGAGGCGGCGGGCGAGCTGGTGCCCGAGCCGGTGCTGCGGCTGGCCGGACACGAGCTGCGGCTGTGGCAGAGCCTGGTCCTGTGGGTGCGGCGGGCCCGGCACGGTGTGCGGGAGGGGGACCTGGCGTTCGGCCACGCGCGGGGTGACGCGGCGATGATGTACGGGCTGCTCTTCGTCTGCCTGGTCGAGACGGTGGGGCTGTCGGTGCTGCTGGCCGACTGGCCGGCCGCGCACGCGGTGGTGCTGGTGCTCGACGTCCAGACGGTGCTGTTCCTGCTGGGCATGCGGGCTGCGGCGGTGGTCCGGCCGCACGTGCTGGGCGGTGGGGTGCTGCGGGTGCGCAGCGGCGCGCACCTGGACCTGGCGATACCGCTGGCGCGGATCGCGGCGGTGCGGCGCCGGTCGGCGTACTCGCACACCGGGAGGGAGGGGGAGCTGAACCTCCCGGTCGGCTCGCAGACGTCGATCGTGCTGGAGCTGGACGAGGCCGTGGAGGCGCCGCGGTTGCTGGGCGGCGGGCGGGCGGTCCGGGTGGTGCGGTTCCACGCGGACGAGCCGGACGCGCTGTACGCGGCGCTGGTCGGGGCGGTCCGGCCGCGCGGTGGGGCCGCCTGAGTAAGGCGGCCCCACCGCGCCGGAACCGTCAGGCGGCGGCCCGGGTGGGCAGCGGGCGGCCGTACCAGTTCTCGATGAGCCGGGCGGCGATGGAGATGCCGTAGGGCGGCAGGACCTCGCCGGAGGCGAACGCGGCGGTGAGCTCGTCGCGGGAGAACCACCGCGCCTCGCTGATCTCCTCGCCGTCGACCTGCGTGTGCGTCGTGGTCGCCCGCGCCATGAAGCCGAGCATCAGGCTGGAGGGGAACGGCCACGGCTGGCTGGCCACGTAGGAGACGTCGCCGATGATCACGCCGGCCTCCTCGAAGACCTCGCGCCGCACCGCCGCCTCGATGGACTCGCCCGGCTCCACGAACCCGGCGAGGGTCGAGAAGCGGCCCTCCGGCCAGTGCACCTGGCGTCCGAGCAGGATGCGGTCGTCGTCGTCGGTGACGGCCATGATGACCGCGGGGTCGGTGCGCGGGTAGTGCTCCGCCCCGCACTTGGGGCAGCGCCTCACGTGGCCGGCCGCGGCGATGACCGTCCTGCCGCCGCAGCGGGAGCAGAACCGGTGCAGCCGCTGCCAGTTCTCCAGCGCCACCGCGTGCACCATCAGCCCGGCGTCCCGGTCGGACAGCAGCAGGCCGGCCTCGCGCAGTCCCGCCGAGCGCGCCGACTGGTCCATGCGGCCGGGCAGCGAGTCCCGCTGGAGGGCGAAGTAGCGCACGCCGTCCTCGTCGGTGCCCAGGAAGTAGCGGTGGGCCTCGGTGAGCGGCGCCTCGAACGACGGCGTGGTGACCAGCTCGGTGCGCCCGTCCGGCGTCTCGTCGATGAGCACCTGCCCGCCGGAGACGACGAAGCAGCGCGTCGTGGGGTGGCTCCAGGCGGCGGCCAGCCATGCCTCGTCGAGCCGGTGGTGGGCGGCGCGGTCGATGCCGGAGGGCGCGGTCAGCGCGACCGGCGGCCCGGCGAGGCCGCCGGAGCCGGTCGTGTCGCCGGCGACGGCGTGGTCCTGACCGGCGGAGTCGTCGGCGGCGCGTTCGGTGGTCGATGCGGTCACGGCGGGTTCGGGCTCCCCCTGTGATGCGGCCGGCCCGCCTGCGGCGGCGGCCTGGGCGTCGGTGGTGTCAGCGGGCATCGCGCAGGCTCTCCGCGAGGTCGCCCCAGAGGTACGCGGCGGTCTCCACGCCCTTGACGAGAAGGTCCAGCTCGACCTTCTCGTTGGGCGCGTGCCAGCCGTCGGACGGCACCGAGATGCCGAGGAACAGCACGGGGGCGCCCAGCACCTCCTGGAGGTCGGCGGCGGGGCCGGAGCCGCCCTCCCGGGTGAAGCGGATCGGCTGCCGGAAGGCGCGGCCCATGGCACGGGCCAGGGACTGCAGCGCAGGGTGGTCCAGCGGCGTGAGGCAGGGGCGGGTGGCGCCGCCGGACTCGAGCTCGTGCCGGATCCCGGCCGGGATCCGCTCGGCGACCCAGTCACGGACCAGCTGCTCGATGCGTGCGGTGTCCTGTCCGGCGACCAGCCGGAAGGTCAGCTTGGCCATCGCCGACGACGGGACGATCGTCTTGCCGCCGGCGCCCTGGTAGCCGCCGCCGATGCCGTTGACCTCGGCGGTCGGGCGGGCCCAGATGCGCTCCAGCGTGGTGTAGCCGGCCTCGCCGGAGGCCGCGTGCGACTTGGCGGTGCGCAGCCAGCGCTGCTCGTCGAAGGGCAGCTCGGCGAAGAGGGCGCGCTCGCGGTCGGTCAGCTCGACGACGCCGTCGTAGAAGCCGGGGATCGCGACCCGGCCGTCCGCGCCGTGCAGGGCGGCGACCAGCCGGGCAACGGCGGTGGCCGGGTTGGGCACCGCGCCGCCGAAGGAGCCGGAGTGGATGTCCTGGTCGGGGCCGTGCAGGCGCACCTCGAACTCGGCGAGGCCGCGCATGCCGGTGCAGACGGTGGGGGTGTCCTCGGACCACATGCCGGTGTCGGAGACGATCACGGCGTCGGCGGCGAGCCGCCCGGCCCGCTCCTCGACGAGGGCGCGGAAGTGGGGGGACCCGGACTCCTCCTCGCCCTCGACCAGCAGCTTCAGGTGGACGGCGGGTGAGGTGCGGCCGGTGGCGGCGAGGTGGGCGCGGACCCCGAGCGTGTGGAAGTAGACCTGGCCCTTGTCGTCGGCGGCGCCGCGCGCGTACAGGCGGCCGTCCTTGACGACGGGCTCGAACGGGTCGGTGTCCCAGCCGTCCTCCCGGGCGGCGGGCTGCACGTCGTGGTGGCCGTAGACCAGCACGACGGGGGCGTCCGCCTCCTCGGCGGGCCACTCGGCGAAGACGGCCGGGGCGCCCGGTGTGTCCCAGACCTCGACGACCGGGAAGCCCGTCTCCTTCAGGGCGCCCGCCAGCCAGTCGGCGCTGCGCCGCACGTCACCGGCGTGCTCGGGCTGGGCCGAGACGGACGGGATGCGGAGCCACTGGGAGAGCTCCTCGAGGAACGAGGCGCGGTGCTGCTCGATGTACGTCTGGACGGCGCTGTCCAAGGTCTCGCTCATACCTTTGACCCTATCCGGCCGTACCCGTGGGCCGATGGGGTGAAGGAGTCCCGGGGCCAGTGGAACTGGACACTCCGGCCGCCTCGAACGCTCCACCTTCGCCCGATTCCTCCGGATCGTCCCCTGTCAGGAGGTGTTCCAGCTCCGCCCGGCCGGGCAGATCCGCCGGGCGGACCACCTCACCGGTGCGGACGTACAGGAAGGACGCTGTGACGGATTCCACGGGCACGCCCTGCTGCTCGGCCCAGGCCAGCCGGTAGACGGCCAGCTGCAGCGGGTCGGCGGTGGGGGCGCGGTGCGTCTTCCAGTCCACGATCTCGTACCGCACCTCCTCCCCCTCCGCGCCCGCCGTCGCTTCTGTCGCTTCCGTCCCCGGGGCCCCTTCCGTCACGCGGTAGACGGCGTCGATCCGGCCTCGTACCACCCGGCCGGCCAGGCCCAGCTGGAACGGCGCCTCGACGCGGTAGGGCGTGCGGCGGGCGTACTCGGTGCGTTCGAAGGCCTCCTTGAGCGCCTCCAGGTCACGTTCGTCCTCGATCTCGGCGTCCGTGCCGGGCAGCTCGTCGGGCTCCAGCATGGGCAGCCGCAGCGCCTCGAAGCGGGACTCCACCCAGGCGTGGAACCGGGTTCCGCGGCGGGCGGCCGGCTGCGGCGGCCGCGGCATGGGGCGGGCCAGCTCGCGGGCGAAGCCGTCCGGGTCCTCGTGCAGCCGCATCAGCTCGGTGGCGGTGAGGGAGGCGGGCAGCCGCACCTCGGTGACCGCCTGCCGGGCGATCAGGAGCTCCTCGGCGAGGGCGTCGAGGTCGCGGTCCCAGGACGCGACGGCGCGCGCCTCCTCGGGCGTGAGCGGCTCGGCGAACTGGTGGGGCACGAACGGGACGGGCGGCGCGGGGGGCAGCGTGTCGCCGTCACGGTCCGCGGGCGCGTCGTCGCCGCCGTACGGGTCCGGCTGCGTGTCGTCCCGGCCGTACGGGCCCGGCGGCAGGTCCTGCTGGTACGGGTCCGACGGCAGGGTGTCGTGCTCGTACGGGTCCGGCGGCAGGGTGCCGTGGTCGTAGGGGTCCGGGGGGAGGGCGTCGTCGTAC
>NZ_JBRIOU010000004.1:511323-514082 GCF_053474865.1 Streptomyces sp. CO7
AGTCGGGGTGGTGGGCGTGCGCCGCCTCATCGGTCTCGGCGGCGCCCGAGGCGGCCCGCTCCAGGTGCGCGAGGACGGTGCGCTCGGCGGCACGGCGGCGGCGCGCCGCCTCCTCGTCGAGCGGAAGGGGCCAGGCGTGCTCGGCGCCACCGCTGTGCAGGACGGGGTTCTTCTCGTCCTCCTCCGGCCCGTCCGCCCAGACCTCGATCTCGCCGTGCCCCGCCTCGCAGTGCTCGTACAGCGCCTGGAGGAACGCGGACGGCCCGCGCGGGCGCGTCCTGGCCGGCGCCCACCAGTGGCCGGAGCCGAGCAGGAGCGAGCGGGGACGGGTGAAGGTGACGTAGCCGAGCCGCAGCTCCTCGGTCCGGTGGTGCTCGTCCGTCGCCGCCTTGAAGGCCTTCATGCCCTTGGCGTCGAAGGACGCGATGTCCGGCAGGGTGGAGGCGTCGCCACGCAGGGCGTGCGGCAGGACCCGGCCCTGGGCGGTCCACCGGTCCTGGCCCTTGGCGTCGGGGAAGCCGCCCTGGACGAGGCCGGGCACCACGACCACGTCCCACTCCAGGCCCTTGGACTTGTGCGCGGTGAGCACCTTGACCGTGTTCTCGCCGCCGGGCAGGGCGTTGTCCAGCCCCTTCTCGAACTCGGCGGCGGCCCGCAGGAAGCCCAGGAACGCCTGGAGGGTGGCCCGGCCGTCCTCGGCGGTGGCGGTGGCGGCGAAGGAGGCGGCCGTGTCGAGGAAGTTGCCGAGCGTCTCGCGGCGGCGGGCGGCGAGCGCGCCGGGCGACGCGGACAGCTCGACCTCCAGACCGGTCACCGCGAGGACGCGGTGCAGCACGTCCATCAGCGGGTCGGACAGCGACCGCCGCAGGTCCCGCAGTTCGGCGGCGAGCCGGGCGAACCGCACCCGCGCCTCGGCGGAGAACGGCAGCCCGTCGTGGTCGCCGCCCAGGGACGGGTCGACGAACGTCTCCAGGGCGTCCGCCAGGGAGATCACCTCCGCCGGGTCGGTCCCCTCGACGGCCGCCACCAGGCGACGCTCCAGGTCCTCGTCGTCGGGGCCGCCGCGCGCCACTAGGAGGCGGGCCCGGCGTCCGAGCAGGGCGAGGTCCCGGGGGCCGATCCGCCAGCGCGGGCCAGTGAGGAGCCGGACCAGGGAGGCGTTGGCGCCCGGGTCCTGGAGCACCTCGCAGGTGGCGACGAGGTCGGCGACCTCCGGCAGGTCGAGCAGACCGGCCAGGCCCACCACCTCCACCGGGACGTCCCGGGTCACCAGGGCGGCGTGCAGCGGGGCGAAGTCGGCGGTGCGGCGGCACAGCACGGCGATCTCCCCGGGGGGCGTACCGGTGGCCACCAGGTGGGCGATCGAGTCGGCGATCCAGTCCGTCTCCTCCACGGCGGTCCGCAGCAGCGCGCAGCGCACCCGGCCGTCCCGCTCGGCGCCGGGGGCGGGGCGCAGGGCCTCGACGCCCTCGTGCATGTCCCGCAACGGGGCGGCCATGCGGTTGGCCAGGTCGAGGAGGAGGCCGCCGCTGCGCCGGTTCTCGCTCAGCGACAGGCGGGTCGCCGGGGTGCCGTCGGCGTGCGGGAAGTGCTCGGGGAAGTCGTCCAGGTTGGCCACCGAGGCGCCACGCCAGCCGTAGATGGCCTGGCAGGGGTCGCCCACGGCGGTCACCGGGTGGCCCGTGCCGCCGCCGAACAGGCCGGAGAGGAGGATCCGCTGGGCCACGGAGGTGTCCTGGTACTCGTCGAGCAGCACCACCCGGTACTGGTCGCGCAGCAGGGCGCCGACCTCGGGGCGGCTGCGCGCCAGCTCGGCGGAGAGCCCGATCTGGTCGCCGAAGTCGACGAGGTCCCGCTCCCGCTTGGCCTTCCGGAACCGTCCGACCAGCTCGGCGAGCTCACGCCGAGCCCCCGCGGCCTTCGGGACCTTGCGCAGGTCGTCGTTGGTGAGCTTGGCGTCCGCCAGCTCGGCCAGCAGCTCCGCGTCGTACGCCCGGAGCCGCTCGGGCGTCACCAGGTGCTCGGAGAGCTCGCCCTCCAGGGTGAGCAGGTCCCGGATCAGGTTGGCGAAGGTGCCGGTCAGCGACGGGTACGGCCCGGGCGCCTCGCGCAGCACGCGCGCCGCGAGCTGGTAGCGGGCGGCCCCGCCGAGCAGGCGCGCGCTGGGCTCCAGTCCGATCCGCAGGCCGTGATCGGTGAGGAGGCGTCCGGCGAAGGAGTGGTAGGTGGAGATCAGCGGTTCGCCGGCGCCCTCCTCAGGGCCGGTCCCGGGCTCGAAGGCGTCCGGGTCGGTGACCCCGGCCTTCACGAGTGCCTTGCGGACGCGCTCGGACAGCTCGGCGGCGGCCTTGTTGGTGAAGGTCAGCCCGAGCACCTGCTCCGGCGCGACCTGCCCCGTGCCGGTGAGCCACACCACCCGGGCGGCCATCACCGTGGTCTTCCCCGATCCCGCTCCCGCGACGATCACCTGCGGCGCGGGCGGCGCCGTGATGCACGCCAGCTGCTCCGGGGTGAACGGAATGCCGAGCAGCTCCTTGAGCTGCTCGGGATCGGTGATGCGGGGGTCGGACACGCTTCGAGGCTAACCCGCCGGGCGGACAGCGGACGCCGCGTCGGGTGCGACCGTCGCCACCGCGGCCCGACCTCGCCCCCCTGGGCCAGGAGCCCCGGCCCCGAGGCGCGGGGGGGCGCGGGACTGCGGGGGCACCGGCCGTCGACGCGGAGCCGTGTCGGACCGGAGCCGCGGGGGCGTCGGACCG
>NZ_JBRIOU010000004.1:514182-517303 GCF_053474865.1 Streptomyces sp. CO7
GCGCGAGACCGCAGGGGCACAGGGGCGCGGGGCATTGGGAGGCGCGGAGCGGCAGGGGCGCGGTCAGTCGACCACGTGCCGCCCCTCCGGGCGGGCGGAGCAGGACTGCTTGAAGGCGCAGTGGTCGCAGTGCGTGCCGGTGGCCGGGACGAAGCGCTCGTCGAGGACCTTGCCGGCGGCGGTGGCCAGCAGGTCGCCGACCCACTCCCCCTCCAAGGGGTCCTGGGCCTGCACCTTGGGGAGGTCCTCGGCCTTGCGGGAGGTCGCCTGCCGCAGGTGGACCAGCTCCGCGCCGCCCGGCTCGGGGCGCTTCCCGTCGAACGCCTCGTCGACGGCGCCCTCGCGCACCGCCAGCTGGTAGACGGCGAGCTGCGGGTGGCGGGCGACCTCGCCGGAGGTGGGCGCCGACCTGCCGGTCTTGAAGTCAACGACGTAGGCACGGCCCTCGGCGTCGGTCTCGACGCGGTCCATGGAGCCGCGGATGCGTATCCGGTGTTCGCCGGCGGCGAGGGTGACGTCGAAGTCGTGCTCGGTGGCGACCGGCCGGCGTCCTGTCTCCGCGCCCATCACGTGCCAGTTGAGGAACCGCTCCAGCGCGGCGCGCGCGTTGTCGCGTTCCTGGTCGGACTTCCAGGGGGCGTCGAAGGCGAGGGAGTTCCACACCGAGTCGAGGCGTTCCATCAGGACGTCGAGGTCGGCGGGGGTGCGGCCGGAGGCCACCTCGTCGGCCAGCACGTGCACGACGTTGCCGAAGCTCTGGGCGGTGGTGGCCGGGGTGTCGGCCTTCACCTCGCGGCCCAGGAACCACTGCAGCGCGCAGGTGTTGGCGAGCTGGTCCAGCGCGCTGCCCGACAGGACGACGGGCTGGTCCCGGTCGCGGAGCGGGACCTTGCTCTCGGTCGGCTCGTGCATGCCCCACCAGCGGGAGGGGTGGGCGGCGGGCGCCAGCGGGCGGCCCTCGTCGTCGGTCAGGGCGGCGAGCTTGGCCAGTCTCCGCGCGGCGGCCTCCCGCAGGGCGTCGGAGGCCCGGGGGTCGACGGTGGTGGCCCGGAGCTCGGCGACCAGGGCGGCCACCGACAGCGGGCGGCGGGGGCGACCGGTGACGTCGCGGGGCTCGACGCCGAGTTCGGTGAGGAAGCGGGAGGGCTGGTCGCCGTCCTCGGCGGGAGCCTTGACCGCGGTGACGACCAGGCGTTCACGGGCGCGGGTGGCCGCGACGTAGAAGAGGCGGCGCTCCTCGGCCAGCAGGGCGCCCGGCGGGAGCGGGTCGGCGAGCCCGTCGCGGCCGATCCGGTCGGCCTCGAGCAGGGAGCCGCGGCGGCGGAGGTCGGGCCACAGGCCTTCCTGGACGTCGGCGACGACGACCAGGGTCCACTCCAGGCCCTTGGAGCGGTGGGCGGTCATCAGGCGCACCGCGTCGGGGCGCGCCACCCGGCGGGTGAGGGTGTCGGCGGCGATGTCCTGGTTCTCGATCTCGGCCAGGAAGTTGAGCGCGCCACGGCCGCCGGTGCGTTCCTCGGCGCGGGCGGCGGTGGCAAACAGGGCGCACACCGCGTCGAGGTCGCGGTGCGCGTTCCGGCCGGCCGCGCCGCCGCGGTGGGCGGCCCAGGCCAGTCTGCGCGGCCAGGGGGTGCCGTCCCAGAGCAGCCAGAGGGCCTCCTCGGCGGTGCCGCCCGCGGCCAGGCAGGCGCGGACGGCCCGCAGCAGCTCGCCGAGCTTGCGGGCGCCGCCGGCGTACGCGTCGTCGTGGGCGATCAGCCGCTCGGGGGCGCACAGGGCGCGGGCCAGCAGGTCGTCGGAGGGCGGCGGGAAGGGGTTGCCCGCCGCGCGCTCCTCGTCGCGCAGGGCGCGGCCGAGACGGCGCAGGTCGGCGGCGTCCAGTCCGGCGAGCGGGGAGGCCAGCAGCGTGAGCGCCGTCTCGGTGTCGAGCCACACCGCCCCGTCCCCGTCACGGCTCCCGGCCACCGCCTCACCGCCGGCGGCGGCCTCAGCCACGGAGCCGGAGCCGGAGTCGACGTCAGAGCCGGAGCCAGCCTCGTTCTCACTCCCGCTCCCGGCTTCGGATCCGCCCTCGGCATCAGCGCCGCCCTGGACCTCGGCGCCGGTGCTGGAGTCGGTCACGCCCTCGCCAGCAGCGTCGGCGTCGGCGTCAGCCCCGGCTTCGGTGTCGGCCGCGGTCGCAGCACCGGCACCGACCTCACCGTCACGGTCGCCGTCACCGTCGCCGTCGGCAAGCTCCTCGTCGCCCACGGCGGCAGCCGCACCCCCACTGTCACGGTCGGCACCCCCCGCGTCCGGGCCCCCGCCGCGGTCCGCGTCTCCCGAGGCATCACCCGACGCACCGTCCCGGCCCTCGTCGCCCGCCGTGGACGCCGTGGACGCGGCGGTGCGGGCGGTCGCCTCGGCCGTGGCCACCGCGCGCAGGGCGGTGAGGAGCGGCGCCACCGCGGGCTCGTGCCGCAGGGGCACGTCGTCGCCGTCGATCTCCAGGGGGACGCCGGCCGAGCTCAGGACGCGACGCACGGCGGGTATCGACTGGGAACCGGCCCGGACCAGGACGGCCATCTCGCGCCACGGGACGCCGTCCTCGAGGTGCGCGCGGCGCAGGACGTCGGCGACGTTCTCCAGCTGCGTGCTGCGGGTCGGGTAGGTGTACACCTCCACCGAACCGCCCTCGCGCTCCGGCACCAGCTCCCGGTGCGCCCGCACCTTCGCGGCGGGCAGCCTCGTCAGCGGCATGCGCCGGGTGAGCAGCCGGGTCGCCTCCAGCAGCCCCGCGCCGGCCCGGCGGGACGTGCGCAGCACCTCGACCGGCGCCGGAGCGCCGTCGGCCCGGGGGAACGCGTGCGGGAAGTCGAGGATGCCGTTGACGTCGGCGCCGCGGAAGGCGTAGATGGACTGGTCGGGGTCGCCGAACGCGACCAGCGTCCGCCCGCCCCCGGCCAGCGCCCGCAGCAGCCGCACCTGGGCCGGGTCGGTGTCCTGGTACTCGTCGACCAGCACCGCGTCGTACTCGGCGGCGAGCCGGCCGCCGACCTCCGGGCGGTTGACGAGCAGTACCGCGCGGTGCACCAGCTCCGCGTAGTCGATGACGCCCTGCAGGTCGAGGACGTCCAGGTAC
>NZ_JBRIOU010000004.1:517403-518009 GCF_053474865.1 Streptomyces sp. CO7
TCCAGGTACTCCGCGAGGAAGGCAGCCGCCGCCCGCCAGTCGGGCCGGCCTATGCGCCGGGCGAACGCGTCCAGCGCCTCCGGGCCGAGCCCGAGCTCACGGGTGCGGGCCAGCACGGCGCGCACCTCGTCGGCGAAGCCGCGGGTGGTGAGGCAGGCGCGGAGGTCGTCGGGCCAGCGGACGTGGGCCAGGCCCAGCCGCTCCAGCTCCGGCTCGCCGGCCAGCAGCTCGCGCACCGCCACGTCCTGCTCGGGACCGGAGAGCAGGCGCAGCGGCTCGGCGAAGAGGTCGCCGGCCTGGTGCGCGCGGACCAGCGCGTAACAGAAGGAGTGGAAGGTGGTGGCCCGCGGCGCGCGGGCGGCGCCGACCCGCGCCGCCATCCGGTCGCGCAGCTCCATGGCGGCCTTGCGGCTGAAGGTGAGGACCAGGATGCGCGCAGGGTCGCCGCCGCGCGCGATCCGCGCGGCGACCGACTCCACCAGCGTCGTCGTCTTGCCGGTGCCCGGACCGGCGAGGACCAGCAGCGGCCCCGAGCGGTGCTCCACCACCGCGCGCTGCGACGCGTCGAGCCGCGGCGGCTCCGGCACCGCGACCGGGGTGCCGGAG
>NZ_JBRIOU010000004.1:518109-518523 GCF_053474865.1 Streptomyces sp. CO7
GTCCTGCCGTCCGGACCGGTCGCACGCGGGTCATCCCGCCGCACCGTCCCAGCGGGCCCGGCGCATGTCCAGCCGGGGCATCGAACCCCCGGATGCGCCGGCGGCCTCCCGCAGCGGCGTCCCCTCCTCGCGGTAGTGGTCCAGCGCGCGCAGTTCGTGGCCGGGCAGCAGCACGCCGTCGGAGCGGACCACCCGCCACCACGGAACCGCGCTCCCGTAGAGGGCCATCACCCGCCCCACCTGGCGGGGGCCACCCTCACCGAGCCACTCGGCGACGTCCCCGTAGGTCATCACCCGGCCCGGAGGGATCCGTTCCGCCACGTCCAGCACCAGCTCCGCGTACTCGGGGAGCTCGGCGCCGGACCGCTCCACGTCACTCATCCGACCCATCCTGCCGCACCCCTCCGACACACC
>NZ_JBRIOU010000004.1:518623-519010 GCF_053474865.1 Streptomyces sp. CO7
GCGGAACCCCCGCCGCCCGCCCGGAACGCTCTCCGAACGCGCTCCGGAGGCGTGCGCGGCGTATTTCACGCCTCTGGATCGCCCCCTGACCCCACCATGGGTATGCCCGGCATGCCACCATCGTGCGGGCGGTGACTGGTGATACGTGAGCAACGTGAGCAGAACGAGACCGAGGAGTGGCAGGGCGTGCATCCCGAGAAGGCGGAGAGCGCTGCCGAGGTCTCGTCGCGCCCGGAAGCAGAGATGACGAAGACTCCCCGATCACGGCGCCCCGGCGATGCTCGCGGCGGTGACGCCGACGGCGGCCCCGCCCGCGGCGGCGGCTCGCACGCCGAGAACGCCCGCGTCCCCGGAACCGACGACGGCACCGGCACCGGCACCGACGAC
>NZ_JBRIOU010000004.1:519110-526727 GCF_053474865.1 Streptomyces sp. CO7
CCCCCGGAGCCCGCCGGCGCCACCGTCGCCCCCGACAACGGCGACGAGGTGCAGGGCGACGAGCCCCTCCTCCCCGCCCGCGTGCACCGCCCCTCCGATCTGATGCGGCTGCTGGTCGGCCTCCTCGCCGTCGCCGTGCTGCTGGCCGTCGCCGCCTTCGCCGAGGGCGCGACCTCCGGCCTCGAGCAGGACATCAACGAGGGCACCACCGCCGCGCCCGACCTCCTGATCAAGGTGGCCGGCCTGGCGTCCAGCATCGCGATCCTGCTGGTGCCGGTCGCCTTCGCGGTGGAGCGGCTGTTCAAGCGGGACGCCCTGCGGATCGCCGACGGCGTGCTGGCCGCCGTCCTCGCGCACGGGGTGACCCTCGCCACCGACCTGTGGGTGGCGCGGTCCGCCCCCCAGGCCATCCAGGACGCCCTCACCCAGCTGGCCCCGGGCGGCAGCGGCGCGACCGCCGCGCTCACCGACCCGGTGCACGGTTACCTCGCGCCGGTGATCGCCTTCATGACCGCCGTGGGGCTCTCCCGAAGACCTCGCTGGCGCACCGTCCTGTGGGTGGTCCTGGCGCTGGACGCCTTCTCCATGCTGGTCAGTGGCTACACCACCCCCTTCTCCATCCTCCTGACCATTCTCATCGGCTGGAGCGTCGCCTACGGCACGCTGTACGCCGTCGGCTCGCCCAACGTCCGGCCCACCGGCCGCACCCTGATGGCGGGCCTGCGGCATGTCGGCTTCCACCCGGCCTCGGCCCGGCAGGAGACGGAGGGCGAGGGCCACGAGAGCGACCGGGGCCGCCGCTACTTCGTCACCCTGGAGGACGGCCGCCCCCTCGACGTCACCGTGGTCGACCGGGAGCAGCAGGCGCAGGCCTTCTACTACCGGGCCTGGCGCAACCTGACACTGCGCGGCTCGGCCACCCGGCGGAGCCTGCAGTCGCTGCGCCAGGCGCTGGAGCAGGAGGCCCTGCTGGCCTACGCGGCCATCGCCGCCGGGGCCAACGCCGCCAAGCTGATCGCCACCGCCGAGCTCGGCCCGGACGCCGTGATGCTCGTGTACGAGCACACCGGAGGCCGTCCGCTGGACCAGCTGGCGGACGAGGAGATCACCGACGAGCTGATGCGGGACACCTGGCGGCAGGTGAAGGCGCTGCAGTCGCGGCGCATCGCGCACCGCAGGCTGGCCGGCGACGCCATTCTGGTGGATCGTTCCGGCGCGGTGATCCTCTCCGACCTCCGCGGCGGTGAGATCGCCGCCGGCGACCTGCTGCTGCGCATGGACGTCGCCCAGCTGCTCACCACGCTCGGCCTGCGGGCCGGTGCGGAGCGGGCGGTGGCCGCCGCGGTGGACGTCCTGGGTCCCGACACGGTCGCCGACTGCCTGCCGCTGCTTCAGCCCATCGCGCTGACCCGCACGACTCGCGCCACCCTGCGCCGGCTGGGCCGGGAGCGCGCCCAGCGGGAGCGGGAGGCGGTGCTGGAGGCCGCCGACAAGGCGCGTGCGCTGCGCGCCGCCGAACGCGAGTCCGGCGCGGGCGCCACCGCGGCCACGTCGGCCGCGACCGGAGCGCCGGCGGGCGCGCCGGGCGCCGTGACGGCGTCGACCGGCGCGGTCTCCGACCGCAAGGCCCTCAAGGCCGAGCAGCGCGCCGAGAAGCGTGCCGTCGACGAGGCCCTGGAGGAGGCGCGCGAGGAGGACCTGCTCACCCAGATCCGCCACCAGGTGCTGCGCATCCGGCCGCAGGCCCCGGTGGAGCCCGCCCGGCTGGAGCGGATCCGTCCGCGCACCCTGATCACCTTCATCGCGGGCGCGATCGGCGCCTACTACCTGCTGTCCCAGCTGGCCCACGTCCCGTTCGACTCGATCGCCTCGGCGCACTGGGGCTGGGTGGCCGCGGCGGCGTTGTTCGCCGCGCTCAGCTATGTCGCGGCGGCGATGTCCCTGCTGGGCTTCGTGCCGGAGCGGGTGCCCTTCGGGCGCACGGTCTCGGCCCAGGTGGCGGGCTCCTTCGTGAAGATCGTCGCCCCGGCGGCGATCGGCGGCGTGGCTTTGAACACGCGGTTCCTGCAGAAGGCCGGCATCCGGCCCGGACTGGCGGTGGCCAGTGTGGGCGCCTCCCAGCTGTTCGGCCTGGGCTCGCACATCATGCTGCTGCTGGTCTTCGGCTACCTCACCGGCATCGAGAAGACGCCGTCCCTGTCGCCGTCCCGCACGGTGATCGCCGGGCTGCTCACGGTCGCCGTGCTGGTGCTGGTGGTGACCTCGGTGCCCCTGCTGCGGAAGTTCGTGGCGACGCGGGTGCGCTCGCTCTTCGCGGGCGTGGTGCCGCGCATGCTGGACGTGCTGCAGCGGCCGCAGAAGCTGGCGACCGGCATCGGCGGCATGCTCCTGCTGACCACCTGCTTCGTCCTGTGCCTGGACGCCTCGGTCCGCGCGTTCGGCGACGGGTCGACCGGCGTGAGCCTGGCGAGCGTCGCGGTGGTCTTCCTGGCCGGCAACGCGCTCGGCTCGGCGGCGCCGACACCGGGCGGCATCGGCGCGGTCGAGGCCACGCTGACCCTGGGCCTGGTGGCGGTCGGCCTGCCCCGCGAGGTCGCGGTCCCCGCCGTGATCCTCTACCGCCTGTTCACCCTGTGGCTGCCGGTGCTCCCCGGCTGGCTCTGCTTCAGCCACCTCACCCGCCGCGAGGCGCTCTGAGGCGAGCCCCGGCCGACGCGGCGGACCTGGTCGTCCGCCGACGGACCCGACCGGTGGGCCGGTCGACGGACGGGGTGTACCGGCCCGCTCGACAGCTGGGACGCCGTGACCCTGGGCGGGGGGGTGCGACGCGGGCGGCCTCGGGCGGTGAGTGCGGCGCGGCGGCCCCGGGCGGTGGGTGCGGCGCTGGCGGCCCCGGCCTGCGGGTGCTGCACAGGCGGCTCCCGCCGACGGGCGGGACACCAGGGCCCCGGGCGAAGGGTGGGACGAGGGCGGCCTGGCCTACGAGTGCGGCATAGGCGACCCCCGCCGACGGGCCGGACACCAGGGCCCCGGCCGAAGTGTGGGGCGTGGGCACGGCGGCCCCGGTTGAAGGGGGTGTCGCAGGCGGCCCCCGGCCCGCGGGTGCGGCGGCCGGTTAACCCGGACGGGTCCCGCGCCCGCGCGGCGCCCGGCGGGGCGCAGGAACATGGCGGCATGCCCTACGCCGCCCGGACCCGCACCGCAGCCCTGCTGACCTCGGCCGTCCTGGCCGCCGGAGCCCTCGCTGCCTGCGGCGGCGAGGACGGCGACGTCCGGGAGCAGTCACTCGAATGGGAGGACTGCCCGGCTCCGTCCGACGCCCAGGGCGGCGGCGCCTCACCCTCGCCGCTCCCCCGCGGCGGCACCTGGCAGTGCGCCACCATGCGGGCGCCGCTGGACTGGTCCGAGCCTGAGGGCGAGACGATCGGCATCGAACTGATCCGGGTCCGCGCCTCCGGTCCGGCGGACGACCGCATCGGCTCCCTGATCTTCAACTTCGGCGGCCCGGGCGGCTCCGGCGTCACCACCCTGCCAGCCTTCGGCAAGGAGTACGACACGCTCCGCACCCGGTACGACCTGGTCAGCTTCGACCCGCGCGGGGTCGGCCGCAGCGAACCCGTGGAGTGCGAGAGCGCGAGCCGGATGGACGCCCTGTTCCAGAGGGACGGCACCCCCGACGACGCCGAGGAGCGCCGCGAGTACGAGGACGGTCTGCGCAGCTTCAACGAGGCCTGCGAGGACAACTCCGGCGAGGTCCTCCCCCACGTGCGCACCACCGACGCCGCGCGCGACATGAACCTGCTGCGCGAACTCCTCGGCGACGAGAAGCTGTACTACTTCGGCATCTCGTACGGCACCGAGCTGGGCGGCGTCTACGCGCACCTGTTCCCCAGGACGGTCGGCCGGGCCGTCTTCGACGCCGTGGTCGACCCGACGGAGGACCCGGAACAGGGGTCGCTGGCCCAGGCCCGGGGCTTCCAGCGGGCGCTGGACAACTTCGCCGAGGACTGCGCCGCCAAGCCGGAGGAGGAGTGTCCGATCGGCACCGACGCCGAGGACGTCAAGAAGCGCATCACCCAGCTCCTCGACCAGCTGGAGGAGCGTTCGCTGCCGGGCATCTTCCCGCGTCGGCTGACCGAGACGGCGGCCACCGGCGGCATCGCCCAGGCCCTGTACTCGAAGGACTTCTGGCCGTACCTCACGCAGGCGCTGGACGAGGCGTACGACGGTGACGGCCGGACGCTGATGGCGCTGTCCGACGCGATGAACGGGCGCAGCGAGAGCGGCGAGTACAGCAACCTGGTGGCCGCCAACACGGCGATCAACTGCTCCGACGACCGGCCCCGTTACACGGTCGCCGATGTGCAGCGGGCGCTCCCGCGGTTCCGGGAGGCGTCGCCCGTGTTCGGCGACTTCATGGCCTGGTCGATGCTGAGCTGCACCGACTGGGCGGTGGAGGGAGCCGCCGACCGTCCGGACGTCAGCGCCCCGGGGGCGCCGCCGATCCTCGTCATCGGCAACACCGGCGACCCGGCGACCCCGTATGAGGGCGCCCGGCAGATGGCCCGGGCGCTGGGTGCCGGCGTGGGCATCGAGATCACCTACCGCGGCGAGGGGCACGGCGCCTACGACAGCGGTGACGCGTGCGTCCAGGACGCGGTGAACGGCTACCTCCTGGAGGGCAAGGTCCCCCGCTCCGGAACCGTCTGCGGCTGACGGGCCGTCGGCGGTACCGTCCCTGCATGTGCCTCTACGCCGTGAAGGGCTACAAGCTGCACTACGCCTGCGTGTCCTGCCGGGTCGACTTCAAGCGGCCCGCCGCCCCGGCCGGTGAGCACCGCTGCCCGAACTGCGGGTGGCCCCTGCTGTGCGCGGGGCACGACTTCGCGCCGCCACGGCGCCGGGACGTCCGCGGCTGGTCGGTGGTGGCGGCGGTCCTGGGCGCGGGCCTGCGGTACGACGGCCACCGGCCCTGCGGCTGCGGCCGTGAACCCCGCTTCCGCCCTCGCACCCGGTCCCAGCTCCGCGCCCGACGCCTCGCCGCCCGCCGCGAAGACCTCCCCCTGTCCGCGACCCTGCCCCGCCCGGACCCGTCGACCCCGACGGACGACGCCTGAGCGGTCCGAGCGGTCGCGGTCCCTCAGGCGGGGATCCACGCCGGCCACCACGGAGGGACGTTGCTCGCGGGACACGACCAGCGGCGCCGACCGGAAACGACAGAAGCCCACGGCGTCCGAGGTGGTCGGAGCCATGGGCTTCGTCAGGTCCGCCGGTCGGTCGGCGGAAGAACAGGTCAGTACACCGGCTTGTGCGGCTCGATCTGGTTGACCCAGCCGATGACGCCGCCGCCGACGTGGACCGCGTCGGAGAAGCCCGCGGACTTGAGCACCGCGAGGACTTCCGCACTGCGGACACCCGTCTTGCAGTGCAGGACGATCTTCTTGTCCTGCGGCAGGCCCTCGAGGGCGCTGCCCATGAGGAACTCGTTCTTCGGGATCAGCCGCGCGCCCGGGATGGAGACGATCTCGTACTCGTTCTGCTCGCGGACGTCGATGATGTCGATGTCCTCGCCGTCGTCGATCCACTCCTTGAGCTGCTTGGGAGTGATCGTCGCGCCGGCGGCGGCCTGCTGGGCCTCCTCCGAGACGACGCCGCAGAAGGCCTCGTAGTCGATGAGCTCGGTGACCGTCGGGTTCTCGCCGCAGACCGCGCAGTTGGGGTCCTTGCGGATCTTGACCTGGCGGTACTGCATCTCCAGGGCGTCGTAGATCATCAGGCGGCCGACCAGCGGCTCGCCGATGCCCGCGAGGAGCTTGATGGCCTCGTTGACCTGGATGGAGCCGATCGACGCGCACAGCACGCCCAGCACGCCGCCCTCGGCGCAGGAGGGGACCATGCCCGGCGGCGGGGGCTCCGGGTAGAGGCAGCGGTAGCAGGGACCGTGCTCCGACCAGAAGACCGATGCCTGGCCGTCGAAGCGGTAGATCGAGCCCCAGACGTACGGCTTGTTCAGCAGCACGCAGGCGTCGTTCACCAGGTAACGCGTGGCGAAGTTGTCCGTGCCGTCGACGATCAGGTCGTACTGGCTGAAGATCTCCATCACGTTCTCGGCCTCGAGCCGCTCTTCGTGAAGGACGACGTTCACGTACGGGTTGATGCCGAGGACGCTGTCCTTGGCGGACTCCGCCTTGGAGCGGCCGATGTCCGCCTGACTGTGGATGATCTGCCGCTGCAGGTTCGACTCGTCCACCTCGTCGAACTCCACGATGCCGAGCGTGCCGACGCCCGCCGCGGCCAGGTACATCAGCGCCGGGGAGCCCAGACCGCCGGCGCCCACACACAGGACCTTCGCGTTCTTCAGCCGCTTCTGCCCGTCCATCCCGACGTCCGGGATGATCAGGTGGCGGGAGTACCTGCGGACCTCGTCCACAGTCAGCTCGTCGGCCGGCTCGACCAGGGGTGGCAACGACACGGGGACTCCGTTGGTCGGTATAGGTACGGTTGTTCTTCCGGTAACACTGCCACGCCCTTCTTCATTCCAAGACAACCGTTCCGCCCTGCGAGACGTGGGCGTCCCAGCAGCCGGGCGGGTCAGATGCGGCAGGCGGCCTCCATCCAGATGTCGGCCAGCGACTCCTCCAGACCGATCCGCGGACGCCAGCCCAGCCGGTCCCGGGCGGTCCGCACGTCGGCCTGCTGCCAGCTGCCGCAGCCGTCGGGGTAGGGGTGGACCGGCATGGTGGGGGCGTGGTGCTCGGAGTCGGTGCGCTGGTGGCCGATCAGCCCGCGCACCATGACCCCGGGCGGTCCGTCCAACTCGTGCAGCGCGCCGCCGTATCCGGCGACCCGGGCCAGCACCGCGGCGGCGTCCCGCAGCCGGACGGCCCTGCCGGAACCGATGTTGATGACGCCCTGAGCGGCGGAGAGCGCCGCCGCGTGCACCGCACGTGCCACGTCCCGCACGTCCACGAAGTCCCGCTGCACGCCCAGCCCGCCGAGTTTGAGCTCGCCGTCGCCCGACTGCATGGCCCGGCGCAGCGCCTCGGCGAGCCGGCCCAGCGGGGAGCCGGCCGGGGTGCCGGGGCCCGCCGGGGAGAACACCCGCAACACCACCGCGTCCAGGCCGGAGTTGAGCACCAGCTCGGTGGCGGCCAGCTTGCTCACCCCGTACGGGCCGCCGGGACGCGGCACGGAGTCCTCGGCCGTGGAGGACCCGGGCTGGCTGGGCCCGTACTCGGCGCCGCAGCCAAGGTGCACCAGGCGGGCGCCGCAGCCGCTGCGCCGCAGTCCCTCGCAGACGGTGGCCACGGCCACCGTGTTGTGCCGGGTCAGCTCCCGCGCCCCGCCCCGGGTGGCGCCCGCGCAGTTGACGACGACCTGCGGGTGGACGGCGTCCAGGAACCGGGTGAGCGCGCCGGGGCTGCCGGCCGCCAGGTCGAACCGGACGTCGGCGTCGTCGCCCCGGCCCAGCGCGGTCAGCTGGACGGCGGGATCGGCGAGCAGGCGGTCGGCGACGAAACGGCCGAGATATCCGTTGGCTCCGATCAGCAGAACCCTCATGGCTGCTTGTTCTCCTTCAAGGCGGTCTTCAGGGGTGGGGAGGGGGAAGTGCTGCTG
>NZ_JBRIOU010000004.1:526827-534413 GCF_053474865.1 Streptomyces sp. CO7
CGCCCCGCCCGCCGTCCGACCGCTGAGGGCCCGCGTGGTGCGCCGGCCCTCAGCGGTCGGACGGCGGGCGGGGCGCGGCCGGGGCGTGCGCCGAGGCCAGGGTGAGCCGGCGGCAGGCGTGGAACAGCAGCACCAGCGCTCCGGCCCCGCAGGCGATCAGCGGAACGGCGTGCGCGCCCCACACCGACACCACCGTCTCGACCGGTCCCGCGAGGAGGCCGCAGCCGGGCAGCCGGCCCGCGAACACCAGGCAGACGGTGACGATCTCGGTCCAGCCCACGGCCCGCAGCACCACGCCCGGCGCGTGGGTGAAGCCGTGCACGGTCAGCAGGCGCGCGATCAGCAGCAGGGCGCCCAGCGCGGCGGTGGCCGCGGGGGTGGAGTGCTCGTCGAGCACCACGGCGCACAGGACGGCCAGCCCGGACACCGCGGCCAGGTGCACGCCGACGACACCGAGCAGCAGCGGGCGGGCGGTGGCGGCGAACTCCTCCAGGCCACGGCTTCCGGCCAGCTTGCGGCCGACGCCGGTGCGGAAGAGGTGCGCGCTCCAGGCGGCGGGCGCGCAGGACAGCGCGAGGGCGAGCAGCGGGGCCAGGCTGATCGGCCAGTCGCCGGACTGCCCGCCGTCCGGCAGTCCGTCGGGGCCGCCGACGAGCCCGGCGTGCAGCAGCCCGTCGCCCAGCAGCGCGTAGCCCACCAGCAGGTACGCCCAGGCCCGTGCGCCCGGCGGGGTCCGCCAGTCGTGCGGTCCGGGAAGCGAGCGGCCCTCCGAGCTCAGCGGCCCGCGGCCGAGCGCCGCGCGCACGCCGGCGACCACGGCGAACAGTCCCAGCAGGCCGACCACCGGCCGCGCCTCGCCGGTGGTCCACCGCAGCGCCGCCACCGCGAGCACGCCCAGGGCGCCCGGCAACAGTGCCCTGACCGCCCACCGCGCGGGCGGCCGCCCTGCCGCCGGGGGCGGGCCACCGGGCAGCCCGTCCTCGTCCCTCCGGCCGGCCCGGGCGTACATCTCCTCGGCCAGCGAGAACACGTCCCGGTGGCGGAACCGGGCGGCGGTCCGGTCGGTGACGCCGTGCGCCTCCAGACCGGCGGCGATCTCCAGCGGGTCCACCGCCCGGTCGCACAGGTCCCGGTGCCGCAGCATCAACGCCTTCACCGGGTCGGCGCCCGCCCCCGCGACGCCCCCGCCGTGCGGGCGACGCCCCGGTGCTGCGGGGAACCCGTCGGCGGAGTCGGCCGCGTCCGTCCGGTCGGCCGGAGCGGTCCTGCCGGGGAGGGCAGGGTTGTCGGCCAAGGCACTCAGGTCGGCCGGGGCAGCCCCCTGGGGACCGCCACCCGTACCGGCCGCACCGGGCCCGTCGGCCGCACCGGGCCCGTCGGCCAGGCCGGGCCCGTCGGCCAGGCCGGGCAGCCTCGCCGAGTCGGACCCTTCGACCTCACCGACCCCGTCGGTCCTACCGAGACCGCCGACTCCGTCGACCCCATCGGCACCGACGGCTCTCTCGCGCTTGTCCAGCCCGTTCACCGGGTCACCTCCACGGAATCGGCGCCGGCGACGCGCAGCTCGGCCGGGACCGCGAACGGCCGGGGCTCGGCGGCGTCCGCCTCGGCGATGCGGCGGGCCGGGCAGCGCCCGGCGACCTCCAGGTAGATGCGGTGGAACGCCGCGACGTTCTGCTCGACGGTGAACAGCTCCATGGCCCGCGCGCGGGCCGCCTCGCCTAGCCGCTCACGGCGCTCCGGGTCGTTCAGCAACGCCGCGCAGGCCTCGGCCAGCGCCTGCGGGTCCCGGGGCGGCACCACAAGCCCCGTCCCCCCGACGACCTCCACCACCGCGCCCACGTCGGTGGAGACCGTCGCCCGGCCGCTGAACATGGCCTCGACGACGCTCACCGGGAATCCCTCCACCACGCTGGAGAGCACGACCACCTCGCCCTGCGTGTACACCTGGGCCAGCGGGGGCGCCTCGGGCCCGCTCATGTCGACGAACTCCACCGTGCCGTCGCCCGGGAACAGCCGCCCGGCCAGCTCCTCGCAGTGCAGCAGGTAGGCCGCGCCCTCCGGGTCGGGGGCGGAGCCCGCGATGCGCAGCCGCGTCCCGGGCGCCCGGAGCCGCACGGCGGCGAAGGCGTGCAGCAGCGTCACCAGGTCCTTGGACGGTTCGATCCGCCCGACCCAGACGAGGGTGCCGGGCCCGACGCGCGTCCCCGGCGCACGGCCGCCCGCTCCGGCGGGCTCCCCGGCCTCGGCGAAGCGCGCCGCCGACATGCCGGGGTACACCGTGCGGACCTTGGCCCGGTCCGCGCCGCAGCGCTCCTGCCAGCGCCGCACGTGTGCGTTGCCCGGGGTGATCATGCTCGCGCTGCGGTAGACCTCGGCGGCCAGCCGCCCGTGGAAGGCGGCCAGCAGTGCGCGGACGGCGGGGGGTGCCTCGGCGGACCCCAGGTAGTGCGCGCGCAGCGGCACGCCGTACTCGGTGACCACCAGCGGGACACCGTGGAAGTGCCGCGCCAGCAGCCCGGGAAGGGCGGCGAGCCCGCCGGCCGCGGCGTGACAGAGGTCCACCGACCCGAGCTCGCCCGCCTCGCACCAGTCCAGGGAAAGGGGGCGCAGGGCCTGCTCCAGGTGCGCGCCGACCTCCAGGAGGTCCGTCACGCGCGCCTCGCGCGCCGCCCGCGGGGCGCCGGGCGCTCGGCAGACCCGCTCCAGTGCCCGCACGGCTTCCTCGGAACGCAGCGCGGCGACCATCCCGCCTTCCTCACGGGCGAGTTCGGCCAGGCCGTACAGGGCCGAGCGGAAACGGTCCGCCTCTTCGGGGGAGGGGGCGCCCGGCCCTGCCGCCCCCGCCGGACCGGTGCACAGACCGGCGGCGAGGTCGCCGTAATGCTCGGCGAACCGGCGGCGCGCGCGGCGGCCGTACCAGGTGCCGTCGACCTCGGCCGTCCACAGCGGGGCGGTGCGCACCTGGGTGACCTGGGAGGGCAGGTCGACCCAGCCGGCCCGCTCCTGCTCCCGGTCGCGGCTGAGGGCGTACAGCCGGAACTCGTGCTGGCCGAGCCCGCGTACCAGGCGGTCGCACCAGAGCCTGGCCTCACCCGTCGCGTACGGGTAACCACCCTCCGTCAGCAGTCCGATGCGCACGCGTACATCCCCGATCTCCCCTAGGAAAGGGCCGCCGTCGACGGCGGCGGCTGGTAGCCGGGACGAACGTATGCGGATATGCGGGTGGCGCGACGGACGGTTGTCCGTCGCGCCACCGGAAGGGGTGAACGCCCGTAACTTTCCGTTTCACAAGGCGTTTTGTAGCGCACAGCGACGGTATGGTCGCGCGCCGTGCGCGCGGGGGGCGTACGGGCCGGGCGTGTGGGCCGGCTGTTCGGGTCAGCCGTTCGGGTAGGCCCAGGCGTTCGGTCTGCAGTGGATGCCGTCGTGGTCCAGGAACTTCGTCTGCTGCTGCATCACGGGAGCCAGCCCGCCGTCCTTGGCGCACTCCACATGTCCGTAGCCCAGACGGTGGCCCACCTCGTGGTTGATCAGCATCTGCCGGTACGAGTGGATGAGCTGGTCGCCGTACGTCTCCGAACCCCGCGCCCAGCGGTAGGCGTTGATCATCACGCGGGAGGTGGAGGCGGAGTCGCAGGAGACGTTGTCGACGGTGGTGTCCAGGCCGGACCGGGCGCACCACTCGGCGGTGGTGCCGGGGCTGGCCAGGGTGACCACGAAGTCGGGAGCCTTGCCGGCGCCCTTCGGGACCCGCTTGAACGCCAGGCCGTCGTGCGCCCAACTGCGGTCGTCGTTGAGCGTCTTGTGCACGGCCTCGGCGAACAGCTCGCCGTTGAGGCCAAGTTCGTCCTCGATGTCCACGCGGTAGGTGAACTCGTCGCCCTCACGCGGGGGTTCCTCGGTGCCCGGCACCGAGGTGAAGGTCCCGGGGCCCGCGAGCGTCGGGCTGAGGTCGTAGACCAGGCCCATCCGCTGCTTGTAGGAGAGACCGTCCAGGTTCCAGGCCGACGGCAGCGGGGAGGGGTCCGTGACGCCCACGGGCTGCCCCTTCTCCCCCGACGCCCCCGACACTCCGGCGGCATGCGCGCCGCGCACCGGGTGGGCCCGGTCGCCGGCGACCTGCTCGGAGACCGTGACCCCGAGGACCACCAGCACCGCGAGCGCGAGCGCGCCGGTGAACAGGCGGCCCTTCCCGCCGCGTCGCGGCCCGACGCGGAGTGCCGCGGGACCGGACGCGGAGGGCGTCCGGAACAGGTCGTCGTCATCGTCGTCCGGACCGTCCGCGGGGCCGCCGGGTCCCTCCGGATACCGGGGCCCGTCGGGGAACGCCGGACCGCCACCGGATCCGGGCCCGACGTCGAACCCCGTGCCGTTGCCGAACCCGGGACCTTCACCGAACCCGGGGCCGTCGCCGCCCTCGGGGCGGGTCGCGGCGCCGCGGCCGCCCGGCGCACCGGGCCCGGCGGACGGCCGGTAGCGGCCGCGGTCGTCGAGCGTGTCGTAGTACGGCGGCCGCTGGTCCATCGCGGCCAGGCCCTCGGTCCGGGCCACCAGGTCACGGGGCTGCTCCGCCCAGGTGTCCCAGCCGCCGTCCTGCTCCCGCGGCCCGCGCGAACCGGCGTACCCGGGCGGCCCGCCCTGGTCCGCGGACCGCGCGTCGTGACCCTGGGCGTGACCGCCGTGGTCCTGAGGCCGCCCGACCCGGGAGTGCCCGCCCTGGGGCCGCGCTCCGTGGTCCTCGGGGTGACCGCCGCGCACGGAGGGCGCGGGGGACGGCGGACCGCCCCGGCCGTGGGCTGGAGGAAGGGGCGCCCCCGGAACCTGCCGCGGGGGCGGCTCCCAGGGGCTCCAGGCGTCCTCGGCGTCCTGGACGCCATCCGCCCCGGCGGAGCCGGACGCCCCGGCGGAGTGCGACGCCCCGGCGACGCCGGCGGCGCCCCGCGGGTCGTGAGGGGCGGCCGCGGCCGGGCTCGCGGCATCTGCGGGCCTGGCCGGCCCCCGGCGACTGTGCCGTCCCACGCGCTCCCTCAGCTTTCGGTGTCTGTCACGGCCAGGACATCGTCGGTCTCGCCCGGACGGTGCTCCCAGGCGTCCCCACCGGACTCCCCGGCCGTGCCGGCGGCGGCGCCGGTGTCGGCGAGAAACTCGCGGAAGGCCCGGGCGACCGTGTCCGGGCACTCCATCATGGCCACATGTCCGGCTTCCGGCAGCGCCAGCAGCCGCGAACCGCGGAACGCGCGGGCGGCCCGGCGGGCCATCCGGAAGGAGACCAGCCGGTCACGGCCTCCGTAGACGAGCAGGGTGGGCGCGGCGACCCGCTCGGCGTGTCGCCACAGCCGGTGCCGTCCGGCCAGGGTGTACGCGTCGACCACGCCGCGGGCCGAACGGGTCATGGCGTCCCAGAAGTACGGCAGCCGCTGGCGCCGCTCCATCTCCGCCACCGCGGCGGCCAGACCCTCCTCGGTCACCCGCCCGGGGTCCCCGTAGGTCAGCCCCAGCACGCCGCGCACCCGCTGCTCGGCCGTCCATCCGCGGGTCAGGCGGGTGAACAGCGCCGTCGCACCCGGCACCGCCATCAGCCCGGTCGGCACCGCGCCGCGCTGCACGCGCAGCTCCGGCAGCGCGGGCGAGACCAGGGTCAGCGTGCGCACCAGGTCGGGGCGGAGCGCCGCGACCTTGGTGGCGACCGCGCCGCCCAGCGAGTTGCCGAAGAGATGCACCGGGCCGCGACCGGACCGCTCCAGGTAGCGGACCACGGCGCGGGTGTGGCCGGCGAGCGAGTAGTCGCCGTCGTCCGGCGGCGGCGAGTCGCCGAAGCCGGGCAGGTCGACGGCCTCGCAGTCGAGCAGGTCGTCCAGCAGCGGCATCAGCGCCGACCAGTTCTGCGAGGAACCGCCCAGCCCGTGCACGAACAGCGCCGGCTCGGCGCCCTCGCGCGAGGCCGGACGGGAGCGGACCGACAGGGTCACGCCCCGCAGCGCGACCGACCTGATCCGCTCGCCGCCCGCGGCGACCGGGCCCACCCGGGGCAGCACGGTGCCCGCGGGCGGGACGGGGGCATCGGTCGAAGACATGCGCCAATGTTACGAGACGATCACGCGCCGCCAGGTGCACCGGCGGCCTTCGGGGGTGTGGGGGCGGTCACAACGGCCGGGCCGGTGCCGTCCCGCCCGGATCGCGACGGACGGGGCGGTGCGAGCGTTCGAGCTCACCGTCGGGGAGTGCGCCGAGGATCGTGATGGCGGAGCGCTCGATGAAGCCGCGGGCCTTCGCCCTGTCCTCCTCCGTTGGCAGTGCCTCCAGGTCGCTGAGGGAGTGCGTGGTGATGATGGAGCCGACGCCCTTGTGCCAGTTGAGCCGGGTCAGCCGGTCCGTCCGCTCCACCAGACCGGGCGGGCGGCCGCGACGACGTCGTCGCTCGCGTTGTCGAGGGCGTCGATGTCGATGGAGACGGCGGGAGCATCCATGTCGACGGGGGTGGTGGTCCGGTCGTCGAACAAGCCGCGCAGGACGCCCTCGCGGATGCGGTCGAGGGTGCGGACGATGTCGGCGGTCAGGTCGACGTACTCGTTCTCGTGCCGGGCGCGCACCGCCTCGCGCATGGCCGCGTCGCCGGTCTCGATGCGGTGGATGACCTCGGGGATCACCGGCTCGACGCCCCTGCGGGCAGCCAGCACGTCCAGCGCCGCGCCGAGCGCGAGTTCCTCGGCGTCGGTGATGGGCCGGCCCCTCGAGCCGCGGGCGATGGAGCACAGCGCGAGCAGCAGCGTCAGCCGCCGCCCGCGGATTTCCTCCCGCAGCGTCTCGGCCCGCTCACGGTCACGGCACTCGAGGTCGACGAGGGCCTGGCCGAGCGGGCCGGAGTCGAGTGGGTTGATGGTCTGCAGCCCCCAGCCGACCTTCACCACCTGCCCGCCCATGGCGGTGACCAGCGGACCATACTCGCCCTTCAGGTCCCCGAGGGACAGCACGCCCGTCCCGAACGCGATCGAACCGGCCGCGATCCGCTTGCACACCGTCGACTTGCCCACGCCCGGCTCACCGAGGACGAAGACGCCGGGGTTGATGACCAGCCCACGCCGCGCCCAGTCGATCGGGTCGAGGGCCACCGACTCGCCCCACAGCATGTGCCGCCCGATCGGCACGCCGACGGAGGGCGCACCGAAGCCGGCCACGAACGGGAACAGTCCGCACGTCTGCACCGTCGTCCCCTGGTACCGCGGCGGATCCACGACGTGCGAAGCCCTGCCCCTGCCCGGACCGTGCCGACCCCAGGAAGGCGGGACTGGCCCGAAGTCGGGCATCGTCGGGTCCCCGTGCGTTGCCGCAGGGCGAGGGCGGCGGTCAGGGGAGGAGCGGAGGGGGAGCATGGGCGGGCCTCCTGTGCCATTCGTTGAGAGGAACGAACGGGGGACCGGGAGGTCACCTCTGCGGTCTGCCCTCCCGGATGCCTGCCGGCTGGCGGCCAAGCCAGGCGGCGCGGTCCGGGTCGGCTCGAGGCCAAGGGCGGTGTCGTGTCGGCCACTGGCACTCGCGGCGGCCAGCTCTCGCGTTGCCTCCGGCGGGGGCGCTCAGGCTCCGGG
>NZ_JBRIOU010000004.1:534513-556918 GCF_053474865.1 Streptomyces sp. CO7
GTGCCAGCCGAAGGTGGCTGATGCGGGCGGGGAGCTCCCATCCCGTCTGCCGTCGACCCAGGCAGAGCCGAGCAGACACGGCACCTGGCGTCCAGGTCGTTCGTCCAGTGGGGCGCTCCACCTGGACGCCAGGCACCGCGCCTGCTCCACGGAGTGTGGGTCGACGGCAGACAGGATGGGAGCTGGGGTTGCTGTTGGATATGCCGGGGGGCGGCGTCCACGGCGGCTGCCGGCCGGGCGCTCCCCCCGGCCAGCGGTCCCGGTCGGTCTCCCTCACCCGCCACCCGCTGATACGCAAATCCTCCAGCAGCTTGCGCATCCGCCCGGTGTCGCGATGGCCGGGTTCCAAGAGGCGTTCCCGACCGTCGCCTCCGGGGGCGGCACGGCGTGCCCCGGCTCTTCCCGTCAGACCTCGGCGAGCGCCGCGGCCCCGAACGACACGTCGAGGCGGTCTGAGGTTCCCCTCGGAGCGTGAAGACCCACGCAGGAGGGGGGACTGGAAGCACCTCGACATCCGGCCATGGCCATGTCGGAGGGCGTGCGGACGGCGTGGAAGGCGCTCATCACCCGCCATCGCGCACCAATTCGCAAGGCGCTCTCCGCCACGGGAGAGATCAAGCCATACGTCGGAGCGCCCGTTGTCCCACCCAAAGAGCTGGGGAACCCTGCTGAATGGGGCGTGATGGAGATCAAGCTGGAAGCTCCGGCTGACTCCATGGGGACGATGAACGCTTGCGTTAATGCAAGCGGTGGAGAGTGGTGTTACGGCTGGTTCGCCGTGGTCGAAGGCAAGGACTGCTACTCGAACTACTACCACCACACGAAGGTGCACAAGTCGTCGGTGAAGATCAACGGCGAAACGGACGATAGCGGTTGGTTGGCAGCCACTAGGACTGCCAATGCCAGTGAAATCGGCCCGGGTGGAGCCACCTGCTACACCTACTACAGCATCAAGTAGGGCTCAATCTGCATCTAGTCTTGGGTGGCTGCAGGGTGCGGGAGTAGGCTGGCGGTGTCACTTTGATCTTTCGGTTCGCCTGGATAAGTCTCGGGGTGGCACCGCCAGCGACTTGACATATTCACGGAACGGGGAAGAGGCATCAATACATCCCTGCGCACTCGCGCTGTTCCAGCGGCAGTTGCCCTGGGGTCAGGTTTGCTACTGGGTCTGGTTGGCCCAATTGCAGGAAAATCGGATAACCTGGCTTCCGCCTCCCTAAGTCTCGTTTTTTCCGGCGGATGGTCATGGGCCGCTTACGCGTTCATGGTGGGCTATTTTGGCCGATCCAAGGTCGAGTCAGCCCTTCTGTCATCGTTCGGGTTGACCGTCGGCGTAGTCACATACTACGTATTCAAGAGCCTGAGCCCCGCAGTGCCGGTCGGCTTGGAATACGGAGCCTCAAGCGAAGGACTGTCGTCTAGAATTCTCATGTGGGGTATAGTGGCCTTCATTCTTGGGGCTCCCATGGGGATTTTGGGTAACCTGGCACGAGTGCCAGGCATTCGTGGCCTCCCCTTCCGGCTGATCGTTCCGCTCATAGCGTTCTACGAGACATCCATGCGAATATCCGTAGAAGCGGATCTGCAAGAGCCGCGTGTCGGGATGACTTGGAGCGTGATTCGGCTCACCGCAGGCGGTGTTGCTGTAGCTCTGGTGGGTCACACGGCTTGGGCGTCGTGGCGCTCCCGACGTACTCGCTCCGCAGGATCGGATGAACAGCCCAGCAGCGAGAGCGTCACGCCTGTGTGACCTAGGCACAATGGCAGCGCAAGCGCGGAAGGCGCCGGCGTTGACCTCGTCCTCGAGTTTGCCTCGCGGCCGTCTCCGCGAGGAAGGGCTCGTAGAAGAGGGAGACGCGGCGTGGGTGGCGGCCCGGCCCCAGCAGCGGGGTGAGGACGTCGGAGGTGACGAACTGCCTGGGCGGGGACTCCATCACCCACGACACCGAGGCCGCCCCGTCGTGCTCGTACCAAGTCCGGTGCTCGACGGCCGAGAGCGGGCCGAACGCTCCGCGCGACAGCAGGGCGCCCGAGTTGGTTTACAGGCCGGTCGTCGGGTTGACCGCCAGGCAGCGGGCGACCTCGCCCCGAGAGTCCGGGTCGAACGCACCCCGGGCGATGCCCGCCAGACGGGCGGCCGAAGCGCGGCCCAGCACGCTGACCCCGCAGCCGCCGAGCGCCGCCTGGAGTCCGCGCAGGACGCGCACGCACTCGGCGACCGCTTCGCCGAAGGACTCCGCCCGCTCCGGCACCCGGGACGGGTCGAAGGTGATGGAGACCCGGGTCTCCACGTGCGCGCTGGCGGACGGCGACATCCGCACCAGCGTGTCCATCAGCTCCCGCGCCGGAGCCGGTGCCGCGGGGTCCACCCGCTCGGCCACGTAGTCCTCGATGGTGCTCCCCGGGTCCGTGGCGGTGTCCACCGTGACGTTGACCCAAGCGACGCTCGGGGTGTGGCCGAGGCGGGCCAGCCAGGCGTGCCACTGGCCGACCCAGGTGTCGACGGCGTCCCGGTTGGCGAGCGCGGTGGAGATCGGCGCGACCAGGACGGTGGCGGTCAGGTGGCCGGTGCGGCGGTTCCAGGCCGTGCCGAGGTGGCCGCCCTCACCGTCCTCCACGCTGATCGGCACGACCGGCGCCAGGACGCCGGGCAGGTCGTCGTCCTCGTCGTGGAGGACCCGGCCCGGATCGCGGCGGCCGGGCCGGTGTGATCCGCGCGGCCCCGGGCACACATCCGCACGCGGAGGCATCGCGCCTGCGCCGGGTGTCTCCTAGGCTCGACCCCACAGGGCACCCCGCCCGGAGCGGACCGCCGCCCCGGGCGACACGGACCGGAACCCCACCGAAGGGAGCCCCACCATGCCTGTCGACCCGACCGACCCGGACACCTTCGTCCACGAGGAGGAGCAGGAGGAAGCCGCCCCGGAGATCGACGTCGAGGCCCCCGAGCACGACGCGGCCGAGCAGCTCGCGGACGTCCGTCCCGCCAAGGACGAGCCGGTACGCGGCGAGGCGGGCGACCGTGCCGCCGAGGCGGACCTCGCCGAACAGGCGAGGGTGGTGGAACTCGACGAGGACGACTACCGCTGACCGCGGACGCCGCCGGCGAAGGCCCCGCACCGGCCCGGTGCGGCCGGTGTGCGGGGGGCGAAGGCCCCGGAAACCGCCCGGCGGGCGGCCCGAAGCGGCCGTCCGCGCCACCCGCGTCGCCCCGGCCCCGGGGGTCTCTCACCGCCCGGTGAATTTCTCCGGTCGCAGGACGCACAGGACGGTTACCGAAAAGTACGATGGTGCTGCGGCCCACGCCGCGCACGGACGATCTTGGGAGGCGGCGTGACAGCCATCGAGCAGACAGAGGCGGCACGCCCGCGCGGCACCCGGCTTCCGCGCCGTGCCCGGCGCAACCAGCTGCTGGGGGCGGCGCAGGAGGTCTTCGTCGCCCAGGGCTACCACGCCGCCGCCATGGACGACATCGCCGAGCGGGCGGGCGTCAGCAAGCCGGTGCTGTACCAGCACTTCCCCGGCAAGCTCGAGCTGTACCTGGCCCTGCTGGACCAGCACTGCGCCGCGCTGATCGAGTCGGTGCGCGCGGCGCTCGCCTCCACGCACGACAACAAGCAGCGCGTCCGGGCGACCATGGACGCCTACTTCGCGTACGTGGAGGACGACGGCGGCGCGTTCCGCCTGGTCTTCGAGTCGGACCTGACAAACGAGCCCGCGGTGCGCGAGCGCGTGGACAAGGTGACCAACGAGTGCGCCGAGGCGATCTGCGACGTCATCGCCGAGGACACCGGGCTCTCCCGCGAGGAGTCGATGCTGCTGGCCTCCGGTCTGGGCGGTCTCGCCCAGGTGGTGGCGCGGGCCTGGCTGCACAGCGACCGCAGCGTGCCGCGGGACAAGGCGGTGCAGCTGCTGGCCTCGCTCGCCTGGCGCGGCATCGCCGGGTTCCCGCTGCACGGCACGGAGAACGCCTGACCGCTCCGGCCCCTGGCGGACCCGGCGCCCGGCGACACCCCGGGAAGGGCCCCGCCTGGACTAATGTGTCCGGGGTACGGCGCGGACGGAAGCGAGATGTCCGCGCACCACTGACCGTCGGAGGGACAAGGCCGTGGAGGTCAAGATCGGCGTGCAGCACGCGCCCCGCGAGATCGTTCTGCAGAGCGGTCAGAGCGCCGAGGAGGTCGAGCGGCTCGTGGCCGAGGCGCTCGCCGGCAAGTCGGCGCTGCTGACCCTGGTGGACGAGCACGGCCGCAAGGTTTTGGTCCCGGCGGACCGTCTCGCCTACGTCGAGCTGGGCGAGCCGGCTCCCCGCAAGGTGGGCTTCGGCGCGCTGTAAGCGGCGGCTGCGCGGCGCGCGGACGCGCACGTGAAGGGCCGGACGGCATTGAGCCGTCCGGCCCTTCGGCGTGTGCGGGGCGTGATGGGCGGGTAGTCACACGGGGACCTTCCGTGCACGCTCCTGGTGAAGGGACCCGCCATGTTCTTCCTCGCAGCGCCGGCCTCGGTGCTCATCGGGCTCCTGCTCGCCTACGCGGCCGTCCACCGGATCCCGCACCGGCTGCCGCCCGCGAGCGTGGTCCTGCCCACCGGGGTGGCGGGCGCCCTGCTCGGCACGCTGATCACATACGGGGCCCTGGCTCCCGGCCGGGTCGCGTACGTGCTGCTCGGTGCGGCGGCGCTGTCCGCGGCCGCGGTCTCGCTGCTGCTGCGCCCGCAGCACACCGGCGCCCGCCGCCGGCCCGCGGCCCGTCCCCCGGCGGCCTGACTCACCGGCGGCCCGTCCGACCGGTGTCCCGACCGACCGACGGCCTGACCCACCGGCCCGGCCGACAGACTGCACGACCGGGAGCACGACCAACCGGCGGGCCGGGCACCGGCGACCCGACCGCCCCCTTCGGCACACCCGCCGGCACCCCCCGGAGCGACCGGCAACGACTCGCCGGTCCTGCGGCCCGGGTGACCGCAGCGGCCCGGGACGGACCGCCCGGACCAGCCACCGGGACCGGCCGCCGCCGGGAAGGTCAGGCGGCGAGGCCCAGGGCGGCCATGCGCTTGGTGTGGGCCTCGGTGATCCGGGAGAACATCCGGCCCACCTCCGCGAGGTCGAAGCCGTCCGCGACCCCGCCGACCAGCATGGTGGAGAGCGCGTCGCGCTCCGCGACCACCCGCTGGGACTGCGACAGCGCCTCGCCCATCAGCCGGCGCGCCCACAGCGCGAGGCGCCCGCCCAGCCGCGGGTCCACCTCGATGGCCGCCCGCACCTTCTCCACGGCGAACTCCGCGTGGCCGAGGTCGTCGAGCACCGCCAGCACCAGCTCGCGGGTGTCGGAGTCCAGCCGCACCGCGACCTCGCGGTAGAAGTCGGCCGCGATCGAGTCACCGACGTAGGCCTTGACCAGGCCCTCCAGCCAGTCGGAGGGCGCCGTCTGCCGGTGGAAGCCGTCCAGGGCCGCGACGAAGGGGGCCATCGCCTCCTCCGGGTCGACGTCGATCTCCGCGAGGCGCGCCCGCAGCCGGTCGAAGTGGCCGAACTCGGCAGAGGCCATCTTGGCCAGCTCGCCCTTGTCGGCCAGGGTCGGCGCCAGCTTCGCGTCCTCGGCGAGCCTCTCGAACGCCGACAGCTCGCCGTACGCGAGCGCTCCCAGCAGGTCCACGACGGCGGCGCGGTACTGCGGGTCTGCGGAGGCCTGCTCCCAGGTCTGCGCGGCGACCTTCTGGGTCGCGGCGTCCGGAGCGGGGGCGTCGGTCTGGCCGGTGGCGTTGTCAGGCGTCGTCATGAAACGAACGATAGTCCGCCCGCCCGGCGCCCCGGCCGTCACCGTCCTCCTCGTCACTGTCCTCGCCGGCCTTCGCGTCACGGCGGCGCGCCCGGGCCCGGTGGCGTGCGGGCGTGCCGCGCACCGGCGGACGGCCGGTGCGGCGGCGGAGGCGCACGGCGCGCGCCGGGGCGGTGTGAGCCCCACGACGTCACCGAATCGACCGTCGCATGTGCGCGATTCCGGGGTATGGTGGTATTGCGCCCGCTCGTATCCGGCGGGCCGCATGAATGAGGATGCCCGGTCGGTGGCCCGATCGGCTCCGACCCGACAGCCCTCCTCGCCCGCAGGCCTTCCGCGTGCGGCCACGGAGGGGACCCTCAGCGGTACGAGTGCTGGAGCGTCGGCGTGGTCCCGTGCCACAGGCCCGCCCCGAAGCAGGGCCGACGACGTCCTTCCGGTTCGGTACGGCCGTGCTCGGCACGGTTGATCCCCCGCGCTCGCCTCGCGCCGCGCACACAGAAGAGGCAGCACCCTGACTACCACGTTCCGCGATCTCGGAATTCTTCCTGAGACGGCCGAGGCCCTCGAGGCCGTCGGCATCGTCACCCCCTTCCCCATCCAGGAGATGACGCTCCCCGTGGCCCTCTCGGGCTCGGACGTCATCGGCCAGGCCAAGACCGGCACGGGCAAGACCCTCGGTTTCGGCCTGCCGCTCCTGGAGCGGGTCACCGTCCCCGCCGACGTCGAGGCCGGGCGGGCGAAGCCGGAGGACCTGACCGAGGCGCCGCAGGCGCTGGTCGTGGTCCCCACCCGCGAGCTCTGCACCCAGGTCACCAACGACCTGCAGACCGCCGGCAAGGTCCGCAACGTCCGCGTCCTGGCGATCTACGGCGGCCGCGCCTACGAGCCGCAGGTCGAGGCCCTCAAGAAGGGCGTCGACGTCGTCGTCGGCACCCCGGGCCGACTGCTCGACCTGGCCGGCCAGAAGAAGCTCGACCTCAAGCACGTCCGCAGCCTGGTCCTCGACGAGGCCGACGAGATGCTCGACCTCGGCTTCCTGCCGGACGTCGAGAAGATCATCAACATGCTTCCGGCCAAGCGCCAGACCATGCTGTTCTCGGCGACCATGCCGGGCGCGGTCATCGGCCTGGCCCGCCGCTACATGTCGCAGCCCACGCACATCAGCGCCACTTCGCCGGACGACGAGGGCAAGACGGTCGCGAACACCAAGCAGTTCGTCTACCGCGCGCACAACATGGACAAGCCCGAGATGGTCGCCCGCATCCTGCAGGCCGAGGGCCGCGGGCTGGCGATGATCTTCTGCCGTACCAAGCGCACCGCCGCCGACATCGCCGACCAGCTGCAGCGTCGCGGGTTCGCCGCCGGCGCCGTGCACGGCGACCTGGGCCAGGGCGCCCGCGAGCAGGCGCTCCGCGCCTTCCGCAACGGCAAGGTCGACGTGCTGGTCTGCACCGACGTCGCCGCGCGTGGCATCGACGTCGAGGGCGTCACGCACGTCATCAACTACCAGTCCCCCGAGGACGAGAAGACCTTCCTGCACCGCGTGGGCCGCACCGGCCGCGCCGGGGCCAAGGGCACGGCGGTCACCTTCGTCGACTGGGACGACATCCCGCGCTGGCAGCTCATCAACAAGGCGCTGGGGATCGGCTTCAACGACCCGGTGGAGACGTACTCGACGTCTCCGCACCTCTTCTCGGACCTGAACATCCCCGAGGGCACCAAGGGCATACTGCCGCGCTCCGAGCGGACGCGTGCGGGCTTGGGCGCCGAGGAGATCGAGGACCTGGGCGAGCCGGGCGGCCGCAAGGGCGACCGTGACCGCGGCGGGCGTGGCGGCCGTGGCCGTGGCGGGCGCGACGAGCGTCCGTCCCGCGACGACCGTGACTCCCGTGACGACCGTGGCTCCCGTGACGAGCGTCCGTCGCGCGGCGAGGGTTCCGGTGCGACGGAGGTCGCCGAGGGCGAGCGCGCTCCGCGCACCCCGCGTCGCCGTCGCCGCACCCGCAACGGCGCCCCGGTGAGCCAGGCCGCCGCCGCGGCGACCGCCGCCGTGGAGACTCCCGCCGAGGCCCCCGTTCAGGCAGCGGCTCCCGCCGCGCAGGCGGCCGTCGAGACGGCCGAGGGCACCGAGGCCGCCCCCCGCCGTCGTCGCCGCACCCGTGCCGGTGCCGGTGCCGCCGAGGGCGTCGTGACGGAGGCCGCCGCGCAGACCGCGCCGGTCGCCGAGGCCGCCCCCGTGGAGCCCGAGGCCGCACCGCGCCGCCGCACCCGCAAGGCGGCCGCCCCCGCGCAGGCCGAGGCCGTCGCGGACACCGTCGAGGCCGTGGAGGCAGCGCCCAAGCGTCGCACCCGCAAGGCCGCCGCCCCGGCGGAGACCGCCGAGGTCACCCCGGTGGAGGCCCCGGCCGACGCCGAGGCCAAGCCGCGCCGCCGCATCCGCAAGGCCGCCGCGCCCGCGCAGGCCGAGGCCGTCGCGGACACCGTCGAGGCCGTGGAGGCAGCGCCCAAGCGCCGCCCCCGCAAGGCCGCCGCGCCGGTCGAGGCCGTGGCCGACACGGTCGAGGCTGCGGCGGAGGCCGCTCCGAAGCGTCGCACCCGCAAGGCCGCCGCCCCGGCGGAGACCGCCGAGGTCACCCCGGTGGAGGCCCCGGCCGACGCCGAGGCCAAGCCGCGCCGCCGCACCCGCAAGGCCGCCGCACCCGCGCAGGCCGAGGCCGTCGCGGACACCGTCGAGGCCGTGGAGGCAGCGCCGCGTCGCCGGACCCGCAAGACGGCCGAGGCGGCCCCGGTCGCCGGGATCCCCGCCCAGGCGGGCGAGGAGGCGCAGACCAAGCCGCGCCGCCGCACGCCCCGCAAGGCCGCGCAGCCGGCCGAGAGCTGAGGCTCCCGCCCGACGGCCCGGTCCCCCCTCGGGGGGAGCCGGGCCGTCGGCGTTCCCGGGCCCGCTCGGTAACCTGACCGCCATGAGCAGGCCCGACACCTTCACTCCCCCGCCCGGCGCGCGCGCGTTCCAACTGGCCACCTCGCGTGGGGAGTTCGCCGCGATCGAGATGCCCTCCGCCGCCGGCGCGGTGGATCGCGGCACCGCCCTGCTGCTGCCCGGGTACACCGGCAGCAAGGAGGACTTCATCGCGCTGCACGCCCCGCTGGCGGCCCGCGGCTACCGCACGGTGGCCGTGGACGGGCGCGGACAGTTCGAGTCCGAGGGGCCCGACCACGACGAGAAGGCGTACGCGCAGGGCGAGTTGGCCCAGGACCTGCTCTCCCAGGCGCACACCCTGGCGGAGGCGGAGGGCGCCCGGATCCACCTGCTCGGACACTCGCTCGGCGGGCAGATCTCCCGCGCCGCCGTCCTGCGGGACGCCTCCCCGTTCCGCAGCCTGACGCTGATGTCCTCGGGCCCGGCCCATATCTCCGACTCCCAGCGACAGCGCGTCACCATGCTCCGCGAGGCGCTGTCCTCGCTGTCGATGGCGCAGGTCTGGGACGTCATGCAGGCGATGGAGGCCACCGTCGCGCCCGAGGCGCTGGCCGAGCAGCCCGACACCAGGCCGCTGCGGGAACGCTGGCTGCGCACCCGTCCGGCCCAGCTGCTGGCCACCGGACGCCAGTTGTGCGTGGAACCGGACCGGGTCGGGGAGCTGGCCGCCGTGGGCCTGCCCTGTCACGTCCTCTCCGGCGCCCGCGACGACGTGTGGCCGGTGGAGCTCTTCGACGACATGGCCGTCCGCCTCGGCGCCCGTCGCACCGTCGTGGAGGGCGCGGAGCACTCCCCCAACGTGGACCGTCCCGAGGAGACCGCCCGCGCGATCGCCGGCTTCTGGGACGACGTCCCGCTCGACGACTCGTCCCCCGCCGCCGGCGGCTGAGCGCACCCGGACGCCGGTCACGGCGCGCGGCGGCTCGGCACACGGGGCAGCACGCCACCGCGCGCGGTGGCGCCACTCAGCGCCCGCCCCGCCGCCGAGGACCGGCTCAGCGCACGGTGCGCAGGCGGTCCCAGAAGCCGTCCCGGAGCGCCCGGCGCAGGTCGGACTGCCCGCGCAGGGAGTAGCCGAGCAGCCCCTCGGCCTGCACCAGCAGGGCCTGGTCCTCGGATCCGGGCAGGTACGGCTGTTCGGTCAGGAGCGCCTCCATCGCCTCCGGCCCCCGCTCGGCGAGCCATCGCGCGGCGATCTGCGCGCCGACGAAGCGGACGTCCTCCCAGGTCGGCCGGGCCGCCGCCGCCTCGAAGGCGACCGTGGCCCGGCGCGAGACGTACGGCTTGAGGAACTGCAGGTCCAGGGTGCGCTCGCTGTCCACCTCCCAGAGCAGCGGCTCGGCCTGGTTGCGGCCGTCCGGGGCCTCGATGCCCCAGAGGTGGACGCGCGCGCCGTACTCCTGCGCCGCCTCCACGGCCGGCACCAGGTCCTCGTCGCCGCCGAGCAGCGCGGCGTCGGTGATGGCCCGGTTGCGGGCCAGGGCCTCCAGGTCGGAGCGGATCAGCCCGTCGACGCCCTTCTGCTGGTTGTTGGCGTTGAGGTTGCCGAGGCGGACCTTGACGTCGGGCAGCTCGGCGATCGCCTGCTGCTCGGCGGTGTGGATGCGGCGGCGGGCCCCGTCGTACCAGTACACCCGCAGCAGCCGGCTGTCCTGGAAGAGGAGCGCCGCCTTGTCGATGAGCGCGGCGATCACGCCCTCGGTGTCCAGCTCGAAGGCCCGCCGGTCCTCGGTGCCGACCACCAGCCGGCCGGCGGCGGCGTAGAGGTAGCCGGCGTCCACGAAGAGGGCGTGGGTGGACTGCGGCGCGGACTGCGTCCTGTCCAGCGCGGCGAGGACACGCCTGAGCAGCTCGTTGGTGCTCTCGATGCTTGCGGTCAGCGCCGCGAGGTCGTCATTCATACCGGGGCCCATTGTCCCGGCGGTCACGGAGCGGACACAACCGGTCTCACCCGGTTCCTGTCGCACACCCACATGGTCCCGTGAGCTGCGGGTATGAGCGTACTTACTTAGGCGGCCAAAATTTTTCCTTAGCTAGGGAATCTTCCCGCCCGGTTCGGGTGTTGTACCCGGTACATACCGACGTGGGAAGGGAGAAGCATGCGCTTCGAGATTCTGCGTCTCGACGACGCCAGCGGCCGACCGGTCGACAGCACCGTCGTGGACGCCGCCTCCGTCAACGGGATCGTGCAGCAGGCCGCCGAGATCGGCCAGCGCCTCTGGATCCGTCCGGCCGACTGCACGGCCTCATAACATCTCCGAACCACCGCGGCCCGGCGGGCAGCCCCCACGAAGGAGGCTGCCCACCGGGCCGCAGTGCTTTCACGGCCGGACGCGGCCCCCGGCTCAGGAGCCCTGGACCACCTGGGTCACGCCGTTGATGATCTGCTGCACGGCGATCGCGGCGAGCAGCATGCCGGACAGCCGGGTCACCAGGACCACGCCGCCCTCCTTGATCAGGCGGACCACCAGCAGCGAGTTGCGCATGACCAGCCAGATCACCACGTGGATGGCGAGGATCGCCGTCCACACGCCGACCTGCGCGCCGACGTCGCCCGCCTTCTCGACGGCGAGGATCACCGAGACGATGGCGCCGGGGCCGGCCAGCAGCGGCATGCCCAGCGGGACCAGGGCCACGTTGACGTCCTTGGTCTGCTGCGGCTCGTCGGTCTTGCCGGTGAGCAGGTCGAGCGCGACCAGCAGGAGCAGCACGCCACCGGCGATCATCAGGGCGGGCACCGAGATGTGCAGGTAGTCGAGGATGTGCTGGCCCGTCAGGCCGAAGAGGGCGATCACGCCGCCGGCCACCAGGACCGCCTGCAGCGCCATGCGCTTCTGGACGGCGGAGGGCCGGCCCGCGGTGAGGCCGAGGAAGATCGGGGTGACCCCGGGCGGGTCCATGATCACGAAGAGGGTGAGGAAGAGGGAACCGAAAACGGCGACGTCGAACACGGTGAATGGCCTTGCGGATGGTGCGGAACGCCGCCGTCGGGGCGCGCCCGGGCAGGGCACGGCGCGACGCGGCGTGGGACGTGGGGGGAAGGGCCGGACGCGGCGGGCGACGGACCGGGAGGGTCCGCGGCGCCGGGTCAGGCGGCGGAGGGTCCGCCGGCGCCCGGGACCGGGAACGCGCCCCAGGCACGGCGGATGATCTCGCCGTAGACCTCGGGGTCGGTGAGGTTCTCGCCGAGGACGCAGGTCTTGCGGGTGCCGTGGTAGTCGGACGAGCCGGTGGCCAGCAGGCCCAGCTCGGCGGCGAGGCCGCGCAGCCGGGCGCGGGTGGCCGGGTCGTGGTCCATGTGGTCGACCTCGATGCCGTCCAGGCCGGCCTCGGCCATGGCGGCGATCGCGGACTCCGGCACCGTCCGGCCCCGCTTGGCGGCGCCGGGGTGGGCGAGGACGGTGACGCCGCCTGCCGCCTTGACCAGGCGGATCGCCTCGAAGGGGTCGGTCTCGTGCTTGGGCACCCAGACCCGGCCGTGGTCGGCCAGCCAGTGTCCGCCGAAGGCCTCGTCCACGGAGGCGACGACACCCAGTTCGACCAGGGCGGTGGCCACGTGCGGGCGGCCCACGGAGCCGTCGCCGGCGATGCGGGCGACCTGCTCCCAGGTGACACCGACGCCCAGCTCGCGCAGCCTCGCCACCATGGCGCGGGCGCGCGGCACGCGGTCGTCGCGCACCAGCTCGCGCTCGGCGAGCAGCGCGGGCTCCTCGGGGTCGAAGAGGTACGCCAGCATGTGCAGCGACATCCCGTCGCCCGGGTCGGCCCCGGGCTCGGTCCAGCGGCAGGAGAGCTCCGCCCCGGTGACGAGGGTGACGCCCTCGGGGAGCGCGGCGAGCGCCTCGGCGTGGCCCCGGGTGGTGTCGTGGTCGGTCAGCGCGACGACGTCCAGACCGGCGCCGGCCGCGGCCCGCACCAGCTCGGCGGGGGTGTCCGTGCCGTCGGACGCGGTGGAGTGGCAGTGCAGGTCGATGCGCACGGCGACTCCAGCGGACGAGGGTTTGCACGGACAGGTCGACACAAGGATAAGGGGTCGTCCGAGTGGGTGACACTTACCTGTCGCGAGCATGCCGCACGGGGGCGACACTTACCTGTCGCGACCATGCCGCACAGGGGCGGCCGTCGCCGGGCCCGCCGCCGGACGCGTCAGGGCTCCAGGAGACGCGGCGAGAGCGCCCCGCACGGCACCAGCTCGATCTCGGCGCCCGCCTCGCGCAGGTCGGTGAGGACCAGCTCCTCGTACATCAGGAGTCCGGACTGCTCGGGCCACACCACGGCCCACAGCCACATGCCCAGCGCCTCGCCGGCGAAGACCGCGCGGTCCTCCGGGGCGCCCTCCACCAGCCACATCGGGGTGGGCCGGCCGGCCGCGTGCAGCTTGGCCTCGGCGGGCTTGGCGATGTCGATGTGGGGGCCCGGGTCCGGTCCGTCGATCCCCGCGTAGTGGGCGCCGAGACCGACGCCGAGCTCCTCGGCCACCAGGATCAGCTCGCCCATGCCGCCCAGCGGCCCCGGACCGGAGCAGGCGACCGCCGAGGCGCGCCCTCCGCTGCGGTCGTCACCCGCGCCGGCCACGCCGGTGAACAGCCAGCCGACCGGAAGCGGCCACGGCATCCAGACCGGGACCCGGGTGCGGTTCACCACCACACCGAGGGCCTCGACGCTCGGCGGAATCACGGGCTGCATCGGATGCACCGCCCCGTGCACGTCGCACTGCCACGCGTCGGCGAAGAGTCCGGGAGCCCTGACGCGCCCACCGCACCTCGGGCAACTGGGTTCGCCCCTCATAAGGTCCCACGGTCCTCCCTGGGCCGCGCCGCGTCAAGGACGATCACCCGTCCGGCGGCCGGTCGGCGTGGCGCGCGGTCCGGCGCGCGCCGTCGCCCCGCGCTGCCCGGATCCCAACTGGCGTCTTCCGGCCATCCGTTGACGGGTTTCCGGGGGTGACTTCGGTCACTCAGTCGAGGGCGACCGACCGGCGCAGCGGATCGCGCAGGTCGGTGCCGCGGGCCAGCCACCGCTCCTGCAGCGCCTGCGCGCCGTGCACCCGCTTCCAGGCGGCCTCGTTCGGGGTCATCGGCAGCAGCGGCAGGAACCGCACGGGGTCGAGCGGCGCGTCCAGCTCCAGGTCCTCGACCAGCCCGCCCGGCTCGCCCACCAGGACGGAGGTGAAGGGGGCCCCGGGCCACAGCGGCTCGCCCACGTCCAGTGATCCGCCCGGCGCCACGACAAGCCCCTCCACCTGCGGAGAGGCGGCGAGCACGGCCAGCGGGCGGAGCACCTTGTCGGTGTCCGCGACGCCGCCCCGCACGGACAGCACCAGTTCGGCCCGCGGTCCCTTCACCGGGTCCGCGACCATCGCCGTGGGGTGGCTCATCGGGTGCGCGGACATCCCGAGCGTGGCGTACCGGACGACGTCCCCCTCGGTGAAGCGGAGCACCTCGACGCGGTCCGTGCCGAGGAAGGTGACGGCGGCCCGGGCGCCGGGTTCGCCCAGGGCGGTCCGCAGACGCGCCTCGACCAGGGGAAGAACATCAGCCATGCGGCGAGCATAGAACTCGTCCGGAACGCGCAAAGCGTGGACGGGCGGAGACCTTGACAGTCACCTCGGCTGATAGTCTGGCCGCAGTCCGGGACAGCACGCCAAGCGTCGCGATCGAGTCCCGAACGCCAGTCATACTCCCCCTGAGAGCCGCTGTGCGCGCTCTCCCACCAGGGGAATGGATCGTCCCTCACGAGGGACCGGCCGGAGGAGGTGGGGCTGCGATGGACCGAAGTCGACCGTGCAGTACCACCCGCTCTTCCGGCCGCTGACGCGGCTCCGGCGTTCTCGCCGCTCCCACCGCCCCCTCGCTCAGCGTCGCGGTGTCAGCCGATTCCTCCGCGCCGGGGAAGAGCACTTCGTTTCGCCTGCCTGATCTTTGTCGATCTTTTCGATCTGCATCAGCAGCGACTGCTCGAACGCCGTGACGGTGCGGCGCTCCCCGCTTCACGGACGTGCCGGACCCCTGGGTGACGGCGGACGTCCTCGTCACAAGGCTTCGGGGAGCCGGCCGTCGGACGCTCGGCCTTTCGTTGCCGAAAGCGAAGGAGCCCCGCCATGTCGATGATCCGAGACCTGCGCGCAGCGGTCCGTCCCTCCGAGCGCGTCGCCCGTTCCGTGCGCGTCCGGCCGTCCCGGCGGGGCGCCGCGGCCCTGGCCCACCTGGATCCGGCGGTCCTGCCCGCCCCGCCCGCGCCCTCGGCCGTCGTCGACTGCGGCATCTACCGCGACGGGCGCCGCCTGGTCCTCGACTCCACGCCGACCCCGCAGGAGGCGATGCGCGCCGCGCGGCGCGACGGCGGCTTCGTCTGGATCGGCCTGCACGAGCCCACGCAGGACGAATTCGCGGGCATCGCCGCCGAGTTCGGGCTGCACCCGCTGGCCGTCGAGGACGCCGTCCAGGCCCACCAGCGGCCCAAGCTGGAGCGCTACGACGACAGTCTCTTCACCGTCTACAAGACGGTGCACTACGTCGAGCACGACTGCCTCACGCAGGACAGCGAGGTCATCGAGACCGGCGAGATCATGTGCTTCACCGGCCGGGACTTCCTGATCACCGTGCGGCACGGCGACCGGGGGTCTCTGCGCTCCCTGCGGCGCCGGCTGGAGGAGGACCCGGAGCTGCTGGCCAAGGGCCCCTCGGCGGTGCTGCACGCCATCGCCGACCACGTGGTGGACGGCTACCTCGCGGTCGCCGACGCGGTGCAGGACGACATCGACGACGTGGAGACCGAGGTCTTCAGCCCGGGCCGCCGCGGCAGCGCGCCGCGCGGCACCGACGCGGGCCGGATCTACCAGCTCAAGCGCGAGGTGCTGGAGTTCAAGCGGGCGGTGGCCCCGCTGCTGCGGCCGATGCAGCTGCTCAGCGAGCGGCCGATGCGGCTGATCGACCCGGACATCCAGAAGTACTTCCGCGACGTCGCCGACCACGTGGCCCGGGTGCAGGAGCAGGTGATCGGCTTCGACGAGCTGCTGAACTCCATCCTGCAGGCCAACCTGGCGCAGGCGTCGGTCGCGCAGAACGAGGACATGCGCAAGATCACCTCCTGGGCGGCGATCGTCGCGGTGCCGACCATGGTCTGCGGCGTCTACGGGATGAACTTCGAGCACATGCCGGAGCTGGGCTGGAAGTACGGCTACCCGGTCGTCATGGGCTTCACGGTGGTCATCTGTCTGGGCATCCACCGCACCCTGAAGCGCAACGGGTGGCTCTAGGCGGGCTCGCTAGGCTGCTGCCATGACGACCGCTGGTGACAAGACGGACGAGCTGTTCGACCGTGCCCTCGTCGAGGAGGCCGCGAAGAAGTCCGCGCTGGTGTGGGTGCGCCCCGCGGACTCCGCGGAGGGGCCCGAGCGGGCGTTGTGGCACGTCTGGCACGACGGCGCGGTCTGCGTGGTCGGCGACGGGCCGGGCGAGCAGCCGCTTCCGGGGCCGGCCGACGGCGGCCACGTGGTCCTCACGCTGCGTTCCAAGGACAAGGGCGGGCGCCTGGTGTCCTGCCGGGCGGTCGTCACCGAGCTCACGGCCGGTTCCGGCGCCTGGGAGGAGGCCGTCGGCGAGCTCAAGGGCAAGCGGCTCAACGCGCCGGACGCCGAGGAGATGCCGCAGCGGTGGGCCCGTGAGTGCCGCGTCCTGCGCCTGGAGCCGCTGGGGGCCGCGCTGCCCGCCCCCGAGGGCGCCCTGACAGCCGCGCCGCTGCCCACCGCGGCCACCACCCGCGAACCCGTCCCGGCGGCGCTCCCGCGCCTGCTCTTCCGCCGTCGGCGCCGGGGCTGAGCGGGCCGCCGCACACCGCGCCCTGTCCGGCGGCGGCAGCGCTACGTCTCGGGCAGGTCCTGCCCGTAGTCGACCTGCTGATTCTTCGGCGGTTCTTTGAGGTCGATCCGCTTGTCCCAGTCGGTGAAGCGGAGGGTGCCGCCACCGCCGGGCCGCTCCACGCGCACCGGGTAGGCCGTCCCCTGCAGCGAGACGTCCATCCGCCCGCCGGCGCCGTCGTCGGCCTTGAGGCGGATCGTCCGGACGTCGCCCACCTCGTGGTAGTCGTCCTTGGCCGGCTTGCCGTCGAGGGCGAGCAGCCCGTCCAGCAGGGTGTCCATGTCGGTGAAGCCGCTGAACCGCTTGTACGCCGGGTCCTTCTCGGGCACCTTCACGTACTTGCCGTCCAGCTTCTCGGCCGTGGTGCCCTCGACGCCCTTGCCGTCGCCGCCCGCGGCCTGATTCCAGAAGTCGGCGCCGGCCTGCAGGTACAGGGTCTCCCCGATGCGCAGCAGACCGAAGGTGGTGCCGCCGGAGGTGACCTCGCCGCGGCCGCCGCCCTCGGACAGCTCCATGTCCAGCTCGACGCCGCCGTCCTTGGTGATCACCGTGCCGGACAGGTGCACCGATCCCGCGGAGCCGGCCGCCTTCATGGCGCGGTCGCGGATCGCGGCGGGCTCCAGCTTGCCGACGCCGTTGGTCCCCTCGTCCGGGTCGGACCCGCACCCGGCGAGCCCCGTCGTCGCCAGGGCCAGTGCGCAGACCGCCGCGACACGGACGGCCATGCGGGTACGACGCTGGGGAATCGGGGTCACAGGCGCGGCTGCCTCTCATCCGGTCTCGACGGGCTGAGGGGCAGCGTACCGGGGGCCCGACGGGGCAGACGGAGGCAGTCCGTCCGGACCCCTCACCAGGGCGTACCGGACCGGTACGGGCTAGCCTGATCCCCGCCCACTGCGGCGTTTCCGGGCAACAAGGGGCAAGGGCGCGACGACGAGGGGCCTGACGAAGGAGGCTGTACATGGCGGGTGGGCGGATCTTCGTTTCCCACCTCGCGGGCGTGGCCGTGTTCGATCCGAACGGCGACCAGGTCGGACGGGTGCGGGACCTGATCGTGGTGCTGCGGGTGGGCCGCAAGGCTCCCCGCCTGCTGGGGCTGGTCGTGGAGCTGCCCACCCGGCGGCGGATCTTCCTGCCGATGACCCGGGTCACCGGCATCCAGTCCGGCCAGGTGATCACCACCGGCGTGCTCAACGTGCGCCGCTTCGAGCAGCGTCCGCCGGAGCGGCTGGTCTTCGGCGAGCTGCTGGACCGGCGGGTGCGGCTGGAGGAGACCGGCGAGGAGGTCACCGTCCTGGACCTGTCGGTGCAGCAGCTGTCCTCGCGGCGCGAGTGGGAGGTCGACCGCCTCTTCGTGCAGCGCGGCGGCCGCGGCGGCGCGTTCCGCCGCAAGGCCGGCGAGCAGTTCCTGGTGGAGTGGTCCGCGGTCACCGGCCTGTCCCTGGAGGAGAAGGGGCAGGGAGCGGAGAACCTGCTGGCCACCTTCGAGCAGCTGCGCCCCGCCGACCTCGCCAACGTGCTGCACCACCTGTCGGCCAAGCGCCGGGCCGAGGTCGCCGCGGCGCTGGACGACGACCGGCTGGCCGACGTGCTGGAGGAGCTGCCGGAGGACGACCAGATCGAGATCCTCGGCAAGCTCGCCGAGGAGCGCGCCGCCGACGTCCTGGAGGCGATGGACCCGGACGACGCGGCCGACCTGCTGTCCGAGCTGCCGGAGGGCGACAAGGAGCGGCTGCTGAGCCTGATGCAGCCCGACGACGCCGCCGACATGCGCCGCCTGATGGCCTATGAGGACCGCACGGCGGGCGGTCTGATGACCACCGAGCCGATCGTGCTGCGCCCGGACGCCACGGTCGCCGACGCGCTGGCCCGGGTCCGCAACGCCGACCTCTCCCCCGCGCTGGCCGCGCAGGTCTACGTCTGCCGCCCGCCGGAGGACACCCCCACCGGCAAGTACCTGGGGACCGTCCACTTCCAGCGGCTGCTGCGCGACCCCCCGTACACGCTGGTCGGCTCGATCATCGACGACGACCTGCAGGCGCTGTCGCCCACCGCCGACCTGCCCGTGGTGGCGGGCTTCTTCGCCGCCTACGACATGGTCGCGGCCCCCGTGGTCGACGAGAACGGGTCACTGCTGGGCGCGGTCACCGTGGACGACGTGCTCGACCACATGCTGCCCGAGGACTGGCGGGAGACGGAGTACCACTTGGAGGAGGAGCCGCCGGCCGCCGAGCACCCCGCCGACGCGCCGAAGGAGGCCACCGCGGATGGCAGCTGACCGCGAGGACCGCCGGCACGGCGACGAGCACACTCCCGGCCGCGGCCGGGCGACGGCGCACGGCCGGGAGCGTCGCGAGACCCGGGAGCGCCGCGAGACCCGCGAGCGGCGCGAGGCGCGGGAGGCGCGGTCCGTGGCGGGCGCCACCGGCACCCGCACGCGCGAGCGCCTGGACCTTCCGCTGGGCCCCCGCCGCCGGCTGCTGCCCGAGTGGGACCCGGACGCGTTCGGCCGGGTCTCGGAGCGGATCGCCCGCTTCCTGGGCACCGGCCGCTTCCTGGTGTGGATGACGTTCGCGATCGTCCTGTGGGTCGGCTGGAACATCGCCGCGCCCTCGGCGCTGCGCTTCGACGAGTACCCGTTCATCTTCCTGACCCTGATGCTGTCGCTGCAGGCGTCCTACGCGGCCCCGCTGATCCTGCTGGCGCAGAACCGGCAGGACGACCGCGACCGCGTCAACCTCGAGCAGGACCGCAAGCAGAACGAGCGCTCCATCGCCGACACCGAGTACCTGACCCGGGAGATCGCCGCGCTGCGGATGGGCCTGGGCGAGGTCGCCACCCGTGACTGGATCCGCTCGGAGCTGCACGACATGCTCAAGGAGCTGGAGGAGCAGCGCGCGGGGCACCGCCCGGCCCACGAGCGGGGACGTGACGCAGAAGACCGCTGACGGCCCTGCCCGGCGTCCTTCCGAGGGCCGTACCATCGTCCTTATGGTTACGGAAGACGCGGTGCGCGAAGCGCTGGCGACGGTGAACGACCCCGAGATCCAGCGGCCCATCACCGAGCTCGGGATGGTCAAGTCGGTGGAGATCGGCGAGGACGGCGCGGTCGCCGTCACGGTGTACCTCACCGTCTCGGGCTGTCCGATGCGCGGGACCATCACGGACAACGTGACGTCCGCGCTCACCCGCGTCGAGGGCGTGACCTCGGTCGACGTGACGCTGGACGTGATGAGCGACGAGCAGCGCAAGGAGCTGGCGGCCGCGCTGCGCGGCGGCACCGCCGAGCGCGAGGTCCCGTTCGCCAAGCCCGGCTCGCTGACCCGGGTGTACGCGGTGGCCTCCGGCAAGGGCGGCGTCGGCAAGTCCTCGGTGACGGTCAACCTGGCCGCGGCGATGGCCGCGGACGGCCTGAAGGTCGGCGTCGTCGACGCCGACATCTACGGCCACTCGGTGCCGCGGATGCTGGGCGCCGACGGGCGGCCCACCCAGGTCGAGAACATGATCATGCCGCCTTCGGCCAACGGGGTGAAGGTCATCTCCATCGGCATGTTCACCCCGGGCAACGCGCCCGTGGTGTGGCGTGGCCCGATGCTGCACCGCGCGCTCCAGCAGTTCCTGGCGGACGTGTACTGGGGCGACCTGGACGTCCTGCTGCTCGACCTGCCGCCCGGCACCGGCGACATCGCCATCTCGGTGGCCCAGCTGGTCCCGAACGCGGAGATCCTGGTCGTCACGACGCCGCAGCAGGCCGCCGCGGAGGTCGCCGAGCGGGCCGGTTCGATCGCGGTGCAGACGCACCAGAAGATCGTCGGCGTGGTCGAGAACATGTCGGGCCTGCCGTGCCCGCACTGCGACGAGATGGTCGACGTCTTCGGCACCGGCGGCGGGCAGAAGGTCGCCGACGGCCTGACCCGCACGACCGGCGCGACGGTGCCGGTGCTCGGCTCGATCCCGATCGACGTGCGTCTGCGCGAGGGTGGCGACGAGGGCAAGCCGGTGGTGCTGACCGACCCCGACTCCCCGGCGGGCGCCGCGCTGCGGGCCATCGCCGGCAAGCTCGGCGGGCGTCAGCGCGGGCTGTCGGGCATGTCGCTGGGGATCACCCCGCGCAACAAGTTCTGATCCACGCCCGGCCGCCCGCCCGCGGCCGCGCACAAGGGGCGCCGTCCTTCCCGGGACGGCGCCCTTCGTCGTGCCGGGGCGCCCTCGGGCTGCCCTGGCGGGGCCCGACCGCCGGGGCCCGCCGGGACGGGGGCCGCCCGAGCGTGGGGCCTTCCGGCGGGACCGGTCAGGCCGGGGCGGTCAGGCCGGGGCGGTCAGGCTGATCAAGCCGGTCAGGCGTAGGCGTCGATGTCCTCGACGGCGGAGAAGCCGAGGCCGTAGGCGCTCATCCCGCGCCCGTAGGCCCCGAGGTGGACGCCGTCGCCGGTGGAGCCGGCCAGCACCCAACCGAACTCCGACTCCCGGTAGTGGAAGGTCGTCGCCTCGCCGTCCACCGGCAGCATCAGGGTGGTCCAGGCCGGGCTCTCCATGTCGTCGGCGAGCACCCAGGCCGTCTCGGTCTGCTGCTCCAGCCAGTCGTCGCGCAGGCTGTGGTCCATCTGGAGTGGCCAGGTGTAGGACAGCAGCCCCAGACCGGCCAGCCAGGCGGCCGAGGAGACGGTGGTGGCGTCCAGTACGCCGGTGCCGTCGGCGCTGCGGCGGACCGGCTGGTCGGCCACGGTCACCACCACGGCGAATCGTTCCTTGTCCTCGGCGGCCTCGTAGCGGACCGACGGCTCGTCGCCGTGGCCGAGGGAACCGTGCTCGACCGCACCGTCCGTGGAGGTGGCGACCTGCATCAGCCAGCGCTCCCCGGTGAACGCGTCGTCGAGGCCGTACCACGGGAACGGCGCCCGCAGGTAGCCGTCGACCCCGCTGCCGCCCGCGACGGGCCGGCCGCCCGCGACCGCCGACGCCTGCGCGCCTACCCGACTTCTCGTCTCCATGCCCGGACGCCTCCTCGTTCTTCACCGGACCGCGGGGGGATGGTGAAGAATCGTCCGCCGGTCCGCACAACAACTCGGCAGCATAGCCACCCCGCTTCACCGGTCCGGGATTACCGCCGACCGGGTGGGTCGGACGGGCGCGGAACGGTAAGGGGGGTACGGCCGGACGGAGGGCAGGTCCGGGCGGCCGGGATCAGGTGGCGTCGAGGTCGTACGGAGGGCGCTCGGCGACCGGCTCCGGCGTCTTCTTCTCCAGGCCGACCGGGCCGGCGGCCTGGCCGGACGCGGCCACGGCGGGCGGCGGCGAGGCGGCCGCGGGGGACCTGTACGACGGGTCGTTGGCGATGCTCGGGTCCGCGAGCTGCTGGATGTCCTTCTTCAGGTCGAGCGACTCACGGATCTCGTCGAGGCCGAGGTCGTCGTTCTGCAGCTGCTTGCGGATGAACGTCTTGGGGTTCAGGTCCTGGAACTCGAAGTCCTTGAACTCCGGGCCGAGCTCCTGGCGGATGTCCTGCTTGGCGCTGTCCGAGAACTCGCGGATCTTCCGGATGGTCCGGGAGATGTCCTGGATGACCTTCGGAAGCTTCTCCGGCCCGAAGACGAGCACGGCGAGGACGACGAGCGTGATGAGCTCGAGCGATCCTATGTCATTGAACACCTGAAGCTCCTTGCGTGTCCCGGGGCAGATCCACGGTACCCGGCGAACCCGCCCCACCGGTACTGCCCCGACACCCTCTGACGCATACAACACATCCCGGGCCACACGGGGGTGACGGCCGGGTGACGTACCTGTGG
>NZ_JBRIOU010000004.1:557018-558127 GCF_053474865.1 Streptomyces sp. CO7
GGGCCGGTCAGTCCTCGGAGGAGCCGAGGACCAGGGTGATCCTCCGCTCCTCGCCGTCCCGCTTGACGGTCAGCTCCAGGCGGTCGCCGGGGCGGTGGGCGCGGGTCTTGACGATGAGCTCGTCACCCGAGTGCACCCGGACGCCGTCCACGGCGGTGATCACGTCCCCGGCCTTCAGTCCCGCCTTGGCGCCGGGCCCGCCGGGGGTCACGGAGGACCCGCCGCCGGAACCGCTGGTGTGCACCCGCGCGCCGTCGCCGGCGTACGCCATGTCGAGGGTGACGCCTATCACCGGGTGGGTGGCCTCGCCCTCGTTGATCAGCTCCTCGGCCACCCGCTTGGCCTGGTTCACCGGGATGGCGAAACCGAGGCCTATGGAGCCGGACTTGCCGTCGTCGGTGTCGATGCCGGTGTCGGCGGACCGGATCGCGCAGTTGATGCCGATCACCCGGCCCCGCCCGTCGAGCAGCGGGCCGCCGGAGTTCCCCGGGTTGATCGGGGCGTCGGTCTGCAGCGCGTCCACGTACGAGACGTCGCCGCCGTCGCCCTCGCCGGCCGTGATGGGGCGCTCCTTGGCACTGATGATGCCCGCGGTGACGGTGTTCGCCAGGTCGAACGGGGCGCCGATGGCCACCACCGGATCGCCGACCCGGACGTTGTCGGAGTTGCCCAGCGGCATCGGGTGGAGGCCCTTGACGCCCTTCACCCGGACCACGGCCAGGTCGTAGCCGGAGTCGCCGCCGACCAGTTCGGCGCGGGCGGTCTCGCCGCCGCTGAAGGTGACGGCGATCCGGCCGTCGCCCGCGTCCTCGGCGGCCTCCACGACGTGGCGGTTGGTCAGGATGTGGCCGCGGTCGTCCAGCACGAAACCGGTGCCGGTGCCGGCCTGGCCGCTGCCCTGCACGTGCAGCGTGACCACGCTGGGCAGGGCGCGGTGGGCGATCCCCGCGACGCTGTTCGGGTCGCGGGGGACGTCCTCCACGGGGGCCTGGGAGAGCTCGACGACGCCGAGGCCGCCGTGGCGCTCCAGGTACACGCCTGCCATGCCGCCGGCCAGCCCGGCCACCAGGGCGACCGCGACGGCGCCGCCGACGAGGGCGCGCCTGCGC
>NZ_JBRIOU010000004.1:558227-564725 GCF_053474865.1 Streptomyces sp. CO7
GTGCTGTAGTGGTCGGGCTCGTGCAGAGGGCGCGGGGCCGCGGCCTGCGGGGCCGCGGCTGCCTGCGGGGCGGGCTGCCGGTCGCCCGGGCCCTCCCCGTGGCCCGACGGCCCGGGACCCACCGGCTCGGAGGCCGCGGGCCCGGGGGCCGCCGGATCCGGTCCGGTCGCCTCGGGGGCCGCGAGGGGGAAGTCGCCCGAGGCGTCCGGTCCGGGGACGGGGCGGGGGCGGCTCCACCACTTGGGCCTCGCGGACTTCCCCGGCGTGCCCTCGTTCATGCTCTCCCCAACACCTGGCGTGATTCGTCGACGCGCCGCCCTCGCGACGCAGTCCGGATTCAATCAGGTTCCCCGCGGGCGCGCAGAGAACCTGGTCAGCGTCCGGCCGGAGGCGGGGTCAGGGTGCCGGTCGGGGCGGGCGCGGTCAGCGGGACCGGAAGTCCGGGCGTCACCGGGACGCCGGGCCCTATCAGCGGCGTGGGCGCGGGGCCGTCGCCGGCCACCGACTGGGCGCCGCCCCCGGACAGCAGCGGGGCCGCCACGGGCGCGAGCTGACGCTGGGCCGCGGCGCTGTGCACGAGCGGAGGCGTCGCACGGCGGCGGGCGTCCGCCGCGCCGACGGCGCCACCGGCCTGCCGGCCCGCCGGAGGGGTGGCGTTGCTGCGCAGCCCGCCGCGGTCGGAGTCGGCGACCGGGACCCCGGTCGTCACCCCGCCGAGCGCCACCGCGGCCAGCGAGACCGCGCTCGCGGCGGCGAAGGCCAGCCGGCGGCTGCGGGAGGCGGCCCGCTCCGCCTGGGCGCGGCCGACGTCGGCGCGTCCCACGTGGTGGATCGGGAAGCCGTGCGTGGCGGAGGCGGCCAGCCCGAAGGCCTCGGCGCGCCGGGAGCCGAGGAACATGGCCCCCGGCTCGTCCCCGGCTCCGGAGCCTCCGGAATCGCGCAGCTCGTCGGGCCCGTCCACGGGAAGACCCTGCAGACGGGCGAGGAAACTCTCGGACGGCGTAGGGCCGGAGACCTCGGCGAAGACGTTCTTCAGCCTGCGCTGCGCGTCGGCCTCGACCCGGCACCTGGTGCAGGTGGCCAGATGGGCCAGCACACGCTCGCGCGCCTCGTGTCCCAGCTCGCCGTCCACCAGGGCGGAGAGCCGGTCCCCGAGGTGCTGCTCGGCCGGCGTCGGACGTGACTCACTCACGCGGTCGCGCCTCCTCCTCTCAGCGCCGGAAGGCGGGTGACGCCGAACCTGCGCTCGGCGCGCGCCTCGGGAGAGCGGTGGGCGAGCGCCTTGCGCAGCTGCGAACGGCCCCGGTGGATCCGGCTGCGGACCGTGCCGAGCTTCACGCCCAGGGTCGCGGCGATCTCCTCGTAGGACAGTCCTTCGATGTCGCACAGGACGACCGCGGCGCGGAACTCGGGCGCCAGGGTGTCCAGCGCCTGCTGGATGTCGGCGTCGAAGTGGGCGTCGTTGAGGACCTGCTGGGGCGACGGCTCACGGCCGGGCAGCCGCTCGGCGGCGTCCTCGGCGAGCGCGTCGAACCGGATGCGCTGCTTGCGGCGCACCATGTCCAGGAAGAGGTTGGTGGTGATCCGGTGCAGCCAGCCCTCGAAGGTGCCGGGCGAGTACGTGGACAGCGAGCGGAAGACCCGGACGAAGACCTCCTGGGTGAGGTCCTCGGCGTCGTGCTGGTTGCCGGTCAGGCGGTAGGCGAGCCGGTAGACCCGGGCACTGTGCGTGCTGACGATCTCCTCCCAGGTGGGCGGAGTCCACGCCGGCCCGTCACCGTCGGTGGCGAACGTCGCGGTGCGGGCGGGCTCGGAGGAACGGTCGGCCTCTGGGCCGGCCGGACGGTCAGCAGCGGTGTCGGTCACGGATTTCGGCCTGGCCGCCGACCCGAGAAGGCGCCTCAGCCCTCCGCCGCGGTCAGCGGGTGCGGCCGCACCTCCCCTGTCGGCTCTGGTGGTGTCCAGTGGAGCCCCTACCATAGCCATCTCGTCCGTTAGCTCCGGATAAGCAGGTTTGCGAGAGTTCACCACTCGCTCCATCGACGCTTCCCCCGTCCCGTGCGTCTCGTGCACGCCTTTCCCCTCACTCTTCAAACGCGGCGTCCCGCCGCCAGGTTCCCGACCGCGCCGGATACAGTCACGGACGAGATGGAACCAGCGATACGCCGAAGGCGCGGACGGGGACGGGAGGCGGCCATCAGCAGCAACGGGCAGGCGAGTTGGACGCTGGCCGACGCGTTCGTCACGGAGGACGAGGCCCTGCTCCTCGCCCGCGACCGTGCGCGCGAGGCCGGGCTGCGTCCGGTGACGCCCGCCGCGGGCTCGGTGCTGCGGCTGCTCGCCGCCTCGGTGGGAGCGAAGGCGGTCGCCGAGATCGGCACCGGCACCGGCGTCTCGGGCGTCCACCTGCTGCACGGCATGCGCCCGGACGGGGTGCTCACCACGGTGGACACCGAGCCGGAGTACCAGCAGGCGGCCCGCCAGACCTTCCGCGCGTCGGGTTTCGCGGTCAACCGCGCCCGGCTGATCCCGGGGCCGGCCCTGGACGTGCTGCCGCGGCTCGCGGACCTCGGGTACGACCTGGTGTTCTGCGACGCGGACCGCCTCGAGGTGCTGGAGTACCTCGCCGAATCGTTGCGTCTGCTGCGGCCGGGCGGTCTGGTGGTGTTCGCCGGGGTGCTGGCGAACGGGCGCACCGTGGGGACGGGGCCGCAGCCGACGGAGGTCCTGCGGCTGCGGGAGCTGATCCGCGAGGTGCGCGAGAGCGAGGACCTGGTGTCCTCCCTGCTGCCCGTGGGCGACGGCCTGCTCTGCGCCGCCAAGCGCTGACCGGACCCCGTGCGGCCGGGCGGCCTGCGGGAAACGGCCGCTGCCCGGCTCCCTGAGGGGGAACCGGGCAGCAGGCGTCACGCTGAGTGGTGGTCGCGCGTCAGCCGACGACCTTCTTGAGGGCGTCGCCGAGCGCATCCGCCTCGTCCGGCGTCAGCTCGACGACGAGCCGACCGCCGCCTTCGAGCGGAACGCGCATGACGATGCCCCGCCCCTCCTTGGTCACCTCGAGCGGGCCGTCGCCCGTCCGCGGCTTCATGGCCGCCATGCTCGTTCCCCTTCCTGAAACCAGCTCAACCGCCGTGCCGGAAGACCTTGAGGAGGACGCGCCTCGAAAAGGGCTCGCCCGTCCCGAGGCGGGGCAGGCGTCACCGGCATCGAACACATTGCTTCCCGGCCATTATCCCGCATCTCATGCACCAATGACCAACATCAGTCCGCATCGCTTGAGCAACGCGCGAGGCCAAAACCACTCAATTCGGGGATGTCACTGCGATACTGCGCCCCCGATCCGACCTGCCGCGACCGAATGGTGACCGGAATTCTTTGTCGGAGGTCACACCCCGGCCACCGTTCGGCCTTCCGAATGTCCGCCATGCTGTCCTCGGACCGCAAAACGACGGAGGGAAGTCGAGATGGCCGACACCGTGCTCTACGAGGTCAGCGACGCGCTGGCGATCATCACCCTGAACCGCCCCGAGGCGATGAACGCGCTCGACGTGGAGACGAAGGTCGCGTTGCGCGAGGCGCTGCGGAGTGCCGCGGCGGACCCCGGGGTGCGGGCGGTACTGCTCACCGCGGCCGGCGACCGGGCGTTCTGCGTGGGCCAGGACCTCAAGGAGCACATCGAACTGCTCGCGGCCCAGGACGCCGGCGGGAGCGGCGGCGAGGACGCCGGCCGGCTGAGCACGGTCGGTGAGCACTACAACCCCATCGTCCGCGCGATCGCCGGGATGGCGAAGCCCGTGGTGGCCGGTGTCAACGGGGTGGCCGCCGGGGCGGGCTTCGGCTTCGCGCTGGCCGCCGACCACCGGGTGGTCGCCGACACCGCCAAGTTCACGACCTCCTTCGCGGGCGTGGCGTTGACCGCCGACTCCGGCGTCTCCTGGACGCTGCCGCGGGTGGTCGGCCCGGGCCGCGCCATGGACCTGCTGCTCTTCCCCCGCTCCATCGACGCCGAGGAGGCGCTGCGGCTCGGCGTCGCCGACCGCGTGGTGCCGGCCGCGGAGCTGCGCGCGGAGGCGGAGAAGGTGGCCCGCCGGCTCGCCGAGGGGCCCACGGTCGCCTACGCGGCGCTCAAGGAGTCCGTCGCCTACGGCATGACCCACTCGCTCGAGGAGACGCTGGAGAAGGAGGACGAGCTGCAGGGCCGGGCCGGCTCCTCGGAGGACCACCGGATCGCCGTGAAGGCGTTCCTCGACAAGGAGCGCCCCCGGTACCTCGGGCGCTGACCGGATGCGCCGGCCCGTCCGGCGCCGCCCGTCCCGTCAGCCCTGCCGGGCCTCGCGCATCGCGCAGTCGGCCAGGTGGTCGTTGGTCAGGCCGCAGGCCTGGAGCAGCGCGTAGGCGGTGGTGGGGCCGACGAAGCGCAGCCCGCGGCGCTTGAGCTCCTTGGACAGGGCCGTCGACTCCGGTGTCACCGCCGGGACGTCGGCGAGGGTGCGGGGGGCCGGGCGCGGCGCGGGCGCGTGGGACCAGATCAGCTCGTCGAGCTCGCCCGGCTTCCAGTCGGCCAGCACCCTGGCGTTGGCGAGGGTGGCGTCGACCTTCGCCCGGTTGCGGATGATCCCCGGGTCGGCGAGCAGGCGGGTCCTGTCCTCCTCGGTGAAGGCCGCCACCTCGGCGATCCGGAAACCGGCGAAGGCGGCCCGGAAGCCCTCCCGCCTGCGCAGGATGGTCAGCCAGGACAGGCCCGACTGGAAGGCCTCCAGGCAGAGCCGCTCGAACAGGGCGTCGTCCCCGTGGACCGGGCGGCCCCACTCCTCGTCGTGGTAGGCGAGGTAGTCGGGGGCGGACAGCCCCCAGGGGCAGCGCGGCAGCCCGTCGGGGCCGGGCACGGCGCCGGAGGCCGCCCGGGCGGTCTCCGGCGCGGCCTCGGGGACGAGCGGTGGTTCGGCAGGGCTCATCGGGCCTCCCCCGGGGCGGCCGGCCCCTGCTGCTCGGGCCGACCGTCGTGTCCGCCGCTCCTGTCGACATCGTCGGCGTCGGCCGCTTCGGTATCGGCGTCGCTCTCCGCGTCGGCCACGGTCTCGTCCGGCTTCTCCTCCACCGCGGGGGCGGCGGGCTGCTCCTCACGCTTGACGAGGAGGTCCCCGGGCCGCTCCGTCGCCTCGCCGTCCCGCACGGCGAGGCGCGTCGCTCCGGCGGAGCCGCGGGCGCCCAGGGCGGCCTCCAGCGAGGCGATGCGCTCGTCGCGGTGGGCGAGTTCGTGGGCGAGCCGGGTGAGGACCTCGTCCACGTCGTCCATCCGGTAGCCCCGCAGCGCGGGGGCGAAGCGGAGCTCCTGCACGTCCCGCGCGGTGACCGCCCGCTCGTGGGGCAGGGGGGCGTGGAGGGCGTCCGGCGGCGCGTCGGGAAGCACCTCGCGGTCACCGCCGCCGACGACGGCCAGAGTGGTCGCGGTCACCACCACGGCGAGCGCGACGACCAGGATGAGAAACGTTGCCAAGGCTGCGGCCCCCCGCGTGTCGTAGTTGCCAGGGGTCCGATCGTGCCATGCCGCGGCTGCGGTTAGGGTCGCAGACAGCCGAAGACCGGAAGACCGGACACCGGACGTACGTAGAGGAAAGAGGCCGTACGGGATGCTCAGGCTGGGCAGGCGTGAGTTCGAGGCGCACGAACCGGTGATCATGGCCATCGTGAACCGGACGCCGGACTCCTTCTACGACCGGGGCGCCACCTTCCGTGACGAGCCGGCGCTCGCCCGGGTGGAGCAGGCCGTGGCCGAGGGCGCGGCGATCATCGACATCGGCGGTGTGAAGGCCGGGCCCGGCGAGGAGGTCAGCGCCGAGGAGGAGGTCCGCCGCACGGTCGGTTTCGTGGCCGAGGTGCGCCGCCGCTTCCCCGACGTGGTGATCAGCGTGGACACCTGGCGGCACGAGGTCGGCGAGGCGGTCTGCGAGGCCGGCGCGGACCTGCTGAACGACGCCTGGGGCGGCGTCGACCCCAAGCTGGCCGAGGTCGCCGCGCGGTACCGGGTGGGCCTGGTCTGCACGCACGCCGGCGGCGCCGAGCCGCGCACCCGGCCGCACCGGGTGACCTACGAGGACGTGATGGCGGACATCCTGGAGGTGACCGTCTCGCTGGCGGAGCGGGCGGTGTCGCTGGGCGTGCCCCGTGAGTCGGTGCTGATCGACCCCGGGCACGACTTCGGCAAGAACACCCGGCACAGCCTGGAGGCGACCCGCCGGCTGGGCGAGATGACGGAGACCGGCTGGCCGGTGCTGGTCTCGCTGTCCAACAAGGACTTCGTCGGCGAGACGCTGGACCGTCCGGTCAAGGAGCGGCTGCTGGGCACGCTGGCCACGACGGCGGTGTCGGCCTGGCTGGGCCGGGTGTTCTTGCCGAAGTCGTGCCCGGGGTCGATCAGCACCGACTCACGGGGCACGCCCAGCGACACCGCCCGCTCCGCCAGCGAGACGGTCACCTCCAGGATGTCCGCCATCACGT
>NZ_JBRIOU010000004.1:564825-573737 GCF_053474865.1 Streptomyces sp. CO7
GTTCCGCCCCCACCGGATTCCGCCCGCCCGGGCGACGGGCTCCGCGTCGCCCGGGCGGGCGGAATCCGGTGGGGGCGGAACCCGGTGGTGGCGGGGCCGGTCTAGCGCTCCGTCTCGCGGGAGAGGAGGGCGACGGCCTCGTCCACGTCGTCCGTGAGGTGGAACAGGTCCAGGTCCTTCTCGGAGCACTTGCCCCCGGCGAGCAGGGTGGACTTGATCCAGTCGACCAGGCCGCCCCAGTGCTCGGTGCCGAACAGGACGATCGGGAAGCGGGTGACCTTGCCCGTCTGGACCAGCGTGAGCGCCTCGAAGAGCTCGTCCAGGGTGCCCAGGCCGCCGGGCAGGACAACGAAGCCGCGCGAGTACTTCACGAAGCAGGTCTTGCGGACGAAGAAGTAGCGGAAGTTCAGCCCGATGTCGCAGTACGGGTTGAGCCCGCTCTCGAACGGCAGCTCGATTCCCAGGCCCACCGAGACGCCCCCGGCCTCCCGGGCGCCCTTGTTCGCGGCCTCCATGGCGCCCGGGCCGCCTCCGGTGATCACCGCCCAGCCGGCCTCGGCCAGGCCGCGGCCCAGCCGGACGCCCGCCTCGTACTCGGGCGAGTCGGGGCTGGTGCGGGCGGATCCGAAGACGCTGACGGCGGGCGGCAGCCCGGACAGCGCCCGGAAGCCCTCGCCGAACTCCGCCTGGATCCTGGCCACCTGCCAGGCGTCCCGTTCGGTCCAGCCGGACGCTCCGTCCGGGTCGAGGAGTCTGCGGTCGCTGTCCCCCTCGTCACCGGCGTTGCGGGCCGCCGGACCCGCCTGCTCGGCCTCCTCGGCCTCGACCGGGTCGAGACCGTGCAACAGGTAGCCCCGCCTCTCCTGGCGCACCGACACCTTCGTTCCCTCGGAGTTGCCTGTGGTCATGGGCTCTCCCCTCCGTGACGGGTTCTCCGCGTTCCTCCGCAGAGAGTAGGTCTACGCGGGTTACCCGCTGGGGACGCGAACATGTCCGCCGTGTGCCGTCCGGTACCCGTTTCGGTACGAATCCGCCGACTCCGGCGCCGCGGCTCAGCCGGTCAGCCACTCCCGCAGACGCCGCTCGGCCTCGGGAATCATCGACGCCAGGACCCGCTCGTCCCTCTTGTGGGCGAGCAGCGGGTTGCCGGGACCGTAGTTGACGGCCGGGACGCCCAGGGCGCTGAAGCGCGAGACGTCGGTCCATCCGAACTTGGGCCGCGCCACCCCGCCGACCGCCTCCATGAAGGCGCGGGCGGCCGGGTGGGAGAGGCCGGGGAGGGCGCCGGGGCTGTGGTCGTCGATCACGAACTCCTCGATCGGGCAGCCCGCGAACACCTCGCGGACGTGCGCGACCGCCTCCTCCTCGCTGCGGTCGGGAGCGTAGCGGAAGTTCACGGTGACCGTGCAGACGTCGGGGATGACGTTGCCGGCCACACCGCCCTCGACGGCCACCGCATTGAGCCCCTCGTGGTACTCCAGCCCGTCGATCACCGGGCGGCGCGGCTCGTAGGCGGCCAGGCGCTCGAGGATCGGCGCGGCGGCGTGGATGGCGTTGGCGCCCATCCAGGAACGCGCCGAGTGGGCCCGCTCGCCCTTGGTCCGCAGCTTCACCCGCAGGGTGCCCTGACAGCCGCCCTCGACCTCGCCGTCGCTGGGCTCCAGGAGGACCGCGAAGTCGGCCTCGAGCCAGTCGGGGTGGGCGTCGGCCACGTGGCCCAGTCCGTTGAGGCTGGCGTCCACCTCCTCGTTGTCGTAGAAGACGAAGGTGAGGTCGCGGTTGGGCTCGGGGACGGTGGCGGCGATCCGCAGCTGGACGGCGACGCCCGACTTCATGTCGCAGGTGCCGCAGCCCCAGAGCACGCCCTCCTCGTCCAGCCGCGAGGGCACGTTGCCGGCGATGGGAACGGTGTCGATGTGCCCGGCGAGCACCACACGCTCCGGGCGGCCGAGGTGGGTGCGGGCCACCACGTTGTTGCCGTGCCGGTCGACGGTCAGGTGGGGCAGCTTCCGCAGCGCCGCCTCGATCACGTCGGCGAGCGACTTCTCGTCGCCGCTCTCGGAGGGGAAATCCACGAGCCGCGCGGTCAGGCGGGCGGCGTCCGAGGAAAGGTCAAGCTCGGTTTCGGCCATGGCCCAGACCTTAACCCGCGCGCGGGAAGGAGAGGTTGTCCACAGGGACTCGGGCTCCTGGGTAGACCTCCGTTACCGTGTTACCCGTGACAGAGACGTCAACCGCCCCCAAGCGTCGTGGTCGCCTCGTCCGTTTCGGGGCGGCCCTGATGGTGCTGTTCTCCCTCGCGGGTTACTTCGCCGCCCGGCATCTGCCCGGCGGCGGAGCCGGTCCTTCCGGGCCGGGGTGCGAGGTGGTGGCCTCGGGCGGGCGGGGGGAGCCCGCCCGGTACGAGTTCACGCCCGAGCAGGCGGTGAACGCCGCCACCATCACGGCCGTCGGCACCGCGCGCGAGCTGCCCGAGCGGGCCGTCACCATCGCCCTGGCGACGGCGCTGCAGGAGTCCGCGCTGCGCAACATCCGCTACGGCGACCGGGACTCCCTCGGCCTGTTCCAGCAGCGGCCCTCGCAGGGCTGGGGCAGGCCGGCGGAGATCATGGACCCGGCGTACGCGGCCGGCCAGTTCTACGACCACCTGGTGAAGGTCCGGGACTACGCGGACCTGCCGCTGACGGTGGCCGCGCAGGAGGTGCAGCGCAGCGCCTATCCCGACGCCTACGCCAAGCACGAGCCGGACGCGGAGCTGCTGGCGGCGGCGCTGACCGGCCGCAGCGCGGCCACCCTGACCTGCTCGGGGCCGTCCGCGTCGGACGCGCCGGCCGGTCCGGACGCGGTGCGCGCGGCGCTGGCCCGGGACTTCGGCACCGGGGTGCTGGGCAAGGCCGCGGCGGAGGTCTCCGCCGGCCGGGGCGCGGACGCCCGGCAGGCGGACGCCCGGAGGACCGGGGGTTCGCCGGGCCGCGTCCTGACGGCGGGCTCGCGGGAGTCCGCGGCGTCGAAGTCGCCCTCCCCGGCGGCCGCCCGGACGGTGACGGTCCCGGTGGCCGAGCCGGGTGCGCGGCAGCGGGGCTGGCAGTTCGCCCACTGGGCGGTGGCCAACGCCTCCGGCCTCGGCATCGAGCGGGTGACCTACGGCGGCCGGGTGTGGACGGCGGACCGGGGCGACTGGCAGAAGGCCGGGGACGACGGCTCCCAGGGCACGCACGGCTCCCAGGGGTCCGACGCCCGGGTCCGCATCGTGACCTCGCGCTAGACGGCCGGCCCCGAGGGCCCCGCGCTCCTCCGGCGGCGGCGTCCCCGCGGACCGCCCTGCCCGGCCAACCCCCGGCCGTCGCGCAGACGTGCGACAGGTCACTCCGCAGGACCAACTCCACGACCGCCGCCCGGCACCGGGCGGCGGTTTTCGCACTGGTGGCCCACCGGACGCGGGATCCGTTGGGACAGCGGCGGCGGAAGGTTTCCGCAGCGCGCCGGACCTTGTCCGGAACGTCCCGTTCCGTCCGCAGCCGATAATGCGACGCATTGCCAACTCTTTACGGCGGCGGTCCGCAACCTTCGCCCCGCCCGGTCCGTAATCACTGCGTCCGCCTCACCGGACCCTGACCTGGCGGTCGCCCCGCGAGGCGGCCGTGGACCGAACACAAGGAGCACCATGTCCCTTCCCCTGACCCGCCGGATCGCCCGCGCCGCCCTCCTCGTCGCCGCGGGCGCCGCCCCCGTCGTCGGTGCGGCCGGCGTCGCGCAGGCCGCCCCCGCGGCCTCGGACCTGGCTCCGCTGTCGGCGCTGGACGGCGCCGGCGACCTGGGCTCCGCCCTGAGCGGCGTGACCTCCCACGCGACCGGCCTCGCGGGCCAGGCCGGCGGCGCGTTCGAGGGCGGCACCAAGGCCGCCGAGGGCGGCGTCGGCATGGCCACCAAGGCCGCCGAGGGCGCGCCGGACGTCCAGCAGGTGGTGGGCGGCGTGGCCGGGCAGGCGGGCACGATGGTCGGCGACGCCACCGGCGAACTCCCGGTGGGCGACCTTCCGGTCAGCACCCTCCCGCTGCCGGTCTGACGCCGCCCCGCGGAACGGCAGGGCCCCCGGCGCGCACGGCGCCGGGGGCCCTCGCTGTTCTCCGGGGCGTCAGCCCAGGCGGGCCGCCGCGGCCGCCACCCGTTCGTCGGTGGCGGTGAACGCCACCCGGACGTGGCGCTCGCCGGCCGGTCCGTAGAAGTCGCCGGGGGCGACCAGGATGCCCAGCGAGGCCAGGTACGCCACGGTGTCCCAGCAGGACTCGTCGCGGGTGGCCCACAGGTACAGGCTGGCCTCGCTGTGCTCGATGCGGAAGCCGTGCCGCTCCAGGGCGGCGCGCAGCGTCCCGCGCCGGGCCGCGTACCGCTCGCGCTGCTCGGCCACGTGGGCGTCGTCGCCCAGCGCGGCCACCACGGCGGCCTGGGTGGGCATGGAGGTCATCATGCCGCCGTGCTTGCGCAGTTGCAGCAGCGGCATCAGGACCGCGGAGTCGCCCAGCAGGAACGCCGCCCGGTAGCCGGCCAGGTTGGACCGCTTGGAGAGCGAGTGGACGGCCACCAGGCCCTCGTAGGAGCCGCCGCAGACGTCCGGGTGGAGCACCGACACCGGGTCGGCCTCCCAGCCGAGTTCCAGGTAGCACTCGTCGGAGACAACCAGCCCGCCGTGCTCGCGCGCCCAGGCCACGATCCGCCGCAGCTCCTCCTTGGGCAGCACGCGGCCGGTCGGGTTGGACGGCGAGTTCAGCCAGAGCAGCTTGAGGCCGGCCGGGTCGAGGTCGGCCGTCGGGTCGTCGTAGGCGACGTGGCGGGCGCCGGCCAGCCGGGCGCCGACCTCGTAGGTCGGGTACGCCAGCCGCGGGAAGGCCACGGTGTCGCCGGGGCCGAGCCCCAGCTGGATCGGCAGCCAGGCCACCAGTTCCTTGGAGCCCACCACCGGCAGCACCTGGCGGTGCGTCAGGTCGCGCGCACCGAGCCGGCGCGCGGCCCAGCCGGTGATCGCGTCACGCAGCTCGGGGGTGCCCCAGACCGTCGGGTAGCCCGGCGAGTCGGCCGCTGCGGCCAGCGCCTTCTGGACGAGGTCCGGCACCGGGTCGACCGGCGTGCCGACGGAGAGGTCCACGACGCCGTCCGGGTGCCCCGCCGCCGTCGCCCTGTAGGGCTCCAGCTTGTCCCAGGGGAAGTCCGGCAGGCGGCTCAGGAGCTCGGACACGGGTTTCGCTCACTTTCCTCGTGCCGCGGCGCCCGCGGCGTGGGGCGGAACGCCACGGTCCCGCAGGCGACCGCTGCGGATCGCCGTACGGGACCGAGGGGGAGCGATCGCGAAGGATCGCTCCGACGGGTTCCGCTACTGGTTCTGCGGGGGCAGCGCGGCGACGAACGGGTGGTCGCGCTCGATCAGGCCCAGCTTGCTGGCCCCGCCGGGAGAGCCGAGCTCGTCGAAGAACTCCACATTGGCCTTGTAGTAGTCCTTCCACTCGTCCGGCGTGTCGTCCTCGTAGAAGATGGCCTCGACCGGGCAGACCGGCTCGCAGGCCCCGCAGTCGACGCACTCATCCGGGTGGATGTAGAGGGAGCGCTGCCCCTCGTAGATGCAGTCGACCGGGCACTCCTCGATGCACGCCTTGTCCTTCACGTCGACACAAGGCTGCGCGATGACGTAGGTCACGCTGTCGTTCCTCCTCGATAGGGCGCTGGCGGGCCTCCGCAGGCTCCGCCGCCTGGCGCGCGGGAGCGCGGCGTCGTCGATGCCCGCCCCTAGTATCTCCACTTCGGGACCCGAACCGAACACGAGGGGTGATCCGACCCGTGGAATTCTCCACCGCAGCTCGAGCCGCGCTGCACCTTACCGGCTCTGACGTGGGCAAACGCGTCTCCGTACGGCGGCTCGCCGAAGAGGGCGTCGCGGGGGCGAAGTTCACCGACACCGTCGGCGTTCTCACATCATGGGACGAGGGCGTGCTCCTGATCACCCGTCGGAACGGCGAGCGGGTGCGGATCGAGGAGTCCGCCGTCGTGGCGGGCAAGGTGGTGCCCGACGCCCCGGCCCGCCGCCGCGGCCCCGCCGCCACCTACCCGGAGCTCTCCCGGGTCGCCGCGCGGGCGTGGCCTCCCGTGGAGAGCGAGCCGCTCGGCGCGTGGGTGCTGCGCGCCTCCTCCGGGTTCACCCGGCGCGCCAACTCGGTGCTCCCGCTGGGCGACCCGGGGCGGGACCTCGACGAGGCGCTGGCGGCCGTCCGCGCCTGGTACGCCGAACGGGGGCTGCCCGCCTACGTCCAGGCGGCGACCGGCGCGGAAGGGGCCGACGAACTGCTCTGCGCCGCCCTGGAGGACCGCGGCTGGATACGCGAGGTCTCCGCGGAGCTGTGGATCGGCGGTCTGGCGCCGGTGGCCGACGCCGTGGAGCCGGCCGGGACCGGGCCGGGCGCGGTCCCGGTGGAGTTCTCCCGGCACACGAGCGACTCCTGGCTGGCCCGTTACCAGCGCAAGGGTGTCGGCGAGGCGGCCCGCCGGGTGCTGGAGGGCGGCCCCTCGGTCTGGTTCGCCACCGTCCCCGGCGCGGACGGCGCGCCGCCCGCGGCCATCGGGCGCTGTGTGGTGGACGGCCGGTGGGCCGGGTTCGCCGCCGTGGAGGTCGCCCCGGAGCGACGCCGTGAGGGACTGGCGACGCGGGTGATGGCGGCGCTCGCCGGGAAGGCGATGGAGGAGGGCGCCTCCGCGGGCTGGCTCCAGGTGGAGACGGACAACGCCGGGGCGCGCCGGCTCTACGACGCCCTGGGCTTCGCCGCCCACCACGCCTACCACCACTACCGCTCCCCCGAGGCCTGAGGAGGCGACCGCACGGCATGCTGACCCCCGAACCTCCCACCCCGGCCGGGCTGGGGCAACGCGCCCGCTGGACCGCGCGGTTCGCCGCCGAGGCCCGCGCCGAGCGTCCGGACCTGGTGATGCTCTGTCTGCTGATCGGCGCGGTCGCGGACGGCTCGCTCGACGAGACCGGCATGGACGAGGCGCAGATGGAGCTGGACCGGCTGGCCGGGCTGCTGCCCTACCGGCCGGGCGGCCCGCGCGAGTGGGCCGAGGCGGCGCGCCTGCTGCTCGGCGAGGCCGAGGGCTTCGGCGGCGGCCACGCCGACTACCGCGACCTGCGGTCCTCGCTGCTGCACGAGGTGCTGCAGCGCAGGCGGGGCCTGCCGATCCTGCTGTCGGTGGTGTGGACGGAGGTCGCCCGCAGGGCCGGCGCCCCGGTCCACGGGGTGGCGCTGCCGGGTCACTTCGTCGTCGGCTTCGGGCCCGCGGACGATCCGGCACGCCAGGTGCTGGCCGACCCGTTCGCGGGCGGGCGGCTGCTGACCGGCGCCGACGCCGAACTGCTGGTGCTGGACGCCACGGGCGACTCCCCGGACCCGGCGGACCCCTCGGTATGGACGCCTGCCCGGCCGCTGGAGGTGGTGATGCGGATCCTCAACAACATCCGGGCCTGGGCGGCGGCCCGCCCTGAGCAGTCCGCGACCGCGCTGTGGGCGCTGGAGCTGTCGCTGCTGCTGCCCGCCCGCCCGGCGAACCTGCGCCACGAGTACGCCCAGCTGCTGATCGCCCGGGGCGACTTCACGGCCGGGGCGGAGGAACTCGAGGTGTACGCCGACGTGGTGGAGGCGGTCGACGAGGAACTGGCCGAGCGGGTACGCGGCCAGGCGCGCGCGGCCCGCGCCCGCCTCAACTGACCCGCCGGCCCGCCCGGGTACCCGAACGGGTCCGCCCGCACCGCCCTCGGGGGCGGTGCGGGCGGACCCGTCGGTGCGGCGGTGCCGCGGTCAGCTGGGGTCGGTCTCGATGACGGCGACCCGCTCGGTGGTGCTTTTCAGGGCGGGGCGCAGCGCGCCGATGACGTCCTCGACGGTCACCGGCGTCTTCTTGCCGGTGCCGCGGGTGATCAGCACCCCGTCGAAGGTCTCGCCGTAGAGCTTCTCCAGCTCGGCCTTGTCGTAGCTCTCGACCAGCCGGCCGTCGACGGCCTGCACGCGCAGGAAGCGCCAGAGCGAGTTCTGCGGGCTGAAGGAGATGGTGTGCGCTGCGTCGGTCTGCACGGTCACCAGACCGGACATGGCGGGCTTGGCGAACTCCTTCATCATCCGGTCCACCTCGGCGTCCGGGACGCTGGGCTCGCGGGTGACGACCGGCAGCTCCACGGCCCCGGCGTCGCCGGTGGCGACCTGCCGGCGGTAGGCCTCCTTGACGGCGGGGACGGCCTGCTCGACGTCGAGCCCCTTGCCGGGCTTGCCGTGGACAGCGACGGCCTTGCCCGCCTTGAACTCGATGCCGCCCTCGGTGACCGAGCCGGCGCCGCCGGCGGCCTCCTGGAGCGCGGCGCGCAGCTTCTCGGAGTCGACCGGCAGGTTGGGCTCGATCTCGCGCTGTTGGCCGAAGAGCGAGCCGATCACCGAGACCGGGTTGTAGTCGCTCTTCGCGGCGGCGCCCACGGTGGCCCGGGTGTCGAGGTCCAGGCCGGCCTGGTCGGGCTCGAGGCTGACGGTGTCGCCCTCGACGGTGAGCTGCAGCGGCTTGTCCGCGCGGTCGCCCAGGGCCTGGTCCAGCTTCTGCGCGGCCTCGTCGCGGGTGCCGCCGCCTATCTCCACGCCGAGCACGGTGGTGCCCTTGGGCACGTCGGAGTGGTTGAGCAGCAGTCCGGCGCCGTACGCCACGGCGCACAGGGCCACCAGGCCGCCGCCGAGCAGGACCAGCTTGTTGCGGCCCTTCTTCCGTACGGGCTGCGCCGCCGAGGCGGGCACGGGCGCCGGGGTGGGGGCCACGGGACCGCCGGGCCTGCCTGGCGGCGGCGCGGCGGGACCGCCGGGGACGCCGCCGGCCGGTCCGGAGCCCGCGGGCACCCG
>NZ_JBRIOU010000004.1:573837-574231 GCF_053474865.1 Streptomyces sp. CO7
CCCGGCGCCTGGCCGCCGCGGGGGCCGAGCGGGCCGGCGTTGAGCGCCTCGGTGACGTCGACCGAGCCGGTGCCGCCGCCGTGGCCGGGGGCCACCGGTCCGCCGGTCGCGCCGGGGAGCCCGGCGCCGTTGGTGCCGCCCTGGCCGCCCGGGCGCGAGGCGCCGGGGGCGTTGGACGCGCCGGAGGGACGCGGGGCGCCCGGCGGGCGCTGTCCGGTGGGCGCGCCGCCGCCGGGGCGGGGCGCGGTGGGGCGCTGCGGCAGGGCAGGGGCCGGGGCGCCCGCGGCGGGCGTGCGGCTCCGGCCGTCGGCCGCCGGGGATCCGCCCTGGCCCGGGGCGCCGCCCTGGGAGGGCGCCGACGGGCCCGGCAGCGCGGGCCGGCCCGGTGCGGCCT
>NZ_JBRIOU010000004.1:574331-578734 GCF_053474865.1 Streptomyces sp. CO7
GCGTGTCTCCGGGCGCGGCGGACGGGGCGTCGGCACGCCCGGACGGCGCGGCGGGGCCGCCCGTCTCGGGCTGATCACCCGGGGCGGAGGAACCGTCGCCGACCGGCTGGCGTACCACCACGGGCGGGATCGGCCGGGACCCGGGGATGTTGATCTTCACCCGGGTCGTCAGTGTGGTCTCGGTCTTACGCTCCTCGGGGCGCGACGGCCCGGAGGGGTGCGAGGATCCGCCGGGCCCGTTGGGCGTGGGGGACGGACTGTCAGTTTCACGACTCAAGGCAGGTTCTCCCGGTTGGCTCCGCCGCCCGTCACGACCTCATAGCGGGCTTCTCGGCGGCGCGCTCCACGATACTGGCCGCTTCCCGCGGGTAACCCACGGCCGAGGGCTTTCCCGCCCCAGGGGACGCCAGGACGGCAGGACGAAGCGGGACGTCTCTCCCAAGTCGGGCGGTGCAGTCAGCGGTTGCGGCCGCCTCCGAGGGTGGCGCAGATCATAGCGACCACCATTCCGCCGAGGAGGAACAGGTAGGGCCGCAGGCTCGCGGCGAAGACGAAGTCGCCCTCGGGCCGGCTGGTGGTGAGCAGCACGACCGCGGCCAGCCACCCGACGACCGGAACCGCCGCGCCGGCCCGGGTACCCGTCAGACGGGCGCCGCCGAGGAAGGTGCCGGCGGCCCCGGCGAGCGCCAGCAGCGTCCCGGCGGGGAAGAAGGCGCCCTGCACCAGCGCGCCGGCCACCCCGGCCACGGCGCCCAGCAGGAGCAGCCCGGCGTACGCGGCGGTCCGGCCGGCCGAGGGCATCCGCAGCGGCTGGGCCAGCAGGCTCCCGGCGGGCCGCTGCCGCGGGTCCTTGGAGTTCGCGCTCATGCGGCGCCTTCCTGGTGCGCGTCGGACACCGGGGCGACCCCGGCGAACAGGTCGGTCTCGACGCCCGGTCCGCCCGGGCGGCCCTTCACCAACTGGTAGTGCTCCACCGCGAACAGCGGCTGGGCCAGGTCGTTGGAGAGCGCGAACCAAGGGCCGTGGACGGCGATCTGGGTGGCGTGGGCGGTCATCGCGGCGGCCTTGGCGGCGGCGTGCGCGGTGCCCCCGGCGTCGAGCCGGGCGGTGATCAGCGACGGGTCGTCCACGATGCCGGGCAGGTCGTCCACGGCGGCGGCCGCCGGGAAGGGGAGGCCGGGCAGCGCCTCGTGCAGGCGGGCGAAGGCCTCCTCGGCGACCGCGCGGGGCATCCGGGTCCAGTAGACCTTCGGGATGTCCCATGCCTCGCCGAGGTCGGGGCGCAGCCCCGGGTCGGCGGCCAGTTCGGCCGCGCGCATGGCGACGCGGTGGGCCTGCACGTGGTCGGGGTGGCCGTAGCCGCCGTTCGGGTCGTAGGTGACCAGGACCTGGGGGCGGACCTCGCGGATCACGGCGACCAGGTGCTCGGCGGCCTCGTCGACGGGGGCTCCCCAGAAGGCGCCCGGGGCGTCGTTGTCGGGCAGGCCCATCATCCCGGAGTCGCCGTAGCGGCCCGCACCGCCGAGCAGCCGGACGTCGTGGACGCCCAGTTCCCGCATGGCGGCGGCCAGCTCCTGACGGCGGTGCGTGCCCAGCGCGGCGCCGGACAGGTGCGCGAGCTCGGGCGGGATCACTTCGCCGAGCTCGCCCAGCGTGCAGGTGACCAGGGTGACCCCGGCGCCCTCGGCCGCGTAGCGGGCCATGGTGGCGCCGTTGTTGATCGACTCGTCGTCCGGGTGCGCGTGCACCAGCAGCAGGCGACGAGCGGGCGTTTCCGTCATGGGGCCAGCTTAGGCGGGAGCCCAAGGCCCGGCGGAACGCCCCGGCGCACTGCCTGGTGTACGCCGCCGTCCCGGGGGTATGCGGGACGGTGGAGGACGCCGGGTCAGAACTTGAAGCTGCCGATCATGCCGGCGATGTTGTTCGTCAGCTCGTTGATCGTCGGGGCCACCGACGAGGCGGCGAGGTAGAACCCGAGCAGCATGCAGACGATCGCATGCCCCGCCTTCAGCCCCGACTTCTTGATCAGCAAGAAGACGACGATCGCCAGCAGCACCACCACCGAGATCGAGAGTGCCACGGCGGTTCACCTCCAAAGCTCCCTAGGACACTGGCAGTCGGACCGAAGGGGCGACAAATCCTTCGCGCAGCCAGCAGGTTGATACCCACCGGACGGCAGTGATCATAACTATCCGGGGCAACGCATGAGTCGGCGCACAGCCGCACAAGGGGGGCGCATGGCCAATATGGTCGGGTCATGCAGACGGACACCGAATCCTTCCCCCGGCGGCATGCCCGCACCCAGCGATTCACTCTCGGCGCGCCCCGCGCGTTCACCGTCGCACCCGACGGCTCACGGGTCGTCTTCCTGCGCTCGCGTTCCGGCACGGACCGGGCGGGCGCCCTGTGGGTGCTGGATCTGCTGCCCGGCCAGGACCCCGTGGAGCGGCTCGTGGCGGACCCGGTCGCCCTGCTCGGCGGCGGCGAGGAGGACCTGTCCCCGCAGGAGCGGGCCCGGCGTGAGCGGAGCCGCGAGGGCGGCGCCGGCATCGTCTCCCACGCCACCGACGCCGCCGCTGGTTTGGCATGTTTTGCCTTGTCAGGGCGGCTTTTCTGCGCCTCGACGACGGACGGCGCGGTGCGCGAGCTGCGTGTCCCCGGGCCGGTGACCGACCCCCGCCCCTCCCCCGACGGGCGCCTCGTCGCCTATGCCGCGGGCGGCGCGCTGAGGGTCGTGGGGGCGGACGGCGAGGGGGACCGGGCGCTGGCGGAACCGGAGTCCGGGACGGTCGCGTACGGGCTCGCCGAGTTCGTCGCGGCGGAGGAGATGGGACGCGACCGGGGCTTCTGGTGGGCCCCCGGGTCGGACCGGCTGCTGGTCGCCCGGTACGACGACGCGCCGGTCCGGCGGTGGTGGATCGCCGATCCCGCGAACCCCGACAGCGAACCGCGGGCGCACGCGTACCCCGCGGCCGGAACCCCCAACGCGGACGTACAGTTGTTCGCCCTGGACCTCGACGGCAGCCGCACGGAGGTCCTCTGGGACCGCGAGGCGTTCCCGTACCTGGCACGAGTGCACTGGTCAGCGGCCGGTTCGCCGCTGATCCTGGTGCAGAGCCGGGACCAGCGCACGCAGCTCACGCTCGCCGTCGACCCGGACACCGGGGCCACCAGCACGGTGCTCCGGGAGAAAGATCCAACATGGCTTGAATTGTTCGCTGCCACGCCCTGCTGGAGCCCGGGCGGGGAGCTGGTGCGGATCACCGACGAGAGCGGGGCGCGGGCCCTGGCGGTGGGCGGGCGCACCCTCACCGACGCGCGGCTGCACCTGCGGGCGGTGCTGGACGTCGGTGAGGACGACGTCCTGGTGTCCGCCTCCGCGGGTGAGGGGGCGGCCGAAGCGGAACTCGGCGAGGTGCACGTCCACCGGGTCACCGCGAGCGGGGTCGAGCGGGTGTCGCAGGAGCCGGGCGTCCACACGGCGGTGCGCGCGGGCGGGGTGACGGTGCTGGTGTCCTCGGTGCTCGACCGGCCCGGGGCGGTGGTGCGGGTGCTGCGGGACGGCGAGGAGGTCGCGCGGATCGCCTCGCACGCCGCGGACCCCGGCCTGACCCCCAGGCTCTCCCTCACCGAAGCGGGCGCACGGCGCATTCCGTGCGCCGTGCTGTTGCCCGCGCACCACCGTGCGGGCGACCTTCTGCCCGTCCTGATGGATCCCTACGGTGGCCCGCACGGGCAGCGTGTGTACGCCGCCCACAACGCCCACCTGACCTCGCAGTGGCTCGCCGACCAGGGGTTCGCGGTGATCGTCGCCGACGGGCGGGGCACGCCGGGGCGCTCGCCCGCCTGGGAGAAGTCCGTCGCCGGCGACCTGACGCTCGCCCTGGAGGACCAGATCGACGCCCTCCACGACCTCGCCGAGCGGTACCCGCTGGACCTCTCGCGGGTCGCGATCCGGGGCTGGTCGTTCGGCGGGTACCTCGCCGCGATGGCCGTGCTGCGGCGGCCGGACGTCTTCGCCGCGGGGATCGCGGGGGCGCCGGTCAGCGACCTGCGGCTCTACGACACCCACTACACCGAGCGGTACCTCGGGGACCCCGCGGTGAACGGGGACGCCTACGCGTCGAGTTCGCTGGTGACGGACGAGGGGCTCTCCGGGGCGGCGGAGACGGTGCGGCCGTTGATGGTGATCCACGGGCTGGCGGACGACAACGTGGTGGTGGCGCACTCGCTGCGGCTGTCCTCGGCGTTGCTGGCGGCGGGGCGTCCGCACGAGGTCCTGCCCTTGTCGGGGGTGACGCACATGACGCCGCAGGAGCGGGTGGCGGAGAACCTGCTCCTGTTCCAGGTGGAGTTCCTGCGGCGTCATGTGCGTCCCCCCCGACAAGGGCAGGACCTCGTGC
>NZ_JBRIOU010000004.1:578834-580364 GCF_053474865.1 Streptomyces sp. CO7
GTCGCCCGCAGGGGGGTTGGGTCAGCCGCTCCCAGGGGATGAGGCGCTGCCGCCCACAGGGGGGTGGGCCAGCTGCTCGCGGAAGGGTGAGGCGCAGCCGCCCGAAAGGGGGTGGGGCGCAGCCGCCCGCGGAAGGGTGAGGCGCAGCCGGTCGCAGTGGGGTGCGTCGGCCACGCCCGCGGACGGAGGAGGCGGGGACGGGCCGGGGCTGTTGGAGAGCCCCGGCCCGGTTCACGGCACCCGCACGGCCGTACGGGACACAGTCTTCCGCAGGCGTGTGGCGCGCGGGAGTCCGCGCGGTTGCCGGGCTGTTAAGGCTGGTCGGGCGGCACCACCCGCTTCTCCTCGGCGAAGTGACAGGCCGACGGATGGGCGGCCGGGCCCTCCTCGCCGCGGAACGCCTCCGGGACGGCGAGCAGCGGGACCTCGTCCGCGCACCGCTGCTGCGCCTTCCAGCAGCGGGTGCGGAAGCGGCAGCCGGAGGGGATGTTGGTCGGGGAGGGCACGTCCCCGGTGAGGATGATCCGCTCGCGGCGGTCGCGGGCCCGCGGGTCGGGGACGGGGACGGCGGAGAGCAGGGCCTGCGTGTAGGGGTGCGTGGGGTGGTCGTAGATCTGCCCGTCGGTGCCGATCTCCACGATGCGGCCCAGGTACATCACCCCCACCCGGTCCGAGATGTGCCGGACGACGGACAGGTCGTGCGCGATGAAGACGTACGCGAGGCCGAACTCGTCCTGGAGCCGCTCCAGCAGGTTGACCACCTGCGCCTGGACCGAGACGTCCAGCGCGGAGACCGGTTCGTCGGCGACGATGATCTCGGGGCGCAGCGCGAGGCCCCGCGCGATGCCGATGCGCTGGCGCTGGCCGCCGGAGAACTGGTGCGGGTAGCGGTTGATGTGCTCGGGGCTGAGGCCCACCACCTCCAGCAGCCCCTGGACGCGGCGCCGGCGGTCGCCCTTGGGCGCGACCTCGGGATGGATGTCGTAGGGCTCGCCGATGATGTCGCCGACCGTCATCCGGGGGTTGAGCGAGGTGTAGGGGTCCTGGAACACCATCTGGATGTTGCGGCGGACGGCCTTCAGCGCGCGCCCGGACAGGCGGGTGACGTCCTCGCCCTTGTAGCGGATCACCCCGGCGGTGGGGCGTTCGAGGTTGACCAGCATCCGCGCCACCGTGGACTTGCCGCAGCCGGACTCCCCGACGATGCCGAGGGTCTCGCCGCGGCCGAGGGCGAAGTCGACGCCGTCGACGGCCTTGACCGCGCCGGTCTGCTTGCGGAAGAGGATGCCCTGGGTGAGCGGGTAGTGCTTGACGAGCCCCTCGACCTCGAGGATCGGCTCGGTCGTCGTGTCCGTGCCGGGCACGGGCGCCATGGTGGCCATCGGTTCTCCTGGCGGGCGGTTCGGCCGGCTGGGGCGGTCGGGCGGCGGTCCCCACCGGCGAGGCGAGGGCGGTCGGGCGGCGGTCCTCAGCGGCGAGGCGAGGGCGGTCGGGCGGCGGTCCCCCACCGGCGAGGCGGCGGGACCGGAA
>NZ_JBRIOU010000004.1:580464-585021 GCF_053474865.1 Streptomyces sp. CO7
CGGTTCCACCGCGTACAGCGGGGGCACGTCGGTGCGGCAGACGTCCTGGACCATCGGGCAGCGTGGGTGGAAGGGGCACCCGGACGGAATGGCGGTGAGGCTGGGCGGCAACCCCTTGATCGCGTACAGCTCGCGGCCCTTGTGGTCCAGGCGCGGGATGGAGTCCAGCAGGCCCCGGGTGTAGGGGTGGGCGGGCGCCTTGTACAGGTCGTGCACCGGGGCCGTCTCGACGATCCGGCCGGCGTACATCACGGCGATCTTGTCGGCGACGTCGGCGACCACGCCGAGGTCGTGGGTGATGAGGATGAGGCCCATCCGGTACTCGCGCTGCAGCTCGGCGAGCAGGTCCATGACCTGCGCCTGGACCGTCACGTCCAGCGCGGTGGTGGGCTCGTCGGCGATGATCAGCGCCGGTTCGAGGGCCAGCGCCATGGCGATCATGATGCGCTGGCGCATGCCGCCGGAGAACTGGTGCGGGTAGTCCCGCACCCGCTGGGCGGCGGCCGGGATGCGGACCCGGTCCATCAGCTCGACCGCCCTGGCGCGGGCGTCCTTCTTCGACATGCCGCGGTGGACGACGAACATCTCGCCCAGCTGGTCCCCCACGGTGAGCACGGGGTTGAGGGAGGAGAGCGCGTCCTGGAAGATCATCGCCATCTCCGCGCCGCGGATGCCCCGCCGTTCCTCCTCCTTGAGGCGCAGCAGGTCGCGTCCCTGGAAGAGGATCTCGCCGCCGGTGATCCGGCCGGGCGGCATGTCGAGGATGCCCATGATCGCCTGAGCGGTGACGGACTTGCCGGAGCCCGACTCGCCGAGCACGGCGAGCGTCTCCCCCTCCGCGACCGAGTAGCTGACCCCGTTGACCGCCTTGGCGACGCCTTCGCGGGTGGCGAACTCCACGCGCAGGTCGCGGACCTCGAGCAGCATGGCGCGGCTCACCTCAGCTTCGGGTCGAGGGCGTCGCGGACCGCGTCGCCGAGCATGATGAACGCGAGCACCGTGATCGCCAGCGCGCCGGCCGGCCAGAGCAGCATGTGCGGGGCGTTGCGGATGTACGGGGAGGCGGAGGAGATGTCGATGCCCCAGCTGACCGTGGGCGGCCTCAGGCCGACGCCCAGGAAGGACAGCGTGGCCTCCAGGGCGATGTAGGTGCCGAGCGCGATGGTGGCGACCACGATCACCGGGGCGACGGCGTTGGGCGCGATGTGCCGCAGCAGCATCCGAGGGCTGGACGCGCCGAGCGCCCGGGCCGCCTGCACGTAGTCGTGCTGCCGGGCGGTGATGACCGAGCCGCGGGCGATGCGGGAGATCTGCGGCCAGCCCAGCAGCACCATGAAGCCGATGACCGGCCAGACGGTGTTGCTGGTGACCACCGACAGCAGCACCAGGCCGCCCAGCACCACGGGGATGGCGAAGAAGACGTCGGTGAGCCGGGAGAGCAGTGCGTCCCAGACCCCGCTGAAGAAGCCGGCGAGACCGCCCAGGACGCTGCCGAGCAGCGCGACGCCGAGGGTGGCGCAGACGCCGACGGTGACCGAGGTGCGGGCGCCGTAGACGGTGCGGGTGTACACGTCGCAGCCCTGGGCGTTGAAGCCGAAGGGGTGGCCGGGCTGGGATCCCTGCTGGGCCTTGGCGAGGTCGCAGTCGAGCGGATCGCCGGAGGTCAGCAGGCCGGGCCAGATCGCGATGACGACCAGGAACAGGATCAGCAGCGCGGAGATCACGAAGACCGGGTTGCGGCGCAGGTCCCGCCAGGCGTCCGACCACAGGGAGCGGGGCCGGTCGGCGGGCCCGGCGCCGTCGTGCTCGGGGTCCCGCTCCAGCGCCCGGCCCTCGTCGGCGGCCAGGTCCATGGAGCCGCCGAAGCCCGTCCCGGCGATGGCCCCGTCCTCGGGGCCGACGCGGTCCTTGGAGTGCCCGCCCTCCAGTTCGCCGGGGTCGGAGTTCGGCCGGGGCTCAGGCATAGCGGATCCTCGGGTCGAGAACGGCGTACAGGAGGTCGACGATCAGGTTCGCCGCCAGGAAGACCAGCACCAGCACCGTCACGAAGCCGACCACCGTCTGGGTGTTCTGCCGGAGGATGCCCTGGTAGAGCTGGTAGCCGACCCCGTGGATGTTGAAGATCCGTTCGGTGACGATGGCGCCGCCCATCAGCGCGCCGACGTCGGTGCCGATGAAGGTGACCACCGGGATCAGCGAGTTGCGCAGCAGGTGGCGCGAGACCACCCGGCGGCGCGGGAGCCCCTTGGCGACGGCCGTGCGGACGTAGTCGGAGCGGCGGTTCTCGGCGATGGAGGTCCGGGTCAGCCGGGTGACGTAGGCCAGCGACACCGAGGCCAGCACCAGGCCGGGGACGATCAGCTCGCCGAAGGTGGCGTCGGAGGAGACCGACGGATTGATCCAGCCCCACTTCACGCCCAGCAGCAGCTGGAGCAGCAGGCCCGTGACGAAGGTGGGCACGGAGATCACGACCAGGGTGGCGACCAGCACCCCGGTGTCGACCGGCCGCCCGCGGCGCATGCCGGTGACCACGCCGAGGGCGATGCCGATGACGATCTCGAAGAGGATCGCCACCAGGGTCAGCCGGATGGTCACCGGGAAGGCGGTGGCCATCAGTTCGGTGACCTTCTGGCCGTTGAAGGCGGTCCCGAAGTCGCCGGTGAGCACGTTGCCCATGTAGGTGAGGTACTGCTTCCAGACGGGCTGGTCGAGGCCGAACTCCGCCTTGAGCCGGGCTGCCGTCGCCGGGTCGCAGGCGCGGTCGCCGCAGAGCCCGGCGATCGGGTCGCCCATGACGTTGACCATCAGGAAGATCAGCAGTGTCGCCCCCACGAACACGGGGATCATCTGCAGCAGACGCCGGATCACATAGCGTCCCATGGTGCCTCCCGGCCTCGGTGCGGTGCCGGCCTCACGGCGGCCTTCCGGGTCAGCTGACCTTGATCCGGTCGTACACCGGGACGCTGAAGGGGTTCAGGGCGACGTCGGAGAGCCGCTCCGAGTAGCCGGCGGAGCCGTTCTGGTACCAGAGCGGGATGGCGGCCATCTCGTCGCGGACCACCTCCTCGGCCTTGACGAAGGTGTCCACCGCCTTCGTGGTGTCCGACTCGGCGTTGGCCTCGTCGACCAGGTCGTCGAACTGCTGGTTGGACCACTTGCCGTCGTTGGACGAGGCGTTGGTGTAGTAGAGCGGCTGGAGGAAGTTCTGGATCAGCGGGTAGTCCATCTGCCAACCGGCCCGGAAGGGGCCGGGCATCTTCTCGTCGCCGATCTGGTTGCGGTAGTCGGCGAAGGTGCCGACCGGGTTGGGGACGCACGCCTTCCCCTGGCCCAGGGCGCGGTTGATGCTGTTGCAGACCGCCTCGACCCAGTCCCGGTGGGAGCCGGTGTCCGCGTTGAAAGTGATCTTGACCTGGCCGCCGGGCAGGCCACCGCCCTCCTCGATGAGCTGCTTGGCGTCCTGCGGCTTGTACTCGCAGCCGTCGCCGCACAGACCCTCGCGGTAGCCGCCCTCCTCGCCGAGGACCGGGGAGGTCCAGTCGGTGGCCGGGGTGCGGGTCTTCTGGAAGATGGTCTCGGTGATCTGCTTGCGGTCGATCGCCATGGACAGGCCCTTGCGGACCTTCTCCATGCCCGGCCTGTTCCACGCCTTGTCGTAGAAGGGGAAGGCCAGGGTCTGGAGGATGCCCGCGGGGGTGTTGATGTACCGGTCGCCGAGGTCGTTGGGCGCGTTCTTCAGCTGGCTGGCCGGGATGTCGTCGACCAGGTCGAGGTTGCCGGACATCAGGTCGTTGTAGGCGGTGGCGTTGTCCGTGTAGACCTTGAGGTCGACCCCGCCGTTCTGCGCCTTGTCCGGGCCGTTGTAGCCGTCCCAGGCGCGCAGCGACATCTGCGAGCCCTTGGCGTAGGAGTCGACCTGGTACGGGCCGTTGCCGACCGGCTTGGCAATCCAGGCGTCGTGATCGTCGAAGAAGGCGCGGGGCAGCGGGGCGTAGGCGTTGTAGCCCAGGGTGTCCGGGAAGGTGGAGAACTTCTGGGACAGCTTGACGGTGAAGGTCCGGTCGTCGACGACCTTCAGGCCGGAGAGGGTGTCGGCGCTCTGCGAGCCGCTCTCCGGGTGGGTCTTGTCGTAGCCGTCGATGTACTGGAAGAAGTAGGCGTTCTTCTGGTTGTTCTTCAGGCTCGCGCCGTAGTTCCACGCGTCCACGAACGAACGGGCGGTGACCGCCTCGCCGTTGCTGAACTTCCAGCCGTCCTTGACCGTGATGCGGAAGTTCTGGGAGTCGGAGGTCTCGATCTTCTCGGCGAGCATGTCCTGGGCCGCGCCGGTCTTCGGGTCGTACTTCTTCAGGTTCCTGAAGATCATGTCGAGGACCTTGCCGCCCTGCACCTCGTTGGTGTTGGCCGGCTCCAGCGGGTTCTGCGGGTCGCCCCAGGAGGAGCTGAGGACCCCGCCCTCGTCCCCGCCGCCACCGCCTCCGCCGCCGCAGGCCGCGGCGAGCAGCACGACCGCGGTGGCGGCGGGGACGAGGGCGGGGTCCTCAGCTCCTCCTGGGG
>NZ_JBRIOU010000004.1:585121-597389 GCF_053474865.1 Streptomyces sp. CO7
GGGTGGCGGGCCGCGGGGTCCGGGTGGCGGTGCGCGTACCCGCCACGACGCGCGGGCGCCTGGCGTCCGCCGCACCCCCGTCTCGTCCTCGGCGCATGGCGTGCCTCCCTCTCCCTTGTCCGGGCCCGACCGGTCCCGTGTCGGTGTCCGGCCGTCGGTGACCGGTCACCGGCGGATCGCCGGCCGATCGCCGACCGATTCATCCGGTGAACGATGCATATCGCCGTTGACGTTCCGGTTCACCCGATGTCCACCCGTACGGGTGAGGAGGTCGCCCGGCCGGGCGAGGAAAGGCCGAAGGGCCGGCAGGGGCGTGATGCCCCTGCCGGCCCTTCGGGTGCGGACGGACCGGAAGGTCAGTCCTTGTCGCCGACGGCACTCCCGGCGCCCTCGGCGGGAGCGGCGTGCTCGGCCTCCAGCGCCTTCAGCGCCGGGTCGAGGACGACGGACTCCTCGCGGTGCGTGGTCGGCTCCTCCGGGAAGTGGCAGGCCGTGAGGTGGCCGTCGCGGTTGCCGGAGATCTGGACCAGCGGCGGCTCTTCCGTCGCGCACTTGTCCTGGGCCTTCCAGCAGCGGGTGCGGAAGCGGCAGCCCGACGGCGGGTTGACCGGGGAGGGCACGTCGCCGTACAGGCGGATGCGCTCGCGCGGCTCGCCGTCCTCGACCTCGACCTCCGGAACGGCCGACAGCAGGGCGTGCGTGTACGGGTGACGGGGACGGTTGTAGATGTCGTCCCGGTCGCCGACCTCGACGACCTTGCCCAGGTACATCACCGCGACGCGCTGCGAGAAGTGCCGCACGATCGCCAGGTCGTGCGCGATGAAGACGAACGCGATGCCGAGCTCGTCCTGCACCTTCTTCAGCAGGTTGACGACCTGCGCCTGGATGGACACGTCGAGCGCGGAGACCGGCTCGTCGGCGACGATCAGCTTGGGGTTGACCGCCAGGGCGCGGGCGACGCCGATGCGCTGGCGCTGACCGCCGGAGAACTCGTGCGGGAAGCGGTTGTAGTGCTCCGGGTTCAGGCCGACGAGCTCCAGGAGCTCCTTGACCCGCTTGTCCCGGCCGCCGGGCGGGTTGATCCCGTTGATCTCCATCGGCGACTTGATGATCGTGCCGACGGTCTGCCGCGGGTTCAGCGACGAGTACGGGTCCTGGAAGATCATCTGGATCTCGGACCGGATCGGCGCCAGTTCCTTGCGCGACGCACGGGTGATGTCGTTGCCGCGGTAGGTGATGGTGCCCGCGGTGGGCTCCATCAGGCGGGTGATCAGCCGGCCGGTGGTCGACTTGCCGCAGCCGGACTCGCCGACGACGCCGAGGGCCTCGCCCTCGTGGACCACCAGGTCCACGTTGTCGACGGCCTGGACCGCGCCGACCTTCCGCTTGAACGGGAAGCCGCCGTACACCGGGAAGTGCATGGTCAGGCCCTTGACCTCGAGCAGTGCCTTGCTCTCGGCCGCGGGCGCGGGGGTGGCCTCGGGCTGCTTCTGCTCTGGGGCGGTGAGGTTGTCGCTCATGTCTCGGTGCTCCCTAGCGCAGCCGGGGCTGGATCTTGTCGATGAATATGGACTGCTTCTGCTCCGCCGTCAGGTGGCAGGAGGTGTCCTCGTGCCTCTCGCCCAGCGCGGGCGAGACGGTCGTGCACAGGTCGCCGGGGACCTGGTCCTTGAAGACGCAGCGCGGGCTGAACCGGCAGCCGGTGGGCAGGTTGAGCAGCGAGGGCGGGGAGCCGGGGATCGGCTCCAGCGCGATGTTCACGTCGCTGTCCAGCCGCGGCATCGAGCTCAGCAGGCCCCAGGTGTAGGGGTGACGGGGCTCGCGGAGCACCTCGCGGACGGTGCCGCGCTCCATGGCCCGGCCGCCGTACATCACCATGATGTCGTCCGCCATGTTGGCGATGACGCCCAGGTCGTGGGTGATGAAGACGATGGCGGAGCCGAACTCCTGCTGCAGGTCCTTGAGCAGGTCGAGGATCTGCGCCTGCACCGTCACGTCGAGCGCGGTGGTCGGCTCGTCCGCGATCAGCAGCTCCGGGTCGCACATCAGGGCCATGGCGATCATGGCGCGCTGGCGCATGCCGCCGGAGAACTGGTGCGGGTAGTCGTCGAAGCGCAGCCGGGGCTGCGGGATGCCGACCTTCTCCAGCATCTGGATGGCGCGGTCCTTCGCCTCCTTCTTGGAGGCGCCCTTGTGCTTCATGTAGGGCTCGGACAGCTGCCGGCCGACCGTGTAGTACGGCGACATGGCGGTCAGCGGGTCCTGGAAGATCATCGCCATCTTGTTGCCGCGGAGCTTCTGCAGCTCGCGCTCGGAGGCGGTGAGCAGCTCCTGGCCGTCGAGGTTGATCGAACCCTCGATGGTGGTGGTGTCCGGGTTGTGCAGGCCGAGGACCGTCAGGTTGGTGACGGACTTGCCGGAGCCCGACTCGCCGACGATGCCGAGGGTCTTGCCGCGCGCGACGTCGAAGGAGAGGCCGTCGACCGCCTTGACGATGCCGTCCTCGGTGGAGAAACGCACCCGCAGGTCGCGGACCGAGAGGAAGCTGTCGGAGCCGGCCGGGGCCGCCGCGTCCTCAGTCTTGGTCAGAGTGGTCACTGTGGATCGTTCCTTAGGAGAGCCGGATGCGCGGGTCGACGTAGGCGTAGGCGATGTCGCAGAGCATGTTGAACACCAGGATGAAGAAGGCGCTGAACAGCATGACGCCCATGGTCAGCGGGAGGTCCTTGTACTGCGCGCCTTCGACCGCCAGGCGGCCGATGCCGTGGAGCGAGAACGTCAGCTCGGTGACCACGCCGCCGGAGAGCAGCGCCGAGATGTCGATGCCCAGCACCGTGATGATCGGGATGAGCGAACCGCGCCAGGCGTAGCGGAAGAACACGTACTTGCGGCTCATGCCCTTGGCACGGGCGGTGCGGACGTGCTCCTCCTGGAGCTGCTGGATGAGCTCGGAGCGGGCCATACGCGTGTACTGCGCGGTGAAGATCGTGGACATCACCAGGATCGGGATCCACAGACCGGCCAGCCAGCCGAAGGGGGTCTCGGTGAAGGGCACGTACTTGGGGTACTCGAACCAGCCGGTGCTGTAGACGAGGGCGAGCAGGACCAGCGGGCCGAGGAAGTAGATCTGGAAGGAGCTCAGCACCATCGAGGCGCCCGAGGACACCTTGTCGATCGCGCTGCCCTTCTTGTACGCCGCGAGCATGCCGGCGCCCAGGCCGACGACCAGGAAGACGACCATGCCGCCGAGGGTCAGCGACAGGGTGGTGGGGAAGTTGCCCTTGATGCTTTCCCAGACCTGTTCCCCGGAGCTGAAGGAGACACCGAGACAGGGAGCGGGGCAGTGACCGGTCGGGTAGTCCCGGCCCATCACGATGCCGGACACGAACTCCCAGAACTGCACGAAGACGGGCTGGTCGAGGCCGAGTGCCGCACGGATGTCGGCGAGTCTCGCAGGCGAGCAGTCCTTGCCACACGCCAGCGAGGCATAGTCGGACGGTCCGGCGATGAAGAGGAAGAAGGTCGCCGCGCTGATCAGGAACAGGGTGACGACAGCACCGACCGAGCGCCGGATGAGGAACTTGAACATGGCGGGAAGGCTGCTCTCTGCGGAGACGGGGAAGGCGGGAACTCGCGGAACCGCGGGGATGCGCTCCGCCTGGTGCGCATCCCCGCGGTCAGCCGTAAAGCCTTACTTCTTGAGGAAGAGGCTGTTCACGTCGATGTAGCTGGACTCGACGCTGTAGCGGGCACCGCCGATGTTCGAGCCGAACAGCTGGAACTGCTTGGCGTACCACAGCGGGGCGGCCGGGATGACCTCCTCGAGGATGTAGTGGTGCGCCTCCTGCCAGGTGGCCTGGGCCTCCTCGGGCTTCTGGTTCAGGGCCTTCTTGATCAGCTCCTGGACCTTCGGGTCCTTGATGTGCGAGTAGTTCGAGCCACCGTCGCTGACCAGGTCACCGTCGTAGATCGGGGTGACGACCGTCGCGGCGGACGGCCAGTCCTGGCCCCAGCCCGTGATGTAGGCGTCGTACGGGTTGTCCAGCTTGCCGATCTGCTCGTAGAAGCTGGCGGCGTCGATCTCCTTGGCCACCACGTCGAAGCCGAGCGAGGTCAGGGCGTCCTCGACGGCGACCTTGCGGAGCTGGCCGGCCTCGCTGCCCGGGTAGGCGTAGACGATCTTCTTGTCGGCGGCCGGAACGTCCTTCAGGAGTTCCTTGGCCTTCTTGACGTCACCCTGCGGCGTCTTCAGACGGCCGTAGGGGTCGTAGTCGGGCTCGTAGCCCGGCAGGGTCGGGGCGAACAGGTTCGGCGCCGCGTCGCCACCGTAGACGCCACCCTCGGTCGCGATGAGCGACTTGGAGTTGATGCCGACGGCGATGGCCTCACGGACCGTCTTGTTCTTGACCTTGTCCAGGTTGAAGGTCAGCTGCATCACGTAGGGCTGGTAGCCCTGGACGGTCCGCGCCTTGATCGACTTGTCCTTGAGGACCTGCGGGATCTTCGGGCCGTCGATGCCGCCGGTGAACTGGATCGCGCTCTTGTCCTCGCCGTTGTCGGCGATCAGACGCTGGGTCTGGGTGGAGCCGGTGACGCCGATCTCGAAGTTCCAGGCGTCCGGGTACGCGTTGCGCACCGCGTCGGAGGCCGGGTCCCAGTTCTCGTTGCGGACGAGCTTGAGGGACTTGCCGCTCTTGAACTCTTCGATCTTGTAAGGACCGGTGGCGACCGGGGCCTTGTCGTACTTCTCCTTGGTGTCCGTCTCCTCGGGAACCAGGGAGTAGCCGGGCATGGCCAGCGTCTGCGGCAGGTCCAGGCGCGGGGTGTCGAAGTGGAAAACGATGGTCTTGTCGTCCGGCGTCTCCAGGACCGAGTCCGGCAGGTGCTTCTTGCCGAAGCCGCCGTCCGGCAGCGCCTTGCGGTAGTCCGCGCCGCTCAGCCAGGTCTGCAGGTAGGACGGACCGTCGAAGATGAACTTCGCGTAGGTGCGCTCGACGGTGTGGCGGACGTCGGCCGAGTTGATCGGGTTGCCGTTGGCGTCCTTCAGACCGTCCTTCAGGGTGAAGGTCCAGGTCTTGCCGTCGTCGGACATCTTGCCGGCGTCGGTGGCGAGGTCACCGACGACGGACAGGTTGCCCTTGTCGTCTTCCTTGAAGTTGGTAAGACCACGGTGGATCAGGTTCGAGAAGAGACCGGCGTCCGAGACGTAGATCTGACCCGGGTCCAGGTGGGTCAGGTCGGTCTCCATGTACGCCTTGATGGTGCCGCCCTTCTTGGCACCGGCAACCTCGGGAGCCGGGCCCTGGGAGGCGGCGGCGTCCGCGTAGACCATGGGCTTGGCCTGGTCCTTGGCGGCGTTCTGGTCCTTGGCGTCCGTCTTCGGCTTGGCGCCGTCGTTGCTGGAGCAGCCGGTCAGGGCGAGCGAGCCGGCCGCGAAGGCGACCACGATCGCGCGGCTGGTGCGCGAGTTCATCAGTCTCATTGGGTGATTACCTACCTGTCGGTTTGTTTTCCTGAGTACTGCCTGACGCGGCTGGCAGCCGACGTTGGGGGCGGCAGTCACCCCCCACCTAGGACGACGTCACCGTCCAGACTTGGGGTCGAACGCGTCCCGCACCGAGTCTCCGAGGAGGTTGAAGCACAGGACGAAGATCACCAGAGCCACACCGGGGAAGAAGATGAAGGCCGGTGCCTGCTCCGTGTAGTCGGCGCCGTTCGCGAAGAGACGGCCCCAGTCCGGGGTCGGCTCGACGAAGCCCACGCCGGCGAAGGAGAGGAAGGCGATGCTGAGGATGACGCTCGGCAGCGTGTAGGTGAACTGCACGAGGATCGGGGACACCACGTTGGGCAGGATCTCCTTGAAGAGGATCCGCCAGTTCGAGGCGCCGGAGACCTTGGCAGCCTCCACGAACTCCCGGTCGCGCAGCGCCAGCACGGTCGAGCGGACCAGGCGGGACATGCCCATCCAGCCGAGGATCCACAGCACGATCAGGATCGCCAGGGCCCGGAAGTAGGTCGGGGTCTCCTCCCGCGGGTCCACGAAGAACGCGGTGACCACGGGCATGAAGGCGATGAAGAACAGCTGGCTGGGGAAGGCGAGGAAGAAGTCCGTGACCCGGCCGATGAAGTAGTCGGTCTTGCCGCCGACGAAGCCGCCGATCAGACCGATGACCACTCCGGTGCCGATGGTCAGGATGGTGACGCCCACCGCCATGAACAGCGAGGTGCGGATGCCGAAGACCATCATCGCGAACAGGTCGCGGCCGAGCTGCGGCTCGACACCGAACCAGTGATCGGCGGACACGCCGCCGAAGGAGCCCAGCGGGAGACCGAACTCGTCGAGCACCGGGGTGTCGGCGTACGACGGGTCCTGGCCGTACAGGGTGTACGGGTCGGTTCCGCTCAGCATGGTGAGCAGCGGGGCCGCGAGGCCGATGACGAAATACGCGAGGACGACCCACGCGCAGATCACGCCGGTGCGGTCACGCTTGAAGCGCATCCACATCAACTGACCGGGGGACCGGCCCTCCAGCGACGCTTCCGCCTCCTTGGGCTTCGCCTCGCCGTCGGCGGCGACCTTGGTCGCGCTGTCCTCGATCTCGATCGGACTTGTCACTGTTCGCCCATCTCGCGTCTGGGTGTGCCGCGTTCGGCATCCGAAGCACCTGTGCCGGATACCGGGCCGTCGGCCGGATCATGAAGTGTCAGAGAACCCGGGTGGTGGCGGGCCGCCACGTACCTACGCGCGTAGCGCTGTTCGCGGGGACCACCGGGAGTGGGTTCAGAGCCAGTCGTCGAGCCCGCAGGCCTGGACGCGGCCGGCGGACGACCGGGCCCACAGGCTGCTTGTCACACCACCCATGGGACTCCTCCTCATGACTCCACGTGTTCACCAACAGGGGAGGGAGCACGCCACTGCCACGTCACCACCGGAGACGGCGGCAGATGGACGAACACCCCCCATGGCGTCGATGGTTCGTACCGCGTTCCGCAGAGGCAGCGGACTGTTCACCGAAGCGCCATGCCGCTAACTATCTGCCATGACCCCGGACCGGGACCACTGTCTATTGGTCTCGGTTCAATCACATCTCGCACCCAAATTCCCAGACTCCAGACATTCCGACGACCACGAGAAGCCCACGAAACGGACGTGTTACATGGCTACCGGTCGAAGCGCGCCGAATACCGGACATCGCGCAAGTCAAAGAGCTTGCGTCCGAGGTGCCCCGGAACGCCCGGAAGCCCGGGCGCCCCCGCTGGGGCGCCCGGGCTTCCGGGAACAGGCCGTGCGCGGCCGCGTGGCGGCCGGCCGGGTGGGTCAGGAGTGCTTGGCGCGGGAGGCCGTGCGGGCGCGGTCGCGCTGGTCGAGGACGGCCTTGCGGATGCGGACCGCCTCCGGGGTCACCTCGACGCACTCGTCGTCGCGGCAGAACTCCAGGGACTGCTCCAGCGACAGCTTGCGCGGCGGCACGATCGCCTCGAACGAGTCGGCCGAGGCCGACCGCATGTTGGTGAGCTTCTTCTCCTTGGTGATGTTGACGTCCATGTCGTCGGAGCGCGAGTTCTCGCCGACGATCATGCCCTCGTACACCTCGGTGCCCGGCTCCACGAAGAGCACGCCGCGCTCCTGCAGGTTGGTCATCGCGAAGGCGGTGACGGCGCCGGAGCGGTCGGCGACCAGCGAGCCGTTGTTGCGGGTGGTCAGCGTGCCGAACCAGGGCTCGTGGCCCTCGTGGATGGAGTGGGCGATGCCGGTGCCGCGGGTCTGCGTCAGGAACTCCGTGCGGAAGCCGATCAGACCGCGGGAGGGGACGACGAACTCCAGGCGGACCCAGCCGGAGCCGTGGTTGGACATGTTGTCCATCCGGCCCTTGCGGACGCCCATGAGCTGGGTGACGGCGCCCATGTGCTCCTCGGGCACGTCGACGGTCAGGCGCTCGACGGGCTCGTGGACCTTGCCGTCGACCTCCTTGGTGACCACCTGCGGCTTGCCGACGGTCAGCTCGTAACCCTCACGGCGCATCTGCTCGACCAGGATGGCCAGCGCCAGCTCGCCGCGGCCCTGCACCTCCCAGGCGTCGGGGCGCTCGGTGTCCAGGACGCGGAGCGAGACGTTGCCGATGAGCTCGCGGTCCAGGCGGTCCTTGACCTGCCGGGCGGTGACCTTGCGGTCCTTGACGGCCGCCTTGTTGTCGGCGCCCTTACCGGTGGCGCCGCGGCCGACCAGCGGGGAGGTGTTGGTGCCGATGACCATGGAGATGGCCGGCTCGTCCACCTGGATCAGGGGCAGGGCGACCGGGTTCTCCGGGTCGGCCAGCGTCTCGCCGATGGTGATCTCGGGGATGCCCGCGACGGCGCAGATGTCACCGGGACCGGCCACCTCGGCCGGCTTGCGGGTGAGCGCCTCGGTCATCAGCAGCTCGCTGATGCGGACGTTCGAGACCGAGCCGTCGCGCTTCATCCAGGCCACGGTCTGGCCCTTGCGCAGCTCGCCGTTCATGACGCGCAGCAGCGCGATGCGGCCGAGGAAGTTGTCGGCGTCCAGGTTGGTGACGTGCGCCTGGAGCGGGGCCTGCTCGTCGTACGTCGGCGCCGGGATGTGCTCCAGGATGGTGGAGAAGAACGGCTCCAGGCTGGTGCTGTCCTCGGGGACCGTGCCGTCGGCGGGCTTGGTCAGCGAGGCGACGCCGTCACGGCCGCAGGCGTAGACGATCGGGAACTCGATCTGGTCCTCGTCCGCGTCCAGGTCGAGGAACAGGTCGTAGGTCTCGTTGACGACCTCGTCGATGCGGGCGTCGGGACGGTCCGTCTTGTTGATGCACAGGATGACGGGCTTGCGGGCCATCAGCGCCTTGCGCAGCACGAAGCGGGTCTGCGGCAGCGGACCCTCGGAGGCGTCCACCAGCAGGACGACGCCGTCCACCATCGACAGACCACGCTCGACCTCGCCGCCGAAGTCGGCGTGGCCGGGGGTGTCGATGATGTTGATGGTGATGGGCTCCCCGCCGTCCTTGGGGTGGTACTTCACCGCCGTGTTCTTGGCGAGGATCGTGATGCCCTTCTCACGCTCCAGGTCGTTCGAGTCCATGACGCGGTCGTCGACGGACTCCAGCTGGTGCGCGGCGAAGGCGCCGGCCTGCTTGAGCATGGCATCGACGATGGTCGTCTTGCCGTGGTCGACGTGGGCGACGATGGCGACGTTACGGATGTCGTGGCGCGTGGCCATATTGCGACTATCTCCCGGAGTGTGAGGTGGCCGACGCACGCCTCGGTGGGTGGCGCGGGGCCTTCTGCCGGGCTGTTGCACGCCACGGCCTTACCCCATCGTACGGGGGTACGGCGGCTTTTCCCGCCCCAGGGAGAGTCTGCCCAGCTCATCGCCCATTTGTCCGCCTCCGCAGCGTCGCCCGTCGCCCCGTTCGGCGCCCGTCGGCGGCCCCTGCGGCGCCCGGGGCGGTACGCCTCCCGTGCCGGAGCGGCCCCGCCCCGAGGAGGGGGCGGGGCCGCTCGACTGCGCGGGGATCACTTCTTCAGGAAACCCATGTCCTCGTGGACGGGGGTGCGGAACCCGAACGCCCCGACGTTGGCGACGGTGCGCCCGACGGCCACCAGCTGCGGCCGCTGGTACAGCGGGACCGACCCGGCCGCCGTCCAGATCCGCTCGTCGGCCCGCCGCATCAGTTCGCGCCCCTCCTCCTCGTCCAGCTCGGCGACGGCCCGGTCGAAGAGCTGGTCCACCTCGTCCGTGCCGACCCGGGTGTAGTTCTGCTCGACCACCAGCGACCCGTCGGCCGCCGGGACCGGCTTGGCGAAGATCGGCCGGGCGTCGGTGGCCGGGTAGGCCGAGACCGGCCAGGAGTACAGCGCCAGGTCGTACTGGCCGTTGGCGACGTGGTCCTTGAAGTAGCCGTCGTCCGGCACACGGGTGATCTCGGTGCGGATGCCGACCCGCCGCAGCATCTGCTGGACGCGGTCGCCGACCGCCCGCAGCGACTCCGAGCCCGGGCCGGACGGCAGCACGAACCGCAGCGAGAGCGGGCGGCCGTCCTTGGCGAGCTGTGCCGTCTCCGCCCCGGCGGGCGCCGCGGTGCCCCGCGGGGCGTAGGCCCCGGGCATGCCGCCGCCCTGCTGCTCGTGGGCGTCCCGGGCGGGCTTGTTGTCCTCCCCGACCACGTAGGTCGCGTCGCCGTCGTCCTCCTCCGCGACCGAGGGGGACGGCGAGGCCGCCGCGGACGACGCGGGCGCGGAGGCCGCGGTGGAGGGGGATCCGGTGGAGTCGCCGGTGCCGGCCGGCCGGGAGCCGCCCGGGGACGGCGAGGTCGCGGGCTTGCCGCCGGGCCCGTTGCCGGCCGCGCCCGCCACCCCGGCGGCCGGCTCCTTGACCGGGCCGCCCGCCTTCCAGCCGGCCTCGGCCAGCAGTGACAGCGCCTTCTCGGTGTCGTGGCCGCCGAGCGCCCCGCTGCCGTCGGCGTAGTGCGGCTGCCCGGCGAGCGCGACATGGCTGCCGACCGGATCGGTGGGCAGGCCCAGCGGTCCCAGCACGGTCTTCGCCAGTTCCTCGCGGTCCAGCGCCCTGGCCACCGCACGGCGCACCCGTTCGTCGGCGAGCGGGCCCTGGGAGCCGTTGAGGGCGAGCTGGGTGTAGGCGGGCTCCAGCGACTTGCGCACGGTGTACCGGCCCAGGCCCTGCTGCTCGGCGGCGAACTTCTTCTCCGCCTCGGCCCGCTTCGCGCGCGCCGTCCGCTCGGCCGCGGCGGCCTTCGCGTCGGAGCCGTGCAGGGCGGCCCAGGAGAGGGTGGCCGCGGCGGCCCGCACCGTGCCGGCGACGCCCGCTCCAGGCGCGCCGGTCAGCAGCAGGGGCGCGGCCGCCTTCGCGGCGCCGGGGCCCATCAGCGGCTGCCCGGACCCGCCGGGCGCGGGGGTGCCCTCGGGACCGGGGGCCGCGGAGGTGATCCGGCGCGCCTGGGCGCCGTCCACCTCGGCGACGTCCAGCCTGCCCGCGACCAGCTCGGCGGTCCGCTTCTCCCGCGGCACCGCGCGCAGCTCGATCCGGTCCAGCTTGGCGGCGTCGCCCCACCACCGCTTGTTCCGCTCCAGGGTGACGTCACCCCCGTCGCGGTCGACCTCCTTCACGGCGAACGGGCCGGCGGTCACCCGCAGCTCGTTGCGGGCCCCGTTGTTGAAGGCCTCCGCGGTGCCCATGACGTCCTTGGGGTACAGCGGGGTGAACAGCGAGCGCCAGTCGGCGTAGCGGCGGGCGAAGGTGACCTCGACCTCCCGGTCGTCCTTGCCGCGCCGGACCCGTTCGATCCGGTCGTAGCCCGCGTTGTGGGCGGTCCAGAAGGCGCTGTTGCGTCCGGACAGCGCCTGCCACTGGGCGGCGAAGTCGGCCGCGCCGATCTTCCTGCCGTCGCTCCAAACCGCCGCCCGGTCGAGCTTGTAGCGCACCACCTGCTTGGGCTCGGTCTTCACCACCTCCGCCGATTCCAGGAACTCGGCGGCGCGCTGCGGGCGGCCCCGGGAGTCCAGCCGGAACATGGCGGGCAGCACGGCCTGGGCGACGCGGGTGGTGGTGGCGTCGGCGTCGGACTGGAAGGTGTTCAAGGTCTGCGGGACGGAGTCGACGGCCCAGCGGAGGGTGCCGCCGTCCTTGATCCGCTCACGGGTGGCGGGCGCGATGTCCGGGCCGGCCAGCGGCTCGCTCGACTGCTCCCCGGAGCCGCAGCCGGACAGCGTGGTCACCGCGAGCAGGCCCGCGGTGAGAAAGACGACCGAGCGCATGACGGCGCGCGGTCCGACACGGTGGTGGTACGTCACTGCTGCCTCCGGGGCGAGCCGCTCCTCGTACGTCCGGGCAACGCGGCCTGCGGTCGATTTTCCCGATTTACCGATCAGATTTATGGCTCACTGAAGGCGACGCCACGCACTCCTGTCCCCCGACACGGCGACAGTTCGCCGCGGATCCCACCCGTTGGGAGCAACATGCGGCCGAACGGGGAGGGGTCCCGGGGCCGTTCCGGGCGTGGGGGTGCGGTGGCGCGGACCGGATCACTGTCGGTCACTACGCGTCCACCCACAGCCTGCACCTGGCCTGATTCAGACGCATACCGGTCGCGAGCGGACGCACCCGGCCATACGCTCCCCCCTGTGATGCCCACCCCGTCACCATCGACCCGCACCCGGCCCCACCGGCGCACCCCTGTGCGCCGGTGGGGCCGGGTGCGGGTCGATGGTGACGGGGTGGGCATCACAGGGGGGAGCGTATGGC
>NZ_JBRIOU010000004.1:597489-599169 GCF_053474865.1 Streptomyces sp. CO7
GTCCCGCCCAGGCCCCCCCCCCTCCTTCTCCCCCTGCCCGCCCCGGCCTGGACCCCGCCCGCGCCCGCGGCGACCGCCACGGTGGCCGCGGCGGCGGCCGACGGGCGGGCCGAGGATCCCACCGCCGACCGGTCAGGGCGCCCCGCCGCGGACCGGGGCCCGAGTGCCGCCGCGCACCCGGGCGGGAGCCCTGCCGCGGCGCGGGCCGCCGCGTCGGTGGCCGACGTCGCCCTGCCCGTCGCGATCGGGGGCGCGGTCGGCGTACTGGCCGGGTACGGCTATGTCCGCCGCACCCGGCGCTCCCGGACCCGGACCGTGCGCACCGGGGCGGACTCCCCCGCCGCGCCGGCCGCCGGGGCGCCGCCCGAGCCCGCCGTGCAGGGCGGCGGCGCGCTGACCCGGTTGCGGGCCCGGACCGGTCGAGGCGACGTGCCGGTCCCGGAGCTCGAGGCGCGTGCCGGGGCGGCGCTGGTCGCGGCCGACGACTGCGTGCACACCAGCCGCGAGGAGCTGGGGTTCGCCGAGGCGAGATTCGGGGCGGCCGCCGTCCAGGGTTTCGCCCGCGCCGTCCGCGGCGCCGAGACCGAGGTCGCCGCGGTGTTCGCCCTGCTCCACGACGCCGGCGAGCCGCCCGCCGAGGGCACGCCGCCGGGCCCCGGGCGGATCGCCGTGCTGCACGACGTGCTGGAGCGGTGCCGTGCGGTGGGGCGGCGGCTGGACGAGGAGTGCGAGGAGTTCGACCGGCTGCGCGCCCTGGAGGACGGGACCGGCATCCCCGAGGCACTGACCGTGGCGGAGCAGCGCTTCCGCGCGCTGACCGGACGGGTCGGCGCGAGCGAGGCCAACCTGGCGGCGATCGGGGCGCGGTACGCGCCGTCCGCGGTGATGACGGTGTCGGGTCAGATGGAGCTGGCCAAGGAGCGGCTGGTCTTCGCGACCAGCCGGCTCAACCGGTCGCGGCAGACGGGCGACCTGGGCGACCCGGTGGCCGCTGCGATGCACCTGCGCGCCGCCGAGGGGGCGATCTCGCAGGTCGGCGCGCTGGTGAACGGTGTGGACCGGCTGGCGGCGGAGCTGGCCGAGGCCGACGAGGCGATCCCGCAGACCTTCGAGGCGGCGTTCGCCCGCGTGGGCAAGGACCCGCTGGCGGCGCTGCGGGCGGAGGTGGACCAGGGGGCGTGCGACCCGCTGGACGTGCTGCGGCGCGTGGTGCGGACGGCGACCACGGCGGTGCCGCTGCCGGAGGCGGTGCCTCCCGGGGAGGACGACGCGCTGTTCCCGGCGGCGGTGCTGGTGGCGCGCTGCTCGGCGGCGGCCGCCGAGGACTACGTGGGGGCGCACCGTGGTGCGGTGGGCGTGCGGGCCCGGGTGCGGCTGGCCGAGGCGCACCGGCTGCTGGGCCGCGCGGTGCAGGAGCGGGCGCCGGAGGACGCGCGGGACGCGGACGGGCTGGCGCGGCAGGCGCGGAGGCTGGCCGAGGAGGACGTGCGGGCGTACCGGGACGCGTACGGGCCGCAGGGCGGAGGTGTCGGCGGTGCAGTGCTCGGGGGTGTGCTGCTGGGCGGCGGCGCGGACGGAGGGCCGCCCGGCTCCTTCGGCGGCCCCGCCACCCGTGGCCGCCGCGGCTCCACCACCGCCCCCCGCGAGGCCGACCCGGGCGGCATCACCCCCTGAACGCGG
>NZ_JBRIOU010000004.1:599269-605774 GCF_053474865.1 Streptomyces sp. CO7
GGGGGGGATCCGGCGGTCAGAAGAGGTCGAGGAAGGCCGCGGTGGGGTCGGGGGCGGGGGCGCCCGCCTTCGGGAGGGCGAGCTCGAACCAGACGGTCTTGCCCCGGTGGGTGCGCCGCGAGCCCCAGGCCGCGGACAGCAGCTGCACCAGCTGCAGCCCCCGGCCGCCCTCGTCCGTGTCCCGCGCCCGCCGCCGACGCGGCTGCACCAGCCCCGCGTCCCACACCTCGCACACCATCGTCCGGTCCAGCAGCAGCCGCAGCCGTATGTCGCCCTCGCCGTACCGCAGCGCGTTGGTGACCAGCTCGCTGACCAGCAGTTCGGCCGTGTCGTCCAGCGCGTCCAGTCCCCAGGCGGCCAGCTGCTCGCGCGTGTGGTCGCGCGCCCGGCCCACGCTGCGCGCCTCGGCGGGGAAGGTCCAGTCCCCCACCGCCTCGCGCGGCAGTCCGCGGATCCGGGCCAGCAGCAGCGCGATGTCGTCCTCGCCGTGGTGGGTGTCCAGCGCGCCCAGGACCTGGTCGCAGACCTCCTCCAGCGGCCGCGTCGGGTCGGTGATCGCGGCGACGAACGCGTCGAGCCCGTCGTCCAGCGGCTGGTGGCGGGACTCGACCAGTCCGTCGGTGTAGAGGGCCAGCAGCGCCCCGTCGGGCAGCTCGACCTCGACCTCCTCGAAGGGTTCGCCCCCGACGCCCAGCGGCATCCCGGGCGGCACCTCCAGCATGCGTCCGGGGCTGCCGCCCGGTTCCACGACCACCGGCGGCAGGTGACCGGCGTTGGCGAAGACGCAGCGCCGGGTGACCGAGTCGTAGACGGCGTAGACGCAGGTCGCGAGGTACACCTCGGCCGGGTCGGCGCCGTCCGGCCGCCGCGCGGTGCGGCCGCTCTTCTGGGCGGGCAGTCCGGGTGAGCCGAGGCCGCGGGCGATCTCGTCGAGCGCGCCCAGCACCTCGGCGGGGCTGAGGTCGAGCAGCGCCAGGGTGCGCACGGCGGTGCGCAGCTCGCCCATCGCGACGGCGGCCCGCAGACCGCGGCCCATCACGTCGCCGACCACCAGGGCGGTGCGGTGGCCCGGCAGATCGATCACGTCGAACCAGTCGCCGCCCACCTCTGCGGTGGAGCTGCCGGGCAGATAACGGCAGGCGATGTCCAGGCCCGCCGCCTCCGGGTCACCGGGCGGCAGCAGGGAGCGCTGCATGATCAGCGCCCGCTGATGCTCCCGCCGGTAGAGGCGCGCGTTGTCGATGCAGACGGCGGCCCGCGAGGCCAGTTGCGCGGCCAGCGCCCGGTCGCGCTCCCCGAAGGGCTCGCTGCCGGTGACCCGGGCGAACTTCACCAGGCCGACCACGGTGTCGTGGGCGACCATCGGCACGGCCAGCGTGGAGAGGGTCCTGCGGTGGCCCCCGGTGGGCGGCACCAGCCGCGGCTCGGCGGTGCGCAGCGCGTCCGCGCAGGGCGAGTTGAACGGGTAGTGGTGCACCGTGCCGACCTCGTGGGGCGCGTCGTCCGCGGGGAAGGCCAGGTCGGCGACGGCGCTGGAGAAGCCGACCCGGCGCAGCGCGGCGCTGCCGTCGGCGAGGCCGGGGGCGGCCTCGTCGCCCACGAGGAGCGCTTCGTAGAGGTCGACGGTGGCCAGGTCGCAGAAGTGCGGGACGACGACGTCCAGCAGCTCGCGCGCGGTGGTCTGCAGGTCGAGGCTGTTGCCGATGCGGGCGCCGGCCTCGTTGAGCAGGTGCAGGTTGCGGCGGGCGGCGGCGGCCTCGCGGGCGGCCTCCTTGCGGGCGGTGACGTCGATGCCGAGCCAGGCCACGCCGATCGGGCGGCCGCTGCCGGCGTGCACGCGATAGAGGTTGATCGACCAGTCGCGGGGCTCCGCGCCGTCGCCGACGCTGCCGGTGACGTGCATGTCGGTGACCGAGTGACCGGTCTCCAGCACCTGGCGGAGCGCGGTGGCGACCCGTTCGGCCTCCGGGGGCGCCAGGTAGTCGTGGACGCCGTGGCCGAGGTGGTCCTCGGGGCGGCCGCCGAAGACCGAGGCGAAGCGCTGGTTGGCGCGCTGGATCCGCAGGTCGGCGTCGATCAGCAGGAAGCCGAACGGGGACTGTCCGAATATCGCCTGGGAGGCGGCCAGGTCGGCCTCGAGTCCCTGGAGGGTGCGGACGTCGATCACGAGACAGAGCGCGGCGCGCTCCCCCTCGGCGTTGCGGGTCGGCATCACGTGGATCTCGGCCAAGGCCTCGGTGCGGCCGGCGGCGCCGTGGCCCGGGTGGTCCGCCGTGCCGTCGCCGCCCTCGGCGGGCCGGAGGTAGGGGACGACGCCGGTCCATTCACGGCCGTCGAGTATCTCGGCCATCTTGCGGCGGACGCCGCCGCGCAGCTCGGGCCGTACGAAGGTCTCCACCGGGTCGCGTCCGACGGCGAGCCGGGCTGGCACGCCCAGCAGGCTCTCGGCGCGGGCGCTCCACTGGTCGACCAGCCCGTCAGGGCCGAGTGAGAACGTGGCGATGCCCAGCGCGTCGCTCAGAGATCCGGGCGGCCCGCTCTGCCACACCCCGTCGACCTCCGGGGCCTCTTCTCCCGGGCCCCTCGGTGGTATCCCGCCCACGCGAACCGTCCCCTCCAGCACACCCACCCGGGCCGGTCACCTCGGGCGGCTGCCCGCAGTATCCAGCACCGCGCCGCCGTGCGACACCGTCCTTCACTCCCCCGGTCTCCTAACCACCCATATCCCGCCCGAACCGCCAGTACGTCGAGTGGCCTGAGAGATCTCGAGCCGCGACCGGTGCGGGACCCTCACCCGGGCACCGCCAGCTCGAACCACACCGTCTTCCCCCGGTGTCCTGGGTGTACACCCCACGCCCTCGCGAAGGAGGTGAGCAGCAGCAGTCCGCGTCCGCTCTCGTCCTCGGGTTGCACCTCCTCCCGCGGCCGCGGCGGGAGGGGATCCTCGTCGCGGACCTCGATCCGCACGGTCCCCTGGCCGCCCCCGTCGGGTCCCGGGCCGAGGATCGCCAGGTCGATGGGGCCGCCCCGTCCGTGCCGGACGGAATTGGTGATCAGCTCGGTCACGAGCAGGGCCGCGGTGTCCCGCACGCCGTCCAGGCCCCACTGCTCCAGCCGTTCCACGACCGCGGACCGGGCGGCCGGCACCGCGCGGGGCGACGACGGGAAGGTCCAGTCGGCGTGGTGCGTCTCCCGTGCGTCGAGCACCTCGACCACCTCTTCCCGGGAAGAGCCCGACCGCCCCGCCGGACGATCGATGACATAAAGGCCCATACCCGAACAGAAGAGTGATTACCGTGAGATTCGAGGAGATGTTCGGGAATGTTCAGCGGCCGCGGGGACGGTGTTCCAGTGCCTCACGCACGGCCGGCACGTCCTGGTCCAGCCAGTCGACGTCCCAGATCTCCCCGGGGGACAGCCAGCGCAGTTCGTCGTGGTCCTGCAGCGGCTCGGGGGCGGGCGAGCCCGGCTCCAGGAGGGCCGTCCAGACCCGCAGGACGTAGGGCTCGCGCAGCGGCCACTCGCCGGGAACCCGCCCGACGGTCCGCGCCTCGACGCCCAGTTCCTCGCGCAGCTCGCGCACCAGCGCCTGCTCGGGCGTCTCGCCCTGCTCCACCTTGCCGCCGGGCAGCTCCCAGCGGCCCGCCAGCTCCGGCGGCGCGCTGCGGCGCGCGGCCAGCAGCCTTCCCTCGTCGAAGAGGGCGGCCCCGACCACGGTGACATCAACCGTCATGCGCCGGAGCATAAGGGGCGCGGCTCAGGCGGCGCCGGACGGGCCGGGGAAGCCGGCCGGACCCGTGGTCCCGCCGATCCGCTCGACCCAGTACAGCTGCTTGTGCCCGCGCGAGTCGAGGTTGTCGGCGATCTTCTGGGCTTCCGCGCGCGTGGCGTACTGACCCACCCGGTAGCGGTTGCCGTTGTCGTCCTGGCGGATGACCTGCCAGGGAAGGGTGATCGTGCCGTCGCTCATCGCGCCTCTCCGATTGCCGGCCTCGCCGATGAAACCGCTGTACGCATATGCCCGAGCGTACGCCCAACCTTCACGCAGCGAACACGACTTCGGCCAAAGAGGCAGGCAACCGGCCATAACGAGGGGGCGCACGCCCCCCTCCGGCGTGCGCCTGACCTTCACGCTCCCGTGCCGCGGAACAGCCCACAGGCCATCAGGTCGTCCGAAATCCGACGCCCGCGACAGGCCGCCCACCGTGGCCGGTAGGGGAGTTACCGCACCGGAAGGTGGTAGGACACCCGGTACCGGTCGGCCGGAATCACCACGTCCGCGGTCTCGACCGGCCGCCCCGAGGCGAAGAACGTCCTACGGATCACCAGCACCACATGGCCGGGCACGCCGCCCAGCGCCAGCAGTTCCTCGGCCAGTCCGGGGCGGGCCGACACCTCCTCGGTGACGTTGTCGACCACGACGTCGATCCCGGCCATCCGCTCGACCACGCCCATCCCCCCGAGCGGCCCCTCCTCCGGCAGCATCACGGGCGTCCGCCCGGTGACCTCCAGGGGCTCGAAGGAGGTGGAGAGCATCATCGGCTCCCCGTTCTCGCGGAACACGTAGCGGGTGCGCATCACCCGGTCCCCGGGCTCGATGCGCAGCCGCTCGGCGATCTCCGGCTCCGCCTCGGCCTGCTCGCTGCGGGACTCCCAGGTGCCGCGCGACTTCTCGTCGGCCTGCTCCTGGCGGAACGGGTTCGCGCCGCCCGCCGGGCGGTAACCGGAGCGGGCGACCGGGCGCGGCACCGGGCGCTCGCGCACGTAGGTGCCGGAGCCGGAACGGCCCTCGACCAGCCCTTCGGCCATCAGCACCTTGCGGGCCTCCAGGGCGACGGTGTCGGAGACCCCGTACTCCTCGCGGATCCGGGCCTGCGAGGGGAGGCGGGTGTGCGGCGCGAGCGAACCGTCGGCGATCTTCTTCCGCAGATCACCCGCGACGCGCAGATACGCCGGCTGCTCACCGAATGTCACTGGCCGCTCCGCTTCGCTCGGGCTGTACAGGCAGCCACAGAGTGGCAACCGTGGGTAGCTGCACGCAAGCAAGGGCCAGCGTTTCACTCGATGTGATGAAGCACGGTTGACCAGGCTCTGGACGGGCAATCCCTGCCCAGCGCGGACCCCTTTCAGTCCGCCGCCCACGGCATGTCCCGGCGCGCTCCGGTACGCCCGGCGCGCCCAGGTGCCGGGTGCGGGCGCCCGTGCGCCGGGGAGCGTCACCTCACGGAGCGGAACCGGCCGCACGACACCGCCCCCGTCGCGGCGGACCACGACGGGGGCGGGCGGGAAGCGGGCGGCACCCGCGCGGTGCCGGAGCGGTGCCTAGAGGGCGCCGGCGGGCGTCACGGTGTCCGAGTCGGCGTCCGGACGTTCGGTGCTCAGCTTCAGCGCCTTCCGCAGGTCCTTCGCGCCGTCGGTGCCGTCGGTGAGCGCGAAGACGGCCGCCGACCATCCGATGCGGAACTCGTCGGCGTTCTCGGTGGCGCCCAGCTTGGCCCACAGGGCGTGGGCGTCGTCGACCTCGTCCGCGAGCCGCCCGGCGTGGGCAGCCGCCTCACCGTCCCAGTCGTGCTTGCGCAACGCGGCCGAGACGGCCGCGAGTTCGCCGGCGACCTCGTCCGCCCACTCCTGGTGGACCGCCAGGTCCTCGTCCACGCCGGCGAACGGCACACCGGCCAGGGCGGTGTTGAGCCCCGCGACCGGCTCCAGGTAGGCGAGCTGCTCGTCGTCGAGGGCGGACTCGTCCAGGCGCAGGGTTCCGGTCAGCTCCCCGCCGCGCGGGATGAAGACGCAGACGACGGAGCGGTCGCCGAAGGACCAGTTCGCCTTCGCCGGGTAGTAGTACATGTAGTTCGCCTGCTGGGCGAGCTTCCAGGTGTCCATGGCGTACCAGGACATCTGCCGGAAGCAGCGGCGGTCGGCCTGGTCGGTCACGTCGCTCTCGCCCGGGTAGGAGCCGTCGGGGAGGTTGAAGCGCGCGAAGGCCTCGCCGTGGTGCGGGGCGTCGCAGGGCAGCTCGTCGATGTCCTGGACGATCTGGCCCTCCTCCGGGGCGCCTTGCGGCGCGTCCGGCAGGTCGAAGCAGTCGCCCGGCCGGAGGGTGCTGGTGACGTTGGCTCCGCGGGCGCCCTCCTTCAGGCCGTCCTTGAAGCTGTCCTTGAACCCGTCCAGTCCGCCGGCGAAGTAGAACACCGTCAGGAGCGTGCCGATCGTGGAGAGCGCGACGCCCGCGACAGCCAGACCCTTGCCGCGCTGACCCTTCTTCTTGATCTGGACGAGGGCGATCACGCCGAGGATCAGGCCGACCGGCGGCACGCAGCACATCAGGCCGAGCACCAGGGCGGCGATCGCCAGGCCGTTGAAGGGCGGCTTCGGCGGGGCGAACTGGCCGAACGGCGCGGGCGCGCCGTAAGGGTACGGGCCCGCGCCGTAGGGGTACGGACCCGGGCCGGGCGGGCCGGGAGGCGACGGCGGGCCGAATCCGCCGGCGGGCGGTGCCGGGTAG
>NZ_JBRIOU010000004.1:605874-615891 GCF_053474865.1 Streptomyces sp. CO7
CCCCAAAGGCCCCGCCCCCGTCACGACGGACGTGACGGGGGCGGGGCGGTGGGACGCGCCAGGACGGGGCGACCTCAGAAGGTCAGGCCCCAGCTGTTGATGTAGCCGGTGTCGCCCGCGGCGTTGTCGCTGACCCGCAGCTTCCACGTGCCGTTGGCCACCTCGGAGGAGGCGTTCACCGTGTAGGTGGTGTTGATGTTGTCCGTGGAGGTGCCGGTGCCGTACGCCTTCAGCGTGTAGGCCGAGCCGTCGGGGGCGATCAGCTGGACCTGGAGGTCACCGATGTAGGTGTGGACGATGTTGACCGGCACCTGCAGGGTGGCCGGCGCGTTGCCGGTGACACCGCTGACGGTGATCGAGGACTCGACGGTCTTGTTGTCGCCGATCGTGTAGTCCGTGGCGTTGCTGAACGACTTGCCGGCCGGCGGCGTGGTGCCACCCGCGCCCACGTACAGCAGGCGGTTGGGCGAACCGGTGCCCGGGCTGGTGACCTTGCCGGAGACCGAGCCGGCCACCAGGGCCGAGGCGACGGTCGCCGGCGAGGCCGAGGTGTTGTCGGCCAGGTACAGCGCCGCGGCGCCCGCGACGTGCGGGGTGGCCATCGAGGTGCCGGAGATGGTGTTGGTCGCCGAGTCGCCGGTGTTCCAGGTCGACGTGATGGACGAGCCCGGGGCGAAGATGTCCAGGGCCGAGCCGTAGTTGGAGTAGCTGGCGCGCGCGTCGGTGCTGGTGGTGGCGCCGACGGTGATGGCCTCGCTCACCCGGGCCGGCGAACCGGTCGCGGTGACGGACTCGTTGCCCGCGGCGACCGCGAAGGTCACACCGGCGGCGATGGCGTTGCGCACCGCGGTGTCCAGGGTGGTGGAGGCTCCGCCGCCGAGGGACATGTTGGCGACGGCCGGCTTGACCGCGTTGGACGCGACCCAGTCGACGCCGTCGATCACGCCGGCGGTGGTGCCCTCGCCGTTGTTGTCCAGCACGCGGACGCCGACGATGTTCGCCTTCTTGGCCACACCGTAGGTGGAGCCCGCGATGGTGCCGGCGACGTGGGTGCCGTGGCCGTTCCCGTCCTGGGCGACGCTGTCGCCGTCGACCGCGTCGTAACCGTTGCGGGCACGGCCGCCGAAGTCGGAGTGCGAGATGCGCACGCCGGTGTCGATGACGTACGCCGTGACGCCGGCGCCGGCCGTGTCGTCGTAGGTGTACGAGCTGTTCAGCGGCAGCGCGGTCTGGTCGATGCGGTCCAGGCCCCAGGTGGGGTTGGTCTGCGTCGTCTGGGTGGTGAAGGTGCGGTTCTGCTCGACCAGCGCGACGGCCGGGTCGGCGGCCAGTTCGGCGGCCTCGGCCGCGGTGGCCTCGATCGTGTAGCCGTTGACCGCCTTGCGGAAGGTCTTCTCGACCTGGGCGCCGTGCTTCTTGGCGACGTCCTTGCCCTTGGCCGAGCCGGCCTTGGTGTCAGACTTCAGCGTGACGATGTAGCTGCCCTTGACCGCGTTGTCCGCGTTCGCGTAGGCGATCGTGCCGGTGGCCCCGGCCGCCTGGGCGGGAAGCGCGGTGAGCAGGCCGCCGGTGAGGGCGGCCGCGACCAGGGCGCCGGCGCCGGCGAGCATTCTGCTACGGGAGCTCCGCATGACTGCCATCCGAGGGTTCCTCCTGCTGAGGGGGAGCGGTGTCGGGAGGACCGGTCGGATCCGCCCGAAGGCCAGTGACGACAGGTACATGCCAAACACGGTCACCTCGACCTCGGCGGCTTCCCTGTCGTCAAGCCGAAAGATTGAAGCGTCTACGCGGATTGCACAAGGGCCCTGCGGGCACCGCCCGCCCACTTTCGCACGGCTGTAACACCGGTTTCACATAGCGGAACGACACAACGCCACCAAACGGCACACACACGCTCGGTAAACGAGACGAGGGTCACACCCCTCGGCCACAAGGAACGCACCGCCTCGCGTCCGGCATGTCACGCCATGGGCCTGACCTGGTACGGACCTCCCACCCGCCCTCGGCGGACCGCTTTCCGGGCTCCGGCGCCCGCGCCCCACCCCGACGGCCACCCGGCACGCAGAGTCACCCTCGCGCCGCCCGCCCACCCGCCCCGGAACACCCAACTCCTCTTCCCACCGCCCCCATTCACCCCTGCGCCCTTGACCCGCGTGGTCCAGACCAATAGCTTCCGCGCATGCGTCTGCCTCGAAGACTCTTCTCCGCAGCGGGAGTTGTCGCTCCCGCGCTCGCACTGGTCGTCGGGCTCGCCCCGGCCTCGTCCGCCGCTCCCGGCGACGCGCCCTCCACCACCGCCTCGTCCCGCTCGCACCACACCCCGCGGCAGGTCGGCTACTTCACCCAGTGGGGCGTCTACGGCCGTGACTACCAGGTCCAGGACGTCGATCTCAGCGGTACGGCCGAGCGGCTGACCCACCTCAACTACGCCTTCGGCAACGTGAGTCCGCAGGGCGAGTGCCTGATGGGCAACGTCCCCGGCGAGGCCGACGCCTGGGCGGACTACGTGCGGCCGCTGGCCGCCGCGGACTCGGTGGACGGCGTGGCCGACACCTGGGACCAGCCGCTGGCGGGCAACTTCCTGCAGCTGAAGAAGCTCAAGGAGAAGCACCCGGACCTCAAGGTGATGATCTCGCTGGGCGGCTGGTCCTGGTCGACCCACTTCTCCGACGCGGCCCGCACCGAAGCCTCCCGCAAGCGCTTCGTCTCCTCCTGCGTCGACCTGTACCTGAAGGGCGACCTGCCCGCGGACAGCGGCCGCGGCGGCCCGGGCTCGGCGGCGGGTGTCTTCGACGGCATCGACCTCGACTGGGAGTGGCCCGGCTCCTCCGGTGACACCGACACCGTCTTCCGTCCGGAGGACCGCAGGAACTTCACCAAGCTGGTCGCCGAGTTCCGCCGGCAGCTCGACGCGCTCGGCCGGCGGCAGGACAAGCACTACGAGCTGTCCGCGTTCGTGCCCACCGCCGAGGCCAAGATCGACGCCGGCTTCGACGTCCCGAAGATCATGCGGGACCTGGACTTCGTGACCCTGCAGGGCTACGACTTCCACGTCAGCGGCGAGCCGGCGACCGCGCAGCAGTCCGCCCTGTTCGCGGCCGGCGACTACAGCGTCCACGGCACCGTGGAGGCCTGGCGCAAGCGGGGCGCGCCGCTGCGCAAGCTCGTGGTGGGCGTCCCCTTCTACGGCCAGGGCTGGACCGGCGTGACCGGCGGCGGCGACGGCCTCGGGCAGCCGGCCGCGGGCCCGGCGCCCGCGCTGTGGGCGAACGGCTACGCCGACTACGAGGAGCTCAAGGCGCTGGCCGGGTCGGGCGGTTTCACCGTCCACCGGGACCGCGCCGGCGGCCACGCCTGGATCTTCGACGGCACCACGCTGTGGACCTACGACGACCCGCAGGTGCTGGCCCGCAAGGCCGCGTACGTGAAGGCCCGCGGGCTCGGCGGGGCGATGATCTGGTCGCTCGACGGGGACACCCCGGACGGAGAGCTGATCAAGGCCCTGGACGCCGGTCTGAACCGCTGATCACAGACCGGGACGCCGGTCCGAACCGCTGATCCACCCTCCGGGCACCGGTCCGGACCGCTGTTCCCGCCCGGCGCCGTACCGGGCCCGCCCGTGTCCGCACCCGCCTGCCGGGGCGGGCGCGGGCGGCCCCGCGTTTGCGCGTGCCGCCCCGGGACGGCACGCGGAACATCTCCCCCCGCTCACGGGCCGGTCACGGGCGCGGCACACCGTGTCCGCTCCGATACCGAAGCGCAACCGGCCGTGCCGCACGTTCCGCCGCTCCCCCGCGTCACAGTGGCGCAAGGGCACTCCGCAGGCGTCCGAGGACGCCGACATCCCAGGGGGGAACGGGAGATGAGCATCCCGCACACGACAGGAACCGTCATCGCGCCGGCCGGCCCGCGCCGGCTGCGCGCCCTGCTCGCGGGGGCGGCGGCCGCGGGGCTGCTGCTCACCGGCTGCTCGGCGAGCGACGGCAGCGGCACCGCGCAGGACAAGTCCGCCGCCCAGGAGGGCGCGCCCGCCCCCTCCGCCGCGCCCTCGCGGGGCGAGGACGACCGGGGCGGCGACCGGCTGTCCACGTTCGCGCTGGACGTGGACACCGCCTCCTACGGGTACGCCCGCAGCGCGCTGGCCGACGGGCGGCTGCCCGAGCCGTCGACGGTGCGGGCGGAGGAGTTCGTCAACAGCTTCCGGCAGGACTACCGCAGGCCGAAGGGCGACGGCTTCTCGGTGAGCCTGGACGGGGCGCGGGCCGGGGAGGCGGGCTGGGCGCTGATGCGGGTGGGGCTGGCCACCCGGCCCGAACCCGGCGCCGGTGACGGGGACCGGAAGCCGGCCGCGCTCACCTTCGTCGTGGACGTCTCCGGCTCGATGGCCGACGAGGGCCGGCTCGACCTGGTCCAGGAGGGGCTGCGCACGATGGCCGGCCGGCTGCGCGACGAGGACTCCGTCGCGCTGGTCGCCTTCAGCGACGAGGCCGAGACCGTCCTGCCGATGACCCGCGTCGGCGGGCACCGCGGCGAGGTCCGCGACGCCGTCGACCGGCTGGAGGCACTGTCCTCCACCAACCTGGCGGCGGGTGTGCGCGCCGGGTACACCGCGGCGCTGGACGGGCTGCGCGACGGCGCAACCAACCGGGTGGTGCTGATGTCGGACGCCCTGGCCAACACGGGGGAGACGGACGCCGACGCGATTCTCCGGGAGGTGGCGCACGCCCGCGCCGACCACGGGATCACCCTCTTCGGCGTGGGCGTGGGCAGCGAGTACGGGGACGACCTGATGGAGCGGCTCACCAACCGGGGCGACGGTCACACCGTCTACGTGTCCTCCACAGAGGAGGCGGAGCGGGTCTTCTCCGAGGACCTGCCCCGCAACGTGGACCTGGTGGCGCGGGACGCGAAGGCCCAGGTGGCCTTCGATCCCCGGACGGTGGCCGAGCACCGGCTGATCGGTTACGAGAACCGGCGGGTGGCCGACGAGGACTTCCGTGACGACCGGGTCGACGGGGGCGAGGTCGGCCCCGGGCACACGGTCACCGCGCTGTACGCGGTGCGGCTGAAGGAGGGGGAGTCGGGGCGCCTGGCCACGGCGACGGTGCGGTGGCTGGACCCGGAGACGAAGGAGGCGCGGGAGGCCTCCCGGTCGCTGGGGACCGGCGCGCTGCACGGCTCGGTGCGGGAGGCCTCGGCGCGGTTCCAGGTCACGGCGGTGGCGGCGCACTTCGCGGCGGCGCTGCGGGAGAGCGGGTTCGGCCCCGCGACGCCGAAGCTGTCGAGCCTCGCGGACCACGCGGACGCGCTGGCGGAGCGCACGGAGGACCCGCAGGTGCGGGAACTCGCCGAGGCGCTCCACCGGGCGGTCGCCCTCCGCGGCGGGGAGTGACCCCCCGCGGCCCGGTCACTGCCCCGGGCCGCGGGACCATTCGTACGGCGTCGTCGTGGTGACCCGGAGGAATCCGTAACGTTCGAGGATGGGGCGGCTGTACTCCGTGGAGTCGCTGTGGACGAGCCGCTTGCCGCGGGCGATCGCGGACCGGGCCCGCGCGGCCGTGAGGGCCCGGTAGACGCCCCGGCCGCGCCACTCCTTCCGGGTGCAGCCGCCCCAGATCCCGGCGAACTCCGTGCCGTCCACCGGCTCGAGCCGTCCGGCGCTCACCACCCGGCCGTCCTGCGCCTCGGCGACCCACAGTTCCAGGTCCTCGCCCGCGGCCAGCCGCCGCAGCTGCTCGTCGGCGTCGCGGGCGCCGCCGTCGGCGGCGTGGCCGAACACCTCGGCCTGCATGCGGCACATGGCGCGGACGTCCGCCTCCCCGGTCACCTGCCGCAGCGTCACGCCCGACGGCAGCGGGACCTCCACGGCGAGCGCGTGGGCGTCGCCGACCATCACCGACTCGGGGTCCTCGGGGACGAAGTCGTGTTCCAGCAGCGCCTCGTGGAGGCCGGGTGCGTGGTCGTGGCCGCGGGTCTTCCACTCCGCGCGGACCACCGAGGGGTCCGCCCGGAAGTGGTCCACCGCCCCGGCGACCAGCCGGCGCACCTCGGCGGCGTCGGGGCTGCCGAGGTCCTCATAGGTGACGAAGCCGCGGCCGCCCTCGTAGCGGGCGAGGTGGAGCGGACCCAGCCGGGTCACGGCCAGGGCGCTGGAGGTCTCCGCGTCGGTGCGCAGCTGGGTGTCGTAGGCCCGCAGGAGGGCGGTGGCGTGGTCCATGGGGGCGAACTCTGCGCCCCCGCCCTCCCGGGGGCAAGCGAATATCAGGGCCGCATCGACCGGTTGGGCCACCACACCAGCGCCCCGAGGTCCCGTGCCAGCGACGGCACCAGCAGTGAGCGCACCACCAGGGTGTCCAGCAGCACGCCGAACGCGACGATGAAGGCGATGAACGCCATGAAGGCCAGCGGGATGACGGTGAGCGCCGCGAAGGTGGCGGCCAGCACCACGCCCGCCGAGGTGATCACCCCGCCGGTGGCGGCGAGCCCGGTGCGGATGCCCTCCCGGGTGCCGTGCCGCAGGGTCTCCTCGCGGACCCGGGTCATCAGGAAGATGTTGTAGTCGACGCCCAGCGCCACCAGGAACACGAACCCGTAGAGCGGCACGGAGGCGTCGGTGCCGGTGAAGCCGAAGCCGAAGCGGAAGAGCAGCGCGGTGACGCCGAGGGTGGCCAGGTAGTTGAGTCCCACCGTGAGCACCAGCAGGACGGGCAGGAGCAGGCCCCGCAGGAGCACCACGAGGATCACCAGGATGATCGCCAGCACCACCGGCACGATCAGGGTGCGGTCCCGCGCGGCGGTGGCCTGGGTGTCGTACTGCTGGGCGGTGTACCCGCCGACCAGCGCGTCGGCGCCCTGCACCGCGTGCACGGCGTCGCGCAGCCGGGGGATGGTCGCCTTGGCGGCGTCGCTGTCCGCGGCCGCCTCCAGCGTGGCGTCGATCCGCACCTCGCCGTCGACCACCAGCGGCTTCCCGCGCCCGGGGCCCTCCGCGGAGACCGGCACGGCGCGGCTGACGCCCTCGGTCGCGGCGGCCGCCCGGGTGACCTCCTCGACCCGGTCGGCACGCGCGACGATCACCGCGGGGTTGCCGGAGCCGGCCGGGAAGTGCCGCCCCAGCGCCTGCTGCCCGGTCACGGACGGGGCGTCGTTGACGAAGATCTCGTCGAGCGGGGTCCCCTTGGCGGCGAGCAGCGGGGAGAAGGCGGCGCAGACGGCCAGGCCGATCAGGGCGGTGATCCAGATGCGGCGCGGCCTGCGGTCCACCAGGTCGGCGACGCGGTGCCACAGGCCGTGCTCCCGGCGCGCCTTCTGCTTGGCCGAGGCGGGACGGGTGGGCCAGTAGGCGGCGTTGCCCAGCAGCACCAGGACGGCCGGCAGGAAGGTGAGCGCGGCAGCCATCGCGCAGACGACGCCGATCGCGCCGACCGGGCCGAGCGCGCGGTTGTTGGACAGGTCGCTGACCATCAGGACCAGCAGGCCGAGGGCCACCGTGAGGCCGCTCGCGGTGACCGCGCCCGCGGTCTGCCGCAGGGCGGTGCGCATGGCGGCGTACTTCTCGTGGCCCAGGGCCAGTTCCTCGCGGAACCGGGCGGTGAGCAGCAGGGCGTAGTCGGTGGCCGCGCCGATCACCAGGATGAAGAGGATGCCCTGCACCTGCCCGTCGACGGAGACCACGTCCCGCCGGGCCAGCGCGTACACCACGGCGCAGGCGAGGGAGAGCGCGAACACCGAGGTGATGATGACGACCAGCGGCAGCAGGACGCTCCGGTAGACGACGAGCAGGATGAGCAGCACCACGCACAGCGCCACCAGGAGCAGGATGCCGTCGATCCCCGCGAATGCCTCGGAGAGGTCGGCTCGGGTGGCGGCCGGTCCGGTGACGTAGGCGTTCATGCCGTCGACCCGGGCCGCGTCGGAGCGGATGGAGTCGACGGCGGCCTGGGACTCCTCCTCGTCGGCCGACTCCAGCGGCAGCACGGCGGACAGGGCCCGCCCGTCCTCGGAGGGGATCAGCCGGCCCGCGCCGGGGGTGTCGGCCTTCACGCCGGGTGTCCTGGCGGCCTCGGCGAGGGCCTCGCCGGCGGCCCGGCGCTGGGCCGCGGTGACGCGTCCCTCCTCGGTCACCCAGACGAGGATGGCGGGCACGGTCTCGTCGCGCTCGAACTTCCGCTGGAGCTCGGCGACCTTGGTCGACTCCGCGCTCTCGGGCAGGAACGCGGCCTGGTCGTTGGTGGCGACGCCGCTGAGCTTCCCGGCGTACGGGCCGAGGACGCCTCCGGCCAGCAGCCAGACGACCACCACGAGCAGGACGGGAACGAGCCTCCGCCACCGGCGGGATGCTTGCATGGGCTGTCTCCTCCGCTGCACCGTCAGGTCTTGCCGCCCTGTGCGGAGCCTACGGTTCCAAGTGCCCGGTGCCCCGGCTGGCGCGCCCCATCCCCCGCGGGCGGGTGCACCGTCCTCCCGCGCCGGTGCGGAGATCCGCCGTCAGGGACCGGGGGCCAGTTCGGCCGGGTCCGTGCCCTCCGAGACCACCAGGACGGCGCTCTCCCGGTCCGGGCCCACCGCGAGCGCCTCGGCCGGGTCGATGCCCTCGATCCGGTAGGCGCCGGTCACCTGCCCCGGGCCCTCCTTCGGCTCCTCCCCGACGCGGCCGGTGTCGTCGCAGCGCGGGACGACGGCGATGCCCAGCCTCTCCTCGACGGTGAAGTCCTTGAGGGTCACCCCGTCGTGGTACATCCGCCCGTCGTACTCCACCCGCACAGGGCAGTCGGCCGCCAGGCTCTCCGCCTCCTCCACCTGCGCGCCGCACGCGACCACGCCCACCGCCATGACCGCCGCCGTCACCGCCACCGCCACCCGCGCCGTGCGCGTTCCCCGCTTCATGAGTTCCGCCTCTCCGGAGGCCGCCCGGCCTCACGGAACCTCGACGCGGCGGACCGCCTCTTCGTTCACCGTCCCGAACGACCCCGTGAACACGCGTTCGGTGAAACGCCGTCACCTGGGTAGACGGCCGTCGACGGCGGCCGGACGGCGGCCCGTCGTGCTGACGGCGAGGGGGAGGACGGCATGACCACCACACCCGGGGAGCGGATACCGGCGACGGGCCGCCGTCGCCGCTTCGACCTGCACTCGACGGCGATGCAGTTCGGCCTGCTCGCCGTGCTGGTGCTGATGCTGGGGCTGGTGGCCCGGGTCGCCGCGGGGGCGATCGGCCGCCGGCCCGGGTGGATCGCCGTGCTGGCGCTGCTGGCGGTCTTCGCCCTCCTGGCCGTGCGGCGACGCCGGCGGCGCCGCTCGGTCGCCCAGCTGGCCCGCACCACCGCCGACGCGCTCGACCTCGCCACCGAGACGGCGATGGACGAGCTGGAGACCGAGCCGGCGCCCGCCACGCCCGCCTCCGACCTGCCCGCCTCCGCTCCGGAACCGACGGTGGCGCTGCCTCCGCTGCCCGACTACGACGCCATGGACGCCGACGAGTTCGAGCAGGCGGTGGCCGCGTTGTGCGAGCGGGACGGCTGCACCGGCGTCGAGGTGGTGGGCGGCGCGGGCGACCTGGGGGCGGACGTCCTCGCCGTCGCCCCGGACGGCCGCCGGGTGGTGGTGCAGTGCAAGCGCTACAGCACCACCAACAAGGTCGGCTCCCAGGACCTCCAGCGCTTCGGCGGCACCTGCTTCACCGTCCACGAGGCGCACGTCGCCGCCCTCGTCACCACCAGCGACTTCACCGCCCCCGCCCTGGAGTACGCCGAGCAGTGCGGCATCCTCTGCCTGGACCGCGAGGCGCTGCTCGCCTGGACGCTGGGCGCCGCACTGCCGCCCTGGGGCGCACCCGCTCCCGCCTGACCGGGACCGTGCGCCCGGGCGCGGTGCCTAGCCGACCGGCTTCAGCACCTCGACGGCCACCTCCCGGCGCGCATCAACCAGTTCCGCGGCGATCCGTTCGTCGCGGGCCGCGTCGGTGGTGACCCGGGCAGGTTCGTCCGGGCCGAGCACCAGGCAGTGCCGACGCAGGTG
>NZ_JBRIOU010000004.1:615991-628582 GCF_053474865.1 Streptomyces sp. CO7
GTGGGTGGCGTCGACGGTGTGGCCCTGACGGGCGCCGGCCCGGCGCAGCCGCTCGATCTCGTGACCGGGCACCGACGCGATCTCCGCCGCCAGCCGCTCCCACAGGCCCTCGGCCCGCCGGGCGGCGTCCGCGGCACGCGAGCTCCGCATGAGGCCTCGATTGCGCTCGCGGCCCAGCACGACCAAGACCGAATCGCCGACCAGGTGGCTGTCGATCCCGCTGATCGCGGCCTCGGTGCCGCCGGCCCGCGCCGACGCCCGGTCCGCGAGGTACTCGCCCCGCTGGGCGGCGCGCAGGGTGAGCTGGTCGAGCAGCAGGAGCACGCCCTGGAGGCACAGCCAGGGCAGGAAGGTGCTCGTGTTGATCGCCATCGCCTGCCAGCTGACCGCATGGGGGGTGGGGGCCAGGAAGTACGACCAGGTGTCCAGCGACTGGGTCGCCGTCCAGACCAGCCGGTTCTGCCGGGTGTCACCGTTGGCGTAGTGGCCCAGCTCGTGTCCGAGGAGGGCGATCCGCTGCTGCGGCGTCAGGACCTCCCACATCGGCAGGCCGATGGTCAGCACGCGGTGCCCGCGCACCCCGTAGGCGTACACCGAGGCGTTGAACTCCGCGTCGACGGCGATCAGGTCGACCCCGCGGGTGCCGACGACCTCGGCCACCTCGTCGACCAGGGCGAACAGTTCGGGGGCGTCGGCGCGGTCCAGCAGCGGCACGTCCTCGGGCGGCGAGCCGAAACGGGGCCGCAGCGCCACCGCGACCAGGAGCGCGGCCGCGCCCAGGACGACCAGTCCGGTGCCCCAGCCCGCCACCAGGCACCACAGGCCGGCCACCACCAGCGTCACGGTCACCGCGTGCACCAGCACCGAGATCGCCTGGGCGAGCAGCGCGGGCACGTCACGGTGCGCCCTCAGCGGTTTCCCGTCGGCCACCTCGCGCAGCAGCCGCTCGCCGTGGCGGCGGGCCAGTTCGCGCCGCCGCCTCTCCAGCAGCCGCGGCCGCTCCTCGCGTTCGGCGGCCCGGACCGGGTCGACGTTCCACTCGCAGGCGGCACACCACACGGTGTACCGGGCGTCGGCCTCGATCCGCTCCCCGCACTCGGGGCACGGCTGGTCGATCCGCTCGGCGGCTGGGGCACTCATGGGACGGATGTCCTCCTCCGACGGCTCCTGTCGAGCCGTACTCCAGTTCGGGGGGCGCGACATCATCACACGAGCCGGACAGCGACGTCCCCTTCGAACGACCCCCGGTACGACGGTCTTTCAGGTCCGGGCCCGCTGGGTCACCGCGATGCAGCCGAGGACCACCAGGGCGGTCAGCGGGGCGAGGGGCGAGAGGTGCTCCCCCATCAGCAGGACCGCCCAGCCGATCGTCAGCAACGGCTGGGCGAGCTGGAGCTGACTGGCACGCGGCACGCCGACGACGGCCATCCCCCGGTACCAGACCACGAAGCCGCCGAACTGCGAGACGGCGGCGATGTACGCCATGCCGGCCAGCGCCCGGCTGCTCGGGTGCACCGGTTCGACCGGCAGGGCGAGCGCGGTGACCAGCGCCGAGACGGGCAGCGCCGCGACCACGCCCCAGCCGATGACCTGCCAGCCGGGCATGTGCGCGGCCAGGCGTCCGCCCTGCGCGTACCCGGCGGCGCAGACCAGGAGCGCGACGAAGAGGTAGAGGTCCCCCAGGGTCGGCAGGCCGCCGCTGTGGTGGAGCGTGAAGACCAGCACGGCGAGCGCCCCCGTCCCGGCCGCCGCCCAGAACGCGCGGGAGGGCCGCCGGCCGGTCAGGGCGGAGGAGAACACGGCGGTGGCCAGCGGCAGCAGGCCGACGACCACGGCGGAGTGGGCGGTGCTGGACACCCGCAGCGCCAGCGTGGTCAGCAGGGGGAAGCCGACCACGCAGCCGCCGGCCACGGTGAGCAGGGCCGGCCAGTGCGCGCGGGCGGGCACCGGCACCCGGGCCAGGCGCAGGCAGAGGGCGGCGAGGAGACCGGCGAGCAGGCCGCGGACGCCGGTGGCGGTCCAAGGGCCGAAGCCGTCCAGCGCCCACACGGTGGCGGGGAAGCTCAGCGAGAAGGAGACCACGCCGAGGGCGGCGGGGAGAGTACCGCTGCGGAAGTCCGGTGCGGTCGCGACGGTAGCGCTATCGTGTGCTGTCATGAATGACGGTAGCAGTGTGGACCGGCTGGCCGCGATCCTGCGCAGGGAGCTGGAGGACTGCCCCGCGGGGCACAGGCTCCCGTCCAGCCGGGAGCTGACCGACCGCCACCAGGTGAGTCCGGTGACGGTGTCCCGGGCGGTCGCCGTACTGGCCGACGAGGGGCTGGTGGTGACCCGCCCGGGCGCCGGCGTCTTCCGGGCCGCCGCCCCGCCCCGGGCCGCGGTCTCCGGCGACCTGTCCTGGCAGGAGGTCGCGCTGAGCGCCGATCCTCCGCACGCCGCGCTGGACGTGGGAGCGCGCGTCGCGGACGCCTCCGGCATCCTGACCACCCTCTCGGCGCCGCCGCCCGAGGTGGTCGACCTCAGCGGCGGCTACCCGCACGCCTCGCTCCAGCCGGAGCGCGCCCTCGCGGCCGCCCTCGCCCGGGCGGGGCGGCGTCCGGGCACCTGGTCGCGTCCGCCGGTGGAGGGCCTGCCGGAGCTGCGGGAGTGGTTCGCCCGCGACATCGGCGGCCCCGCAGGGGCGCTGACCACCGGCGACGTGCTGATCACCGCCGGCGGGCAGAGCGCGCTGACCACCGCGCTGCGCGCACTGGCCGCCCCGGGTTCGCCGGTGCTGGTGGAGTCCCCCACCTACCCGGGCACGCTCGCCGTGGCCCGGGCCGCCGGACTGCGCCCGGTGCCGGTCCCGGTGGACGCGGACGGCGTCCGGACCGACCTGCTGGCCGAGGCCTTCGCCGCCACCCGGTCCCGCCTGCTGGTCTGTCAGCCCCTCTTCCAGAACCCCACCGGCGCGGTGCTCTCCCCCGCGCGCCGGGAGGAGGTGCTGCGCGTGGCCCGCCGGGCGGGCGCCTTCGTGGTGGAGGACGACTTCGCCCGCCGCCTGGTGCACGCCGACGCCCCGACGCCGCCGCGGCCGCTCGCGGCGGACGACCCGGACGGCGTGGTGGTGCACATCCGCTCGCTCACCAAGGCGTCGGCGCCGAGCCTGCGCGTGGGCGCCCTCACCGCGCGCGGCCCCGCGCTGGAGCGACTGCGCGCGGTGCACGCGGTCGACAGCCTCTTCGTACCGCGTCCGCTGCAGGAGACCGCCCTCGAACTGGTCTGCTCCCCCGCCTGGTCACGTCACCTGCGGACGCTCGCCGCGGCCCTGCGCGACCGCCGCACCACCCTGCTGACCGCCCTCGCCTCCGCGCTGCCCGGCCTGCTCCCCGCACGGCCGCCGCACGGCGGCTACCACCTGTGGCTGCGCCTGCCCGGCGGCCTCGACGAGCGGGACGTCACCGCCGCCGCCCTGCGCCTGGGCGTGGCCGTCACGCCCGGCGCCCCGTACTTCCCCGCCGGGCAGGCCGCCGCCCACCTGCGGCTCAGCTACGTCGGCACGCCCGGCACCGCCCAACTGGAGGACGGCGTCCAGCGGCTGGCCCAGGCGCTCGGTGGCCCGGCCGTCCCCTGAGGGCGGTGCGCCGGACCGCAACGGAGACGTGATCAAAAATGACTGCACACCAACAAGGGTGATCACCTACGCTGCCCTGCGGCCCGTCCCCTTGGGGACGGGCCGCTCACTCGTCACACCCGTGCACCACACCCCAGGGGGGGGTCCCATGGAACGCCTTTTCGCGCTCCGGCAGTTCCTGATCATGATCGTCGGCCTGGTCGGCGGCGTCTGCCTGATCGGCTTCAGCATCATCCGCATGGACACGCAACTCACCGGCACGTCAGGCCAGTTCACGGCTCAGCACTGCGAGAGCGAGAAGACCCGCCGCGGCGGCGTCAACTGGTCCTGCACCGGGTCGTTCACGGCCGACGACAAGTCGTTCACCCTCGAGTCGGCCGAGATGGACACCACTTTCGACTCCGAGCCCACCGCCCCGGTGGCGGCCAAGGCGGAGGGCCCTGACGCCACCACCGTCGTGGCCGACGACCCGAAGAAGTGGGCGATCCCCGGCGGCACCGGCGTGATCATCTTCATTTTCGGCGCCTTCATGCTCCGCGGCCGCCTGCGCGACCGCAAGGAGAACCGGGCCGCCGCGGCGGTCTGACGCGACCTGCCCCGGCACTCAGCAGGCGCCCCGTGCGGCCCGTCCGCCCGGGGCGCCTTCGCGCGTTCCGGTGACCGCCGTCGCACCCCCACGACGAAAGCCGCCGGTCCGGGCACGCGCAAGCTTGACCAAATCCTGATAAGGGCAGCCTTTCCTTACCCGCCGCCACGTGCCTAGACTCCGCTCTCGGCCGGTCGGTCACGCCCGCGCCATCAGGCCCACCCGCGCGTGAATCGAGGCACCATGTCCGCCAGTACTCGCCCCCTTCTTCTCGGCGCCGGCACCGCGCTGGCAGCCGTCGTGGCCCTGTCGGGCTGCACCCAGAAGGCCGCGAGCGAGGACGACGCCCTCCAGGTGACGGCCTCCGACTCGGCGTGCGAGGTCTCCGCGAAGGACTTCCCCGCCGGCCACGTCACCCTGAACGTGGAGAACAAGGGGTCCAAGGTCACCGAGGTGTACCTCCTCTTCCCCGACGACCGGATCGTGGCCGAGCGCGAGAACATAGGCCCCGGCACCAAGGCGTCCCTGGTCGCCGAGGTGAAGGCCGGCGACTACGAGATCGCCTGCAAGCCCGGCATGAAGGGCGACGGCATCCGCCAGAAGGTCAAGGCCACCGGCGGCGACAAGGCCCCCGCGCGCAGCGCCGAGGCGGACGCCGCGGTCGCCTCCTTCCGCTCCTACGTGCTGTCCCAGGCCGAGCAGACGCTGCCCCGGGCCCAGGCGTTCGCCGACGCCGTCAAGGCCGGCGACGTCGAGAAGGCCAAGGAGCTCTACGCCCCGTCCCGCATCGGCTGGGAGCGCACCGAGCCCGTCGCGGAGTCCTTCGGCGACATCGACCCCAAGGTCGACGTCCGTGAGGACGGCCTCGAGGAGGGCCAGGACCCGGCGAAGGACTGGACCGGCTGGCACCGCCTGGAGAAGGCCCTCTGGGACGAGGGGAAGATCGGCGACCGCGAGAAGGAGCTCGCCGACCAGCTGATGAAGGACCTCGAGGACTGGGTGCAGCGCGTCGGCAAGGCCGAGATCACCCCGACCTCGATGGCCAACGGCGCCAAGGAGCTCCTCGACGAGGTCGCCACCGGCAAGGTCACCGGCGAGGAGGAGCGTTACTCCCACACCGACCTGGTCGACTTCAAGGCCAACCTCGAGGGCGCGTCGAAGTCCTACGAGCTGCTCAAGCCGGTCGCGGAGAAGAGTGACCCGGAGCTGGTCAGGACGCTCGACGAGCGGTTCGCCGCGCTGACCGAGCTGCTGGACCGGTACCGCACCGACAAGGGCGAGGAGCAGGACTCCTACACCTACGTCTCCTACGACAAGGTCGGCAAGGCGGACCGCAAGGAGCTCTCCGACGGCGTGAACGCCCTGGCCGAGCCGCTGTCCAAGCTGTCCGCCGCCGTCGCCAAGTAACAACCGGCCGGCGCACCCCGCCCGCACGACCGTCAGGGAGAAGCGAGACATGTCCGAGAAGCCGCACGGCGACGCAGAGCCCTCGCGTCGCGCGGTGCTCGGCTGGGGCGGCGCCGGGCTCGCGCTCGGCGCCGCCGCGGTGGGGGGCGCCGTGGCCGTCGCCGGCGTCGGGGAGGACGAGCACTCCACCCCCGAAGGCGTCGTCCCCTTCCACGGCCGGCACCAGGCGGGCATCGCCACGCCCGTCCAGGACCGGCTGCACTTCGCCGCCTTCGACGTGAAGACGAAGGACCGCGCCGAACTGGTGCGGATGCTGAAGGAGTGGACGCGGGCGGCCGAGCGGATGACGGCCGGCCGCACGGTGGGCGAGGGGGCCTACGGCGGCATACCGGAGGCCCCGCCGGACGACACCGGTGAGGCCCTCGGCCTGCCGGCGTCCCGGCTTACCCTGACCGTCGGTTTCGGCCCGTCCCTCTTCGACGACCGCTTCGGCCTGGCCGGCCGGCGCCCCGACGCGCTGGCGGACCTGCCGAAGTTCCCCGGCGACAACCTGGACCCGGCCCGCAGCGGCGGTGACCTGTGCGTGCAGGCCTGCGCCGACGACCCGCAGGTCGCGGTGCACGCCATCCGCAACCTGACCCGGATCGGCTTCGGCACGGTGGCGATCCGCTGGTCCCAGCTCGGCTTCGGCAAGACCTCCTCCACCACGCCCGAGGCGCAGACCCCGCGCAACCTGTTCGGCTTCAAGGACGGCACCCGCAACATCTCCGGCACCGACACCGCCGCGCTCGACCAGCATGTCTGGGCGGGCGGAGCGGGCGCCGGCTGGATGGAGGGCGGCTCCTACCTGGTGGCCCGCCGCATCCGGATGAACGTCGAGACCTGGGACCGCACCTCCCTGCAGGAGCAGGAGGACGTCTTCGGCCGCGACAAGCGGCGGGGCGCGGCGGTCGGGAAGAGCAAGGAGCACGACGAGCCGTTCCTGAAGGCGATGAAGCCGGACTCCCACGTGCGCCTCGCGCACCCGGACTCCAACGGCGGCGCGGCGATGCTGCGGCGCGGCTACTCCTTCACCGACGGCACCGACGGCCTCGGCCGCCTGGACGCCGGCCTGTTCTTCCTGGCCTACCAGAGCGACCCGCGGACCGGGTTCGTCCCCGTCCAGACCGCCCTGGCGCGTTCCGACGCGCTCAACGAGTACATCCAGCACGTGGGTTCGGCACTGTTCGCCGTCCCCCCGGGCGTCCGCGGCGAGGACGACTGGTGGGGCCGGGCGCTGTTCACCTGACGCACCGCACGGCCCCGTCGCCCGACCCCTGTTCGTCATCGCTCGGAGAAAGGAACCGGCGTGTTCGCCAACTACCTGATCGGCCTGCGTGAAGGGCTGGAGGCGAGCCTCGTCGTCTGCATCCTGATCGCCTACCTGGTCAAGACCGGCAACCGGGACCGGCTCGGGCCGGTCTGGGCGGGCGTCGGCGCCGCCGTGGCGCTCTCCCTCGCCTTCGGCGCGGCGCTCCAGTTCGGCTCCTCCACCCTCACCTTCCAGGCGCAGGAGGCCCTCGGCGGCACCCTGTCCATCGTGGCCGTCGGCCTGGTCACCTGGATGGTCTTCTGGATGCGGCGCACCGCCCGACACCTGGCCCGCGAGCTGCACGGCAGGCTGGACGCCGCGCTCGCCCTGGGCACCGGCGCGCTGGTGGTCACCTCCTTCCTCGCCGTCGGCCGGGAAGGGCTGGAGACCTCGCTGTTCATCTGGACCGCCGTCCAGGCCAGCGGCGACGGGGTCCGCCCGCTGGTCGGCGCCCTGCTGGGCCTGGCCACCGCGGTGGCGCTGGGCTGGCTGTTCTACAAGGGCACGCTGCGGATCAACCTGTCGAAGTTCTTCCGCTGGACCGGCGCCATGCTGGTCGTCGTGGCGGCGGGCGTCCTCGCCTACGGCGTCCACGACCTCCAGGAGGCCGACTTCCTGCCCGGCCTGGGCGACCGCGCCTTCGACATCAGCGCGACGATCCCGCCCGAGTCCTGGTACGGCACCCTCCTCAAGGGCATCTTCAACTTCCAGCCCGACCCGACCGTCCTGCAGCTCGTCGTCTGGCTGCTCTACCTGGTCCCCGCGATGGCCCTCTTCCTCGCCCCGGAGCGCCGCCGCCCCGCCGCGGCGTCCGCCCCCGAGGCGCCGTCGGCCACCGGGTCCGCCACGGCCGACCGCGGCTGATCCCTGCCCCGCACGCCGAACGGCCCCGCCCGCTGCACGCGGACGGGGCCGTTCGCCTGTACAGGCGCCTGGAACGGGGATGCGGGGCTACGGACTCAGAACGTCAGCTTCCAGCTGTCGATGTAGCCGGTGTCCTGGGAGGCCACGTCCTGGACCCGCAGGCGCCAGCTGCCGTTGGCCGTCTCGGTGGAGGCGTTCACGGTGTAGGTGGCGATCACGTTGTCCGCGGAGTCGGAGCCGCTGGAGCTCTTCAACCGGTAGGCCGTGCCGTCCGGGGCGAGCAGGTCGACGACCAGGTCGCCGCGCCAGGTGTGCTTGATGTCGACGCCCACCTTCAGCGTGGAGGGCGCGTTGCCGGTGCGGCCGGTGACGGCGATGGTCGAGGTGACCGCGGCGCCGCCGTCCGGGATGGCGACGTCCGTGGCGTTCTCGAAGGTGGTGCCCGGCGCCGGCGGGGCCTGCGTGCCCACGGTCCAGACCGCGTGCGCGAGGGCGTCGGTGTTGCGGTCCAGGGCGGTGTCGTTGATGTTCGAGGTGCTGTCGCAGGACGAGTGGTAGCAGCGGTCGAAGGCCTGGCCGGCCGTCCCGCCCCACTTGGTGGCCTGCGCGGAGGACTTGACGCTGCTGGCGCCGGTGAAGAGACCGCCGACCGGTATCCCCGCGGACTTGAACGGGGCGTGGTCGGAGCGGCCGTCGCCCTCGGTCTCGATCTCCGTGGGGACGCCGATGCCCGCGTACCAGTCCTTGAAGACCTTCTCCAGCGTCGCGTCGTCGTCGTAGACGAAGTAGCCCGGGTTCGGGGAGGCGATCATGTCCAGGTTGAGGTACCCGGCGATGCGCGAACGGTCGGTGCTGGTGAGGCTGTTGACGTAGTACTTGGAGCCCACCATGCCGAGCTCCTCGGCGCCCCACCAGGCGAACCGCAGGTGCTTGGTCGGCTGGAGCTGGGCCCGCGACACGGCGAGCGCGGTCTCCAGTACGCCCGCGGACCCGGAGCCGTTGTCGTTGATGCCCGCGCCGCTGGAGACCGAGTCCAGGTGCGCCCCGGCCATCAGGACCTGGCCGGTGTCGCCGCCGGGCCAGTCGGCGATCAGGTTGTACCCGGTGGCGCCGGAGGACGTGAACTGCTGGACGGTGGTGGTGAACCCGGCGGCGTCCAGCTTGGCCTTCACGTAGTCCACGGAGGCCTTGTAGCCGGCGCGGCCGTGGGCGCGGTTGCCGCCGTTGGCGGTGGCGATCGACTGGAACTGGGTCAGGTGCGCCTTGACGTTCGCCAGCGGGATGTCCGGCGCGGCGAGCGCGGCCGCCTGCGCGGTCGTGCTCGGGGCGGAGGCCGCGGAGGCGCCCGCCGTGCTGCCGTACGAGGAGGGGGTGACGGCGAGCAGCGCTCCCACCGCCACGGCGGCGACGGTCGCGGTGCGTCTGCGGAACGATCGGGGCGGGCCGGCCTGGTAGCTCGTCATGAGGGCCGCTCTTTCTCGTCGGTGGATCCGGAGGGTGTCCGGAACGGGGGGTCAGGGCCGGGTGGGCCCTGTGCGGCCCCGATGCTCACCGAGTTGTCAGTGTCCCGTCAATACCGCTTCCGGACGGGTCACGTCGCTCCCCGGCCACACGCCCCCGGGAGCGGGGAACCGGGGCTACGCTCCTCGGCATGGCGAACCGCGTTCCCTTCGACGAGGCGCTGCTGTCCACCGTCGGCGTTCCCCGCGCGGTGAAGCTCCTGGACAGCAGTCCGCGGTCACGGGTGTGGCGGGTGCGACTGGCCGGCCCGCGGACGGTGGTCGTCAAGCAGATCACCGACGGCGGGGACGCCGGCGCCGACGCGGACACCCGCTTCGCGCGGGAGGTCGCCGGTCTGCGCCTGGCCGGGCGGGCCGCCGGGCCCGCCGTGGCCCCCGCGGTGCTCGCCGTGGACCCGTCCTCGCGGCTGATGGTCCTGGAGCACGTCGACGACCTCGGCAGAACGGACGACTGGATGCCGGGGTACGCGGAGGCGCTCGCGCGGCTGCACGCCCTGACCGGTCCCGCCGACGCGGGCGCGCTGCCGCCCTGGTCGGGCCCCACGGCGGCCGACGCGGAGTCCTTCCTCGCCCTGGCCGGGGCGCTGGAGGTGCCCGTGCCGTCCCAGGTCCCCGGTGAACTCGCCGGCCTGCTGGAGCGGCTGGATCCCGCCGCGCACCACGCGCTGCTGCACGGCGACCCCTGCCCCGGCAACGACCTGCGCACCGCCGAGGGCGTCCGCTTCGTCGACTTCGAACGGGCCTCGCTCGGCAACGGCCTGGTCGAACTGGCCTACTTCCGCATCGGATTCCCGACCTGCTGGTGCGCCATGTCGGTGACCGCGGCCCCGCTGACGGAGGTCGAGGACGTCTACCGCGCCACCTGGCGCGGCCTCACCGGGAGGGACGTGCCGGGCGACCTCGCCGACGCGTGCGCGGGCTGGCTGATCCAGGGCGACGCGCTGGTCGAGCGGGCCCACCGGGGGACGGCGGACCAGCTCGCGCGGGTGCCCGTCGAGGACTTCGCGTGGGGCTACGTCTCGGCCCGGGAGCGGCTCGTCCACCGTCTGGGCGTGGTCGCGGACCTGACCCGCGACCACGGCCACCTGCACGCCCTGGGCCGCCTCTGCGCGGCCCTGGCCGGGCGTCTGCTGGAACGCTGGCCGCGGCTGCGCCCGCTTCCGGCGCACGACACCCGCCCCTGGTACTAGGCGGCGGGCGGCGGGCCGGGCTACTTGTCGGCGACGAACTTGCGCACGAGGTCCGCGAGTTCGGGCGCCTGGTTCAGCAGGGCGGACCAGTGCGTGGCGGGCAGCTCCCGGCGTTCGAGGTGCGGAACCCACTCCTCCAGACCTTCGCTCAGCGCGGAGCTGACGAAGGCGTCCTTGGTGAGGGTGACGAGCTGGACCGGCACCTCGGTGGGGCGCCGGCGGGGCCTGCGCAGCCGCTGCCGCATGTTGGCCCGGTACAGCTCGATGCCCCGCACCGCGTCGGAGGCGATCGTGGCGGCCGGGTGGCCGGGACGGGGGCTGACGCCCTGGAGCACCCGCAGCACCGTGCCCCACCGGCGGGCCAGCCCGAACTTCCAGACGGCCGGCGCCAGCACCGGCACGTGGAACAGGTAGATGTACCAGGAGGACACCCCCTGCACGGCCAGCTGCCGCAGGTGACGCGCGGTCGGCCGGCGCGTCCGGCGCCGCAGCCAGAACCCCATGTGGTCCAGGCAGGGGCCCGACATCGTGGTGTACGAGGCGATGCGCGCGGCGCCCTCCGGGTCGGTCACCGCCTCCCAGGACTGGATGGACCCCCAGTCGTGGGCGACGACGTGCACGGGCCGCCCGGGGCTGGTGGCGTCGGCGACCGCGAACAGGTCCCGGGCGAGGAGTTCCAGGCGGTATCCGGCCCGGTCCGCCGGGGCTCCGGAGTCGCCCGCGCCGCGCACGTCGTAGCGGACCACGTGGTGATCGGCGGCGAGCACCTCGGCCACCTCGTCCCAGACGCGGTGGGTGTCCGGGTAGCCGTGGACGAGCAGCACGGTCGGTGCGGCCGGGTCCCCCTGCTCGTACACGGCCAGGGAGACGTCGCCGGAGGTGACCCGGGTGCGGCGCACCTCGGCGGCGCTCACCGGGCCACCGCCGAGGGGTACGCGCTCGGGCCGCGGCGCGCTGCGGCCGGCTCGTCGCCGACGGGCGCGGGCGGCTCCGGGAGGAGTCGTGCTGTGACGGTGCTCATGGCAGCGGGATCTCGCCTTCGTCGGGGGCAGCGGCAGGGGTGACGGCGGGAGCGGGGACGACGCCGGGGGCCGGCACGTCCAGTGCGAGAAGGGTTCCCTCCTCCGCGCGGGAGACGCAGACCAGCATGTCGCCGGCCTCCCGTTCGGCGGGCGTGAGCCTGCGGTCGCGGTGGTCGACGGCGCCGGAGAGCACCCGGACCTTGCAGACCCCGCAGAACCCCTGGCGGCAGGAGTACGCGGTGGCCGGTTCCGCGGCCCGCAGCACGTCGAGCGCGCTGCGGTCGGCGGGCACCGGGAGCCGTCTGCCGTCGCGCAGGCGCAGGGTGAAGGGCCTGCCGTCGATGATCGGCGCGTCGGTGAAGCGTTCGAAGTGCAGCCCGGCGGCGGCGCTGTCGGGGAAGGCCCGGCGGACCGCGTCGAGCATCGGAGCGGGCCCGCAGCAGTAGACGGCGGCGCCCTGGGGGGCGCGGGCGAGCAGTGCGGCGGCGTCCGGGCGGCCGTCCTCGTCGTCGGCCAGCACCACGACCCGGCCGGGGTGCCGGCGGGCCAGCGCGCCGGTCTCCTTGGCGAAGGGCAGCGAGGCGCGGCTGCGGCCGGTGTGCACCAGGGTCCAGTCGAGTCCGCGGCGTGCCGCCTCGTGGGCCATCGGCAGGACGGGCGTGATGCCGATGCCGCCCGCGAGGAGCAGGACGCGCTCCTCGCGGGCGAACGGAAACGCGTTGCGGGGCCCGGCGACCCGGACCCGGGCGCCTTCCACCAGCTCGCGGTGCACCTCGGCCGAACCGCCCTGCCCGCCGGGGATCAGCCGGACCGCGATCCGGTAGGCGGACAGGTCGGCCGGGTCGCCGCACAGCGAGTACTGCCGCCGGCGCCCCGAGGGCAGGTCCAGGTCGACGTGGGCCCCCGGCTGCCACCGCGGCAACGGGGCGCCGTCCGGCGCGGCCAGCCGCAGCGCGAGAACGTCGGGTGCGGCGAACTCTCGTGCGACGACCTCGAGTTCGCCCGGGCGCTCGTCCCGCGCAGGGCGCGGCCGGTACC
>NZ_JBRIOU010000004.1:628682-636874 GCF_053474865.1 Streptomyces sp. CO7
CCCGGGGGCAGGGTGGGCATGCTGCGTTCTCCTGCGGCGATGTCGGTGGGCGGCGCTGTCGGTGGGCGACGGCGTGGGCGGCGGTGTCAGTGGGCGGCGGCGCGGGCCGCGGGCGAGGTGGCCAGGTACGCGACGGCCTGCGGCGTCGAGCCCTCCTGGCTGGGGTGGTAGCGGGGGCTGAAGTACCGCGCCACGGAGACGAACAGCTTCGCCGTGCTCGGCATCAGTCCGCGGCGGGTGGTCCGCGGCACGTCCCGCCAGCGCGCCTTGGTCCCGGGGGCGAGTTCGGCGTCGACGGACATCAGGTACCGGGCCCCGCGCACCCACAGCTGCACCAGCACGGTGGTGGCGATCGCCATCGTGCGGACCCGGCGCAGGTAGCCGGGGTCCAGGTGGCGCAGCAGGTCGTAGGCGACGGCCCGGTGCTCGACCTCCTCGGCGCCGTGCCAGCGCAGCAGGTCCAGCATGACCGGGTCGGCGCCCGCGCGATCGAGCGCCTCGGCGTTGAGGATCCAGTCGCCGAGGAATGCGGTGAAGTGCTCGATCCCCGCGATGATCGCGACCCGTTCGATCAGGTACTGCCGCTGCCGGTCGGGGGTGAGGTCCGGCCGGTCGCCCAGCACCTGGCGGAAGAGGTACTCGATCTGGGCGACGTAGGGCCCGATGGGCACCTTCTTGGCGGCCAGGTGGTCGAGCACGCCCTGGTGCGCCTCGGCGTGCACGGCCTCCTGCCCGGTGAAGCCGAGCACCCGGGAGCGCAGTTCCTCGTCGGTGATCAGCGGCATCGTCTGCCGGAAGACCTTCACGAACCAGCGCTCGCCCTCGGGGAGCAGCATGTGCAGCACGTTGACCACGTGGGTGGCGAAGGGTTCGCCGGGGATCCAGTGCAGCGGGAGGCCGTCCCAGTCGAACCGGACGTCACGCGGCGTCAGCACCAGGTCGTCGTGCTCGTCGCTCTTCTTCATGCGGCAGCTCCTGGGCGGGCGGCCCGCCGGTCGATCTCCGGAGTTACCAACGGTAAGCGTTGTCGAATTCCTGTCAATAGAACCGGCCTCCGCGGTTCACCTCCCCGACCGGCGCGGAAGCGGGTTCGGACCGGCATTTCGGCGGCACCCCACCGCGCGGCCCGGCGGCCGCCCCGTCATCACCGCACCCGGGCCCGCAGTGCGTGGAGGGACCAGTCGAGCACCGGCTGAAGGCTCTCCGGACGCGGCCAGCCGTTGATCACGGCGAGCAGCGAGAGGTACCGCTCCCTGCGGGGGTCGTTCAGCGCTTCCAGCCGGGTCAGGAGCTGCCTGCGGGACCCGCCGTCGTCCCGGCCTTCGAAGAGGTGCGCGCAGCCGGTCGTCAGGGCCGCGACGACCGGGTCGGCGCGGGGTGAGGCCGGTTCGATCCCGGCTGCCACGGCCGGGGCGGTCCGGTCGCGCACGATCGCGGCCAGATCGCTGTGCCGGCTGGGGGGAGCGCCCTCGACGCGCCCCGCCGCCACGTCCTGCACGAGCTGTCGCACATGGGCACGGAAATCCGGGTCCTCGGCCAGTTCGGCCAGCTCGACCCACGCCTGCAGCTGTTCCGCGTCGGGGTCGTCCGGCACTTCCGGGGTCATCGAGCGCATGATCCCCACGGCGCCCGGACCGATTCCCGCACCGCCGAAGGCGGCGTCGAGGAAGTCACCGATCAGCCGTCGGCGTTCCGCTGCGGTGAGTGTCGCCAGCTTGTGCATCAGGTTCGTCTCCTCAGGTGTGGCCCCTCGCCGCGCCACCGCGGTCAGCACCGCGCGCCGCAGGCGCAGGACGCGGATCTGCACCTCCAGCGCCGCGGCGTGCGTCGCGGCGACGTCCGACAGCGCGAGTTCCCGGTCCATGACCTTCCGGATGGCGGCGAGGTCCAGGCCCAGGTCACGCAGGGTCAGGACGAGGTCCAGGCGTGCGACGGCGCGGTGGTCGTAGAGGCGGTATCCGGCCGGGCTGCGGTCGGTGGGCGGTACGAGCCCGCAGTCGGAGTAGAACCGGACGGTCTTGACCGTGGTGCCGGTTCGCCGGGCCAGCTCGCCGATGGAGTGGAGTGCGGGGCCGTTCATGTCCTCCACCTTCACGTCTCCCCCCACGGGAGACTCAAGCCCCGGCGTCCGCAGGGGCCCAATTCCACGGCACCGGGCTTCCGGAGGGACCGGGCCGGCGGTCAGGGGCGGGACCGGAGCCGGCCGTGGGCGGTCAGTTCCAGGTCGACGAAGGCGGCGATCATGGTCCGCCAGACCGCCTCGGCGACCTGCGGGCTGAGCCCTGCCCGCTCCGCCTCCGCCCGAGCGGCGGCGACGACGCGCTCCACGCGGTCGGGTGCCCGCACCGCCTGCTCGTCCTTCTTGAAGCCGGCCGCGGCGCGGACCAGCTCCTCGCGCCGCGCCAGCAGTCGCACCATCTCGGCGTCGAGCGCGTCGATGCGGTCGCGTATCTCGTCCAGTGAGGCGGGGGTCCCTGGCGGCGGCATGGCCCCATGCTTCCAGCCCCCGCCTCCGGGCGGACCGCTTTCGCCCGCACACGCGGGGCGCTTCGCCCGTTCCGTCCGGCAGCCGCCGCCCGGGCACGGGCACGGCGGCGGCACCGCCCCCGTGCGGTGCCGGGAGCGGTGCCGATCGGGGCGGGGGCCGCCCGGTCAGTGCCTCCGGGGCCGTCCGCCCCCGCACAGGGCCCAGACGACGAAGGCCGCCAGCACGATCACCACCACCGACCACAGCGGCGAGTACGGCAGGGAGAGGAAGGAGGCGACGACCAGGAAGAAGGCGACGGCCACCCCGGCGACCCGCCCCCACCGCTCCCGGCGGAACAGCCCAAGGGCGACGAGCACGCCCAGCACGCCCAGGGCCAGGTGGATCCAGCCCCAGGCGGTCAGGGTGAACCCGAACACGTAGTGCGGCGCCGCGACGAAGACGTCGTCCCCGGCGATCCCCATCACGCCCCGCAGCAGGTCCAGGACTCCGGCGAGCAGGAGCATCACGGCGGCGAAGAACCACAGGCCGTCATAGGCTCCCCCTCCCGCCGTACGGGCCGGCCGGTCGTGCTTCCGGGTCATGGTGTGCCTCATTTCGCGCGTGGGGCGGACGGACGGGACGCCGTGTCCGGACGCTCAGGAGCCGGAGGTGGCGGAGGACGAGGACGAACCGGGGGCCGCGGGGCCGTGGCCGCTCAGGACCAGTTCCTTCGCCCGCCGGAACTCCTCGTCCGTGATGTCGCCCTTGGCGCGGATCTCCGACAGCCGGGCCAGCTCGTCCACGCTGCTGCGCCGCCCGCCGTCCCCGCCGTCCGCGAAGTACTGCCGCAGTTCCTCCCGCTGCGCCCGCGCCTGCGCGCGCTCCCGGCTGCCCATGTCCTTGCCCCGGATCAGCACGTAGAGGAAGACGCCCAGGAAGGGCACGAACGTGCAGACGACGAGCCAGCCCGCCTTCGCCCAGCCGCTCATCGCGTCGTCGCGGAAGATGTCGACGATCACCCGGAACAGCAGGGCGAACCACATGACCCACAGGAAGAAGACGAACATGGTCCACAGGGCGCCCAGCAGGGGGAAGTCGTAGGCCAGATAGGTGTGGGTGTGCATGTCGTCCTCCGTCCCTCGCCGCTCCGGGAGGGGTTCTCCCGGCAGCGGAGGTGTACCGGTGTTCAGGGTGCGCGCGGCGGCGGGGGTCCGGCCTCACCCTGCACGGGTGACCCGGCGGCCGCCCGGCCGCGCCGCGTGACTCCGGCCGGGCAGCGTCACTCCGGCCGCGCGGCGTCACTCCGGGAGCTGCCGCATCTCCACCACCCGCAGTCCCAGCGACCGGCAGCGCGCCAGCAGGCCGTACAGGTGGGCCTCGTCGACGACGGGGCCGTACAGCACCGTCTGCCCGGCCATCACCACGTGGTCCAGCTCCTGGAAGGTGCCGGCGAGCGTCTCCGACAGGTGTCCCTCGACTCGGATCTCGTAGCGCACGAGGTGTCCTTCCCCGGATCGGGCGTCTCCGGCAGGTCCGACGGTGCCCTCTCCCCGCGATACTCCACCCCCGCTCCCCCGTGTGCCTCACCCCTCGAAGGTGACCGTCACCCGGAACGCGGGCCGGTCACTTGAGGACGACCTTGAAGGAGATGATCAGCAGCCCGAGCAGCAGGTTCACCGACGCCGTGACCGCCACCAGACGCCAGGGGGCGCCCGCGCTGCGCGCCGCGGCCACCGACCAGCCCACCTGCCCGGCCACGGCCACCGAGACCGCGAGCCACAGGGAGCCCTGCAGGTCCAGGCCCAGCAGCCCGCCGGCCGCCACCGCCACGGCCGGGGGGACGGCGGCCTTGATGATCGGCCACTCCTCCCGGCACACGTGCAGTACGGTCCGGCGGTCCGGCGCGTGCCGGGCCAGACGCGCCCCGAACAGCTGGGCGTGCACGTGGGCGGTCCAGAACACCACCCCGGTGAGCAGCAGGAGCAGCACCAGGTGCAGGCGGGGGAACCGGCCCAGGCTGCCGGCGCCGATCACCACCGAGGCGGCGAGCAGGGATCCGTGGATGCCGCCGGTGTAGTCCTGCCGGGTCCGTCCCGCCCCTTCCGGGGTTCCCGGTGTGCCTGAGGTCGTGGACACGGGTCTCTCCCTTCAGGGTCGTCCCCGCTCGTCACCGTCGTCGTCCGCCTCCCGGCCGCGGCCCAGGGCCAGCCGGGCGACCTCGCGCCAGTCGGTGACCGTGGCGCGGGACGGGCGCAGCCGGCGCCGGCGCGGCACGCGGACCCGCAGCGCGCCGGGCTCGATGCGGCAGACCACCGGCGACGGCAGGACGGCGTGCTCGCCGTCGATGCCGACCGGCAAGGTGGTGTCCGTACCGTCCGTACCGGACGCGACGACGACCTCTTCCGCGGTGAGCCGGACCAGGCCCTCCGCGTGCGGGCCCCGGGCGAGGCCCGCGGCCTGGGCGGCGTTGGCGACCCGTACGCACACCACGCCGAGCAGTCCTGTGTCGAGCCGTTCGCGGCGCCCCGGCCGGGCCGCGTCGACGGCGCGCCCGTAGGGGTTGTTGCTGACCAGCAGGGCCTGGAGGCCGTCCACTCCGACGTCGCCGGCCCGCATCCACAGCCGGGGCGCGTCCTCGCCGGTGAGGAGGGCGGGCAGGGCGCGCAGGGTGGTGCCCGCCTTGGCGTCGCGGTAGGCGGGGTCGGTGACGACGAACCCGTAGACGCCGAAGGAGGCGTTGTTGACGAAGACCCGGTCCGCCGCGAATCCCAGGTCCACCCGGATCTCGGTCCCGTGCGCCAGCGCGTCGAGCGCGCCCGCCGGGTCCTCGCGGTCCAGGCCGAGGTCGAGTGCGAAGTGGTTGCGGGTGCCGGCCGGGATCACCATGAACGGCACGTCGTGGCGCGCGGCCACCTCCGCCACCAGGGCCTGGGTGCCGTCGCCGCCCGCCACCGCGAGGAGGTCGGCACCCTCGGCGACCGCCTGCCGGGCCAGTGCGGCGACGTCCTGGCTCCCGTCGAGCAGGACCACCCGGCAGCCCGCCGCCTCGGCCTTCTCCACCAGGTGGAAGCGGCCCACCTTGCCCCCGCCGGAACGGGGGTTCATCAGCACCCAGGGCGCGCGGGGCGCCTCGGCGGCGGCCCGTCCCCGCCGCTGTGCGGCGGGGGCCGCTCCGGGTCCCAGGGCGGTGCGCGCCGTCGTGGAGGCGAGCGCCCACAGGGCGAGGGACAGCAGCGCGGGCAGGAGCATGCCGAAGACGGCGAACAGGACCAGGACGGCGACCGGCGCGGCCACCGCGATCAGGGCACCGAGGGCCCGCAGGACGCCGGTGTGCGCCAGCACCCACCACAGGCCGGCCGCGGCGAGCGCCAGACCGGCGAAGCCGAGCAGCGCCCACAGCACGCTCCGCAGGCCCGCGGCGACCAGCGGCACCGCCGCGCTCGCCAGCAGGGCGAGCACGGCGAACCGCGCCCGTGCCGCGGGGCCGACGAACGCGGGGGCGGCTGTCGCCGCCCCCGTCGCCGCGGGTCCCCGTCCGGTCCCGGTCCGGTCCCCGTTCCCGCCGTCACGTGTCACCGGTCGTCCCGCCTTCTCCGCGGAGGACACCGGCCCTCAGCGGTCGAATCCGGCGTCGCGATGGACGCACAGGGCCCAGATGACGAAGCCCGCGATGGCGATCATCACCAGCGACCAGATCGGGTAGTACGGCAGCGACAGGAAGTTGGCGATGATCAGCAGCGAGGCGATGACCACGCCCGCGACCCGCGCCCAGGTGGCGTCCTTGAACAGCCCGACGGCGAGCAGGATCCCGATGATGCCGAGGATCAGGTGGATCCAGCCCCAGCCCGTCAGGTCGAACTGGAACACGTAGTTCGGAGTGGCGACGAAGACGTCGTCCTCCGCGATGGCCATGATCCCCCGGAAGAGGTTGAGCAGGCCGAGGAGAAGCAGCATCACGGCGGCGAAGGCGGTCAGGCCGCCCGCCCAACCCTGCTTGGCCGTGTGGGCCGACCGGGTCTGAGTGGTGTGGGACGCGCTCATCGTGCACCTCGTTTCGTGTGGTCCGGACGCTCGGCGACCGGTGGGTACCAGCTCAGGGTGGACCGGCGGACCCCGCTGCGGCCTCACCCGGCAGGGGTGAGCCGCGCGGGACCCGCGGGTGGTGCCATGGAGGGCACAGTCGCCGTGTCCGCACGGGTCCGCGCAGGTCCGCGCAGGTCCGCACGGGTCCGCACGAGGCCGTCGGGGCCCGCACGGCTCGCACCACCAGGAGGCCGGACGATGACCGGGTCCAGCGCTTTCACCCCGTCCCTGTCCCCCGCCGAGCGCGCGGCGTACGGAAGGAACGCGCGCGCCCGGGTACCGCGGTCGGGCCACGGCCGGTACGAGCCGGCGAAGGGGCGTTCCGACCCGATCCGCCTGCTGGAGGAGCAGTCGCGGTCCCGGGTCGCCGAGCTGGTGCCGATCCGCTACGGCCGCATGCTCGAGTCGCCGTTCCGCTTCTACCGCGGGGCCGCGGCGATCATGGCGGCGGACCTCGGGCTCCGGCCCGACACCGGGCTGCGGGTGCAGCTGTGCGGCGACGCCCATCCGCTGAACTTCCGGCTGCTGGCCTCCCCGGAGCGGCGTCTGGTCTTCGACGTCAACGACTTCGACGAGACCCACCAGGGACCGTTCGAATGGGACGTCGAGCGGCTGGCGTCCGGGTTCGTGACGGCGGCCCGGGCGAACGGCTTGTCCGTCCGGCGGCAGGACGAGGTCGTGCTGGCCTGCGTGCGCGCCTACCGGGAGCGGATGCGGCAGTTCGCCGGCATGCGCACCCTGGACGTCTGGTACGCGCAGGACGACGCCGACCGGATCCGGGAGCTGGCCGCGACGGCGGACGCGGAGGCCGGCCGCCGCACCGCCGAGGCCGCCGACCGGGCCCGCACCCGGACCCATCTGAAGGCCTTCGCCAAGCTGACCCGGATGACGGACGAGGGCCGCCGCATCGCCTCGGACCCCCCGCTGCTCACCCCGCTGCACGAGCTGCGCGACCGCCCCTCGGAGGCCGCGCGGGCGCAGGAGATGCGGGCGGTCCTGGACGGGTACGCGGCGTCCCTGCCGCCCGAGCGCCGGCACCTGCTGCGGCACTACCACCTGGTCGACATGGCCAGGAAGGTGGTCGGCGTCGGCAGCGTCGGCACCCGCTGCTGGGTGGTGCTGCTCCTCGGCCGGGACGACGACGATCCGCTGCTGCTGCAGGCCAAGGAGGCGCAGGAGTCCGTCCTGGCCGACTACGTGGACGGCGAGCGGCAGGAGAACCAGGGCCGCCGGGTGGTGACCGGCCAGCACCTGATGCAGACGACCAGCGACATCTTCCTCGGCTGGACGCACGTCGTGGGCCTCGACGGGCAGGAGCGGGACTTCTACGTCCGGCAGCTGTGGGACTGGAAGGGCATCGCGCGGCCGGAGACCATGGACCCCGAGCTGCTCGTCCTGTTCGCCCGGCAGTGCGGCGCCTGCCTGGCGCGGGCCCACGCCCGCTCCGGCGATCCCGTCGCCGTCGCCGCCTACCTGGGCGGCAGCGACCGCTTCGACCGGGCCCTCGCCGAGTTCGCCCAGGCCTACGCCGACCAGAACGAGCGTGACCACGCGGCGCTCCGGGCCGCCTGCGCCTCGGGCCGCCTCCCCTCCCAGCAGCTGTGAGGGGGGCGGGCCGAGGCGCAGGCGGCCCGGAGCGCCG
>NZ_JBRIOU010000004.1:636974-642079 GCF_053474865.1 Streptomyces sp. CO7
GGGGTGGGGTGGGCCCGAGGCCCAGCGGCTCCGGGCCCGGTCCGTCCGTGGCGAGGTGCGGCCGTGCGGCCGATGGCCGGACCAGCGCCGCGTCCCGTGCCGGGCGCCGGGGCCGGTGCCCCAGCCGTACGGCCGGGGCTGGTCCGCTGTCGGGGCCGATGTCGGGGCCGGTGCCGGTGCCGGTGTCGGCACCGCGGCCGGTGTCGGGGCCGGGGCCGCCGCAACGTCAGGTGCCGGTGTCAGAGCAGACCGAGCTCACGCGCGCGGCGCACCGCGTCGCCGCGCCGGTTCACCGCCAGCTTCCGGTAGACGCTTTTGAGGTGCGACTTCACCGTGTTGACCGACACGTGGAGATCGGCGGCGATCTCCTCGGCCGACATCATCCCGGCCAGTCGCACCAGCACGTCCCGCTCCCGCCCGCTCAGCTCGGCCGCGACGAGGTCCGGGGCCGACGAGGGTGAGGGCGACGGCCGCTCCCCGCGTCGCGCCGACGGCCCGGGCGTGAGCCAGCCCGCCGCCAGCTCGCGGGTCCCGCCGGAGGCCAGGAGCGGCCGGATCCACGCCCCCGCGTCGAGGAAGGGGCGCCGCAGCTGCTCCCGCCGGGCGTCCAGGAGGGCCCGCTCGACCAGCTTGCGCGCGGTGGCCCCGTCCCCCGTGGCGTCCGCCGCCCGGGCGCGCACCAGCGCGGCCCGCACGGCCACCGCCGGGCCCGTCCCGCCCTGGGCGCGCAGGGAGTCGAGCAGGCCGGTGGCCGCCCCGGCGCGCCCGGCGGCGAGCTGGACCGCCGCCGCCTCCACGACGCAGGCGGGCTGGTCGCCGGGCACGCCGTCGAGCAGTGCCGCGGCCGCGTCCGGGCGCCCCTCGGCCAGGTGGGCGGCGGCAGTGACGACCGCCGCGTGCCCGGACGCCCACGGCGAGGCCTCGACGGCAACGACCGGGACCTCCACGGCCTCGGCGGCGGCCCGGGCCCTGCCCTCGGCGAGCAGCAGCCGGGCGGTGGCGAGGGCCTTGGCGGCCGCCGGCACCGGGTCCCGGGCACCCGTGCCGGGGCGGCCGGACGCCGGATCGGTCGTGCCGAGCAGTTCCCCGGCCCGGTCCAGCTCGTGACGGTCCACGGCCACGGCGGCCAGCACCAGCCGGGCCAGGCCGGAGCCGGAGCCGGAGGGCCCGGCCAGCCCTGCCCGCTCCTCCTCGGCCAGCGCGGCCAGCGCCCTGCGCTCCGCCCGGCCGGTCCAGCCGGTGAGGTGGTCCAGCAGCGCCAGGTGCGCCAGCGCGTCCTCCCGGGGCAGCACGGTGGAGGGCCCGGCGGGGGTGCGCACCACGGCGGTCAGGGCGGCGCGCGCGTCCTCGAACCGTCCGGCCCACAGGCGGGCCGACCCCACGTGGGTGAGCAGGAGCGCGGTCAGCTCGGGGTGCTCCGCCAAGAGGTGCTCCGGGACCTCCCGCCGCAGCTCGTCCGCGGCCCGGGCGGCTTCCTCGGCCCGCGGCGGGCTGCCGGACAGCCGGGCGGCCAGCGCCTCCAGCAGCGCGCGGCTGAGCCGTGCGGCGGCCGGGTCGGGCGTGCCGTCGGCCAGGCACTCCTCGGGGAAACGCCCCTCGGGCAGGCCCTCCTCGGCGCGGCGCAGGCGGGCCACCGCGCGGTGCGGGTCGCACCGCGACAGGTCGCGGGCCGCCCGCACCAGGTCCGTCGCGGGCGTCCGGGCCTCGGGCGTCATGCCGGAGAACAGTTCCGTCAGGTCGCCGGAGCGCAGCCCGGTGAAGAGCCTGCCGATGGCGAGGTCGCCGACGAGGGCGCCGGCCGCGAAGTCCCACTCCCCCGCCGCGGCGCCGTGGACCAGGGTCTCCGGGAGGAACCCGGACCGGTGCAGCCACCGTGCGGCGCGCCGGTGCAGCTCCGGTTCGAGGCCGGGCAGGCGCACCCGCAGGTGGGCCCGCAGGATCTCGCCGAACAGCGGGTGGAGCCGGTACCAGGAGTGTCCGAGGTCCTCGACGAAGGCGTTCGCCCGGTGCAGGTCGACGAGGAGCGGCTCGGCGTCGACCCGGCCGGTCAGCGCGTTCGCCAGGTCGGGGCAGAACCGTTCCAGGACGCTCACACGCAGCAGCAGGTCCTGCGTCCGCTCCGTCCGCCCCTCCAGCACCTCGGCCAGCAGGAAGTCCGCGATCGCACTGTGGCCCGCCTCGAACTCCTTCAGGTAGCCCTCCGGGTCGGCGGTCTCCCGCGCCGCCAGCGCGGACAGGCCGAGTCCGGCCGCCCAGCCGCGGGTGCGGTCCACCAGGGCGCGCGCGGTCGGCACCGTGAGGCCCAGTCCGTGCAGTTCCAGCAGGGAGACGGCCTCCTCGGGCGTGAACGCCAGGTCGGCGGCCCGGATCTCGGTCAGCTCGCCCGCCGCCCGGTAGCGGTGCAGCGGGAGCAGCGGCTCGGTGCGGGTGACCAGGACCAGGTGCAGGCAGGGCCCGGCGTGGTGCAGGACGAACTGCAGCTGCTCGGCGATCTCCGGCGCGTCCACCTGGTCGAACTCGTCGAGCACGACGACCACGGGCCGGCCGCCCTCGTCCAGCTCGGCGGCCAGCGCCGCAAGCAGCCTGCCGTCCATCTGGGAGGCGTCCGCGGGGAGCGGTCCGGGGCCGAGGGCGCCGCAGCCGCGGAGCGCCCTGAGCAGGTACGCCCAGAACACGCCCGGCCGCTCGTCGCCCGCCTCGACGGTGAGCCAGGCGACCGGCTCCCGGAGGCCGGCGACCCAGTCGGCCGTCAGCAGGGTCTTGCCCGCGCCGGCCGGCCCGTCGACCAGTGTGAGCGGGGTCCGCAGCGCCCGGTCCAGGTGGCGTAGCAGCCGCGGGCGCGGCAGGTACGTGGCGGGCCGCACCGGCGGGACGATCCGGGTCCGCAGGAACGGGTCCGCCGGCGTCTCCCCGGCCGGCCCGGTCGGCTCCGCCCGCGACGTCGCGGGGAGCTCCGCCGGCTCGGGCGCCGGCTCGGCCGAGGGCTCCGGCTCGGCCACGGGCTCCGGCTCGGCCACGGGCTCCGGCACGGTCGAGGGCTCGGCAGAAGATTCCGGTTCGGCCGAGGGCTCCGGCACGGTCAAGGGCTCCGGCTCGGGGCCGACGTCGTCCCCGGCCCCGTACCCGCTTCCGCCCCCGGTCCCGCTCCGCTTCTCTGCCACAGCGCTCACCACCACTGTCCGCAGGGCATGGGCCACCCGGCCACCCGTCCAGCATCCCAGCCCTCGGCCCGACGCGCGCGACGTGCGCCGCGGCCCGGCGGCAGGGCCCGGCCGCGGGGCCGGATCACTCCAGCAGGGCGGCCGCGTGCCGGCGTGCCTCCCCGAGCCAGGCCTCACGGGTCGCGTCGTCGGAGCCGGTGACCGTCCGGAACACGACCCGGCGGACGTCCTCGACCCCCACGTACGGCAGGACGCACGCCGCCCAGATCCGCTCCAGCGGATCGCCGAACACGGCGTCCTCCCTCTCGGCGGGGGTGTCGGAGGTGTTCAGCACCAGCGCCCGGCGGGCCCGCAGCATGCCGTCCGGCTCGCCCTCCGCGGTGCCCAGCTTGTAGGCGACGCCCGGCACGAACACCCGCTGCACCCACCCGGTCAGCACGGCGGGCGGCATGCCCCACCAGTTCGGGTGGACGAGGACCAGGACGTCCAGCGTGGCCACCTCCGCGCGGTGCCGCGCGACCTGCTCGTCGCCGTCGTCCGCGGCGCCGAACTCCACGGTCCCCGTCTCCCCCGCCGACAGCACCGGCGGGAACCCCTCGGCGCACAGGTCGTGCGCGACGACCTCGCAGCCACGGCCCCGCAGCTCCCCCACCACCGCGTCGAACACCGCGTGGTTGAAGCTCCCCGCCCGCGGATGAGCCAGGTACACCCCTGCCCGCATCGCCACTCCCCGTCCCCTCGTCGTCGGGCCCGACTGTTCCACCGTGGCAGCGCCTCCACAACAGGCCCACCGCCACCGGAATCGACGGCGGCCCCCGGAGCGCGCCCAGGGCGCGCTCCGGGGGCCGTCGGGGTGGCGGGCCGTCGGTCAGCCCCAGGCGGGGGCGGTGAACATGCTGGCCGCGCTGTACCCCGCGTGCGGGTAGGAGGCCCCCCAGCCGGCGGGCTCCGGCTGGGTGCGGGGGAAGTCCGCGGCCACCAGCGTCGCCAGATCGAAGTAGGCCTCGCGGGTCCGGGACTTCAGCTGCTCCAGGTCGACCTCGGACCCCGCGGCGAGGTGCTCGTCGAACGGGACGGTCACGACGCCCCGGCAGCGGGCGTGGAAGTGGTGCACGACGTCGTCCACCCGCACGTTCCTGCTCTTCCGGCGGGCCTCGGAGATCACCGTGATGCTCCGGTGGACGAGGTCCTCGTAGCCGTGCGCGTTGAGCCAGTCCAGGGTGGTGCTGGCGCTGGTGGCGCCGTCCACGCTGGGCGTGGCGACCAGGATCAGCTGGTCCGCGTGGTCCAGGATGCCCCGCATCGCGCTGTGCAGCAGGCCGGTGCCCGAGTCGGTGAGCACGATCGGGTAGTGCTGGCCGAGGCAGCCGATCACCTGCCGGTAGTCCTCCTCGCTGAACGCCGTGGACAGCGCCGGGTCCGCCTCGTTGGCGAGGATCTCCAGCCCGCTGGGCGCCTGGGAGGTGAACCGCCGGACGGCCATGTAGTTGTCGATGTTCGGGATCTCGGCCACCAGGTCCCGGATGGTGGCGCTGGTCCCGCAGCGCACCCGCCGGCTGAGGGTTCCGGCGTCCGGGTTGGCGTCGATGGCGACGACACGGTCCTGCCGCTCGGTGGCGAGGGTGGCGCCGAGGGCGGTCGTGGTGGTCGTCTTGCCGACCCCGCCCTTGAGGCTGATGACGGCGATCTTGTGGCACTGGGTCACCGGGGTGCGCAGGACGGCCAGCTTCTGCTCCCGCTCCCGCTCCGTCTTCCTGCCGCCGAGGCGCAGGCCCTTCAGGCCGCGGCGCTCGCTGGGCCGCTTGCGCAGCAGACGGTCGGAGGAGAGCTCGAGCGCGGCGCTGAGCCCCAGACCCCCGGCACGGGCGCCCGGGTCCGGCGCCGGCCAGTGCGCCTGACCGTAGGGGGCCGGCGGCCCGTAGGACTGCGGCACGCCCGGAGCCC
>NZ_JBRIOU010000004.1:642179-642620 GCF_053474865.1 Streptomyces sp. CO7
CCCGGAGCCCCGTGCGGCGACGGCGCGTACCCGCCCCAGCCCGCCTGCGGGGCGTGCGGTGGCGGCGGCGGGTGCTCCGCGCCCAGGCCGCCGCCCGGGCCGCCGCCGGGGTCGCCGCCGTGCGCGGCCGGCGCGGCGTGGTGCTGCTGCGCACCGCCGGGTGGCGGCGGCGCCTGCCCCACGGTGTTCGGGTGCTCCTCGGCCGGGGCGTGCGCGGGGGTGGGCACGAGGTCGGCCCCGTCGGACCCCTCCGGCCTCGCGTCGGGCGTGGGGCTGCCGCCGGAGGCGTCGCGATCGTTGGTCACGGTGGGTCCTTTCACATGGGTGGGAGATCCGTCGGGCGCAGGGCCGGCGGCATGACGACGGCCCTGCGCCCCGGCCGGCGGCGGCGTCCGGCGGCCGGACCGGGGGCGTGCGGCGTCCGCGCGGGGCGGGCCGTCG
>NZ_JBRIOU010000004.1:642720-645396 GCF_053474865.1 Streptomyces sp. CO7
CCCCAGGGCTCGGGCGGGTCGGCGAGGCGCGGAAGGCCGGCCTCCCGCCCCCGGTGGGGCGTACCGCCGACATCCGCGGGAGCGAGCACGGGACGCACCCCGTGGGCGGGAGGCGGCGCGGGAGACACGCCGTGCGCGGGAGGCACCCCGTACGCGGGAGGGAGGGCGCGTGGTTCCCGGCCCGCTCGCGCCACCACGGCCACCCCCGCGTGGTCCGCACCGGACTCCAGCAGGCGGGGCGGCGGCTTCACCGAGCCGGTGGGAGCGCTCGGGGGGTAGACACGGGCGAGCATGCCGTCCTGGGTGAACGTCAGCCCGAGGGATATGAACTGCTCGACGCTCATCACCCGCTTCTCCTCCCGCACGACGTGCGGGGGCGGCTGCCAGGCCGGCTCCTTGCCCATCCCGGCCGACATCGCGTAGGTGGTGTGGTAACGCTCATTGGCCTGCAGGGCACGCTGCACGTCGGGCGGGACCTCGATGCGGCTGCGCACGCGGAACCGTCCGGCCTTCAGCCGCTGGGTCCGCTGCAGCTGCACCTTCAGCGGGCCAACGAACGAGTAGTGCTGCTGCTCGGCGTACTCGCGGAGCTTCTGCACCAGCTCCTCACCGAGCATGACCAGGCACGAGCTCTGCACCTCGTGATCGCCCGGGTTCAGCTCGATGACGAAGCAGTTGGGCACGATGACGCAGTCGCGGTCCCAGATCCTGGCATTGATGTCGCACTCGCGTTTGAGCGCGCCGATGTACTCCACGGGCTGGACCGCGGACTTGAACACTTTGGCGAACGCCCCGTTCACCATGGTCTCGAAGCTGCGTTCTATTTTGTTCAACGCCCCCACTACGGCCTCCGGGGTGACGATCCGCCGTGACTTGATCAGACGATCCGAAGAGATTGCGGATAGTGGTGATATAGCCACACAGCGTGATCGGACGCGGCGTGTCGCCGTAATTCACCGGATCGGTCGCCGGACCGCCCACTCCCGGGCGATGCCGAGCGCGCGGCCCGGGCCGTCCGCATCCCGCAGGACCGCGACGGTCTCCCCACTCCGCCGCCCCTCACCCCGGAGTGCCGTCACCCGTCCGGCCGTCGGTGCCGCACCGTCCCCGCCCCGACGCGCTGAGTGATCACGGCGCTACACTCGCCGGACGGAGGGGAATCACGGGGGTGAGGGGATGGACGAGGCACGCGCGAAACCCGGCCGGCTGCGCGGGCGGCTGCCGCACAGCGGGCGGGGCCGGCTGCTGCTGGCTTCGGCCGTGGCGCTCGTGCTCGCCGGTGCCGGCCTCGGCACCTGGGCGGCGGACACCTGGCCATGGCCGAAGGAACGTTACTGCTGGGGTGCCTGGGAAGAGGACAGCGGTCCCGGCTTCCTCGGCGACGAGGCCTTCGGCGAGGACGACCAGGGCTCACGGACCAGCGAGGAGACGGCGCCCACCCGGGAGCGCCCGACCGGCAGCTGCGAGATCGTCATCGCCGCCGACTACACGAGCGGTCACGACGGCGACGAGGTCACCAGCGACGAGCGGGTGAGCGTCGAGTACGGCCCGCTCCCCCAGGCCGCCGAGGCCCGCTTCGAGAAGCTGCGGGAGGGCTTCCTGGGCGGTGACGTGGTCCCGCTCCCGGACGGACTGCCGGGCACGGTGAACGCGCACGGTGGCCTGCTGGTCCTACCGAAGGCCTGCGACACCGAGGACGGCCGGCCGACCGTCGTCACCCTGCGGACCTCCGGCGTCTACACCAGCGGCCCCTCGTACACGGCGGACAGCCCGGCCGACCTGGGCGGCGCCCGGCAGGCGGCGGTCCTCCTCGTGGAGGTGGCCAACCGCGGTATGGCGGCCGCCGGCTGCGCGCCGGACGAGCCGCTGGAGGTCGGCGCACCGCTCCTCGACCTGCCGGGCACGGCGGAGAGCGTCCTCAGCTCCGACGAGGACGTCTGCGGCGTCCGCGGCCTGTACCTCGGCATGGAACGGCTCGCGTACCGGATCGGCGGATCCACCCGTGACCTGCAGACGTGCGGTGTCCGCAGCGACAGGGACGGCACGCCCTACCTGGACCTGGCGGCGGTCGCGCAGCCCCGGCTGGCCGCAGTGTTCGACGGCGTCACGGGGGAGCGGCCGGTGGCCCGCGGCTGGCGTGGCACGGGCAGCCACGGCAAGGGGTACGCGGTCGTGCGGGCCGAGTGCGCCGGCCGGCCCGTCGTCCTCGCGGCGAACGGCGTCTCCGCCGACCTCCGCCACCTCGCCGTCTTCACCAACGCGGCCGCGGCCCGCCTGGGCTGTGGCCCCGTGGCCCCCGTCGCCTCCACCACCCCCGAGGGAGCCGACCGGTGAGCAGTACCGCGGACGAGTCGAACGCCTCCCGCCGGCCCGAGCCCGAGCCGGCGACCTCCCGGCAGCCCTTGGCCGCAGGACGGGAAGCAGCCGGTGGACGGCCCCCGCGCTGGTGGCACCGGCGGGTGCTGCTGCGCGGCCGGGTCCGGCCGCTGCTGGCCGCGGGCCTGGCCGGGATGCTCCTCGGCGCCGGAGCGGTGGCCTGGCAGACGCAGGCCGGACCGTTCGCGCCGGACGAGCTGTGCTGGGGCGCCCTGTCCCGCGACGACCTCGCGGCGACGTTCCGCGAGCCGGACAACGTCACGGCGGTCGACGCTCCCGTTCTCCGGGGCGGGCGGTCGA
>NZ_JBRIOU010000004.1:645496-647021 GCF_053474865.1 Streptomyces sp. CO7
GGCGACGCGTGGGCACTGACCGTCCGGGTGCACCGGCTGGACGACCGCCAGGGTGTCCATGACCGGTGGACCCAGGAGTTCCTGTCCGCCCGCCTCACTCCGCTCGGCGGCGGCCTGCTGGGCATGGCCTCGGACAACCGCGCCTGGCTCGCCCTCCCGGACGGCTGTCTGGGACGCCCCGGCAAGGACGGGGGCCCCACCGTCGTGGACGTCGCCCAGGGCGAGTGGGTCACGGACCTGGAGCCGGGTGCCGAGGAGCGGGACGCCATGGCCCGCATCGTCGTGAAGCTCGTCAACAAGGTCGGCGAGGACCTCGGCTGCGCCGGCACGATCGCCGATCCGGTCGACCGCCTGCCGGAGGCCGCCCGCTCCGCCCCCCGCGAGAAGCCGGACGCGCTCTGCGGCGTCAAGGGGCTGACCCTGCCCGCAGGGCGCCGGCCGCACCGGTCTTCCCTGATCACCGTCGGGCACGGCCCGGTGCGCACCTGCGACCGGGACATCTCCCTCTCGCAGCCGAGGCAGCGCCTGATGACCGTCGAGGACCCCAGGCTGACCGGGATGTTCAGGAGGACGGCGCTGTACGAGGGCGACCGGGTGCGCTCCGCCATCGGGTTCGGCGGCCTCGGCACCAACCTCGGCATCTTCGTGGCCCCTTGCCCGACGGGCGAGACGGCCTTCGTCGTGCAGGCCACCCAGAGCGGGGCGAGCGCGGACGTGCGCCACCTCTTCCCCCGCTACGTCGAGGCCGAGGCGGCGCGCCTCGGCTGCGGCCCGCTGGATCTGAAACTCCCGCGGCCCGGCGAGGACCGCTGAGCACCACTGCGGACCGCTGAGCACCACTGCGGACCGCTGAGGACCACTGCGGACCGCTGAGGACCACTGCGGACCGCTGAGGACCGCTGACGCGCCCCCGGCCGGCCACCGCCCCGCGGCCGGGGTCGCGTGAGGACTCCCCGGCCTCGGACCGCCCTCGTGGGCTACCCCTCCGGCCGGTCGAGACGGTCGCCCGCGACGCCGGCCAGGAAGTCCTCGACCTCCTTCGTCGTCCTCAGCCGGTGGAAGACGAGGTGCGCGGCCCGTGGATCGCGCATGGCCGCCTCGTACCGCTCCTGGACGCGCGGATACGAGGTCCACGCCCACCACAGGATCGAGTCCTCGCCGCGCCAGAACATCAGACCGCGCCATGTCTCACGGTTGCCGTTCCACAACTCCTGGCCGGTCACCGCCCGCCGCACGGTCCGGCTCAGGGCCCGCCACAGCACCCGCCACCGGGAGGGGTTGACCCACACGACGGTGTCCGCCCGTTCCCACACCAGGGTGCCGATCTTGCCCTGGTAGTTGCCGTCCACGATCCAGGCGTCGGCGGCCGTGGCCCGCCGGACCCGCGCACTCAGCTCCTCGGCAGAAGCCTCGGTCCAGCCGGGCCCCCAGTGCAACGCGTCCAGTTCGACGTGCGGCACACCAAGGATCTCGGAGAGCCGCGCCGCCACCGTCGACTTGCCCGACCCCGAGCACCCCACCACCG
>NZ_JBRIOU010000004.1:647121-663224 GCF_053474865.1 Streptomyces sp. CO7
CCTCTGGCTCGACCACCACTCCGACGTGCCATTCAACCGGACCGTCCGCAGCGTCGGGGCACCCGCCCGCCCGCTGGGCCTTGGGCGGGATCCAGCACGGGCCGCGCGGGGAGCCCTCCGTTCTCCTCCCGCCGCAGTCGATCTGTCCGGACCCTCGTCCGCACGGCCGCCCTGGTCGGCCGGCCGGCGGAGCGCTCGGCACCCGCACGTCGGGTCCTCGCCACAACGGCCAGGCCTGCAGAAGATCCGCAGGGCCATGGGCTGCGTCGAGTCCCGCACAGTCGGTCCCGCTGCGGGAGACCGCCACGACCGGGACCGGTTCGGCGGTGAGCACGGCCCGGCGTGGTCCCGCACCCTGAGCTGCCCTGCCCTGGTCCTCGCCGCTCAGCGGCCTCTCGCGGTCTGATCGAAGCCGCGAGGAAAATGCCTGGCCGGAGAGCTCGACCGGACCGCACCCTGGGAGCGCGTCTACGCCCCCACTGGATCGGCCGTGCCGACCTGTACCCGGAGAGGTGACCGATGCCGGTCCAAGACCCCCACGAGATCGGCTACGGCCACGTCATCGAGCGCTACGCGGCGAGGAAGGACTCAGGCCACGCGCGCTACCTCGTCCTGAAAAGTGGGCGATTCCTGCAGCCGGAATGGCCGCACGCCGAACGTTTCGCCCATCACCTCATCGACGACTCGGCAACGATCACCGATGCGGAACTGGAAGCCCTCCTCGGCTACGAGTGGCGCTCACGTCTCACCGCCGGGTGGCTGATCGGCGTAGGCCGGCGCGCCACGTTCCGCGAACGCATCGGCGACCTGTTGCTGGCCAGCGAGCTCTGCTTCTCCGGCGGCGCCTACTGCTTCGCCCTGGCCCGCTTCGGTGCACACGCCGACGCCGAGATCCTCGCCGCCTACCTCGACCGCTACCTCCCTCGCACCGACCTCCGCTACGACCTCCGCTACGACCAGCCTGCAGCACTCGGCGCACTCCTCCGCCTCGACGCTCACCTCGGCACCCACCACGCCGACCGCTTCATCCAGCCCGGCGGCCTGTGGGACCGGTGGGTCGACGCCCTGCCCCACCTCCTCGGCCACCCCGCCTACGCGCCGGCCGAGCTGCGCCGCTCGACGGACCTCCGGTGCGAGTTCGCCAACGGCTGGCGCCGCCCGGGGAACGCGGAGCGATCACCGGCCCCAGTCTCCTAACCCCCACCCGTTGGGGCCGTGAACAGGACAAACGCACCCAGCGGATCAGCGCGGCCTCGTCATCGCCGACGCGGTCGCGGTGGGGCCCGGAGCGCGACCTTTCGACGCTCGTCGAATCGATTGGGTGCGCTCGACCCCGATGCCAGCCTGATCCAGGCAAGGCAACCGCGGGGAATGGTCCCGCAGACACCAGGAGACCTGATGATCTTCGTCAACATCACCACGACCGACCTCGAGCGCAGCAAGGCCTTCTACACGGCGCTCGGCTGCGACATCAACCCGATGTTCACCGACGAGAACGCCGGGTGCGTCGTCTGGGACGAGAACACGAACTTCATGGTGCTCACCCACGGGCACTTCGCGCAGTTCACGGACAAGGAGATCGCCGACCCGCACAAGGTCGCCCAGGCGCTGGTGTCGTTCTCGCGTGACTCCCGGGAGCACGTCGACACGACGGTCGACGCCGGCGTCAGGGCCGGCGGCCGTGAGCCGCGCCCCGCACAGGACCACGGGTTCATGTACGGACGCTCCCTCGAGGACCCGGACGGCAACATCCTCGAGTTCCTCTACATGGAGCCCCAGGCCGCCGAGCAGGGTCCGGAGGCGTACGTCGCCGAGCACGGCACGGGACCGGACCCCGTCCCCGGGCGGTGACCACCGCGCCGGCCCCGGTTGCGCTCGTCCTCCACGTCAGACGCGGTGGACGAGCGCGTCGCCGAGCGGCGTGCGCGCGTGCAGCACGCGCCGCCCGGCGCGCCGGGACGCGATGAGCCCGGCGGCGCGCAGGGCGTCGAGGTGGTGGGACGCGGTGGAAGCCGCTATCCGGACCTCCCCCGCAGTCTCCGTCGTCGACAGCGGCGCGCCCAGCGCGAGGAGCACCGCGGCGCGACTCTCCCCGAGCAGGCCCGCCAGCGCGTCCGTCGAGTCGGCACGATGCCACACCTCGGACACACCGAGCGCGGGGTAGAACAGCGTCGGCTGAGCGGGCGGCTCCGTGAGCACCGCGCAGTGGCGTGCGAAGAACGACGGCACGAGCACGAGGCCGCGCCCCTGGCAGTCGACGACCTCCTCGTGCCGTTCCATCCGCACGCGCACGGTGTCGAAGCCGGTGTCGGCGCTCCACTCGACCGCTTCGCCGAGGTCGGCCGCCATCCCGGCCAGACCGTCCGCGGTCATCCGCCGCACCCGGGAGCCGATGTCCGCGTGCAGGATGCGTTCGATCTGCGCCCAGTACGGCGCGAGTGCGGTCTCCCAGAGCGTCTCGACGTGGCGCACGATCACGGCGCGGATCCTCTCGGGATCGTCCGCCATCCTCTCGAGCGCGGCCCGCGCGACGCCGGCGCTGCGGACCGCACGCTTGCGCAGGTCGACCGAGATCGGCTCGAGCGGCGCCTGTCGCAGCCGCTCGATCTCGTCCGCCGGCGTGAGGTCCCAGGACGCGGGCGAGGTGAACAGATCGGGCGCGTACCCGGCCTCGCCCACGACGAGGCGCAGCAACTCCAGGGTCTCCCGCGGGACATCGGCACGCACGGCCCGCGCCCACCCCCACTGCAGCGGCTGCTCCTGCGGCCGGTTGAGGGTGCGTACCGCGTGGACGATCTCATGCCCTGGCGATACGCCGAACCGGACGGTGGAGATGTCCTGCGAAGCGAGGCGGAACTCGACGTACTTCTGCGGCACGCCGAGCAGGCTACCGCCGACCCGTCTCAGCCGACCGATCGCGGACTGCCTCCGTCGGCCCCGTCGGCGCCGGCACGGCTCGTGCAGGCTGCACAGCCATCGACCGGCATCGGTGGCACGACAGGCAGACACCCTGCCGAATAACAATACTTTTGTTAATGTAGCGGCATGGCTGATGACACCGCACCCACCCCCGGCGAAGGACCCGTCCGCCCCGTGTCCGTGTCGCTGCACGAGGGCACCATCGCCGCCCTGAAGCAGCGCACAGGCCGACGCGGCATGTCCGCCTACGTCGAGGGCCTCATCCAGCGCGAACTGGAGCGGGAACGCCTGCGCGAGCTGATCGCCGCGGCGGAGGCCGAACACGGCCCGGTGGACCATCGTGCGGTCGACGCCAAGCGGGCGCTGCTGCGCGGTGACGCGACAAGCTCGTCGGACGCCGCATGAGCGGAACCCTCGTGCTGGACTGCGAAGGTCTCTCCAAACTCGTACGCCGCGACCCCGAACTGACTGAATGGCTCGCAGCCGCCGACGCGGAGGACATCCGGGTCGTGACCAGCTCGGTGACCCTCGTCGAGGCCCGGAACCCACGAGTCCATCAGGCGCGGTTCGACCACGCAGTCTCGCGCGTCAACATCGTCCCGCCCGGCGAGGCCATCGCGCGACAGGCGAGCAAGCTGCTCGCCGCGACCGGCCTGCACGGGCACAAGTACGCACTGGACGCCATCGTCGCCGCGACGGCACTCGCCTCACCTCGCCCCACGACCGTCCTCACCTCCGACCCCGAGGACCTCCAGATGCTCTGCGCGGGCGGCGTCACCGTCATCAAGATCTGAGCGGCAGCTGCCAACGAGCACGCGTGCGGCATCGCCGGGGCGCCCACGGGGACGGGACCGCCCCACGCCGCGCAGCGAAAACCAGCGCCCGCAACGCCAGCGGGGCCGGCCCGAAACCGGACCGACCCCGCTGACCTGGACGTTCGCCGGCTCGGGCGAGGCCGAGCCGTGGCGGCTGCTAGACGTTGAAGCGGAACTCCACCACGTCGCCGTCCTGCATGACGTACTCCTTGCCCTCCATGCGGGCGCGGCCCTTGGCGCGGGCCTCGGCGACGGAGCCGGCCTCGACGAGGTCGTCGAAGGAGATGACCTCGGCCTTGATGAAGCCCTTCTGGAAGTCCGTGTGGATCACGCCGGCCGCCTCGGGCGCGGTGGCGCCCTTCTTGATGGTCCAGGCGCGGGTCTCCTTGGGACCGGCGGTCAGGTAGGTCTGCAGGCCCAGGGTGTTGAAGCCGACGTGGGCGAGGGTGGCGAGGCCGGGCTCCGCGGCGCCGACGGACTGGAGGAGCTCCATGGCGTCCTCCTCGTCGAGCTCGGCGAGGTCCGCCTCGAGCTTGGCGTTGAGGAAGATCGCCTCGGCCGGGGCGACCAGCGCGCGCTGCTCGTTCTTGAAGGTGTCGTCGGTCAGCTCGTCCTCGTCGACGTTGAAGACGTAGAGGAAGGGCTTGGTGGTGAGCAGGTGCAGGTCGTGCAGCAGCTCGCTGCGCTCGGTGCCCTGGACGATGCCCTGGGAGAAGAGGGTGTCGCCGCGCTCGAGGATCTCCTTGGCCTCCTCGACGGCCTTGACCTTCGGAGCGATGTCCTTCTTGATCCGGGACTCCTTCTGGAGGCGCGGGAGGACCTTCTCGATGGTCTGGAGGTCGGCCAGGATCAGCTCGGTGTTGATGGTCTCGATGTCGTCCTTCGGCGAGACCTTGCCGTCGACGTGGACGACGTTCTCGTCCTTGAAGGCGCGGATGACCTGGCAGATCGCGTCCGACTCGCGGATGTTCGCGAGGAACTTGTTGCCCAGACCCTCGCCCTCGCTGGCGCCGCGGACGATGCCGGCGATGTCGACGAAGTCGACCGTGGCCGGGAGGATCCGCGCGGAGCCGAAGATCTCGGCGAGCTTCGCCAGGCGGGGGTCGGGGACGCCGACGACGCCCACGTTGGGCTCGATCGTGGCGAACGGGTAGTTGGCCGCAAGCACGTCGTTCTTGGTCAGGGCGTTGAACAGGGTCGACTTGCCGACATTCGGCAGACCGACGATTCCGATCGTGAGCGACACGTTGCGACTTCCCGTTACGTGAGGTGAAGAGGGTGGGCGGGCCTGAGGCGGACCGATCCCCCAGTCTACGGCGTGCCGGACGGGGCACCCGTAACTGTCGAACATCAGACCAGTGCGGCCCCTGGGCGTGTCATTAGGGCTATTCAGCACATAAACAGACCTAGGTTGTGCGAGTGGAGCATCACAGGACGACGGGAACATCACGGTCGGCCGCCCGGCCCGCGCCGGCGTCGAGGCGCGACGCCCGCACGGGGCTGCCCGGGCAGGCTCGCGGGGGCGGTTCCGGAGGCGGCGAGCGGCGGGCCCCACGGCCCCGGCGCCCGCAGGGTGCGCAGCCGGTCGCCGCGGGGGCAGGCGTGGCTGCCGCCGTGCCCGCGGGCGCGGCGGCAGCCGGGTCGGCACGCGGCACGGCGGGACGCGGCGGCGCGGTCGTCCGGGCCGGGCAGGCGATGGACGGGCTGGCCCGGTGGACCGGGCGGGTGGCGGAGTCGGCGCGGGGCTCACGGGTCTCGTGGATCGCCGGGGCGGCGAACCGGGGCACGGCGGCCGCGGACGGGCTGCGGCGCTTCCCCAACCCCCGGCTCACCGGGCTCGGGTGCGGGCTGTTCTGCACGGCCGCGATGGTGACGCTGGGGCTGCTCAGCATGCTGCTGGGCGCGTCGGTCACGGTCTACGGGCTGCTGTTCCTGCCGGTCAGCCTGCTCACGGCGACGTGGGTGCGGCCAGGGGACCTGCTGACGGCGCCGATCGTCGGGCCGATCGCCTACGCGCTGGGGCTGCTGTTCATCGCCGACGGAAGCGGGGTCGGCGGCCAGGCGATGGGCTTCTTCACGGCGCTGGCCACGGGGGCCGGGTGGCTGTACGGAGGCGTGCTCGTCACCGGGCTGGTGGCGACGGGGCGGTGGATCCGGTTCACGTCCGGGGCCGGTGCCGGTGCCGGGGGCGCAGCCGCCTACCGCGAGGGTTAGCCGCCGCCGTTCACGCGGCGAGGGAGGCACGGGGCCCATGGGCCGCCCGGCGGCGCTCCCGCAAGGGCTGCCGCCCGCGCGACGCGACGAGCACGGTGCGGATGACCCGACAACCGCGGAGCTGCGGAGCCGTGTGCGCCCGGTGGCCCTCACTCGTGGCGACAGGCGGGCCGGCCGCCCGCAGAGCGAAGCCGTGCGGGCCGCCGGCCGTCGAGGTCGGTTCCGGAGGAGCAGGAGCAGGAAACAGGGGGCAGAGTGGGGGCCGCGCCGGAAAGAGGCGCGGCCCCCGGACGTCAGCCGCGCTGCTGGGCGGCGTGCATGGCCGCCCCCACGATCCCCGCGTTGTTCTGGAGCCGCGCCGGCACGATCTCCGCACGCACCTTGGTGATCAGCGGCAGGAACTTCTCCGCCTTGCGGCTCACCCCTCCGCCCACGATGAACAGCTCGGGCGAGAACAGCATCTCGACGTGCCGCAGGTACTTCTCGACCCGCCGCGCCCAGTGCTCCCAGGAGAGGTCGCCGTCCTCGCGGGCCTTGTGGGACGCCCGCTTCTCCGCGTCGTGGCCGTTCAGCTCGAGGTGCCCCAGCTCCGTGTTGGGGACCAGCATGCCGTCGGTGAAGACCGCGCTGCCGATGCCGGTGCCGAAGGTCAGCACGATCACCGTGCCCTTGCGGCCCTGGCCGGCGCCGAAGTTCATCTCGGCCACGCCCGCCGCGTCCGCGTCGTTGACCACGGTGACTGGGATGCCGCCCAGCCGCCCGCCGAGCAGCGCGGCGGCGTCCATGTCCACCCAGGCGGCGTCGACGTTGGCCGCGGTGCGGACGGTGGAGCCGCCGGTGACCACGCCGGGGAAGGTCACGCCCACCGGCCCGTGCCAGTTGAAGTGGTCGACGACCTCCCGGACGCACTCCGCCACGTCGTCAGGGGTCGAGGGCTGCGGGGTCAGCACCTTGTGCCGCTCCGCCGCCAGGTCGCCCCTCGTCAGGTCCACGGGCGCGCCCTTGATTCCGGAGCCGCCGATGTCCACACCGAAGATCTGCATGGCACCACGCTACGACGCGCGGCAAGCCGTCACCGCCGGAAGGGTGTACCGAAAGGGAGCGCCGGGGACACACGGACGGCGCGCGGGGCACCCACGGCGCGGATTCCGGTGCCGCCCGGGGAGCGGTGGTGACGGCAGCGGCGGCGGTGGCGGCAGCGGCGGCGGTGGCGGCAGCGGTGGTGGTGACGGCAGCGGTGGCAGTGGCGGTGGCCGGTGGCAGCGGATGGCGGGGCGGCGGTTGGCCGGGCCCAACGGCTGACCGGTGGCACCGCATGGCGGAGGCGACGATCGGCCGAGGGCGGCGCCGCGCAAGGCGGACACGGAAGGCCAGGCGGGCACGTGGAAGCCTCGGCGGGCAGAAAGGCGGGACACGCGAAAGTCCCGCGGACATGAGGGCGGGGCGGACACGCGGAGGGCCCGCGCCTTCCGCAGGCGCGGGCCCTCCGACGGCGGAAAACGGGCGAGGTCAGCCCTGCGTGCCGCCCGTACGCTCGGCGACCAGCGCCGCCGCCTCCTCGCGGAGGTCGCGCCGCAGTTCCTTGGGCAGCGAGAAGGTGATCGACTCCTCGGCCGCCTTCACGATCTCCACGTCCTCGAAGCCCCGCTGCGACAGGTACTCGAGGACCTGCTCGACCAGCACGTCCGGCACCGAGGCGCCCGAGGTGACGCCCACCGTGGTGACGCCCTCCAGCCAGCTCTCGTCGATCTCGTCGGCGAAGTCGACCAGGTAGGCGGCGGAGGCGCCGGCCAGCTTGGCGACCTCGACCAGGCGCACGGAGTTGGAGGAGTTGCGCGAGCCGACCACGATCACCAGCTCGGACTCGGCGCCCATCTCCTTCACGGCCAGCTGACGGTTCTGCGTCGCGTAGCAGATGTCGTCACTGGGCGGCGAGATCAGCTGCGGGAACTTCTCCTTGAGCGCGCCGACCGTCTCCATCGTCTCGTCCACCGAGAGCGTGGTCTGGGAGAGCCAGACGACCTTCGAAGGGTCGCGGACCTCCACCTTGGCGACGTCCTCGGGGCCGTCGACGAGCTGGATGTGGTCGGGGGCCTCGCCGGAGGTGCCGATGACCTCCTCGTGGCCCTCGTGGCCGATCAGCAGGATGTCGTAGTCCTCGTCGGCGAACCGGACCGCCTCCTTGTGGACCTTGGTCACCAGGGGGCAGGTCGCGTCGATGGTGGCGAGCCGGCCGGCCTTCGCCTCGTCGTGCACGGTCGGGGCGACGCCGTGGGCGGAGAACATCACGATGTTGCCGGGCGGCACCTCGTCCGTCTGCTCGACGAAGATCGCGCCCTTCTTCTCGAGGGTCTGCACCACGTACTTGTTGTGGACGATCTCGTGACGGACGTAGATCGGGGCCCCGTACTGCTCCAGGGCCTTCTCCACAGCGATCACTGCGCGGTCGACACCGGCGCAGTAGCCGCGGGGAGAGGCGAGCAGGACACGGCGGCGGCCAGGAGAGTCGGTCATGCGCCCCATCGTACGGGCCGCTCCGGGCACCGGCCCGGTGCCGCCCCCGCCCGACGCCCGGGGGCAGTCCGTGCACGGGGCAGGCGAGTCCCCCACCGGCTGCTCCCGCGACACATCGAGGGCTCACCTTCACCCCGCATCGATCGACACCCGTGTCCGGCCGACCTCGCGCATTGCGGGGGGATCGTGCGCATCGGCGGGAGGCCGTGCGCGTCGCGGCGGGAACGTCCGCATCGCCGGTCCGTGTCGGAGCCGACGGTTACGCTCGGGCGCATGGCTGTGAACACGACCCCCGAGGCCCCGCTGCCCGTCGGCCAGGTCTCGCGGTTGATCGGGAGCTGGATCGACCGGCTCGGCGCGGTCTGGGTGGAGGGGCAGATCACCCAGCTCTCCCGCCGCCCCGGTGCGGGCGTGGTGTTCATGACGCTGCGCGACCCCTCGCACGACATCTCGGTGAAGGTCACCTGTTTCCGGCAGGTCTTCGACGCGGTCGCCGACATCGTCGGCGAGGGCGCCCGGGTGCTGGTGCATGCCAAGCCGGAGTGGTACGCCCCGCGCGGCGAGCTGTCGCTGCGGGCGGCGGAGATCCGTCCGGTGGGCATGGGCGAACTGCTGGCGCGGCTGGAGCAGCTGAAGAAGAGCCTGGCGGCGGAGGGGCTGTTCGCGGCGGACCGGAAGAAGCCGCTGCCGTTCCTGCCGCAGCTGATCGGCCTGGTCTGCGGCCGGGCCTCGGCGGCCGAGCGCGACGTCCTGGAGAACGCCCGCCGCCGCTGGCCCGCCGTCCGCTTCGAGGTCCGCAACGTCGCCGTGCAGGGCGTGCACGCGGTGCCGCAGGTGGTGCGGGCGGTGCGGGAGCTGGACGCCATGGACGAGGTCGACGTCATCGTGGTGGCGCGCGGCGGCGGCAGCGTGGAGGACCTGCTGCCGTTCTCCGACGAGGAGCTGGTCCGCACGGTCGCGGGCTGCCGCACGCCGGTGGTGTCCGCGATCGGCCACGAGCCGGACACCCCGTTGCTGGACTACGTCGCCGACCTGCGCGCCTCGACCCCGACCGACGCCGCCAAGAAGGTGGTGCCGGACGTCGGCGAGGAGGCGGAGCGAGTGCGGCAGCTGCGGGACCGGGCGCGGCGGTGCGTGGACGCGGCGGTCTCGCGGGAGGAACGCGGCCTGCAGAACGCGCTGGCCAGGCCGGTCATGCAGGATCCGCACCGGATGATCGACGACCGCGCCGAGCAGGTCACGGCGCTCGCCGACCGGGCCCGGCGCACCCTGGGGCACCTGCTGGACCGGGCGGAGTCCGAGCTGACCCACACCCACGCCCGGGTGGTGGCCCTCTCCCCCGCGCAGACGCTGCGCCGCGGGTACGCGGTGCTCCAGCGCCCCGACGGACAGGTCGTCCGCGATCCCGCCGAGGTGACGCCGGGCGAACCACTGCGCGCCCGGGTCGCCGGCGGCACGTTCACGGTCCTGCCGTCCGCTCCGGCGGAGGGCGAGAACCCTGACAGCGGGCCCGACGACACCCACACCGACACCCACCCCAACGACACCGAAGCATGAGGACGGACGCAATGAGCAGCAGGGCCGACGAGCAGTCCGCCGGGGCGACCGAGGCCGGCCGGGCGATGCTCGGCTACGAGCAGGCGCGTGACGAGCTGATCGAGGTGGTCCGGCGGCTGGAGGCCGGCGGCACCTCGCTGGAGGAGTCGCTGGCACTGTGGGAGCGCGGCGAGGAGCTCGCGAAGGTGTGCCGCCGCTGGCTGGAGGGCGCCCGCAAGCGCCTGGACGCGGCGCTCGCGGAGGAGGACGAGGAGTCGGGCGAGGGCACGGCGGAGTGAGGCACACCTCCACGTCTCTCCGGGAGCTTATTTGAATTTTCAACCTCTTCGGTCCTACAGTGGAGTCGTTCCACCGGACCCCCGAAAAGGCTGACGCATGTCTCTCGTTCTTGACCCCGCCGCCCAGGACCTGCTGTTCCGCGAGGCGCACACCGCCCAGAAGTTCTCCTCCGAGCCGGTGACCGAGGAGCAGCTCAAGGCGGTCCACGACCTGGTCAAGTTCGGCCCGACGGCCTTCAACCAGTCGCCGCTGCGGGTGACGCTGGTCCAGTCCCCCGAGGCCCGCACCCGCCTGGTCGACCTGCTGATGGAGGGCAACAGGGCCAAGACCGCCACCGCCCCGGTGGTGGCGATCCTGTCCGCCGACGCCGAGTTCCACGAGGAGCTCGACACGCTGCTGCCGGCGATCCCGAACGCCAAGGACATGTTCTTCAGCGAGCGCCCGGTCCGCGAGCGTTCCGCGCTCGCCAACGCGCAGCTGCAGGCCGCCTACTTCATCATCGGCGTCCGCGCGGCCGGCCTGGCCGCGGGCCCGATGACCGGCGCCGACATGGAGGGCATCCGCAAGGAGTTCCTCGGCGACGATCACCTGCCGCTGATGGTCGTCAACATCGGCCACCCCTCCGCCGAGGAGGGCGCCCACTACCCGCGCGCCCCGCGCCTGTCCTACGAGCAGGTCTTCACCACCGTCTGAGCCGAACGACGGCAAAGGCCCCCCGCACACCGCGGGGGGCCTTTGCCGTACACCGAGCCGTCGTGCCGAACGCCGGGCGCACTGGCCGCCGGACGCCGGGCAGTGACCACCGGCCACCAGATACCGGCCACCGGGCGCCGGGCTCCGACCACCGGGCGTCGACGCAGAGCCCGTCCCGCCTACTCCGCGGGCTTCTCCTCCGTGCGCAGCGCCTCGGCCACGACGGTGAGGTCCTTCATGCCCGCGCTGCCGGTCACCACCGTGGTGACGCCCGGCTCCTGCAGGACCAGGGCGTCGTACCGGTCGCCCTCGTAGCGGTCCCAGTCGCGGCCCGCGAGCCTCTCCGTGCCGGCCTTCGAGGCGCCCTGGGTGGCGGATTCCACGAACTCCGACGGCTTCCGCGTGGACTGCTCCACCGCCGCGTAGCCGCCGTCCGGGTCGGCGAAGCCGAGGTGCCAGTGCGCGTGGTCGGCCGTGTAGCGCACCGACGTCGCCGTCCAGCCGTCCGACAGGCCCTCGGGAGCGGCCACCGGGTACGGAGCGGCACGGCGCGCCGTCAGGAGCTCCACCCGATAGTCCACCCGCTTCGGCTCCGGCACGGTGTCGTCGTGCGGGACGAAGAGGTAGACCACGCCCGCCGCGAGAAGAATGAGGCCCAGGGAGAGAACCATGTCCCGGACCGACTGCTTGCCTTTCATACCTGCCACGCCCCTATCGTCGCAGGTGCGCCACGCGCTCATCCGTGGGGTCCTCTGCTCATAATTTCACTCGGAGGCTAGAGTCAGGGGCGAACGACCCTCATCCGGCCGTCGTCATACAGGGAAGGTGCCGATGACCGAGCACAATCTGCTCCCGTCCGAACTCGAGGTCCCCTCCGAGGCCCCCGACCGCAACCTGGCCCTGGAACTGGTCCGGGTCACCGAGGCGGCCGCCCTGGCGGCGGGCCGCTGGGTGGGCCGCGGTGACAAGAACGGCGCCGACGGCGCCGCGGTGCGCGCCATGCGCACCCTCGTCTCGACCGTCTCGATGAACGGTGTCGTCGTCATCGGCGAGGGCGAGAAGGACGAGGCACCCATGCTCTTCAACGGGGAGCGGGTGGGTGACGGCACCGGCCCCGAGTGCGACATCGCCGTCGACCCGATCGACGGCACCACCCTCACCGCCAAGGGCATGACCAACGCGATCGCCGTGCTGGCCGCCGCCGACCGGGGATCGATGTTCGACCCGTCGGCGGTCTTCTACATGGACAAGCTGGTCACCGGCCCGGAGGCGGCCGACTTCGTCGACATCAACGCCCCGGTGTCGGTGAACATCCGCCGGATCGCCAAGGCGAAGCGCTCCACGCCCGAGAGCGTCACCGTGGTCATCCTGGACCGGCCCCGCCACCAGCAGCTGATCCAGGACGTCCGGGAGACCGGCGCGCGCATAAAGCTGATCTCCGACGGCGACGTGGCGGGTTCCATCCTCGCCCTGCGCGAGGGGACCGGCATCGACCTGCTGCTGGGCGTCGGCGGCACGCCGGAGGGCATCATCTCGGCCTGTGCGGTCAAGTGCCTGGGCGGCACCATCCAGGGCAAGCTCTGGCCGAAGGACGAGGAGGAGCGGGAGCGGGCGCTCGCGGCCGGTCACGACCTGGACCGGGTGCTGACCACCGACGACCTGGTCTCCGGCGAGAACGTGTTCTTCGTCGCCACCGGCATCACCGACGGCGAACTGCTGCGCGGGGTGCGCTACCGCTCCGAGACGGCGACGACCTCCTCGATCGTCATGCGCTCGAAGTCGGGCACGGTGCGGGAGATCCACTCCGAGCACCGGCTGAGCAAGCTCCGGGCGTACAGCAAGATCGACTTCGACCGGGCCAAGTAGACCGGCCCAGGAGGCTGGCCCAGCAGACCGGCCGAGCAGGCCGGACCGAGCAGGCCGGCGGATCAGCAGCGGACGAGGGGCGCTCCCGGTGCGGCGGGGGCGCCCTTCGGGGTTCCGGGCCGGCGCCGGGCCATGGGCGCGTTCAGCCCGCGGCCGCTATCCGCCCGCCCGCCGAGGAGCGACTCTTGTTGATGTCCATGTCCCGCCGCCGCCGGCGCGCCAGCACCAGGCGGCGCTCGGCGGCCGTCAGCCCGCCCCACACGCCGTAGGGCTCCGGCTGCAGCAGGGCGTGCTCGCGGCACTCCACCATCACCGGACACTGCGCGCAGACGCGCTTTGCCGCCTCCTCACGGGACAGCCGGGCGGCCGTGGGCTCCTTGGACGGGGCGAAGAAGAGTCCCGCCTCGTCCCTGCGGCAGACGGCCTCGGTGTGCCAGGGCGCCTCCTGGTCGCGCTCCTTGCGGGCGCTCCGCTGGACCGGGACCTGTGCGACCTTGGTGACCTGCAGGGACGAACGCGTGTGCTGCGGCACGGTCTACTCCTGACGAAGGCTTCGCGAGCGAGCGGCGATGCGTCAAGCACTACCCCTCGCGCACGTGCCGTATGCACCCCGTACACGCCTCGCGACGCAGCGGCGCGGTCACAACTCCCGTGCGCCGCCGCCCAGATGCCGACGCGCTCCGGCGCCGTGACCGCCGCCTGGGTGCTTGTGCCGGGAGCGGTCCAGGTGCCGCTGCACCTGGTCGCGGATGTCGGCCACCAGGCTCCCCCGGCGCGGCCTCGCCTCGACGTTCCCCAGCACCGCCCAGCCGTCCACGTAGATCACCGGAGCGCTGGAGTCCGCGGCGTCCACCGTGTCCACCTCGAAATTGCCGAGCACACCGCCGCCGGTACCGCGCAGGGTGACGTTCTCCGGCACGTAGACCTCGACGCTGCCGAAGACGGAGACCGCCTTGACGGTGACCTGCTGGTGCTCGAACACGGCTTCGCTGAGGTCGATCTCGACGCTGCCGAATATCGCGTAGGCGTTGATGCGGCGGCCGGCCCGCCAGCGGCCGGTACGGGAGGCGGCGCTGAACACCGCCGTCACGTTCTCCTCCGCCACGGGGAGGGACTCGAGGGCGAAGTCCGGCGCCGGGGCGGGCGCGGCCCGCCCGGCGGGCAGGTCGCGCACGTACTCCTCCAGCTCGCCGAGGGTCCGGGCGGCGAGCGCCCCCTCCACCCGCTCGGCGTGCTCCTCGGGCGTGAGGCGGCCCTCGGCGACGGCCTCGCGCAGCTGATCCACGACACGGTCCCGCTCGGCGTCCGACGCCCGCAGCTCAAGGTTCTTGTGAAGGTCCACATCCCGAGGCTAGCAGTCGCGATGTATCGCGAACATCCTCCGGAAGGGGGATGTTCGCGCGACCGGCTCGCGCGGCCGAAGACCCCGCGGGCCGGGAGCGCCGAGGAGCCGGGCCTCCCTGGCGACGGACGAGCCCTACCTCACAGCGGCGGCCTCCCGCCCACGTCTTAGGCTGGTGGACACCGGCTGTCTTTCGAGTGAGGAAATGGGCGAAGATGCCTGAGTTCGCGTACACCGATCTGCTCCCCGCGGGAGAGGACACCACCCCTTACCGGCTGGTGACCTCCGAGGGCGTGTCGACCTTCGAGGCCGACGGCCGCACGTTCCTCAAGGTGGAGCCGGAGGCGCTGCGCAAGCTCGCCGAGGAGGCGGTGCACGACATCCAGCACTACCTGCGCCCCGAGCACCTCGCCCAGCTCCGCAAGATCATCGACGACCCCGAGGCGTCGGCCAACGACAAGTTCGTCGCCCTGGACCTGCTGAAGAACGCGAACATCGCGGCGGCCGGCGTGCTGCCCATGTGCCAGGACACCGGCACCGCGATCGTGATGGGCAAGCGCGGCCAGAACGTGCTGACCGAGGGCGGTGACGAGGAGGCCCTGTCCCGCGGCATCTACGACGCGTACCGCAACCTCAACCTGCGCTACTCCCAGATGGCCCCGGTCACCATGTGGGAGGAGAAGAACACCGGCTCCAACCTGCCCGCGCAGATCGAGCTGTACGCGACCGACGGCGGCGCCTACAAGTTCCTCTTCATGGCCAAGGGCGGCGGCTCGGCCAACAAGTCGTTCCTCTACCAGGAGACCAAGGCGGTCCTCAACGAGGCCTCCATGATGAAGTTCCTGGAGGAGAAGATCCGCTCGCTGGGCACCGCGGCCTGCCCGCCCTACCACCTGGCGATCGTCGTCGGCGGCACCTCCGCCGAGTTCGCGCTCAAGACCGCCAAGTACGCGTCGGCGCACTACCTGGACAACATCCCCACCGAGGGCTCCGAGCTGGGTCACGGCTTCCGGGACACCGAGCTGGAGGAGAAGGTCTTCGAGCTCACCCGCGAGCTCGGCATCGGCGCGCAGTTCGGCGGCAAGTACTTCTGCCACGACGTCCGCGTCATCCGCCTCCCGCGCCACGGCGCCTCCTGCCCGGTCGCGATCGCGGTCTCCTGCTCGGCGGACCGCCAGGCCGTCGCGAAGATCACCGCCGAGGGCGTCTTCCTGGAGCAGCTGGAGAAGGACCCGGCGCGCTTCCTCCCGGACACCACCGAGGCGGACCTCATCCAGTCCGGCGACGTCGTCAAGATCGACCTCAACCGGCCGATGGACGAGATCCTCGCCAAGCTGACCAGGCACCCGGTCAAGACCCGCCTGTCGCTGACCGGCCCGCTGGTCGTCGCCCGCGACATCGCGCACGCCAAGATCAAGGAGCGCCTGGACGCCGGCGAGGGCATGCCGCAGTACCTGAAGGACCACCCGGTCTACTACGCGGGTCCCGCCAAGACCCCCGAGGGCTTCGCCTCCGGCTCCTTCGGCCCCACCACGGCCGGCCGGATGGACTCCTACGTCGAGCAGTTCCAGGCCGCGGGCGGCTCCAAGGTCATGCTGGCCAAGGGAAACCGCTCCCAGCAGGTCACCGACGCCTGCGCCGCGCACGGCGGCTTCTACCTGGGCTCCATCGGCGGCCCCGCGGCGCGCCTGGCGCAGGACTGCATCAAGAAGGTCGAGGTCCTGGAGTACGAGGAGCTCGGCATGGAGGCGGTCTGGCGGATCGAGGTCGAGGATTTCCCGGCCTTCGTCGTGGTCGACGACAAGGGCAACGACTTCTTCCAGAACCCGGCGCCCGCCCCCACCTTCACCTCCATCCCGGTCCGCGGCCCCGGCCTCTGACCGCACCCGGCAGCATGTGGGACG
>NZ_JBRIOU010000004.1:663324-667801 GCF_053474865.1 Streptomyces sp. CO7
CCGCACGCGTGCCGGGCGCGTCCCGACGCACGCCGCGCACGCGTGCCGGGCGCGTCCCGGCGCGCGGCTCACGCGCGTCGGGCGCGGCTCAGGCGAACCGCTGGTTCGCCGCCCCCGTGCAGCCCTGCAGCACCAGGTTGGCCGTGGCCGAGGGCAGCGTCAGGCACAGCCCGGTGGCCGAGGCGGGCCGCAGCGTGGCGCCCTGCCGCACGAACCGCTGGTTGGCGTCCCCGTGGCAGTCCCACAGGACCAGCCGGGTACCGGCCGTGACGGCGCCGCCGCGGACGTCCAGGCAGCGGTCGTGGGAGAGCGCGGTGTGCACCGTCCCGCGCGTGCCGTCGTGCCACCAGTCCTGGTTGCGCTGCCCGTGGCAGCCGTAGCCGGTGACGGCGGTGTCGTTGCGGCTGGAGACGTTCGCGGCGTCCAGGCAGGTGCCGGTCGCCTCGTTGCGCAGCGGACGGAACATGTCGTCCCAGGCCCCGTCGATCACCTGAACCCCGGCCGGGCCCGCCGGGTCGGCGCAACTGCCCTCGCGGGAGGCCGAGTCGAAGAACTGCCGGAAGCACGCGGCGAAGGCCGTGTGGCCGCGGTGGTTGGGGTGGAAGGACTGGCGCACCGCGTTCTCGTCCGGCGGGAACGGGTTGGAGGCGACCGTCAGGCCGCGCACCCAGGTCTCCTCCATGCAGATCTCGTGGCCGTGGAAGAGCCGCGAGTTGTCCAGGTAGTACGCCCCGCTCGCCCGGGCCGCCTGCCGGATGCCGCGTTCGAACGAGGGGACCGCCTCGTTCCGCGCCCAGGCGAGGTCCTCGTCGGCCAGGGTGCAGCCCCCGGCCAGCTTCCCGGGGAAGTCGGGGTTGTCGCGGATGTCGGGGCCTCCCGGGCTGGGGTAGCCCATCAGGACCAGCTTGTAGGCGCTGTCGGCGTAGCCGGCGTCGCGCATCACGGTGCGCAGGTCGTTCACCGTCGAGGTCACCTTGGGGACCAGGCCGTCCACCCGGGCCTGCCAGCCGGCCCGCAGTTCGGGCGAGCAGGGTCCCTGGAGCAGCAGCCAGTCCAGCGTGCAGTCGGTGACCACCGGGCCGAACCGCAGGTCGTCGTTGGCGCCGACCACGACCACGATCATCTTGACCTTGGTGTTGCGCGCCTTGACGGCCAGGTTGTCGCTCTGCGGGAGTTCGTCGGCGTACTGCGCGGAGCCGTCGAGGCGCAGGTTGACGGTGCTCGCCCCGGAGCACGACACGTTGTAGGTGACGTCGGCGGGGATGCCGGTGCGGTGGATCGCCGCGTCCTCGGAGCGGTGGCACCAGTTGTCCGGGCCGTCGGTGGGTGACTCGTAGTTGCCGACGCCCTCGCCGGAGATCTCGCTGTCGCCCAGCGAGATCAGTGAGGTCCTGCGCCGGTCGAGGGGGCGCTCGGCGGGGTCGCCGTAGAGCGTGACCGACTCGGCCGCGCGGATCGCCTCGAGCCCGGGCGGCAGCGGCGTGGAGGCGGCCGCGGCCGGGGCGGCGGAGGCTCCGGGCGCCGGGAGCCCCAGCAGGGCGGTGGCCGCCACCGCGAAGGCCGCCGCCGCGCGGCCCGCACCGCGCCGGACGGCCCCGCGCCGGGCGCCGGGTCCGGGGGCGTGCCCGGTGTCGTTCCGTGTGCGGTGTCCGGTGCCGGGTCCGTTCCTGGGTGCTGTGCGGTGCACGACGCCTCCTGCATGGTCCGATGTCCCGCTCGGATGTCCCCTTGGGTGTGTACTGGCGGGTAGGGGCGGTTGGGAAGAGGACGAACCGGTCAACCGGTTGAAGGGGGAGGCGTGCGGCGGACCGGCCGGCGCCCCGGCCGGTGCGAACCCGGGTGAGGAAAGGGACGACGATGACGAGCGGGACCGAACGGGAAGCCGCGACGGACGGGTTCGACGGGCCCGGCGCCGAGGGGCAGGCCGGGCAGTGGCGCGTCGAGCACGACTCCATGGGCGAGGTGCGGGTCCCCGCCACGGCGAGGTGGCGGGCGCAGACGCAGCGCGCGGTGGAGAACTTCCCCGTGTCGGGGCAGCGGCTGGAGCGTGCGCACATCGAGGCGCTGGCCCGGATCAAGGGCGCCGCCGCCAAGGTCAACGCCGAACTCGGCGTACTGGACGGCGCGGTGGCTGAGGCGATCCGCGCGGTCGCCGCCGAGGTCGCCGGCGGCGGGTGGGACGACCACTTCCCGGTGGACGTCTTCCAGACCGGCTCGGGGACCTCCTCCAACATGAACATGAACGAGGTGATCGCGTCCCTGGCGTCCGAGCGGCTCGGCCGGGACGTCCATCCCAACGACCATGTGAACGCCTCCCAGTCCTCGAACGACGTCTTCCCCTCCTCCCTCCACATCGCGGCCACGGCCGCGGTCACCCGGGATCTGATCCCCGCGCTGGAACACCTGGCGGGTGCGCTGGAGCGCAAGGCGGAGGAGTTCGCCGACGCGGTGAAGGCGGGCCGGACCCACCTGATGGACGCCACCCCGGTGACCCTCGGGCAGGAGTTCGGCGGCTACGCGGCGCAGGTCCGGTACGGTGTGGAGCGGCTGCGCGCCTCGCTGCCGCGCCTGGCGGAGCTCCCGCTGGGCGGCACGGCGGTCGGCACCGGCATCAACACCCCGCCCGGTTTCTCGGCGGCGGTGATCGCCGAGGTCGCCCGGGACACCGGGCTGCCGCTCACCGAGGCCCGCGACCACTTCGAGGCGCAGAGCGCCCGGGACGGCGTCGTGGAGACCAGCGGGCAGCTGCGGACCGTGGCGGTGAGCCTGACCAAGATCTGCAACGACCTGCGCTGGATGTCGTCGGGACCCCGCACCGGCCTCGCGGAGATCAGCCTGCCCGACCTCCAGCCCGGCTCGTCGATCATGCCGGGGAAGGTCAACCCCGTGGTGCCGGAGGCGGTCCTGATGGTGGCCGCGCAGGTGGTCGGCAACGACGCCACCGTCGCCTGGGCGGGCGCCGCGGGCAACTTCGAGCTGAACGTGATGCTCCCGGTGATCGCCAAGAACGTGCTGGAGTCGGTGCGGCTGCTCGCCAACGCCTCCCGGCTGCTGGCCGACCGGACGGTGGACGGGATCGTCGCGCACCGCGAACGCGCCCTGGAGTACGCCGAGTCCTCGCCGTCCGTGGTCACGCCGCTCAACCGGTACATCGGCTACGAGGAGGCGGCGAAGGTGGCCAAGCGGGCGCTCGCGGAGCGGCGCACCATCCGCCAGGTGGTGCTGGAGGGCGGTTACGTGGACCGCGGCGACCTCACGCTGGAGCAGCTGGACGAGGCCCTGGACGTGCTGCGGATGACCCGGCCCTGACCCTCCGGCGGCCCGTGGGCGGTCCCGGCCGGCCCGGCCGGTGCCGTCCCCTCCGGTGCGTCGCGGGGCGCCGTTCCCCGGCGCGCCGCGTGAAACGCGCGTGATCCGCACCGCAGCGGGCGGGCCCGGACGACGCCTAGGATCGGCCCATGACAGCAGACTGCGGAGCGGCACGGCGGGACGGGAGCGGGGCGACGGAGTACTGGTCCCCCGGCAGTCACATCCTGTGGCGGTACCGGGAGAACGCCGGAAGCGGTTTCCACATCTGCCGGCCCGTCACCGTGGTCCGTGACGACGCCGAACTGCTGGCGGTCTGGCTGGCCCCGGACACCGAGTGCGTCAGACCGGTGCTGGCCGACGGCACCCCGGTCCACCGGGAGCCGCTGGAGTCCCGCTACACCAAGCCCCGTGCCACCCGCCGCGGCCACTGGTTCGGCACCGGCGTGCTGAAGCTGGCGCAGCCCGGGCGTCCGTGGTCGGTGTGGTTGTTCTGGGAATCGGGCTGGCGGTTCAAGAACTGGTACGTCAACCTGGAGGAGCCGCTGGCCCGCTGGGCGGGCGGTGTGGACTCCGAGGACCACTTCCTGGACGTCGTCGTCGGCCCCGACCGCACCTGGGCGTGGCAGGACGAGGACGAGTTCGCCGAGGCGCAGCGCGCCGGACTGATGGACGCGGCCACCGCCGTGCGGGTCCGGGAGGCGGGGCGGCAGGCGGTGGAGGTGGTGCGCGCCTGGGGACCGCCGTTCTCCGACGGCTGGGAGAATTGGCGGCCCGACCCGGCCTGGACGGTTCCGTCCTTGCCGGATGACTGGGACCGCACGCCCGCGCACGTCTCCTCGTGAGACCCTTGATGCGTCGTGGGGGCCGAACCGTAGGATCGTCCTCCGGTACGCGCCCGGCGGGCAACGGCGAGTGTTTCCCCGGGGGTTGACGTCAGGTCAGGCCCGGTGGCAGGGACGAGGGAGTAGGTTCGCGAGACCGGCGCCGGTGAGGGCCGGCGAGCACGGGATTGGCCTTTGGCGGCCCCGGACGGATGGATTCGACAAGCGTGACGGAGCACCCCACACCCGACACCCCGGCCTCCGTGCGCCCCGGCGCAGGCCCGGCCCGGTCCACGGCGCCGCGCGACCGGCGCTCGGGCGCCGCCGGCGCCCGGTCCGAGCACAGT
>NZ_JBRIOU010000004.1:667901-669639 GCF_053474865.1 Streptomyces sp. CO7
CCCGTCGTCCCCGTCCGGGGCGTCGGGCGACTCCGGTACCCCGGGCGGCTCCGGCGCGCCCGCCGGCAAGGACCGCCGCAGCGGCCGCGCGGCCGGGCCGGGCTCGGGCCCGGTCCCCATGCGGCGTGACGGCGAGCGGCTGCGGTTCGTCGGCGCGGCCACCCGGCGCATCGCGCGCGGCATGGACCTCGACGAGATCGTGATGGGCCTGTGCCGGGCCACCGTGCCCGCCTTCGCCGACGCCATCCTGGTCCATCTGCGCGAGCCGCTGCCGGTGGGCGACGAGCGGCCCGCCGGCCCGGTGGTGCTGCGGCTGCGCCGCACCGACCGCATCCCGCCCGACCGGGTGTCCGGCGCTCCCGACCCGCTGCCCGCGCTTCCCGCGCTGGCCACCGGCGAGGCCCCGGACGCGGAGGTGCCGCCGGGCAGCCCGCTGGACGAGGTGCTGCGCGGGGTCCGCCCGGTCTTCGCCGACTCGCCGTCCGCCCGTGAGGCGCTGTCCGGGCTGCTCGGCGAGGGCGCCGACGCGGTGGCCACCGGCCAGCACGCCATTCTGGCCCCGCTGCGCGGCCGCCGCCGGGTGATCGGCGCGGCGGTGTTCCTGCGCGGCCCCGAGCGCATCCCGTTCGAGGGGGACGACCTGCTGGTCGCCGCCCAGCTGGCCACGCACAGCGCGCTGGGCATCGACAAGGCGGTGCTCTACGGCCGTGAGGCGTACATCGCCGACGAGCTCCAGCGCACCATGCTCCCGGAGACGCTGCCCCGCCCCACCGGGGTGCGCCTGGCCTCCCGCTACCTGCCGGCCGCCCAGACCGCCCGGGTGGGCGGCGACTGGTACGACGCGATCCCGCTGCCCGGCAGCCGGGTCGCCCTGGTGGTCGGCGACGTGATGGGCCACTCGATGACCTCCGCGGCGATCATGGGCCAGCTGCGGACCACGGCGCAGACCCTGGCCGGGCTCGACCTGCCGCCGCAGGAGGTCCTGCACCACCTGGACGAGCAGGCGCAGCGGCTGGGCACCGACCGGATGGCCACCTGCCTGTACACGGTCTACGACCCGGTCGCGCACCGCATCACCATCGCCAACGCCGGTCACCCGCCGCCCGTCCTGCTGCACATGGACGGGCGGGCCGAGGTGCTGGAGGTGCCGGCCGGCGCGCCGATCGGCGTGGGCGGGGTCGACTTCGAGGCCGTCGAGCTGGACGCCCCGGCCGGGGCGACGCTGCTGCTGTACACCGACGGCCTGGTCGAGTCGCGGCTGCGCGACGTGTGGACCGGCATAGAGCAGCTGCGGGACAAGCTGGAGGCCACCGCCCGGCTCACCGGCCAGGACCACGCACCGCCGCTGGAGGCGCTGTGCGACGAGGTGCTGGACATGCTGGGCCCCGGCGACCGCGACGACGACATCGCGCTGCTCGCCGCGCGGTTCGAGGGGATCGCCCCCAGCGACGTGGCGTCCTGGGAGCTGTACCCGGAGAACGCGGCGCCGGGCACGGCGCGGCGGCTGGCCCGGACGGCCCTGGAGAACTGGGGGCTGGACGCGCTGACCGACTCGGTCCAGCTGCTGGTCAGCGAGGTCGTCACCAACGCCGTCCGGTACTCGAACCGGCCGATCACGCTGCGGCTGCTGCGCACCGACGTGCTGCGCTGCGAGGTGGTCGACGACGTCCCGCAGCTGCCGCGGCTGCGGCAGGCGCGGGCCACCGACGAGGGCGGCCGCGGTCTGTACCTGGTGAGC
>NZ_JBRIOU010000004.1:669739-674580 GCF_053474865.1 Streptomyces sp. CO7
GTCTCGCTCGGGGTGGGCGAGGGCGTCTCGGTCGGCGTCGGGGCGACCGCCGCGCCCTGGTCGGTCCGCAGGTCGAACCGCGCGGAGCCGTCGGTCACGCCGAAGGTGTAGTCGGCCCAGATCTGCGCCGGGTAGCCGCCGCCGTTGATCCGTCCCTTGCCCGGGATGAGTCCGGTGGCCCCGCTGAGCGAGGCGTGCTCGTGGGTCTTCGGGTCCTCGCCGAACATGCCGACCGCGGTGACCAGGTCCGGGGTGTAACCGACGAACCAGGCCGACCTGTTGCCGTCGGAGGTGCCCGTCTTGCCCGCCACCTGCTGGCCGGCGCGTGCCGGGTTGTCCCGCACCGAGGTGCGCGCGGTGCCGTCGTCGACCACGCCGGTGAGGACCGAGGTGACGGTGTCGGCGGTGTTGCGGGTCAGGACCCGCTCGCCGACGGCGTCGGGCATCTCCACCGTGGTGCCGCCCTGCTCGGCCTTCTTGACCAGGGTCGGGGTGACCTCCAGGCCGTGGCGGGCGAGCGTCGCGTAGGCCCCGGCCATCTCCAGCGGGCTCGCGCCCATGGAGCCCAGCGTGTACGCGGGCAGCGGCTTGAGCTTCTCGGTCTTCATGCCCATCCGGCCGGCGGTCTCCAGCACCTCTTCCATGCCGACGTCCACGCCCATCTGGGCGAACACGGAGTTGACCGACTTGTTCATCGCGGTCTGCACGGGGATGTCGCCGTAGTTCACGTCGTCCTCGTTCGGCGGCGCGAAGGCGATGTCGCTGCCGACGACGGGCCGCTTGCTGGTGCCGTCGTAGATCGTGTTCGCGGTGATCTGCCGCGCGTCCTGGGTGGTCGCGCCCCGCTCCAGCGCCGCCGCGAAGATCATCGGCTTGAAGGTCGACGCGGGCTGGTAGTCGGTGCGGGTGGCGTTGCTGAAGTAGTGCTCCAGGTAGTCCTGGCCGCCGTAGAGGGCCACGATCCGTCCGGTCTTCGGGTCCACGGAGACCGCGCCGGCCTGGACGGCAGCGTCGACCTTGCGCTCCTTGGGGTCCAGCTTGCCGGTGAGCTGCCGCTTGACGGCCTTCTCCAGCGCCTGCTGCTTCTTCGGGTCGACGTTGAGCGTGATGTCCCAGCCCTGGCCCTCGACCTTGGCCTCGGCCTCCGCGGCGGAGATGCCCTCGGTCTCCATCAGCTGCCGCTGGAGTTCCTTGTTGGCCAGCTGCACCAGGTAGCCGGACTGGCCCTGGAGGCCGGCCGCGGGGCGCGGCTCCTTGGGCACCGGGAACTTCATGCCCGCGCGGTCGGAGGCGCCGAGCCACTTCATCTCGACCATGTTGTCGAGCGTGTAGTTCCAGCGCTCCTCGGCCAGCCGCTTGCCCGTCCTGGAAGCGATCGCCCAGTCGTACTGGTTGGGCGCCTGCAGCAGCGCGGCCAGGTAGGCGCCCTGCCGGACCGTGAGGTCCTTGGCGTCGACGCGGTAGTAGGCCTGGGCGGCGGCCTGGATGCCGTAGGCGCCGCGGCCGTAGTAGCTGGTGTTCAGGTAACCGGCGAGGATCTCGTCCTTGGTCATCTGCCGGTCCACCTTCAGCGCGATGACGACCTCCCGCATCTTGCGGGTGACGGTCTGGTCCTGCGTGAGGTAGTAGTTCTTCACGTACTGCTGGGTGATCGTCGAGCCGCCCTGCTTGCCCTTGCCCTGCGCGGTGTTCAGCAGGCCGCGGAGGGTGCCCTTGATGTCGACGCCGGGGTCCTTGTAGAAGGTCTTGTTCTCGGCGGCGACGAAGGCGTGCTGGACCGGCTCGGGCACCACGTCGATGTCGACGACGTCCCGGTTGACCTCGCCGCGCTGGGCGAGGACCTTGCCGTCGCTGTAGCGGTAGACGTTGCTCTGGCTCTGCGCCAGGGCGTTGCCCTCGTCCGGGACGTCCACCAGCAGGTACAGGGCTATCAGGGAGCCGATGCCGAGCAGGCAGACGCCGAGGAACGTGCCGAGCAGCTTCCGCCAGGTGAAGAACCTGCGTATGCCCCGTGGTCGGCGCGCACGTCGTAGATCAGCTCGCCCCATGGTCCTCTTCGCCCCGCTTCGCGTCGTTCGTCGTCCTGGCCCCGGCGGTCTCCGGTGGCACGGCCAGTCCCGAAAGGTACCCCGCACCCTGTGACAAAGGGGTGCCGATCCGGTCTTTTGGGGACGTGAGAATCAGCACCCGAATCTTTCAACTTCCATCGTTTCTGACGTCCCACGTGGCCGAACGGTTGCCCGGGACGGACCGGGGAGGGTTTCCCCGCACCGAAAAAGTGATATCACTTAGATAGAACATCAGCCGTCGCCGGTCGGTGACGCAGACACGAAACGGGGGCTCCCATGTCCAATCCCGCCGGTCCCGGCACTCCTCCTCCCGCCCCGCCGTCCCTCGGAGCCGTCGACGTGCCCGAGATGCCCCGGCCGAGCGTCCGGGAGTTCCCGGCCCGCTCCCTGGGCGGCGGCCTGGCGCTGCTGCTGGGTCTGCTCGGCGTGCTGGTCGCGGTCGGGCTGGGCTACCTGGGCGCCGAGAGCGCCTCCGGCGGCGCCCAGGTCGCGCTGATCGTGGTCGCGCTGCTGCTGGCCCTGCTCTCGCTGGCGGCGATGGCCGGGCTGAACATGGTCGCCCCCGGCGAGGCGCGGGTCGTCCAGCTCTTCGGCCGCTACCGCGGCACGGTCCGCGAGGACGGCCTGCGCTGGGTGAACCCGCTCACCACCCGCTCCCGGATCTCCACCCGGGTGCGCAACCACGAGACCGCCGTCCTCAAGGTCAACGACGCCTACGGCAACCCGATCGAGCTCGCCGCCGTGGTCGTCTGGCGGGTCGAGGACACCGCGCAGGCCCGGTTCGAGGTCGACGACTTCCTGGAGTTCGTCTCCACGCAGACCGAGGCCGCCGTCCGGCACATCGCGATCGAGTACCCCTACGACGCGCACGGTGAGAACGAGCTCTCGCTGCGCGGCAACGCCGAGGAGATCACCGAGAAGCTGGCCCTGGAGCTGCACGCACGGGTCGAGGCGGCGGGCGTCCAGATCATCGAGTCCCGCTTCACGCACCTCGCCTACGCCCCGGAGATCGCCTCCGCGATGCTCCAGCGGCAGCAGGCCGGCGCGGTGGTCGCGGCCCGGCGGCAGATCGTCGACGGCGCGGTCGGCATGGTCGAGTCCGCGCTCGCCCGGATCGCCGAGCAGGACATCGTGGAGCTCGACGAGGAGCGCAAGGCCGCGATGGTCTCCAACCTGATGGTCGTCCTCTGCGGCCACGGTTCCGTGCAGCCGGTGCTGAACACGGGGACCCTGTACCAGTGAGCGAAGGCGACGACGAGCGTCCGCCGGAGCCGCCCGGAGCCGCCCCCGAGGAGTCCGGCTCCGGGGACGGGCCACCGGCGCGGCGCCGGCGGACCGCCGAGCGCAAGCAGGTGCTGCTGCGGCTCGACCCGCTGGTGCACGACGCGCTGGCGCGGTGGGCGGGCGAGGAACTGCGGTCCGCCAACGCGCAGATCGAGTTCCTGCTGCGCCGCGCGCTGGCGGAGGCGGGCCGGCTGCCGAAGGGCGCCGGACCGATGCCCCGGCGGGGGCGGCCGCGCGGGGAGTGACCGCGGCCGCCCCCGTCCGGGGCGGCGGTCGTGCGTGCCGTGCCGGTGCGTGGCGTACGCGGCGCGCGCCGTTCCGGGCGCGCGCGTACCGGGGGCGGGCGGCGGCTAGAGGCCGTGCTCGCGCACGACCCGGCGGGTCTGGGCGAAGAGCATGCCGACGTTGACGGCCTTGCGGCACACGACGACGGCGACCACGTCCTGCTGCTCGGTCATCCTCACGAACAGGTGGGTCAGGTTGTCGCTGTTGACCAGGATCTCCTGGAAGAAGTGGTTGTCGCTCTGGACCCCGCGGCGCTCCTTGAAGATGTCCTCGATCATCACCACGGTGCGGCCCTGGAAGAGGTCCAGGGTGGCGCCGGCCAGCAGGTCCAGGACCTCCGGCGGATGGTTGTCGATGGTTTCGTAGGCCAGCAGCATGCCGGTCGCCATGTCGACGACGCCTGACGCGACGCAGTCGGGTGCCTCGTTGCGCAGGGTCTTGACCAGGCCCATCACCTGGTCCGAGAAGCCTGCCGTCGTTCTCGTGGTCATGCTGTCCGTCACATCCTCGCGCTGGTGGAATGGCTGGTGCGGGTGGTGCCGGTGAGAATCGACTCGATCCTGTCGACGGCGGGCAGCACCGCCGCGTTCAGGCGGTCGACGTCCACCCCCTCGTCCCCGAGCACGACCATCAGGGCCGTGTCCCCCACGGCGTAGAAGGCCGCGCAGCCGTGGCTGCCGTAGGTCACCGTGCGGCGGAGCACGCCGCGGTCGGTGGCGTCGGTGGTGCGGCGGGCGAGACCGAGGCCCGCGGCCGCGAGGGCGGCGAGGCCCTCCGGCTCGATCGACGCGGCGGTGTCCGCCGCGATCAGCAGTCCGTCGGCGGCGGCCACCGCCGTGTCGGTGATGCCGGTCACCTGCCGGCGCAGGTCCTGCATCTCCCTGGCCAACGCCTCGTGGTCCATGCCCGCTCCCCTGTCCCCGTTGCCGGTGGTCGTCTGTCCCCGTTGCCGGTGGTCGTCGTCTCGCGTCTCGTCATCGCGGAGGTTCGTCACCCATGCGGAAGAACCCTTTCCAGCCCGTCCCGCGGGTGCCGCGGCCCAGGGCCTCGGTGATCCCGCTGGCCCCGGGCCTGCGCCGGGGCAGCCCCTGGGGCGGGTCCGCGGGGTCCGCCCGGGCGCGCACCCCCGACGGCTCGGTGACGGGCGCCAGCGTCACCACGCCCTCCCACACGGGCCCGGCGCCGTCCCCGTCGCCCTCGCCC
>NZ_JBRIOU010000004.1:674680-675336 GCF_053474865.1 Streptomyces sp. CO7
GGGGGGGCGGGGTGCGGCGGGCGCCCGTCGCCGCCGCCCACCGGCCCTGCGGCTCCCGCCGGTGGGTGTGCCGCGCCCTCGCCGACCGGTCCGCGTCCCGCGTCCACCGCCCGCTCCGCTTCTGCGCCGTCCGGTGCGCCAGGGTCCGCGCCGGGCGGCTTCGCGTCGCCCGTCGCCCCGGCGGCCGTGGGGGACCGACCGGGTCCCGGTCGCGGGACCGCGGCCGGGGCGACGTCCGCCGACGGGACCCGGGCGACATCCACGGGCGGAACCGGCGCGACGCCCGCGGGCGGCATCTGGACGCGGGGCAGGACCCCCAGGCCGGGCAGCGGCCCGACGCGGACCGGGGCCGGGCCGCCGGGGCAGTGCAGGAGGCGTTCCTCGAGGAGGCGGGCCACCTCCACGGTGACGACGAAGACCCCGCGGCCCAGCCGGAAGGCCAGGTCCCGCGCGGTACTGCGGCCGTCGGCGGCGGCCAGGACCTCACGACGCAGCGGGGTGAGGAGCCTCTCGCGCAGGGCCGCCTCGGCCCCGGCCGTCACCGCCGGGGTCTCGCGTTCGGGGCGGACCGGAAAGGCCATGCCGTCCAGGGCGGTCAGCTTGCGCACCGCCTCCTGGAGCAGCCGGCCGACCGTCTCCCCCACCCCCACCGGAGC
>NZ_JBRIOU010000004.1:675436-682427 GCF_053474865.1 Streptomyces sp. CO7
CCCCACGGGCGTGCCGCTCGCACTCCTCCACCCGCCCCGCCACCATCGCGAACGCCGCGTCCTGCAGCGCCAGCATGCAGACCACCCGCAGCTGGGCCGCCCCCACGCATCCGTCCGCGACGAGCTCGTCCTCCGGCCAGCGCCGCCCGCCGGAGCTGCGCACCAGCTCCGTCCAGCGCTCGCCGGTGACCCGGCCGGACCGCAGCAGCAGCGCCTCCGGGCCGGGCGCGCCGGGGCTCTCCACCCCGACGACCAGTCCGCCGCGCAGGTGGAAGCTGCCGCCGGGCCTGCCCTGCACCCGCAGCTCTCCGGTGAACTCCTCGCGTCCGCACCCCGCGAGGGACCGGGAGAGCCGCTCGTAACCGGCCCGGTCGAGCGATCCGCGCGCGCCGCCGTCCAGAACACCGTCCAGCACGCCCGTCATCACACCCCCGACCCGATACGCCGTCGCACATCTGCCTGACACGTCGCCCTGAGGGGGCAATGTCTACAGTGGCCCGGCGTATACCGGCCGCATGCGACCGAAGCTGTCGTCAGGTGACGCGAGATGACCGCTCACGCCAGTCGAGACCCGTCATGCTTCGCTCATCCGACCGATCGGGGACCGGAATCTTCACATCGCCCCCACAGCGCACCGGCGGCTCAAAACCCGCGAGTTGGCCTATTTCCGGAAACGCCACCGTCTGTGCCACGATCACGGGGAACGTCCACCCCCGCGCAAGGGAGAGCCCGTGCTCACTGTCGGTGACAAGTTCCCTGAATTCGAACTCACCGCCTGCGTCTCGCTGGAGAAGGGCAGGGAGTTCCAGCGGATCGACCACAAGACCTACGAGGGTCAGTGGAAGGTCGTCTTCTCCTACCCGAAGGACTTCACCTTCGTCTGCCCGACCGAGATCGCCGCCTTCGCCCGGCTGAACGAGGAGTTCACCGACCGCGACGCTGTGGTGCTCGGCTTCTCCGGCGACTCGGAGTTCGTCCACCACGCCTGGCGCAAGGACCACCCCGACCTGCGCGAGCTGCCCTTCCCGCTGCTCGCCGACCCCCGGCACGAGCTGATGCGGGCGCTCGGCATCGAGGACGAGAACGGGTACGCGCAGCGGGCGGTCTTCGTCGTCGACCCCAACAACGACATCCAGTTCACGATGGTGACCGCCGGCTCCGTGGGCCGGAACCCGCAGGAGGTGCTGCGCGTGCTGGACGCCCTGCAGACCGACGAGCTCTGCCCCTGCAACTGGAGCAAGGGCGAGGCCACCCTGGACGCGGCCACCCTGCTGGCGGGTGAGTGACCGATGGCGCTCGCGGAACTGAAGTCGGCCATACCGGACTACGCCAAGGACCTGCGGCTCAACCTGGGCACGGTGATCGGCAACTCCCTGCTGCCCGCCCAGGCGTTGTGGGGGACGGTGCTGGCCTGCGCCATCGCCTCGCGCTCACCGATCGTGCTGCGGGAGCTGGAGCCGGAGGCGCGGGAGAACCTGAAGCCGGAGGCCTACCGGGCGGCGAAGACGGCCGCGGCCATCATGGCCATGAACAACGTCTTCTACCGCACCCGGCACCTGCTCTCCGACCCGGAGTACGGCGCGTTGCGCGCCGGGCTGCGGATGAACGTCCTCGGCGACCCCGGGGTGGACCGGGCTGACTTCGAGCTGTGGGCGTTCGCGGTGTCCGCGGTGAACGCCTGCGGCGCGTGCCTGGACTCGCACGAGCACAAGCTCCGCGAGGCGGGGGTCTCCCGCGAGGTGGTGCAGGAGGCGACCAAGATCGCGGCGGTCGTCCAGGCCGTCGCCGTCACCCTGGACGCCGAAGCCGTGATGTCGTCCTCCTGACGCGGCCCCCGCGCGGGACACACACGTGAGGGGTGGGCGCCACACGGCGCCCACCCCTCACCCGTTCCCAGCCGTGCGGACCCTTCCGCCGCTCCCGGTCAGGGAGCGACCGTCGACCCGGCGGGCGGTCCGCTCGCCCGGTGGGCGTGCCGGTGCAGGTACGAGACGACCGTGTTCAGCACGGCGACCAGCGGGACGGCCACCACCGCGCCGCCGATGCCGGCGATCATGCCGCCGGCGGACACGGAGAGCACCACGGCCAGCGGATGCACCCGCACCGCGCGGCCGAGGATGAACGGCTGCAGGATGTGACCCTCGATCTGCTGCACGGCCAGCACCACCAGCAGCGTCATCACCGCGACGAACACGCCCTGGGTCACCAGCGCGACCAGCACCGCCAGCGCCCCGGAGACGAAGGCGCCGACCAGTGGGATGAAGGCGAAGAGGAAGATGACGACGGCCAGCGGCACCGCCATCGGCACGTCCAGGAAGTAGATGCCCAGGCCGATGAAGACGGCGTCGATCAGCGCCACCACCACCGTGCCGCGCACGTAGGCGGTGAGCGTCCGCCAGGCCATCGGGCCGGCGCCCGCGACGCCCGAACGGGCCGCCGCCGGGACCAGCTTCAGCGTCCAGCCCCAGATCTTCTTGCCGTCGTGGAGCAGGAACAGCGTGCAGAAAATCATCAGGAGCAGCATGGTGAGCGCCTCGACGACCACCGTGACACCTTCGAGCCCGGCCGAGGTGAGGGACTCCGTGTTGGAGCCGACCGCCTCGCGCAGGTTCTCGGCGATGCCGTTGATCTGGCTTTCCGTCACGTGGAACGGGGAGTTGAGCAGCCACCGCCGCAGGTCGTCGATGCCGCCCTGGACCTGCTCGGAGAGGTTGTCGGCGTTCTCCATGATCTGCCAGGTGACGAACCAGCCCATCAGGCCCAGCACCGCGAAGCCGAACACGGCGGTGAGCGCGGTGGCGGCGCCGCGCGGCAGCCCGTGGCGTATCAGGCGGGCTGCGAGCGGCTGGAGCAGCGCGGTGACCAGCAGGGCGCCGGCGAAGGAGAGCACGATCAGCCGCACGGAGCTGATCACCCGCATCAGCACCCAGACGGTGCCGGCCAGGACGAGCAGCCGCCAGCCGGCCTCGGCGGCGACGCGCAGCCCCCACGGCACCACCTGGGCCGGGTCGGGCCGCACCACGACCTGCTGCACGACGATCGGCTCGTGCTCGGACTCGTTGCCCTCGTCGCGGCGGACCTCGGCCCGCCGCTCCTCCCACCGCTTGCCCGCGGCGTTGAGTCCGGCGCCGAGCCGGCCCGCCCAGTCAGGAAGTCGCGCCATGGTCGTCCTCTGCCCCCGTCTCTCCCCGTCACTCCGGGCGTGTCCGCTTGATACGGACGACCGTACATGGCTGCAGCCCTCCACCGTAGGACGGTGAAGGGCTGCCGCACGAACGCGCGGTGACCCAGGAGCGAAGCTCCTGGGTCACCGCGGTAGGGGTCCGGTCAGTACCAGTGGTTGGCCTGCCAGAAGTCCCAGGCGCCGCAGGGGCTGCCGTAGCGGGACTCCATGTAGTTGATGCCCCACTTGATCTGGGTGGCCGGGTTGGTCTGCCAGTCGGCGCCCGCCGTGGCCAGCTTCGAGGCCGGGAGCGCCTGGAAGAGACCGTAGGCGCCGGAGGACGGGTTGACCGCCTTGTAGTTCCAGCCCGACTCGTGGGAGACGATGTTGCTGAAGCACTGCCACTGGTCGGCGGCGACCATCTGGCGGGCCATCGCCTGAACCTGGGCCGTCGTGTAGGAGGACTGCACCGCGAAGTCGGCGGCGTCGGCCTTCTCGCGCGCGGCGCGGTCGGCCTTCTTCTGCTCGGCCTCCCGCTCGGCGGCCTGCTTCTTGGCGATGGCCTGCTTGGCCGCCGCCACGCGGGCCTCCGCCTCGGCGCCCTTGCGGGCCTCGTAGTCGGCGGCGATCGCCTGTGCGTCGGCCTGGGCCTCCAGGTGCGCGACCTGGACGTCGGCCTGCTGGCCGGCCGGGATGTCCGCGAGGAGCAGCGTGGCGCCCTCGGCGGCTGCCTGTGCGTCGTTCGGCTGGGCGGTGCTGCCCGTCGCGACGCCGACCACGCTTCCGACTGCGGTGACCGCAGTGGCCGAAGCCACCGCGAATCCCCGGACCGAGATCCGGCTCACACGATTTCCTTCCAGCATCGCCCGCATCGGTGACCCTGGCGGACGCGTTCGTGCCCCTGGCGCTGGCCTCCCAACAACGGGTCACGGAGGCGCGGGCCCGGTGGGCGACTCCCTTGCGGGAGCGCCGTGTACAGCTCGGGCGGCATGCGGCTGCGCTATGCAGTTGGCCGTGATGCTCATGGGGGGCGGTACCGCTGGGGGTACCGATGAGCCGCATGCGGGGCCTGACAGAAGGGAGACTCTGCCGTAACGGACACCGCAAGGCAATTCCCAGTGCCGTGTGAAAGCTCACATGGCCCACGCACAGGGGAATTTCACCGATCCGGAGGACGTGCGAACGCCGCCCGGCTAGGCTCTCGTGCCTTTGCCGGACGGCGCTCGACTTGCCTGCTGTTCCGCTCAGTTGGCGGTGATCGGAGGAGTGTCCTGATTACCGGATGACCATGTGCTTTCCTCGCGCATCATCCGATATCCATCCTTTCCGGACCGTCACATCGCGCTTTCCTCGAGCATCTCCGTGACCAGCGCGGCGATCTGGGACCTTTCGGACCGGTTGAGGGTGACGTGGGCGAAGAGCGGATGGCCCTTCAGGCGCTCGACCACGGCGACGACTCCGTCGTAGCGGCCCACCCGGAGGTTGTCCCGCTGGGCGACGTCATGGGTGAGCACCACCCGGGAGTTGGCGCCGATCCGGGAGAGCACGGTGAGGAGCACGTTCCGCTCCAGCGACTGCGCCTCGTCGACGATCACGAAGGCGTCGTGCAGGGAGCGGCCGCGGATGTGGGTGAGCGGCAGGACCTCCAGCATCCCCCGCGAGGTGACCTCCTCGATCACCTCGCGGCCGGTGACCGCGGAGAGCGTGTCGAAGACCGCCTGGGCCCAGGGGTTCATCTTCTCGCTCTCGGATCCCGGCAGGTAGCCGAGGTCCTGGCCGCCCACCGCGTACAGCGGCCGGAAGACCATGATCTTCTTGTGCTGACGCCGCTCCAGCACCGCCTCCAGACCGGCGCACAGCGCCAGCGCGGACTTGCCGGTGCCGGCTCTGCCGCCCATCGAGACGATCCCGATCTCCGGGTCCAGCAGCAGGTCGAGGGCGATCCGCTGCTCGGCGCTGCGGCCCTTCACCCCGAACGCCTCGCGGTCCCCGCGCACCAGGCGCACGTCGCCCTCGGCGGTGACCCGGCCGAGCGCCTTGCCCCGCTCCGAGGTGATCCGCAGACCGGTGTGGACCGGGAGGTCGACCGCCTCGGGGACGTGCACCGCTCCCTCCTCGAAGAGCAGGTCCACCTGCTCGGCCGAAAGGGTGAGTTCGGACATTCCGGTCCACCCGGAGGAGTCCGTGATGGCAAGCTCGGCGCGGTACTCCTCGGCGAGGAGCCCGACCGACGACGCCTTGATCCTGAGCGGGAGGTCCTTGGAGACGACCGTGACGTCGAATCCCTCGGCCTGGAGGTTCCGCGCGACCGCGAGGATCCGGGAGTCGTTGTCGCCCAGCCGGTAACCGGAGGGCAGCACGCTTTGATCCGAGTGGTTGAGCTCGACCCTGAGGGTGCCTCCCAGGTCTCCGATCGGGATGGGCGCGTCCAGCCGCCCGTGCTGCACCCGCTGGTCGTCGAGCAGGCGGAGCGCCTGCCGCGCGAAGTACCCCAGCTCGGGATGGTGCCGCTTGGCCTCCAGTTCCGTCACCACCACGACGGGGAGCACGACTTCGTGCTCGTCGAACCGGTGGACGGCGTTGGGATCGGCCAGCAGGACGCTGGTGTCGAGAACGTAGGTGCGCCGGTCGGGCTTGTGGCGCTGTGCGCTGGTCACCACGGAAGGACGTACCCCCTCGGGGAAGGTCGGGGAGCGACGACGGAATGTGGACCGGTCTCGGGCGCCGATGCGCGGGCCGAGAACCGGCCCCCCGCTGCGTCCGTGACTGCCTCGGCGGCACGGTCGGGCTGGTGCAAAGGGCCTCCCGGACGGACGGCCCCTGTGCCGCCCGCTGAGGTGTGACACCCGTGGTTCGGGCGTCGACCTGCAGGGGTTATGCCCGCCCACGGCCCTCGCCATGCCGTCACCCCGCCCCGTCGTACGACAACTCCCCCACGCCACCCGCGAGTGTCTGAACTCGTCGGTGGTGAGGGGGAGTTGGGAAAGCGCGTGATTCCGGCCGCGGTGGAGGGGCCCGGAGGACGTCGAGTTTCAGCCGCCGAACCGGCGGTGCCGGGCCGCGTAGTCGCGCAGCGCGCGCAGGAAGTCGACCTTGCGGAAGGCCGGCCAGAAGACCTCGCAGAAGTAGTACTCGGAGTGCGCGGTCTGCCAGAGCATGAAGCCGGACAGGCGCTGTTCGCCGCTGGTGCGGATCACCAGGTCCGGGTCGGGCTGGTCGCCGGTGTAGAGGTGACGCCCGATGAGGTCGACGTCGAGGGTCTCGGCGACCTCGTCCAGGGTCCGTCCGCGCTCGGACGCCTCCTGGAGCACGGAGCGCACCGCGTCGACGATCTCCTGCCGCCCGCCGTAGCCGATGGCGACGTTGACGAGTATCCCCGTGTTGCCCGCGGTGGCCTCCTCGGCCTCCTTGAGGGTGCGCAGCATCCCGTCGGGGAGACGGTCCGTGGCGCCCACGTGGTGCAGACGCCAGCGACCATCGGCGGCGAGGGAGTTCACCACGCCCTCGATGATGCCGAGCAGCGGGACGAGCTCCTCCTGCGGGCGGTCGAGGTTGTCCGTGGAGAGCAGCCACAGGGTGACGACCTCGACGTCGGTCTCGGCGCACCAGCCGAGGAACTCCTCGATCTTCTCCGCGCCGGCCTGGTGACCCTCGGCGGTGGTGCCGCCGGCCGCCTTCGCCCAGCGCCGGTTGCCGTCCACGATCACGCCGATGTGTTTGGGCACCTGGGCATGGTCGAGGTGGCCCTCTACGCGGCGTGCGTAGACCCTGACGAGCAGGCGGCGAAGGTTGTCGCGCAGCTTCACGTGATTGTCAGCCCCTCCGTGC
>NZ_JBRIOU010000004.1:682527-682974 GCF_053474865.1 Streptomyces sp. CO7
GTCGGGGGGAGGGAGGTGACGTGGAGGCCGCGGGGACCGCGGGCGAGGACCTGGTCGATGCGGGCCAGCGGGAAGGCGGCGGGCCAGGTGAAGGAGAGGCCGCCGTGGACAGGGGTGGCGAGGCGTGCGGTCAGGGAGGTGAGGCCGCCGTCGTCGAGGGTGGAGTTGAGGTCGCCGAGGAGGAGGACGCGGGGCAGGGGCTCGGTGTCGATCGCGGCCGCGAGCAGGCGGGCGCTCTCGTCGCGGCGCGCGGAGGTGAACCCGGCGGTCGGCGCGACGCGGACCGAGGGGAGGTGAGCGACGAGGACGGCGATCTCACCGTGGCGGGGCAGGCGGACGGTGGCCCGCAGGGCCCGCTGCCAGGAGGGGGCCACCCCGGCAGGGCGGATGTCGAGGGGGCGGACGTCGGCGAGCGGGTGGCGCGAGAAGAGGGCGACCGTGCCGGAC
>NZ_JBRIOU010000004.1:683074-686741 GCF_053474865.1 Streptomyces sp. CO7
CCAGGAGTTCGGCGGTCGCGGCCGCGGGGTCGGTGGCCGGCTCGCCGGAGGGCCACCACGCCCCGTCGCGCCGCCGGTACCCGTACCAGCGGCCGTCCCGCCCCAGGCGCAGCTGCAGGCCTCTCCCCCCGAAGGTGAAGCGGTTCTCCTCCACGGTGAGCCGCGGTTCCTCGTCCGGCGACCACGCCTCGGCCAGCGCGGTCCGTGCGCGCGCCGTCGTCGCGGGGGCCGGCGTCCAGGGGTGTTCCAGTACGTCCAGCCCGGCCGCGCCGGCCGTGCGCCACGCCTCGGCCAGCTGGTCGACGTCGTGCCCGGCGCCGCGCTCGGCGGCCCGCTCCGCCACCGCCTGCCGCAGCCGCTCCCGCGCCCGCGGGTCCGGGTGGGTGGCGGCCAGGCGCACGGTGTCCTGCCACGGGTCCGCCGGAGGCGGCGGGTCCTCGGGGCCCGCGCCGTGCAGATGGGCCAGCAGCTCGCGCGCCCGTACCGCCGCGTCGGCCACCAGCCGGTCCAGCGGGTCCGCCTCGATCCCGGTGGCCGGCGGCTCCTCCTCCGCCCCGGCGTGCCGCTTCGGCACCGGGGGCAGCGGCGGCAGCGGCACCGGGGGGCGGCCGTAGGCGTCACGGTTGCTCCGCGGGACCCTGCCGTCGGGCTCCGGCGGGTCGACGGGGACGGGCTCGACGTCCTCCTCCGCCTCGTCGTCCACCTCCTGCGGGGCCGCCTCGCCCCCTCCCTCTTGCTCCTCTTCCGGAGCCGCCTCGTCGGCGTCGGCGGCCGGGGCCGTCCCGTCGTCCTCCCCCGTCACCTCCGTCATGGCCCGCAGCATCAGCTCCGACTTCAGATCGTCGAGCACCGCCTCACGGGTCCGCCCGCGCAGCAGCGCCAGCAGCCAGGGGTCGTCGTCGAGCAGCCACGCCGTCTGGACGGCCAGCGCCAGGGCGTGCGCGCACGGGTGCTCGGGGGCGTCGCATCCGCAGTCGGCGTCGAGGTCGCCGTGGCCGGGGAACAGTGGCAGCCCCGCCTCCCCGGCGAGCTCGGCGGGCAGTGTCCCCTCCAGCAGCGCGGCCGCCCACTCCGGCCGGTCGGCGAGGTGTTCGGAGATCCGGTCCCATGCGACGTCGTCCAGCACGGGCACGGTGAGCTCCGTCGCGTACGCCGCGTCCCCCGCGTAGCTCTCGGCGCGGATCCGGCCCGGGGCGACGGTGACGGGCCCCAGGCGGCCGGAGCGGGCGAAGGCACGGCCGCGCCGGAGCGGCTCCTCCTCCGGCCAGACGTCCTCCACGGCCGTCGTCCACACCCGTGCCCAGGCGGTGCGGCCGCGGGTGGCCCCGCCACGGCGGACGGGGAACGCGGGCAGGGTCCGCTCCCCGGCGGATCCGGCCGACGGTGCTGCGGCGTCGTTCATTCGGTGCTCCTCAGCGCGACCAGGTCGGCCAGTTCGTCGTCGGACAGCCGGGCGAGCACCTGCTCCCCGGAGCCGAGGACGGCGTCGGCGAGTTCCTTCTTGGCCTCCAGCAGCGCGGCGATGCGGTCCTCGACCGTGCCCTCGACGATCATCCGGTGCACCTGCACCGGCCGGGTCTGCCCGATGCGGTGCGCGCGGTCGGTGGCCTGCGCCTCGACGGCCGGGTTCCACCAGCGGTCGTAGTGGACGACATGGTCGGCGCGAGTCAGGTTGAGGCCGGTGCCGGCCGCCTTGAGCGAGAGCAGGAAGACCGGCGCCTCGCCGTCCTGGAACCGCCGCACCAGCCGCTCCCTTTCGGCGACCGGGGTGCCGCCGTGGAGCAGCAGCGCGGGGACGCCGCGTGCGGCGAGGTGGCGTTCCAGGAGGCGGGCCATGGTGACGTACTGGGTGAAGACCAGGGCGGCGCCGTCCTCGGCGAGGATGGTGCCGAGCAGCTCGTCCAGCAGTTCCAGCTTGCCGGAGCGGCCGGTCAGCCGCGCCTCGGCCGGGTCCTCCTTGAGGAACTGGGCCGGGTGGTTGCAGATCTGCTTGAGCGAGGTGAGCAGCCGCAGCACCATGCCCGCCCGGGCGAACGCGCCGTCCCCGCCCTTCTGTTCGCCCGCTGCGCGGATCCGCGCCATGGCCCGTTCCACCTGGGCCCGGTACAGCGCGGCCTGTTCGGCGGTCAGCGGGACCGGACGGTCGGTCTCGGTCTTGGGCGGCAGTTCGGGGGCGATGCCGGGGTCGCTCTTGCGCCGCCGCAGCAGGAACGGACTGACGAGTGCCGCCAGTTGCTCGGCGGCGGGCAGTTCGCCCGGTCCGGTGGCGGCGCGTGCGGCCGCGGTCCCGGCGCTGTCGGAGCGGTCGGTGCGCTCGGTGCGGTCGGCGCGATCGGTGCGGTCGGTGCGCCCGCCGCGTTCGGCGTCGATGCGGGCGATCCAGCGGCGGCGGAACCGGGCGTGGCCGCCGAGGAGCCCGGGGGTGGTCCAGTCGAGGATGGCCCAGAGCTCGGAGAGGTTGTTCTCCACGGGGGTGCCGGTGAGGGCGATCCGGATGGCGTCGCCGCCGATGCGGCGCAGCGCCTTGGCGGTGGAGGAGTAGGCGTTCTTCACGTGCTGGGCCTCGTCGGCGACGACCAGGTCCCAGTGGACCGCGGCGAGTTGGGCCGCGTCGAGGCGCATGGTGCCGTAGGTGGTGAGGACGACGCCGTCCTCGACGCCCTCCAGGGTGCGGCCGGGGCCGTGGTGCCGGCGGACCGGGACGCCCGGGGCGAAACGCTTCACCTCGCGTTCCCAGTTGCCGAGCAGCGAGGCGGGACAGACCACCAGGGTGGGTCCGCCGGCCTCCCCGCCCCGCCCGCGTCTGAGCAGGTGGAGGGCGATCAGCTGGACGGTCTTGCCCAGGCCCATGTCGTCGGCGAGGCAGCCGCCGAGGCCGAGGGAGGTGAGCCGGTGCAGCCAGGTCAGGCCTCGGAGCTGGTAGTCGCGCAGGGTGGCGTCGAGCGCGGCCGGAGGCTCGACCAGTTCGGTGTCGTCACCCCGGCCGGGCGCGGTGAGGCTGCGGGCGATCTCGACGAGCCGTTCGTCGGGCAGCACGGAGACCTCGGCGCCCTGCACCTCCGTACCGCCGGTCAGCGCGGCGGCCAGCGCCTCGACCGCCGTGAGGGGTCTGAGGCCGCCCTTCTCGCGGACGGTGCGGGCGGGGGCGTCGCCGATCAGCAGCCACCGGCCGCGCAGCCGGACGGCGGAGCCGCCCGCCTCCACCACGGCGGTGACCTCGGCGGTCTCCTCCTCGGTGAGCGGGTCGTCGTCCAGGCAGAGCTGCCAGGTCAGCTGCACGGGGCCGCCCTGATCGCCGCGTGCGCCGCCGAACAGCGCCCTGGGATCGGCGCCGTCGTCCTGGCCGGAGCCCACCACCGCGCGGGCGGTGAGGGCGCCGGCCTCCGAGCCGGGCGGGCGGACCACCTCGACGCCGTGCGCGGCCAGCCGGTCGCCGGCGGCACCGAGGAGTTCACGCAGCTCGCGGGCGGTGAGATCCAGGGCGCCGGGCACCGGCAGCAGGCGGTCCAGGGGCGGCCACACGTCGGCGGCGCGACGCAGGGCGCGCACCATGTCCACCTGGGCGGCGGGGCCCAGCGCGTGGTCGGCGCCGGCGAACAGGGCGTCCGCGTCCATGGCGACGGTGGGGTCGGCGAGGCTGTGGGCACGGGGGACCAGACGGGTGGTG
>NZ_JBRIOU010000004.1:686841-687336 GCF_053474865.1 Streptomyces sp. CO7
GCTTCCTGTCCGGCCGGTGTTGTCCGCACCGTCCGTACTTACTGCGCCTCCTGCCCCTCCTGCGCCGCCCGCGCCTCCCGCGCCTCCCGGGTCGACGATCTCGATCTGCAGGGAGACGCGGACGCCGGAGTCGACTCCGGCGGAGATCTCGTCGGCCCAGGCCCGCAGCTGCGGCACGTACTGCGGTTCGGTCGCGGCGAAGGCGGCGCGCCCGGTGGCGACGGGCGCGGCCGGGGTGCGGGGCAGGGTGTCGGCGACGGCGTCCAGGAAGCCGCGGACCAGGGCGGTGACGTCGGAGTCCGGCGCGGCGACAGCCTCCGCGGGGGCGGCGGCCACCAGTTCCCGCAGGCGCTCCACGTCCTCGGCGTCGAACGGCCCGGCCCGCCACGAGTCGTAGCCGCCCGGCGAGACCCCGGGCAGCGCACGCTCGCGGGCGAGCAGCCGCAGGGCCAGCGCGAGGACGCCGCCCCAGAAGCCGGTGGCGGGGTGCGGGGC
>NZ_JBRIOU010000004.1:687436-688724 GCF_053474865.1 Streptomyces sp. CO7
GGGGCGGCGTCGGAAGCACGACGGCGGGCGAGGGCGAGCACGGGAATCGCGTCGGCCACGGTGAGCCGCAGCACCGGGACGGTGCGCAGCACGAGGCGGCCGCGGTCGTCCCGCACCACCAGCCGGGCCCACCCTCGCTCCCCCGCCGGAATCCGCGGCGGCCGCGCCCCGGCCGGGAGCCGGAAGGCGACCCGCCCGGTGCGCGCGGGATCGCCCGGTTCGAAGACCGCCGCACACCGCACCAGCTCCGCCGCCTGGCTCCGCGTCAACCACACCATGCGCACAGTCTCCCTCAGGGTGAACGGCGCGCCCGGCGCGTCGGCATCGACCGTTTCTACTGGATGCTCCACCGGTGGGGATGGCCGGGGTCCCCGGGACAGGCGAAGACGTTGAGTTCGCCCCAGCGCCCGAACACCACCCGGGTGGGCGACGCGTGCGGGTGCGGCGGCAGGTCGGCGTCCTCCACCGGCCGCCAGCTGACGGTGCCGTCCCATTCGCCGGAGTCCGCGGTGAGCAGCAGCTCCATAGGTGAACCGCACGCCTGACAGTCCATGGCGTACGGGTCGGTCGTGTGCCAGGAGGCGTACCCGCCGGCCCGCCATCCGGGTGGGACGGAGAGGTCGTACTGGTAGCGGGGGATGTCGGGCGTCTCGTCCCCGTAGTCGCCGTCCGGTCCGCGGTCGGCCCAGGGCTGCCCGACGGTCTGCTCCTCGGCCTCCTCCTCCCGTTCCTCCTCCCAGGCGTCGAGCCGTTCGCTCAGCTCCGGCGGGAGGCAGCCGGCGAAGGGGTAGGTGACGACCTGCTCGGGATGCAGGACGCAGGGCTCCGGCACGTAGCCGTCGAACCCGACGACCTCGGGCTCCGGCTGCGGGGCGGTCGCCTCCGCCGCGGCGGCCTCGGCCGAGCGTCGCCAGTGCACGTGGACCTTCGTCCCGTGACCGGTCCGGCCGTGCGCGTCGAAGGGGCAGGCGAAGAGCTGGAGCAGGTCCGCGCCGTCGGGGCCCGGGCGCAGGTCGGGGACGTCCCGGCGGTAGAGCTGGGCCAGCGCGATCATCGGCACCGGGTGGTCGTCGGGCAGGTCGAGCAGACGGCGCCTGTCCTGCGGACCGAAGGAACCGTCGTCGCCCCGGCGGGCACGGCGGACGTCCTGTGTGCGGTACCCGGTGCCGCGGTCGTGCGGTTCGGTGCAGACCGGCCACGCCTCGCCCGCCGGCCATAGCAGCGGGCCGCCCACCGAGCTGTCCGCCACGGTGGGCGTGCCGGGGCGGGGGTGCAGCCGGGTGGTGGT
>NZ_JBRIOU010000004.1:688824-692336 GCF_053474865.1 Streptomyces sp. CO7
GCCGGGGCCCGCGGCAGCGCCCCCCGCGCCGCCCCGGCCGCCCGCTCCTGGCCGCCCCGCCTGCGGTTCCGCCTCCGGCCACCCCGCACCTGACCACCGGGCGCGCGGGGGTCACCGGGCCGGGGGCCAGGGCGTTCGCTGCCCGCAAAGGCACTCACGGCGCGCAGGGGCCCACGCGGCGCGGGCGTCCCGTCCCGCTGGGGCCGGGACCACCCCCCGGCCTCAGCGGGGGGAGACGACGTTGCCGCCCGCCGTGGTGCCGCCCTGACGCTGCTGGACCAGTGCGTCGCGGATCTCCTGCAGGACCTCGAGCTCGGTGACGGTCACCGGGTCCTCCACCCGCCGCTCCTGCGCCTCCTTGGCTTTGCGGCGGGCCGCCTGGCGGGCCAGCACCCGCGACATGGGCAGGACCATCAGGAAGTAGACGACCGCCGCGGTGATCAGGAAGGTCAGCGTGGCGCTGAGCACCAGGCCCCACATGATCTCGACGCCCTGCCCCTTCTTCGTGCAGTCCCCCTCGATGCAGACGCTGTACTGCGCGAGATCCATCGTGCCGAAGGCGCCGACGACGGGGTTGATCACACCTTCGACGATCTTGTTCACGATGTTCGTGAACGCGGTGCCGATCACGACCGCCACGGCCAGGTCGATCACGTTGCCCCGCATCAGGAAGGCCTTGAAGCCCTCCAGCACGCTGACCTTCTCCTCGCTCACCAGAGGCCCCTTCCGTACCGAACCGGTCGGCACGCATGCCGCCGTCGAGAAACACAACGATCGAACCCTAGGGGGCGGGCGTCAGCCCGGCGCAATCCGTTCCCTCGATCTGGGGGGAGGCGGCTTCACACGGCTGGAGTTGCAGCACTCGACCGACGACCCGGCGTCCTGCCGGGTGGCCGAGAAGACGGGCTACGCCTTCGAGGGGATCCGCCGCCGCGCGATGCGGCACCTCGACGGTCCGCACGACATACACCCTCACTCCCGCGTGAGGCCATGACGTGGAGTGAGGCCGGAGACCCATCGGGCCGGGCGCCGGAAAGGGCGTCGCCGTCGTGCGGTTCGAACTCCGCACACGCCCCGTCCGGCCACCCGGCCACGACGGTGGTCTCCTCGTTACCCGGACTCCCCGGTTCATGCCCGGAAAACGGAACGAGTTTGCTCAGATGCCGGGACCGGCTCCCCGGATCGGGACCGGAAGGAAAAAACCGTCACCCGTTCGGAGGACGGTTGGAACTCACGCATTTCGACGCTCGTTGGCGGAACAAGCGTCGAACTCCTGTGGGCGGCAGGGTGCCGGACAGGAGCTCTGCGATTGGCGCGGGGTCGTTCCGGCCCCGCCTGCGTGGAGGGAGTACCGACCCGTGACGGACCTCAGCGACCATCCACTCGCCCACAGAACGGTACTGACCGTTCCTGATGCCGAGACGCTCTTCGAGGACGTGCGCCGTACCAGTGCCCGATGGCTGCTGGACAGGTACGGCGCCGCCCCGCTGGAACCCGGCCGGCACCGGCTGGACCCGGCCACGGTGCTGACCAACCACACGACACGTCTCCCCGACAGCTCCGAACGCGCGATACGACTGCAATTGCGGGAGGAGAAGGAGGAGGCGGTCTGGCGCACCACCATCACGGCCCTGGCCTCGGAGGACATGGCCGCGGTGTCGGTGGGCCTGGAGGTGTTCCCTGACGAGGGCGCGCGGCCACGGCCGGGGCGGCCCAAGCTGGTGCGGGACCTGGTGGCGGCGCTGCGGCCGGAGGACGGGTCGGCCCGGCTGACGCTGGACGCGCAGTGCGTGGAGGCGGGCGGCGTCGAGACGCTGATGGACGTGCTCTGCGACCCGCAGCGCCGGCTGCCCGTCGTGGTGGCCGCCGATCCGGTGCGACCGCCCGTCGACGGGCTGTGGTCGGAGCGGCTGGAGCGGATCGTCCGGCAGGCCGCGGGGGCCGCGTCGCTGTACCGGCTGGCCGACCTGGAGGCGGTGGACGCCTTCCGGGAGGCGATAGGCGAGGACCACGGGGTGGCCCCGGGAGCCGTGCGCACGTACCTGACCGATGTCGATCCCGCCTGGGGCAAGGACGCCTCACGCCACCGCTTCCTGACCGCCGCCCGGATGTGCGACGCGGAGGACCGCGCCTGGTTCGGGATGGTGCGCGCCGTGCAGCGCCTGTCCACCGCGGCGCCGCTGCCCCGGCCGTTGCGCAGGGTGCTCTTCCCCGACGAGACCGCGCGGCGGCACGGCGGGCGGGAGCACGGGCCGGGCATCGGGCGGGGCGCCGGGCGGTCCGCCGCCGTACCGGTCCTGCCGCCGCCGGACACGCCGCCGGACGCGCCGCCGTCGGCGGACCCGGACGAGGCGGCCCGGCTGCGCGGGGAGGCCGAGGAGCTGCGGGCCGAACTCGAGCGGGCCCGCGAGGAGTTGCGTCAGGCCCGGCTGGACGCGGAGCTGTCCGCGCGCAGCCTGGCCGCGCTGGAGGAGCAGCGGGACCGGGCCGTCTCCCAGGCCGAGGAGGACATGGAGACGGCGCTGCGCGCGATGGACGGCGAGGAGGCCGCCCGGGCCGAGGTGTACGTCCTGCGCGAGCGGCTGTGCGAGGAGGGCCGGTACGAGGAGACGGTCGTCAAGGAGGCGGCCGGCGCCCCCGACTCGTTCGCCACCGTGTGGGAGCGCCTGGGGTCCCTGGACGGCGTCCTGGTCACGGCGGACGCCCAGCGGGCCCTGGAGCTCGACGACGCGCAGCGCGGCCACATCTGGGCGGCCAAGGCGTGGAAGGGGCTGCGGGCCCTCAACTCCTACGCCAGAGCGGCGAAGGACGGCTTCAAGGGCGGTTTCTACCAGTACTGCTCCTCGCCGCAGTCGGGCGGCGAGTGGCCGCGCAAGCAGGTGGCGCTGGTGGAGTCGGAGACGACCATGAACCGGTGGGGCGAGGAGCGGATCTTCCCGGTCCCGCCGGGGGTCGACGCCTCGGGCATGGCGGAGATGCAGTCGCACCTGAAGATCGACAGCAAGGGGAGCACCTCGCCGCGCGTGTACTTCCTGGACGACACCAAGGGGATCACGGGCCGGGTGATCGTCGGGTACATAGGCGCGCACCTGACCAACACCCGGACCAACTGACACCCGTCGCAACTGCTCTGCGGGCCATTGCGGTTGGGGCGGGGGGGCCGCGGCACGAGGCTGCGTCGGACGGGGAGTCTGATCGCCGGGAAGCGGGGCAGACGGAAGGCACGGGCGGTGGCCACGGCTTCAGGGACGCGGGGCCGCCGCCCGCCCGGGACGACGCATACACAACAACGACCGACAACCGAACAAGGAGTGGCCCCCATGCTTGCGATAGCCGGTGCCGTGCTGTTCGTCATCGCCTTCCTGATCAACGCCACCGAGCTGGACACCAACGCCGTGTTCAGCTCCGGCAACCTCACCCTGCTCGGCCTCGCAGCCGTCGCCCTGCACCTCGCCGGTCTGGGCGGCCGCCGCACCCGCTGACGCCGCCTGCCCGGCGCCCCCGCTCTCGCG
>NZ_JBRIOU010000004.1:692436-694942 GCF_053474865.1 Streptomyces sp. CO7
CGCCCCGCCCTGTCCCCGCCTCCCGACGGTTCAGGCGGCCAGCGCGTGCCGGGTGCGGGCCGTGACGCGTCGGGCCAGGCCGAGCGAGAGCGCCGAGGCCGTCACCCCCGCGACCAGGGCCGTCCACCACAGCACCGCCGGACCGGCCGCCGTGTAGAGCAGGACGCCCACGGTCAGGGCGGTGAACCGGGCCACGCCCCACGTCCAGTTCAGGGCGCCCTGGTAGCGGCCACGGGCGTGCGGCGGGGCCAGGTGCGAGATCACGGTGGCGCTGATGCCGGCCACCACCACCTCGCCCAGCGACCAGACCACCACCGAGACGACGAACCCGGCGACACCGTCGGCCAGCCCGGTCATCGCCACCCCCACCGCGACCAGCACGCTGCCCGCCGCGTGCACGGACAGCTGCGGCAGGTGGGCGAGCCGGGTGGTCACCAGCGGCTGGAGCAGCACCACCAGCGCCGCGTTGACCGCCCCGAGCGTCCCGTAGACCGTGGGGGACAGCCCGCTCCCGCTGATCGCCAGCGGCAGCGCGGCCTCGGTGAGCGCGTACACGAAGGACTGGACGCCCAGCACCGGCAGCACCAGCAGCATCAGCCGGTCCCGCACCACGATCCCGTACCCGGCACCTGGCCCGCGGGTGCCCTTCACCGCGGTCCCGGCGCCCGCCCCGGCCGCCCCGGCCGCCGTGACCGCCGCCCCGGCCGCCGTGACCGCCGCCTCGGGCCCGCCCGTCGCCGTCACCTCGGCCGCCACGACACCGGACGCCTCCGCCTCGTGCGCGCCCCGCGCCGCGGGCCGGGTCTCCCGCAGGCGGGTCGCCACCACCAGGGCGTACGCCAGCATCGAGGCGGCGTCGACGGCGAACAGCAGCCAGTACCCGTGCGCCGCCAGGAATCCGCCGAGCACGCCGGCGATCGAGGTGCCGATGTTGATCCCCCAGCCGAACAGCGCGTACGCCTGCCTGCGGTGCGGCCCGTCCACCGAGTCGGCCATCAGCGCGTAGACGGCCGGGGAGACCATCGCGTTGGTGGCGCTGACCAGCAGCGCGGCCGCCGCCATCAGGGCGACGCCCGGGGCCAGGAAGAGCGCGCCCTGCGCGGCCGCGGTGCCGACGAGCCCGATCAGCATGGTCGGTCGGCGGCCGATCCGGTCGGCGAGCAGTCCGCCGACGGCCGGTCCCAGCAGGCCGCCCGCACCGAGCGCGCCGAGGATCAGCGAGGTCTCGGCGCCGGTGACGCCCCGGGAGGCGAGGAAGAAGACCATGAACGGCGTGACCATGCAGCCGATCCGGTTGATGATCGTGCCCGCGAAGAGGGTCCGAACGGTAGCGGGGAGGCCGCGGAGGGTGGAGAACATGTGAGGAGGCTGGCCCTGGTCACCGCCGTGTCCCTATTGATTAAGCTCAGACCGAATCCAACGGACTTGCGGGGATCGCGCCGGTGATCGGACCGGTCGGGCCCGCCCGCGTGACGCGACGGGGGTTGCGTGGAAGCAGAGCTCACCTTCTCGGCGACGGACCTGGCGCAGACCCGCTTCGCCGTCTCCCCCATGTGGGAGGTGGTCACCAGTTTCCGGCTGCTGTCCGCCGGGACCGAGCCGCCGCCGTACCGGAGCTGGCTGGCCCAGGTGCGTCCGCGGGTCCGTGAGGCCGGACTGGACCAGGGCTGGCTGGCCGCGCTGGTGCCCCCGCGGAACTACCTCGCCGACTTCCTCACCCCGCTGCCTGCCGCACCGTTCGCCTCCCTGGCCGAGGAGCTCGACGCGATCCGCGGCACCGACCCGGCCCGGGTCCGGGCGGACGTGGCGTGTCTGCTGGACGCGGACCCCGAGCCGCGCGCCGAAGTCCGGCTGCGGCTGCTGGAGAGGGCCCCTCAGGCCGCCCTGGACAAGCTCGCCGCGGAGATCGAGACCTACTGGGAGGCGGCGCTCGCGCCCTACTGGGCCCGCATCCGCAAGCTGCTGGAGGCGGACGTGTTCCACCGCGCCCGGCAGACCGCCGAGCACGGCTCCGCGCACGTCCTGAACGACCTGCACGACTCCGTGCGCTGGGACGACGGCGCGCTCCGGCTGCTGCGTCGTCAGGCCGGGCTCTCGCGCACCGGGTCCGGTCCGGGCCTGCTGCTGGTCCCCTCCGCCTTCACCTGGCCCGGGCCGCTGACCCGGGCGGTGCCGCCCGAACCGCCGCAGGTCGCCTACCCCGCCCGCGGCGTAGGCCTGCTGTGGGAGGGGCGCACCACCGCCTCCACCCACGCGATCGCCGCCGTCCTCGGCCGCTCCCGCGCCCTCCTGCTGGCCGAGCTGGAGGTCCCCGCCTCCACGACCGACCTCGCCCAGCACTGCGGCCTCTCCCCCGCCGGGGTCTCCCAGCACCTGACCGCGCTGCGCGACGCCGGCCTGGTCACCGCCCACCGCAACGGCCGCTCCGTCCTCTACGCCCGCACCGCCGTCGCGGACTCCCTGCTGTGTCCCCCTGCAGCGTGAAGACCCCCTGGCCCCCTGGGCC
>NZ_JBRIOU010000004.1:695042-696440 GCF_053474865.1 Streptomyces sp. CO7
CACCCTGATCGCGCTGCTGCTGGTCGCCGCGTTCGTCGTCATCCTCAACGAGACGACCATGGGCGTGGCCCTCCCGCCGATCATGGAGCACTTCGGCGTCTCGGCCGGTGTCGGCCAGTGGCTCACCACCATCTTCATGCTGATGATGGCGGTGGTCATCCCCATGACCGGCTTCCTGCTGCAGCGCCTGGGCACCCGCGTCTCGTTCCTCATAGCCATGGGGCTCTTCACGGCGGGCACCGCGCTGGCCGCGCTCGCCCCGACGTTCGGCGTCCTGGTCCTGGCCCGCGTGGTGCAGGCCAGTGGCACGGCCGTGATGCTGCCCCTGCTGATGACCACCGTCATGAACCTGGTGCCGCCGTCCCGCCGCGGCCGTTTCATGGGCAACGTCTCGCTCGTCATCGCCGCCGCCCCGGCCCTCGGCCCCGTCATGTCGGGCGCGCTGGTCGAGCCGCTCGGCTGGCGCGGCATCTTCGGCGTCATGCTGCCGATCGCGGCCGTCTCCCTGATCCTCGGCGCGCTGATGGTCAAGGACGTCTCGGAGCGGAGCCGGCAGAAGCTCGACCTGCCCTCCCTCCCGCTGAGCGCGCTCGGCTTCGGCGGCCTGGTCTACGGTCTGTCCGCGATGGGCGAGGGCGGTGGCGCCCCCGTCCACCCCGCGATCCCGATCGCCCTCGGCGTGCTGATCCTGGGTCTCTTCACGTTCCGCCAGGTCCGCCTGCAGCGCACCGACGACGCCCTGATGGACATGCGCGCCTTCCGCGCGCCCGGTTTCTCCAAGGCGCTCGCGGCGATGTCCGTCGCCGCCCTCGGCATGTTCGGCGCGCTGATCCTGCTGCCGCTGGTCCTCCAGGAGGCCATGGACCTGGACCCGCTCTCCACCGGCCTGATCGTGCTCCCCGGCGCGATCTCGATGGGCCTGCTCGGCCCGGTGGTGGGCGGCTGGTACGACCGCGTGGGCCCCCGCCCCCTGGTCGTCCCTGGCTCGGTCCTCACCGTCCTGTCCATGCTCGGCCTCTCCACCGTCGAGCCGGACAGCTCGTGGCTGCTGGTCCTCGCCTCCCACGTCGTGCTCTGCCTGGGCCTGGCCATGATGTTCACGCCCCTCTTCACCACCGCCCTGGCCGGCCTCACGCCCGCGCTGTACTCCCACGGCTCGGCGGCCCTGAACACGGTCCAGCAGGTCGCCGGCGCGGCCGGCACCGCCCTGTTCGTGGCCCTCTTCTCCGCCCGCAGCAAGTCCCTGGCCGACCAGGGCGTCCCCACGGCGGAGTCCCTCACGGGCGGTGCGCACCTGGCCTTCCTGGTCGGCGCGGGCGTCCTCGTCGCCGGCCTCCTCATCGGCCTCACCCTCCGCCGCCCCGAGGGCACCACCCCGGCGGCGACGGGCGGCCACTG
>NZ_JBRIOU010000004.1:696540-698070 GCF_053474865.1 Streptomyces sp. CO7
GGCGTGTTCGTGCTGCACACCGGTCCGGTGACCTGGCGGCAGCGGTTCCACTCCGCCCTCTGCTACGCGGGGCCGGGCTCGCAGCTCACGGCGTCGGCCGTGCCGGCGCTGCACCGCCTGCGGGACGCGCCTGAGCCTGCGCGGGTCGGTGAGGTGGAGGTGCTGGTGCCCAACAGCCGCAAGCGCCGGGCGGTGGCGTTCGTCAAGGTGCGCCAGACGCTGCGCATGCCGCCGCGCGCGGTGCGGGTGGCCGGGTTCCCCTGTGCCCCGCTGCCCCGCTGCCCCGGGCGCTCGCCGACGCCGTGGCCACCGCTGTCCGGTCGGCGGCGCCTGTGCCGACGGGGGCGCTGTACGAGGCCGTGCAGCGGGCCCGGGTCGGTGTCGCCGAGCTGCGGCAGGCGTTGCGTGACCGACAAGTGCCGGTGCGGGGGCGCCTTGCGGAGGTGCTGGAGGACCTGGAGGCCGGGGTTCGGTCGGTGGCCGAGGGCTGGGGTCGTCGGCTGATCGCGGGCAGCGGCCTCCCCCAGCCGGTGTGGAAGCGCGCCCTGTACGTCGACGGGGTCCTGCTGTGCCGCCCCGACGCGTACTGGCCGGAACACGGGGTGGTCCTGGAGGTGGACTCCGTACGGCATCACCAGCTCGGCGAGGACTTCACCCGCACGGTCGCCCGCCAGGCCCGCCTCGCCGCGGCAGGCCTGTGCGTCCTCCCGGTCACCCCCTCCCAGCTCCGCGACCACCCCGCCCTGGTCCTGACCCGCCTCTCCGAAGCCCTGTCCCGCGCCCCCTACCCGGGGGCGGGAAGGGTGTGCGTTACAGGTGAGCCGTGATCATGTCGCTGGGACAGCCCTTGTGGGACTTACCTTTGGGGCACACCTATCTGTTCGCCGGGCTAGGCGCCCGAGGACGGGGCAGATGCGGCGACGTCGGGGGACGGCGCCTTCTGGAAGGTGACCTCCACGCGGCGGTTCTTGCGGCGGCCCTCCTCCGTGGTGTTGTCGGCGATGGGGTAGTCCTCGCTGTAGCCGCGGACCTCGTAGTTCACGTCCGGGCCGAGGGTCGCCGCGAGTTCGCGCTGGACCTGGTCGGCGCGGTCCTTGGACAGCTTCTCGCCGTGCGCGTAGCTGCCGAGGTTGTCGGTGAACCCGAAGACGCGAACGGTGGTGGCCTGCTGGCCCTTGATCTCCTCCGCGATCGCCGCGATGCGGGACTTCGCCTCGGGGTTCAGGCGGGAGCTGTTCTTGGGGAACAGGACCTCTGCCTGGAGGGCGAGGGTGACGGTCTGGGGCGTGTCCTCACGGCGTTCCTCACCGCCGAGGTCCTCGACGACGGACTTGATGTCCAGCACCTTGGCGGGCGCGAGTTTCGCGCCCGGCTCCAGCCGGAGCCCGGACGCCCCGCCGTCCACCTCCGGCGGGGCGGCGGAGCTCACGGACCCGGGGGGTTCGCTGGGTCCGCCGTCGTCGGCGGAGGCGGGGGTGCCGGTGAGCGTGAGGGTCACGAACACGGCGAGCGCGGTGACGGTGCCGGCGG
>NZ_JBRIOU010000004.1:698170-705703 GCF_053474865.1 Streptomyces sp. CO7
GGGCGGGGGGTGGGTGGCATGGCTACTCCCCCCCGGACAGCGAGAGGGTGGCCGGCGGCAGCCCGCCTACCTGGAAGTTCACATCGCTGGTCTCTTCGGGAGGAGCAGGAAACTGAGCGAACCATTCAGTGGTCTGCCCGGCGTCGATGCCGCCCGTGAATCGCGTGCACAGGCACTGCCCTTCGGTGTCCCGCAGGACCAAGTACTTCTTCTTGCCTGCGCTGTCGACCAGGCTCGCACCCGCCATTGATCCGGCGTTCCGGGCCAGTTCGCTCTCGTTGCCCCGCCACTCCCCCATGCCCTTGGCCCGGCTCGAGTTGTTGGTGACGGTCCCTTCCACGGTGACGAAGCCACCGCTGTCGCGCTTCGCAGAGGTGATCTGCAAGGTGACGCCGTCCCCCTTGACCTCGGCCAAGACCTCTTCCGGAGCCTGGGAGGGGGTTCCCTTGTCATTCCCCTTGGCGGAAGAACGGGTGGGATCTGCAGTCTTGGCATTGTCGTCGCCGCCATCGCTGCAGGCAGCGAGGGTGAGCAACAGTACGGCTGCGACGGAAGTGGCCGACATGGTGGCGCGCCCGAAGATGGGGTGCCGATGCATTACTGGTCCTCTCATTCTGCAAGGTATACGGAGAACAGGTCGGACCCGTCCGGGAGATCGTCCGGCTCGAAATCCTTGGGATCGATGGTCACGATCTGCCCGTCGCAATCCAGTTCCACGGCTTCGGCGGGCTTCGTATCGGAGTCGAACATGCACCGAGGCTCGATCACTGCCGTCGCTGTGGCCTTGGCCCGCATTCCTTCGGTACCAGGGATGACGGAGTCTCCTACGGTCGAGGACATTTGCACAGCGACCTGGAACGCGGGGTATCCACGCACAGACGTGGCGTGAGGACCGGCTGTGACAGTTGCCCCGTTCTCGGCCGCCAGGGCCTGTGCGGCTGCCGGGCCACCAAGGCCCAGCTCACCGTCGCCGTCGAGCCAGCGGAGCCAGTCGTCCCCGTCCTGCAGCGCGAGCAGGAGACCGTCCATCAGGTCGTCGCGAGCGCTCTGCGCCACCCCGAGCGCGGCGGCGTCAGCAGCGGTCTGGGCAGAATTCCGCGCCGAGGCCGCCTGGGCGAAGGCGAAGAAGGCAAGCCCGGCGAAGAGAAGGATTGTCGTCAGCCAGAGGTACAGCGGGAGCGATTGTCCCGCTTCATCGCCGGTACGGCATTCTGTCAGCCGCCGATGACGTCGTTCACCGCGTTCAGTATGGCGTCGGAGATCAAACTGTCGAGTGCCAGTCCGTCGATCAGGACGAAGATCCCCGCCACGATGATCAAAAGCCCCGCGTACTCCACGAAGCTGGCCCCCCGGTCCCGTTCGGGGCCGCGTAGGCGGGCGAGGGTGGTCAGGGTCCAGGTGTGCAGTCGGGTCATGGCAGTCCTCCAGGTGATGGCGTGGTGTCACTGCTGCTGCCCGGGGTGACGTGGTCATTCGCCCCCCAGGATGGATCCGATGCCGGTGGCCGTGCCGAGGAACATGCCCGTGGCGATGAGGATCAATGTCGCCGGGAGCATGAACAGCAGGGTCACCAGCGTGGCTTTGGGGATCGTCTTGGCGGCGCGGCGGCGGGCGTTCTGGGCGTCGGTGCGGCGCATGTCCGTGGCGATCTGGATGAGGGTCTCGGCGATGGGGGACCCCAGCTCCTCGCCCTGCTGCAGCGCGGAGACGAACTGGGCGACCTGTTCGCTGTCGTTGCGGCGGCGCAGCTCGTCGAAGGCCTGGCGGCGCGGGACGCCCATGTCCATCTGGCGCAGCGTGATGCGGAGTTCGTCGGCCCAGGGCCCCTCGTACCGTTCGGCGACGCGGTCGAGGGCCTGGCGGAAGGCGAGGCCGGCGGAGACGACGACGGCGAGGACGTCGAGGAAGTCCGGCAGCGTGCGGTCGATGACCTCGCGGCGCTCGCGGACGGCCTGCCAGATCTGGGCGTCGGCGGCGAGGAGGCCGAAGGCCAGGGAGAGGAGGGCCATCGGCCAGGACGCGTTCGTCGCGAAGACGAGGAACATGAAGGCGCCGAAGAAGCCGTAGACCGCACGCCGCGCGGCGTAGCGCTGGAGGGTGAGGCCGCCGGGGTTGCCGGCCATGTCGATGCGGCGCCGCTTGGCGTCGGCGCGGCGGGGGCCCATGAGCCGCAGGACGGTGGGGGCGAACCGCATGCCGAGGCGGTCGACGGCGGAGTCACGGCGGCCGACGCGGGTGGCGCCGACCTCGAGGGCGAGGGCCAGGTCGTCGGGGAGGGCGGCCTCGGAGCGCAGCAGGCGGATGCCCTGGACGACGCCGACGGCGGCGAGGGCCGTCAGGAGGGCGAGGCCGAGGGGGAGCAGGGAGGACGGCGTCATCGGTCACACCTCGATCTTTCCGAGGCGGCGGATGGCGAGGAACCCGACGACGTAGAGGCCGAGGGCGAGCAGCACGAGGGCCTGGCCGACCGGGGAGCCGGTGACGCGGGCGAGCGCGCCCTCGTTGGAGGCGTCGACCAGCAGCAGGGAGCCGATGCCGAGCGCGGGGACGGTCAGGGCGGTGGCGTTCACCTCGGAGAGCATGGTGCGCACCTCGCGACGGGTCTCCTTGCGCTCCTCCAGGGTCTTGGTGAGGTTGCGCAGCGAGGAGACGACGGAGCCGCCCGCCTTGTTGGACAGCACCAGCGTGGTCACCAGGACGACGAGTTCGCGGGAGGGGAGGCGTTCGGCGAGTTCGCCGAGGGCGTCGTCGATGGAGCGGCCGAGGGTCAGCTGGTCGGCGACGCGGGCGAGTTCGGAGCCGGCCGGGTCGTCGAGCTCCTCCGCGGCCATGGCGAGTGCGGTGCGCAGGGCGAGGCCGGCGGCGGTGGCGTTGGCGATGAGGCGGGCCACGTCGGGGAGCTGGTTGATGAACGCCTCGATGCGGCGCTGCCGCTGCCAGTTGAGGTAGACGCCCGCGGACCACAGGGCGACGAAGGCGGCGATGGGGCCGAAGAACGGCGCGAGGGCGGCGGAGGCGACGAGCCACAGGGCGAGCGCGGCGCCGCACGCGTACGCGGCGAACTCCCCGACCGTGACGTCCAGTCCGGTGGCGGCCAGCCGCAGCTGGACGGCGCGGCCGAGCCGGGTGCGGCGCAGGCGGCGGTCGACGGCGGTGAAGCGGCGGGGGCGGCCGCCGACCAGACCGACGGCGCCCTGTTCCGCCTCGAGCCGGTCGACCAGGGCCTGACGCTGAGCGCGCCCGGAGGCGTACACGTGGACGCCGGCCACCGCGAGGAGGCAGGCGAGCAGTGCCGCGCCGAGGGCCAGGAGGGACCAGTTCACGTCAGCGCCTCCCGGGTGTTGCGGGAGTCGAGCGCGTCGGTGACGCCGTAGGCGGGCGGGACGGACTCGTCGGCGAGGAACAGCTTGTCGGCGACCTCCCGGGGCAGCGGCAGGTGCTGGTAGTGGCCGCGCACCACGCGGTCGGGTCCCATCGGCTGCGGCACGAAGCGCGAGACGGTGGCGATGCGGTAGGGCTGGCGTCCGCGCGAGATCAGCAGGGCGATCTCGACGACGCGGCGGGTGCCGTCGGCCTGCCGGGCGAGCTGGACGACGACGTCGACGGCGGAGTTGATCTGGTCGGTGAGCGCCTCGAAGGGGATGTTCACCTCGGACATGGAGCCGAGGGTCTGCAGGCGCATCAGGGCGTCCTCGGCGGTGTTGGCGTGCACGGTGGCGAGCGAGCCGTCGTGGCCGGTGGACATGGCCTGCAGCATGTCGAGGGTCTCGCCGCCGCGGACCTCGCCGACGATGATCCGGTCGGGCCGCATGCGCAGCGAGTTGCGGACCAGGTCGCGGATGGCGACCTGGCCCTTGCCCTCGATGTTGGCGGGGCGGGACTCCAGGCGGATGACGTGGCTCTGCTGGAGCTGGAGCTCGGCGGAGTCCTCGATGGTGATGATGCGCTCGTGCGAGGGGATCAGGCCGGACAGCGCGTTGAGCAGGGTTGTCTTGCCGGAGCCGGTGCCGCCGCTGACGATGACGTTGAACCTGGCGCGGACGAACGCGGCGAGGAGCAGCAGCATCTGCTCGTCGAGGGAGCCGAGGCCGATCAGCTCGGGGAGCGTGTAGGCGCGCGGGAAGCGGCGGATGGTCAGGGTGGGGCCGGTCAGCGCGAGCGGCGGGATGATCACGTTGACGCGCTCGCCGGTGGGCAGGCGGGCGTCGACCATCGGGTTGGACTCGTCGACGCGGCGGTTGACCGTGGAGACGATGCGCTCGATCGTCTGCATCAGCTGGTCGGCGGAGGCGAAGCGCAGCGGCAGGTGTTCGACGCGGCCGGCCCGCTCGACGAAGATCGAGTCGGGGCCGTTGACCATGATCTCGGTGATCGACGGGTCGGCGAGGAGCGGTTCGAGCACGCCCAGGCCGAGGGCCTCGTCGACGACGCGGCGGATCAGGCGGGCGCGTTCGGTGGAGGAGAGGACGGGGCCCTCGCGGCTGATGATGTGGCCCAGGACGCGTTCCAGGCGCGTGCGGCGCTCGGTGGCGTCGAGGGCGGACATCTCGGCGAGGTCGATCTCCTCGAGGAGCTTGGCGCGGTAGACGGCGACGAGGTGGTTGTCCTCGCGGTGCCCGTCGGCGGCGCCACCCTGGCCGGGGAGGGCGGACGGGGCGCCGTCGGGGCCGTTGGCGGCGAGGCGGGATCGCAGGCTCATGGGCGGGTCTCCTTCCTCGGTCAGCCGCCGGACGCGGCGGTGCGGTCGGTGGGCATGGTGGCGTCACGGGCGATGTCCCAGCCGCCGAACAGCGGGATCACGGAAGGGACGTGGACGACGACGCGGGCGGTGGTGGTCTCGGCGCCGAGATCGGTGCTGACGGCGGGGTCGAGCCAGGAGCTCACGGCGGCGGCGCCCACGGCGGCCCCGTCACCCTCCTGGGAGGCGGCGCGGGCGGCGGCCCGGGCGGCGGTGCCGGCCTGGTTGGCGCCGTAGCCGACCAGGCCGAGCTGGAGGGCGGCCATGGCGATCACGAGGAGGACGGGGAGGTAGCCCGCGAGCTCGAGGGAGGAGACCCCGCGGTCGCCGCGCAGGCGCGGGCCCGAGGGGCGGAACCTGCTCACGCGCCCGGGCCGTGCCGGCGCCGTGGACCGCGTCATCCCAGGTCACCCCCCTCCAGTGCCGCCCCCGCGGTGCCGTCCACGGACCAGCCCGCGTCGACGCCGGGGAAGAAGAGGGGCACGTCCGCGTGGACGGTGGCACGCATCAGGTCGCCCTCGGGGGCGCACCGGATCTCCGCGCCGCTCCAGGCGTCGGGGAGGTGTTTCGTCCCCGCGGCGGAACAGGCGCCGGCCCAGTCGCCGTGGACGGCGTGCGCGGCGGTGGCGGCGCGGGCGGCCTCGTCGGCGGCGTTGCCCGCCAGGGAGAAGGTGTAGCCCCACAGCACCGCCTGCCAGAGCAGGCCCATGACGACGAGCAGGATGGGGAAGATCCCGGCGAACTCCAGCGTGACGGAGCCCCGGTCGCCCGCGCCGCGGCGCAGGGCGATGCCGTTGCCGGGCTTGCGGCGTCGCCCGCGCGCTGCGGCCTCGTCCTCCGGCGCGGCGGCGACCAGCCCCAGTTCGCCCGCCAGCGTCCACAGGGCGCGCTTGACGGAGGACTTGGCCTCCAGGTCCTGCAGCCGGCCGGCGTCCACCACGGCGGACAGTTCCTTGTACGCGGCGGGCACGTGGGTCGCGGCGGTGCGGGTGCCGGTGACCCGTTCGACGAGCTGGGGGTTGATCTCCGCGCCGCGGGCGTGCCGGTTGACGACGGTGAGGGTGTCCTCGGCCTTGCGGATCTGGAGCCGGTCCCAGAGGCGGACCATGCGCTTGGCGGCGCGGACCGCGATGACGTCGGGGGTGACGACCAGCAGCGCGTGGTCGGCGGACTCGACCGCCGCGGCGGTGGCGGCGTCCATCCGGGCGCCGCAGTCGAGGACGACGACGTCGTAGCGGGAGCGCAGCACGGACAGCACCTGGCGGGCGGCGCGGTCGCCGACCTCCTCGCCGCGCTCGCCCTCGGCGGGGGCGAGCAGCAGGGCGATGCCGGAGTCGTGCGTGTAGATCGCGTCCTGCAGGACCCGCGGGTTGATGTCGTGGATGCCGGCCAGGTCGGCGACGGACCGCCGGTACTGGACGTCCAGGTAGGAGGCGACGTCGCCGGACTGCAGGTCGAGGTCGACGAGGGCGACGGTGCGGCCGGAGGCGCGGGCGGCCAGCGCCAGGTGGACGGCGGTGACGGTGGCGCCGACGCCGCCCTTGGCCCCGGTGACCGTGACGACGGTGCCGCCCGAGCCGCGGCCGTACGGGTCGGCGCCCGCCCCGGCGGTGAGGTGGCGGCGCATCCCGGCGGCCCAGGAGGCGGCGGCGTGCACCCGCTCGGCGAGCCCCTCGGGGTTCAGCGGCAGGGTGACGATGCCGCGGGCGCCGGAGTCCATGGCGGCGGTGAGGGTGGTGGAGGAGGAGTCGGCGGTGATCAGCACGACGCCGACCGCCGGGTGGCGCAGCACGATCTCCCGGATCAGCTCCAGGGCGGGCACCGGGCCGATCCGTTCGTGGACCAGGACCACCTCGGGCAGCTCGTCCACCGACTCGGCGGCGCCCGCGCCGAGGGCGTCGAGCAGGGTGGCCGAGTCGTGCACGGGCGGGGCGGGCACGACCTCGGGCATCTGGCCGAGGAGGGCGGCGAGAGCGCGGGCGGAGTCGACGTCTCCCACGGCGGGGAGGATGCGGACGGTCATCGACGGCCCCTCACTGCTTGTCCTGCTCGAGGGTGTACGTCCGGTCGGCGGGCGGCACGGAGGTGTCGTCGCCGCCGGCCACCAGGGCGAGGCGCACGTGCTCGGCGAACGACTCGGCGTAGGCGACGCGTTGGGCGTCGGCGGTGGAGAGGGCGAAGGTGATCGGCACGGCCTCGGTGGCGGTGCGGCGGTTCGGGCCGCTGCCGTCGGGCTCCAGGGCGGTCAGTTTGCCGACGTCGATGACGCGGGCGTTCTGCACGATCAGGCGGGACTGGTCACGGCCGCGGTCCTCGCCCTCGAAGGTGGCGAAGATGTTCACCCGCGCGCCGGTGGTGATCTTTCCCGCGACGCCGGTGGAGGCGTCGATCATGATGGCGATCTCCTGCTGTCCGCGCTGGAGTTCGGGGCGGTCGACCACCATGTCGGACTGGAGCAGGGAGCCTTCGCGGAGCGTGGTGACGGCGATCTTCCCGCGGATCTTCGAGAGGTCGGTGACGGCGGTGCCGGACAGCCAGCGCTCCGGCATGCTGATCTTCTCGAACTGGCTCGGCGTGAGCTCCTGGTACGGCGCGACGTCCGCCTTCAGCCGGTAGGCGGTCACCTCGGGACCGACCTTCGACTTCACGTCCCTGACCACGGCGAGCACTCCGGCGAACGCCGCGATGGCGGCTATCGCCGAGAGGACCAGCAGCAGAACGCCGCGGCGCTGGCGGGAGTTCACGGTCTGTTTCACCTCGTGGGTCGGGAACGGTGGTTCGGGTCGGGCGGCGGG
>NZ_JBRIOU010000004.1:705803-707089 GCF_053474865.1 Streptomyces sp. CO7
GGCCTATGGCGGCCGCGGGCCCCGCCGGGCGCGTGAGCGGTGCGGGCGGGGCGGCGGAGCCCGGCCGCACCGCGCGCGCCCCGGCGCCGGCGACCGCACCGGCCCCAGCCCCGGTGCCGACCACCGCACTCCCCGTCCCGCTGTGCGTGAGCGCGGGAAACTCCGGCGGCGGCGCGAGCGGCGAGGCGCAGAACGCGCAGCGGTCCCCGATGATCTCCAGGCCGCACCACCGGCACCGGTCCCGCCGCACGGAGGAGACGAGCTGGTAGAGCACCGACACGTCGGGCAGCCCCGCGGCGAACTCGACCAGCTTGGCCGTCCCCCACCAGGACGCCGACTCCGCCGACACCGGCACCGTGGAGAAGTGCTGGACCCGCCAGTCGGGGGCGAGCGTGGAGCCGACCCAGTCGGATGGGGTGCCGCCGCCGAAGCCCGCGCCGGTCGCGGCGACCATCCGCGTGGCGAACTCCGGCCCCGGCAGCCGGTCCTCGCCGCCCACCCGCACCAGCGCGGGCCGCGGCGTCGCGAGGACCGCGAACTGGGCGCTCGGCAGCCAGGAACGGGCGTGCGCCGTCATCGTGACCGGCACGTGGTCGAGCCGGGTCACGGAGTTGAGCAGCGCGCCCGACCAGATGTAGTGCGCGAGCAGCCGCGCCGCCGAGGCGAGCACCCCGGGGCCGAAGTCGCAGACGCTCAACTGCCGTAACTGCTGCACCAGTACCGCGACGCCGAGCGGCGGGAGGTCCGCGGCGACGATGGCCACCCGGTCGGTCTCCAGCAGCGAGCGCGCGGTGTGCAGCCGCCGCACCACATCCGGGTCGGTGACCGCGGGGTGCACGGCGACGACGTAACCCTGCTGCTCGACCATCGAGTTGAGCTCGTAGACCGTCTCCTCGACGGTCGCCCGCGGCTGGAGGACGGCGGGCGGGGTGTGCCGGTCGCCGGCGGGGAGTACCAGGCCGGAACCGGACACGCTGATGGCAGTCGGCACCGCTCCACCCTCCCCCGTCGCCCCCGTCTTCACGTGCGCAGCGCTTTCACCAGCACGATATCCCCGGGTTACGGCCTCCGACACCTGCTTGGCGGAGATCGTCTCAAGCAGGACCTGTCCGGTGATCGCGGCGTGTCGGCATATACGCCAACTCGCCTACGAGCGGGTGAAGTTACGGTGCCGCCACGACTCTTGACACCAGCATTGGTCTGGACCAAGTTGGTCTAGACCGGCTGGAACGCGCCGCGGGATCCGGCCATCCCGGCCCGGTTCCGCCCCGGCGACCCCCGCAAGC
>NZ_JBRIOU010000004.1:707189-708997 GCF_053474865.1 Streptomyces sp. CO7
CCGCAAGCCCCGTCACACGAATCCCCGCCACACGAATCCCCCTCACACGCAGGGAGCCCCCATGAAGCGCACGCGTCCCACCCTCACCTCTCCCCAGGCGAGACCCCGGATACTCGCGACCGTCCTGACCTCCGCGCTCGCCCTCGCGGGCACCGCCCTCGCCGCCGGCCCCGCGGCCGCCGCCGACGTGAACAACGTGCGCAACGGCGGCTTCGAGTCGGGCCTCACCGACTGGACCTGCTCCGCGGCGTCCGGCGCGTCGGTCACCTCCCCGGTGCACGGCGGCTCGCGCGCCCTCAAGGCCACCCCGGCGGGGCAGGACAACGCCCGCTGCAGCCAGGTGGTCGCGGTGAAGCCCGGTTCCACCTACACGCTGAGCACCTGGGTGCAGGGCGGTTATGCCTACCTGGGCGTCACCGGGACCGGCACCACGGACGTCTCCACCTGGACCCCGGACTCGGGGGCGTGGAAGGAACTGCGCACCACCTTCACCACGGGCGCCAACACCACCTCGGTGACCGTCTACACCCACGGCTGGTACGGCCAGGCCCCCTACTACGTGGACGACTTCTCCGTCTTCGGCCCCGACGGCGGAGGCGGCGGGGGCGGCGAGCCGGAGCAGCCGGCGATCCCCGCGGCCCCGGCCGGGCTGACGGTCTCGGGCACGACCTCGTCCTCCGTCTCCCTCACCTGGAACACCGTGCAGGGCGCGACCGGCTACACCGTGTACCGGGGCGGCACCCGGGTGGCGACCGCGAGCGGCACCTCGGCGACGATCACCGGGCTCAGCGCCTCCACCGCGTACTCCTTCCAGGTGACCGCGACCAACGCGGCGGGCGAGTCCGCGAAGTCCGCCACGGTCAACGCGACCACCCAGCCCACCGGCACCGGAGGCGGCGGCAACCTGCCCAAGCACGCGGTGACCGGGTACTGGCAGAACTTCAACAACGGCGCCACCGTGCAGACCCTGGCCCAGGTGCAGAGCCAGTACGACATCATCGCGGTCGCCTTCGCCGACGCCACCGCCACGCCGGGCACCGTCGACTTCACCCTCGACTCGGCCGGCCTGAACGGTTACACCGAGGCCCAGTTCAAGGCCGACATCCGCGCCAAGCAGGCGGCGGGCAAGAAGGTCATCATCTCCGTCGGCGGCGAGCTCGGCGCGGTGCGGGTGGCCGACACGGCCTCCGCGACCAACTTCGCCAACTCGGTGTACGCGCTGATGCAGGAGTACGGCTTCGACGGCGTCGACATCGACCTGGAGAACGGCCTCAACGCGACCTACATGACGCAGGCGCTGCGCTCCCTGTCGGCGAAGGCCGGGCCCAACCTGATCATCACCATGGCCCCGCAGACCATCGACATGCAGTCGACCTCGGGCGCCTACTTCCAGACGGCGCTCAACATCAAGGACATCCTGACCGTCGTCAACATGCAGTACTACAACAGCGGTTCCATGCTGGGCTGCGACGGCAAGGTGTACTCGCAGGGCTCGGTGGACTTCCTCACCGCGCTGGCCTGCATCCAGCTGCAGGGCGGGCTCGCGCCCTCCCAGGTCGGCATCGGCGTCCCGGCCTCCACCCGCGGCGCGGGCAGCGGCTACGTCTCCCCGACGATCGTGAACAACGCCCTGGACTGCCTGACCAAGCTCACCAACTGCGGCGCCTTCAAGCCCTCCAAGGCCTACCCGGACCTGCGGGGCGCGATGACCTGGTCGACCAACTGGGACGCCACGGCCGGCAACGCCTGGTCCAACGCCGTCGGCCCGCACGTCCACGGCCTCGGCTGATCCCCCCACGCCCCGAAAC
>NZ_JBRIOU010000004.1:709097-714246 GCF_053474865.1 Streptomyces sp. CO7
CTCCACACCTCCCCCCGCCAGGAGGCGGGTCCCGCCCCCGCAGCGCGACACGGCTGCGGGGGCGGGCACGTTTCCGGCCCTTCCCAAGGGCGACGCGTCCGTGCCCGGGAGGCCGGAGGACTCGGGCATACGATGCCCGGACAGGAGCCACGGCCGCAGGAGGACGAACCGAGATGACCGACGACCCCCGCTTCACCGCCGGCTTCTGGGACGCGCGCTACTCCTCCGCCGACCGGCTGTGGAGCGGCGATCCCAACCCCGCCCTGGTGGACGAGGTGTCCGGGCTGACCCCGGGACGGGCGCTGGAGGCCGGGTGCGGGGAGGGCGCGGACTCGCTCTGGCTCGCCCGGCAGGGGTGGACGGTCACCGGGACGGACGTCTCGCAGGTGGCCCTGGACCGGGCCGCCGGGCACACCCCGCCGGAGCTGGCCGGGCAGGTCACCTGGCGGCGGGCCGACGTGCTGGACTGGATGCCGGAGACGGCGGCCTACGAGCTGGTGTTCTCCACGTTCCTGCACCTGCCGTCGCACGTGCGCCGCCAGGTGTTCGCGGGTCTCGCCGAGGCCGTCGCGCCGGGCGGCAGCCTGGTCGTGGTCCTGCACCACCCCCGGGACCTGACCGACGGCGCCGTGCCGCGGCCGCCGGAGCCGGACCTGTTCTGCACGGCCGACGAGCTGGCCGACGACCTCATCCCGGCCGGCGGCTGGACCGTGCACACCCGGGCCGCCCGGCTGCGGACGGTGACCCACGAGGGGCGCGAGGTCACCGTCCACGACGCGGTGCTGCGCGCCGAGCGCGCCGCCTGACGGTCCGGTCAGAAGAACTTCGCCCAGTCCTGGTCCCAGATCTGCTTGACGCACAGGACCAGGAAGAGCAGTCCGGCGACGGCCAGCATCACGTTGCTCGTGATCCCGTTGCGCCACTCGGCGGGCGTGCGGGAGGAGTTGAGCAGCCAGATCAGGGTCAGCGCCAGGAACGGCATGAAGGCCGCGCCGAGGACGCCGTAGAGGATGATCAGGCGGAACGGCTGGCCCTGGAAGAGCAGCACGATCGGCGGGAAGGTCAGCCAGAGCAGGTAGCCGCGGAAGGCCCAGGACTTCTCGCGGCGGCCCTCGGCGACCTCCTCGCCGGTGGCGGCCCGCTTGGTGCGGTAGCGGGCGGCGAAGTCGGCGAACATCAGGCTCACGCCGTGCCAGACGCCGATCAGGGAGGTGAAGGAGGTGGCGAAGAAGCCGATCAGGAAGAACTTGGCGGTGGCCGTCCCGTACTCCTCCTCCAGGATGTCGCCGAGCTGGATCAGCCCCTTGTCGCCGGAGGCGATCGCGATGCCCGAGGAGTGCAGCAGTTCCGCGCCCACGATGAGCATGGCCACGACGAAGATGCCGGTGGTGACGTAGGCGACCCGGTTGTCGAGCCGCATCACCTTCATCCAGCCGGTGTTGGTCCAGCCCTTGGCGTTCACCCAGTACCCGTAGGCGGCCAGGGTGATGGTGCCGCCCACGCCGCCGATGAGGCCGAGGGTGTTGAGGACGGAGTCCTTCCCGTCCGGGAGGACCGGCAGCAGGCCGGCGAAAAGTCCACCCAGATGAGGGACCACGCGGATCGCCAGGTAGACGGTGACCAGGAACATGACGCCCACCAGGACGGTCATGACCTTCTCGAAGACCGCGTACCGGTTGAACCAGACGAAGACCAGCCCGACCAGGCCGGTGGAGACCGCCCACCACTCCAGGTCCATCACGCCGGGGAACAGCGCCTGCAGGGGCAGCCCGCTCGACGACATGGCGGCGGCTCCGTAGACGAAGCCCCAGACGATCGCGTAGACGACGAAGAAGACGGTGGTCCAGGCGCCCAGTGACGCCCAGCCGTCGAAGAGGGTGCGGCCGGTGGCCAGGTGCCAGCGGCCTGCCGCCTCGGCCAGGGCGATCTTGACGACGCAGCCGATGACGGCGGCCCACAGCAGCGTGTAGCCGAAGTTGGCCCCGGCGACCAGGGTCGCCACCAGGTCGCCGGCGCCCACGCCGGTCGCCGCGACGACGATGCCGGGGCCGATGTACTTCCAACTCGATTTCCGGGGTGCGGTGTTGTTCGTGTTGTCAGCCATGGCGATCAACCTGGCCGACCCCGGGCGCACCGGCAAGGGGCACGGCAGGACGACGTCCGCCGCTCCCCCGGCCCCGCGGGCGCTACGCCTGCGCCGGCCCCGGCTTCCGCCCGCGGGCACCCTCGGCCTTCGCGTCGGCCTTCGCGTCCGCTTCCTCGTCGGCCTCCGTGTCGGCCGTCGCCTCGGCGTCCACGCCCGCGTTCACGTCCGCGTCCGTCTCCGCGTCGGCCGGCTGCGCGCCGCCCTCCTCGAAGTACGCGTCGAGGACGGCGTCCAGCTCCGTCTCCCAACGGGCGACGTCCGCGCGGGACTTGGCGTCGATCTCGATCCAGTACCACCGGCGGTCCGGGGTGTGCACGACGACCGTGTACCGCTTGCCGAAGCCCGAGGTCGACGTCTCCACGGCGCCGATCTCGTCCCAGCGGAACTCGCACTCCTGGTCGTCCAGGCACAGGCGGATGCCGGCGTGGTCGGCGACGAGACGCGCGCGGAAGTCCTTGGCCTCGAAGACCGGACCGTCCGGAACGGGCGCGGACGCGGAGGCGCCCTCGCCCAGGTCCTCGGCGTCCTCACCGGAGTCGGCGCCCTCGCCGGAGTCGTCGGCGGAACCCGCGGCGTCCGCCTCGGCGGCGTCCTCGTGCTCCGGCGCGGCGTCCTCCACGACGGCGTCGGCCTCGTCGGACGCCGCGCCGGGCACGGCGGCGTCCTCGGGCGCGCCGTCGGCCGTCGCCGGGACGGTGAGCCCTGGGATCAGGGCCGGGTCGACGGCGGCGGGCGGGGTCAGGGGCTTGGTGTTTGAACCGATGCGCTGCTCCACAGCCCGCAGTATGGTCCACGACCCCACCCCGCGGAAAACCTGTCGTCGCATCGTTACCGAGGAAGGTGGGTGCGGCCCGGGGGACTTACATGGCATCCGCGGCGAAACGGATGGCCCACTCCCGCGCCTCCTCGGCCGGCAGCGCGGCCCCTTCGGCCCTGGTCGCGCGGTACACGTCCTCCCCCAGTGCGGCCCGCAGCTCCTCCAGGCACCGCGCGGTGTCCAGGGCCGCGACCCGGTAGGCCGCGATGCGCGTCTCCTCGACGGGCCAGCGGGCCTCGGAGGCGCCGAAGAGGCGGGCGGCCTCGCGGTGGCGGCCGAGCAGCCAGGCGCAGTGGGCCAGCGTGTCGTGGCCCAGCGCGAGGGCGCGCGGGTCGGCGAAGTCCCGCTGCGGCTCGAGGACCCCGAGGACGTGCGCCAGTGCGCCGTCGGGCCCGGTGAGGCGCCGCTCGACGATCAGGGTCTTCGCCCGCACCCAGTGCAGGTAGGGGCGGTGCCAGCGCTCGTCCTGCTCCCGGGAGAGGCCGAAGGCGCGCTCCAGACGGACCACCGCCTCCTCGAGGCGGCCGGTCGCGCACAGCGCGCTGGCCAGGATGCTGAGCGCGTTCTGCTCGCCGTAGCGGTCGCCGGCCGCCCGCAGGTCGCGCACCGCCGCGCGGAAGGCGTCCAGGCTCTCCTCGACCCCGCCGCCGGTGAGCGTGGCCAGGGCGGTCACCGTGGTGGCCCAGCCCACCGACGCCTGGTCGCCGTCGGCCCGGGCCCGCCCGGCGGCCTCGGCGGCCTGGCCGGCGGCGGCCTCCAGGTCGGCGGGGAAGACGGCCAGGAAGGCGCAGGCCCACATGGCCCGGGTCCGTGCGGCCCGCACCGCCGGGTCGCCGTCCGCGGGGGCGGTGGCGGCCAGGGCGCGGCGCAGCCAGCCGACGCCCTGTTCGGCGGCGCCGGTGGCGGTCCAGTACCAGACGAGGCCGTGGGCGATGTCCAGGGCGGCGCGGGCCTGCGCCGGTTCGGCGCCCTCCCGCACCCCGTACTCCAGGGCCTGGCGGAGGTTGGGCAGCTCCCGCCCCAGTTCGCGCAGCCGGGCGGCCTGGCCCGGGCCCGCCCACCGTGCGTAGACCTCGCGCACCATGTCGCGGAACCACAGCAGGTGCCGGGTGCGGGCGTCGTCGAGGTCCCCGCCGCGGGCGAGCCGGTCGCGGCCGTACTCGCGGACCGTCTCCAGCATCGTGTAGCGGCGGCCGGCGCCGTCGCCGGGCTCGGTGAGCAGCAGGGAGTGGTCGATCAGACCGTCGACGGCGTCGAGCAGCGCCTCCGGGCCGCTCTCCTCGCCCGGGCGGGTCCCCTCGCCGGAGCCGGTCTCCGCGCCGGTGCGGGAGGCCTCGGCGGTGCGGGGGGCCTCGGCGGTGCGGGGGGCCTCCCACACGGCGTGCGCCGCCTCCAGCGATATCGAGCCGACGAACACCGACAGCCGTGCCCACAGCCGCTGTTCGGCGGGGGTGCACAGCTGGTGGCTCCAGTCGAGCATGGCGCGCAGCGAGCGGTGCCGCTCGGGCGCCACCGGGTCGCCCTTGCTGAGCAGCGGCAGGCGTTCGTCGAGGCGGTCGAGGAGCTGTCCCGGGGAGAGGGCGCGCAGCCGCCGGGCCGCGAACTCGATGGCCAGCGGGAGCCCGTCGAGGCGGCGGATGACGGCGCGGGCGTGCTCCACGTCGTCGGACGACCAGGCGGCGTCGGCCAGCAGGGCGGCGCGGTCGGTGAGTAAGGCGAGCGAGGCGTCCTCGGGGAGCGGCGGGACGACGTAGAGCCGTTCGGCGGCCGGGCCCAGCGGCAGCCGGCTGGTGGCGAGCAGGCGGACGCCGGTGGTGGAGGCCAGCAGCAGGTGGGCGAGCCGGGCGCAGGCGGCGGCGAGGTGTTCGCAGTTGTCGAGCACCAGCAGGATCTCGCGGCCGCGCAGGGCGTCGGCCAGGTGTGCCGTCGGCGTGGTGTGCGGGGGCACGGGCGCCAGGCCGAGTCCCTCGACGACGGCGTAGGGCAGGACGTCGGGGCTGGTGACCTCGGCGAGCTCCACCCAGCAGGCGCCGTCGCGCAGCAGCAGTCCGGCGGTGCGGGCGGCGCGCTGGGCGAGGCGGGTCTTGCCGACGCCGCCGACGCCGGTGAGGGTGAGCAGCCGGTGCTCGGCGAGCAGCCGGCACACCTCCTCCACCTCGTGGTCGCGGCCGACGAAGCGGGTGGGC
>NZ_JBRIOU010000004.1:714346-719830 GCF_053474865.1 Streptomyces sp. CO7
GGGCGGCGGCCCGGCCGGGGGACGGGCGGCCGGCTCGGCCTCGGGCGGCAGTCCCGCCGCCTGCCGCCAGCGCCGGTGCCACTCGCCGGTGCCGGTGACCCCGCAGGCCTCCAGGTAGGCGGCGACCACCGGCCAGGCGGGCAGCCGGTGCCCGGAGGCGGCGGCGGACAGGCTGGACGCCGAGTAGGGCACCCGGGAGGCGAGTTCGCGGTACGGCACGTTGCCGGTGCGCCGCCGGAGCATGCGGAGGTCGGCCGCGAACTCGGCGGCCTTCCCCTGCCCGGGCTCGATCGGCTTCTCCCGGCGTCCCATGTCGTGTGCGACCCCCCGGCCACTCGGCGATGTTCGCTTTGATCTCACGTTGTCCAGTAATTGTCCAGTGACGCCTGGGCACGCGTGGTCAACATGACGAACGGTCAGGATGGCCTTCGCCGCGCTCGCCGGTGATCGGGGGACCGTCGGGCGCCGGTGCTTCTTCGCGGGGAAGTCTTGGGGAACATGGGGGCCATCATGTGGGCCTCTCCGCGGAGGAGTTGATCTCCGCCGGGCCGCGTCGGCGCGGCCCGGCGGAGACCGGCCACCAGCGCCCTGGGCGGAGACGGGCCCGTGGCGCCCCCGGCGGCCGGGTCCGGCGTCAGTCCAGGACGGCCATCGCGTCGATCTCGATCAGCAGGCCGGGCGGCAGGCCCACGTAGACGGTGGTGCGGCAGGCCGGGGGCTGGGTGAGCCGCTCGCCGAAATAGGCGTTCCAGATCTGGTTCATCTCCGCGAAGTGGTCCACGTCGGTGAGGTAGACGCGCAGCATCATCACGTCGTCCCAGCCGGAGCCGCCCTCCTTCAGCACCGCCTCGACGTTGGCGAGGGTCTGCAGGGTCTGCTCGCGCAGCGTCGGGCCGGCCGGCGTGGGCGGCCTGCCCTCCTCGGCGGGCAGGAAGCCGACCTGTCCGGCGACCTGGAGGATGTTCCCCTTGCGCAGGCCGTGGGAGAAGGCCGCGGGCGGAGCGGTGTGGGTGCTGGGGGTCAGTGCGGTCTTCTCTGTCATGGTCATCCTCCGGATGCTCGTGGACGGGGTCCCGATCATGGGAAAGTGAAACAGCCCGGATCCCGCAGCGCACAGGAGGCCCGAATGTCCGCGGATGCCGTCACCCGTCTTTCCGGGGAGCGGATCGACCACCGGTTCAAGGGTCTGCCGCTCGACGCGGACGGTCTGACCGTGGGCGAGCTGGCGGCGCAGCGGCGGAATCTGTTCACCGGCGGGTTCACCACCCCCGTGCTGACGCTTTCCGCCGAGCGCCTGCGCCACAACCTGCGGCTCATGGAGTCGTACACCGAGCGCCACGGCCTGGCGTTCGCCCCGCACGGCAAGACGACGATGGCCCCGCAGCTGTTCCGGCAGCAGCTGGAGCACGGCGCGTGGGGCATCACGCTGGCGGTGCCGCACCAGGTGCGGGTGGCGCGGGCCTTCGGGGTGCGGCGGATCTTCCTGGCCAACGAGCTGGTCGACCCGGCGGCGCTGCGCTGGCTCGCCGCCGAGCTGACCGCCGACCCGGCGTTCCGCTTCATCTGTTACGTCGACTCGGTGCGCGGCGTCGAGCTGATGGACGCGGCCCTGCGGCAGGTGGGCGGGCGGCCGGTGGACGTGGTGGTGGAGCTGGCCGCCGGGGACGGCGCGCGGACCGGGGCGCGGACCGAGGCCGACTGCCTGGCCGTCGCCGAGGCGGTGGCCGCGGCGCCGTCGCTGCGGCTGGCGGGCGTGGCGGGCTACGAGGGCGAGGTGCCGGACGCCACCGAGGAGCGGGTGCGCGCCTGGCTGGTGCGGCTGGTGGAGCTGGCGGCGAGGCTGGACAAGGCGGGGCTGTTCACCGGCACCGGCCTGGAGGAGATCGTGGTCAGCGCGGGCGGCAGCGCCTGGTTCGACACGGTCGCCGAGGTCTTCACCCGTCTGCCGGGGCTCAGCCGGCCCCCGTTGAAGCTGCTGCGCTCGGGCGCGTACGTCTCGCACGACGACGGCCACTACCGGTCGATCACGCCGTTCGTCCGCGTTCCCGAGGAGGGCGCGCTGGAGCCGGCGTTCCGGCTGTGGGCGCAGGTCGTCTCCCGTCCCACCGGCGGGCAGGCGTTCCTCAACGCGGGCAAGCGGGACGCCGCGTACGACCTGGGGATGCCGGAGGCGCAGGTGGTGCGCCGCGGGGACGCCGAGCGTCCGGCCGAGGGGATCGCCGTCACCCGGCTGTCCGACCAGCACGCCTGGCTGGAGACCGGGCCCGGCGCGGACCTGGAGGTCGGCGACTGGGTGGGCATGGGGCTGTCCCACCCGTGCACCGTCTTCGACAAATGGCAGCTGATCCCTCTGGTCGAGGCGGACGGCACGGTGGTGGACTACATCCGTACGTTCTTCTGACGGATCTTCTGACGGACGGTCCCGCGGCCGTCCGCCCAGCGAAGTGGGGACCGCCGTGCATCTGGCCGATCTGGTCGTTCAGGACGCCGAGGTGGTGGACGGCACCGGGGGTCCGTCCTACCGGGCCGACGTGGCGGTCAAGGACGGCCGCATCGTGCAGATCGTCCGCGAGGCGGCCGCGGCCGGGTGCCAGCGCCCGGTCGGCACGCGGATGCTGGACGCGGAGGGGCTGGCCCTGGCTCCCGGGTTCGTGGACATGCACTCCCACAGCGACCTGGCGCTGCTCACCGACCCGGACCACTCGGCGAAGCTCGCGCAGGGCGTCACCCTGGAGGTCGTGGGCCAGGACGGGCTCTCCTACGCGCCCGTCGACGACCGCACGCTGGCCGAGGTGCGGCAGGCGGTGGCCGGCTGGAACGGTCCGGGCGAGGACGTCGACTTCGACTGGCGGTCGGTGGGCGAGTACCTGGACCGGCTGGACCGGGGTATCGGCGGCGAGGGCATCGCGGTGAACGCCGCGTACCTGGTGCCGCAGGGCACCGTCCGGATGCTGGCGATGGGCTGGGAGAACCGCCCGCCGACGGAGGCGGAGCTGAACCGGATGCGTGAGCTGGTGGCGGCCGGGCTGCGCGAGGGGGCGGTGGGCATGTCGTCCGGGCTCACCTACCCGCCCGGCATGTACGCCGGCGCCGGGGAGCTGACCGAGCTGTGCCGGGTGGTCGCCCGGGCGGGCGGCTACTGGTGCCCGCACCACCGCTCCTACGGGGCTGGGGCCCTGGCGGCCTACCAGGAGGTGATCGGCATCGCCCAGGAGGCCGGCTGCGCCCTGCACCTGGCCCACGCGACGCTCAACTTCGCGGAGAACAAGGGGCGTTCCGCCGAGCTGGAAGCCCTCCTCGACGAGGCGCTGGACGCCGGCCGCGACCTGACGCTGGACACCTACCCCTACACCCCGGGCGCCACCACGCTGGCCGCGCTGCTGCCCGGCTGGGCCAGCGAGGGCGGCCCGGCGGCCACCCTGGAGCGGCTGCGCGACGACGCGGTCGCGGAGCGGATCCGGCACGTGCTGGAGGTGTCCGGCTCGGACGGCTGCCACGGCGTGCCGGTGGAGTGGGGCACGGTGGAGATCTCCGGGGTGGTCGACCCCGCGCTGGCCGGGCGGGTGGGGCGGACGGTGGCCGAGCTGGCGTCCGGTTCGGGGTCCTCGCCCTGGGAGGAGGCCCGCCGCCTGCTGCTGGCGGACCGGCTCGGCACGTCCGTCCTCCAGCACGTCGGCCACGAGGAGAACGTCCGCGCGCTGATGCGGCACCGGGCGCACACCGGGGGCTCCGACGGCATCCTGCACGGCACCAAGCCGCACCCCCGGGCGTACGGCACCTTTCCCCGTTACCTCGGCACGTATGTGCGGGAGCTGGGCGTGCTGACGCTGGAGGAGTGCGTCGCGCACCTCACCGGGCGGCCGGCCGCGCGGCTCGGCCTGCCGGACCGGGGCCTGGTCCGTGAGGGCCACCGGGCCGACCTGGTCCTCTTCGACCCCGCGACCGTCGCCGAGGGCGCCACCTTCGCGGCGCCCCGGACCTCTCCGGCCGGCATCCCCTACGTCCTGGTGGACGGCCGCCTCGCCGTCGACGACGGCCGCCGCACGGACGTCCTGGCGGGCCGCTCGGTGCGCGCGGGCCGCCCCCGCGGCTGACGCGCCGGCCCGGGCGCCGGCCCGGGGTTCACGCGGGCCCGGGCGCGGGCCCGGGCGCGGGCCCGCAGCGCACGCGTCGCCGCGGGCGAGGTGCGGTGGTGCGGTGGTGCGCCCTAGCGGGGGCGGCGGGTGCTGTTGCCCCAGCCGTTGCCGCGGCCGGTGCCGTCATCGTCGTCGCCGTCGTCGTACTCGGGCCATCCCACCGTGGGCGAGGCGGACGGGGACGTCTCCTTCGCCGGCTTCCTGGTGGGCGTGGGCGACGCCGTCCGGGTGGCCGAGGGGGTCGCGGTGGCGGTCGCCGTCCTCGACGGCGCGGCGCCGGGCGTGACCGTGGCGGGGGCCTTCGACGCCTCCACGGACGGCATCAGCCCGGGGTCGGCCATGTCGCCCACCGAGAGCCCCGGCGCGTTGGGGCCGTTGCCGCCGCGGGACGTCTCCTCGGAGCCGGAGGACAGCGCGAACCCCAGCACCGTCAGCGCCCCGAGTCCGACCACGCCCGCGCCGGTGGCCAGCAGCATCTGGCGGCTGCGGACGCGGCGGGTGCGCGCACCCTCCCGCTCGGCCGCCCGCGCCGCCTCCCGCGCCGCGGCCCGGCCCGCCGGCACCGCCGCCGCCGTCCACCCGGCCTGCCCGTCGTGTCCGGCCGGTCCGCCCTGCCCTGCGCGTTCGGCGGCCGCGTGGTCGGCGCCGTAGGACGCGAAGTCGTCGAAGTCGGCTGCGGCGGAGGCCGCTCCGTACGCGGTGGGGTCGGCGTACACACCGTGGCCCGGATACGCGTCCGCGTCCGCGTCCGCGCCGCTGCCGGAGGGCTCCCCGGCGTAATACCCCGCCGGCGGATACCCGTACGAGCCGGCGGACCCCCCGGTCGCCCCCTGCCCGGCGGCCGCCGTGTACCCAGCAGACGCCCCGTGCCCGGCGGTACCCGCGTGCCCAGCAGGCGCCCCGTGCCCCGCAGGCCCCGGATGCCCAGCAGGCGTCCCGTGCTCCGCAGACCCCGCGTGCCCGGGGGAAGCCCCGTGCCCCGCAGCGCCCGCGTATCCGGAAGGCGCCCCGGGGGCCCCGTGCCCCGCGGGATTCCCGGGCGTGGCGGGGGCGCCGGGGACGGGCGGCCAGGCGCCGTCCGGTCCCGGACCGCCGGGCACCACCGGCAGCTCACGCGTGGCCGCCTCGCCCTCACCGTCCGGGCGGCCGCCCCGCACCGGCGGCAGTTCACGGGTGGCCTCCGCGTCACCCGCGGCGGGCCACACCGAGGGGGCGGGTACCTCGGTCGGAGGTACCGCCGGCGGCTCCGGCGCACCGTGTGCGCCCGGCCCGTGTTCTGGGGTGATGGACATGGGTGCGAAGTGTAAAGACAGGCGTGGCGCAGAACACACCCGGAGTCCCCCACCCC
>NZ_JBRIOU010000004.1:719930-723667 GCF_053474865.1 Streptomyces sp. CO7
CCCCGCGGACCCCGAACAGGGGCGAACCGCACCCTCGGCCTCCCCCGCGCCGGGCGTCCGGACGTGTCGGAGAACACGAGGCGACCCGGGACGTATCCCCGTAGGCTCACGTCATGCAGGTGATCCAGTCGTCCAAGCTCGCCAACGTCTGTTACGAGATCCGGGGCCCGGTGCTCGAGGAGGCGACCCGGCTGGAGGCCGCCGGTCACCGCATCCTCAAGCTGAACACCGGCAACCCGGCCGCCTTCGGGTTCGAGTGCCCGCCGGAGATCCTCGAGGACATACTGCGCAACGTCGGCTCGGCGCACGGCTACGGCGACGCCAAGGGCCTGCTGGCCGCCCGCCGCGCGGTGGTGATGCACAACCAGACCCTGGGCATCGAGACCGACGTCGAGCACGTCTTCGTCGGCAACGGCGTGTCCGAGCTGATCGTGATGGCCATGCAGGGGCTGCTGGACAACGGCGACGAGGTGCTGGTCCCCGCCCCGGACTACCCGCTGTGGACGGCCGCCGTGGCCCTGTCCGGCGGAACCCCGGTCCACTACGTCTGCGACGAGCAGGCCGACTGGATGCCGGACCTGGCCGACATCGAGGCCAAGATCACCGACCGCACCAAGGCGATCGTGATCATCAACCCGAACAACCCGACCGGCGCCGTCTACAGCGACGACCTGCTGCGCGGGCTCACGGACATCGCGCGCCGCCACAACCTGCTGGTCTGCTCGGACGAGATCTACGACAAGATCCTCTACGAGGACGCCACCCACACCCCCACGGCGGCGATCGCCCCGGACCTGCTGACGCTCACCTTCAACGGCATGTCGAAGTCGTACCGGGTGGCGGGCTACCGGGTGGGCTGGATGTCGATCTCCGGCCCCAAGGCGCACGCGGACTCCTACATCGAGGGCCTCAACATCCTCGCCAACATGCGTCTGTGCGCCAACATGCCCGGACAGCACGGCGTGGTCGCCGCGCTCAGCGGCCGGCAGACGATCCAGGACCTGGTGCTCCCGGGCGGCCGGCTGCGCGAGCAGCGGGACGTCGCCCACGAGCTGCTGACGCGGATCCCGGGCGTGAGCTGCGTCAAGCCGAAGGGCGCGCTCTACCTCTTCCCGCGGCTGGACCCCAAGGTCTACCCGATCAAGGACGACCGGCGGATGGTGCTGGACCTGCTGCGCCGGGAGAAGATCATGGTGGTGCAGGGCACCGGCTTCAACTGGCCCGACACGGACCACTTCCGGATCGTCACGCTGCCCTCGGTCACCGACCTGCGGGACGCGATCGGGCGCATCGGGCGGTTCCTGGAGACCTACCGCCAGAACTGATCGACGGGCGGCGGCAGCGGCCCGGCCGGGGGGGCCGACACGCCGCGCCGAGCTGGGACTAGACACAACTTTAGACTCGTTCCAATGTAGGATGGCTTCCTGTCAAAGCGCAGGAGGCCTTCCCATGTACGAACCGATCCGCAGCAAGTCGGTCCACACCATGGCCGGCCCTGGCGCGGACGTCCCCCGCAGGTCACGCGAGGCGGAGCTGGAGTTCCAGCTGGCCGGTCACCTGGCCGCGCTGCTCGCGGTGACCGACGAGCTCCGGGCGCTGGCGCCGTGCGCCGGCCTGGACGAGGCGGCCGAACAGCTGGCCCAGCAGGTGGCCCGGCTCCGCGGCGGCTCCGCGCCGGCGCGCGCGGCGTTCCCCGGCCCGGCGGCGCGGGAGGGACACCTGGCGCGGGTCACGGCCCTGCACCGCCGGGCGCACGACCTCGCCGGCCGGGCCCTGGTGGTCGCCGCGTCCCGTGCCGACACCCGGGCGGCCATCCTCGCCGCCCAGCGCATGGAGGCCCACGCGGAGGCCGCCACGCGCCCCCTCAGCCCCTGCTGAGGCTCCCCCGAGCGGCCCCGGTCCGCGCCTGCCACGAAGCGGCGCGGGCCGGGTGCCACGAAAACGTGCCCCCGCGAGGTGCGACGGAACGTGCCCTCACAAGGTGCGGCGGAACGTGCCCCGCGGTCGTGCCGGAACGTTCCGCCGGGTCAGCGGCGCACGTGGACCGTGGCCGAGGCCTCGGCGCCCTCGTGCAGGGCGTCGCCCGCCCAGGCGGCCGTGAACGTCACGTCCCCCTTGGACCGCGGCGCGTACCTGACCGTGAAGGTCCCGTCCGCCCCGGCGGTCACCGGCGCGAGCCGCACGACGCCGTCCCGGTCGGCGGCGGTGACCGTCAGGGTGGCGGGTGCGGCGAGCGGCAGCCCCCGGGCGTGCAGCGTGCCGGTGACCTCCACACCGTCCTTGCGGGTCGCCTCGGCCGGCGCGGTGAGCGTCAGCGTGGCGGTCGCCTTGTCCACGGGCACGGTGATCCGCGTGTCCTCGGCCGCCTTGTGCAGGCTGTCGCCCGGGTAGGAGAACCGGTAGGTCGCCTCGCCCACCAGCTGGGGCACGTCGCTCACGGTGAAGGCGCCGTCCTCGCCGGCCGTCACCGGCTCCAGGGTGTGGGCGCCGTCGGCGTCCTCCCGCACCACCTCGATCCGCGGGGCCTCGGCCGGCGCGGGTCCGTCCAGCTCCAGGCGGCCGCGCAGCGTCACCGGCTCGCCGGCGGTCGCCCGGGCCGGCTCGTGGCTCGTGCCGTCCGCGAACCGGGAGGCGGACAGACCGTCCGGCGTCGGGACCACGTGCAGCCAGTACCCGGTGCCCGCGGCGTCGGTCGTCACGACGAACAGCGAGCGGCCGTCCGGCGCGAACGCGACGCCGCGCGGCACGACGCGGTCGCCGCCGTCGCCCTCGAGGACCACCTCCACGGGCGGGCGGGTGTCCGCCGGGTCGGCGGGCTCCAGGAGCAGGTCGGCGGCGTCGCCGGAGGCCGCCGCGCCCCGCGCGAACCACTTGCCGTCGTCGCTGTAGGCGAGGGCCGTCGGCTCGGCCCCCTCGGGCAGCGGCGTGTAGCGGTTCTCCTTGGCGGACAGGCCGGGCGGGGCGAGCAGCGCGGTGCCACGGGCCGGGTCGGCGAAGGCGAGGGTGGAACCGTCCGGCGAGAAGGCGGCGTCGCGGAAGTCCAGGCCGCCCAGCCCCGTGCCGTCCTGGCTGAGCCAGGTCTCCCCGAGGAAGTCGAGCACTCCGCCGTACTCGGCCTCCTCGACGACCCGGTACAGGTTGATGTTCGGATCGTCGTTGAAGGCGGTGCGCCCCGAGACGATCATCAGCATGTCCGAGGGACCGGCCGCCAGGTGGCCGGTCGCGCCGAGGTACATGACGGTCCGCGGTTCCGTCCCGTCGGCCGCCGTGGCGTGGACGGTGGGCATCACCGTCGCCTCGGCGCAGTCCCGCGGCGAGGCGCCCTCCTGGCTGGTGAAGAAGAGCAGATGCCCGGCGTGGAACAGCTCACGCCCGCAGTCGTCGACCGGGGCCGGGGTGGCCCCGAGCGGTGAGAGGTCGGCGGCGTCGAAGGCCTGGATGCTGTCCCGCTGCCCGACCAGGACGCGCGCCCCGCCGGGCTCGGCCGCGATGCCGGAGACCCGGCCCTCGGTCTGCCGCTGCGCCCGCAGGACGCCGTCGAAGTCGTAGCCGAGAACCGTCCCCGGGCCGCCGCCCCCGTCGGCGGTGTTCTCGTCGGCGATCCAGACCCGTTCGTTGGCCGCGTCCACGGCGAACTGCGAGAAGGAGGAGACCGGCAGCTTCACCACCGTCCCCGACGCCGGCGCGGCGCCCGGGGCGGTCCCCGCCGCCGCCGGTCCCGCCGTGGCCGTCAGGCC
>NZ_JBRIOU010000004.1:723767-735321 GCF_053474865.1 Streptomyces sp. CO7
GGGCACAGTTGAACGGATACAGGGCACGGGCGGGCGGCAGGGCGGTGCCCGCCCGGCCGCCCGCCCGTGCCCTGTATCCGTTCAACTGTGCCCCCCACAGGTGTCGTTGAGGTGTGGCATCACGTGACGCCACACGCGGGACACATCGAAGCGCCCGGGGCGGAACGGGCACAAGGGAGTTGTGTGACAAGCCTGTACCAGGCGCCGGGTACCGGGCGCCGGGCACCGGGGCATGTCCCCCGTTTCGTGCCGCCCGCCCCGGGGGGCGTGCGCGAGGTTGGAGACGGCCGGCTCGGCCCTTCCTACAGGACCCCGAGATCGACCGTGAGGGAGAAGGGCGCGGTGGCCTTCACGGTGCCGGTGAACATCTCGCCGTCCCGGTACGTCCTGGTGGCGGGGTCGAGGACGTAGGTGTAGACGATCGGGACACCGGCCTGCTCGACCCGCCAGTAGAAGGGGATGCCGGCCTTGGCGTACTGGTCCACCTTGACGATCCGGTCGGTGGTCTCCGAACCGGGCGACACGACCTCGGCCACCAGGAGCACGTGCTCGGGGCGGGTGGGCGTGAGGTCGATGGTCTCCGCCCGGTAGACGATGACGTCCGGTCGGCGGTTGGTCAGCGGAATGTCCTGCAGGCGAACGTCGAAGTCCGTATCCGCGTTCCAGTCCGGGCCCGCAGCCGCGTCCAGAGCACTGGCCAGGACCCGAGCCAGCCGGATGTGCCGCTTGGAGGCGCTCGGGCTCACGACAACCATGCCGTCCACGATCTCGATGCCGGCGCACTGCTCCTCGGACCAGGAGTCGTACTGCTCCGCACTGATCTGCGTACGCATCCACGCGGGCGCCACCATCTCGGCGGTCACGGTGTCCCTCCTTCGAGGAGCCTGGACGGGTCCGGTGCTGCTCCGCCCAGCGTACTGTCCCGGGAGTACCGGAGAGCAGTCGCGATGCCGGCTCGTGCGAGCTTCCGCATCCGCGTCCGGGGGCGTGAGAGGCTGAGGCGCATGAACCGTCTCGCCGATGCGACCTCGCCGTATCTGCTCCAGCACGCCGACAACCCGGTCGACTGGTGGGAGTGGGAACCCGCCGCCTTCGAGGAGGCCCGCCGGCGGGACGTCCCGCTGCTGCTCAGCGTCGGGTACAGCAGCTGCCACTGGTGCCACGTGATGGCGCACGAGAGCTTCGAGGACGAGGCGGTCGCCGCCTACCTCAACGAGCACTTCGTCCCCGTGAAGGTCGACCGCGAGGAGCGGCCGGACGTGGACGCCGTGTACATGGAGGCGGTGCAGGCGGCCACCGGGCAGGGCGGCTGGCCGATGACCGTCTTCCTCACCCCGGACGCCGAGCCGTTCTACTTCGGCACGTACTTCCCGCCCGAGCCCCGTCACGGCCAGCCCGGCTTCCTGCAGGTGCTGCAGGGCGTTCACGCCGCCTGGGCGGAGCGGCGCGACGAGGTCACCGACGTCGCCGGGAAGATCGTCCAGGACCTGTCGGGGCGGGTGATGCCGTTCGGCGACGCGGGCGACGCGGCGCCCGGCGAGGAGGACATGGCGGCGGCCCTGCTGGGGCTGACCCGCGAATACGACGCGGTGCGCGGCGGGTTCGGGGGCGCGCCCAAGTTCCCGCCGTCCATGGTGCTGGAGTTCCTGCTGCGCCACCACGCCCGCACCGGCTCGGAGGGCGCGCTGCAGATGGCCGCCGACACCTGCGAGCGGATGGCGCGCGGCGGCATCTACGACCAGCTCGGCGGCGGCTTCGCCCGGTACTCGGTGGACCGGGACTGGATCGTGCCGCACTTCGAGAAGATGCTGTACGACAACGCGCTGCTCTGCCGGGTCTACGCCCACCTGTGGCGGGCCACCGGCTCGGACCTGGCGCGCCGGGTGGCGCTGGAGACCGCCGACTTCATGGTGCGCGAACTGCGCACCGCCGAGGGCGGGTTCGCCTCCGCGCTGGACGCGGACAGCGACGACGGCGCGGGCCGGCACGTGGAGGGCGCGTACTACGTCTGGACGCCGGAGCAACTGACCGAGGTGCTCGGCGAGGAGGACGGCGAACTGGCCGCCCGCGTCTTCGGGGTGACCGAGGAGGGCACCTTCGAGGAGGCCGCCTCGGTGCTGCGGCTGCCGCAGCAGGACGCCGTCTTCGACGCCGACCGCGTCGCCTCGATCCGTCGCCGGCTCGCCGAGGCCCGTTCGCGGCGGCCGGCTCCCGGCCGGGACGACAAGGTGGTCGCGGCGTGGAACGGGCTGGCGGTCGCCGCGCTCGCGGAGACCGGCGCGTACTTCGCCCGGCCGGACCTGGTGGAGGCGGCGGTGGCCGCGGCGGACCTGCTGGTGCGGGTCCACATGGACGAGCACGCCGGGCTGACCCGGACCAGCCGGGACGGCCGGGCGGGCTCCAACGCGGGCGTGCTGGAGGACTACGGCGACGTCGCCGAGGGCCTGATCACCCTGGCCGGGGTCACCGGGGAGGGCGTCTGGCTGGACTTCGCCGGGCTGCTGCTCGGGCACGTGCGGGAGCGGTTCACCGACGAGGAGTCCGGGACGCTGTACGACACGGCGGTGGACGCCGAGCGGCTGTTCCGGCGTCCGCAGGACCCCACCGACAACGCGGCGCCCTCCGGCTGGACGGCCGCGGCCGGGGCGATGCTGTCCTACGCGGCGCACACCGGTTCCGACGCGCACCGCACGGCGGCGGAGCGGGCGCTGGGCGTGGTGCGGCTGCTGGCCCGGCGGGTCCCGCGCTTCATCGGCTGGGGTCTCGCGGTGTCCGAGGCAGGCATCGACGGTCCGCGCGAGGTGGCCCTGGTCGGCCCGCGGGACGACGAGGCGACGCGCGCGCTGCACCGGACCGCGCTGCTCGGCACGGCGCCGGGCGCGGTGGTGGCGGTGGGCACGGAGGGCGGTGACGAGTTCCCGCTGCTGGCGGACCGGCCGCTGGTGGGCGGCGCGCCCGCCGCGTACGTCTGCCGCCACTTCACCTGCGACGCCCCCACCACCGACCCCTCCCACCTCGCCCAGGTGCTCAACGCGCCCCAGGCCTGACCGCGGGGACACCCCGGCCCCGCTACGCCTCGACCCGAAGGGCCGCGCCCACCCGGGGGCGGGGACGGCGTCTGCCCAGGGTGCCAGCCCTTCCACGCCTCAGCCCCGGGTTCGGCGCGCACCCGAGGGCCCGGGCGGCAGGAGCCCAGGGCGGCAGCCCCGCCGCACCTCGGCCAGGAGGATCAGCGCTCACCCACGGGCAGCAGGCCGACCCCGGCACGCGCGCCGGTGCCGGCGCGGGTGCGCCGGTCCGCCCTGTCCGGCCTGAGGAGCGGGGTCGGCCCGGCACAGGATTCGCGGGCCTGCGGCCCGGTCGCCGGCGACACAGGTCCCCGGCCCCGAGGCGGTCAGCCCTCGCCTGACGGCGCGGCGGCCGGCCGCCCGCACGAGCCCGGTGTGGGCGGTCACCCCCTGTGCCGGCGCAAGGACCGGGCCCGGCGCCAGGACCGGGTGCGACGCCAGGGCCGGGCCCGGCGCCGGGGCCGTCGCGGCGCGAGGACCCGGAGCCCGGCGCGAAGACGTGCGAGGGAGTAGGGGTCAGGGTCAGGACGTGCCGGGGCCGTACTCGGCGACGGCGCGGTCGACGATGTCGACCAGCTGCTGGTGGTGCGCGCCCTTCCAGTACACCCGCCCGCACCCCCCGCACTCGGCGAACACCTCGTAGGACCGCGACGTCCCCGCCTCCAGCCGGTCGGCGACGTCCGCCTTGGTGGCGGACCGCAGCTCCCCGTTGCACGCGGTGCACCGGGTCCACGGCCGCAGCCGGGGGGCGAACCGGCGCAGGACCTCGCCCAGCTGCTCCTCGGGCCGGGTGCTGTAGACGTACGCGCCGGCCCAGATCTCGCGTCGCCGCAGCAGCCCCCGGTCCCGGCTGAGCAGGACCCGGCGCTCCGCGGCGGACCGCGTGGCCAGGGCGGGGTCGCCGATGTCGGTCGACTCGTAGGCGACGTCGACGCCCAGCAGCCGCAGCCGCCGTGCCAGCGTCCCCAGGTGGACGTCGAGCAGGAACCGCAGCGGCACCTTCGGCGCCCCCGGCGTGAGCTGCGGCGGCCGCACCGGGCGGACCTCCACGCTCTCCCCCGCCGTCGGATGGTGCGAGACCGGCACCGTCCGGCCGTCGACGAGCAGCTCGCCGACCTCGGTCAGCGGCACCCCCAGCGACTCCACGACGTGCCCCAGCGTCGACACGCCGTCGACCCGCGCCGTCGCCTCCCCGGCGCGCACGAAGAGCCGCAGCTCCGGCGCGACCCGCACGTGGATCCCCGTCGCGTCGATCCCCGCCGCCTCCGCCCCCGGGCCCGCTCCGGCGCCCGTGGCGCCCGCACCCGCTCCCGCGCCTGTGCCCGCGGCACCCGTCCCCGTACCCGCGCCTGTGCTCGCACTGCCGACCATGCGGCCAGAATGACACGTGCGCCCGGGCGGACCGGAGTGATTTCCGGCCCTCCCGGGCACACGGTGCGGCGCGCGGACTACGCCTTCGTGTAGGCGACCAGCGAGATGCCGACGTAGTGGGCGATGAACGCCGCCAGCGTGAACGCGTGGAAGACCTCGTGGAACCCGAAGTACCGCGGCGACGGGTTCGGCTTCTTCAGGGCGTAGATCACGCCGCCCACGCTGTAGAGCACCCCGCCGACCACCACGCACACCAGGACCGCGACGCCGCCCGTGCGCATGAAGTCCGGCAGGAAGAAGACCGCGGCCCAGCCCATCGCGATGTAGCAGGGCGTGTAGAGCCAGCGCGGTGCACCGACCCAGAAGACCCGGAAGAGGATGCCCGCCACCGCGGCGGCCCAGATGCCCCACAGCAGCCACCGGCCCTGGGCGTCGGGCAGCAGCAGGATCGTCAGCGGCGTGTAGGTGCCGGCGATGATCAGGAAGATGTTGGCGTGGTCCAGTCGGCGCAGCACGCCGTCCATTCGGGGGGACCAGTCGCCCCGGTGGTAGAGGGCGCTCACCCCGAAGAGAAGACATGCCGTGAGGGCGTAGACCCCGCAGGCGATGCGTCCCCGGGTGGAGTCGGCGAGTGCGGTCAGGACGAGTCCGGCGATCAGAGCTGCCGGGAACATCCCCAGGTGCAGCCAGCCGCGCAGCCGGGGCTTGATCTCCTGCGAGATCTGCTCCGGAAGGGAGGGTGCGGTCATGTCGATCATCGTACCTACGGGACCGTAAGTTACAGGTGAGTGCCCAGGTCACGGAGGGACCCGTGACCAGGTAAGTGTGCTCTTCCCCGCTGCCAAACACCACAATCAGTGAGGTTGCTCACGCCGCTCAGGTGTGCGCCCCCCTGGACAGATGGGCGCTCCTCCTCGAAGATCATATGAGTGAGACCCGCCGCGAATGAGCACCCGTAATCATCCGGGGCGGTCGAAACGCACCAAAAGGGCACCACCCACGTCCCGGGCAAGACCACCCGCAGCAACCCTGATTAGGAGCAATTCGTGGCGCGCGACATCGAGGCTCCCCCGTCCGTCCTCACCGACGCGACGGAAGAACCCCCCACCAAGCACCGTGAACTGGTCTCGTGGGTCCACGAGATCGCCGAACTGACGCAGCCCGACAGGGTGGTCTGGTGCGACGGCTCGGAGGCCGAGTACGACCGGCTGTGCGAGGAGCTCGTCGGCAAGGGCACCTTCAAGCGCCTGGACCCGATCAAGCGCCCGAACTCGTACTACGCGGCCTCCGACCCCACCGACGTCGCCCGGGTCGAGGACCGCACGTTCATCTGCTCCGAGCGCGAGCAGGACGCCGGCCCGACCAACCACTGGAAGGCCCCCGCCGAGATGCGGGAGATCTTCCAGGGCGCCGACGGGCAGGGCGGCATCTTCCGCGGCTCGATGCGCGGCCGGACGATGTACGTCGTCCCCTTCTGCATGGGCCCGCTGGGCTCCGACCTCTCCGCCATCGGCGTGGAGATCACCGACTCGGCGTACGTGGCCGTCTCGATGCGCACCATGACCCGGATGGGCCGGCCGGTCCTGGACGAGCTGGGCGACGACGGCTTCTTCGTGAAGGCCGTCCACACCCTGGGCGCCCCGCTGGAGCCGGGCGAGCAGGACGTGCCGTGGCCGTGCAACTCCACGAAGTACATCTCGCACTTCCCCGAGAGCCGTGAGATCTGGTCCTACGGCTCGGGCTACGGCGGCAACGCCCTGCTCGGCAAGAAGTGCTACGCCCTGCGCATCGCCTCCGTGATGGCGCGCGACGAGGGCTGGCTCGCCGAGCACATGCTGATCCTCAAGCTCACGCCGCCGCGGGGCGAGTCCAAGTACGTGGCCGCCGCGTTCCCGAGCGCCTGCGGCAAGACGAACCTGGCCATGCTGGAGCCCACGGTCCGCGGCTGGACGGTGGAGACCATCGGCGACGACATCGCCTGGATGCGCTACGGCGAGGACGGCCGGCTGTACGCCATCAACCCGGAGGCCGGCTTCTTCGGCGTCGCCCCCGGCACCGGCGAGCACACCAACGCCAACGCGATGAAGACCCTCTGGGGCAACGCGGTCTTCACCAACGTGGCGCTCACCGACGACGGCGACGTCTGGTGGGAGGGCATGACCGAGGAGCCCCCGGCCCACCTCACGGACTGGAAGGGCAACGACTGGACGCCGGAGTCCGGCACCCCGGCCGCCCACCCGAACGCCCGGTTCACCGTGCCCGCCGCGCAGTGCCCGATCATCGCGCCCGAGTGGGAGGACCCCAAGGGCGTCCCGATCTCCGCGATCCTCTTCGGCGGCCGCCGCGCCAGCGCGGTCCCGCTGGTCACCGAGTCCTTCGACTGGAACCACGGCGTCTTCCTCGGCGCCAACGTGGCCAGCGAGAAGACCGCCGCCGCCGAGGGCAAGGTCGGCGAGCTGCGCCGCGACCCGTTCGCCATGCTGCCGTTCTGCGGCTACAACATGGGCGACTACATGGCCCACTGGGTCGAGGTCGGCAAGGCCGCCGACGACCAGAGCAAGCTGCCGAAGATCTACTACGTCAACTGGTTCCGCAAGGACGAGGCCGGCCGCTTCGTGTGGCCCGGGTTCGGCGAGAACAGCCGCGTGCTGAAGTGGATCGTCGACCGGCTCGACGGCAGGGCGGAGGGCGTCGAGACGCCCATCGGCATCCTGCCGGCGAAGGCCTCCTTCGACACCGAGGGCCTGGACATGCCGGAGGAGGACCTCGACCTGCTGCTGAGCGTCGACAAGGACGTCTGGAAGCAGGAGGCCGCCCTGGTGCCCGACCACCTCAACACCTTCGGCGACCACACGCCGAAGGAGCTGTGGGACCAGTACGAGGCCCTGGTCCGCCGCCTCGGCTGACCCTGCTCCCCCGCGCCCCGCGGCCGGCCACCCCGACGTATGCCCTGACCTGCGACGTCGCCCTGGCCGGCCGCGGCATTTCGCCTTCCGCACGCCTGGTCGGCGCCGGCCGCCGGCACCGACCGACACCTTGGGGCCCGCGTGACGGGAGCCGTCGCGGCTCTGGAGAAGCTGCTGCCGGTGGTGCTCGCGTTCGGCGGCGGGGTCGTCCTCGCCCGGCGCAAGGTGGTACCGGCCGAGAGCTCCAAGGCCTTCGCGGACTACGCGTTCCTCTTCGCCGTGCCCTGCTTCCTGTTCAGCGACGTCTACCGCAGCGACCTCGGGACACTGTTCGACGTACGGGCCGTCGGCGGCTACGCGGCCGCCGCCGCGGCCGCGGCCCTGCTCGTCGCCGTGGCGGCCCGGGCGTCCGGAGTGACCGATCCGCGCGGAGTGGCTCTGCGCGTCATGGCGGCGGTCCAGGTGAACACCGCCTATTTCGCCGTGCCGGTGTTCATCATGCTGTTCGGGGACGCCTCGCCGGTCTTCCCGGTGCTGCTCCTCCAGGTCTGTGTGCTGTCCCTGGTGGTCATCGCGGTCATGGAGCTGGGGCGGCCGGACCGCTCCGGCGGCCCGGCCCGGCGGCTGGGGTCGGCGGTCACCGCCTCGCTGACGACGCCGCCAAGTGCGTCGCCCTCCCGCTCCTCGTCCATCTGGTGTGCCGCCACGTGTTCGGCGTCGGGGGCGCGTGGCTCGGCCAACTCGTCCTGATCGCGGCCATGCCCGCGCCGCAGAACCTGTTCGTCCTCGCCCAGCGCTACGACGTCGGGGTGGGCCTGTCCGCTTCCCTGGTGGTCAAGACCTCGGTCGTCTCGCTGCTGTTGCTGCCCATGTGGGCGCACTGGGCCCTGAGCGTCTCCTGAGAAGCCGCGCTCCGGCCCGTGGGCGTTCTCCCGGCCTCCGTCAGCCCAGGATCTCGCGGGCGGCGCGGGTGGGGGTGAGGCCCAGGCGCCAGGCCGCCCACGCCTCGCCGGGCGGGAGACCGCGGCGCAGGTAGAGCTCCCAGGTGGCCGCGCAGTCGGCCAGCCGCGGGTCCTTCACCGTGGGGAGCAGCTCGGCCAGCTCCCGCTGGGCCACCGCGGCGCCGTCCGCCGCGGTGTACGGCAGCAGCGTGCAGCGCAGGAACCGCGCCCAGCCCTCCGCCCGGACGTCACCGCAGGCGGCCGCCAGCTCCACCGCCTCGTCGCACAGCGCGAGCGCCCGCTCCTCGCGGGAGTTGCCCGCGTCGATGACCGCGAGCTCCACGCAGCTCCAGGCCTCCCCGTGCACCACCCCGGCGCGCCGGAAGTCGGCCCGCGCGTCCACCAGCAGCTGCCGCGCGAACCCGGAGTTGCGCAGCGACCCGGCCCGCGCGGCGCGCTGGTCGCGCGTCACCCGGGCCAGGTGGTGGCGGGCCCAGCCCAGCCCGTAGACGTCCCGCATCCGGGAGAACAGCGCGCGGGAGCGTTCCAGCTCGCGGCCCGCCTCGTCGAGGTCGCCGGTCTCCTCCAGCGCCTGGCCCAGGTAGTGCAGCGTCCACGCCTCGCCGCGCAGGTCCTCCACCTCACGGTGCAGCGCGACCGCCTTGCGCAGGCCCTCCACGGCGGCGGCCGCCTCCCCGTCCGCCAGCCGGGCCCGCTCCAGCTGGGTGCGGGTCCACGCCTGGCCCCGGGTGTCCCGGGTGCGGCGGTACCCGTCGAGCGCGGCCCGCAGCTCCTGCCGTCCGCGCTCCACGTCACCGGTGCGCAGCGCCAGCTGGCCGAACTGGTAGCGGGCCCACGCCTCGCCGTGCACCGCCTCGGCGGCCCGGTGCAGCGCCAGCGACTGCCGCAGCAGCTGCCGCGCCTCGGCGAGGTTCCCCCGGTCGCGCTCCACGGCGCCCAGCGCGTGCAGGGTCCACGCCCGGTCGGCGGACAGCTCCGGCGCGCCCTGCAGGTTGACCGCCTCGCGCAGCTTGGCGGCGGCCTCGGGGAGGTTGCCCTGGTGGTGGAGGGTGATGCCGAGCGAGCCCATCGCCCGCGCCGCCTCGGCCTCCTGCTCGGAGGCCCGGTAGTCGTCGACCAGCGACGACAGCGTGCTTCTCGCCTTGTCGAGGTCGCCGATCTGCCGGGCGGCGATGCCGGTGCGCCAGGTCACCGCGCGGAGCATCAGCCCTTCGTCGACGGACCGGGCCAGCTCGTTGATCTCGCCCAGCCGGTACATGTCGCCGCGCAGCAGGCAGTAGTCGCAGAGCGCGCCGAGCAGGGCGTGCACGGCCGAGCTGTCCACGCCGTCGGCGTTGCGCAGCGCGGCGGTGATGAACGCGGACTCGTCGTCCAGCCAGCGCAGCGCCTCCTTGAGGGAGGAGAAGCCCTGCGGGGCCGCGCCGGCCGGGGTGGACAGGCCGGTGCGGGTGGAGATGTTGCCGTCGATCAGCCGCAGCACCGAGTCGGCGAGAGCGGCGTAGGTGGTGATCAGCCGGGTCTGGGCGGCGGTGCGCTCGGCCGGGGTCTCCTCCTCCTGCAGGCGTTCCTGGGCGAAGGCGCGGACGACGTCGTGCAGCCGGCAGCGGGTGCCGCGGACCGGCTCGACCAGGCCGGCGCGGGCCAGCGAGGCGAGGTGCCGCCAGGCGTCCCGCTCGTCGGTGTCCAGCAGCGAGGCGGCGGCCGCCGCGCCGAGCGAGGCCCGGCCGGCCAGCGCGAGCCGCCGCAGCAGGCGACGGGCCTGCTCGGGCTGGTCGGAGTAGCGCAGCCACAGGGCCCGCTGCACGGGGGTGACCGGGCCGTACGCGCCCAGGTCGTCGGCGAGCCGGGCCGCGCCGCGGGCGCCGAGGGCGGTGCCGGCGACGCGCAGGGCCAGCGGCAGACCGCCGCACAGCCGGTGGACGCGCTCGGTGGCCTCGTCGTCCTGCGCGCGTTCGGTGCCGGGCGGCGTGTAGGCGGCGAGGGCCTCCCGGGAGGCCTCCACCGGCAGCGGCTGCACGGCCAGCTGGTGGGACCGGGCGGGCATGTCGCGCAGCAGGGCCAGCGGGGTGCGGGAGGTGACCAGCACCAGGCTCTCGGAACGCTCCGGGAGGAGGGCGCGCACCTGCTCCGGATCGGAGGCGTCGTCCAGCACGACGATCACCGGCAGTCCGGCCAGGTGGCGGCGGTAGAGCTCGGTGAGGCGGGTCAGCTGCTGCTCGGGGGTGGAGCCCTCGCGGAACAGGAGCTGTTCGCGGGGCGCGCCCAGGCGGTTCAGCAGGTGGAGCAGGGCCTGTCTGGTGGGCAGCGGCGGGTCGGAGGGGGAGTCGCCGCGCAGGTCGACCAGGCAGGCGCCGCGGTACTCGTCGCGCAGGTCGTGGGCGGCGCGGGCGGCCAGCGCGGTGCGGCCGGAGCCGGGGGCGCCGTGCAGCACCACCACGGTGGGGCGGCTGTCGGCGTCGGCGCGGGCGGCGCGGGCCCAACGGCGGATGGCGGCCAGTTCCTCGCGGCGGCCCGCGAACGGGGCGTCCGCCGGGGGTAACTGGTCGAACGACCGCTCCAGCACGGCGCGGCGGCGGGCGGCGGCGCTCTTGTCGGTGCCGCGCAGCCGGGGCGGCGCGGTCGGCGTCCGGGGCGGGGCGGCGAGCCGGCGCTGCTGCTCCAGCCAGGGCCGGATGCCGCGCAACTCGAGCGCGGTGAGCCACTGCAGCCGCAGCGCCTCGTGCCCTCCGGGCTGCAGCACGGCGCCGGCGTGGTGGTGGGCGGCGGGCACGTGCGAGGCGGTGACCCGTACGACGGCGGTCGCGGTGGCGGTCAGCCCGACGGAGATCCCCGCGCCGAGGGCGACCGCCCCGCCGGTGCCGAGGGCGAGGTCGGCGACGGTGGCGGTCGCGGCGGCCACCCCGGCCACCAGGAAGGTGGTGGGGCCGCCGCCCTCGCGGGCGAAGCGCCGGGCGAAGGTGGGGTGGGCGTTGCGGGCGGCGTCCAGGGCGCGCAGGTATGCCTGGTACTCCGGCTCGGCGGCGCGGGCCATGACGTCCAGGGCGGCGCGGGCGCGGGTGAGCAGGACCGCGGGGTCCGCGCCGCTGCGGCGCGCCTCCTCCTTGACCGTGCGGTCGAGCAGGTTCTCGGCGTCCTGGCGGTGCGGGTCGCGCATGTCCGGTCCCCCTCCGGTGGCGATGCCGTGCGCCTGCGGCGGTCCCGGGAGGTGTTCCGCCCCCGTGCGTCCCCCGAAGCCGCCCAGTGTTCC
>NZ_JBRIOU010000004.1:735421-740129 GCF_053474865.1 Streptomyces sp. CO7
GTGCGGGACCGCCTCGGGGGGCTGGACGCAACGGGCGGCGGGACCCCGGGCGCGGTCTCCGCCGAGGGGTGCACCCGCTGCCGCACACCCGGCCCGGCGCGCGGGGCAGGCGAACGCGACGGCCGCCCCGCCGCGCGGGGCGCGGAGGCGGGGCGGTCGGTGCCGGGCAGCCGTCGGTCCCGCCGCGTCGGGCGGGACCGGAGGACTACTCCTTGGCCGAGGGCGCCGAGGGCGCCGAGGAGGCGGAGGCCGGCGCGGCGCCGGCGGCGGCCTCGTCCTCGCGGCCCACCATCTTCGCCCGCTCCATGTGCTTGTTCATGGACTTCATCAGCCCCCACACCGCCAACGCCATCACGGCGAAGACGATGAACCCCAGCACACCGGGCGTGACCTTGTCCTTGTCGAATTCCTCCGCGGCCAGAACCAGGAGGCTTGCGCTTGCGCTCATGTCAGCCATTCTCCCGGACCCCCGCGAAGAGGTCCGACTCGGGGATGGAAGTCTCCACCAACGACTTCGCGAGCTCGTAGTCCTCGGTGGGCCAGACCTCCCGCTGCAGGTCCAGCGGAATGCGGAACCAGCCGCCGTCGGGGTCGATCTGCGTGGCGTGCGCGATCAGCGCCCGGTCCCGCGTCTCGAAGAACTCCCCGCACGGCACGAACGTGGTGAGCGTGCGCTCGACCCGCTCGAACTCGTCCCACCGCTTGAGCCAGTCCCCGTAGGGGGACTCCAGGCCGCGCGACTCCATCGCCTCGTGCAGCGCGACCGTGCGCGGCCGGTTGAAGCCCTGGTTGTAGTAGAGCTTCACCGGCTGGTAGGCGGGCCCGTACTCCGACTCCGGGTACTTCTCCAGGTCGCTCGCGCCCTCGAAGGCCACCATCGTGATCTTGTGGGTCATGATGTGGTCGGGGTGCGGGTAGCCGCCGTTCTCGTCGTAGGTGGTGACGACCTGCGGGCGGAAGGACCGGATCTGCCGCACCAGCTCGCCGGCCGCCTTGTCGACGTCCTCCAGCGCGAAACACCCGTCGGGAAGCGGCGGCAGCGGGTCGCCCTCCGGCAGGCCGGAGTCGACGAAACCGAGCCACGCCTGCTTGATCCCGAGGATCTCCCGCGCCGCGTCCATCTCCTTGCGGCGGACCTCGTGGATGTTCTCCTCGATGTACGGGTCGCCCTGGAGCTTCGGGTTCAGGATGGAACCGCGCTCACCACCGGTGCAGGTCACCACGAGGACGTCGACGCCCTCGGACACGTACTTCGCCATGGTGGCGGCGCCCTTGCTCGACTCGTCGTCGGGGTGGGCGTGGACTGCCATCAGTCGCAGCTGCTCGGTCAAGGCTCAATCCTCAGAGATCGGTCGGCGCCCGGGCGGCGCACACGCGGTGGGCGAGCGGTCCCCGTGGGAGTGGGTACCATCCGCGCCTTCTATAGTGACGGAATCGGGGGACGATTGATTCCGGGGTCCGGACAGGACGTACCGCCCCCGCCCGAGAGGACCGATCATGAGCACGGCGAACGCCCCGCAGCCCACCGGGCAGCCCACGGGCCCTCGGCCGCCCGCCGGCCGGTACGGCCGTGCCGCGGACGCGGAGGCGGACCGCCGCGCCGACCGCACGCTGAAGATCGTGGGCGCGGTCCTCGGCGCCCTGCTGATCGGCGCCGTCGCCTGGTTCGGCTTCTACCACGTCGGCGGCAGCGAGATCAGCGGTCAGATGATCACCTTCAAGACCGCCGAGGACTCCGTCCGGGTGGAGCTGGAGGTCTTCAAGGACGAGGGCGTCACCGGTTACTGCACGGTCCGCTCCCAGGCGGAGACCGGCGCCGAGGTCGGCCGCGCCGACTTCCGGTTCGACGAGGACGCCACCCGCGTCCACAGGACGGTCACCCTGCGCACCACCAGCCGCGGCACCACCGCCGAGCTGCTGGGCTGCCACACCGGCTGAGCTGCCGGACCGCCGCACCGGCCGGGCGGCCGCGGACCGCCGGCCGCCTGGCATTTCTTCTCCCACTTTCGCGGCGCGATTGTTAGGCTCGTGGTTTCGCCCACCCATGAGGGACCATTCTTCTGGGTAGGGCGTTGCTTTGTATTTCCAGTACGGACGAGGAGCACCTGTGACCCAGACCAGCGAGAACGTCACCTGGCTCACCCAGGAGGCGTACAACAAGCTCAAGGACGAGCTTGCGTACCTTACTGGTCCTGCGCGCACCGAAATCGCCGCCAAGATCGCGGCCGCGCGCGAAGAGGGCGATCTGCGTGAGAACGGCGGCTACCACGCCGCCAAGGAGGAGCAGGGCAAGCAGGAGCTCCGGGTGCGGCAACTCCAGCAGCTGCTGGAGTCGGCGAAGGTCGGCGAAGCGCCGGCCGCCGACGGCGAGGTCGCTCCGGGCATGCTCGTCACGGTCGCCTTCGACGGCGACGAGGACGACACCCTGACCTTCCTGCTCGCCTCCCGGGAGTACGCCAGCGAGGACATCGAGACGTACTCCCCGCAGTCCCCGCTCGGCCGCGGCGTGATCGGCCACTCGATCGGTGAGGACGCGGAGTACGAGCTGCCCAACGGCAAGAAGGCCTCCGTGCGCATCCTGAAGGCCGAGCCCTACAAGGGCTGAGCCGCCGCAGGCGTGCCGCGCGGTCCCCGCGCAGGACACGGAACCGGAACGAGGAGGACCCCCGGGCGCCGAGCCCGGGGGTCCTCGCGCGTCTCCCGCCGTGCGGCGTGCACGCCGTGCCGCGTACCCGCCGTGCGGCGGGACCGGACGGACCGGTCACGGTCCCGCGGTCGCGTCAGACGGTGGCGGACCGGTACTTGCGCACCGACAGCGTCCGGAAGAGCACGATGATCGCCACCGAGTAGATCAGCGACGCCCACACCGGGTGCTGCATCGGCCAGGCGTCCGAGGTGGACTGCCCGGGATTGGCCCACAGCACGCGGCAGGCCTGCACGATCGCGCTGAACGGGTTCCACTCGGCGATGTGCCGCAGCCAGGGCGTCATGTTGGCCGGGTCGACGAACGCGTTGGAGATGAAGGTGACGGGGAAGAGCCAGATCAGCCCGCCGTTGGTGGCCGCCTCCGGGCTGCGCACCGAGAGGCCGATCAGCGCGCCGATCCAGGTGAACGCGTAGCCGCAGAGCATCAGCAGCCCGAACCCGGCGGCCACCCGCAGCGGGTCGGTGGAGCCGTTCGTCCCGACCCGCCAGCCCAGCAGCAGGGCGACCGCGGCGAGGATCATCACGGTGAGCGCGGTCTGCACCAGATCGGCCAGCGTCCGCCCGGTGAGCACCGCCCCGCGGGCCATCGGCAGGGCGCGGAACCGGTCGATGAGTCCCTTGTGCATGTCCTCGGCGATGCCCGCTCCCGCGCCGGCGGTGGAGAAGGTGACGGTCTGCGCGAAGATGCCGGCCATCAGGAAGTTCTTGTAGGCCTCGGAGCTCGTCGAGCCGCCGACCTTCAGGGACCCGCCGAACACGTAGGTGAACAGCACCACGAACATGACCGGCTGGATGAGCCCGAAGAGCACGATCTCGGGAATCCGGGTCATCCGGATCAGGTTGCGCTGCGCCACGATCACGGAGTCGCGCCAGGACTGCCGCACCCGCCCGCCGCGGCTCGTGACGGGCCGGCGTCCCTCGGCCTCGGTGACGGCGCTCATCCGGTTGCCTCCTCGTTCTCGGCCGCCTCGGCCATGTGGCCGGTGAGCGAGAGGAACACGTCGTCCAGCGTCGGGCGCCGCAGCCCGACGTCGTCCATCTCGATGCCCCGCGCGTCGAGCTCGCGGATCACCTCGGCCAGCAGCTTGGGGCCGCCGCTCACCGGGACGGTCAGCTTGCGGGTGTGGTTCTCGACGGCGAGTTCGCCCACCCCGTACCCGGTCAGCACCGTGGCGGCCTCCGGGATCAGTTCCCGGGCGCGGACGATGACCTCGATGCGCTCCCCGCCGGTGCGGGACTTCAGCTCGTCGGACGTTCCGCGGGCGATCACCTTGCCGTGGTCGACCACCGCGATGTCGTGCGCGAGGTGGTCCGCCTCCTCCAGGTACTGGGTGGTCAGCAGCAGTGTCGTGCCGCCGGACACCAGGTCCTTGATCACGTCCCAGAGCTGGAGCCGGTTGCGCGGGTCCAGACCGGTGGTCGGCTCGTCCATGAACATCACCGGCGGCCGCACCACCAGCGCCGCGGCCAGGTCGAGGCGGCGGCGCATGCCGCCGGAGTAGTTCTTGGTGATCCGGTCGGCGGCGTCGGTGAGGTGGAACTGCTCCAGCAGTTCGTTCGCCCGGACCTTCGCCGCACGGCGGCCCATCTGGTAGAGCCGGCCCACCATCACCAGGTTCTCCCGCCCGGTGAGGTACTCGTCCACGGCGGCGAACTGCCCCGACAGCCCGATGTTGTGCCGCACCGCGTCGGGATCCTTCAGCACGTCGATCCCGGCGACGACGGCGTGCCCGGCGTCCGGGCGCAGCAACGTCGTCAGACACCGCACGGCGGTCGTCTTCCCCGCGCCGTTGGGGCCGAGCAGCCCCAGCACGGTCCCCTCGGGAACGTCCAGATCGACGCCGTCCAGCGCCCGCACGTCCCCGAAGGTCTTGACCAGCCCTTCCGCCCGAATGGCCCCCGGCATACCGCCTCCGGCCCCGCTCGACGACAGTCGTCCGCCTCCGAGCCTAGGTTCGCCCGCCCTCCGCCGCGCGCCGGACTGGGCGGCACGGGTGGGCCC
>NZ_JBRIOU010000004.1:740229-741626 GCF_053474865.1 Streptomyces sp. CO7
GCCCCGCACGGCCCCACACGCCGTCACCGCGACGAGGTCTTCGCCCGTGACCCGTTACGCTCGGTGCACATGAGTGACACCCACTTCAGCGAGCACTTCGAGACGCTGGCGATCCACGCGGGCAACACCGCCGATCCCCTGACCGGCGCCGTCGTTCCCCCCATCTACCAGGTCTCCACGTACAAGCAGGACGGCGTCGGCGGCCTCCGCGGCGGCTACGAGTACAGCCGCAGCGCCAACCCCACCCGCACCGCCCTGGAGGAGAACCTCGCCGCGCTCGAGGGCGGCCGCCGGGGTCTCGCCTTCGCCTCCGGCCTCGCCGCCGAGGACTGCCTGCTGCGTACCCTGCTCGCGCCGGGCGACCACGTGGTCATCCCCAACGACGCCTACGGCGGCACGTTCCGCCTGTTCGCGAAGGTCGTCTCCCGCTGGGGCGTGGAGTGGTCGGTCGCCGACAGCAGCGACCCGGAGGCGCTGCGCGCCGCGATGACCCCGAAGACCAAGGCCGTCTGGGTGGAGACCCCCTCCAACCCGCTCCTGGGCATCACCGACATCGCCGCCGCCGCGCAGATCGCCCACGCCGGCGGGGCCCGCCTGGTCGTTGACAACACCTTCGCCACGCCGTATCTCCAGCAGCCGCTGGCGCTCGGCGCGGACGTGGTGGTGCACTCCCTCACCAAGTACATGGGCGGCCACTCCGACGTGGTCGGCGGCGCGCTCATCACCGCCGACCAGGAGCTGGGCGAGGAGCTGGCCTACCACCAGAACGCCATGGGCGCGGTGGCCGGTCCGTTCGACTCCTGGCTGGTGCTGCGCGGCACGAAGACGCTGGCGGTGCGCATGGACCGTCACTCGGAGAACGCGGCGAAGGTCGTCGACATGCTGAGCCGTCACCCCAAGGTGACGAAGGTCCTGTACCCGGGCCTGCCGGAGCACCCCGGGCACGAGGTCGCCGCCAAGCAGATGCGGGCGTTCGGCGGCATGGTGTCCTTCCAGGTCGCCGGCGGCGAGGAGGCCGCGGTGGCGGTCTGCGACCGCGCCAAGGTCTTCACCCTGGGCGAGTCCCTGGGCGGCGTCGAGTCCCTGATCGAGCACCCGGGCCGCATGACCCACGCCTCCGCCGCGGGCTCCGCCCTCGAGGTCCCCGCGGACCTCGTGCGCCTCTCGGTCGGCATCGAGAACGCCGACGACCTCGTGGAGGACCTCCGCCAGGCCCTGGGCTAGGCATCCTGCGGGTGCCCTCACCTCTGCGGGCAGTCGTGCCGCTGGGGCGGCACGACTGGCGCAGTGCCTCACGTGCGTACGTGACGGCTCACACCGCGGCGGTTCGGTCTCCCAGATAGGGGCGGGCCGGGGGAAACGAACGCTGCTGCCCGCCGGGTTCACCTGCCCCCGCC
>NZ_JBRIOU010000004.1:741726-743734 GCF_053474865.1 Streptomyces sp. CO7
CCCCCGGTGCCGCCCGCCTGCCCCGCCATCCGCTCCGACAACGCGTCGTTCATCCGCGTCAGCAGCCCGCAGAAGGAGTCCCGCTCCTCCTCCGACCAGTCCTCCGTCAGCTCCGCCATCAGCTGCCTGCGGGACGCACGGACCTCCTCCAGCCGCGCGCGCCCGCGGGGCGACAGGTCGAGCACCACGGCGCGGCCGTCCTCCGGGTGCGAGGTCCGCCGGACCAGCCCGGCCTCGACCAGCGGCGCCACCTGGCGGGTGACCGTGGAGGAGTCGATGCCCATCCCGGCGGCCAGCGCCTTGACCCCCATCGGGCCCTCCTGTTCGAGGCGGTGGAGAAGCAGGTACGCCGCGCGGTCCATCGAGTCGCGCAGCCGTCCGACTGCCCCCAGCCGGGTCTGCTCGGCACGGCGCGCGAACAGGGCCATCTGGTACTGGAGCGACTCGAGGAGACCGTCGTCGTCGGTGGTCGTCACGTCCGTCGACTCCGTCGAGGTGTCGGGTGCAGTGGGCATGGCCGGAAGCTCACTTCGATCTGGGCCGGTAATGGGGGACAGGCTACGCGGACTCGCACCGGTGCGTAACGAGCCTGTGGAAAACCCGCCCCCGGAGCGTCAGGCCTTGGGCACGACCGGCCGTGGTTTTCCACAGGGCAGGTGGCGCGCGAGTTCTCCCTGCGAGACTGGCCCCATGAATCACCGCACATCCGCGGCTCCGTCCCCCGTCACCCTCGACGACGTCCGCGGCGCCCAGAAGATGCTCTCCGGCATCGCGCGGGTCACCGGCCTGGAGGGCAGCAGGTACCTGTCCCGGCTGGTGGGCGCCCCGGTGCTCCTGAAGTGCGAGAACCTGCAGCGCACCGGATCGTTCAAGCTGCGCGGCGCCTACATCCGGATCGCCGGTCTGCTCCCCGAGGAGCGCGCGGCCGGCGTGGTCGCCGCCAGCGCGGGCAACCACGCGCAGGGGGTCGCCCTGGCCGCCTCGCTGCTCGGTGTGAAGGCGACGGTCTTCATGCCGAAGGGCGCCCCGCTGCCCAAGATCAGCGCGACCAGGGAGTACGGCGCGGAGGTCATACTCCACGGCCAAGTGGTCGACGAGACGATGGCCGCGGCGATCGCGCACGCCGAGGAGACCGGCGCGGTCTTCATCCACCCCTTCGACCACCCCGACGTGATCACGGGGCAGGGCACGGTCGGGCTGGAGATCCTCGAGCAGTGTCCCGAGGTCCGCACGATCGTGGTGGGCGTCGGCGGCGGCGGGCTGGCCGCCGGCATAGCGGTCGCGGTGAAGTCGCTGCGCCCGGACGTCAGGATCGTGGGCGTGCAGGCCGAGGGCGCGGCCGCCTACCCGCCCTCGCTCGCGGCGGGCCACCCGGTGGCGGTGCCCCGGCCGGTGACGATGGCCGACGGGATCAAGGTGGGCCGGCCGGGCGAGGTGCCGTTCGCGCTGGTCAGCGAGCTGGTCGACGAGGTGCGCACGGTCGGCGAGGACCAGCTGTCGGCGGCGCTGCTGCACTGCCTGGAGCGCGCGAAGCTGGTGGTGGAGCCGGCCGGCGCGAGCCCGGTCGCCGCGCTGCTGGCCGATCCGAGGTCGTTCCGGGGCCCGGTGGTGGCGGTCCTCTCCGGCGGCAACGTGGACCCGGTGCTGCTCCAGGGCGTCCTGCGGCACGGCATGACGGTGCAGGGACGCTACTTCGCGGTCCGCGTCCGCCTCGACGACCGCCCGGGCTCCCTCGCCACCCTCCTGTCGGTCCTCTCCGAGATGGACGCCAACGTCCTCGACGTCAGCCACCGCCGCACGGCCCCGCGCCTGGGCCCCACCGAGGCGGAGGTGGAGGTCCACCTGGAGACCAAGGGCCCGGAGCACTGCGCCGAGGTGCACCGGGCGCTGCGCGCCGCGGGCTACGCCATAGCGGACTGACCCGGCCGAAGGCGGGCGCGGGGCGCCGGCCGAAGACGGGCGCGGGGCGGGTGCGGCTGTCCGGCATGGGGGTCGTGCAGGTCACCCC
>NZ_JBRIOU010000004.1:743834-748189 GCF_053474865.1 Streptomyces sp. CO7
CCCCCACGTTGGCCCCACCCCCACCCCGTCTGGTTCGCTGGTGGCATGGAATTCATCTGGGTGCTCTTCGCCGTCGCCCTCCTCGGCTTCGTCGTCGCGTCGATCTACCGCCGCAGGAGCGCCGGCGGCATCGCCCTGGCACGCCCCGGCGACCCCGACGCGGCCGATCCGGCGGCCTACGGGTTCCTCCGCCAGGAGGACCTGGACGTCCGGCTGCCCGGTCCGGACCAGGACCTGACCGACGTCCTGGACCTGGTGCAGCGCACCCAGGACTACCGGGCCGCGGCCCAGCTGCTGGCCGGCACCGCGAAGGAGGGCGAGGCGCGCTGGCAGCGCGTGCAGGCCTTCGCGGGGGCTGCCTCGCTGGAGCTCGCCCGCAAGCCGGCCAGCGACCCGTCGCAGACGCCCGGCGGCCAGTGGCTGCGCGTGTGGCGCACCGAGCAGCCCAAGGACGCGGGCGGCGCGGCCGTGCACGCGGAGTTCCTGGTCCAGCAGGCATGGCGCACCTCCACGCCCGGCAGCGACGAGTTCCGGATCATCATGGAGGAGGCCAAGGAGGCCTGCGGCCGGGCCGCGCTGCTCGCCCCCGGCGACCCCGTCCCCTACCTCACCGAGCTGTCGGTCGCCCGCGGACTGGGCTATTCCCGCGAGGAGTTCGAGCAGCTCTGGCTCAAGGTCCTGGACCGGGCCCCGCACCACATGGGCGCCCACCTGGCCGCGCTGCACTACTGGTGCGAGAAGTGGTACGGCTCCCGCGAACTGGCCTACAACTTCGCCGAGTCGGCCGCCGCGCGGGCGCCCGAGGGCTCGCTGCTGTCCGCGCTCCCCCTGTTCGCCGTCTTCGAGCACCTGCAGGATCTGACCCTGGTGGCCAACCTGTACGAGAGCGAGGTCGTCACCAAGGCGATGCACGGCGCGCTGTACGCGGCCGGCCGGGCCCGGCCCGACGACGCGGTCCTCCCGCACGTGCGCCACCTGCTGATCTGGTTCCTGGTCAACGCCTCCCGCTGGTCGGAGGCGATGGGCCAGCTGATCCACGTCGACGGCCACGTGGGCGCGCTGCCCTGGACGCTCAGCCAGGACCCGGCCGCCGAGTACGCCGTCTACCGCGCCCTCGCCGTGGCCGGCTTCGAAGCCAACGGCGGCACCCCGGCCTCGCTCCTGCGCTGACCGCACGCCACCGCCCGGGACCCTCCGAAGGCTCCGCCGCTCCCACCGCGCCGCAGCTCACGGCGCCGCAGCACCCGCCTGGTGGTTCACAGCACCACCGTCCACCGCCGCCCCGAACACCTTTGCGGTTCGGGGCGGCGGTGCGTCATAATCCGCATCCCCCACACGGCCCCGGCCGCACCTTGTCATGCCTGTTTCCAGCCGCTTTCCCCGTTATGCCCTCGCCGTCGTTCCGTCGTTCCTCCCCCACTGCCCTCTTCGTTGCCCTCTTCCAGTGATGTGTAGGGAAGCTCCATGAGTTCCACACTGCGGGCCGTCCGCGCCCTGATCCTGCTCGCCGGGTTCCAGTTGCTCAGCCTGGTCCTGCTCGGCGTCCTGGCGGCCGTCGACTGGGCCGCGATCTACGCCCCGAGCAGCGTCACCACCAAGGTCTGGCTGGTCTCGGTCGTGCTCGCGATCCCCGTGGTCCGGGGCATGTTCATGCTCCGTCTGCCGGACATCGAGGAGCCGCCGGGCGTCCCGCTCACCGAGGAGGCCGAGCCCCGCCTGTGGGCCGTGGTCCGCGAACTGGCCGAGGCCGCCGGGACCCGCGCCCCGGACACCATCATCCTGACCGCCGAGGTCAACGCCTCCGTGATGGAGCGCCCCCGGTTCGGCGGCCTGCTCCCCGGGCGCCGCAGCCTGCACCTCGGTCTGCCGCTGCTCACCGGCCTGAGCGAGGCCCAGTTCCGCTCGGTCCTCGCCCACGAGTACGGCCACTACATCGGCGGCGACACCCGCCTCGGCCCGATCGTGGCCCGCGGCCGCCTGCAGATCCGGCGCACCATCGCCCACTTCCATGAGAAGGCCGACAAGAAGGTCGCGCAGGAGCGCGCCGATCAGGAGAAGAAGTCCGCCCGCCGGGTCGCCAAGGGCAAGGAGGCCAAGAAGGTCGACACCACCGGAGCCGGCGCCACCTACCGGGCCATGGCGAAGATCTACACCTGGTACGGCAAGTTCTTCCTGCGCGCCTCGCAGTCCACCGCCCGTGCCGAGGAGTTCGCCGCGGACCGCTCCGCCGCCCGCCTGGCCGGCCGTGACGCCACCGCCTCGGCCCTGCGCGAGATCCCGGTCCTGTCCTCCGCCTACGACTTCTACCTCGAGTCGTACGCCACCCTGGGCCTGGACGCCCGCACCATGCCCCCGCACGGCGCCTTCTTCGGCGGCTTCAACGACCTGCTGACCGCCCGTGAGCTGCAGCTCGCCGACATGCGCGCCGAGCTCCCCGTGCAGCAGCTCTCCCCCTACGACTCCCACCCGCCGATCGGCGAGCGCGTGCGCGCCGTCGAGGCCCTGCCGGACGACGGCCGTGCCGACGACGGCCGCGGCTCCGCCCTCGGACTGCTCGCCGACCCGCGCGCCCTGGCCACCGCCCTGGAGCCGGCCGTCCTCGCCGAGGAGCTGCTCGGCTTCCGCCGCGCCGAGGACTGGCCGGAGCTCCTGCGGTCCGGCATGACCGCCCGCCTCGGCGAGCTCGACACCCCGCTCCACCGCGCCCTGGCCGTCTACACCAAGTCGGCCCCGACGCTGCCCGCGCTCCTCAAGGTGATCGACGAGGGCCACCTCTGGCAGCTCGCCCGCCGCCTCCCCCTCTCCGAGGAGGCGTCCGCCGCGCAGGGCCGTGCCTTCCGCGAGTTCGTCCGTCCCTCGCTCGAAGGTCTCGTGCGCACCTGGGTGATCTCCGAGCTGAGCAAGCAGGGCCTTCTGGACTGGGAGTTCTCCTGGTCCGAGTCCGCCACCGTGGTCCTCCCCGGCGGCGACCCGGAGGCCGCGGGCGAGGCACTCGACGCCGCCGTCACCGCCGCGGTCGCCGACCGCCCGGACACCGCCCCGCTGCGTGCCCTGCTCCCGCCGACGCCCTCCGAGACGGGCACCGACACCGACATCGAAAGCGTGTGACCTGATGACCGTACTGCTCTGGGTCCTCGCGATCCTCGCCCTGCCCGCGGTGGGCTTCGGCCTCTACATCGCCTTCGTCTTCGTCAAAGAGTTCATCAAGCACGACCCCGACGCGCCCGACGAGAACGCGGGGGCGGAGGCGGCCGCGAAGCTCGGGCTGCTCCCCGTCTCCCGGCTGGACCTGGACCGGCCCGGCGTCGCGGACCCCGCCGCCGAGGCCGTCCTGCAGGCCGTCCGGCGCGGCGACTGGGAGGCCGGCGCGCGGTTCCTGGCCGAGGCCGGCCGGGATTGGGAGGAGCGCGGCCGCCGGGTGAGCATCCTCGGCCACGAGGCCGCCAAGGAGGACGCCTGGCTGCTGGCCTGGCGTTCGGCCCGCCCCGGCGACGCGGACGCCGCGCTGGTCAACGCGGACTCGATGATCTACCTGGCCTGGGACGTCCGGGGCAGCCTGCAGGCCAAGAACACCACCCGGGAGCAGTTCGACAGCTTCCACCGCATCCTCGCCCAGGCCCGGGAGGCCTGCGCGGAGGCCCAGGCGCTGGGCGGGGACGACCCCAACCCGTATGTCGTGGAGATGCCGCTGGCGATGGGCCTCGGCTACTCCCACAAGGACTTCAACGAGCTGTGGGACCAGGCCATGGCGCGCGCTCCGCACCACCTCGGCGCGCACCAGTCCGCCCTCAAGTACTGGTGCGCCAAGTGGCGCGGCTCGCACGAGCTGGCCCTCTCCTTCGCCCGCGAGGCCGCGGCCAAGGGCGCTCCGGGCCAGCTGCTGACGCTGGTCCTGCTGGACGCCCACTTCGAGTTCGAGTTCGCCCACAGCGACCTCGACGAGGACGAGTACTACAAGCGCCCCGAGCTGATGAAGGCCGTCGACGCCGCGCTCCTCGACCTCGCCGCCGCCGCTGCCGAGGCCGGCGACCCCAAGGCCCGGCGCCTGCTGCCGATGCGGCACATGCTCGCGTACATGCTGTACTGGCAGGACCGGTACGAGGCCGCCATGGAACAGTTCCAGCTGATCGACGGCCACATCGGCACCACCCCGTGGACCTACCTGGCCGGCAACCCGCGCTTCGCCGAGCGGTACGTCGCGATCCGCGACTTCACCGCCCAGCGCGTCCTGGAGGCGGCCGAGGCCCGCACGGCGACGACCGCCTGACCCGCCCGTTCCCGCGGCTCCCGCCACCCGGCCCCGCCCTCTTTCTCCAGAGGGCGGGGCCGCTGCCGTTCCCGGGGCGGGAGAAGGA
>NZ_JBRIOU010000004.1:748289-749602 GCF_053474865.1 Streptomyces sp. CO7
TTGTACCAGCGCACCCTCCGGCGGCCCAAGGCCCGCCGGTCCCCACCCGACCCGGGAGGACCCCCATGCTCTTCGGCCGTACGACGCCCGTGATGGTCACCGCCGACCAGGCCCTGCCCGGCCGCGCCGCGCCGGTCCTCACGCCGGAGGCCGCCGGGGCCCACACCGTCCTCGGCACGCCGCTCTTCGACCACCCCGAGGGCATGGCCGTGGCCGACTTCGCCCTCGGCTGTTTCTGGGGCGCCGAGCGCAAGTTCTGGCAGCTCCCGGCCGGGGTGTGGACCACCCTCGTCGGCTACCAGGGCGGCTTCACCGAGAACCCCACGTACGAGGAGGTCTGCTCGGGCCTCACCGGCCACACCGAGACCGTCCGCGTCGTGTACGACCCGGACGTCCTCTCCTACGAGGCCCTGCTCAAGACCTTCTGGGAGTCCCACGACCCCACCCAGGGCCACCGCCAGGGCAACGACGTCGGCACCCAGTACCGCTCCGCCGTCTTCACCCACACCCCCGAGCAGGCGGCGACCGCCGAGGCCTCCCGCGCCGCCTACCAGCAGGTCCTCACCGAGGCCGGCTACGGCTCCGTCACCACCGAGATCGAGCCCGCCGCCGCCCACCCCTTCTACCCGGCCGAGCTCTACCACCAGCAGTACCTCTCCGACGCCAAGAACCCCAACGGCTACTGCGGCATCGGCGGCACGGGCCTGTCCTGCCCGGTGGGCGTGGCCGCGGCGCCGGACGCCGGCTGAGCAACGCGGTCCCTCGTTCGCCTCACCCGTTCTAGCGGTGGGGCGACGGGACCGCCCCGATCTTCTGACGTATCCCTCGCCGGCCGGGCCCCCGTCGTCCTCGGCACGCTCGTACCGGAGTTGGGCAGGAGACGCGTGGCGAGCCTGCTGAGCGCCTTCGGAGCCCTCGTCCGGACGGGCACGGCCTGACGGCGGTTGCCCCCGGGTCAGTTCCGGCGTCGCACCGCGCGGTACTCCCGCAGCCGGGGCGTGCGGACGGCGGGGAGGCGGACCAGGGTGGCCTCGAAGGCATCGGGGTGTTCCGTCAGCACGCACCAGGGCAGCGGGGGCAGGGCATAGTCGTCCCGCAAAACGCCCCTGGGGAGGACGCCGGTCGCGGGGCGCGGCGAGGTCTCGCCCGGGAGGGCGAGGTACGCCCACACCCCGCTGTCCAGCGGCACCACGGCCCCGTCGTCGCCGGACGCTCGCCACGGCTCGCCCGTGACGGGGTGCCGGGGGACGAGGAGGACGTCGGGACGGGGCCGCGGCGTGCCGATCCCCGGCCCGGCCAGGCCGACCGAGCGG
>NZ_JBRIOU010000004.1:749702-750188 GCF_053474865.1 Streptomyces sp. CO7
AGGTGGGCGAGCGCGACCCCGACCGCCGCCTCCCAGCGGCGGCTCCACGACCCGTCCGCCTCGACGGGCGGCACCCGAAGCTCGGGACGCAGCAGGTCGTCCCATCCGGGAGGCGGCGTGGCCGGGCCCGGCACGGGGCGGAGGACGACCGCGTCGGGCTCCAGCCACACCGTCTGCCACATCCCGCAGTCGTCCTCACGGGTCGCCACGGCCCGCCCGCACCCCTCGCACGCCAGGTTGGGCCCGGCCCGGCCGTCCACGCCGCGGCAGTAGCCCTCGCACTTCTCGGGGATCAACCGCATGCCCCGGGAGTCGCCGGGAGCGATGACGATCCTGTTCGGCGCGCCGAAGGACAGCGAGTACACGGGCGCGTACACGCCCCGACGGGCGGCCTCGTCCTCCCCCACTTCCTCCCACCGCCGCCAGGGCGGCCCGGAGGGGCGGGGGTTGACGGCGTACGTCGCGGGGCCCATCAGCGGGGGATGG
>NZ_JBRIOU010000004.1:750288-750791 GCF_053474865.1 Streptomyces sp. CO7
GGTGTGCACCGGGAGAGCGACCCGGGACACCGGCGCCGTCAGTTCCGCACCGCACCCGGCGCACACGAACACGTCCAACCTAGCTCCCCCTCGCCCCGAACCCTCTTGCCCCGGCCGGATTGTGTCCCGCCCTCGACCTGAGCTCCAGTGGATTTCGGCCCGTGCGGAGAGGAGAGCTCCCGGGGACTCGTCCACAGCCTCGAGCGGGCGCGGGAACGGGGCCCGGGTGGCGGCTCGGGTGCCGGGCTGCGGAGCGGCGGCAGGCATACCGGATGACCTGGCTGCGGACCCTGCTCCCCACCGCCGCACGCCGGTCGCAGGCCGGCCAGCGGCCCTGACGGACCGGAGCAGGTCAGTAGCCGCGGTTTGTCGGGACGGCCAGGGCCGGGGTTTGCCCCGCCTCCAGGGCGCGCCAGGCGGAGAGGAGGTCGGTGACGACGTCCTCGTCCGTGGTGGGGCCCGAGGTGTGGGAGGTGACGGTGGTGCGGGGCAGGCGCCAGGCG
>NZ_JBRIOU010000004.1:750891-755401 GCF_053474865.1 Streptomyces sp. CO7
CCCCTCACCCCCGCCACCCGCGACTTCTTCGGCCCGCGCCGCCTCCAGTGCCGTCAGGTCGACCGTCGCGCCCCGGCCGATGTTGAGGAACGTCGCGCCGCGCATCGCGCCGAGGCGGCGCGGGCCGAAGAAGTCGCGGGTGGCGGGGGTGAGGGGGAGGACGTCGACGACCCAGCGGGCGTCCGGGAGGAGGGCGTCGGCGTCGGGCACGGCCGCACGGCCCGCCTCGAACACGCGGACGCCGGCGCCGCGCAGGTAGTGGGCGACGCGGGCGCCGATGCGGCCCGCGCCGTAGACGAGGGCGAGTTGACCGGCGGCGAGTTCGGTGTCGCGGCGGGACCAGTCGGCGCGGTCGTGGGCGGCGAGGAAGTCGGGGACGCGCTGGCACTCGGACAGGACCCAGCCGAGGACGTACTGGGCCATGCGGTCGCCCATCCGTCCGACCGTGCGGGTCAGGAGGACCTCGGCGGGCCATGCCTCCCGGTCCGCGCCGCCCCGCAGCAGCGCGTCCACGCCGGCGTTGACGCTGTGGAACCAGACGAGGCGCTCGCCGCCCTCGGCGAACGCGGGCCGCCGGGAGCCGACCCGGACCACCGAGGCCCCGTCGGGGGCGGGGCCGCTGAGTACGGGGCGGCCCAGGGCTTCCGCGAGGGCCGTCCGCAGCGGGTCGGAGACCTCGTCCCCGGCTACGACCACCGCCCGGTCCAGTTCCCGCGCGACGTCCGTCGCCGCCGCCGACCGTCCCACGCTCACGCCCATCCCCTGCCTCTCACCGTCACCCGTCACCCGCCGTGCACCCCGACGCATCCCCGAAACCCGACGCCCGGGACCCGCGGCCCGAGCGCCGGGACCCGCGCCCGCGCCCCAGGCCCCGCGGGCACACCTCACGCACCCCCGGGTCTCCCGTGTCACGCCCGTGGAATCCCGGCGTCCGCCCGCCATCCGACCGTCCACGGACCGTCACTTCGCGGTACCGGCGCGTTACCCACCGCTCCCTAGCGTCGTGAACATGACCAGGGAAACCAGGGATACGCGAAGCCGGACCTTCAGGCCCACGACCGTACCGACCGTACTGGCGATCAGCGTCGCGTTCACCGCGGGGGCGTCCGCCCCGTCGGCGGTGGCCATGCCCGACGTCCCGGCGACACCGACGCCGATCCGCGCGACCGCGGCCGCCCCCGGCACCACGGTGGTCGGCCAGACCTTCGGCGGCACCGCCCTGCCTTCCGGCTGGAAGGCGGTCAGCGGCGCCTGGAAGGTGCGCAACGGCCGTCTCGTCGGCGACGGCGGCACCCGCGCCCGGATCACCTTCGGCACCCAGCTCACCGACTACCGCTTCGAGGCCACCGCCCGGTTCGAGTCGGTGGACGACACCTCCCGCTGGTTCGCGCTCGGCCTCGACCTGCCGTCGAGCGGGGCCACCCCGTGGTGGATCGCCACCCTGCGCTCCCGCTCCACCGCCGCCAACGGCGTGGAGTTCGCCCAGCGGACGACGGCCGGCACCTGGAACGTCACCGACACCGCCGCCGCTCCCGCCGCGGCCGGCACCGGCAAGGACGTGCGGGTGCGGGTGGACGTCCACGGCATGAAGGCGACCTGGTACCTCGACGGACGGAAGGTGCTGAGCACGAACAAGCTGCGGCGTTCCGCGAACGGCCGTCAGGCGCTGCTGGTGGACGGCGCGACCGTCGCGTTCGACGACGTGAGAGTCACCGCCCTGCCCTCGCTCAACCCCTACCTCCGCGGCCCGGGCGAGCCCGCGCTGGCGGTGGCGCACCGGGGGGCCTCGGCCGCCGCGCCGGAGAACACGCTGGCGGCACAGGAGCTGGCGCGCCGCGCGGGCGCGGACCTCATCGAGACGGACGCGCAGATCAGCAAGGACGGCGTCCCGTACGTCATGCACGACAGCACGGTGGACCGCACCACGAACGGGACCGGGGACCTCACCGCCCTCACCTCCGCGCAGCTGGACGAGCTGGACGCCGGGTCGTGGTTCTCCTCGGCGTACAAGGGCGAGCACGTGCCGACCCTGCGGGCGCAGGGCGCGGACCTGAAGGCGCGGGGCGGAAAGCTGCTCCTGGAGATCAAGCGGGCCTCGTCCAAGGACCAGGTGGCCCGGATGTTCGACGCGCTCCGGGCGGCCGGGGTCCTCTCACCGGACCGGGTCTTCGTGCAGAGCTTCAGCAAGCAGCACCTGAAGTGGGCGCGTGAGCTGGCGCCCACGCTGCCCCGCGGCTACCTGACGTCCACGCTGGACGCCGACCCGGTGGCGGTCGCCCGCGATCTGGGCCTCACCGCGTACAACCCGAAGGCGTCCGCGCTGACCGCCAAGCCGTCGGTGGTGGGCGACCTGCACCGGTCGGGCGTCGCCACCATGGTGTGGACGGTGGACGAGCCGTCGCAGTGGAAGACGCTGGACGCCCTGGGGGTGGACGCCGTGATCAGCAACCGTCCGGCGGAGCTGATCGCCTGGCAGACGCAGCAGGGCTGAGGCGGGGCAGGGGGCGGCAGCAGATACGAGGAAGGGCCCCGGCGTCGCCCGCCGGGGCCCTTCCTTGTCGCGCGGAGACGTTCCGTCAGATCGTGGCCGTGTCGATGACGAAGCGGTAGCGCACGTCGGAGGCGACGACGCGCTCGTAGGCCTCGTTGATCCGGTCGGCGGAGATCAGCTCGATCTCCGCGCCCAGCCCGTGCTCGGCGCAGAAGTCCAGCATCTCCTGGGTCTCGGCGATGCCGCCGATCATGGAGCCGGCCAGGTTCTTGTTGCCGCCGATGAGGGCGAAGAGCTGGAGCGAGATCGGGTTCTCGGGGGCGCCGACGTTGACCAGCGTGCCGCCGGTCTTCAGCAGACCCAGGTACGCGTTGAAGTCGACGTTGGCGGAGACCGTGGAGACGATCAGGTCGAACTCGCCGCGCAGTTCCTCGAAGGTGCGGGGGTCGGCCGTCGCGTAGTAGTGGTCGGCGCCCAGCTTGAGGCCGTCCTCCTTCTTGCGCAGCGACTGCGACAGCACGGTCACCTCGGCGCCCATGGCGTGGGCGATCTTGACGGCCATGTGGCCGAGGCCGCCCAGGCCGACCACGGCGATCTTCTTGCCGGGGCCCGCGCCCCAGTTCTTCAGCGGGGAGTACGTGGTGATGCCGGCGCACAGCAGCGGGGCGGCGACGTCGAGGGAGAGGCCGTCGGGGATGCGGACGGTGTAGTTCTCGTCGACGACGATGTGGGTGGAGTAACCGCCCTGGGTGATCTCGCCGTCCCGGCCGCGGGAGCCGTAGGTGCCGACGTTGCCCTTGAGGCAGTGCTGCTCGATGCCGTTGAGACAGTTCTCGCACTCACGGCAGGAGTCCACCATGCAGCCGACGCCGACGCGGTCGCCGACCTTGAACCGGGTCACGCCGGGGCCGACCTCGGTGACCACACCGGCGATCTCGTGGCCGGGGGTCAGGGGGAAGTGGGTCTGGCCCCACTCCTCGCGGACGGTGTGGATGTCGGAGTGGCAGATACCGGCGTACTTGATGTCGATCAGGACGTCGTGCTCGCCGACCTCCCTGCGCTCGACGGTGGTGCGCTCCAGCGGAGCCTTGGCGGCGGGGGCGGCGTAGGCGGCGACAGAAGTCATGCCGGGTGGTTCTCCGGTTCTTCGAGGGGGTGCTTGCGCGATTGCAGTGTTCGTCAACCCCGTTCGGCACCTCTTTATGCCGGGCCGGGGGGCAAAGACTCCGTAATCCCTGCTGGACGGGCCGCCGCCCCGCCATGGCGGGCCTCCCGGGGGCGGAGGCCCGCGCCGTGCCGCCGCGGGGGGTCAGCCCGCGACGCGGCCCTTGCGGAGGGTCACCACGCGGGGGGACTGCTTGGCCAGGTGGGAGTCGTGGGTCACCATGACGAAGGTCAGTCCGTGCTCCTTCCACTGGGTCTCCAGCACGGTCATGATCTCGTCCCGGGTGGACTCGTCCAGGTTGCCCGTCGGCTCGTCGGCGAGCAGCACCTTGGGCTGCTTGACCAGGGCGCGCGCGATGGCCACCCGCTGCTGCTGGCCGCCCGAGAGCTCGCTCGGCACGTGTCCGAGCCGCTCCCCCAGTCCCACCGAGGCGAGGGCCTCGGCGGCCCGCTCGCGCCGTTCCCTGCGGTGCACGCCGAGCGGCACCAGGGCCGTCTCGACGTTCTCCTGCGCGGTGAGGGTCGGGATGAGGTTGAAGCCCTGGAAGACGAAGCCGATCTTCTCGCTGCGGATCCGGGTCAGCCGCGCCTCGGAGAGCCCGGCGAGGTCCACGCCGTCCAGCACGACGCTGCCGGCGGTGGGGCGGTCGAGGCCCCCGAGCATCTGGAGGAGGGTCGACTTGCCGCCGCCCGTGGGGCCCTGGATGACCAGGCGGTCGCCGTCGGCGATGGTGAGGTCGATGCCGGCCAGCGCGTCCACGACCCCCTTGCCGCGGGTGTAGCGGCGGGTGACGCCGGTGAGTTCGTACATGGTGTCGTTGCTCCTGCTGAAAGGGCGGAAGGGAGGTCGGGGAG
>NZ_JBRIOU010000004.1:755501-770422 GCF_053474865.1 Streptomyces sp. CO7
GCCGGGAGGCGCGCCACCCTCCGAAGGCGCCCGCGACCAGGCCGCCCGCGACGGCCAGACCGACCGCCAGCGCGATCATGGACAGGTTCACGGGAGCGGTGAGGGCCACGTCGAGCGACCGGGAGGCCACCTGCCGCATCTCGCCGCCGGGGCCGCCGCCCATGCCTACCGTGCCGCCGCCGGGAACGCCCGCACCGCCCGCGCCGGAGCCTGCGGAGCCGCCCAGCTGCGCGGTCAGCGAGGGCCCGAAGGCGGTGACGGCCCACGCGCCGGCGAGGCCGAGCGCGATGCCCAGCGCGCCGCCGAGGAGGCCGGTCACCACGGCCTCGCCGACCACCTGGCCGGTGACGCGGCGCGAGCGCCAGCCCAGCGCCTTGAGGGTGCCGAACTCGCGGACCCGGCGGGCGACGGCGGATGAGGTCAGCAGGCCGGCCACCAGGAACGCGGCGGCGAGGACCACGACGGACAGCCACCGGCCGACGGTGACGGCGAGCCCGGAGGCGGTGGACAGGGACCCGGACACCGTGTCGGCGAGGTCCTCGGAAGTGGTCACGGTGGCGTCCGGCACGGTCTTGAGGACCGCGCTCTTCACCGCGTCCAGCTGCTGCGCGTCGTCCGCCTGGACGTAGACGGTGGTGATCTTGTTCTTGACGTCGGCCAGCTTCTGGGCCTGCGCGAGCGGGATGTAGACGTTGGCGGCGGCGTCGCCGCTGGAGGCGGTGGCCACGCCCACGACGGTGAACTCCGTGCCGCCGACGGTCACCTTGTCGCCGGTCCCGAGCTCCTTCTCCTTGGCGTAGGCGCTGTCCACCACGGCCGTCCTCGCCGAGGTCTCGGACTCCTCGAAGCCGCGCCCGGAGGTGATCTCCGAGGAGGTCAGCGGGCCGAGACCGGGCTGCGTGACGTCGGTGCCGTACACGCTGAAGCTGTCGATGGAGAAGTCGGCGCCGCCGCCCTCCACGGAGCCGCCGGGGCCGGCGCCGGCGCCCGGACGGCCGCCGCCGCTCTGGTCCTGCTTGAACTCGCCGGGGGTGAACCGACCATCGACCTTCATCACGTTGAGGCTGAGCCCGCCGACCGCGTCAGCCACCCCGTCGGTCTTCGCGACCTTCGCGGCGGTGGAGGCGGACAGGGTCTGGAAGCCCTGGACCATCACGCGGTCGCTGCTCTGCCGGTCGTCGCCGTCCTCGCCGTCCTCGCCGGGCTTGGCGTCGAACCTGAACCTGGGCCGGCCACCGCTGTCGTCCCCGTCGCCGGAGGGCGCCTCGAGGGCCTTGGTGACGGTCATGTCGGTGCCCAGCCCGTAGAGGGACTGCAGGACCTGGTCCTGCGCCTTGCCCATGCCGGAGGACACGGCGTTGACGACGATGACGAGCGCGATGCCGAGCGCCAGGCCGGAGGCGACGACCAGCGACGCCTTTCTGCGGCGGCGCAGTTCGCGGCGGAGATAGGTGAGGAACATGCGCGGGACGCTAGAGGGGCGGGCTGGGAGACCCCTGTGGGTTGTGTGAGAAAACCCCGAGAGCGCCGGAGCCCGAGAGCTTCGCGAACGCGAGAGCCCCCCGCCCGGAAACGGCGGAGGCGCCCGGTGACGCGTGCGTCGTGCACGCGTCACCGGGCGCCTCCGGCACCGCCTCGGGGGCGGAGCCATGTCAGGGCCGGGGAGTCACCGCCGTCCGGTCAGACGGCGGAGCCCGCCACCCACTGGTCCCACGGCATGTTCCAGCCGTTGAAACCGTTGTCCGGGGCGACCGTCTTGTCGCCGGTGTTCTTGACGACCACCACGTCGCCGATCATCGAGTTCTCGAAGAACCAGGCGCCCGGCTTGTTCGGGTCGTTCGCGCCCTTGGCGTCCTCCAGGCCCACGCAGCCGTGGCTGGTGTTGACGTTGCCGAAGACGCCCTGGCCCCAGTAGTTGCCGTGGATGAAGGTGCCGGACGTGGTCAGCCGCATGGCGTGCGGGACGTCCTTGATGTCGTACTCGCCCTTGCCGTCGTCGTCGGTGAAGCCGACGGTCGAGCCGTCCATCCGGGTCTCCTTGAACTTCTCGGAGATCACCATCTGGCCCTCGTAGGTCTTGTTCTCGGGCGAACCCGCGGAGATGGGGATGGTGCGGATGGTCTCGCCGTTGCGCGTGACCTTCATCTGCTTGGTCTCGGCGTCCACGACGGAGACCTGGTTGCGGCCGATGTTGAAGGTGACGGTCTTCTGCTGGACGCCGTAGACGTTCGGCGCGCCCTCGACGCCGTCCAGCGCGAGCTTCATGGTGACCGTCGCCCCCTCCTTCCAGTAGTCCTGGGGGCGGCAGTCCATCCGGGTCGTGCTGAACCAGTGGCAGGCGACCTCCTGGCCGCTGCTCACCGAGACGTCGACACCCTGCTGGACGGCCTTCTTGTCGGTGATCTCCTTGTCGAAGCGGATCGACACCGGCATGCCGACACCGACGGTGGAGCCGTCCTCCGGGGAGAAGTTGCCTATGAAGCTGTTGGAGGGCGAGACGGTGGTGAAGGTGGCGTTCTCGTGGGAGGCGCGGCCCTTGGAGTCCTCGGCCGTCACCGACATCTTGTAGGTGGTCGCCCGCTCGAGCTGCACGGAGGGCTTCCAGGAGGTCTTGTCGCCGGACATCTCGCCCTCGACCGCCTCGCCGTCCTTGGTCTTCACCTCGACCTCGGTCAGCTTGCCCTTCTTGACGGAGACGTGACCCGCGTTGTTGATCGACGCGTTGTCCGTGCCGTCCTTGGGCGTGATGGAGATCTCGGCGACCGACGTCTCCTTCGCCGCCGCCTCGTCGGCCCTCTCCTGGGCGTCCGGACGGGCGGGCTCGTCGTCCCCTCCACAACCGGACAGGACCATCACGCCGCCCAGAAGTGCGGACGCGACCGCCAGACCCCTGCGCCGCCGCCGCTCACCGACCGTCTTCACACGTATCTCCATCATCACTGGTCACCCGACCCCTTGGGGAGGCCCCCGCCCGTGCCGCGGCCCGGTGCGGGCATACATCCCCGTCAGCATTCTCAACGCCTGGACGGGCCGTTCCGGTTCCGTCTCGCGGTGAATTGTGCAATGCGCCACGCCGCGGACCGCCGGAACGGTCCGCGGAGGACCGGAAGACATCGTTCCGTAGGGGTCGCCTTCCCCGCCAGGGGTCAGCCGATGCCGATGCGAACCGTCACGTCCCCGCCTGCGACGGGACCGCCGGCCCGATCGCCGGGGAAGTCCTCCTCGTGCTCGCCATCATCGCCGTACAGGTCGCCGTCGAGCGAATCCAGGCCCCCCTCCACGTGCTCCGCGCTCCACGAGGTGTGGGTCAGCTCGATCCCCGGCAGCGCCCCCACCAGGTCGAACGGGTCGACGAGGTAGGCCAGGGCCTCCGCGGTGTCATGCGTCACCACGGCCTCGATGCGGCCCCGTTCGCCGTCCGGCAGCGTCCCCTCCGCGGCGATCCGGTCCTGCGCGGTGCGCCGGAGCGCCTCCGGGTCGTCGACCTCCACGATCAGCTGGACGTCGAGACGGACATAACGGCTGTTTTCGGTTGCAGTCATGGCAGGGAGAGTACGGTGGTCCGCGCCCTCGGGTTTCCCGCGACCCGCGCCTTTCACTAGCATCAGGTCACACGGTCAATTCGCCAGCGCCACAAGGGGATCGATATCCGTGTCCACGACGCGCCGCTCACTGCTGACCGCCGCCGCCGCGGGCGCCCTGCTGGGCGCCCTCTCCTTCGTCCCGTCCGCCAACGCGACGATGACGCCGGAGGAACCGGAACCGCGGTCCGCCGCCGCCGCTCCCGCCGCCGCGGGCGCGGAGAGCGGCTCCGGGGTGCACACCATGACCACCGTCTCCGACACCACCTCGACGTCGGCCACGGTCCACTCCCAGGCCGACGGCACCGAGCTCGCCGACACCGGCGCCTTCGACACGACGCCGTACATCATGGGCGGCACCGCGTTCCTCGGCATCGGGGCGGCCTTCGTGGCGTACTCGGTCCGACGGGAGCGCATGGGGCTGTAGGGGCCGGTCCTTCGTGGGCGCAGAAACGGAACGCCCTTGACCGTGTGTGAGGAAGACCTCATAGTCCCACGGTGAACAACTCCCCGTGGGCGCGTCCGGCTGCCCTCACTCTCGCCTGCGCGCTGTCCCTGTCCCTGCTCACGGGCTGCGCCGACGGCTCCGACACGAAGCCGTCCGGTGCCACCGCCTCCCCGAGCAAGGCCGCCGCACCCGCGGCCGAGGCACTCTCCGAGAAGGAGCTCGCCACGCTGGTCCTCGCGGAGGGCGACCTCGATGGTTACAAGATCCAGAAGGCTTCCGAGAAGCAGCTCCGTACCGCCTCCGGGAGCAAGGACGACGTGAGGGTCGCCGAGGTCTGCAGGCCGCTCCTGGAGGCGGACGGCATCCTCGGCGAACCGGCCGCCTTCGTCGGCGGCGCGGCCGCCCAGATACCTGAGGTCGAGCCGCAGGAGGACGGGAAACTGCCGGACCTCAACGGCCTGATGCGGATCGATGTCACCGCGATCGTCGTCGCCTCGTACGACGGGGACGGCGCTCGGAACGTGATGAAGAGCCTCGCCGACGGGGTCGAGACCTGCGACGGAGAGTTCCCCTACACACTGCCGGGCAAGGACACGGTGACCACCGCCGTGACCCCGCGGAAGTCCGTCACGGCGGAAGGGGCCGACGACGCCGTCGCCTTCATGATGAGCGCCAGGAAGAAGAAGGGCGCTGCGTTGAACCGCACCTACTTCCAGGTGGTGCGCCACGGATCCAACGTGATCACCTACATGACCCTCAACGTGGCGAAGTCGCTGGACGGCACCCCGTACGCGCTCGACGCCGAGGTCGTGGCCGCCCAGTCCAAGAAGGCGACCGAGCGGCTGGGCATCCTCTGAGGCGTGACGCCGCCACCGGGCCGGCCGGTGAGGGCCGGCCCGGTGGCGACGCGTGCCGTCAGGACAGCGGACCCGTGACCGCCGCGGCCGCGCGGGCGACGCCGCCCTCGCGGACGAAGGCCTCGGCCGCCGCGAGGTCGGGGGCGAGGTAGCGGTCCGGGCCGGGACCCTCGACACCGGCCGCGCGGGCGGCCACGACGACGGCCCAGGTGGCGGGCGCGGCGGCCAGCCCCGTGGCGGCACGGCGCAGCTCCAGCGCGCGGGAGGCCGCGACCAGCTCCACGGCGACGACCCTGGCCAGGTTCTCGACCACGTGCCGCAGCTTGCGCGCCGCGGACCAGCCCATCGAGACGTGGTCCTCCTGCATCGCGCTGGAGGGGATGGAGTCCACCGACGCGGGGACGGCGAGCCGCTTGAGCTCGCTGACCAGCGCGGCCTGGGTGTACTGGGCGATCATCAGCCCGGAGTCGACGCCGGGGTCGTCGGCGAGGAACGCGGGCAGCCCGTGCGAGCGGGCCTTGTCCAGCAGCCGGTCGGTGCGCCGCTCGGCGACGGAGGCCAGGTCGGCCGCGGCGATCGCGAGGAAGTCGAGGACGTAGGCGACCGGCGCGCCGTGGAAGTTGCCGTTGGACTCGACGCGGCCGTCCGGCAGCACCACCGGGTTGTCCACGGCGGCCGCCAGCTCCCGCCCGGCCACCAGCTCGGCGTGGGTGAGGGTGTCCCGCCCGGCGCCCGCCACCTGCGGGGCGCAGCGCACCGAGTAGGCGTCCTGCACCCGCGGCTCGTCGCCCTGGTGCTGTCCGGTCATCTCCGAGCCGCGCAGCACGGCCAGCATGTTGGCGGCGGAGTCCGCCTGGCCGGGGTGCGGGCGGATGGCGTGCAGCTCGGGCGCCAGGACGCGCTCGGAGCCCAGCAGCGCCTCCAGCGTCATCGCGGCGGTGACGTCCGCGGAGGTGTACAGCAGGCGCAGGTCCGCCAGGGCCATCAGCAGCATGCCGAGCATGCCGTCGGTGCCGTTGAGGAGGGCCAGGCCCTCCTTCTCCTTGAGCTCGACGGGGCGCAGCCCGTGCGCCGCGAGCAGCTCGCGGACCGGGCGGAGCTCGCCGTCGGGGCCCTCGGCCTCGCCCTCGCCCATCAGGGCGAGCGCGCAGTGCGAGAGGGGGGCGAGGTCTCCGGAGCAGCCGAGGGAGCCGTACTCGTGCACCACGGGGGTGATGCCGGCGTTCAGCAGGTCCGCCATGGCCTGCGCGACCTCGGGGCGCACGCCGGTGCGGCCGGAGCAGACGGTCTTGAGCCGCAGGAACATCAGCGCGCGCACCACCTCGCGCTCGACCCGCGGGCCCATGCCGGCGGCGTGCGAGCGGACGATGTTGCGCTGCAGCCGGGTGCGCAGGTCCGGGCCGATGTGCCGGGTCGCCAGCGCGCCGAAGCCGGTGCTCACGCCGTAGACGGGGTCGGGCTTGGCGGCGAGGGCGTCGATGACCTCGCGGGACGCGGTCAGTTCGCGCACCGCCTCGTCCGAGAGCTCCACGCGCGCGCCGTGCCGCGCCACGGCGAGCACCTGCTCCGGGGTGAGGCCGGAGGTTCCCACCACCACAGTTTCCGTCGAACCGGTGTGCATATCCATATTCAGGAGCCTAGAGCTTGAATTCGTCAGTGTCATGGGTGGGTTGGACCACATCGGGCGGCGCGTCCCCGGGAGGGTGGTCCGCGGCCGGTGGCGGCAGGTCCCGTCCGCGCAGCGCGCGCCGCTCCCCGCCGCCCTCCGGCGGGGGCGCGTCGGCCAGTCGCAGGACCGGGTCCTGCGGTCCTTCGACGCCCGCGACAACGGGTCCGGCGGTGCGTCCGGCCTTGGCGCGGTACTGGGCGGCGTCGGCCAGCCGGAACAGCCGCCGCGCCGAGGTGACGGGGCCGACCGGTTCCTCCGTGGTGGCGATCCCGCAGGCCACGCCCTCGCCCAGTTCGAGGTCCCGGGCGCGCCGGCACAGCTCCTCGGCGGCGCGCACCACCTCCTCGGTGGACGGGCCGACCGCGATCAGGCAGAACTCGTCGCCGCCCAGGCGGGCGGCCAGCGCGTCGGGCAGCATCGCCCCGCACAGCGAGAGCACCGAGCCGAAGCGTTCCAGGAGGCGGTCGCCGGCTGCGTGACCGAGGGTGTCGTTGACCTGCTTGAGCCCGTTGAGGTCGCAGACGACCAGGCTGACCACGGCGCCCTCCTTGCGGTGCCGTTCGATGGCCTCGTCCAGCCGGGCGTCGACGGCGCGGCGGTTGGCGAGGCCGGTCAGGGCGTCGGTGAAGGCGAGTCGTTCGGCCTCCTCCAGGCGCTTCATCTGGGCGAGCCCGGCGGCGACCACGGCGGCCAGGACGGTGGCGAAGTCGGCGTCGGAGCGGCCGAAGACGGGCGCGCCCAGCGGCCGGGCCACGTACAGCTCGCCCCAGGCGCGGCCGTGCAGCACGATCGGCGCGATCACGCAGCAGCCGCGGCCCCGGCGGCGCAGCGCGGCGACCCGCTGGTGGCAGTACCCGGCACGGTCGTCGGGAGACCCCTTGGCCGGGCCGCCGTCGACCGTCTCCACCCAGGCGTCCGGCTCCCCGCCGTTGGCCCAGCGCTCGTGCAGGAACTCGGTGATCTCCGGGAACTGGTGCACCGGGTAGGACTCGGAGCGGGGGAACTCCTCCTCGTCCGGGGCGCGCTCGCCGACGTTGACCAGGACGCGGAGCCGGCCCATCTCCCGCTCCCACACCGACAGCGCGGCGAAGCTGCCGCCCAGCGCGTGACTCGCACCCAGGGCGGCGGCCCGCCAGGACTCCCGGGGCGTCCTGGCGGCGGCCATGCCCTGGGCCAGCGTGACGACCGCGCGCAGGCGGTTCTCCTCTGCCATGCGTTCAGGCTAGGGATGTTTCGGCACAAACGTGACGTCGGAGAGCGAGCGGCGGTCACTTTCCGTGACCGGTGGGGCGCTGGGCGGCGCTCAGACCCAGAGCTCGGTGACGCTGACGTCGAGCTTGCCGAGCAGGCGCCGCAGGAGCGGGAGGCTGAGACCGATGACGTTGCCGTGGTCGCCGTCGATCCCCTCGACGAACGGCGCGGACCGCCCGTCCAGGGTGAACGCGCCCGCCACGTGCAGCGGCTCGCCGGTGGCGACGTAGGCGTCGATCTCCTCGTCGGTGGGGTCGCCGAAGCGGACCACGGTGGAGGCGGTGCCGGAGGTGTACCGGCCGGTGGTGGTGTCGTACACGCAGTGGCCGGTCTGCAGGACGCCGGCGCGGCCCCGCATCGCCTTCCAGCGGGCGGTGGCCTCGGCGGCGTCGGCCGGCTTGCCCAGCGGCTCGCCGTCCAGGTCGAGCACGGAGTCGCAGCCGATCACCAGGGCGCCGGCCGCCTCGGGGCGGGCGGCGACCACGGAGGCCTTGGCCTCGGCGAGCGCCAGGGCCAGCTCGGCGGGGGTGGGGGCGGTCACGGCGTCCTCGTCCACGCCACTGACGATCACCTCGGGGGCGAACCCGGCCTGCCGGAGCAGTCCGAGCCGGGCGGGGGACTGGGACGCCAGGACGAGGCGGCGGGGCCGGCCGGCGGCGTGGCCGGCGGGCCGGTGGTCGATGAGATCGGTCATAGGGGCAGCGTATCGACGCCGAGGACCACCATGGCGAGGATCATCGCGAGGGCCATCAGGACGCCGAGCCGCCGGAGCATGACCTGCGTCCTGCGCAGTTCCTCGGGCGGCCCGGCCTGGGGATCGGGGTCGGACCAGAGCACACCACCGAGCATGCGGCCCCGCCCCACCCGCCGCCTGAGTACGCGTACTCAGGCCGCTCCCGGTATCGCTCACCTCCCACGTCCCCGCAGGTCACACGAGTGTCGCGGCACAGTGGCGCGCGTCACGGCAGGTGCGGCACGCGTGCCGGGCTGCGCGCGGCCGGGCAGGGCGGCGTGAGGCACGCGGGGCGGCGCCACAGGGCGCGCCGTCGCGGGAACGGCGTGGCGGGAACGCCGTCGCGGGAACGCCGCAGGGGCCGGTGGTCGCCCACCGGCCCCTGCGTGCCGTTCCGGCCCTGCCCACCGGGGGTGCGGGTCGGGTCAGGCGGGCCAGTAGGTGCGGGCCCAGACGCCCGGGCCCGGCTGCGGGAGCCGGCGCGCGGCCAGGGCGGCCGGGTCGGACCAGGCGTCCCGGGCCCCGTCGGACCCCTCCCCCGGCGCCGCGGCGACGGCCGCGGCGCGGGCTCGGACCACCGCCAGTGCGGCGGCCAGCTCCTCGGGTGTCGGGTTGCCGCGCACGACCTTGATCGTCATAGCCAGGACCCTTCCTAGAGCGGGATGTTGCCGTGCTTCTTCGGCGGAAGTGATTCCCGCTTGGTGCGCAGATGACGCAGGCCGCGGACGATCTGCGAGCGGGTCTGGGACGGCGCGACGACCGCGTCCACGTAACCGTTCTCCGCGGCGATGTACGGGTTGAGCAGCGTGTCCTCGTACTCCTGGATCAGCCGCGCCCGCACCGCCTCGAGATCCTCGCCGTTGGCCTCGGCCTCGGCGAGCGTGCGCCGGTGCAGGATGTTGACCGCGCCCTGCGCGCCCATCACCGCGATCTGCGCCGTCGGCCACGCCAGGTTGAGGTCGGCGCCCAGGTGCTTGGAGCCCATCACGTCGTACGCGCCGCCGAACGCCTTGCGGGTGATCACGGTGATCAGCGGGACGGTGGCCTCCGCGTAGGCGTAGATCAGCTTGGCGCCGCGGCGGATGATGCCGTCGTGCTCCTGGCCGACGCCCGGCAGGAACCCGGGCACGTCCACGAACGTCAGCACCGGCACGTTGAAGGCGTCACACGTCCGGACGAACCGCGCCGCCTTCTCGCTGGCCTTGATGTCCAGGCAGCCCGCGAACTGCATCGGCTGGTTGGCGACCACGCCCACCGGGCGGCCCTCGACGCGGCCGAAGCCGGTGAGGATGTTCGGCGCGAACAGCGGCTGCGTCTCGAAGAACTCCCCGTCGTCCAGGATGTGTTCGAGCACGGTGTGCATGTCGTACGGCTGGTTGGCGCTGTCCGGGATCAGCCGGTCGAGCTCCAGGTCCTCGTCGGTGACCGTGAGGTCGGCCTCCTCCGGGAAGGACGGCGCCTCGCTCAGGTTGTTCGACGGCAGGTACGACAGCAGCTGCTTGATGTACTCGACCGCGTCCTTCTCGTCCCCGGCCATGTGATGGGCCACGCCCGAGAGGGAGTTGTGGGTGTGCGCGCCGCCCAGCTCCTCGAAGCCGACGTCCTCGCCGGTGACCGTCTTGATGACGTCGGGGCCGGTGATGAACATGTGCGAGGTCTTGTCGACCATCACGGTGAAGTCGGTGATGGCGGGCGAGTACACCGCGCCGCCCGCACAGGGGCCGACGACCAGGCTGATCTGCGGGATCACGCCCGAGGCGTGGGTGTTGCGGCGGAAGATCTCGCCGTACGCGCCCAGCGAGGCCACGCCCTCCTGGATGCGGGCGCCGCCGGAGTCGTTGATGCCGATCACCGGGCAGCCGGTCTTCAGCGCGAAGTCCATCACCTTGGCGATCTTCTGCCCGTAGATCTCGCCGAGGGCTCCTCCGAAGACGGTGAAGTCCTGGGAGAACACCGCGACCGGACGGCCGTCGACGGTGCCGTAGCCGGTCACCACGCCGTCGCCGTACGGCCGGTTCCGCTCCAGGCCGAAGTTGGTGGAACGGTGCCGGGCGAACTCGTCGAGCTCCACGAACGACCCGTCGTCCAAAAGGAGTTCGACCCGCTCACGGGCGGTCAGCTTGCCCTTGGCGTGCTGCTTCTCCACCGCCTTGCCCGAACCGGCGTGCGTTGCCTGCTCGATGCGGTTCCGGAGATCCGCCAGCTTGCCCGCGGTGGTGTGAATGTCGCCCTGCTGCAGCTCTTCCGGCTCGGCCATCGGGGGTGCGGCTCCCTGCTGGTGGTGGGGTTGACGTCGGTGTTCGGCGTGAAGGGGGGGTGTCGGCGGGAGGATGGTTACTCAGCCGTAGCGTAATGGCGGACCGCCTGTCCGGCAGTGCGGCGTATCCCACACCTACGCTGGGTTGCATGACGCCGCGTGATCGCTCAGAACGCCCTTCCTCCCCCGGCGACGGGGCCCCGGCCGCCGGCCGCTGGTCGGACCTCGACCGCCCGCCCCTGAACGCCGCCGCGCTGCGGCGGGCGCTGGTGCGGGAGGACTCCGTGTGGACCGCCCTCGACGTCGTGCCGGTCACCGGCTCCACCAACTCCGACCTGGTCGCGGCGGCGCGCGCGGGCCGGGCCGAGGAGGGCGCGGTGCTGGTGGCCGAGGAGCAGTCCGCGGCGCGCGGGCGGCTGGACCGGGTGTGGTCGGCGCCCGCCCGCTCGGGGCTCTTCTTCTCCGTGCTGCTGGCACCCAACGACGTCCCGGTGACCCGCTGGGGATGGCTGCCGCTGCTCACCGGCGTCGCGGTGGCGACCGGGCTGGCCCGCACGGCCGGTCTCGACACGGCCCTGAAGTGGCCCAACGACCTGCTGGTCACGGTCGACGGGCAGGAGCGCAAGGCCGGCGGGATCCTCGCGGAACGGGCCGGCACCGAGGGCGTGGTGGTGGGCGTCGGCCTCAACGTCACGCTCCGTCCGGACGAGCTGCCCGTGCCGACTGCCGGCTCCCTCGCGCTGGCGGGCGCGGAGGTCACCGACCGCGACACGCTGCTGCGCGGTGTCCTGCGCTCCCTGGAGCAGTGGTACACCCGCTGGCGGGTGGTCGGCGGGGACCCCGAGATGAGCGGGCTCCTGGAGACGTACGCGGCGGGCTGCGCGACCCTCGGGCGGCAGGTGCGCGCCCTGCTGCCGGGCGGCGACGACCTGGTGGGCGAGGCCACCGCGCTCGACGGCGACGGCCGCCTCGTCATCACCGCCGCCGACGGCACCCGCCACCCCGTCTCCGCCGGCGACATCGTCCACCTCCGCCCGGCGTGACGCGCGCCCTCCCGCGCGGGGTGGTGAGGGCCGCGGGGCGGTGCGCCCGGGGCACACCACTCCGGCGGTGCGATCCGGGAGTGAGCTGCGGCACACCTGCCGTAGAGTTGAGGCCGGTCCAAACCTGACCTCGGCAGATCGGAAGGGCAACAGGCGTGACCGTCGACGACGCGGGCTCCGGCACCGGCGGACATCCCGGACCGGACGGCGACCCCCGGCCCGGCCCCGGCCGCGCTGCCGACCGCTCCGCCGACGCCTCCGCCGGCCCCCGGCCCGCCGCCGCGGAGGCCGCGGGCGACGCCGGGTCCGGCTCCGGCCCGGGCTCCGATTCCGGCTCCGGGGGCCGTGACTCCGACGGCTCCGCGGCCCGCGCCGCCGGCGGCGGCCCCGAGGGTGAGGGCGTCGCCGGGTCCACGGACGGCGACGGCCGGCCCGGCAGAGCCGGCGACGAGCGCCCGTTCTCCGGCTCCGACCACGGCGAGGAACCCACCGCCGCCGACCGCACCGCCGCGCAGAACACCACGGGCACGTCCGACGAGGACCCGCTGGCCCTGCGGCTTGAGTCCCTGATCCTCGGCGCCGAGCGCCGCTACAGCCCCTTCCAGGCGGCCCGCAGCGCGGGCGTCTCCATGGAGCTGGCCTCCCGCTTCTGGCGCGCCATGGGCTTCGCCGACATCGGCCAGGCCAAGGCCCTCACCGAGGCCGACGTGCTCGCCCTGCGCCGCCTGGCCGGTCTCGTCGAAGCGGGCCTGCTCAGCGAGGCCATGGCGGTCCAGGTCGCCCGCTCGACCGGCCAGACCACCGCCCGTCTGGCGGAATGGCAGATCGATTCCTTCCTGGAGGGCCTCACCGAGCCCCCCGAGCCGGGCATGACCCGCACCGAGGTGACCTACCCGCTCATCGAGCTGCTCCTGCCCGAGCTGCAGGAGTTCCTCGTCTACGTCTGGCGCCGCCAGCTCGCCGCGGCGACCGGGCGCGTCATCCAGACGGCCGACGACGAGGAGATGGTCGACCGCCGCCTGTGCGTCGCCTTCGCCGACCTGGTCGGCTTCACCCGGCTGACCCGCCGCCTCGAGGAGGAGGAGCTGGGCGAGCTGGTGGAGGCGTTCGAGACCACCGCCGCCGACCTGGTCGCCGCGCACGGCGGCCGGCTGGTGAAGACCCTCGGCGACGAGGTCCTCTACGTCGCCGACGACGCGGGCGTCGCCGCCGACATCGCGCTGCGTCTGATCGAGACCCTCTCCCACGACGAGACCATGCCCGAGCTGCGCGTCGGCATGGCCTTCGGCACCGTCACCACCCGGATGGGCGATGTCTTCGGCACGACGGTGAACCTGGCCTCCCGCCTCACCTCCATAGCCCCGAAGGACGCCGTCCTGGTCGACAGCGAGCTGGCCCAGGAGCTGCGCCGCACCCAGGACGCCCCGGCCGCCGAGGAGCAGGTCAAGGAGGACGAGGAGGAGCGGTACCGGTTCGCCCTGCAGCCCATGTGGCAGCGGCCGGTGCGCGGCCTCGGCGTGGTCGAGCCGTGGCTGCTCACCCGGCGCGGCATCCGCCCCTGACGCCCTGAGATGATCCCCGGCGACAACAGTGCAGTCGTCGAAACCGGGAGGTCGTCCACCATGAGCGAGCACCAGGCCCCAGCACAGAGCGCGCGGGACGCGGAGCAGGCGGAGCCGCAGGACGGCGAGCGGTACGGGGAGTTCGTGCGGGTGGTCCGCCACGGGTACGTCGCCGAACTGGTGCTGGACCGCCCGCGGGCGATGAACGCGGTCTCCACGGACATGGCCCGCTCCCTCACCGCCGCCTGCGACGCGCTGTCGGCGGACCCGGACGCCCGCGTCGTCGTGCTGACCTCCAGTCACGAGCGGGCGTTCTGCGTGGGCGCGGACCTCAAGGAGCGGAACGGCTTCAGCGACGCGCAGCTGCGGCTGCAGCGGCCCGTCAACCGGGCCGCGTACACGGGCGTGCTGGAGCTGCCGATGCCGACGATCGCCTCGGTGCACGGCTTCGCCCTGGGCGGCGGCTTCGAGATCGCGCTCTCCTGCGACCTGATCGTCGCGGACCGCACGGCGGTGGTGGGGCTGCCGGAGGTGTCGGTGGGCGTCATCCCCGGCGGCGGCGGCACGCAGCTGCTGCCGCGCCGGGTGGGCGCGGCGCGGGCCGCCGAGCTCATCTTCACCGCGCGGCGGGTGGAGGCGGCCGAGGCCCGTGAGCTGGGCCTGGTCGACCTGCTCGTAGAGGAGGGCACGGACCGCGAGGAGTCCCTGGCCCTGGCCGCACGCATCGCTGCGAACTCCCCCGTGGGCCTGCGCGCCGCCAAGCGGGCGATGCGGCTCGGCTGGGGCAAGGACCTCCCCTCCGGCCTCGACCTCGAGGACAACGCGTGGCGCACGGTGGCGTTCTCCGGCGACCGCGCGGAGGGGGTCGCCGCGTTCAACGAGAAGCGCCGCCCGAACTGGCCGGGCGAGTAGACGCGCCCCGCGGACGGCGCGGGCCCTGCACCTCCGCGCGCACTCCGACCGCGGGTCAGGTCACAGTGGAGCGAGGCGTGGGGCCGCCGCCCGACGCGGCACGGGGCCGCGGTCCCACGAGGCGCGCACCACCTCGACGGCGGGTCGGACCGTGGTCGAGAGGGCCGGAACGGGCTCGACGGCGGGTCGGGTCCCGGTGGAGCGAGGTCTGCACGAGTTCGACGGCGGGTCGGGTCGCGGTCGAGCGGGGCCTGAACGAGATCGACGGCGGGTCGGGTCCCGGTGGAGCGGGGCCTGAACGAGATCGACGGCGGGTCGGGCGCCGGTGGAGCGGGGCCTGATCCGGCTCTACGGGCGGTCGGGCGCCGGTGGGGTGAGGGTCGAGCGGTCGGTTCTGCGGGGCGCGTCCCTCACCGTGGCGCGCTCCTGCGCGGAGGCCGGGGTCGACTCCCACCGCACCGTGACTCGACGACGAACGGGCCGACGGTGGAGCGGTGCTCGGCCGGCTCGACGGCGGGGCGAGCAGCGGTGGAGGCGCACTCGACGCGCCCCGCGCGGCGGCCCTGTGAACGACCCGCGCGCGCTCCGCCGAACGGGGCGTCGAGGAA
>NZ_JBRIOU010000004.1:770522-773513 GCF_053474865.1 Streptomyces sp. CO7
GCCGGGGCCGGGTCGGACGGTGCCGCCGGCGGCTGCTCGGCCCCGGGGCCGGAGGCGGCGTCGGGGCCGGTGGCCCGCGGCCGCCCCGGCGAGGACAGGAAGAGCAGGATCAGCACCAGCACCGCCGCGAGCGCCGCGAACGCCTTCACCCCCACCAGCGCGAACGCCGCCGCGCCGAGGACGCCGTGCACCACGGCCACCGTCACCAGCAGCCCCGTGCCGAACCGTCCCGGCGCGCGGTTCCGGACCGCGGAGACCACGACCAGCACGCCGCACCCCACGAAGAAGAGGGCGAACAGCACCGCCCCGATGCGCGACGACCGCGCCACCATGTCCGGGTCCAGGCCCGCCAGCGACATCTGCTGGTTCTGCACCATCATGGCCAAGAACCAGTTGAGCCACGCCACCCCGGCCGCCTCGGCGAACATCGCCAACGCCAGGACGAAGCCCACCGTCCTGCGCACCACCGGCCCCACCCACTTCCGCTGATTCCGCCGTGCCCTGGGGCTGGAAGAGCCCTCCGCAAGGCTCCCATTGGCCCGCCCGGCGTATTACCCGGGGTACTTCCCCAGGCGGCGTGAACGTTACTCACGGGTAAGAGAAGCGACAAGAGTTCCGACGACCGCAAAGATTCAACGAGGTGTTCGTAGGGACCCGACAAAGAAACACGGCCTGCGGCGGCGTGGCTTTACAGAGACCTGGGCCACATCGCCGGGCTAGGGTTTCCGGGGGGAGTCCCGCACCGTCCGGTGCTACAAGGGATTTCACGGTTCGGCACCCGCCGCCAGGCCCTCGTTTCACACTCCGTGTGGGCAAGCTCACCACTGTGTACGGGTCGTAGTGACGTGTCGGCAGTCCCTAAACTCGGCTTGTTTCAAGGAGGGAGCCTCAATCGTGCGCAAGGTGCTCATCGCCAACCGTGGCGAAATCGCAGTCCGCGTCGCCCGGGCGTGCCGGGATGCCGGTATCGCGAGCGTGGCCGTATATGCCGAACCCGACCGGGACGCTCTGCATGTGCGGGTCGCGGACGAGGCGTTCGCCCTCGGCGGTGACACCCCGGCGACCAGCTACCTGGACATCGCCAAGGTGCTCAAGGCCGCCGCGGACTCGGGCGCGGACGCGATCCACCCCGGCTACGGCTTCCTGTCCGAGAACGCGGAGTTCGCGCAGGCGGTGATCGACGCCGGGCTGAACTGGATCGGTCCGCCGCCGCAGGCCATCCGCGACCTCGGCGACAAGGTGGCCGCCCGTCACATCGCGCAGCGCGCGGGCGCCCCGCTGGTCGCCGGCACCCCGGACCCGGTGTCCGGTGCCGACGAGGTGGTGGCGTTCGCCAAGGAGCACGGCCTGCCCATCGCCATCAAGGCGGCGTTCGGCGGCGGCGGCCGCGGCCTGAAGGTCGCCCGCACCCTCGACGAGGTGCCGGAGCTCTACGACTCCGCCGTCCGCGAGGCCGTCGCGGCCTTCGGCCGGGGCGAGTGCTTCGTCGAGCGGTACCTGGACAAGCCGCGTCACGTCGAGACCCAGTGCCTCGCCGACAAGCACGGCAACGTCGTCGTGGTCTCCACCCGTGACTGCTCCCTGCAGCGCCGTCACCAGAAGCTGGTGGAGGAGGCCCCCGCGCCGTTCCTCTCCGAGGCGCAGGTCGAGGAGCTGTACGCGGCGTCCAAGGCCATCCTCAAGGAGGCCGGCTACGTCGGCGCCGGCACGGTCGAGTTCCTGGTCGGCGCGGACGGCACGATCTCCTTCCTCGAGGTCAACACCCGTCTCCAGGTGGAGCACCCGGTGACCGAGGAGGTCGCCGGCATCGACCTGGTGCGCGAGATGTTCCGCATCGCCGACGGCGAGGAGCTCGGCTACGGCGACCCCGAACTGCGCGGTCACTCCTTCGAGTTCCGCATCAACGGCGAGGACCCGGGCCGCGGCTTCCTGCCCGCGCCGGGCACCGTCACGCTGTTCGAGGCGCCGTCCGGCCCGGGTGTCCGCCTGGACGCGGGCGTCGAGTCCGGCAGCGTCATCGGCCCGGCCTGGGACTCCCTGCTCGCCAAGCTGATCGTCACCGGCCGCACCCGCAAGGAGGCCCTGCAGCGGGCCGCGCGCGCCCTGGACGAGTTCAAGGTCGAGGGCATGGCCACCGCCATCCCGTTCCACCGCGCGGTGGTCCGGGACCCGGCGTTCGCCCCGGAGCTCACCGGCTCCGAGGACCCGTTCACCATCTACACCCGGTGGATCGAGAGCGAGTTCGTCAACGAGATCCCGCCGTTCGCGGCCCCGGCCGACGCCGAGGGCGACGACGAGGGCGACCGCGAGACGGTCGTGGTCGAGGTCGGCGGCAAGCGGCTGGAGGTCTCGCTGCCCTCCTCGCTCGGCATGTCCCTGGCCCGCACGGGGCTCGCGGCAGGCGCCAAGCCGAAGCGGCGCGCCGCGAAGAAGTCCGGGCCGGCCGCGTCCGGTGACACGCTCGCCTCGCCCATGCAGGGCACGATCGTCAAGGTCGCGGTCGAGGAGGGCCAGGAGGTCAAGGAGGGCGACCTGATCGTCGTCCTGGAGGCCATGAAGATGGAGCAGCCGCTGAATGCGCACCGGTCCGGCACGGTGAAGGGGCTCTCCGCGGAGATCGGCGCCTCCATCAGCTCCGGCGCCCCCATCTGCGAAATCAAGGACTGACCTCCCCCGGGAGCCTCCCGTCCACCCCGCCGCCCGCGCCCCCACCGGCGCGGGCGGCGTCGTTTCCAGGTCCGCACCGCCACCGCGGACACGGCCGCACCCCTGCGGGCGGCTGGGCCGCCCAGGGGACGGCACCATCGCCCGCAGGATGAAGGAGGGCCCCCGCGAACGGGAGCGCCACCCGAAGAGGCAGGAGTCAGCGGCGCCGCATGTCGGCCACTCGGGCGGCCGTCCGCTCCTGCTGGGCGCCCTCGCCGAGAACGGACGCGGCGCGAAGCTGCGGCCCCCCGGGCGCGTGCCCCCGCCGCGGCCCCGGCAACGGCA
>NZ_JBRIOU010000004.1:773613-778970 GCF_053474865.1 Streptomyces sp. CO7
CCGGCGGCTCCGCCCGCTCCGACCCCGGCGTCCCGGCCACCGCGATCTGCACCCCCTGGTCGGCCAGCGCCTGCAGCTCCGTCGCGGAGCGTTCGTCGTGGCCCGGCGGCTCGTCCGTCACCAGACGGGTGATCAGCTCCGTCGGAACCGTCTGGAACATCGTGTCGGTGCCCAGCTTGGAGTGGTCCGCCAGGACCACCACCTCGGAGGCGGCCTGCACCAGCGCACGGTCGACGGACGCGGAGAGCATGTTGGAGGTGGACAGGCCCCGCTCGGCGGTCAGGCCGCTGCCCGACAGGAAGGCCTTGGAGACCCGAAGCCCCTGCAGGGACTGCTCCGCCCCGCTGCCCACCAGCGCGTAGTTGGAGCCCCGCAGGGTGCCGCCGGTCATCACGACCTCCACCCGGTTGGCGTGGGCGAGCGCCTGCGCCACCAGCAGGGAGTTGGTCACCACCGTCAGACCGGGCACCCGCGCGAGCCGGCGGGCCAGCTCCTGCGTGGTGGTGCCCGCCCCGACCACGATGGCCTCGCCCTCCTCGACGAAACCCGCGGCGAGGTCGGCGATGGCGGTCTTCTCGGCGGTGGCGAGATGGGATTTCTGCGGGAAGCCCGACTCACGCGTGAACCCGCCGGGCAGTACCGCACCGCCGTGACGGCGGTCGAGGAGTCCTTCTGCCTCCAGCGCGCGCACGTCCCGCCGCACGGTCACTTCGGAGGTCTGGACGACGCGGGCGAGCTCACGGAGCGACACCGCTCCGTTGGCGCGCACCATTTCGAGGATCAATTGACGACGTTCTGCAGCGAACACGAAACTGACAGTAACCCCAACGACCGCCGGGTTTCAGCAGTTTGCGGCGAATTGCAGAAGATGTACGTACTCGGGGGTCCGGGGTGGTATAAGGCTCCGCGCCGGGGACTATGCCACACGCATGGGCGGCGACGGACCGTGACGGGCGAAGTCGCCCCGCTCCGCGCGGGCCCCGGAAACGCCGAGCGCCGGCCCCGAGTTGGGGCCGGCGCGGCGCTGGAGAAGGGGGTGTCAGGACTTGCGGGTGTGCAGCTGACGCGCCACCTCGGCGATGGAGCCGGACAGCGAGGGATACACCGTGAACGCGTTTGCGATCTGCTCCACGGTCAGGTTGTTGTCCACCGCGATGGAGATCGGGTGGATGAGTTCGGAGGCGCGCGGGGCGACCACCACGCCGCCGACCACGATCCCGGTGCCGGGCCGCGCGAAGATCTTCACGAAGCCGTCCCTGATGCCCTGCATCTTGGCGCGCGGATTGCGCAGCAGCGGCAGCTTGACCACCCGGGCGTCGATCTTGCCGGCGTCCACGTCGGCCTGGGTGTAGCCGACGGTGGCGATCTCCGGGTCGGTGAAGACGTTGGAGGAGACGGCCTTCAGGTTGAGCGGGGCCACCGCGTCGCCCAGGAAGTGGTACATCGCGATCCGGCCCTGCATGGCCGCCACCGAGGCCAGCGCGAAGACGCCGGTGACGTCGCCGGCCGCGTAGACGCCGGGCGCGGTGGTCCGGGAGACCTTGTCGGTCCAGATGTGGCCGGAGTCCTTCAGCCGGACACCGGACTCCTCCAGGCCCATGTCGTGGGTGTTGGGGATCGCGCCGACCGCCATCAGGCAGTGCGTGCCGCTGATCACCCGGCCGTCCGAGAGGGTGACCTCCACCCGGTCGCCCACCCGCTTGGCGGACGCGGCGCGCGAGCGGGACATCACGTTCATGCCGCGCCGGCGGAACACGTCCTCCAGCACCGCGGCGGCGTCCGGGTCCTCGCCCGGCAGCACGCGGTCGCGGCTGGAGACCAGCGTGACGCGGGAGCCCAGCGCCTGGTAGGCGCCGGCGAACTCGGCGCCGGTGACGCCGGAACCGACCACGATGAGCTCCTCGGGGAGCTCGTCGAGGTCGTACACCTGGGTCCAGTTCAGGATCCGCTCGCCGTCGGGCCGCGCGTCGGGCACCTCACGGGGGTGACCGCCGGTGGCGATCAGCACGGCGTCCGCGGTGAGCGTCTCCTCGCTGCCGTCCACCGCCCGCACGACCACCTTGCGCGAGCCGTCGGCGGCCTGCAGGCCCTCCAGGCGGCCGCGGCCCCGCAGCACCCGGGCGCCCGCCCGGGTGACGGAGGCGGTGATGTCGTGCGACTGGGCCAGCGCCAGCCGCTTCACACGGCGGTTCACCTTGCCCAGGTCCACGCCCACCACGCGCGCGGGGGAGTCTATGTGCGGGGTGTCGTCGGCGACGATGATCCCCAGCTCCTCGTACGACGAGTCGAAGGTGGTCATCACCTCGGCCGTCGCGATGAGCGTCTTCGACGGCACGCAGTCGGTCAGCACCGACGCACCGCCCAGACCGTCCGCGTCGACGACGGTCACCTCCGCGCCGAGCTGCGCGGCGACCAGGGCCGCCTCGTATCCGCCGGGCCCGCCACCAATGATCACGATCCGAGTCACGTGCCCCATTGTCCCGCACCCTTCAAGATCACACCGCCCGGGGTCCACCGGCGCCGCCTCGCGGGGGCGCCGGGGCCGTTGTGCGGGGACGGAAACGACACGGCAACGATCGGGCCGCGAACCCTCTCGGATCTACGCGCGTAGGGGTAGAAGGGATAGGGTCTGGCGGGTGAACGCTTCTCTTCTTCGGGACGACCCCTACGCGGCCGCCGCGGCGGCGGCCGACCGCCTCCGGCAGCTCACGGGCGCCGAGACCCACGACGTCGCCCTGGTGCTGGGTTCGGGCTGGGCCCCGGCCGTCGACGCCCTCGGCACTCCGGAGACCGATCTGGAGGTCACCGAGCTCCCCGGCTTCCCGCCCCCGGCGGTCGAAGGCCACGGCGGGCGCGTCCGGTCGTACCTGCTCGGCGACCGCCGGGTCCTGGTCTTCCTCGGCCGCACCCACTACTACGAGGGCCGCGGCGTCGCCTCCGTGGTCCACGGCGTGCGCACCGCGGCCGCCGCGGGCTGCCGCACGGTGGTCCTCACCAACGGCTGCGGCGGCCTGCGCGAGGGCATGCGCCCCGGCCAGCCGGTGCTGATCTCCGACCACATCAACCTGACGGCCACCTCCCCGATCGTCGGCGCGAACTTCGTGGACCTCACCGACCTGTACTCCACGCGCCTGCGCGAGCTGTGCCGTGAGGTCGACCCGAGCCTGGAGGAAGGCGTCTACGCGCAGTTCCCCGGCCCGCACTACGAGACGCCCGCCGAGATCCGGATGGCCCGCACCATCGGCGCGGACCTGGTCGGCATGTCCACCACCCTGGAGGCGATCGCGGCCCGCGAGGCCGGCGCCGAGGTGCTGGGCGTCTCCCTGGTCACCAACCTGGCGGCCGGCATGACCGGCGAGCCGCTCAACCACGAGGAGGTCCTGCAGGCCGGCCGAGACAGCGCCACCCGCATGGGCGAACTCCTCGCCCGGCTGCTGCCGCGCCTCTGACGGCGCCGCGCCCCTCGCACACCGGGGTGGACCCGCACGACGGTGCGGCTCCACCCCGGCGGGCTTCCCGTCCCGGGGAGGCCCGCCCCGGCGGGACGTCCCGCCCAGGGCAGGACCGGGTTCACGGACCGGGGACCAGGTCCCCCCGGACCGGGAACCAGGTCCGGACCGGGAACCGGGTTCACGCACCGGGAGCGGGAACCCCGTGCGGGGGAACCCGCCCCACCGCGAACCGAACACCGAACCGGAGGACGAACCCACCGTGCAGGACACCCTGATCGCCCGGGCGCAGGCCTGGCTCGCCGAGGACCCGGACCCCGACACCCGGGCGGAACTGAGCGCCCTGATCGAGGCGGGCGACGAGGCCGCGCTCGCCGAACGTTTCGCCGGCACCCTCCAGTTCGGCACCGCCGGCCTGCGCGGTGAACTGGGCGCGGGCCCGATGCGGATGAACCGCTCGGTGGTGATCCGCGCGGCCGCGGGGCTGGCCGCCTACCTGCGCGCCCGCGGCCAGGGCGACGGGCTGGTCGTCGTCGGCTACGACGCCCGGTACAAGTCCGCCGACTTCGCACGGGACACCGCCGCCGTGCTGACCGGCGCGGGCCTGCGCGCCGCCGTGCTCCCCCGCCCGCTGCCGACGCCGGTGCTGGCGTTCGCGATCCGCCACCTGGGCGCGGTGGCGGGCGTCGAGGTCACCGCGAGCCACAACCCGCCGCGGGACAACGGCTACAAGGTGTACCTGGGCGACGGCTCGCAGATCGTCCCGCCGGCCGACGCGGAGATCGCCGCCGAGATCGCGGCGGTCGCCTCGCTGGACGACGTGCCGCGGCCGGAGTCCGGCTGGGAGATCCTGGACGACTCCGTCCTGGACGCCTACCTGGCGCGCACCGACGCGGTGCTCGCGCCGGGCTCCGCGCGGACCGCCCGGACCGTCTACACGGCGATGCACGGCGTCGGCAAGGACGTGGTGCTGGCGGCGTTCGCCCGCGCCGGGTTCCCCGAGCCGGTGCTGGTCGCCGAGCAGGCCGAGCCGGACCCCGCCTTCCCGACCGTGGCCTTCCCCAACCCGGAGGAGCCGGGGGCGATGGACCTCGCCTTCGCCACCGCGCGCAAGGCCGACCCGGCCCCCGACCTGGTGATCGCCAACGACCCGGACGCCGACCGGTGCGCGGTCGCGGTGCCGGACGGCTCGGGCGACTGGCGGATGCTGCGGGGTGACGAGGTCGGCGCGCTGCTCGCCGCGCACCTGGTGTCCCGGGGCGCGCGCGGCACCTTCGCCGAGTCGATCGTGTCGTCCTCGCTGCTCGGCCGGATCGCCCAGGCGGCGGGCCTCGGGTTCGAGGAGACCCTCACCGGCTTCAAGTGGATCTCCCGTGTGGAGGGCCTGCGCTACGGCTACGAGGAGGCCCTCGGCTACTGCGTCGACCCGGACGGCGTGCGGGACAAGGACGGCGTCACCGCGGCGCTGGCGATCACCGAACTGGCGTCCGCGCTGAAGGAGCAGGGCCGCACCCTGCTCGATCTGCTCGACGACCTCGCCGTGGAGCACGGTCTGCACGCGACCGACCAGCTGTCGGTGCGGGTCGCGGACCTGTCCGTCATCGCCGACGCGATGCGGCGGCTGCGGGAGGACCCGCCCACCCGCCTGGCCGGGCTCGCGGTCACCAGGGCCGAGGACCTGTCGGAGGGCACGGAGACGCTGCCGCCGACCGACGGGCTGCGCTACACGCTGGACGGCGCCCGGGTGATCGTGCGGCCGAGCGGCACGGAACCGAAGCTGAAGTGCTACCTGGAGGTCGTGGTCCCGGTCGCCGGCCACACCGGTCTCCCCGCCGCCCGCGCCCGCGCCGCCGAAACCCTGACCGCCCTCCGCACCGCCCTGGCCGAAGCCGCCGGCCTCTGACCCCC
>NZ_JBRIOU010000004.1:779070-788864 GCF_053474865.1 Streptomyces sp. CO7
GCCGTATGCAGGTGAGTCCTGGATTTGCTGCTGGAGCAGCAAATCCAGGACTCACCCTCAAGCGCAATCCGTCAGCCGGTGAGCTGGAGGACCAGGAGGACGATCAGGCCGGCGGCCACCGGGGCGATCAGCTCGTACGCCCAGCGCACGGTGACCTCGCCCTGGGCGGTGGAGACCTTCACCTGGCGCTCCCAGCGCTCGCGGAGCTCCCCCACGATCTGGTCGGTGCCCCGCTGCGGCGGCTCGTCGACGACCCCGCCGGGACCCGCGGCGCCTGGGGCCCCCAGGCCGGCCGGCGCGGCGCCCGGCCCGCGGTTCCGGCGTCCCGGCCGTTCCGCCACCTGCGCCTTGCGGAGTGCCTTGCGCCGGTCCCGCAGGGACACCGGCAGCGCCCACAGCTCGAACTTCCGCCCGTCCTCGGTGAGCACCTCGTGCGAGAGCGCGGACCGGAACCCGGCGACCTGACCCCACGGCAGCGTGATCATCCGCAGCGGGTTGCGCACCCGCAGCCGCTCCTCGTTGGCGAGCACCGCGGGGCGGAAGGTGAAGGCGACGACCACCGGCACCACCAGCAGCAGCACGCCCACCGCCGTCCAGACGGCCCGCGCGGAGCCGTGCAGGAACGCGTCGACGGACAGCCCGACGACGACGAGCAGCGTCAGCACACCGCCGGCCAGGGCCATCGGGGACCGGTAGACCGTGTCAGGACTGGTGGGGGCCGTGGGGCTCGTGTTCATGATGTCGATTGTGCCTGACCACGACCGCTCTCCTCCGCCCCGCGACCGATCCGGAACCGGATGGAGACCTTGAGGACTGGGCAGCAGCTACACGCGTAGATATGCTCGCCTGGTGACCATGTCGACAACACCCTCCCCGACCCACGCACTGACCGACGTCGCCGCGTCCGACGCGTCGCTGCGCCGCTTCCTGCACGGGCTCCCCGGCGTGGACCCGGTCGGCCTGGAGGCCCGGGCCGCGGCCCTGGGCACCCGGTCCATCAAGACGACGGCCAAGGCGTACGCCCTCGACCTGGCGATCTCCATGGTCGACCTGACCACGCTGGAGGGCGCCGACACCCCCGGCAAGGTCCGCGCGCTCGGCGCCAAGGCCGTCCTGCCCGACCCGACCGACCGCACGGCGCCCTCCACCGCCGCGGTCTGCGTCTACCCGGACCTGGTCGAGGTCGCCAAGGCGGCCGTCGCCGGCTCCTCGGTGAAGGTCGCCTCCGTCGCCACCGCCTTCCCCGCCGGCCGCGCGCCCCTGGAGGTCAAGCTGGCCGACGTGCGCGCCGCCGTGGCCGCGGGCGCCGACGAGGTCGACATGGTCATCGACCGCGGCGCCTTCCTGGCCGGGCACTACCTCAAGGTGTTCGAGGAGATCACCGCCGTGAAGGAGGCCTGCGGCGACGCCGCCCGCCTCAAGGTGATCTTCGAGACCGGCGAGCTGTCCACGTACGACAACATCCGCCGCGCCAGCTGGCTCGCGATGCTCGCCGGGGCCGACTTCATCAAGACCTCCACCGGCAAGGTGGCGGTCAACGCGACCCCCTCGAACACCCTGCTGATGCTGCAGGCCGTGCGCGAGTTCCGGGACCGCACCGGCGTCCAGATCGGCGTGAAGCCGGCCGGCGGCATCCGCACCGCCAAGGACGCGGTCAAGTTCCTGGTCATCGTCAACGAGACGGCGGGCCCGGACTGGCTGGACAACCACTGGTTCCGGTTCGGCGCCTCCTCCCTCCTCAACGACCTGCTGATGCAGCGGCAGAAGCTGGCCACCGGCCGCTACTCCGGCCCCGACTACGTGACGGTGGACTGATCCCCATGACTTTCGAGTACGCACCGGCGCCCGAGTCCCGCTCGGTGGTGGACATCGCCCCGTCCTACGGGCTGTTCGTCGACGGCGAGTTCACCGAGGCCGCCGACGGCCGCGTCTTCAAGACGGTCTCCCCCTCCACCGAGGAGGTCCTCTCCGAGGTGGCCCGGGCCGGCGAGGCCGACGTGGACCGCGCGGTCGCCGCCGCCCGCCGCGCCTTCGAGGGCTGGTCCGCGCTGCCCGGCAGCGAGCGCGCCAAGTACCTGTTCCGCATCGCGCGGATCGTCCAGGAGCGCTCCCGCGAGCTGGCCGTCCTGGAGACCCTGGACAACGGCAAGCCGATCAAGGAGACCCGCGACGCCGACCTCCCGCTGGTCGCCGCGCACTTCTTCTACTACGCGGGCTGGGCCGACAAGCTGGAGCACGCCGGCTACGGTCCGGCGCCCAAGCCGCTGGGCGTGGCCGCGCAGGTCATCCCGTGGAACTTCCCGCTGCTGATGCTGGCGTGGAAGATCGCCCCGGCGCTCGCCACCGGCAACACGGTCGTCCTCAAGCCGGCCGAGACGACCCCGCTGTCGGCCCTGTTCTTCGCGGACATCTGCCGCCAGGCGGGCCTCCCCAAGGGCGTCGTCAACATCCTGCCCGGCTACGGCGACACCGGCGCCGCGCTGGTCGCCCACCCGGACGTGAACAAGGTGGCCTTCACCGGCTCCACCGCCGTCGGCAAGGCCATCGCCCGCACGGTGGCCGGCACCCGCAAGAAGCTCACCCTGGAGCTCGGCGGCAAGGGCGCCAACATCGTCTTCGACGACGCGCCGATCGACCAGGCCGTCGAGGGCATCGTCAACGGCATCTTCTTCAACCAGGGCCAGGTCTGCTGCGCCGGCAGCCGCCTGCTGGTGCAGGAGTCGGTGCACGACGAGGTGCTCGACGCCCTCAAGCAGCGCATCTCCACCCTGCGTCTGGGCGACCCGCTGGACAAGAACACCGACATCGGCGCGATCAACTCCGCCGAGCAGCTGGCCCGGATCTCCTCCCTCGCCGACCAGGGCGAGGCGGAGGGCGCCGAGCGCTGGACCGCCCCGTGCGAGATCCCGTCCGCGGGCTACTGGTTCGCGCCGACCGTCTTCAGCGGCGTGACCCAGGCGCACACCGTCGCCCGCGACGAGATCTTCGGCCCGGTCCTGTCGGTGCTCACCTTCCGCACCCCGGACGAGGCCGTCGCCAAGGCCAACAACACCGCCTACGGCCTCTCCGCGGGCATCTGGACCGACAAGGGCTCCCGCATCCTCGCCGTGGCGAACAAGCTGCGCGCGGGCGTCGTCTGGTCCAACACGTTCAACAAGTTCGACCCCACCTCGCCGTTCGGCGGCTACAAGGAGTCGGGTTACGGCCGCGAGGGCGGTCGCCACGGGCTGGAGGCCTACCTCGATGTCTGAGCGTCTGATGTCACAGCGTCTGAGCGTTTTCAAGACCTACAAGCTGTACGTGGGAGGCAAGTTCCCGCGTTCCGAGAGCGGCCGGGTGTACGAGGTGACGGGCTCCAAGGACGAGAACTGGCTCGCGAACGCCCCGCTGTCGTCCCGCAAGGACGCCCGTGACGCGGTGGTCGCGGCGCGCAAGGCGTTCGGCGGCTGGGCGGGCGCCACGGCGTACAACCGCGGGCAGGTCCTGTACCGCGTCGCGGAGATGCTGGAGGGCCGCCGCAGCCAGTTCACCCGTGAGGTGGCCGAGGCGGAGGGCATCTCCAAGGCCAAGGCGGCCGCGCTGGTCGACCTGTCCGTCGACCGCCTCGTCTGGTACGCGGGCTGGACCGACAAGATCGCCCAGATCGCCGGCGGCGCCAACCCGGTCGCGGGCCCGTTCTTCAACCTCTCCACCCCGGAGCCCACCGGCGTGGTCGCGGTGCTGGCCCCGCAGGAGTCCTCGCTCCTCGGCCTGGTCTCCGTGGTCGCGCCCGTGATCGCCACCGGCAACACGGCGGTCGTGGTCGCGAGCGAGCGCTCCCCGCTGCCCGCCCTGTCCTTCGGCGAGGTGCTGGCCACCTCCGACGTCCCCGGCGGCGTGGTCAACATCCTCTCCGGCCGCACGGCGGAGATGGCCCCGACGCTGGCCTCCCACATGGACGTCAACGCCCTCGACCTGACCGGCACGGACGCGGAGCTCGCGACCGAGCTGGAGGTCGCGGCCGCGGACAACCTCAAGCGGGTGCTGCGCCCGCGCACCGGCGAGGACTTCACGGCGACCCCGGGCACCGACCGCCTGACGGCCTTCCTGGAGACCAAGACCGTCTGGCACACGACCGGTTCGCTGGGCGCCTCCGGGTCGTCCTACTGACCGGCGTCACCGTCGGGCCACCGATCGCGGCGCGCCCCCCGCAGGAGGGGAGGGGGCACAGCCGCGGACCGGCTGCGGGTCAACTACCCCACATCCCGCATCCGGCATCGCCCCTCCCGCCCCGGCCGTCCCCGGTCCTCACCGACCGGGCCGCTCAGACCGCCGGGGCGGGAGCGAGGCCTCCGAGCATCCCGGTGACCTGACCCACCGCGGGCAGCGCGTTGATCGTCTCCGCCTGCGCGAGCGGGCCGGTCAGCGTCTTCGTGGTGACCGGCTGGAAGTCCGCGACCTGGGTGCCCACCCCGTTGTCCGTCGGGTCCACCCCGGTCCCGGCCAGCGGGTTCGGCTTCAGCGCCCCGACCGGTCCGACCGTGTACCCGACGGTGTTCTTCAGCGTCTCCATCCCGGTCTTCAGGTCGATCACGCTGAGCGCCACCTTGGGCTCCACCTGATCGGCTCTCGGCACCGCCGGCACCGGCGCCGCGGAGGCCGCCACCGCCCCTGCGCCCAGCGCCAGCCCGGCCCCCGCCAGGACCACCGCCGCACGGGCGGCGCTCGCGTGCGGGTGCCTGCGGTGCTGGGGGTGCTTCGGTGCGGCGTGACGTCCCATGGTGCTCTGGCCCTGTTCTCTTCGGTGACCGGGGAATCACGAAGCGTAGTGGAGCGGGTGCGGCGGGCCAAAGTGGCTTGCTGCGTGTTCTAGCCCTGTTCGACGAAGCTCGCTGCCGGGCCCGCAGCGGCCCGGCGGCGAGGACCGCGTCACCGGCCGATGGAGCTCTGCGGCCCGGAGTACTGCTTCACCAGCGCCGGCACGTCCTTGGCGGCGTCCAGCGTGTAGCCGTAGTGGCTGCGCGGGTCGAAGGTGGTGCCGCCGGTCTGCTGCGTGCCGGAGGAGTTGACGACGACGGAGCCCGACTGCGACAGGGACGCGGCCGAGGTGTCGGGGTGGTACGGGTTGGCCACGTTGTCGTAGTAGCTGTTCTCGATCACGGTCCTGGAGCTGCCGCGCGAGAGGTTGCCGTACGAGGTGATGTTCTGCAGGTAGTTGTTGTAGAGGTGGGCCAGCGCCACGTTGTCGATGCTGGGGTTGCGCTGGTTGGTGTCGTGGATCCAGTTGTGGTGGATCGTCATGCGGGCCGTGGTGTTCTCGGTCCAGCCGATGCCGAAGGCCTTGTTGACCTCGCCCAGGTCGTTCCAGGACACGGTCAGGTAGCTGGTGTCCTTCCGGCTGTCGATGAGCCCGTCGTTCATCCGCTCGATGCGGTTGTGGTCGATCCAGATGTGGTCGGCGGTGTCCATCTGGATGCCGTCGTAGTCGTAGACCTTGTCGTCCGGGTCGTCGCCGGCCATCCGGGTGTCGCGGATGGTGAGGTTGCGGATGACGACGTTGCGGGTCCCGGCACCGAGGAAGAAGCCGCCGTTGACGATCTCGCCGGAGGTCCCCACGCCGATCACCGTCTTGTTCGACGTCACGGGGATCTCGTGGCCGTACGGGCTGACGGTGACCGCTCCGGCCACCTTGATCGTGTACGGCTCGCTCGCCGTGGCGTACTTGACCAGGTCCGCGTACGTCTTCACGGTGACTGTCGCTCCGGCCGCGCCGCCCGTCGTACCGCCCCCGGTGGAGGCGAAGCCGTCCGCGGTGTTCGACCAGGTCCGGCCGCCGCTTCCGGCGACCGGCTTGAACGCCCACTGCTTGTTGGTGTTGTGGGTGCAGGTCTCCTGGATGATCGCCGTGCCGTTGGTGGTCGAGGCGTTCTGGTCCGAGAGACACAGACCGGACTTGACGTTGATGATCTGCCAGGTCCCGGTGCCGCTCGCGGTCAGGCGCCACTGCTGGTTGGTCTTGCCCGCACCGCACGCGTACTGCTGCACCTGGACGCCACTGGCGGTGCTGCCGGACGGCACGTCGACGCACTGCCCGCTGTGGACCGCGACCAGCGTGTACACGCCGCTGCCGGCCGACCTGAGCGTGAACTGCTGCCAGGGCGAGGCATCGGTACAACCCCACTGCTGCAGCTTGGTCCCACTCGCCGTGGACGCGCCCGGCACGTCCACGCACTTGCCGGACTTCGTCACCACCAGCTGATACGCCGCGTCCACCGCGGGCAGCGTCGCCGCCTGCGCACTCTCCGACTGCGTGACGGCACCGGCCACACCGGCGGCCACCACCGCCAACGCGGCACCCAGCACGGCACCCCTGCCGGGGCGACGCCGATGCGACGGGCGGTGTGCTCCGCGTGACCGGTGCGGCGCGGGTGGGGACTCGACCGGCGGTTCGGGTGTCATCGGTCGGTTTCCTTTCGTCGTCTGCGGTGCCGGGCCCGTCGGAGCCACCAGGAGGCGGGCGCGCCGGGTCCGGCCGTGGGGTGTGCCGGCGGTCGGGAAGCACCGCGGCGAAGGGGTAGATGCGGCGGGGCGCGGCGGATAACGGAAACCGGGAAGAAAACTTCTGGGCCCTCTCCCGTCGCTGGAGGCGCCGCTTCCCCTTCCTTTACAAGCGGTCCCCGGCCGTGCCAGGCTCCTGGGCCGACGAGCGGACGGGTGTTCGGTCGCGGGCGGCTTCTCGCCTGCCGGTGGGGGGAGTTGGGTCCAATGGGTCACGTCCCGCCACGGAGCGAGACCGGCCCGGGCGCCGGGGTCGGCGCCGCGCCGCGTGGTGGCTCGCCGCAGGAGACGGCGCTGGTACGGGCGGCCCAGGACGGTGACCGGGCCGCGCTGGAGCACCTGCTGACCGACTGCCTGCCGTTGCTCCACCGGATCGTCGCGCGTGCCCTGGACGGGCACGCGGACACGGACGACCTCGTGCAGGAGGTGATGCTCCGCATCGTGCGGGGACTGCCCCGGCTGCGGCAGCCGGAGCGATTCCGTTCCTGGGCGGTGGCCATCGCGTACCGCCAGATCCAGCAGCACCGGCGCCGGCGGCGTCACGCTCCCGGCGAGCCGCTGCCCGAGCATCCGGCCGCCGAACCGGCCGACCCGCTGACCGACTTCGCCGAACGGAGCGTCGCCGAACTGGTCCTCGCCGCCCAGCGCCGGGACCTGGTCCGGGCCGCCCGGTGGCTGGAACGCGACGACCGCCACCTCCTCGCGCTCTGGTGGGAGGAGACCGCCGGGGTGCTGGGACGCTCCGAACTCGCCGCCGGCCTGGGCCTGCCGCGCGGGCACGTCGCGGTGCGGGTGCAGCGGATGAAGGAACAGCTGCAGACCGCGCGGCTCATCGTGTCGGCGCTCGCCGCCGTGCCCCGCTGTCCCGGCCTCTCCTCCGCCGCCCGTGGCTGGGACGGCGAACCGAGCGCGCTGTGGCGCAAGCGTCTGGGGCGGCACGTGCGCGACTGCCCGGCCTGCGGTGCTCCGCAGGAGGGCCTGGTCCCGCCCGAGAGGCTGCTGCCCGGCATCGCCGTGCTGCCGGTGCCCGCGGCGCTGCTGGCCGGGATCGCCGCCGTCCTGGCCAAGGCGGGGACGGCCACGTCCACGGCCGGAGCCGCGCTCGCCCTGGCCTCCGAGACCGTCCGGAGCCCCCGGCCCAGGCTCCTGGCCGGTGCGGCGGCGGCGACGGCGGTACTGCTCGGTGCCGTCCTGCTGCCCTGGGGGCAGCCGGCCGAACCGGACACGCCGCCGCGCGCCGCGCCGAGCGCCGCCCCGGCCGCCACCGGGGGCGCCGGTCGCCCGTCGCCCGCGCCGGCCGGCGGAGGCGAGCTGTTCGTGGCGCCGGACGGCTCGGACGAGCGGGGCGACGGCAGCCGTGCCCGGCCCTACGCCACCCTGGGCAAGGCGGTCGGGTTGGTGCGCCCCGGCCAGACCGTCTTCCTGCGGGGCGGCACCTACCGGCCCGTCGACCCCGTCACCATCGACACGGACGGCACCGCGGAGGAACCCATCACGCTGACCGCCTACCGCGGCGAACGTCCGGTGCTCGACGTCTCCGCGGTCGCCGGAGGCAAGTGGGCCGTGACCCAGCGCGCCGACCACTGGACGGTCCGCGGCCTGGAGGTGCGGGGGTCGCGCAGTCACGCCTGGGTGTGCAGCGGCTGCGCGCACGGCGTCTTCGACCGCCTCACGATGCACCACAACGCGGAGTCGGGGCTGACCCTCCGGGACGCCGGCACGGTCGGCAACACCGTCGTGGACAGCGACTTCCACCACAACCGCGAGGCTGGCGGGGGCGGCTCGGGCCTCGCGGTCGTCTTCGGGTCGGGCGGCGGCAACACCGTCCGACACTGCCGCACCTGGGACAACGGCGGCGACGGCGTCGACCTGGGCGGTTTCACCGGCGCGGTGCTCCTCGACGGCAATTGGTCCTACCGCAACGGCAACGGTTTCACCTTCGGCGGGGGCCGGACCCGGGCCGCCGTGGCCCACACCGCGCGTAACAACGCGGCCTGGGACAACGGGGGGTACGGCTTCAACGACGAGGGCAACACCGGCCGGCTCACCCTGGTGCGCAACAGCGCCTACCGCAACGGCCTCGCCGGCTTCCGGATCGCCGACTCCTCCGGCTCCCTCGAGCAGAACGCCGCCTGGAGCGACGGCCGCGCGACCTCCCCGGGCCCGTCCGTGCGGTCCGCGGGCAACACCTGGGACTCGGCGCGCACGCCGGCCGTCGGCGGCCTGCTGTCCCAGGACCCGCGCGAGGCGGAAGGGCCCCGGCGCTCCGACGGCTCGCTGCCCCGCACCTCCTTCCTCCGGCCCCGCGACCCGTCCGTCACGGTCGGGGCGCCGATGACGGCGGCGTCGCGGTGACGGCGCGGTGACGGCGCGGTGACGGCGCGGTGAGGGGGCCGCGACGAGCGTCGCGGGGCCGGGCGTCCATGTGATGTCCGCGCCAAGTCGGGACGCGGACTCGTTCGAGGGGCGTTCGATGCCGCAGACTGGTATCTCGTGACCACCCAGTACTCCTCGTCGACACGTGTTGTTCTGCTCTGCGGCCCCTCGGGGTCCGGGAAGTCGTTGCTCGCTGCCGCCACCGGACTGCCGGTGCTGCGGCTGGACGACTTCTACAAGGAGGCGGACGACCCCTCGCTGCCGCTGCTGGCCGGGAGCGAGGACATCGACTGGGACCATCCGCTGTCCTGGGACGCGGACACCGCGGTGGCCGCGATCGAGTCGCTGTGCCGGACGGGGCGGACCGAGGTGCCTGTGTACGACATCTCGCTGAGCGCCCGCACCGGGCGCACGGAGCTGGACATCGCCGGGGCGCCGGTGTTCGTTGCGGAGGGCATCTTCGCCGCGGAGATCGTCTCCCGCTGCCGTGACCTGGGGCTGCTGGGCGACGCCCTGTGCCTGACCCGGGGGTCGGTGACCACCTTCCGGCGGCGGTTCCTGCGGGACCTGCGCGAGGGCCGCAAGTCGGTGCCGTTCCTGCTGCGGCGGGGCTGGCGGCTGATGCGGTCGGAGCGGACCATCGTGGCGCGGCAGACCTCGCTGGGGGCGTACCCCTGCGACCGGCCGGAGGCCGAGACGCGGGTGGCGGCCGTGGTGGACGCGGCGACGGCCCGGTCCGGCGGGACCCGGGCCACCACCGGCTGAGCGGGCCCGACCGACCCGGGTGGCACGAGCCCGGCCGAGGCGGGCCCCGACCGACCCGCGTGAGACGAGTCCGGCCGAGGCGGGCAGCGCGGCCCTACCGCGTCGGGCAGCCGGGC
>NZ_JBRIOU010000004.1:788964-789609 GCF_053474865.1 Streptomyces sp. CO7
GTTCCCCCGTACCCCCCAAGGGCTCCGATCCCCCGTGAGCCCTCGCTACCTTCAGGCGACCAGTTCGCCGAAGGCTTCCTCCTCGTCACGGCCGAGTCCCAGGACCTGGTCCTCCCGCAGCCGCCGCAGCGACCGCCAGATGCTGGACTTGACCGTGCCGACACTGATGTCGAGGATGTCCGCGATCTCCGGATCGGTGCGGCCCTCGTAGTACCGCAGGACCAGCATGGTCCGCTGCGGCTCGGGGAGCCGGGAGAGCGCCTGCCACAGGACGGTGCGCAGCTCGGTGCCGCGCATGGAGTCCAGGTCGCCGGCCGTCTCCGGCAGCTCCTCGGTCGGGTATTCGTTGAGCTTGCGGCGCCGCCAGGCGCTGATGTGCAGGTTGGTCATGGTGCGCCGCAGGTAGCCGCCCACCGCCGCCTTGTCGCTGATCCGGTCCCACGCCCGGTAGGTGGAGAACAGCGCGCTCTGCAGCAGGTCCTCCGCCTCGAAGCGGTCGCCGGTCAGGTGGTAGGCCGTGGCGTACAGCGAGGCCCGCCGTTCCCGCACGTAGGCGGTGAACTCGGCCTCCGACAGGCCGCCCCCGGTGGCGCGCGGCCCGCCCTGGTCCCCCCGGACCGGGTCGGCGGCCGTGCGCTGCGTCGG
>NZ_JBRIOU010000004.1:789709-790682 GCF_053474865.1 Streptomyces sp. CO7
GGCTGCCGGTTCCCCGCACGCAGCCCCGCGCCCCCACGACGCCGGACCGCTCCCCCCGGATCACCACGTCGTGCAGACGCGTGGCCACTGCACCAGTGCCATTGCTGAGCAGAGTGCTCATCCCGCGCCTCCCCGTCATGTTCCTGTCCGTGAGGAAGATGTTGCCGGGGACACTTCATGACGGTGTCCCCCGACTGTCACAGACCTGTCACAGGCCCCCCGCACGATGATCGCGATCCGCGCGTCCGGGCCGTGAGCTGGGGCGAACAGGTGTTCCGGCAACCGGAATTCCCTCCGTGGGGACCATGGGCCAGAATGAGCCCGTGCCTTCCCTGTTGCTGATCGAGGACGACGACGCCATCCGTACGGCCCTGGAGCTCTCCCTGACCCGCCAGGGGCACCGCGTGGCGACCGCTGCGAGCGGTGAGGACGGTCTCCAGTTGCTGCGCGAGCAGCGGCCGGATCTGATCGTGCTCGACGTCATGCTGCCCGGAATCGACGGTTTCGAGGTCTGCCGGCGGATCCGCCGGACCGACCAGCTGCCGATCATCCTGCTGACCGCGCGCAGCGACGACATCGACGTGGTGGTCGGGCTGGAGTCCGGCGCCGACGACTACGTGGTCAAGCCCGTGCAGGGCCGGGTGCTGGACGCCCGGATCCGCGCGGTGCTGCGCCGCGGGGAGCGCGAGTCGAGCGACTCGGCGGCGTTCGGCTCGCTGGTCATCGACCGCTCCGCGATGACGGTGACCAAGAACGGGGAGGAACTGCAGCTCACCCCGACCGAGCTGCGGCTGCTCCTGGAGCTCAGCCGCCGCCCCGGGCAGGCACTGTCCCGCCAGCAGCTGCTGCGGCTGGTGTGGGAGCACGACTACCTGGGCGACTCGCGTCTGGTGGACGCCTGCGTGCAGCGGCTGCGCGCCAAGGTGGAGGACGTGCCGTCCTCCCCGACGCTGATCCGCACGGTGCGGGGCGT
>NZ_JBRIOU010000004.1:790782-797879 GCF_053474865.1 Streptomyces sp. CO7
GGGGAGGCGAAGGCCCCGAGAGCCCGCTCCATGCGCTTCACCAGCCTGCGGCTGCGCCTGGTGCTGGTCTTCGGACTGGTCGCGCTGACCGCGGCGGTGACGGCGTCCGGCATCGCGTACTGGCTGAACCGCGAGGCGGTGCTGACCCGCGCCCAGGACGCGGTGCTGCGCGACTTCGCGCAGGAGATGCAGCGCCACGCGGCGGCGCTCCCGGCCGAGCCGACCCGCGAGGAACTGCGCCACGCCGCCGAGGAGATGTCCCGCAGCAGCCAGCACTTCAGCGTGCTGCTGATATCCACCACGCCCGACGGGCAGAGGGTCACCGCCCCGTCGAACGTGTGGGAGCAGTTCACCCTGGAGGACGTGCCGCGTTCGCTGAGCGACGCGGTGGGCCGCAAGCAGAAACTGACCTCCGTCAACTCCTCCCCGTACCACCTGTACTGGCAGCGGACGGTGGACGAGAACGACACCCCGTGCCTGGTGGCCGGGGCGAAGATCGCCGACGGCCCGACCGGTTACATGCTGAAGTCGCTGGAGCCGGAGGCCAAGGACCTCAACTCGCTGGCCTGGTCCCTGGGCATCGCCACCGCGCTGGCGCTGGTCGGCTCCGCGCTGCTGGCGCAGGCGGCCGCCACCACCGTGCTGCGGCCGGTGCACCGGCTGGGCATCGCCGCCCGCCGGCTGGGCGAGGGCAAGCTGGACACCCGCCTGCAGGTCTCCGGCACCGACGAACTCGCCGAGCTGTCACGGACGTTCAACCGTACCGCCGCCGCGCTGGAGCACCGGGTGGCGGAGATGAGCGCCCGGGACGAGGCGTCGCGCCGGTTCGTGGCCGACATGTCGCACGAGCTGCGCACCCCGCTGACGGCGATCACCGCGGTGACGGAGGTGCTGGAGGAGGAGCTCGACGCGGAGACCGGCGGCATCGACCCGATGATCGAGCCTGCCGTGCGGCTGGTGGTCAGCGAGACCCGGCGGCTGGGCGACCTGGTGGAGAACCTGATGGAGGTCACCCGCTTCGACGCGGGCACCGCCCGTCTGGTCCTCGACGACGTGGACATCGCCGACCAGATCACCGCCTGCGTCGACGCCCGTGCCTGGCTGGACGCGGTCGAGCTGGACGCGGAGCGCGGCGTCACGGCGCGGCTGGACCCGCGGCGGCTGGACGTCATACTCGCCAACCTGATCGGCAACGCCCTCAAGCACGGCGGCTCCCCGGTGCGGGTGTCGGTGCGGGTGGAGGACGCCCCCGAGGAGCCGCTGGCGCCGCCGGTGCCGCACGCGCCGCTCACGGCGCACGTCGCGCATTCCGCGCACGAGCCCGGTGAGCGGGCGGAGCAGGTCGTGGACGCGGACGCCGGCGCAGAGGGGGCCGAGGCCCCCTCCGAGGCGGCGGGCAAGGTGCTGGTGATCGAGGTCCGCGACCACGGTCCGGGCATCCCCGAGGAGGTGCTGCCGCACGTCTTCGACCGGTTCTACAAGGCGAGCGCCTCCCGGCCGCGTTCCGAGGGCTCGGGGCTGGGGCTCTCCATCGCGCTGGAGAACGCGCACATCCACGGCGGCGACATATCCGCCGCCAACTCCCCCGACACAGGCGCGGTCTTCACGCTGCGCCTCCCGCTGGACGCGTCCTCGGCGACCGAGGACGCGGCGGCGGAGCAGCAGTCGGGCACGAGGCAGAGGAGGAGCGGGCGGTGAGGGCGAGGGGCGCGAGGGCGCTGCTGCTGGGCGTGATACCGGCGGTGGTGCTGGCGGGCTGCGGGATCCGGGCGACCGAGGTGCCGGTGTACTTCACCTCGGCCCCGTCGCGGATGCCGTGCCCCAGTCCGACGTCCTCGCCGCAGCCGCGGGACGCGACCCGGGTGCCGGTCCGGGTGTACCTGCTGTGCGCGGGCCAGCTGACGCTGGTGGAGCGCACGGTGGAACTGCCGGAGGACACCGACGAGGCGCGGCGGCGTTCCGTGGTGGCGCAGGGCCTGCTCGACGAGCTGGCCCGGCACCCCTCGCCGGGGGAACTGGAGGACGGTTACCGGACGCTGGTGCCGTTCGGCACCGGTGTGAAGGGCGCGCGGCCGGGCGACCCGGCGGACTCCTTCCGGCTGAGCGTGCCGCCGGAGCGGATGCGGAGCGGGGCGATGGCCCAGATCGTCTGCACCTTCGCCGAGTCGACCGCCACCCAGGGCTCGGGCAAGGTCACCCTCGGCGGCCCGGAGGGCGACCTGTCGCGTTACGAGTGCCCGCCGGAGGTGCGCAACAACCCGACGGCCACTCCGGTCCCCTCCGCCACCGCCGCCCCGGCGCAGTGACGGCCGCGGGGGCGCGTGCGGACCGGGTGCGACCGGGGTGCGCGGCTTCCCGGAACCGCGGGGAACGGGGCGGCGTCTAGAGCCACGTGCAGCGTCAACGCTCGGGCGACGGCAACGTCGCCACCGGATTTCGCACGGCAGGTGTCCTTCTCCTCGCCGCACACCTCGCCGTCGTCGGGTGGCTGACGCTCAGACCGCTGGACGTCCCCTGGATCACCCCGGCCAACGTCCGGCCGATGGCGGGGATACGTGCGGACCTGGCGCTCGGCTGGTGGCCGGCCGCCCGGCGCATCGTCGAGGACCTGGCGCTGCTGGCGCCGCTCGGGGTGCTGCTGCCGCTGGCCGGCGGCCGGCTGCGGGCGGCGACGCTGCTCTCGCTGGTCCGCACGGTGGCGGCCGGCGTCCTCATCTCGCTGGGCATCGAACTGCTGCAGACCGGTGTTCCCGGTCAGGTGGTCGACGTCGACTCGCTGATCCTCAACACCGTCGGGATCACGGTGACCCACCTGACCGTGGTGCCGGCCGGCCGGGCCGCCCTGCGGCGACGGCTAGGCCGGCGCGTGCGGCACGCCTCCGAGGGTGTCGACCAGGAGGCGGCTCAGGGTCTGCCCCCGAGGATTCCCAGGGTCCCGATCGCCCCGTAGAGCGACGCGTTGCCCCTTTTGCCGACGTAGCTTGGATGACGTAGGGGGCGGCCGCGGGGGTCGTCTCCCGGCAGAGACGACACTCTGACGACGCTCTACAAAGGAGCAGCCATGAGCAGCCTCGTTCGCCCCACCCACGGCCGCATGATCGCCGGAGTCTGCGCCGCGCTGGCCAAGCGCTTCGGCGTCTCCGCGACCACCATGCGGGTGATCTTCCTGGTCTCCTGCCTGCTGCCGGGGCCGCAGTTCCTGGTGTACATCGCGCTGTGGATCCTGCTGCCGGACGAGAAGCGGGCGGCGCGCCGTTCCGCCGTCGTCTGACGCCGCGGCAGGGCCCGCGTGCGGGCAGACCGAAGGGGCGCGACCGGGAAGCCGGTCGCGCCCCTTCGGGCATGCGGGGGGCGGGGACTCAGCCGAGGGGCAGGCCGTTGAGGTTGCTGCCGGAGCCCATGTTCATCTCGCCGAGGCCGAGGCCGCCGAGCAGCGGCGTCACCTTGCCGAGCGGGGAGGCCGCCTCCTCGCCCCCGTTGGCGCGGGCGCCGGCGTCACGGTCCTGGGCCGCGCCGGACACCTTGTCGGCGCTGCCCATGGCGGCGTCCATGCCCATGCCGCCGAGCTCGTCGCCGATGCCGCCGAGCTGGTCGCCGGCGCCCTGCAGGCCCTGGACCAGGGGGCCCTGGAGGGCGTCCCCGATGCCGTCCGCGGGCATCGCGCCGGTCACGCCGCTCAGCGCGGGGCCGGCGTCCGGGAGGGCCGGGGCAGCCGTGGCGGCACCCGCGCCGACCGCCGCGAAGGCGGCGCCGAGGGCGGCGACACCGAGGGTCTTGGCAGCAGACTGCTTCATAGTGAATGCGTCCTTGAAGTGCGATGACGGGGGACTGAGCGGTCCACGACCGTAAACACGGATCGCCGCGGTCCGCAAACACCGAAATGCACACGTCTTCACCACGGGAGGGCCGGGCGGAGAATCCGCCCGGCCCTCCCGTGTTCGACGTCACCGCAGTTCAGGGACGGTTCAGCGGAACAGCCACTCCGCCTTCAGCGTGGCGTAGCCCGGCTTGATCACGTCATCGATCATCGCCACCCTTTCATCGAAAGGAATGAATGCTGATTTCATCGCATTGACGGTGAACCACTGCATGTCGTCGAGCGAATAATCGAAAGTACCGACAAGGTGCTCGAATTCGCGGCTCATGGTGGTACCGGACATCAGGCGGTTGTCGGTGTTGACGGTGACCCGGAAGTGCAGCCGCCGCAGCAGGCCGATCGGATGGTTCGCGTAGGAGTCGACCGCACCGGTCTGCAGGTTGGAGGTCGGACAGAGCTCCAGCGGGATCCGCTTGTCGCGGACGTAGGCGGCGAGCCGGCCGAGCTCCACCGAGCCGTCCTCGGCGACCTCGATGTCGTCGATGATCCGCACGCCGTGGCCGAGCCGGTCGGCGCCGCACCACTGCAGGGCCTGCCAGATCGACGGCAGCCCGAAGGCCTCGCCGGCGTGGATGGTGAAGTGGTTGTTCTCCCGCTTCAGGAACTCGAAGGCGTCCAGGTGGCGGGTGGGCGGGTATCCGGCCTCGGCGCCCGCGATGTCGAAGCCGACCACGCCGGAGTCCCGGTACCGGTTGGCGAGTTCGGCGATCTCCAGCGAACGGGCGGCGTGCCGCATGGCGGTGAGCAGGGCGCCGACGCGGATGCGGTGGCCGTTGTCCCGCGCGCGCCGCTCCCCTTCCCGGAAACCGGCGTTGACGGCCTCGACGACCTGCTCCAGCGTCAGCCCGCCCTCCAGGTGCTGCTCGGGGGCGTACCGCACCTCGGCGTAGACCACGCCGTCGGCGGCGAGGTCCTCGGCGCACTCGGCGGCCACGCGGCGCAGGGCGTTCTCGGTCTGCATCACACCGACGGTGTGGGCGAAGGTCTCCAGGTACCGCTCCAGGGAACCGGAGTCCGCGGCCTCGCGGAACCAGGAGCCGAGCTTGTCGGTGTCGTTGTACGGCAGCGACTCGTACCCGTTCTCGCGGGCGAGTTCGACGACCGTGCCGGGGCGCAGGCCGCCGTCGAGGTGGTCGTGCAGCACGACCTTCGGGGCCCGGCGGATCTGCTCCGCGGTCGGGGCGTGGATGGTCTGGCTCTTCATCGCTGAACCATAACGCGCAATTCCCTACGCGCGTAGATCCCGCGCGCAAGGGTGGCGTGGGCGCGGTGTTCTGCCAGTGTGGGCGCATGGCACACCAAGGCACCCGCGGCCCGGACCTACCGGACCGCCCGGACGGACCGGATCGGCTCGGCAAGCCGTTCGCCGCGCGGCCCCTGCGGCGGCCGGACGGTCCCCGCACGGTCGCCGGGGTGGTGCTGCTGCTGCCCCCCGGCAAGGAGAAGTCGGACCGCGCGCCGTCCACCGCGGCCGCGTACGTCGCGATGCGCGCCCTGGGCCGGCGGCTGGCCCGGGCCGGGGAGCGGCCCGGCCTCGCGGTGCACCTGGTGCGCTACCGGCTGGGCGGCTGGAACGGCGAGGACGCGGCGCTCGCCGAGGACGCGGAGCTCGCCGCCGACGAGGCGGTGCGGCGGTACGGCGACGTGCCGGTGTGCCTGGTCGGGGTGGACATGGGCGGGCGGGCGGCGCTGAGGGCCGCGGGGCACCCGGCGGTCAGGTCGGTGGTCGCGCTGGCCCCCTGGCTGCCGCCGGACGGCGGGCACGGGGCGGCGGCCGGGCCCGAGCCGGTCAAGCAGCTGGCGTCCCGTCAGGTGCTGGTCGTGCACGGCACGGACGACGCGCGGTGTGCGCCGGAGCGCTCGTTCCGGCTGGCCGAGCGGATCAAGAAGACGAACCGGGAGGTGTGCCGGTTCGAGGTGCACACCGACGGGCACGCGCTGCGGGCCTACCGGTGGGAGGTCCACACACTGGCCGCCGACTTCGCGCTCGGCACGCTCGTGGGGGCGCCGATGCCGCGTGCCGTGCGGGACGCGCTCGCCGCGCCTCCGCCGCTGGGCCTGCGCATGCCCCTCGCCTCGGGCTTCGGCCGCCTGCGCGAGGGGTGACACCCCGCGGGCCCCGCGGGGTGTCACGTCGGCAGCAGGTGCCCGCGGCGGGAGAGCAGGAACTTCTTGAAGGCGGCGACCGGCGGGGTGTCGGGGTGGCCGTCGAGCCAGGCCACGCCGATCTCGCGCACCGCCCGCGGCGCGGTGACGGCGAGCTCGGCGACCCCGGGCCGCGGGAAGGCCGGCGGCGGCAGCAGCGCGACGCCCAGCCCGGCCGCGACCAGGCCGCGCAGGGTCTCCGCCTCCTCCCCCTCGAAGGCGACCCGCGGCCGGAACCCGGCCTGCGCGCACAGGTCGTCGGTGATCCGCCGCAGCCCGTACCCGGTCTCCAGCGTCACGAAGGTCTCCTCCGCCGCCTCCGACAGCCGGATCCGCCGCCGCGAGGCCAGCCGGTGGTCGGCGGGCACCACCAGCCGCAGCTTCTGCTCGTCGAGGCGACGGGCCACCAGGTCCGGGGCGTCCGGCACCGGCGAGGTCAGGCACAGGTCCAGCTCGCCGCGCCGCAGGCCCTCCAGCATCGCCTCGCCGTAGTTCTGCACGAGGCTGAACCGGATGCCCGGGTGGTCGGCGCGGAAGGCGTGGATGAGCCCCGGCACCGTCTCGGCGCCCATGGTGTGCAGGAACCCGAAGGCGACCTTGCCGACCGCCGCGTCGGCGTCCGCGCGGACCTCCTCGGCGGCCCGCTCCAGGTCGGCCAGCGCCCGCTCCACGGAGGCCAGGAAGGTGCGCCCCGCGGGCGTGAGGGCCACCGTGCGGCCGCGCCGGGCGAAGAGGTCGACCCCGAGGTCCTCCTCCAGCCGGGCGACGGCCCGCGAGAGCGTCGACTGCGGCACCCGCATCTCCTGCGCGGCCCGCGTGACGTGCTCGTTGCGGGCCACGCCCGCGAAGTACGCGAGACGCGGGACGAGGTTCGTGACGATGTCTTCCACGTCACCGGTCTGTGACAGCCACTCCTGTGACCTCTGCTGATGCACCACGGGAACGATTATGGCCAGTCCGTGCATTGGACGGATGAGCGAGGCCGTTCGTACGGTCGAACCATGCCTGCTGCCAGTACCGAGGCGTCCACCCGCGTGGGCGCCGCGACCTCCGTCCCCGCCCCGCCCGTCACCCC